>CAVZIX010000001.1:0-46806 GCA_963775395.1 uncultured Actinomycetes bacterium
ATTAGGACTGCGCTCCGAGCGCTGACCGATGACGAGTGAACATCGGCTTCTTCTCTCTCAATCGCGTCTGCCGTTCGACCCCGCCGACGCGATGTGCCTGACGACGTGCTCGGCATCCCTCCCGACGCCGCCGATCAACGACGACGTGAACCCGTAGAGGAAGGGGCGGCCGACGAAGTACAGGCCCGGCGCCGACTCGACGACGCCGCGGTCGTGCACCGGCTCCCCGTCCTGGCCGAAGACGGGGAGATCGATCCACCCGAAGTCGGCGCGAAAGCCCGTGCACCAGATCACGTTGGCCACGTCCAGCACGCGCCCGTCCTCGAGCTCCGGACGACCCTCGCGGGCTCCCACGGTCCTCGGCACGCGCTCGACCCCGGCGGCTACGAGGTCCTTGGGCCGCACCCGCGCGAGCGGGGTCCCCTCCTTGACCTTCGGTTGGATCTTGCGGCCGATCGGCGTCCTCACCGTGAGCAGGTGCGTAATGAGGAACCAGAAGAGGGGCATGAGCAGCCGGTCCGGGAGGCTGCCGGCTCGAGTCGGCTCGCTGCCCGGGTGCCCGCCCGAGAGCCAGGTCGGGTGTGCACGAGCCACCTCGAGGGCGATCTCGGCCCCCGAGTTGCCGGCGCCCACGACGAGGACGCCGCCCTCTTTCAGCTGGGACGGGTTCCGGTACCCGGTCGATTCGAGCTGGTAGATGCCCGAATCCAGCTCGTGGGTGAAGGGACGAACCTTCCGGCCGTGGTAGGCGCCGGAAGCGACCACGACGCTGTCGGCCTCGAAGCGCCGCTCACCGGCGGCGACTACATAGCCACTGCCGTTCTTCGAGATCCCGTCGACGTTGACGCCCGTGCGCACCGGAAGGTCGAAGTGCGCGGCGTAGGCCTCGAGGTAGTCGGCCACGTCGTCCTTTCCCGGGTAGGAAAAGCCGGGGCCCGGGAACGGCTGGCCGGGCAGGCCCGAGTAGCGGGCTGGCGTGTAGACCCGAAGCGAGTCCCAGCGCCGGCGCCAGGAATCGCCGACCCGCTCGGCCGCATCCAGGATCACGAACTGCCGCCCGTGCTCCTTCAGGTGGTAGCCGACGGCGAGGCCAGCCTGACCGCCGCCGACAATGACCGTTTCGAATCGTTCGGTCGTCATGGCCCACGACGATACGAAGCAGGAGCGCCGGGCGCTTCGGGAAAACCACCCAAGTCACGGCACCTGCCGCATGGGTATTTCTGTGTAGGCCGCTACACGAGGTCGTGCTCGTACGCGTAAGCAGTGGCGGCCGAGCGCGACGAGATGCGCAGCTTCGTGAAGATGTTGCTGATGTGACGCGCGACGGTCTTTTCGCTGATGACCAGCTCCTCGGCGATCGCCCGGTTCGTCCTGCCGCTCGCAACGAGGCGAAGCACCTCGACCTCGCGCGCGGTCAGCCCTCCCGGAGTCTCCGGCGCTGATCGTCCCAGGCGCTCGACTCGCGCGACATCGGGGATCGCGCCGAGCCTCTGGAAGGCGAGGCGCGCGGCGTCCAGCTCGAGCTCTTCCGCGTCCGCATCCCCGAGCTTCCGACAGGCGAGAGCGACAACCACGCGGGCGCGGGCCGTCTCGTACGGCGCGCCGAGCTCCTGCCACGCGTGACACGCCTCGCGCGCGGCGACCAGGGCGACCCAGGGCTCGCCGTCCGCGAGGGCGACCACACCTCGCGCCAGTGAGCTCAACGCTCCCAGCATCCCTCCCGGCTGATCCCGGGCGAACTCATCCAGCTCGCCGCTGGCCCGCCGCGCCTCGTCTAGCGCGCCGACGGCGAGCATGATCTCGACGTACGCAGGAAGAAGGCCCGCGCGCCGGAGCGGCTCGTTTGCCTCGCCGATCGCCCTGCGGATCGCCCCCGCCGCGCCGTCCTGCTCCCCTTGGGCCAGACGTAGGAGGGCCAGGCCCGGCTGGGGCTCCAACCCCAACCGGCTCGCTCCCCGGTATGCCTCCTCGGCGTGGGCAAACTCACCCTGCAGGCGGTGGATCTCCCCCTGGCGATAGAGAGCCTCGGCGCCGCCAATCTCGGTCATCCCCGATCGCTCACCTGCACGGCGGGCCTCGTCCAGAGCCTCCGGCCAGGCGCCGTCGAGCTGCATGATCTCTGCGCGGTGCACCAGGCAGCGTCCCGTGAAGGACACGAGATCGGGCTGCTCGGCGCACCACCGCGTCAAGGCCGCCGTCCATTCGCGAGCGCGGCGCAGCTCGTATGTCCGTTGGCAGGCTTCGATCACGCCGCAATAGACGAGACCGGTCGGGATCGGGGAGAGCTGTCCCGTCGTGACCGCCACCATGGCCTCGTCCAGGAGACCGAGGCCTTCCTGAATGCGCCCGAGAGTCAGCAGGTTCTGCCCGCGTAGGTACACGGCAAGCGTGAAGAGGTCTGCATCGCCGAATCGCTGACCGATCCTGGCGGCTTCGCCGAGCACGTCGCAGGCCGCTACCAGATCCCCGGCCGCCTCGTGCTGCATCACGAGCGGGAACAGCATGTAGCCGTGCTCGACGGTGTCCTCTTCCCCCTGCTCGAGCAACCGCAGTGCACGACCCCCCCAACCAGTCGAGCCGCCAATGTCACCGCGGAGCGCGAGGCCCGTGCCGATCCAGAACGCGCAGCGCAGCGCCCCCGGGATGTCGCCGGCCTTCACGTAGAGCTGGTGAGCACGCTCGAGGCCGCGAAGCCACTCGTCCTCGCGTCCGAGCAGGTATGCGGACGTGGCGAGAAGCTCGAGATCCTGGGGCTCCAGGTCGCCCTCCCGATCGACGAGGGAGAGCGCCCGGTAGGCGTCGCCCCACGCTTGGCGGGCGTACGCCTGGCGCCCGCGGTCCACGTGCTCCGCCGCGTCAATGGCGCTTCCGAGCCCAGAGTTGTGCTTCACGATTTCCTCTGCCGACATTCTGTCGGCTCAGCGGCGTGTGCGCGGGGACACGCCTCCGAGCGCTCGCGAGGAGTCAGCGGCCAGGAAACTTCCGTGCGGGTGGCACGACGACCCGCGAGCGCGCGGTTACTCTGACCGCGCATGAACCGGAATCCCGAAATGACGAGCGAGACACTCGAACGCGGCCGCGCGTCGTACGCGAAGGGCGCGTGGCCGGAAGCCTACGAATCGCTCTCACGCGCCGACGAGGACGATCTCCTGGGACCGCAGGACCTGGAGCTCCTGGCGCGCTCGGCATACATGCTGGGGCGGGACGACGACTACATCCAGACTCTCGAGCGTGCTCATCATGCCCACCTGGATGCCGGCGACGTTCCCGGCGCGGCGCGCTGCACCTGGTGGATCGGGCACAACCTGCTGATGCGCGGGGAAAGCGCCCGTGCGACCGGCTGGTTCGGCCGCGGCGACCGACTGCTCGACCGGGAGGGCAATGACTGCGTCGAGCGCGGCTACCTCCTGATACCCGTCGGACTCCAGGCCGATGCGAGCGGTGACGCCCACGCCGCATATGCAATCTGGACGGAGGCTCTCGGGATCGGCGAGCGCTACGGGGACCCGGACCTCGTCACGATCGCGCGGATGGCGCAAGGCCACACCCTCGTGCGTCAGGGACGAACCGAGGACGGGTTTCGGCTCGTGGACGAGACCATGGTGACCGTCACGACCGGCGAGCTGTCGCCGATCGTCGCCGGCATCGTCTACTGCAACACGATCGCGTTCTGTCAGCAGGCGCACGAGGCACGCCGAGCCCGCGAGTGGACCGCTGCCCTGACCGAGTGGTGCGACCGCCAGCCGGACATGGTCGCGCACTCCGGCGTGTGCCTGGTGCACCGCGCCGAGGTGATGCAGCTCCAGGGAGCCTGGCGGACTGCTCTGGAAGAGGTGCAGCGAGCCGGTGAGCGCCTTCGCCGCGGCGTGCTGAACCAGCGCCGCGCAGGGAGCGCCCTCTACCTGCAAGGGGAGATTCGGCGCCTGCAAGGGGATCTCGCAGCTGCCGAGGACGCCTACCGCGGCGCAAGCCGGCTCGGCTTGGAGCCGCAGCCCGGCTTGGCGCTCTTGCGGCTGGCTCAGGGCAACGGCCCCGCCGCCGCCGCCGCGATCGGGCGCGTGGCGGATGAGACGGACGAGCCTCTCCAGCGTGCCAGGCTGCTGCCGGCTTGCGTGGAGATCATGCTGGCCGTGGGCGACCTCGAGAAAGCGCGCGGCGCCTCGCGCGAGCTGGACGAGCTTGCGGACACGCGCGCCAGCGATTTACTGGGAGCGCTGGCCGCGCACGCCGCTGGAGCGGTGGCGCTCGCCGAGGGCGACGCACGTGCTGCCCTGAGCTCGCTCCGGAACGCGTTGAGCACGTGGCAGGAGATCGAGGCGCCGTACGAGGCGGCGCGCACTCGCGTCTTACTCGGGATGGCCTGCCACCGGGTGGGCGATGGCGACGCGGCAGAACTCGAGCTGGAGACCGCGCGCGCGATCTTCGAGGAGCTGGGTGCGGGCCCAGACGTGATCCGTGTCGACAAGCTGCTGGCATCTGGCCAGTCGAAGCGCCCCCACGGCTTGAGCCCACGAGAGCTCGAGGTGCTCCGCCATGTCGCGAGCGGCAAGACCAACAAGGAGATCGCCCGCGAGCTGGTCCTCAGCGAGAGGACCGTCGAGCGGCATGTCAGCAACATCTTCGGCAAGCTCGGCGTCTCGACGCGCGCCGCAGCCACCGCGTTCGCCTACGAGCACCAGCTCCTCTGAGTAGAACCACCCAACGCGCCCAACGGCGGAAGTTGCGTGGTTCCTCCGAAGTTCCGGCCCCTCACGGCTCCTACTGTCGGACGGGAAACCGCACCCCGCCGAAGGAGGAGCCATGAACCAGACATACGACGCCATTGTCGTAGGGGCACGCTGCGCCGGGTCGCCGACGGCGATGCTGCTCGCCCGTTTGGGCCACCGGGTCCTGCTGGTCGACCGGGCGACGTTCCCGAGCGACACGATCTCCACGCACCTCGTCCATCCTCCGGGGGTGGCCTCGCTCGAGCGCTGGGGACTCCTCGACTCCGTCGTCACGACGGGCAGCCCGGCGATCGACACCTACGCGTTCGACTTCGGACCGTTCACGATCTCCGGCACGCCGGGTACGGATGAGACGCCGGTCGCCTACGCACCCAGGCGAACGGCGCTGGACAAGCTGCTCGTCGACGCTGCCTCCGAGGCAGGAGCAGAAGTTCGTGAGCGGTTCACGGTGGAGAGCCTTGTCGTCGAAGATGGTCGTGTCGTCGGCATTCGCGGCCACAGCAAGGGCGGAGGGACCGTCACCGAGCTCGCTCGGATTGTCATCGGAGCCGACGGCCGCTACTCGCTCGTTGCCGACGCGGTCGGCGCCCAGGAGTACAACGTGAAGCCGCAGCTGCAGGTGAGCTACTACACCTACTGGAGCGGCCTGCCGATGAGCGGCCGCTTCGAGACCGCGATCCGCCCCGGCGTGGGGTATGCGGCATGGCCGACGAACGACGACCTGACGCTGGTGATCGCAGGTCGTTCGATCGACGAGTTCGACGCCGTCAGACGGGACATCGAGGGGACCTACCTCGAGACGCTCGAGATCGCCGCCCCCGCATTCGCCGACCGGGTTCGAGCCGCCAAGCGCGAGGAGCGTTTCGTCGGCACGTCGGTCCGCGGATACCTGCGCAAGCCCTTCGGCGCGGGATGGGCGCTGGTCGGCGACGCGGGCTACAACAAGGACTTCATCACGGCCCAGGGCATCCACGACGCCTTCCGCGACGCCGAGCTGTGCGCAACGGCGCTCGACGAGGCATTCGCCGGCCGGCGCAGCTTCGAGAACGCGCTGGGCGACTACCAGGCGCGACGAGACGCGCAGGTCCTGCCGATGTACGAGTTCACGGCCGAGCTCGCGGCGCTCGGGCCTCCCCCGCCCGAGAGGCAGCAGCTGCTGAGCGCGGTCAGCAGGAGCCAGGAAGCAATGGACGGATTCGCGCGTGTCGCTGCAGGAGTGACATCGCCTGCCGAGTTCTTCTCGGCGGAGAACGCGGAGCGCATCCTCGCGACGGCCGCGTAGGCGCTTTCCCGCGGCGACCTACTAGGGAGGCCATTCAACGCCAGCGGCCGGGCGTGAGCGGCATGCCGCTCCGGCCAGCGGCCGGCCGCACGGCAAGGACCTGGTGCACCTGGAGACGGCCAGCCTCGAAGCCGAGCGCCGAGCCGGCCATGTAGAGGCGCCAGATGCGCGCGCGGGCGGCGCCGACCTCGGCAACCGCCTCGTCCCAGTTCGCCTCCAGGTTCCGCACCCAGGCGCGCAGCGTGAGGGCGTAGTGCTCGCGCAGGCTCTCGGTGTGGCGCACCTCGAAGCCCACCTTCTGGACGGCTGACAAGACGGCGCCGACCTCGTGCAGCTCGCCGTCCGGGAAGACGTACCGGCCGACGAAGGTGTTCCTTCGGATCGGCCGGCGGCCGGGCGGCCGCGCGATGCCGTGGTTGAGAAGGCGACCACCTGGCCGCAGGAGCTCGTGGAGGCGCGTGAAGTAGACCCCGAGCCGCGCGAGGCCGACATGCTCGAACATGCCGATCGAGCTGATCGCGTCGAAGGGCCCGTCGTTGACGTCCCGGTAGTCGGCGAGCCGGATCTCGATCCGATCGCCGAGCCCGGCCTCGGCGACGCGCTCGCGCGCGAGCTCGGCCTGCCGCTCGGAGATGGTGACGCCTACGCCGCGCACGCCGTGCCGCTCGCCGACGTGGAGGAGGAAGCTGCCCCAGCCGCAGCCGACGTCCAGTACCCGCATTCCCTGCTCCAGCCCGAGCTTCCGGCAGACGAGCTCGTGCTTCACCGTCTGCGCCTCCTCGAGCGTCGCGTCGGCGCGCTCGAAGACGGCGCAGGAGTACGTGAGCGACGGCCCGAGCACGAGCCGGTAGAACGCGTTCGAGACGTCATAGTGGTGCGAGATCGCGGCCGCGTCGCGGGAGCGCGTGTGTCGCCGCCCGCGCAGCCTCACCTCCTCGGGCGGCGGCGCGAGCGGCCGCAGTCCCCGCGCACCGACCACCCGCGCGGCTCCGAGCCAGAGCCGCGCGAGCTCGCGAGTAGACGGCAACTCGAGCAACACAGGAAGCGCCGCGTAGACGTCGCCGTCGATGTCGATCTCCTCGGCGACGTACGCGCGCGCGAAGCCGAGCTCGCCCGGAGCGGTGACGATCCGACGCAGGGCGTCGGGAGAGCGGACGATCAGGCGGGCGCGGGCGTCCTCGGGCCCGAGCACGCTGCCGTCCGGGAGGAGGAGCGCGAGCGAGCCATGGCCGCGCAAATGGTCGTCGGCGGCGGCGAGGGATCCGTGCGACACAGGTTCATGAAACCACGTGGCGACCGGCACGTGCTTGCCTGGATCTGCGTCCGAATTCCGGCATCGCGTCATACGCTGTGCGCGAGTGCGCCGTCGAGCGCTCGGCGGACGATTCCATGGAAGGGAAAACGGGAATCCACCCCGGGTGGAGACCGTGACTCTCGTCCTCGTCAGCGTGATCGCGTTCGCGAGCATCGTCCTCGTGCTCGCGCTCTTCGTGTGGGCGGCCCGCAAGGACGGCGAGGAGGATCGGGCGCTGCAGGCGCGCCTCGGCATCCGTCGCCGCACCCGCCTCGGGCGCTGATCCGAGCGCCTTCTCGCGCTCGCTGGCGGGACCACTAAGGCAACAGTCTGAAACTCGACCGCGACGACGCGATCACCGCGTCGTGCCTCCGAGCCTACTGCTCGTAGCGTTCGACGACCTCGGGTGGGCGGGCCGCGGCCGTGTCGGGGTCCTGCCCGGCATCGCGGCGGGCGCGGCGCTGGCGCAGGAGGTCCCAGCACTGGTCGAGTGAGGCTCTGATTTCTCCGAGCCGGCGGCGGTCGGTCTCGCTCGCCTCCCCGGCCGCCTCTCGCTGCCACAGTCCGTGCTCTTCGGCGACGAGGCTTTCGATCGTTCCGTGGATCTGGGGGTCGTCCATCTCAAGCATCTCCTCCCATGAGGTCCCTCCGCCCAACGGGCGTGGGACACCACGCAGAGCGTAGAGCGTCGCGATCCCAGCCGGCGAGCGTGGCGCCCGCCTGGTAGGCGCTCTCCAAAAATTCGAGCAGGGCTTCGCGCGGGTCGGGCGAGTTTCGCACCTCGTCGTAAGAGAGGAGCGCGAGGTGGCTGGAGCCGAAAGGCTGCTCCCAGCTCGCGGCCTCCGGTCGGAGTGTCTGTTCGGCGAGGCCGGCGGGCTCGGGCGCCGTGTACGAATAGAAGGCGGGCATGCGGACCTTCTGGTCGCCGGGCCAGAAGCCGAAGCTGATGACCTCATGCGAATAGGCCTCGCGTGTGACCGGGTCGGCGTTCGGGTTCTCAGGGGCATGCGCGCCCGAGAAGCGGGTAACGGCGAGGTCGAGGCCGTGCCAGAAGAGATGCACGGGACTCGTCTTGCCGCAGAACCAGCCCGCGAATTCCTGCAGCGTCCAGTCGATCCAGCGAAGCGCCTGCCAAAGCCGCTCCACCGCCTCGCGATCGTACGAGGCGTGCTCGGTGTCCTCGGCGAAAGGCGTGGTGATAGGAATTCCGAACGGCTCGGCCTTGATCGCCACGTCAATCCCGAGGCCGGCGAGCAGCTCGAAGAAGCGTTCGTGGAAGGCGGCAACCGAAAGCCCGTCTACGAGCGCGAAGGAGTCGACCTCCCCGGTACTCGTGCGGACGACGAGCTCGTGTGCGACGAAGTCGAAGGAGACGTCGAAGTCGAGGTTCTCGGAGCGCAGCCGACGCGTCGTCCACCCTCGCGTGTCGATGTAGAGCGGGGCGTTCCACCAGTGATTCTGCGGTGGCGTCGTGGCCAGGCGCACCTTGCCAACGATCTGCGCCCAGAGATGGAGAGTCTCTTTCGTCGGTTCCCACGGCTCGAGGGCAAGCTCCGGCAGCTCGCTCATAAGCCCGCTCTCGCGAGGTCGACTCGGAATGTGATCTCGTCCTCGTAGCACCAGCACCAGTCCTCCCCCGGCTCGAGCGAGCGGATGATCGGGTGCTGGGACGAGCGGGCGTGCGCCGTCGCGTGACGGTGCGGCGAGGAGTCACAGCACCCGATGTGCCCGCAGGCGAGGCAGAGGCGCAAGTGGACCCACCAGCCGCCGATCCGCAGGCAGTCCTCGCATCCCGCAATGTCCGCGGGCAGCTCAGTGACACGAATCGTGTCCAGATGCGTGCAGACGTCCGTCATTCGTTCTTCCCTCTCTCGGAGAGCGCGCGGCGAAGGGCGCTACGCTCGTAGGAGTCGCGGTACGGGATCCCGCCGAGGAAGATCGTGGGCGTGCCGGTGGCGCCGCTGGCGAGAGCGCTCTCGCGATCGGCTTCGACCCGCTCGAGATGGACATGCGCGTCAAGCTCTAGGCGGAAGCGCTCCGCCTCGAGTCCGATCTCGTTGGCATAGCGTTCGAGGTCAGCGCGCCCGAGCGCGTTCTGGCCACGGAACAGACGATCGTGCATCGGCCAGAAGCGTCCTTGCGCGTGCGCCGCCTCGCTCGCCTCAGCCGCCGCCAGGGCGTGGGGATGAATTTCGACGAGCGGAAAGTGGCGGAAGACGAATCGAAACGGGACTTCCTCAGCCTCCAGATGAAGGATGCTGCGATAGGCGGCACGGGTATAGGGACACTCGTAATCACCGAAGACGACGAGCGTCGGCCCGCTCCCGCCGCGCAGGTGGTCGCGGCCGTCGGCGACCTCCGGTTCGAGAGCGGTTCTCAAAAGCCCACGGCCTCGCGCACGATCACGACATGAATGCGGCCTGGATCCTCTTGGCGAATCTCGAGGATCTTGCCGACGTGGCTGTTCATCCCGTAGGCAGCGTATGCGCGCGCGTCCTCGAGGGGCAGGCTGTGCTCGAAGATTCGCTCCCGTCCAGCTTCAACGGTTGAGACAAGCTTCTGCGCCCCGACGACGAAGATCACCCGGTCGGCCCCCCAAGCGTACTGCGCGAGTTGGCTTCCGGATGCCGAGGCGACGAGAAGCGTCCCCTCCTGCGTGACCGCGTGCACGCTCCCGAGCGCGAAGTCGGGCTGTCCGCCCTTCGCCTTCATCTGGCGCCGCTCCGTCTGATAGTCGAGTGCAAGGAGCTCGGCGCGTACAGACTCGTGACGGCCCCCGCTGTTGATCGCCTCCGCGATGCCCGTCTCTTCGAGGGTCACTGAGGTGTTCGTCATGACGGACGCGCCGATCGGGATGCGCTCGAGGACGGCGCGGCGAGCTGCGTCGAGGTCGTCGACGACCTCGACGCTAAACCCATGCTCCTCGAGCGCGACGGTGGTGGCAGCCAACGTCTCTTCGTCGGGTAGTGCGGTAAAGCGGGCCTCTGCGGCAGTCGGTGCCATGATCCCTCCATGAGTCAGCTTCGGCATGCGATAGTTGCAGATGCAATCACCTTCTAGAACGTTGCATATGCAAGTAAATTCCCAGGCTGATTCGGCCGCGTTGATCGAACGACTCGTCGCAGAGGCGTCGCCGCGCCCGGGGGCGCTCGCAACCTGGCGCTCTTTCCTGCAGGCGCACGCGACACTCATGCGCCGGCTGGCCGGCGATCTCGCGCAGGCGACAGGGCTCTCGCTCGGCGATTTCGACGTGCTGGCCCAGCTTGCGGTGGCCGGGGGGGAACTGCGCATGAGCGAGCTCGCAGCGCGCGCCTTCAGCTCCCGCTCCGGGATGACGCGCCGCGTCGCACGCCTCGTCGACGAGGGCCTCGTCACGCGAGCCAGTGACGAAGCTGATGCCCGCGGAGTCGTGGTCGCCCTGACGGATGCGGGCGTCGCCCGCCTCGCCGAAACCGCTCCCGTCCATCTCCGTGGCGTCGTCGAGCTATTTGTCTCTCAGCTCACCGACGAGGAGCTCGCGCTGCTCAAGAGTGCGCTGGACAAGGTCACGGCCGACTACTCGTTCGGTACCTGAGAGGACCGCCCGATCCAGGGCCTTCCTTGATGGAGCTAGCCGGGCTCGAACCGGCGACCTCCTGGGTGCGATCCAGGCGCTCTCCCAGCTGAGCTATAGCCCCGCGCAGCTCATAGTGTAGCCAGGCGCCCGGTGCGAGTTCATCCTCCTGTAAGAGATGTCGCCCACAATGTCGGGATGAGCACGACCGTCCTCGTCGTCGACGACGAGCCGATCGTTCGCGAGGTGGTGCTGCGTTACCTCGAGCGGGACGGCTTCCGCACGCTCGAGGCCGGCGACGGCGACACGGCGCGCCGGCTGGTCGAGAGCGAGACCCCGGGCCTCGTGATCCTCGACATCATGCTCCCCGGAGTCGACGGGCTCGAGCTGTGCCGCTGGATCCGGGCGCGGTCGGATCTGCCCGTCATCCTCCTCACCGCCCGCGGCGAGGAGGCCGACCGGATCGTCGGCCTCGAGCTCGGCGCGGACGACTACGTGACGAAGCCCTTCTCCCCGCGCGAGCTGGCCGCCCGCGTGCGCACGGTGCTGCGCCGCTCGTCGCCGCACGTGCCAAAGGCCGAGCGCCTCTCCTTCGAAGGGCTCGAGCTCGACGCGCGCACGCGCGAGGTCACCTCCGAGGGAGAGCTCCTGCGACTCACGGCCCGCGAGTTCGACCTGCTCTGGTTCCTGGCCAGCCATCCCAAGCAGGTGTTCTCTCGGGAACAGCTGATGGACAGGGTTTGGGGCTACGCGGCCGCGTTCGACACCGGGACCGTGACCGTCCACGTCCGGCGCCTGCGGGAGAAGATCGAGGCCGACCCCGCGCGCCCGCGCTTCCTCCAGACCGTCTGGGGCGTCGGCTACCGGTTCTCGCCGTGATCCCGTTCGCGATCGTCGTCGCGCTCGGAACCCTCACGGCGGGGCTCCTCGCCGCGCTCGCGCTGCGCCGCCTGCCCACCGTCCGCCTGCAGCTCGCAGGGCTCGGCCTCGTCGCTGTCGCCCTGCCGCTCGCCGCGGTGCTGTTCTCGGGCCTCGTCATGTTCGACTCCGACCACGACCTGGCGATCCTGCTTGTCGCGGCGGGCTGCTCGACGGCGGCCTTCGGGGCTGCCCTCCTGATCGGCAGCTCGATCCACGGAGCGCTCGACCGGGTGCGCGGAGCCTCCTCGGCGGTCGCGGCCGGCGACCTCTCCGCCCGGGCGCCCGAGGACGGCCCGGCCGAGCTGGCTGAGCTCGCCGCCTCCTTCAACGAGATGGCAACGAGCATCGAGGAGCTCTTCGACGCCCGAACCCAACTGGTCGCCTGGGCGAGCCACGACCTCCGCACCCCGCTCGCCTCGATGCAGGCGATGCTCGAGGCGGTCGAGGACGGGCTCGTCGAGCCCGAGCACTACGTGCCGGAGCTCCGGCGTCAGGTGGCCGCGCTCGGGCTGCTCGTCGAGGACCTCTTCGAGCTCGCACGCCTGGATGCCGGCGTCCTGTCGCTCGACCTCCTCGAGACGCCGATCGGTGCCGTCGTCCGCTCCGCCCTCGGCGGCCTCGAGGCCGAGGCGCAGACGCGACGCGTCACTCTTGCCGCCCGGATCGACGGCGACCCTCCCGTCCTCTGCGCGCCGGACAAGGTGGAGCGCGTGCTTCTCAACCTGCTGACGAACGCGATCCGGCACACGCCCTCGGACGGCGCCGTCGCGGTCGTAGTCGAGTCGCTCGACGACGAGGTGCGGGTGAGCGTCGAGGACTCGGGCGACGGCATCCCACCAGAGTCGATGAAGCGCGTCTTCGACCACTTCTGGCGGGGCGACAGATCGAGGACCGGCGGGGGGCACGCTGGTCTCGGGCTGGCGATCGCGCACGGGCTCGTCGAGGCGCAGGGGGGACGCATCTGGGCCGAGAACCGTTCGGAGGGCGGCGCCAGGATCTCCTTCACCCTGCCGCGGCCACCCCAGCCGGCTTAAGCATCTCCTAAGGACTGCGCAACCGGACCGCAAGCTTTGGGCCCTAGCGTCCCGCTGCCTTCAACCAAAGGAGAAGCGGGATGCACAGGGTCAGATCGATCATCCTGGCGCTCGTCGTCGGAACCGCCTTCCTCGCCCTGGCCGGACCGGCCATGGCGTCCGGTGGCGGCCGCGGCGACGGCGCCGTCTACACGCTCACAAACTCGGCGTCCGGCAATGCGGTGGCAGTCTTCGAGCGAGACCGCGACGGCTCGCTAACAGCGCGCGGGACGGTCCCGACCGGCGGGAACGGCACCGGTGCCGGGCTCGGCTCGCAGGGAGCGCTGGTCCTCGACGACCGCCGGCTCCTCGCGGTCAACGCGGGCAGCAACTCGCTCTCGCTGCTGCACGTCGACCGCCGCGGCAAGGTGCGGCTGGCCGACGTCGATCCGTCCGGCGGCGCGAGGCCGATCAGCGTCACCGTGCACGGCAAGATCGTCTACGTCCTCAACGCGGGGAACGCCACGACGCCCGCCAACATCCGCGGGTTCCTCGCGCTTTCGGGCAGGCTCGTCCCGCTGCCCGGGTCGACCCGGCCGCTGAGCGGTGCGGCCCCGGACCCGGCTCAGGTCGAGTTCAGCCCCGACGGCCGCCACCTCGTCGTGACCGAGAAGGCGACCAACCTGATCGTCACCTACAAGGTGCGGCACGGCTACGCAAGCGGCCCGAACGCGCAGCTCTCGTCCGGCATGACTCCGTTCGGCTTCGGCTTCGACAGGCGCGGTCTCCTGATCGTCTCCGAGGCCTTCGGCGGCGCTCCCGACGCGAGCGCCGTCTCGTCGTACTCCCTGTCGGGCGACGGGACGATCTCGCCGATCTCGGCGAGCGTCAAGACGACCGAGACGGCCGCGTGCTGGATCGTCGTGACCAAGAACGGCCGCTACACGTACACGACGAACACCGGCAGCAACTCGATCACCGGCTACCGGATCGGCACCGACGGCAGCCTGGCGATCCTCGACGCAGACGGCAAGACGGCAGACACCGGCGCGACGCCGATCGACATGGCGCTGACCAGGAGCAGCCGGATTCTCTATGCCCTCGCCGCCGGCGTTCCCGAAATCAACGGGTTCGTCGTCAACGGCGACGGCAGCCTCGACCACATCGAGACGGTCGGCGGGCTTCCCGCCGGAACCGTCGGCCTCGCTGCCAGCTGAGGCCAGACGGCGCGGAGGCGGGTCCGGCCCGCCTCCGCGCCCCTCCTCCCGCCGCCTACGATGCCGCCATGCGGGCGGTCGTTCTCGACGACGCCGGGCAGCCGGCCCTCGGCGAGGTGCCCGAGCCGGACGGTTCGGGCGAGCTGGTGGACGTCGTCGCGTGCGGCCTGTGCGGCACGGACGTCCAGAAGCTCGGCCGCGCGGCCGCGGGGACCGTCCTCGGTCACGAGGTCGTCGCCAGGAACGCAGACGGACGCCGTTCCGCCCTCGTCCACCACCTGCCCTGCGGCGAGTGCGACCGGTGCCGCGCCGGGCACGAGACGACCTGCGAGCGGTTCCCGGAGCCGACGATCCTGCCCGGCGGCTTCGCGGAGCGCGCGAGCGCCGCGCGGACGATCTTGCTCCCCGACGAGATCGACGACGCCACGGGGACGTTCGCCGAGCCGCTCGCCTGTGTGCTCCGGGCGGTCGACCGCATCCCGCGCGGCCGCGTCCTCGTCGTCGGCTGCGGCTTCGCCGGGCTCCTCTTCGTCCAGGCGCTCGTCCGCCGCGGGGACGACGTCCTGGCCGCCGACCCGCTCGCTCACCGGCTCGAGCTCGCACTCGGCTACGGCGCCCAGCCCGCCGACGGAGAGCGGGTCGAGGCCGCGGTCCTGTGCGCGCACGGTGGCCTCGACGGTGCGCTCGCCGCGCTCGAGCCCGGCGGCACCCTGCTCCTTTTCTCATGGCTCGTCGACCCGGCCACGGTCGACTTCGAGGCCGTCCTGCGGCGCGAGCTGACGCTCGTCGGTTCGTGCTCGGCAACGCCGGCCGCGATGCGGGAGGCGATCGCCGTTCTGCCCGAGCTCGACCCGATCCCCACGGTGACCCTGCCGCTCGAACGCTTCGCCGAAGGGCTCGAGCTCTACCGCAGCCACGAGGCCGTCAAGGTCGTCTTCACGCCGTGAGGGCACTTCTCTATCACGGCCCCGGCGACCTGAGGGTCGAGGAGGTCCCGCGCCCCGAGCCCGGCCCGGGCGACGTGCTCGTACAGGTGGAGGTCGCGCTCACGGACGGCACCGACGCGAAGGCGTTCCGCCGCGGCCACCCGCTGCTCCTCGCGGATCTGCCGAGCCCGTTCGGGCACGAGTTCTGCGGCGTCGACGTTGCCACGGGCCGTCGCGTCGTCGCGGCGAACTCGGCTCCGTGTGGGGAGTGCGCGCCGTGCCGGCGCGGCGAGGAGACGCTCTGCGAGGACCTCACGCCGTTCCTCAACGGCGCCTATGCCGAGTTCCTGCTCGTGCCCCCGCGGATCGCCGCGCGCAACCTCCTCCCCGTCCCTCCGGTGCTCGCGCCGGAGGTCGCCGCCATGGTGGAGCCGCTCGCGTGCTGCCTGCGCGGCGTCGAGCGGGCCGGGGTCGAGCCCGGCCAGACGGTGGCCGTGCTGGGGCCCGGGCCGATCGGCCTGATGCTCTGCGCCGCGGCCAGGGACGCCGGCGCGAACGTCGTCGTCGTCGGGGGCCGGCCGGAACGGCGCGAGCTCGCGCGCGAGTTCGGTGCGGTGCCGGGCGACGGCGCGGGCGCCGACGTCGTCATCGAGGCGGTCGGGACTGCCGAGGCGTGGCAGGACGCCCTCGGGCTCGTGCGGCCGGGCGGTACGGTCGTCTTCTTCGGTGGACGCGAGCTCGGCGTCGACACCTTCCGCCTCCACTACGAGGAGCTCACGCTGAGGGGCGCCTTCCACCACACCCCGCGCCACGTCCGCGCGGCGCTCGCCTTCCTGGCAAGCGGCGCCTACCCCTGGGAACGCCTCGTCACGCACCAGGTCGGCCTGGAGCAAGTCGCCGGCCTCTTCGCCGACCCGCCTGCTGACCTCCTCAAGGCCGCTGTCGTGCCCTAAGCGCGGCGGACGAGCGTGACGCCGTCGCGCACCGTCAACAGAACGGCCACGACCCGTCGGATCTTCGGCGATCCGGGCGTTGAGCTCGACGAACATCTCGGTCTCGGGCGTCTCCGGAGGCTCCACCACGCGGCCCGACCAAAGCGTGTTGTCGAGCGCCATGATCCCCCGCGGCGAGAGCCTGGGCACGAGCGCCTCGTAGTACGCCGGGTAGTTGAGCTTGTCGGCGTCGATGAAGATCAGGTCGTACTCGCCCTCGAGCCGCTCGAGGGTCTCGAGCGCAGGGCCGAGGTGGATCGTGATGCGGTCCGCGACGCCGGCCTCCTCGTGGTAGCGCCGCGCGACGGCCGCGTGGGTCTCGTCCACCTCGAGGGTGTCGATGTGGCCTCCCGGCGGCAGCAGAGGCGCCATCGAGGTCGACGAGTACCCGCTGTAGGTGCCGAGCTCGAGTACGCGCTGAGGCTGGAGCGCGAAGACGAGGAACTCGAGCAGGCGGCCCTCCACCGGGCCGGTCAGCATCTGCGGCGCGCGCAGCGACTCCTTCGTCTCCTCGGCGAGGCGTTTGAGCAGGTCGGACGGCGGGGTCGTGCTCGCCTCGGCGTACTCCTGGATCTGCGGGGGCTCGAGCATGGGAACCGACAGGGTAGCCCTGGGCTAGCGACGCTCGATGCGCGAGCCGCCGATGACGGCGTCGTGACCGTCGCGGAAGCGCACCCACGCCTTGCCGCCGCCGTCGTAGTCGTGCGCCCAGACCACGAGCGTGGCCTCGGCCCCCTCCACGTGCACACGCTCCGTCCCCTCGGGGTCGGCGCCTCGCCAGACGCGGACGAACGGGTTCTCGTCGTACTCGCGCCCGATCGTGGTCTCCTCGCTGTGGCCGGGATAGACGGCGAGCTCGTGCGGCAGCCCCATGAGCACGTCCATGATCGAGCGGCGCAGGTCGTCGAAGCCCTCCTGCGCTCCGCCGACGGAGCCCGTGAAGAGCGTGTCGCCGGTGAAGACGGCCTCTCCGTCGACCACGAACGCGAGCATCCCGCGCGTGTGCCCGGGCGTCCGCAGGGCCTCGATGCGGAGATCGCCGGCCTCGATCACCTCCCCGTGGCCCAGGTGCTCGGCGCCGTTGATGCCCTCGTCGGGCGCCGCGAGCACACGCAGGCCGTAGCGGTCTTCGAGCAGCTCGTGGTTGGCCACGTGGTCGCGGTGCGCGTGGGTCGTCAGCAGGTACGTCGGGTGTACCTCGAGGCGGTCGACGGCCGCCAGCAGCGGCTCGATGGGCGCTCCCGAGTCGATGAAGACGGCGGTGCCTCCGGAGCGGTCCGCCACGAGATAGGCGTTGGAGAGCCACTGGGGATCCATGCTCCGCTCGACGATCATCGCGTGGGTAGCATGCCACCGGAACCCGGACTGGGAGGGCTATTCGGATGGCCGGCCTCATGAGCCGAACGTCGACTGTGGTCAAAGCGTGGATCTCGAAGCTCCTCGATCGCGCCGAAGATCCATCGGTCACACTGGATTACTCGTACGAGAAGCAGCTCGAGATGCTGCAGAACGTCAAGAGGGGCGTCGCGGACGTCGTGACCGCGAAAAAGCGGCTCGAGCTGCAGACGCAGAAGCTCGAGCAGGAGCTTCCGAAGCTCGACCAGCAGGCGCGCGCGGCGCTCTCCGCGGGTCGCGAGGATCTCGCGCGCGCGGCACTCGAGCGCAAGACGGTGGCGCAGACGCAACTCCAGGGACTCGACCAGCAGATCACCGGCCTCGAGGCTCAGCAGGAGAAACTCCTTGCGAACGAGAAGCGCCTCTCCGCCAAGGTCGAGTCCTTCCGCAGCGAGAAGGAGGTCATCAAGGCGCAGTACTCGGCCGCCGAGGCCCAGGTGCGGATCACCGAAGCGGCCACCGGGATCGGCGAGGAGATGGCCGACACCGGCCTCGCCATCCAGCGCGCCCAGGACAAGACGGAGCAGATGCAGGCGCGCGCGGCCGCTGTCGACGAGCTCGTCGAGGCCGGTGCGCTCGAGGACTTCACCTCCGGCGAGACCTCTCTCGACCGCGAGCTCGCGCAGATCTCGGCCCAGAGCCAGGTCGACGACGAGCTGGCGAAGCTCAAGGGCGAGCTCGCCGCGGGCGGCGCGAAGAAGGAGCTGGAGCAGTGATCGTCAGGCTGATGGGCGAGGGCCAGTTCCGCGTCGACGACGGCCTGCTGGCGAAGCTGAACGAGCTGGACGACAAGGCCCAGGCGGCGGCGGATGCGAACGACGAGCCCGAGCTCGACCGCGTCCTCGACGAGATGTGGGGCCTCGTCCAGGGCGACGGAGAGCGGCTCGCCGACGACGATCTCCACCCCTCGGACGTCCTCATCCCGCCGAGCGACCTGACCCTGGAGGAGACGCAGCGTCTCTTCTCGGATCAGGGGCTCATCCCGGACATTCCGGCGGCCTAGAGGGATCGTCGGAACGACGCTCGCCGCCGGGGCGTGATGGTCGTTCCGAGGCAAGGACGCAGGGAGCGTTCGTAGCTGGAGGCTACGGGCGCGACTGAGGACGCGGCATCGGGGCGAGCAGCGCGGCCCGGCGGCACCGCGCTCGTTCCGGCGAGCCCTCTAAATCAGCCTCGTTCCCACGACAGAGGCCAGGGGTTCGCCCGGCACGGGGCGACCCCCTTCGTCTGCTGCATCATCACCGGCGCAGGCGCGCCCCGGCCGTGCACGACAGATGGCCGTGCCCGAGCAGGTGGCCGACCTCGTGGTTGACGAGGTAGCGGCGGTAGCGCTCGACGTGGCGGTACGCGCTCGCGCCCTGGCGCCAGCGCGTGAGGTTGAGCACGGCGCGCCCGCCGTTCGCGCACGAGTAGATCCCGTTCGTGAGGTACGGGGCGCAGAGGCGGTCGGTCGTCCCGGGGGAGGCGAGCGTGACGCGGAAGTCCACCGGGCCCGTGGAGACGCGGCGAAACGAGACGCGCCCGGTTCCGCCCCAGCTGCTCGGGTGGCCGAGGATGGCATGCACCAGCCGGGCGAACTCGAGCCGCGCGATGACGATGCCCGCCTCGACTTCGACCAGGTACCGGAGAACGGGCCCGCTGCCGGTGCGGGGATCTCCGCCGCGCACGACGAGCAGCGGGCGCTCGCGGCCCGGCGGCCAGGTGGGCGGCGCGGCGCGCTGGGGCGCCGGGCCGGCGACCACGTCCGCGTCCAGGGAGGGAGCGACACGGGCCTCGGCGGCAGAGGCGAGCACCGCGGCGAGTGCCGCAATTACGACGGCGACGCGCACCGGTGGGACCCTAATCCTTCCCCCGACCCGCCGAGCTAGGACCGGAAGCGCCGCCGACGCCGCCGCCGTGCTCGTGCCGGCGCGCCGCGCAGCGCCTGGCGGATCGAGCCCGAGCGCCCCTTTGCGAAGGCGCAGACGGCGACGGCGCCGTAGAAGCCGACCCTCGGCTTCATCGAGCAGCAACCTGGGCACTTGCAGGCGGGCGCGGAGTTCAGCTCGTCCGCGTACACGCGAGGCACCCAGCGCGGGCCGCCCCAGCGGAGGTCGAAGGTGAACGACCGCACGACGTGAGCCCAGATGAGCCACGCCGCCCAGCGGCAGACGCCATAGAAGAAGGAAGCGCGGTAGAGGGCGACGAGCGTCGACTCCGAGAGGTAGCGGCCCGCCCAGCCCCAAAAGGGGTCCGCCGCCATCACCGTGGTCCTGAAATAGCCGCGTGTGAGCACGCGCCAGCTCAGGATCCCCCAGACGACGAACACGCCGTCCCAGACGAAGCCGAGCCCGCTGAAGTACGCGCCGGCATCCGTATACCGACCGGTCTGCCCGGCGTACGCCCAGGCTCCGAGAGCAAAGAGGTGGTCGGTGAACGGGAAGAAGAGCATCGTTCCGACCGTGTCGCCCATGTCCGTGAGCACGTGCGCCCAGTGTCCGATCACGAAGCTGTACGCGACCACCTTGTTGCGCCAGACGAGGTAGAGCAACAGTCCGACCAGAACGCCGAACGTCAGCGAATGGGTGAAGCCGAACCCCGGCCAGCCCCGGTGGAACTGGGCGGGGTTGTCGGCCTTCAGCTCGAAGCCGGCGAGCGTGACGCCGTACACGAACCACTTGGAGAGCAGGTCGGGCGCGTACGAGCCCACGAGCAGCGGCACGAACGCGACGCGCTTCCCGAGCTCCTTCTGGATGACGTAGGGCTCGAGATCGTGGGCGGCCCAGCTCACCGGCGCAGGCGGCCGACGACGAAGGGGAGCGCGACGACGGCGAGCAGGAGATAGCCGGCGGCGACGACCCAGGAGAACAGGAACTCGGGCGCGGCGACGCCGATCCCGATATAGACGGCCGCCGCAGCCAGATAGAGGACGAGCTCACGCCGTCCGCCCGCGAGCGCGTCGCGAACCCTCGAAGGTGCGCCGTCCGGCCGCACGAGCGAGGACTCTAGTCGAGCGGCGCGTCGAAGAGCCCGAGCCAGCGCGTGAGGTCGGGCTCGATCGGTAGCTCCTTCTCGAGCTCCGTGCGGAGCCGCAGCTCCGCGGGGTTGTCGCGCTCCTGGCCCTCGCCCGTGGGGACGAACGGCCAGAACGTGCCGCGCTTGAACCCGTAGATCAGGTACGTCGGGTGCTCGCCGCCCTCGAAGGCGAAGAGAGCCGCCAGGAGCTGTTCGCCGAACCCGCGGCTGGAGAGCTCGCCGGCGACGAGGTGGACGGTCGTGACCAGGTCCTCGTAGTCGCGGTCGCGCACGACGAGCCACTGGTAGCCGTACGTGTCGTCTCGCCGCCTGACCTCCGACCCGGAGGTCTGCGCGACCACCCCGAGCAGCTCGTCGATCTCCTGCTCGGCTCGCACGAACTCGCCCGCCGAGAGCGCCTTGGACACGACCGCGGCGACCCCGGCGGGCTTGAGGCCGAGCTCGGTCTCGAGCGTGACCTGCGCGGTCGAAAGCGCGAAGAGCTTGTCAAGCTTCGCGCCCTTGAGGCGCTTGCGGCCCCCGAAGAGAACGCTGGCGAGACCCACCTAGTACGAAACCGGCTTGCCCATCTCCTGGGCGATCGTGGCCAGGCGCGCGAGGCGCTTCTCGAGCGGCGGGTGGGTCATGAAGAGCGTCGCGGCCGACCGCTTCACGTTGGTCGGGATGATGAAGAACGCGTTCAGCCCCTCCAACTGGCGCAGGTCGCGCTGCGGGATCCGGGTGATGTCGCTCGCGATCTTCTGCAGTGCGCTCATGAGGTTCTCCGGCGCGCCCGTGACGAGGGCGGCCCCACGGTCGGCGGCGAACTCGCGGTAGCGCGAGAGCGCGAGGATGAGGAAGTAGCTGACGAAGTAGACGACGAGCGCGATCAGCCAGATAGGCGGACCCTCGCGGTTGCGGCCGAGACCGCCGCCGAACCAGATCAGCAATGAGGCGACGTTCGAGAAGAAGCTCGCAAACGTCATTACGGCTACGTCGCGGTTGGCGATGTGGGCGAGCTCGTGCGCGATGACGCCCTCGATCTCGGGCGGGTCGAGCCGCTTCCAGAGGCCCTCGGTGACGGCCACCACTGACTTCTTCGGGCTACGGCCGGTGGCAAAGGCGTTCGGGACGTCCGTGGGGATGACGGCGACGCGCGGCTTGGGCAGGTCGGACATGGCGCAGAGCCGCTCGACCATGGCGTGCAGGTCCGGCGCCTGCTCGGGGGTGACCACCTTCGCGCCCGACGAGGCCAGGGCGATCTTGTCGGACGTGAAGTACTGGAGGAACGCAAAAGCCCCCAGGAGGACGATCATGACGCCGTACGACGCACCGCTCTGGAGGAGCAGCGCGAAGAAGCCCACGTAGAGCGCGCCCAGCAGGAAGATGGTGAGGAAGATGCGCGACGACAGTCCGAAGTCGCGCCCGTACGCCTTGCGTCTCATCGAGTTGGTCAGCTCCTCGGAGAAGTTGGTAGAGGAATTCTACCCGCGGGCCTCGCGGCAACCGGGCGCCTGCGGGAACGCCGAGACGCCCAGGACGAAGGCGGTGGGGCCGTCCGCGACGACGCTCGTCATGCCGTCCGCGGCCTCCTCCACACAGACGGCCCCCGAGCGGACGCGCCAGGTCGGCGTCCAGCGGACGGCGAGGCGGTACGTGCCGGCCGCAGCGACGTCTCCCTCGACCCGGTCGGGCCGGAGCGCCGTCAGGTGCGCATCGGCGAGGCCGCTCAGGATCGGCGTCGGGTCGGGCACCTCGTAGACGGTGAAGTCTCCCGCCGTGCCGACTTCCTCCAGGCCCGCGCGGCCCGAGCGGAGCAGCTCGGCCTCCCGCTCCTCCCCGACTCTTCCGAGCTGCGTTTGCGGCAGGAGCACCCAGCGGACCCCCATGGCGTCGAGCCACGCCCGGTAGGCCTCCGGCTCGAGAGGCTCCCGATAGAAGAGCGGGTTCTGGGCGATATCGAGCTGGCGATACCAGCCGCGCGCAAGCGGAAAGCCGGCGCGCGGCAGCCGGTAGGCCTCCCAGTGGTCGCCCGTGGGGACGACCTCGACTCGGTAGTCGGGCGACCATCGCACGGCGAGGAAGTTCAGCGCAGGCTCCCAAAAGGCCGCCTCCGCGGAGCGCGTGTCGGTGCGGTGGAGGGCGGCGCCAATGTAGGGGACCAGTGTGTAGACGAGCGCCAAGGCGACTGCCAGACTCGCGAGCCAACGCGGGCGATAGGCAGCGAGCGCGGCCGCGAGAAGCGCGAGCGGGAGGACAATGCCGCGCAGCCGCGTGACGTTCTCGCCGATCGGCGAGGGGATCGTGAAGGCCGCGACGGTGGCCAGCGACCAGAGGCCGAAGAGCGCGGCGAGGGTGCGCCCGCGCTCGGCACGGAAGGCCAAGACCGCACAAGCCGCGGACAGAAGGATGACCAAGAGCAGCTCGTCGAGCCGGAAGAACGGGTACTCCGCGTCCTCGGGGTACACGATGAGCAGCGCTCCCTGGAGGAGCCCCAGCGCGAGAAGCACCGACCCCACTCCGATCGCGGTTCCGTCGAAGCGCATCCCGCGGCCCAGGAAGGTGGCGACTGCCGCCAGGCAGAGGAAGAGAAACGCGAGCGGTGACAGCCCGAGCGTGAGGACGGCCAGCCCCGCCGCGAGCCACGGCCGCCCGAGCTGCAGAGCCTTCAGCGCACCGAGGCCCGCGGCGAAGCCGGCCGCATACGGATAGGTCCCCGTGAAGAGCGATCCGCAGACGACGACGGCGAACACGCGGGCCGGCCAGCGCGCCGCGTCCCCCCACTCCCGGCCGGCCAACGAGGCGAACAGGGCGGCCGCGGCGACGACGGAGACCAGCGCGACGACGTCGTTCCCGACGAGGCTTGCGGGGAAGTAGTAGAGCAGGCTGTACGCGATCAGCGGGTAGTGGCCCGTGTACCAGAAGGTGTCCCAGATGAGGACGCCGTCGCGCACGAGCTCGGTGCGGTAGAGGTGCGCGGGCAGGTCGCCCGGCGGCGGGCCGAACAGGACGAGCGCGAGGCCGACGGCGAGAGCGGTGACCGCTGCGACCCCTGTCTCTCCGCGCGCCAACGTGCCTAGAGTGCCCGGCATGGCCCGGACGGCAGTGGTCGCTCTCGCGTTCCTGGCGTTCATGGCCGGTTCGGCGCAGGCTACGACCTTCCAGGTGATCGTGGTGCCGGGCTTGACGCTCGACGACCTGGAAGATTTCGCAGACCGCGGCGCGGTCGGGCTGCTCAACCCGGGGGCCGGCCCGGAGACGAGCCGCGGCCTGGCGATGCGGGCACTCGTCACCGGCGAGGTCCGAAACTCCCTGCGAGAGGAGGGCCGGGGCGGCGCCATGCCGCCCGTTGTCATCTCCGTGGACGAGGGGCCGCTCGGCAGCGTGGACGGGAACGTGATCTACGTCGGGCTTCCCCAGGGAGGACGGCAGCCGAACGACAAGCGGTACCCGATCCTCGTCGTCGGCCCCGGCTTCGCAGGCCTGCTCAAGTCGGACTCGACGCGGATCCCGGGCCTCGTCTCCATCGCCGACGTGGCGCCGACCGCGCGCGGCGAGAACGACGGGCTCGAGTCGCAGTCGGCCGAGGACACGGTCTCCAAGCTGCGCGAGCTCGACGACCGCGTCGACGAGAACAACGGCGTGCGGCTTCCGGCGACCATCCTCGTCTGCGCGCTCGTCCTGGGCCTGGCCCTGTTCTCGCCCGCCGCTGCGGTCCCCGCGCTCGCGGCGGCGCTCCTCACGAACCTGGTGCTCGGCCTCGCCGGCATCTCCGAGTTCTGGACGGTGATGGCGATCTTCGCGGTCGCGGTGCTGCTGGGCGGCCCGCTCCTCGCCTCGCTCCTCCGCTCGCCCGTCTCGCTCGGGGCGTTCCTGGTAACGGTGCTCGGCGCATACCTGCTCGTGCTAGGGATCGACGGCCCGTCGGCTGCCCTCTCGCCGCTCGGCCCGTCGCAGAACTCCCGCTACTTCGGGCTCTCGAACCTGCTCGAGACGATGCTGCTCGTCCCGGCCTTCGGCGGCGCGGCCCTGCTCTTCCGCCGGTTCGGCTGGATCGCCTTCGTCGGCACCGCGCTCCTGGCGTTCGCCACGGTGGCCGGGAACCGCTTCGGCGCCGACGGCGGCGGGGCGATCGTCCTCGCGGGCGGGTTCGCCGTGCTCGCCGTCCTCCTCTCGGGTGGCGGCCGGCGCGCGCTCGCGATCGCCGTCGGCGTCGCGCTGGCGCTCGCGCTCGGGCTCGTCGCCCTCGACGCCGCCACGGGCGGGTCGAGCCACGTCACAAGGGCGTT
This sequence comes from uncultured Actinomycetes bacterium, assembly GCA_963775395.1. Classification (GTDB taxonomy): domain Bacteria; phylum Actinomycetota; class Thermoleophilia; order Gaiellales; family Gaiellaceae; genus JAIBJN01. The sequence continues at coordinate 24,604 of CAVZIX010000001.1, forward strand.
CGAGGACGGCCCGGTGGGCCTGGCCGGAGATCTCGGCGAGCGGGTGGAGCTCTCGTGGGCGCGGGCGACGAGGGAGTGGTACATCGCCCTCTCGGTCGTTCTGATGCTGGCGGTCTTCGCCTTCCTCGTCGTGAGAACCCTGCGCCGCTCGAGCTGGCTCGGCGACTCGGCCGTCGCTCTCGCCCTGGCTGCGGCGATCGCCGTCTCGCTCGTCGTGAACGACTCTCCGACCGACGTGCTCCTCGTCGGCCTAACGAGTTACGTCGCCGCCGACGTGGGTATGCTTCTCGCGCGATGGCCCGCTACTTCGCGCTCCTTGTCGCCGTCCTTGCCCTCGCCGTTGTCGCGGGCTGCGGCGGCGGGGAGGACGTCGTCACCGGCCCCCGAGAGCGTAGAGGGCACCGTCCCGACCGAGACCGGTGGCGGTGGCGGAGGAGGAGGAGGAGGCGGCGGTGAGGGCGACGCTGCAGCCGGCAAGGAGGTCTACTCCTCGGCCGGCTGCGGAAGCTGCCACACCTTCGCCGACGCGGGCACGTCCGGCTCGGTCGGCCCGGATCTGGACGAGTCGACCGTGGACTTCGCGGCCGCCGAAGCTCAGATCAGGAGCGGCGGCGGCGGCATGCCGGCTTTCGAAGGCCAGCTGAGCGACGAGGAGATCGCCAACGTGGCCGCCTACGTCGTCGAAGCACGCGGCTGAGCTGAACCTCCCGCCCGGGTTCCCGCGCGAGGTCGACGTCCTCGCCTGCGACCTCGACCGGACGCTCCTCTGGACGGACGGGGAGCTGCGCCCGCGCACGCGCGCCGCCATCGGCGCGGCGCGTAAGGCGGGCATCCGCGTCCTCATCGCCACGGGGCGCATGTTCCGCAGCGTGCGGCCTTACCTCGAAGCCGCGGGGATCGACGACCCCGTCATCTGCTACCAGGGCGCCGTCGTGGCCGACCCCGGGACGGGCCGCTTCCTCCGCCACGAGCCGATTCCCGTCGAGCTCGGGCGCGAGACGATCGCCGCGCTCCAGGAGGAGGGCTTCCACGTCAACTGCTACGTGAACGACGAGCTCTACGTCGCCCGCATGACACCGGAAGCCGAGCGCTATACGTCCTTCCAGCACCTCCCCGTCCACGAGGTGGGCGACCTCGAGGCCTGGCTCTCCGAGCCCCCGACGAAGCTCGTGACCATCGACGATCCCGAGGAGCTCGACGGGCTCGAGGCTCGGATGAAGGCGCGCTTCGCCGGCCGGCTCTACATCTCCAAGTCCCTCCCGTTCTTCCTCGAGTTCGCAAGCCCCGAGGTGACCAAGGGCTCCGGCCTCACGTTCGTCGCCGAGCACCTCGGCTTTACACGGGAGCGGACGATCGCCTTCGGCGACGGCGAGAACGACGTGGAGCTGCTCCAGTGGCCCGCGTTCGGCGTGGCCGTGGCGAACGCGCACCCGCGGGTGCTCGAGGTCGCCGACTGGGTCTGCCCTTCGGCCGAGGAGGAAGGCGTCGCCCAAGTCATCGAGGCGCTCTTAGACTCTCGCGCATGATCGATATCCGGGCAGCTCGCGCCGAGACCGAGGCGTACCGCGCCGCGCTCGCACGCAAGGGCGCCGCGGAGGACTTCGATGCGCTCATGGAGGCGGACAGCGCGTGGCTCGCGCTCGTGCCGCAGGCCGACGAGCTGCGCGCGAAGACGAAGCTCAAGGGCAAGCCGACGCCGGAGCAGATCGAGGAGCTCAAGGGCGTGAAGGCGGAGCTCCAGCGCGTCGAGCAGGAGCTCGCCGCCGCGGAAAGCGCGCGCTCAGAGCTGCTCGAGCGCGTGCCGGCCCCGCCGGACCCGAGCGCGCCCGACGGCTTCACGGACGATGACGCCGTCGAGCTGCGCCGCGTCGGCGAGCCGCCTGCGTTCCCCTTCGAGCCGCGCGATCACCTCGAGCTCGCCCGCATCGACACTGAGCGCGGCGCCAACGTCTCCGGCTCGCGCTTCGTCTACCGCGTCGGGGCCGCGGCCCGCCTCGAGCTGGCCCTCTACCGCTTCGCGCTCGACCGTCTGACCGCGAAGGGCTTCGCGACCGTCCTGCCGCCCGTGCTCGTCCGCGAGGACGCCATGTACGGCACGGGCTTCCTCCCCACCGACGAGGTGAACCTCTACCGAGTCGAGCGCGACGAGCTCTACCTCACGGGCACGTCCGAGGTGGCCCTGGCAGCCATGCACTCCGGCGAGGTGCTCGACACGGATGCGCTCCCGCTCCAGTACGCCGGCTACTCGACGTGTTTCCGCCGCGAGGCGGGGGCAGCAGGGAAGGACACGCGCGGCATGTTCCGCGTCCACCAGTTCGACAAGGTCGAGATGTTCGTTTTCACGCTCCCCGAGCGCTCGGGCGAGGTGCACGACTTCCTGCTCGCCGTCGAGGAGGAGCTCGTCGCCGAGCTGGGCCTCCCCTACCGCGTCGTCAACATCGCTGCGGGCGACCTCGGCGCCTCGGCCTCGAAGAAGTACGACATCGAGGCCTGGTTCCCGGGGCAGGGCCGCTACCGGGAGATCACCTCGACCTCGAACACGACCGACTACCAGTCGCGCCGCCTCGACATCCGCTTCCGCGGCGAGCACGGCCTCGAGTTCGTCCACACGCTCAACGGCACGGCGGTCACCGCACGGGCGATGATCGCCGTGCTGGAGAACTTCCAGGAGGAGGGCGGCGCGGTCTCCGTGCCGGACGTACTCACGGAGTTCGGCGCCCCGGCCCGCATCGAGCCGGGGGACTGACTCCTAGCCCCGGGAGTAGCTCTCGGGCTCGCCGTGCGTGAACCAGCGCTCGACTGCGACGAGCGCAGTGAAGCGGCGGTTCTCACGGTTCCGGTACGGGGCGCCGCGATAGTGGAGAGACAGGCGGTCGATGTCCGCGAGCCCGACGTCCTCGCCGACCTCGGTCACCCGTCCGACGACCGAGACGTGGGTGTACCAGTCCTCGGGGTCGAAAATCGAGATCGCCACACGGGGATCCCGCCGCATGTAGCCGAGCCGGACGCGGCTCTCGTCCATGTTCACGAGGATCGTCCCGTCCTGCCACTCGTACCAGGTCGGTACGGCGTGAGGCTGCCCGTCGGGCCGAAGCGTTGTGATCACGGCTCCGTTCGGACGACGGAGGAAGGCGTTCAGCTCGCTCGGGATCGGCCCTGCCGGCACGGCCAGACGATATCGACCGTCCGACCGTGGCCGGGCGGGGCGCGGGCTACACTCCGCGCGGGCGGGGTGCCCGAGCGGTCGAAAGGGGCGGTCTTGAAAATCGCTAGGCGCTGATGAGGCGTCTCGTGGGTTCGAATCCCACCCCCGCCGTTAGCGAAGCGGAGTCCCGCTTGCCTAGAGGGATCGACGGGCGCGGGCACTCACCTACCTTCCGAGTGTCCGCGTCCGTCCGCGTTAGTCCACCGAAATCGTCCCTGACTAACGCGCGACTAACAGTGCGGGTTGTCGCCTGTCCGGGAAACGGCGTCCTGGAACGGCGGAACTCGCGGAGGACGTGCAGCGCGCGCTCCTCGATCTAGGACTCGTGGACGACCGACGCTGAAACCTTCGGGCGCGCTCGAAGGAACTCGATCAAGTTCCTGCTCGTACCAAAGCGGTGTCTATTTGTGTGCCCTCGTGAAAGCGCGCATGATGGCTGCAGACATTCGTGAAGTTGCTTCGCCGCCGCAGAGCGCGGGATCTCGCGATTGTGGCCGCCGTGGTAGCGCTCGGCGCGGTCGCGCTCACAGACGCGCTTCGCGGCTCCTCGGCCGAGGAGCCGCGGGACGGTCGAGCGGCGACTGCCGCGACGACGGATGAGCGCGAGGCGTCCGCGACGACGGTCGAGGAGGCACAGGCCGGTCAAACACCGACCACCACGACTGATGAGGGTGAGCCGTCGTGGAGGCTGCCGGGCGGGGCCGCGTCGGGTCTCCTCGCCTTCACCGCCCCCGGCGCCTGCGAGCTTCGGGCCATCGACCTCCGCTCAGGCCGAATGCTCGACCTCCCCCGGCTGGAAACGAATTGCGCGCTTTACGCCCCGCGTGTCGGAAGCCGCGTCGCCTACCGCACGCTCGACGATGAGGGCGGTGCGACGAGGCGCTTCAGCGTTCTCGACCTGGAGAACCCGCGGGCGAGCTTCGGAGAGTACGTGGGGTTCTTTCCGATCGCTTGGGGCCCGGACGGCTCGACGCTCGCCTGGTGCGACAGCCTGCGGTCCGGGTTCGAGCTCTCGCGCGGACAGCGACCGAGGCGTCTCCAGCATTGCCCGCGAGCGTACGACCCGCACGGCGTGACGGCGTCTGTGAACGACCGCCAGGAGATCGTGATCGGCGGGCGCCCGCTGCTGAGAGCCCGTCGACCTGTCTGGGAGCTCGCGTGGGGAGTCGACGGCTCGCTTGCCGTCCTCGTGGAGGGAGGGCGGGTCGACCGCTACGAGGGCGGACGCCTGGTGGGCACGGCGAGCGTGCCGACGCTCACGCCCGACCGCCCCATCACGTTCTTGGCCGACCATGTTGCCGACCTTGCGCCCGACAACTGCGCGGCCCTCTCGGTCAGTGGCGACGTTGTCCGGCTGATCGACCTCGGCTGCTTCCAGGGCCGGGCCCCGCGGACGTTCAAAGGTGTGTATGCAGACTGGTCGCCGAACGGCAAGTGGGTCGCCGTCGCGGAGCCCGACGCGGTTGTCTTCCACCGTGTCGTCGGCCGCGAGGCGTCGGTACGCTGGGACGCGGTCGCAGGGCAGCTCGCCTGGCTCAGCGGCTGACGTCGGGCACCCCCTCCCCCTCGGCGAACGCCGCGGGACGGTCCTCCTCCGGAATCCCATGCTCCTCGCTGTAGCGATCGAACGCGGAGAGTCCCGGCAAGCCCTCACCCGATAGAGCGACCCGCTACCAAAGAATCGACACGCGAGCGCCCTCGAAAATGTGACGAAGTCCACGCATCTGGAGTACGAGATGGTATCGGCGAAGAGCCGCCAGACCGCCTGCCAGAGCGGGTCCTTCGGGTCGAGGCGTTCAACTTTCAGCCCGATCCGCTCCGCCTCGTCAGCGTCGATCGCTGCCCCATGGGAGTAGAACCGCTCGACCTCCCCGAGCGTCTTCGCGATTTCAGCCGCCTTGTCCACGTCGTCGGCGCACTGGTATCGCTCAAGCCACTTCCGCGCGAACTCCTCGATCGATACTGGCACCTTCTCCCCGGTTCTCTCGCGGAATAGGCGACACTTCTGGACGCTTACCTCGACGGGACCAACGCGCGGACTAACGCGCGGAATGAAGAAACCCTGGAAATCGGAGATTCCTAGCAGTCTTGAAAATCGCTAGGCGCTGATGAGGCGTCTCGTGGGTTCGAATCCCACCCCCGCCGTTAGCGAAGCCGAATCCCGCTTGTCTAGCGGGATTGCCACGCGCTGTCGGCATGATCGATGAGATCGGCGCGGCGGTCCGGTCGTACTGAACGACGACCAAACCAGCGAGGAGGGACCCGCGACCATGAAACTGACGACCATCACGCATGTCACCGTCGATGGAGTGATGCAGGGACTCGGCGCGGCGGATGAGGACCGCAGGGGCGGATTCGAGCGCGGCGGATGGGCCATACCGCTTTTCGACGGCGAGGCCGCGACGTTCCTCGACGAGGTCTTCCAGCGCGCCGACGCCTTCCTGTTCGGGCGGCGGACCTACGAGATCTTTGCCGGCTCCTGGGGAACCGGCTCCTGGGGGGAAAATCAGGGCAACAACCCGATCTCAGTGGCGTTGAACACGCGGCCCAAGTACGTGGCATCGACGCACGCTCACCGACCCGCAATGGGCGGACACGACCGTCCTCTCCGGAGACGTCGCGGCCGCCGTCGGCGAGCTGAAAGCCAAGCCGGGAGGCGAGCTGCAAGTGCACGGCAGCGGCGCCCTGGTCCGCTGGCTCGTCGACAACGCCCTGGTCGACGAGATCATCCTGCTCACCTATCCCGTGGTCGTCGGCCAGGGCACGCGGCTCTTCCCCGACGCCGGCACGGACATGGCACTCGAGCTGGTCGACTCCCGGGCCACCCCGACCGGGGTGACGATCCAGGTCTACCGGCCCACCGGGCGCCCGCAGTACGCACCGGCCACGGCCGACGAGGCAGTGACATGAACGCGACGATGAACGGCGAGTCACTGTGGCCGCGGCTCGCGGAGCTGCCGCTCGTGATCGAGGCGTGCGAGTACGACCGCCTGCACGCCGTCCTCGCCAACGAGTTCGAGCGCATCACCACCCACGTGCGGCTCGCCGGCGAGGGCACCGACGGCCTGGGTGAGGACATCTCGATCTTCCGCGAGGACGGCACCGCGCTGCACGAGATCCGCCCCGCCCTGGGGCTCGAGGGCGAGTGGACGCTGGCCGGCTTCTGCGACCACCTCGCCACGCTCGAGCTGTGGCCGGAGCCCCCGGAGTGGGAGGTGGCGCTGCGCTTCCGCAACTGGGCGTTCGAGTCGGCCGCGCTCGACCTCGCGCTGCGCCAGGCCGGCCGCTCGCTGCACGACGTGCTCGGGCTGGAGCCGCAGCCGGTGCGGTTCGTCAACTCGCTCGGCCTCGGCAAGGAGCCTTCGTTCGAGCCTCTGCGCCGGCGGCTCGCCCGCTCCCCCGGCGTGCGCTTCAAGCTCGACGCGGAGGCGACGTGGGCGCCGGCGCTCGTGGACCAGGTCGCGGCGACCGGCGCCGTGGACACGATCGACTTCAAGGGCCACTACGGCTTCGACGTCGAGGATCCGGAAGCCCTCGGCGCCCTGTACGACCACGTGCTCGGTGCGTTCCCGGACGCCTATCTGGAGGACCCGCACGACCTGCCCGAGATCGCGCAGCGGCTCGGCGATCACCTCGAGCGCGTGTCCTACGACTCGCCGATCCGCAGCGCCGAGGACATCGGCGCCACGCCGCTGGCCGCCCGCGTGGTGAACGTCAAGCCGTCGCGGATCGGCAGCCTGCGCGCCCTGTTCGAGGTCTACGCGCGCTGCGCGCGCGAGCGGCGGCCGATGTACGGCGGCGGCATGGGCGAGCTCGGCGTGGGCCGCGGGCAGATCGAGCTGCTCGCCGCGCTGTTCCACGCCGACGCGCCCAACGATGTCGCGCCGAGTGCCTACAACGAGGACGACCCGGCGGACGACCTGCCGCCCAGCCCGCTGGCGCCGCGCCCTGCGGCAGCCGGCTTCCGCTGGGCGGCGTAGGCGAGTCCGCGGGCCTCTATCGCACGTTACGCTGGCGCAGTGCAGACCGGTGAGGTCGGAATCGAGATCACGCCGATCCTCGACGCCTCCTCGGTCGAGTCGACGTTCGCCGCGCAGCTTGACGCGCTCCTGCGCCGCACGTGCCAGATCGCCCGCGCGCTGACCGGCGCCGAGCAGGCGGCCCTCAAGCTCTGGGTCGGCGAGGAGCCCTCGCAGGCGCGCAAGTACTTCAGCCTCAGCGAGAAATACGCCGCGTTCCGTGACTTCCGAGTCGACCCGAAGGGCCTCGGTCTGCATGGGATGACGATCCCGCCCGGCGAAGTCGTCCGCCTGACCGAAGCCGAGGTACTGGCGCATCCGCTCTACGACGGCTTCGGCTCGCTCGCGGACGCCCATCCGCCGATGCGGGGATGGCTGGCCACGAGCATCTGCGGCGACGACGGTCGAGTCTACGGTCTGCTGCAGCTGAGCGACAAAAGCGGCGGCCGCGACTTCGACGAAGCCGACGAGACGAACATCCACGAGCTCGCCGCTCTGATCGGCGAAACGCTCGACGCGCTACGACTGGCCGCGCAGCAGCCGGCTTAGCCGGCGTCTAGCTGCGCTCTGCCTCCGAAGGCTCGGAGATCGCCCCGACGAGCTGTCCGGTCCTCTCGTTGTCCTTGAGTGCGATGTCAGCCTGGGCGACCATGCCGACGAGCCTGCCGTTCTCGACCACGGGCAGCCGCCGAACCTGGTGGCGGGACATCAGCTCGAGCGCCTCTTCGAGGTCGTGGTTGGGCTCTACACTGATGAGGTCGCGAGAGTAGACGTCCCCGACCGACGTCGTCTCAGGGACCGCACTCTCGGCGACCACTCTCGTCGTGATGTCCCGGTCGGTGATCATCCCGACGAGCCGCTCGTCCTCGGTCACCGGGAGCGAGCCGATGTGCCCCTCTCGCATCAGTCGCGCGGCCTCGACCACCGACGCCGATGCGCCGATCGAGCGGGGATCTTCGGTCATCGCGTCGCGAACGCTCTTCGCCATCGTGGCTCCTCTCCTCGCTGTTGTGCGATCTTAGACGTGTTTCCGTGATCGAGTACGCTGGCCTCGTCGCTCGACCGAAAGGTGAACCGCGCATGAACAAGCCGCGCATCTTCCTTGGGTCGTCGGGCAAGCAGACCAAGCTGCTCCAGGCGATCACGCGAGGGCTCGCGGACGTCGCCGACGTCGAGCCCTGGACGACCACGTTCAACCCGGGGCGGTCCACCCTCGACCGGCTCGTCGAGCTCTCCCAGGAGGTCGATTTCGCCGCGTTCGTGTTCGCCCAGGACGACTGGACCGAGACGGATGCGTCCCAGTCCGGCCAGGCGTCTCCGCGCGACAACGTGGTGTTCGAGGCTGGCCTGTTCGGCGGCGCGCTCGGCATCCGGCGCACGTTCATCCTCCACGCAAACGGGTCGAAGCTGCCGAGCGATCTGCTCGGGCTGACCTCCGTCCGCTACGACCCGGCGACCAGTCCGGCGGAGGTTCGGGCGATCAACGAGAAGCTCCGCAAGGCGATCGAGACCGAGGGTCGCCGCGGACTGGTCGAGGGGTTCTGGTGGCAGCTCTCGCTGACCGCGCGGAGCGAGGAAGAACCGTCGGCGGTGGGCCTCCTGAGCATCACGCGCGACCGCGACGGCGGCCTCAACGTGACCGGCCGGGCCTGGCAGGAGGACGGCACTCTTTCGGCCCGCTATTCGAGCGAAGCTGCGAAGGAGCGCAGAGATCCGGCCGGCATCCTCTACTTCTGGAAGGGCGAGCGCCCTCGGCACCCGAACGCCCCGCAGCTCGAGGGCACCGGCGAGATCAAGATGGAGACCGCCGACCGCGCCACCGGGTACTGGACGACACGCTCGGATCGCGACCCCGGGCTGAATGCCCGAACCGCCGGCGTCTACTTTCGAGCCGACCCCTCCGACCTCGAGGTGCTGGACGGCGGGAGCGAGGAGGAGCGCGCCCAGCTCATCGCGCAGCGCCTCCGGGAGTGGAAGTCGGCCGCGAACACATTCTGAGCCGCTCACGGCTGCGAGGCGCTCAGCTCTTCGGCAAGAACGAGCGCCATCTGGACCGCAGCCTCAACGTAGCGGCGCTCATGGGGCGAGGCGAAGACGATTTCGTCGCCGACCTGGATGAAGGCCGCCCAGTGGTCGCCGTTCGGCCCGCCGGCGGGATACCGAGGGAAGCGGTAGAGCAAGACACTGCGTCCGCGCACCTTCATCGTGCGAACGAGCTTCGCGTCGCCCTCGACCACATTCTGGAAATCGGTCAGCACCCACTTCTTGACGACGCTGGCTTTGCCGCCGCCGGTGATCCAGTGGCGCTTGCCGCCGGGTAGCCCGCCGTTGTTGAAGGTGAGCATGTAGAAGCGTGGTTCGTCGTGGTAGACGATTGCGCCCCAGAGCCCATCACTCCTCGTGAGCGGCACGTCCGGAATGAGGCCCGGGCAGATCACGCGCACCCGGGCTAGGCGATCGGCGTCAGCGCACGCTTCACGCACCTGCGCCGGCACGTCGTAGGTCAAGTCGAGCTTGCGCAAGCGTGCCGCATCGAGAGCGTGCACGCTCTCGCGGGCGCTCGGATCCGCCTCGCGGTCCGAGCCTGCACAGGCGGAGGCCGCCAACGCAGCCATCACGAGCAGCAAGATCAGCAGGCGCCGCATACTCGTCCCTACGGCTAGCGAGGCGCAGGAAGTCCGGGAGGGCGTCGCGGCCGGACTGGACACGCTTCCACGGGCTAACGTCGAACCGTGCACGGCCTCGCCGACCGCCTCCGCAATGCCCCGCTGGTGCTCCGTGTCGCCCTGGCGGTGTTCGTGGTCGCCTGGATCTTCGGCGTCCACGACCTGCGCTCGACGATTCCGGTCTGGGTCGCCTTCGTGATCGCGCTCGGACTCGAGATCAACTTCTTCGTCGGCGCGCTCGGCCGTCCGCCCGCGCCCCGGCCCGACCGCGGCCCTCAGCCCGTCGACCGCGAGCTCTACGGCTACCTCGGCTTGCCGGAGGACGAGGAGGACGAGGACGACGAGTACTGGGAGGACGAGAGCCGGTGGCCGGCCGTGCGCCGGTTCCTCTGGGGCGTGGGGATCATCGCGGCGCTCGCGCTCACGTTCTGGCTCGTCGATCGGAACACGGGGTGGGATTCCCTCTCGACGGAGACCCGCTCCGAGGCCCAGGAGCGTTTCTCGGCGGAGGCCTCCCGAATCGCCGAGAAGCCTGTCCGGATCCGCTGCGACGAGTCCGGCGAGTACGTGGGCGCGGTGCAGCACGCCGATGGGATCGCACAGGTCGGCGGCGACCTCGCGTACCTGACGCCCGAGCGCTGCCTCGACCTCTACCGGCTCGCCTTCGAGGGCGACGTCACCTCCAGCCAGACGGCGCGCGGGATCGCGGTGCTGGCCCATGAGGCCTGGCACCTGCGCGGCGAGCGCGACGAGGGGACGACCGAGTGCTACGCGCTCCAGTCGGGCGTCGAGCTGGGTCGCCGCCTCGGGCTCGGGGAGGACGAGGCGCGGCGACTGATGGCGCAGCAGCTCGCGGAGAACAGCGGCCGAGGGGTCGCGACCGCCGAGTACCGCGTCCCGCCCGAGTGCAGGGACGGCGGCAGCCTCGACCTGGATCCCGAGAGCTCGCGGTTCCCGTAGGACTTCTCTCTACCGCGTCGCGCGCGCCGCCCGGCGCCGCTGCCAGAGGTTCCATCCTTGCCGCGCGAGCCAGAGCAGGATCACCCACCGGAACCGTCTGATCATGGAGGGATCATCGCCGCTCCAGGCGACCCGAAAACACGTGCGCAACAGGAGCCGGTTAACCCAGGTTGTTAGAGATTTGTGCAGAAGCCCTCAAGAACGCGCCCGCGAGGGCCGATACATGACCTAGAAAGCGAGGAGTGCGGACATCCTCGGCGGTCGCCGCAGCCAGCCGAGGTGAGAGTTTCCGGGCTCCTCGTTTTCGTTTGCCCGGGGACGCTACTGCGGGGCGAGAGGGAGTGGCCGCTTCAGCATCCGCGCGGCGACGCCGCGGATCGTCCACGTCCCGTACGTGTGGTTCGGGTTCCACTCGGTGATGACCGAGAGCGCGATCCGCTTCGTCCCCGTCCTGAGCAGCGCGGACTGGTGCGTGACGCGACCTGTGCCCGTGCCCCAGCCGCCCTTGAAGTGGATGAACCAGCCGCCGGGCTTCACCGGCGGGATGCCCCAGCGCTGCGAGGGGACGATCCTGCGGAGGAGATTCATCCCGTAGGCGCGGTGCCGGGGCGGCATCAGGCGGTCGATGCGGTAGAAGAACCGCGCCTGGTCGCGGGCCGTCGTCGTCGACAGGCCCCACGGGGAGCGCAGCTCGAAGTGGTGCATGTTCGCCCGCCTCGCGACGAGGTAGAGCCCCGACGCGCCGACGATGTTGAGCACCGAGCCCGCGGTCGCGTTGTCCGACCAGCGGATCATCGGCCCGAGCAGGCGGCGATCGGAGTCCGTGAGCGCACGACCGCGCACCGAGTCGCGGTTGAGATAGGCGACGAGGAGCATCGCCTTGAGGAGGCTCGCCGAAGGCGCCCGCACCCACGCGCGGTAGCTCCACAGGCGCCCGCGGTCGTCCACGAACGCGAAGCTCTCGGCCCCCGAGCGGTTCTGGAGATAGCGGATGGCCGCCGTGCGGCGCTCACCCCAGCTCTGGGCGCTCGCCGTCGACGCCGCCAGGAGCGACACGGCGAGAACGAGCACGACCAGCGATCCGATCCGACCCCTCACGAAGCGCGGATTGTACTGACGCCCTGCGGGGTAGAGAGACGCGGTGACCGAGTACGTCCACCACAGCACCTGGGTCGAGCGCGGCGCGCGTTTCGGCCTGGCGACCAAGGGTTTCTCGTACATCCTCGTCGCGTTCATCGCCCTCAGGGTTGCCGCCGAGGGCGGCGGCCAAACGGAGAGCAGGGAAGGCGCTCTCAAGACGCTCGCCGACGAGCCTTTCGGCTGGGCGCTCCTCGCCATGGTCGCCCTCGGCTTCGCGAGCTACGCCATGTGGCAACTCGCGCGGGCGATCTTCGACCGCGACAACGAGGGCGACGACCCGAAGGGGATCGGCAAGCGGCTCGGCCAGGCCGGCAAGGCCGTCCTCTACGGCGCGCTGGCGGTGATCACGGCCTCCTTCCTCTTCGACTCGAGCAGTGGAAGCGGCGGCGGCGGTCAGAGCGAGGAGAGGGCCACGGCCGTCGTGCTCGACTGGCCCGGCGGCCGCTGGATCGTCGGCGGCGTCGGCCTGGCCATCCTCTGCGCGGGCGCGTTCAACGCCTACCGGGCGCTCTCGGGCTCGTTCCGGGACGACCTCCGCGAGGAGCAGATGAGCGGTGCCGAGCAGCCCTGGTACACGGCCTTTGGCGTCATCGGACACCTCGCGCGCGCGGTGGTCTTCGGGCTGATCGGCATCTTCGTCCTCCGCGCCGCGTACGAGTACGACCCGGACGAGGCGATCGGGCTCGACGGGGCGCTCCAGAAGCTCGCCGGCGAGGCCTACGGCGCGTACCTCCTCGGCGCGGTCGCGCTCGGGCTTGGGATGTATGGGCTCTTCTGCCTCGTCGAGGCGAAGTACCGCGACGTCTAGACGACGCCCTGCAGAGCCGCGATCTCGCGCCGTACCGCAAGCCGCTCGAGGGCCTTCGCCTCGATCTGGCGGACGCGCTCGCGCGTGAGGCCGAGCTGCCGGCCGATCTCTTCGAGTGACGCCGGCGCACGCTCGCCGTTGAGCCCGTAGCGGAGCTTCAGCACCTTCCGCTCCCGGTCGGGCAGCTCGTCGAGGGCGTCGTGGAGCGCCTCCTGGGCCAGGTTGATGGTCACGGCTTCGTCGACCTCGTTCTCCTCGCCGGCGACGAGCTCCTTGAAGGTCGTCCCGCTCTCCTCGGCGATGGGCTTGTCGAGGCTCGTGACGGCGCGCGCGGCGGCGCGCACCTCCGCGACCTGCGCGACCGTGATCCGGGCCGCCTGGGCGACCTCCTCCTCTGTCGGCATGCGGCCGAGCTTGGGCGCGAGGTCGCGCTCGGCGCGCGACATGCGCTGCTCGCGCTCGACGATGTGCACGGGAACTCGGATCTCGCGCGACTTGTTGGCGACGCCGCGCTGCACGGCCTGGCGGATCCACCACGTCGCATACGTCGAGAACTTGAAGCCCTTGCGCCAGTCGAACTTCTCGACGGCGCGGATGAGCCCGATGATCCCCTCCTGGACGAGGTCGAGGAGCGAGAGCCCGTGGCCCTGGTAGCGCTTCGCGATCGAGATGACCAGCCGCAGGTTCGAGTTGATCATCTGCTCCTTGGCCTCGAGGTCGCCGCGCTCGACGCGCTTGGCGAGCTCGACCTCCTGCTCCTTCGTCAGGAGCGGGTACCGGCCGACCTCGTTCATGAAGAGCTGGAGCGCGTCGGTCGTAGCCGTTGCGAGGTCGCCGTTGATGTACGTGGCCTTCGCTTCGCGCCCGCAGTCGTCGCGGAGCTCGATCCCGCGGCGCTCGATCTCCTCGTAGAGCACCTCGATCTCGTCCTCGCCGAGGCCGAGCGAGTCGACGAGGACGTCGACCTCGGAGTATTCGAGGCACTCGTTCTCCTCGCCCCGGTCGAGCATCGCTTGGAGCTCGCGGTCCATGACTTCTCCACCCACCTTACGCGAGATCATCAATCGAACATATGTTCTATACTGAGTCGGGACGTGGCCCGCGCTCAGTACCTGGAGGACACCTGCAAGACGGCTCTGAACCGGGTTCCCGACATGAGCCGCATCCCCTTCCGCTGGACCGTGAACCCCTATCGCGGCTGCATGCACAGCTGCCACTACTGCTTCGCGCGCGCGTTCCACACGTATCTCGACATGGACATCGGCGACGACTTCTCCTCGAAGATCGTCATCAAGACGAACGTCGCCGAGGTGCTCCGCCGCGAGCTCGCCGCGCCGCGCTGGGAAGGCGAGACCGTCGCCATGGGGACTGCCACGGACCCGTACCAGCAGTGCGAGGCGCGCTACCGGCTGACCCGGGGGGTCGTCGAGGCGCTCGCGGATTTCCGCAACCCGCTCTCGATCCTGACGAAGTCGACGCTGATCGCACGCGACCTCGACGTCTTCCAGCGGCTGAACGACGTCGCGGCGCTCTCGGTCTCGATGAGCGTCGGCACCCTCGACGAGGACGTGCGCCGCGTCGTCGAGCCCGGCACCCCGCCGGGGCGGAAGCGCCTCGAGATCCTCCGACGCTTCTCGGAGGCCGGCATCCGCACCGGCGTCCTGGTCGCACCCGTCCTCCCCGGCCTGACCGACGACGAGGAGCACCTCGACGAGGTGCTCGCCGCCTGCGCCGAGGCCGGAGTCTCGTGGGCGTCGGTCATCGTGCTGCACGTCCGCTCGACCATCCGCGCGCACTTCATGCCGTGGCTGAAGGAGGCCTACCCGTGGCTGTACCCGCGCTACGTCGAGCTCTACGGGAAACGGTCGTACGCCCCCAGGTCGTACACGGAACAGGTCGGCGAGCGCTTCGCCCGCCTCCGCCTGCGCCACGGCCTCTCGGCCAGCGGCGGCTCGCGCGCCGTGCCGGCGAGCCGCGAGCAGCAGCTCGCGCTGGCGGTCTAGGCGACCGGCAGCGCGGACCTTCGCCAGTAGGATCGAGGCATGGCCGCGCCCGTCCGCATCGGCACGTGCTCCTGGGCGGACGAAGCGTTGACCAAGCACTGGTATCCGAAGGGCGTCAGCTCCGCCGAGGAGCGGCTGCGCTACTACGCGGACCACTTCTCGACCGTCGAGGTGGACTCGACCTACTACCGCCTGCCCGACGAGACGATGGTCGGGAACTGGGCCGACCGCACGCCGGAGAGCTTCGTCATGCACGTGAAGGCCTTCGGCGTGATGACCCGCCACCCGGTCAAGCTCGAGCAGCTCCCGCCCGACCTGCGGGAGGCCGCCCCCGTGGACGACCGCGGCCGCGTCGACCGACCCTCGCGCGAGCTGCGCGGCGAGGTCTTCGCGCGCTTCCACCGGGCGCTCGAGCCGCTTCGCTCGGCGGGGAAGCTCGGCGGCATCCTGCTCCAGTTCCCCTCGTACGTCGTGGCGAAAGACCTCTCGCGGGATTACCTGGCCTGGGCCGTCGAGCAGCTACGCGGCGACCGGCCGCTCGTCGAGTTCCGCCACCGCAGCTGGCTCGACGAGGAGAACCGCGACGCCACGCTCGCCTTTCTGGAGGAGCTCGGCGCGACCCATGTCGTCGTGGACGCACCGAAGACGGAGGCGAAGAATCTGGTTCCAACCGTCATCGCGGCGACCGCCCCGCTAGCGTATGTCCGCATGCACGGCCGCAACGCGGGGACGTGGAACGTGCGCGGTGGGAGCGCGAGCGACAGGTTCGACTATCTGTACTCCGAGGAAGAACTAAGAGAGTGGGTCGAGCCGCTGCGCGAGCTCTCCGAGCGCTCCGAGGAGGTCTACGTGCTCTTCAACAACAATCGGTGGAGCAAGGCGCCCGGAGGCGAGCTCTGGGCCCAGGCACCGGAGAATTCGTCCGCTTTACGGGAAATACTGGCGAAATCGGGGGTACAAACCGGTTAGCCCGAGCGCTACCGTTCAAGTTGGAGGGGAGATCAACCGATGGGACTTAGGTGGGGAGCCGTCTAGGCACACATGCTCTTTGGACCGTCGCGCTCAGCGCGGTCATCACGCTGCTCGCGCTGGCACCTGTGATCCTGCCCGGCGACCGGCCGCTGGACATGCTTCCCGCACCCCTCCAGGGCACCGGCGAGATCGGCGAGGTTGTCGCCAACCCGCTTGCACCGCCGAAGCCTCCGAAGCAAGAGCAGGCCGAGCCTGAGCAGTCGGCGGCGCCGTCCCCACCGGCGTCCGAAACGACTGCCTCCGGCGTGCTCGGAGACACGGCTTCTTCCTCGGATCCTCCGACCGCCGAGCCGGCCCCCACCCGGCCCGGCGGCGGCGGGTCCACTCCGTCGAGGCCGACCAAGCCCCCGGAGCCGGAGAACCCGGTTCCGCCGGCTGTACCACCGCCCCCCGAGGGGCCGGAGCCGCAGGAGCCGCCCCCTCCGCACAAGCCGCCCAAGCCTCCCCACGGCGGCAAGCCGTGTGAGGACCGTGACGACCGGCGCGAGGAGCGCAGAGAGCGCCGCGAGGAGCGGAAGGCCGACCGCGACGAGCGCCGGGCCGAGAAGGAGAAGCGGCGCGAGGAGCGGAAGGCCGAGCGTGACGAACGGCGTGACGACAAGCGCGCGGACAAGCAGAAGCGCCGCGGCGAGAAGTCCGACCGCGGAGACCGCGACGACCGCGGCGACCGCGACGACCGCGGAGACCGTCGCGACGAGCGCAGAAGCGACCGCGACGACCGGCGACCGCACGACCGCGGAGACCGCGGCGACCAGCGGGATCGCGACGACCGGGACGACCGCCGCGGCGGCAAGAACAAGCGGCACGACCGCGACCGCGACTAGTCGCCTGCCCCGCTGGGGGCCTCCGAGCGACGACTAAGCTGATCGCGTGGCGGCCGAGCGCAGCCCGATCGTCCATCGTGTGCGCCCCGCTGCGGGCGAGCCTGCGGGCGCCCTCGTCCTCTCTCACGGCCGGGGAGCCGACGAGCTCGACCTCATGCCGCTTCTCGAGCTGCTCGACCCGGAGCAGCGCCTCGTCGGCCTCCTCCCCCGCGGCCCGCTCTCACTGCCGCCGGGGGGCGCGCACTGGTACATCGTGCGGGAGATCGGCTTCCCGGACGCGCCCACGTTCCTGGAGACCTTCGCCGCCGCTTCGGCCTGGCTCGACGGTGCGCTCGAGGAAGCCGGCGTGCCGATCGATCGCACCGTGCTGGGCGGCTTCTCGCAGGGCGCAGTGATGTCGTACTCCCTCGGCCTGGCCGCGTCGCGGCCGCGCCCAGCGGGCATCATCGCGATGAGCGGCTTCATCCCCACCGTCGACGGCTTCGAGCTCGACCTGGAGAGCGCGGCAGGGATGCCGGTCTCGATCTCGCACGGCACGTACGACCCCGTGATCGGCGTCGAGTTCGGCCGCGACGCCCGCGACCGCCTCCGAGCCGCGAGCGCGGACGTCCACTACCGCGAGGATCCGGTGGCGCACCAGATCGCGCCGGGCGCGCTCACCCAGGCCCGCGCGGTGCTCGAGCAGGCGCTCCCCTAGAACTCAGCCGGCAGTGGGCGGTCCGAACCAGGTGGTTAGCGCGTCAGCGAGCCCCAGCTGGGCTCGGTCTCCCACCCAGGCCACGTATCCGTCGGGCCGAATCAGCACGGCGGTGGGAGCAGCGACCGCCCCGAGTGCCGGAAGCTCCCACGTCCCAACGTACTCGGCGTCGATCGACTGAACCCGATCCGCCCATGGAGTGACGTCGAAGCCGCCGGGCTCGCCGAAATTGAGGAGCACCGGCCGGGCGTCGTGCAGCAGTGTGAAGACCCGCAGCGGGCCGTCGGCGGTGACGAGGTCGAGATCGGGCATGCGGCGTCCGAGCAGCGGGTGACCCTCGCCCAGGTCGTAGTGAATGTCCAGACCGGACATCATCGCGGCGAATCGTTTGCGAGGCTCGTCCATGCTCAGCAGCTCGGTCACGCTTTCGCGCAGCGCTTCGATGCGGTCGTCGGGGCGCATGAGCGCGACCTGCGCCATCGTGTTGCGCAGCACGCGGGCGGCGACCGGGTGGCGCTCGGCGTGGTAGGTATCCAGGAGGCTTTCCGGCGATGTCCGGTTGACCACCTGGGCCAGCTTCCATCCAAGATTCACCGCATCCTGCACACCGGTGTTGAGGCCCTGTCCACCGACCGGGGAGTGCACGTGCGCCGCGTCGCCCGCCAGCAGGACGCGCCCCGCGCGGTAGGTCGCGGCCTGCCGAGTCATGTCGGTGAACCGGGAGATCCATGTGGGACTGTGGATCCCGTAATCGGTCCCGTAGACGGCGACGAGCGCCTCGCTGAGATCGCGCAAGGTCGGTTCGGCCGTGGCTCCGACGTGCGACTCGGTCAGCATGACCCCCACCGTCCCTCCTTCCTTGTAGACCACTTCGCCGTCGCGGATCTCGTAGTCCACCTTGCCCAGGGCATGCATGCCAGAGGCATCGCGGCGGATGCCCAACTCAGGCTCCTCGGTCATCTCGACCTGGGCGATCAGGGCGCTCGTGGTCGCATCCCAACCGGGGAACTCGATGCCGGCTGCCTTGCGGATCAGGCTGCGCCCTCCGTCGCACCCGACGAGGTACTCGCGCCCGCAGCGACCGGCCGTCGGCCAGCTGGACGTCGACGCCGGTGTCGTCCTGCGCGAATCCCGGTCACTTCACGTTCGCGATGGATCGGCACCTCGAGCTCGTCGACCCAGCCGGCCAGGATGCGCTCGATGTGGTTCTGCCACAGACCGAGCCCGTAGGGATGCCGGGTGGGAAAGTCGCTGATGTCCAACGGGGTCCCTGCAAACCCGGCGACCTGCGCCTCCTGTCCCTCGGACAGGAACCGATCGGCGATGCCACGCTGATCGAGTACCTCGATGGTGCGTGAATGCAGACCGCCTGCGCGCGAGCCGGGGAGGTCCTGGCTGGCGCGCCGCTCGACAATGGCAACGTCGACCCTCGCCAACGCCAGCTCGCCCGCCAGCATCAGCCCCGTCGGGCCTCCTCCGGCGATCACCACCGCATGCTCGGTCGTAGCCACACTCATTGCACCACCCATTTGCCGTAGGTTCTGGCCTCGGCCGGCGATTATGCGGCACGACCCGGGGCTTGCCGCAAGCCCCTTCTGCTCGATAAATTGAGGCTAGGAGGAGCCGCTAGCGCTCACCCGAACCGGTGGCGCACCGCGACGCGCACGCCCTCCAGGGCGAGGGCGGCGGCGATGAGGAGCGCGACGATCGGGTCGGCCCACCACCAGTCGAACGCGGCGTTCACGACCAGCGCCGCGAGGGTTGTGGCCGCGAGCGCGGCGGAGGCGAGTGTGAGGATCGCGTCGCCCCGCATCGCCCCGCTGGAGAGAGCGGCCGCGACGTCGAGCTTCAGCTTCCCCAGCCAGGGCAGCACGAGAACGGAGGCCGTGGCGATGACGGCGCCGAACACGGAGGCCTCGGGGTGCTCGCCGGACGTGAGCCCTCGCACTGCCTGAAGGCCGACGTAGAGCGCGACCACGACCATCGCGAACGCGACGCCGTACTGCGCGCGCCGTTCGAGCCGTTCCGCCCCGACCGGGTCGCGCCGCTCGCGCGAGAAGCGCCACACCAGGATCACGGACGCGGACGAGTCGAGCAGCGCGTTGAGCGCGAAGCCGGCCAGGGCCGGACTGTCATCCAGGATCGAGACGACCAGCGCCAGCGATCCGACCACGCCGTTCCACGCGATCGTGAAGAACGACAGCCGCAGCGCGGACGTGAGGAGCTCGGAGCGAGGTCGATTCAGCGCGCGTCCTTTCGGTTGGGCGCGTCCTCCCGCCTCCTCAGTCTCCGATGCGGAGCGCTATCCAGCGCGGCTGGGTCGGCGGACGCTCGAAAAGGACTCTAGCTAGGAGGCGAGCTCGCCGAAGCTCTCTGCGCGCTGCTTCTCGCCCGCGACGACGAGGACGTCGCCCTCCTGCACCACTGTCTCGGGCGTCGCGTAGGTGAACGAGCCGCCCGCCGGCTTGATGCAGACGACCGTGACGCCGTAGCGCTTGCGCACCTCGGCGGCGGCCAGGGTCTTTCCGACCAGCTCGCGCGGCGCGGTCGACTCCACCAGCGCGAAGCCCGGGTCGAGCTCGAAGTAGTCGAGGACGAGCCGGCGAGGCTGTGGCCGACCCTGATGCCCATGTCGCGTTCGGGGAAGACGACCCGGTGCGCGCCGATGCGCTGAAGGATGCGTCCGTGCGGCTCGGTGACCGCCTTGGCCACGATCTTCTCGACGCCGAGGTCGACGAGGACGCCCGTCGTGAGGATGCTCGCCTCGAGGTCGGTGCCGATGGCGACGACGGCGGTCGAGAACTCGGCGATCCCGAGCTGCCGCATCGCCTCCTCGCTCGTCGAGTCGGCCTCGACGACGTGGGTGAGCACGCCGGAGAGGTCCTGGACGATCCTCGGGTCCGCGTCGACGCCGAGCACTTCGTGGCCCATGCCGACGAGCGTGGCGGCGAGGCCCCCGCCGAAGCGGCCGAGCCCGATGACGACGAACTCCCTGGTTGCCTTAGCCAATGATGGGACGCTCCTCCGGGAAGCGGTACAGCTTCCGCCGCTCGCGCAGGACGAGAGCGATGCCGAGTGTATGCGGCCCGACGCGGCCGAGATACATGAGCGCGATCAGGACCCACTGGCCGAAGCCGCCGAAGTCCGACGGTCACGCCCGTCGAGAGGCCCGACGGTGCCGAACGCGGACAGCGCCTCGAAGAGCGACTGCGAGAGCGTGAACTCGCTGTCCGCCATGAGCGCGAGCGTGCTCACGACCACCGCCACCAGCGCGATCGTCGCCACGGTGAAGGCCTGACGCTGGGCATGCGCCGGCACGCGCCGCGAGAACGTGGTCACGTGCGGGTCGCCGCGCAGCTCCGCCCAGACCATCAGGGCAAGGATGGCGAGCGTCGTCACCTTGATCCCGCCGCCCGTGGAGGCGCTCCCCGCGCCGACGAACATGAGGAAGTCCGAGACGAAGAGCGTCTCGAGCTCCATCTGGCCGTAGTCGACAGTATTGAAGCCCGCCGTGCGCGGCGTGACCGCCTGGAAGAACCCGGCGAGAAGCTTGCCGCCGGTGTCGAACGGGCCGAGCGTGCCGGCGTTCCCCCACTCGAAGGCGAGCACGGCGCCGGTTCCCCCGACGAGCAGAAGCGCGGTGACGACGAGCGTCAGCTTCGTGTGCAGGCTCCAGCGTCTCGGCATCCTCGGCGTGCGCCAGAGCTCCAGCCAGACGGGGAACCCAATGCCGCCCGCGATGATGGCGAGCGCGACCGTGACGCAGATCCACCCGTCCGTTGCGAACGGCGTCAGGCTGTCGCTCCAGAGCGCGAAACCGGCGTTGTTGAACGCTGTAATCGAGTGGAAGACCCCGAGGTAGAGTGAACGCCCGAACGAATAGTCGTAGCCCGTCCACCAGCGGATGGTCAGCACAGTGGCGAAGATCGCCTCGAAGACGAGGCTCATGGTCGCCACCGCGTAGACGAGGCGCCTCACGTCGGAGAGGAGCGGCGCCGCTACCTCGGCCTGCGCGAGCAGCCTCCCCCTCAGTCCCAGCCTCCCGGCGACGATGAAGAGGAGCAGAGAGGCGAGCGTCATGATCCCGAACCCGCCGATCTGGACGAGCCCCATGATCACGACCTCGCCGAACGACGACCAGTAGGTCGGCGTGTCGACGACGACGAGGCCGGTGACGCAGATCGCCGACGTCGACGTGAAGATCGCCGTCAGGAACGGCGCCCGGTCTCCGCTCTCGGTGGCCAACGGGCAGCATGAGCAGCCCTGCGCCGACCAGGATCCCGACTGCGAACGCGGCGACGACCAACTGCGCCGGGTGGCGGCGGGCGAGCCAGGCTCTCAGGCGCGCCAATACGCCCTCGTGAGCAAGACGGCGACCGGGATGATCTCGAGGCGCCCGATCCACATGAGCGCGATCATGATCCCTTTCGAGACGTCGCTGAAGGGGGCGAACGAGCCCATCGGGCCCGCGAAGCCGAACGCGGGCCCGACGTTTCCGAGGGTGGTCGCAGACGCGGCGATTGCATCGAACGGCGAGAGGTCGAGCTCGACGCGATGCGCGTCGATCAGGAGGAGCACGGCTCCGACGACGAAGATGCCCACGTAGAGCAGGACGAAGGCGATCACCGCGCTGGACCATGCGCTCGTCGACCGACACTCGGTTGACCCGGATCGACGCGACGTACTCCGGGTGCATGGTCTGGTCGAGCTCTCGCCGAGCACCTTGCCGATGACGAGGTGGCGGACGACCTTGATCGACCCTGCCGTCGAGCCGGCCGAGCCCCCGGGGAACATGAGCGCGACGATGATCATCGCCGCGAACGGGGCGACAGCGAGCCAGGCGTTGTAG
>CAVZIX010000002.1:0-133040 GCA_963775395.1 uncultured Actinomycetes bacterium
GTCTACGGCATCCTGCAGCTGATCAACTTCGCGCACGGGGACGTGTTCGCGCTCTCCGGACTCGTGGCGAGCTCGATCATGATCGACGTGCTCAACCTGAGCGCGGACGAGGCAGTTGTGGTCGTGATCGGCGGCCTGATCGCGACACTCGTCATGACGATGGGCTTCGGCTCCGCGATCAACGTCTCGATCGAGTTCCTCGGCTACCGCAGGCTGAGAAGCCAGCCGCGTCTGACGATGCTGATCAGCGCGGTCGGCATGTCGTTCATCGTGCAGAACATCTCGCTGATCATCTACGACGTGAACTACCGAAGCGCGCCTTCGCTGATCCCCTCGTCGTCGGTCTTCTCGATCGGCGACGTCTCGATCGCATGGAACAAGCTCACGGTCATCCTCGTGACGATTCCGGTGCTCCTCATCCTCACCTGGCTGGTCAAGTCGACCAAGCAGGGGAAGGCGATGCGCGCGACGGCCCAGGACCAGGACGCCGCGGCCATGATGGGGATCAACGTCAACCGGACGATCTCGTTCACGTTCCTGCTGGCAGGTGCCCTTGCCGGCGTGGCCGGCGTCCTGTACCTGCTCCAGTTCCAGATGCGTTACGACACGGGCTTCGAGCTCGGCCTGATCGCCTTCACCGCCGCCGTGCTCGGCGGGATCGGCAACCTCTTGGGCGCCACGCTCGGCGGCCTGATTATCGGTTTCATCCAGGCCTTCAACGAGGGCCTCTCCATCTGGGTGCTCGGGAGCGACTGGACGCGCTCGATGGTCTTCGGGATCTTGATCGCCATCCTCGTCTTCCGTCCCGAAGGGCTTCTCGGCGAGCGGACGCCGGAGGGGGCCTGATGGCCACCGAAGGAGCCAGCGGCCCCGGCACGCGCGACCAGGCCAAGGGCGTCAAGCAGACCCTGAAGCTGGACGAAGTCGGTCGCACCTGGCGCAAGGTTCCGCGCCGCGCCCGTACCTGGATTCCAGCGCTGATCCTGCTCGCGCTCGCGGCTCTCTATCCCACGTTCTACGAGCAGGCGCTCGGCGAGATGGAGCTCCCGGTCATCCGCGAATGGCCGAGCGTGAGCACGGCCGTGATCATGATCGTCTTCATCATGATGGCCGTCGGCCTGAACATCGTCGTCGGCTATGCGGGGCTTCTCGACCTTGGCTATGTCGCCTTCTACGCAGTTGGCGCGTACACCGCCGGCTGGCTCGCATCGGGCCACTTCCAGCAGGTGAAGATCCACATCGGGTCAGCGGGGGTCAACCCCGAGCTCCGCGGCATCCACCTCAACATGTGGATGGTGCTCCTGATCGCCGGCTGCATCACGGGGATCGCGGGCATCCTCATCGGCCTTCCGACTTTGCGGCTGCGCGGGGATTACCTGGCAATCGTGACGCTCGGGTTCGGCGAGATCATCCCGCAATTCGTCCGCAACGCGGACGATCTCGGCGGGTTCAACCTCACGGCCGGCACCTTCGGGATCAACCCGATCGACTCGCCCGGGCTTCGGGACGGGGCTGAACGACTCGCTCGGCCTCCCGGTCAGCTTCCAGCAGTCCTTCGAGAAGATCAACCTCTTCTACTACAGCGCGCTCGTCCTGCTCCTGTTCACGATCTTCTGCTCGGTGCGCCTGCGCGACTCGCGACTCGGCCGCGCCTGGATCGCGATCCGGGAGGACGAGACCGCGGCTGCCGCGATGGGCGTCCCGCTCATGAAGACGAAGACCTGGGCCTACGCGCTCGGCGCCTTCTTCGGCGGCGTCGCCGGCGCCTTCTACGCGAGCTTCAAGGGCGGCGCGTTCCCGAGCGAGTTCTTCTTCAACATCTCCGTCTTCCTGCTGTGCATGGTCATCCTGGGCGGCATGGGGAGCGTCTGGGGCGTGGTCGTCGCCGGCGCCATCCTCACGTACCTGAACCAGGAGGGCCTCGCGAACATCGGCAGCTACCTGAACCGGGAGACGCCGCTCGACTTCGAGGTCGCCAAGTACCAGTTCGGGATCTACGGCGTCATCATCGTGCTGATGATGCTCTTCCGTCCCGTCGGGCTGATACCCGAGAGCCGGCGCAAGCGTGAGATCGAGGAGCTCGGGCCGGAGACCGAGACCCTCTACGGAGACAGGCACGCCTGATGGCCGACGAGATCCTGATCGCACAGAGCGTTCGCAAGGAGTTCGGCGGCCTGGTCGCCGTCAACGACGTCGAGTTCGCCATCCCGCAGGGCTCCATCGTCAGCCTGATCGGGCCGAACGGCGCGGGCAAGACGACGTTCTTCAACATGCTCACCGGCGTGTACAAGCCGACCGCCGGCGCGATCATCTTCGACGGCAAGGACGTGACGGGCCAGCCTCCTCATGTGATCACCAAGCTCGGCGTCGGGCGGACGTTCCAGAACATCAGGCTCTTCCAGTACATGACCTCGCTCGAGAACGTCCTCGTGGGGATGCACCACCGGCTCAAGGGCGGGATCCTCGGCTCGATCTTCGGCATGCCAAGGGTGCGGCGCGAGGAGAGGGAGGCCGAGCAGACGGCTCGCGAACTGCTCGCCTTCTGCGGGCTGAAGAACCGCGACGACTCGCTCGCGCGCAACCTGCCGTACGGCGATCAGCGCCGGCTCGAGGTGGCGAGGGCGCTCGCGACGAACCCGAAGCTGCTGCTCCTGGACGAGCCGACCGCCGGCATGAACCCGCAGGAGACGGCCACCTTCACGGGCTTCGTCTCGAAGCTGCGGGAGGAGCAGGACCTCACCGTCCTTCTCATCGAGCACGACATGAAGGTCGTCATGGGCATCTCGGACCGGGTGACCGTCCTCGACTACGGCGAGAAGATCGCCGAAGGCCTCCCGGGCGAGATCCAGAAGGACGAGCGCGTCGTCGAGGCCTATCTCGGCAAGGCGGCCACCGCCGCGGGAGGAACGGGATGAGCGAGCACACGCCCGAGCAGCCCACGCAGCCCGAGGCGCCGGCGACGCCGCCGGCGGCCGCCGAGCCCGCAACCGCTCCGGCCGCACAGGCCGCACGCGGGAACGGCGCGATCCTCGAGGTCAACGACATCCACACGTACTACGGGTCGATCCACGCGCTCAAGGGCATCTCGCTCGAGGTGCGCCAGGGCGAGATCGTGACCCTGATCGGCGCGAACGGCGCCGGCAAGTCGACGACGCTGCGCTCGATCAACGGGCTCAACCGCCCGCGGAAAGGGACGATCCGCTTCCAGGGCAAGGACATCACGAGCGAGGCTCCGCACAACATCGTCGGGATGGGCATCGCCCAGTCCCCGGAGGGCCGCAAGCTCTTCCCGTACATGAGCGTGCTGGAGAACCTCGAGATGGGGGCGTTCCAGCGGACGGACCGCGCGGGGATCAGGGAAGACCTCGACCGCGTGTACCACCTCTTCCCACGCCTGAACGAGCGCAAGACCCAGAGGGCCGGGACACTCTCGGGCGGCGAGCAGCAGATGGTCGCCATGGGCCGCGCGCTGATGGCGCGTCCCAAGCTCCTCATGCTCGACGAGCCGTCGATGGGCCTCGCCCCGATCTTCGTCGAGAAGATCTTCGAGATCGTCGTCGAGATCAACCAGCAGGGCACGCCGATCCTGCTCGTCGAGCAGAACGCCCTCATGGCGCTCGACGTCGCGAAGCGCGGCTACGTCATGGAGACGGGCCACATCGCGCTCACCGACGAGGCCAAGGCGCTTGCGAGGAACGAGCAGGTCCGCAAGGCCTATCTCGGCGAAACCTAGCGCCGCGCTCCCGTCTGCTCCCGGGGCCACCCCGGGCCACCACCCGCTTTGAACGCTAGCGCCGCAAAGCGCAGCCGTGGCGCGCGGATCGTGTCGAAAGTGTGAAAGCGGTCACGGCGGCGCCGCGGACTAGACTCGACAGGGAGATGCCGAAGACCCTGACCGGCGCCGAGCTGCAGCTCGACGACGCCCCTGCGCGCGGGGCCGAGCTCTTCCTCGTCGACGGGAACAACCTCGCCTACCGCGCGTTCTTCGCGCTCCCCGAGGAGCTGGCGACGACCGAGGGCTTTCCCACGAACGCCCTCCTCGGGTTCACCAACATGCTCTTCAAGCTGCTCTCGGACTACCGGCCGCGGGGCGTCGCGGTCGCGTGGGACACGAGCCCGGTGCACCGGAAGGAGCTCGACGCCGAGTACAAGGTCGACCGGCGGCCGATGCCCGACCTCCTGCGCGAGCAGTTCTCGCACTTCCGTCCGATCGTGGAGGCCTTCGGCTACCAGAACCTCGAGTTCGAGGGCTGGGAGGCGGACGACGTCATCGCCACGCTCGCCTCGCGCGCCGACGAGGCGGGGGTGAAGACGTGCGTCGTCTCCACCGACCGCGACGCGTTCCAGCTCTGCACCGAGAACGTCTGCCTGATGATGACCCCGCGCGGCGTCGCCGACGTGCACGTGTACACGCCGGAGCGCGTCTTCGCCCGCTACGGCGTCACGCCGGAGCAGGTGCCCGACTTCATCGGGCTCAAGGGCGACACGTCCGACAACATCCCCGGCGTTCCCGGCATCGGCGACAAGACCGCCGGCCAGCTCATCGCGCAGTACGGCTCGCTGGAGGGCGTGCTCGAGCACGTGGACGAGCTCTCGCCCGCCCGTGCGAAGAACCTCCGCGAGCACGCCGACCAGGCGCGCGGGTCGAAGGTGCTCGCCACGATGCGCCGCGACCTGCCGCTGGAGGTCGACCCGGCCCAGCTCGTGCTCTCGCCGCCCGACCGCTCCCAGCTGAAGGAGATCTTCCGCCGCTTCGAGTTCCGGAACCTGCTCGGCCGCGTCGACGAGCTCGACGAGGCGATCCCGGCGGCGCCGGTCGAGGTGACCGGCGTCGAGGTGCCGTGGGTCGAGGGCGAGCTGCCGACCGGCCCTGGGCCGGCCGCGATCCAGGTCGCACGACGGGCGCTTCGCGCTCGCGCGCGAGGGGGAGGCGGTGGTCGTCGGCGCGTGGTCCCCCGAGAGCGCCAAGCGCCTGCGCGACACTGCGCTGATCGTCCACGACGCCAAGGCCGCGCGGCTCGAGGCCACTGACGACACGCTGCTCATGGCGTACCTGATCGAGCCCGGCCGCTCGACGTACGTCCTCGACGACCTGGCGGCGGAGTACGGCGTCGAGCTCGTCCCCGAGCCGGCGACCGACGAGGAGACCGCCGCGCTCGTCCGCCAGGCGGCGGCGACGCTTCGGCTCGAGCCCCAGCTCCGGGCCCGGATCGCCGAGCGCGGGCTGGATCCGCTCTACCGCGAGGTCGAGCTCCCGCTCACGGCCGTCCTCGCGGCGATGGAGGACGTCGGCGTGCGCATCGACACCTATCGCATGGGCGAGATCACGGCGCGCCTCGCCGACCGCATCGAGGAGCTCGAGGCCCGCGCGCACGAGCTGGCGGGCGAGGAGTTCATGCTGGGCTCGACGCAGCAGGTCGCCCGCATCCTCTTCGAGAAGCTCGGGCTCACCGCGGGGCGCAAGGGGAAGACCGGCTACTCGACGGACGCGCGCGTGCTGCGCGCGATCCGCGGCGACCACGAGATCGTCCCCGTGCTCGAGGAGTGGCGCGAGTACTCGAAGCTCCTGAACACCTACCTCGGGCCCCTGCCGAGCCTGATCTCGGCCGAGGACGGGCGCCTGCACACGAGCATCAACCAGGCGGTCGCCTCCACGGGCCGCCTCTCGACGTCGAGCCCGAACCTCCAGGCGATCCCCATCCGCACGGAGCTGGGGAGGGAGATCCGGAGCGCGTTCGTCGCCGAGCCGGGCTTCCGGCTGCTCTCGGCCGACTACTCGCAGGTCGAGCTGCGCATCCTCGCGCACGTCTCGGGCGAGCCGAAGCTCAGGGAGGCGTTCGCGCGCGGCGAGGACATCCACGCAGCGACGGCCGCGGAGGTGCTCGGGAAGGAGCGCTCCGAGCTGACGAAGGACGAGCGCAACGTGGCCAAGATGGTCAACTTCGGGATCATCTACGGGATCTCCGCGTTCGGGCTCTCCGAGAACCTCGACATCCCGCGCGAGGAGGCGCAGACCTACATCGACACCTACCTCGCACGCTTCCCGCACGTCCAGGACTTCATCCAGCGCACGATCGAGCAGGCCGAGCGCGACGGGCACGCGACGACGCTCTTCGGGCGCCGGCGGCCCGTGCCCGAGCTCAAGGCCCGCAACCGCCAGACCCGTGGGTTCGGGGAGCGCCTCGCGGTCAACTTCGTCATGCAGGGAACCGCGGCCGACGTGATCAAGGCGGCGATGGTCGCCATCCACCGTCGCCTGCGCGACGAGGGGCGGGCCGCGCGGCTCGTCCTCCAGGTGCACGACGAGCTCCTGGTCGAGGTGCCCGAGGTCGAGACCTCGGCCGTCCGCGACCTCGTGCGGGAGGAGATGTGCGGCGCCTACCCGCTCGACCCGCCGCTCGCCGTCGACGTCGGCGTCGGCGACGACTGGAACGAAGCGAAGTCCTAGGCGACGCTAGCCGCGGCGCCAGGCGATCTGGACGGCGCCGACCGGCCAGACGACGGGCTCGGCGCCCGACACGAGGTCATAGAAGGTCAGGTCGGTCGCTCCGCCGATCGCGATCCAGTCGCCGTTGGGCGACCAGGCGGCGACGTGGCCCGGGAAGATCGCGCCGTTCGGGCCGAGGCGCGAGCAGCCCACGTCGAGGATCCTGATCCGATCGCCGGCGCGGAACGCCGCGGAGCAGTTGTCCGGCGAGAGGACGGGCAAGCGGCCGTGAAAGCGCTCCTGGAGGTCGAGGGCGTCCGTGAGGCGGCCGTCGGCGTAGCGCTCGATCCGGCGCCCTTCGACGACGACCGCGAGCGAGCCGTCGTTCCCGTAGTCGACCTTCGTGATGGTTCCCGACGCCTGCAGGCCCGGGCGGTCCTCGACGAACAGGCGGTCGCCCCGCGCGTAGACGACCTCGCCCTCCGGGGTGTAGGCGCTCGGGCAGTCGGGGAGCGTGCGCCGGCGGGCGCCGAGCTCGAGATCGAAGCCGATCCGCTGGCGGTTGCACCAGGCCGCGCGCTGGCCGTCCTCGCTCCAGACGAGCGCCCCGAAGAGCGCCGCTCCGCCCCCGAGCTCCCGGTTGGAACGCGAGAGATCAAGGAAGCGGAACGGAACGGCGTCGCCCTGCGCCTCTCCGACCCCCACGGCGACCTTCGCGGTCACGGGCGCGCCCCAGAGCTCGCACGTGGAGGCCCGGACGACCCGGAGAAACTCGAGGCCGGTCGGCAGGTCGACCTCGCGGACCGGGCACGCTCCGACCTCGGTGAACACGAAGTCGCCGCCGGCTCCGGGCACCGCGGGAAACCGTTGCGGCCCCTCGTCGTCCTGTGTCGAGGTTGTCGCGGGCGCCGTCGTCGTGGGCCGGGCCTCGCGGGGCTCCGAGGTGCGCGGTTTCCCGCAGGGCATCGGCCACGGCGAACCCGCCCACGAGCAGGACAGCGGCGAGGATGAGGAGGTCGCGGCCTTTCACGAGACCCTGGCTATAATGCGCGATCCCGCATGGTTTCGAACGACACGACTACCGAAGCAGAAATCCCGAAGACAGACGATGACGTCTGGACGACCGGTCCGGACGGCGAGCTGATCCCAGACTACGACGCGACGTTCCCCGTCATCAACGAGGGGGAGGTCGTGCGGGGCAAGGTCGTCCGCGTCGACAAGGACGAGGTCCTCGTCGACATCGGCTACAAGTCCGAAGGCGTCATCCCCGTCTCGGAGCTCTCGATCCGCCGCTCGGTCAACCCGGCCGACGAGGTCAACCTCGGCGACGAGATCGACGCGCTCGTGATGACGAAGGAGGACGCCGAGGGGCGCCTCATCCTCTCGAAGAAGCGGGCGCGCTTCGAGATGGCCTGGAAGCGCATCGAGGGCGCCGCCGAGAGCGGCGAGCCCGTCGAGGGCACGGTCATCGAGGTGGTCAAGGGCGGGCTGATCCTCGACCTGGGCGTGCGCGGCTTCCTGCCGGCGTCCCTCGTCGACATCCGCCGCGTCCAGGACCTGGACGAGTTCATGTCGCAGACGCTGCGCTGCAAGGTGATCGAGCTCAACCGCAGCCGCAACAACGTCGTCCTCTCCCGGCGCGCGGTGCTCGAGGAGGAGCGGCGCGAGATGCGGCAGGCCATCCTCGACCGGCTCTCGCCCGGCGACGTCGTCGAGGGCACGATCTCCAACATCGTCGACTTCGGCGCGTTCGTCGACCTCGAGGGCATCGACGGCCTCATCCACATCTCCGAGCTCTCGTGGAGCCATGTGAACCACCCGTCCGAGCTCCTCGAGATCGGGCAGGAGGTGCGGGTCAAGGTGCTCGACATCGACCGCGACCGCCAGCGGATCTCGCTCGGGCTCAAGCAGACACAGTCGGATCCCTGGCAGCAGGTGATCGACGCGTACGAGCAGGGGGACGTCGTCGAGGGCCGCGTCACGAAGGTGGTCACCTTCGGCGCGTTCGTCGAGGTCGTCCCCGGCGTCGAAGGGCTCGTGCACATCTCCGAGCTGGCGGCGCACCACGTCGAGAACCCCCGCGAGATCGTCCAGCAGGGCGAGACCGTCAGGGCGAAGATCATCGAGATGGACGCCGAGCGCCGGCGCCTCTCGCTCTCGCTCAAGCGCGTCGAGGAGGGCGAGTCGTCCCGGCCGGCGATCGGCGACGAGACGGCGCCCGACCTGGGGCTCTCCGAGGAGGTCTTCACGGAGCAACCGGCCGCCGAGGGCGAGCCGGGCGCGGAGCCCGTCTCCGAGGCGGAGGCCGTCGGCGTGCCCGAGGACGAGGTCGTCGAGGAGGCCCCGCCTGCGCCTGAGGAGCCGGTGGCCGAGGTTGCCGAGGAGGCCCCGCCCGCGCCCGAGGAGCCTGTGGCCGAGGTTGCCGAGGAGGCCCCGCCCGCTGCCGAGGGCGAGGAGCAGGCCGTGCTCGGCGATCAGCCCGAGCTCGAGCACGGGCCGACGGAGACCGACGAGGCTCCTGCCGACGATGCCGTCGCCGAAGGCGACGCCGCCCCGACTGAGGACGACGAGCAGTAGCCGACGTCCCGTGGCGGTCGCCGTCACGGGCGGGATCGGCGCGGGCAAGTCCGAGACGCTGCGCGCCTTCGAGCGCCACGGCGCCGCGGTCATCTCGAGCGACGAGATCGTCCACCGGCTCCTGCGCGAGAACGGCGAGGTGAAGCGCGCCGTCGTCGAGCGGCTGGGCGAGCAGGTGCTGGGCGAGGACGGCGAGATCGACCGCGGCAAGGTCGGGCGGATCGTCTTCTCCGACCCGCAGGCCCTGGCGTGGCTGGAAAGCCTGCTGCACCCGCTCGTGGTCACCCATTACCTCGGTTGGCGCGAGGAGCTGGCCGAGCAGCCAGACCCGCCCGCCGTCTGCGTGACCGAGGTTCCGCTCCTCTACGAGGTGGGAGGCGAGACGCGGTTCGACAAGGTCGTGGTCGTGACCGCGCCGGCGGACGTGCGCATCTCCCGCCGCATCGGGCCGCTCCAGGACCGCGAGCGCCGCCTGATCCCGGACGAGGAGAAGGCGCGGCGTGCGGACTTCGTGTACGTCAACGACGGGACGCTCGGCGATCTCGACCGCTTCGTGTCCGGCGTGGTCGCCACCCTGTCCGGATGAGAGTCGCCGTCGCAGGCGTCGCGATCCTCGGCGCGCTCGTGGCCGGGCTCCTGTACGTGGAGGAGACGGAGCCGACCTGGTACGCCCGCATCCGCTATCCGCTCGAGTACGAGCACATCGTGCGCGGGCACGCCGAGAACTACGAGCTCGACGCGGCCCTCCTCGCCGCGGTCATCTACCGCGAGAGCAAGTTCGACGCGGACGCGCGCTCGTCCTCGGGCGCCATCGGGCTGATGCAGCTGCTCCCCGACACGGCGATGGGGATCGCGATCAACACCGAGGGACACCGCTTCGAGGTCTCCGACCTCTACAACCCGGAGATCAACGTCCGCTACGGCTCGTTCTATCTCCGCCGGCTGATCCAGAAGTACGACGACGAGCGGCTCGCCCTCGCCGCCTACAACGCGGGGCAGACCAACGTCGACGAGTGGATCGAGGCGGGCGGCGAGATCGAGTTCCCCGAGACGCGCGAGTACGTCGAGGACGTCCTGCACGCGCGCAAGGTGTACGCCCGCGCGTACGCCGACGAGCTCGGGCTCGACTAGCGCTAACCCCTGCGGATTCGCTCGCAGTCGGAGACCACGTCTCCGGGGTTCGCGTAGACGATGTCGAGACCGTCGCCGCAGCCGACGATGTCGCGACGCCCATCTGCGGCGTAGATGATGTCGCGCCCGATGCCGCCGTACATCCGGTCGAGCCCGAGGCCACCGTAGAGGCGGTCGTGGCCGCCCTCGCCGTACAGGAGGTCGTCGCCGCGGCCGCCGTAGACGACGTCGTCGCCCGAGCGCGCCTCGACGCGGTCCGCGCCGCCGTTGGCGCACACGTAGTCATAGGCGGTCGTCCCGCGCAGGCGGTTGGCGCGCTCGCTGCCGGTGATCAGGCAGGCGCTGCGCAGCCTCATGCCCGGCGGCGCCGGGTTACAGAGGGCCCGCGTGCGCCGCCTGAACGTGACGAGGAGCTTGCGGAGGCCCGGCTTCCGCGCAAGATTCTGGAGCTGGCCGGGATCGGCCGACACGTCGTAGATCTCCTCCTCGCCGGTGCCGTACTGGACGTACGAATGCGTCGCCTTGCGCACGACGCAGTACGACGGAACCTGCGGCGCCGTGGCGCTCTTGCGGTTTTCGACGAGGACGTCGGGCCGCCACGCCGCGTTCGGGTTGGGGAGGAGGCTCAGGAAGCTCCGGCCCTCCGCGCCGGGCGCCGCGACGCCGCCTAACTGGGCGAAGGTCGGCGCGAGGTCGATGTTCGCCACCAGCCTGGAGCTCGTGGCCGCCGTCTGCGCCACGCCGTCATAGCGGACGACCAGCGGCACACGGATCGACTCGTCGTAGGGCACGGTCTTCGTGCGCCAGCGGTGCTCGCCCCAGAGGTAGCCGTTGTCGGACGTGAACACGAAGAGCGTCTCGTCGAGCCGGCCGGTGTCCGCGAGCGCGTCGAGAAGGTCTCCCACCGCGTCGTCCACCGCCAGGAGCGACTCCAGCTGACCCCGGCGGAAGGCGTCGACCGCCGCGCCGTCCCCGGCCGTCAGAGGCGCGAGGGACCGCACCCAGGCCGGCTTGTCGGCGGCGTTTAGCTCGTTGTAGCTCGCCGGCCGCCACGGCGGCAGGCCTGCGAAGGCGCCCTCGTGCCGAGGCGCGGGCGTCGGCGGCCCGTGCGGCGCGAAGGGCGCGAAGAGGACGAAGAGCGGCCCGGCGCCGGCGCCTCGGATGAACGACGACGCCTCGTCGGCGAGCACGTCGGTCGAATAGTCGCCGGGGTCGCTCCCGTGGTCGACCATGACTCCGTCGATGTTGAGCCGGTACGTGTAGTAGTTCTCGACGTTCGGCGGCACGAACGCGACCCAGCGGCTCCAGCCCGGCGGTACGAAACGGGTGCCGTAGTTGTTTAGGTACTTGCCGAAGAAGCCGGTGCGGTAGCCGCCGCCCTGGAGCCAGGTAGCGATCGTGGAGGCCTCGCGGGGCCTGAAGGAGGGCCAGCCGCCGAACGGCCCGCTGTTGTTGTAGACGCCGGTGGAGTGCGAATAGCGCCCGGTCAGCGTGCTTGCCCTGCTGGGGCAGCAGACGGGGTTGACGACGAATGCGTTCTCGAACGTCACGCCCGCGCGCGACAAGCCTGCTCTGCACCGTCGGCATCACGTTCAGCGTGTCCCAGCGCTGGTCGTCCGTCAGGACGAGGACGACGTTCGGCCGCGTCTGCGCCTCCGCATTTCCCGTCCCGATGACGGCGACGGCCAGGACCGCGCAGAGCAGCGTGGTGATGCGCCAGACCCCTCTCACGCCGCCCGAGCCTAGCGGAAGGCGCGGCCTATACTTGCCGGCGCCGTGCCGACCACCAGCGCAGCCACCCGTGTCAGGCGCTCCGCGAAGGGCGTCCTGCGTCGGCTCGGCCTCGAGGTGCACCGCGTCGGCGGGCCGGACGCGAACGGCGGCTCGACGGAGCTCGAGACCCTGCCCGCCCCGGGAGCTGAGGCCGTCTCGCGCGCCGAGGCTTCCTTCTCCGCGGAGTTCCCGCTCGCGCCCGACCTCGCGCTCTCGCCGGAGGAGCTCGAGCGTCGCATCGCCTCGTACTACTGGCACTATCCGTTCCGCTTCGGCGACCGCTACGTCGAGGCCGACTGGGAGCCGGGGAAGGGGCTCCACGGTCGCCATTACCGCCGCTACCTCCATCTCTTCCCGGCGCTCCTCTCCGCCGCGGGCGGCTCGCTCGAGGGCAAGACCGTCCTGGACGTCGGCTGCAACTGCGGGTTCTGGTCGATCCAGGCGCGCCTCGCGGGCGCGAAGTCCGTCCTCGGCGTCGAGGCGAGCGCCGGCAACGTCGAGCAGGCCCGCTTCATCACGGAGGTGGCCGGCCTGGACGGGATCGAGTTCGAGGTGGCCAGCGCCTACGACCTCTCCCGGGAGCGGCAGGGGGAGTTCGACGTGGTGCTCTACTTCGGGCTCCTCTACCACCTCGAGCACCCGGTCCTGGGCCTGGAGCGGCTGGCCGAGGTGACCCGGGAGCTCGCCCTCGTGGACACGACCATCGTGCGCGACCGCGGCCCGGTGTGCCACGTCATTCCGGACGCGGTGCACGAGCAGAACTACTCCAACCGGCTCGCGATGGTGCCGTCGCGGACAGCCGTGGCCCGGATGCTCCGCCACGCAGGGTTCGCGCGCGTGCTCGCCGTCCCGCGGACGACCGAGCCGCTGCCGCCCGACTACGCGTCGGGAACCCGCGAGGCGTACGTGGCCCGAAAGCCGGGCTAGCAGCCGCTCCGTATGTCGGTTCGGTCGCCGCGGCAGTTGTCCGCGGCGGGACCGCCGATCAGCCGGTCGCCCGGCCGGTTGTCGCGCGCGTCGAGGATGTCGACGCCGCTGTCGCCCCGCAGGAGGTCCAGTCCGCTGCGGTCGAGGAGGAAGTCGTTCCCCGGCCCGCCGCGGATCGAGTCGGTGCCGCGGCCGCCGAACACGAGGTCGGCGCCGCCGGCGCCCGCAATCGTGTCCTCGCCGCCCATGCCGCGGATCTCCTCCGCGGCCGAGGTCCCGGTGAGGATGTTCGGAGCGCCGTTGCCCAGGATCAGCGGGCCCCAGGAGAGCTTGATCGGGCCGGCCTCGAGGCTCAGCGGGCTGATGTTGACGAAGTAGGTCGTCGTCGACTCGGCGTCCACGAGCCCGATCCAGCTCGAGCAGCACCCGCGGTCGGGGTCGTCGTCGTTTATGTCGATGAGCTCGATGTCCTCGATGGTCGTGCCCTTGTAGATCGCCATGAGCGAGTCGAAGCCGCTCCCGACCGTGGAGAACTTGTAGGTGCCGTCTGCGGGCGGCGTCCACTCGTACCAGACGCTCTGGAGCGTGGCGAAGACGTCCTCGCCGAGCTCCGTGGTCGCGCCGTTCGCGGTGTCGCCGCTGCGCGCGCCCGAAGCGCCGGAGAGCACGACCGCGTCGGCGAAGTTGTCGTTCGCCGGCGACTCGCGCCACTCGAGGAAGGCGACGCCCGACTTTCCGAGGAACCCGTCGATGGCGATGTGGTAGGTCGTGCCGGCGACCGTCGCGAAGCTCACGCTGCTCCCGCCGCCGAAGCCGGCGACGTCGTCGTTGGAGGCGATCGGCGTCAGGGCGTTCACGGCGGTCCCCGTGTAGACCCCGAGGAGCGTGTCGAAGTCGCCGCCCGAGAGGAAGGCAACGTGCGGGATGCTGCCGTCGCCGGGAGCGGTCCACGAATACCAGATGGACTTCCCTCCGACCTGCCCGGCGTGAGCGGGCTCACCCGCCTCGACGGTGGCGTTGACGTTGTTCGCGCGGACGAAGCCGTCCGTGTCGGCGATCGCGTTCAGGCTGACCGCGTCGGCGAAGGCGTCGTTCGGCGGCGCCATCGCCGCCGACATGGCCGACGGCACGGCGAGCAGGGAGAGCACGGCTACGAGCGGGACGAGACGCACAGAAGACCTCCTCGGAGACTCAGGCGACCGTAAAGCCTGGGGTGGACGGAGACAACCGAGGCGAGGCTGGGACGCGGAGGCGCCCGGCTACGATGACCCCGATGCCCGAGTTCCGAGTTTCAGAGGCCTACACCCCGACCGGCGACCAGCCGCAGGCCATCGAGGAGCTGTCGAAGTCCATCCGGGCGGGCGACCAGTTCCAGACGCTGCTCGGGGCGACGGGCACCGGCAAGACGGCCGCGATGGCGTGGATCGCGGAGCAGGTGCAGAAGCCCACGCTCGTGATCGCGCACAACAAGACATTGGCCGCGCAGCTCTGCAACGAGTTCCGCGAGTTCCTGCCGGGAAACGCCGTCGAGTACTTCGTCTCCTACTACGACTACTACCAGCCGGAGGCGTACGTCCCGCAGGCGGATCTCTACATCGAGAAGGACGCGTCGATCAACGACGACATCGACCGCCTCCGCCACGCGGCCACGGCTGCGCTGCTCGCGCGCAAGGACGTCCTCATCGTCGCCTCCGTCTCGTGCATCTACGGGATCGGCTCGCCGCTCGAGTACGAGGAGAAGACCGTGGTGCTCGGCGTCGGGCTCGAGATCGACCGCGACGTCATGCTCCGCAAGCTCGTCGACATCCAGTACGCGCGCAACGACTCCATCCTCGGGCGCGGGCGCTTCCGCGTGCGCGGCGACGTCGTCGAGGTCCAGCCGGCGCACATGGAGTCGGCCTACCGGATCTCGTTCTTCGGGGACGAGGTCGAGCAGATCTCGCACTTCGATCCGCTCTCCGGCGAGATCTACGCCCGGCTCGACCACCTCGCCATCTTCCCGGCGACCCAGTACGTGACCTCGCGCGAGACGATCGAGCGGTCGGTGGGGGAGATCCGCCGCGAGCTGGAGGAGCAGGTCACGGCTCTTCGAGTCGCAGGGGAAGCTGCTCGAGGCCCACCGGATCCGGCAGCGCACCGAGTACGACCTGGAGATGCTCCAGGAGCTGGGCTACTGCAACGGGATCGAGAACTACTCGCGCATCCTGGACGGCCGCGCGCCGGGCACGCCGCCGCACTCGCTGCTCGACTACTTCCGCGGCGACTTCGTCATCATGATCGACGAGTCGCACCAGACCGTCCCGCAGATCGGCGGGATGTACGAGGGCGACCGCTCGCGCAAGGAGACGCTCGTCGAGCACGGCTTCCGGCTCCCGTCGGCGCTCGACAACCGTCCGCTGCGCTTCGACGAGTTCCTCGAGCGCGCGCCGCAGATCCTCTTCGTCTCGGCGACGCCGGGGCCGTTCGAGCTGCGCAACTCGACCAACGTCGCCGAGCAGATCATCCGCCCCACCGGCGTGGTCGACCCCGAGGTCGAGCTGCGTCCGACGACGAACCAGATCGACGATCTCTTGAACGAGATCCGCCACCGCGAGGAGGCCGGGGAGCGCGTGCTCGTCACCACGCTGACGAAGAAGATGGCCGAGGACCTGACGGACTATCTGCTCGAGTCGGGCGTCCGCACGCGCTACCTCCACTCCGAGGTGGACACCCTCGAGCGCATCAAGATCATCAGGGAGCTGCGCCTCGGCGAGTACGACGTGCTCGTCGGCGTCAACCTCCTCCGCGAGGGCCTCGACCTGCCCGAGGTATCGCTCGTGGCGATTCTCGACGCGGACAAGGAGGGCTTCCTCCGCGGCCAGACCGCGCTCATCCAGACCATCGGGCGCGCGGCGCGCAACATCAACGGCAAGGTCGTGATGTATGCCGACAAGATGACCGAGGCGATTCGCGGCGCGCTCGACGAGACCACGCGCAGGCGCGACATCCAGCTCCGATACAACGAGGAGCACGGGATCACGCCAGAGTCGATCGTCAAGGGCGTCTCTGACATCGCCGAGTTCCTCTCGCTCGAGTCCCAGCCGCACGTCCCGGGCAAGCGCCGCCGCGGGCAGCGCCAGGTCGAGGGCATGTCGAACGAGGACCTCGAGAAGCTCGTCGTCACGCTCGAGGAGGAGATGTTCGCGGCCGCCGAGGAGCTCCGCTTCGAGTACGCCGCCAAGCTCCGGGACGAGATCAAGGACCTCCGCCGGGAGCTTCAGGCGACCGCCGGGCCCGCGTAGCGGGCAGGAATCGGCAGTCTCCGCTCGGTAATTCCTGGGTTTCGCTCTAGTGGACCGTCCTTCCGACGGTTGTCACCGCGGCTCGAAAGGGGTAACTTCGGCCCCGTCCTACCCCGGGGAGAGGAGCCCAATGACACGCACGTCACGGTCTAGGCCAGCCGTCCTGGCTGCGCTCACGCTGATCTTCACGCTGCTCGTGGCCGGTTCGGTGTCGGCAGGAGCAGCAGGCAAAGCCAAGGCCAAAAAGGCCGACGGAGCGCCGACCGGCACTCCGGTCATCTACTTCGCCGCAGACGGCATGCGGCCCGACCTGGTCGACAAGTACGCCAAGCAGGGTGCGTTGCCGACGATGCGCAAGCTGATGAACACCGGCCTGAAAGGCCAGAACGGCCTGCTTCAGGGCTTCCCTCCGAACACCGGCGTCGGCTGGTACACGCTCTCCACGGGCACGTGGCCCGGTGAGCATGGCTCGACGAACAACACGTTCCACCGGACCGGCGAAGGCAACTTCAACAACTCCACCAGCTTTGCGACGCCGGGAATCCTCCAGGCCGACCACATCGCGCAGTCGGCCGAGCGGAGCGGCAAGACGGTCGTCTCGATGGAGTGGGTCGGCTCGCGCGGGCTCGTGCCGGCGCTTCAGGGCCCCGTCGTCGACTTCCGCAGTTTCTTCGGGGGCCGCGGCATCGTTCTCAACTACGACCTTCCCGGCCAGCCCGCCGGCGCGAACGCCTTCGGCGTCCAGTACCAGCGCGTGACGCTGGCTGACGCGGCCGGCTGGACGAACGTCCCCGGCTCCTTCAGCCCGGCGAAGCAGACCTCCTTCACGCACAACGACACCCGCCTCGCGGCGAACGGCGCCTGGGACGTCTACATCTACGACTCCACCAACGACGGCACGGTCAACTACGACCGCGTGCTCGTCGTCTCCGCTGCAGACGCGAAGAACGGCGCCGAGGCGGTTGCGAACCTGGCTCAGGGCGACTGGGCGGACGCGAAGGTCACGATCGCGGCCGGGCCGCTTGCCGGCAGGACTGCCGGCTTCTACCTGAAGGCGATCGACCTCACCGCCGATCTCTCCAAGTTCAGGCTGTACTTCACCTCGGTTCAGCGCGCGAACGCGACGTACAACGCGCTCGGCGCTGCGGGCTCCGCCGACTTCGAGGAGAAGCTGAACCGTGACTTCCCGACCTCCACGGCGGCTGATTTCGCGCCGCTCGAGGCCGGAATCGTCGACGAAGACACGTACATCCAGCAGGGCCTGATGTGGAAGGACGCGCACTGGGCCTACCTCGAGTACATCCTCGGGCCGGCGCCCGCCGGCCTCGGCGTGAAGCCCGACCTGCTCCTGGTTGGGACGCCGGTGACGGACGAGTTCCAGCATCAGTTCCTGGGCCTCGTCACGCCGACCGACATCGACGGCAACCCGAACCCGTACTACGACGACGTCACCAACGACAACGTCCCGGACGGGCGCCTCGACGAGCGCGAGGGCTACATCCGGGCTGCCTACGAAGAGGCGGACGCGACCCTCGAACTCGCGCAGGACCTGATGAACCGGAAGACGAACACGTTCGTCTCGTCCGACCACGGGTTCGCTCCGCAGTGGTGGGCCGTCAACGTCAGCAAGGTGCTCGTAGACCTTGGGCTCCAGGAGCGTGAGCAGAGCGGCAACTGCCGTAAGGCGGCCAACGATCCGGGCACCACGACCCCGGGCGACACGCTGGCGAAGGAGTGCCACGCCGGCGGCACGTCGCAGATCTACATCAACCTCGCGGGCCGCGACCCGGCGACGGGCAACACCCCGCAGGTGCCGGCGGCCAACTACGAGGCCGTTCGCAACCAGATCATCGCCGCGTTCCAGAACATGGACGACCCGAACCTGCCGGGCTTCCAGCAGGTCGTGGCCAGGGTGATGAAGAAGGAGGAGCTGAAGAACGTCGACGGCACGGATGCGCTGCACCCGAGCCGCAGCGGCGACGTCGTGGTCGTCTTCCGGCCTCCGTACCAGACCGACGCGCAGACGCCCGGGCAGCTCGTGGCCCCGTCGCAGTTCTTCGGCCAGCACGGCTATCTGCCGAACCTCGTCAACATCGCGCGAAACGTCAACATGCACGGGACATTCATCGCCGCGGGGCCTGACATCCGTGCAGGCAAGGACGTGCCTGGCGTCAGGGCGATCGACCTCGCCCCGACGATTGCCTACCTGATGGACATCCCCGAGCCGCAGAACGCACGCGGCAAGGTGCTGCTGAACATCATCAAGGGCGGGAACCGGATCTACGAGTTCCAGATCCTCGACATCTCCGACTACCACGGGCAGCTGACCCCCCTGGCCGAGGCCGCCGATACCGTGGGCGGCACCGGCGCGGCGAACCCGACCTTCGGGATCGGCGGATCGGCGTTCCTCAAGCCGTGGTTCGACGCGTTCAGGGTTGAGGCGCCGGGTGAGATCCTGACGCTGACCGCAGGCGACGCGATCGGGGCCACGCCTCCGATCTCGGCCTTCTTCGGCGACAAGCCCACGATCGAGTTCATGAACCTCATGGGCTTCGACCTCGACGGCCTCGGAAACCACAACTTCGACCGCGGCGAGGCGTACTTCCGGAACGAGATCGTCCCGCTCGCGGCCTTCGACTACCTCTCGGCGAACATCGTCGACGACGCCGGGAGAACGCCTCCCGAGTGGGCGAAGTCGAAGGTGTTCACGATCGACACCGGCCTGCGGGTCGGGTTCGTCGGGTTCTCGAACCCGGACATCCCTGAGCTGACGAAGCCGGGATCGCTCGGGCCCTTCCACGTGGCCGACCCGGTCGTGGCGGTGAACGACGAGGCCAGGCGGCTCGCGCGGCAGCGCAAGGACGTCGCGGCCATCGTCGCCATCGGCCACATGGGCGCGACCGCCGGAACGCTGACGCAGCCGACCGGACCCGGCGTGGACCTCGCGGACGCCGTCAGCAACGTCGACGTCGTCATCGGCGACCACACGAACTTCCAGGTGGTCTCCGAGCGGCCGAACGGCGTGCTCCTGACCGAGAACCTGAGCAGGGGCGTCCGCTTCACCCGCGTGCGTGTCTTCATCGACATGCAGGACCAGGAGGTCGTCTACCGGACGGCCGACTTCCACAAGCCGTGGAACATCGGCGTCACGCCCGACCCGACGATCCAGGCGCGGATCAACCAGCTCAACGAGGAGCTGCGGCCGATCCTGGCCACGCAGATCGGGACCTCGAGCCGGGCCGTGCCGCGGTCGGACTCGTGCGGACGCGTCGACGGGCGGCTCTGCGAGTCGCTCGTCGGGAACATCGTCACGGACGCGATGCGGCTCAGCTTCGAGGGCGTCGAGTTCGCGATCACGAACTCGGGCGGCCTGCGCGCCGACCTGACGTGTCCGAGCCCCGACATCCCGGACGACTTCTGCGGGCCCTTCACGCCTCCGCCGTATCCGATCACGCGCGGGCAGGTGCTCGGAGTGCTCCCGTTCGGGAACCTCGTGGCGACCGTGGACGTGAGCGGCGCCGAGCTGAAGACGTACCTCGAAAACGGCGTCTCGTCGATGCCGGCCGCGAACGGGCGCTTCCCGCAGGTCTCCGGCCTGTGCTTCCGCTACGACATCTCGGCCCCGGTCGGGAGCCGGGTGATCGTGTCGAGCGTGGTCAGGCAGGCGGCCGACGGGTCGTGCACCGGCGCCGTGGTCGACCTGACGGCCGCGTCCATGTACCACATCGCCATCAACGACTTCATGGCGGCGGGAGGCGACGGCTACCCGAACGTGGCGGCCCGGGCCCATTCCCGCGAGATCATGGATCAGACCGTGGCCGACTGGATCACGGCGAACACGCCGCTGACCCCGGCCATCCAGGGTCGAATCGTGTGCACCACGACCGGCGCAACTCCCTGCCCGGTCGTGACGGCACCGTAGGGGAGCTTGGAGCGGAGCCGGCTAGCGCCGGCTCCGCTCCGTCCTTCCTGAGCCGCGTCAGCCGATGGAGCCGAGCGGCTCGGTGCCCCGCGGGAAGCGGCGGTCGGCGATCTGCGCCCACCCGCCGTCGACCCAGGCGTAGGTGAGGACGCGCAGCGTCCGCGCGTCGGCCTCGAAGAGGTGCAGGCCGCGGGCCTCGCCGCGGCGCCGGGGGCGCGGCTGGCCCAGGCCCGGCGCAGTGACCACCGTCGTCCCGTGCACGGCCGCCTCGACGACCTCGAACTCGCGCCGTTCGCTCACGGCGCTCTGGTGGACGTGGCCGGACACGATCAGCTCCGCGCCGGCATCCACGAGCGCACCGAGGACGGAGCCGCGGTTGGCGATCGTGCGCTTCCGGCTCCTCCAGGGGGCGCCGAGCAGGTGATGGTGCAGCGCGACGACCTTGAGGGCGCCGGGCGCCGCGTCGGCGAGCACGCGGGCGGCGTGCTCGATCTGAGCGGGTCGCAGGGCGCCGCCCTGGTGCTTCCAGGGCCGCACCGAGTTGAGGCCGCAGACGATGACGTGCTCCGAGCGGTACACGGGCTCGAGCTCGGGCCACTGACGCTTGAACTCGTCGAAGGTGTTCGTCATCCGGAGCGGCGGCCAGCGGGGGATGTCGTGGTTCCCCGGGATGACGAGGAGCGGCCGGTCGAGCGAGCG
Organism: uncultured Actinomycetes bacterium; assembly: GCA_963775395.1. Classification (GTDB taxonomy): domain Bacteria; phylum Actinomycetota; class Thermoleophilia; order Gaiellales; family Gaiellaceae; genus JAIBJN01. The sequence continues at coordinate 20,738 of CAVZIX010000002.1, forward strand.
CAGGAGGCTCGCCGCGCGCTCGTGCTGCTCGCGCTTGTTCCGGTGGGCGAGATCGCCGGTCGCGAGGACGAGCTCCGGGTCGACCTCGGCCACCAGCCTGCGCAGGCCGCCCTCGACCTCGGGCTCCTCCCGTGTCCCGGCGTGGAGGTCCGACACCTGCAGCACGCGAAGGGTTGGCATCGGGCGGGCAGACTATAGTGAGACCATGGTCGACGAACCTGCGGAGATCTTCGACGACATGTATCTCGGCCTCCGGGCCGGTGCGGCAGAGCGCAAGAAGCGGCGTGGCGAGACGCTCTCGCCCGAGGAGCAGGAGGTCCTCGGCCGCTGGCACCGTCTTTCGACGTGGCGAAAGACGCTCGCCGTGGGCGCATTCGGGGTCGGGACGTTCGGGCTCGGCTTCACGCTGGGCGGCCTCATCTTCGGCCGCTGGCGCAGGGCCTAGCCGTCCCGCGGCGAAATGCGCCGCGTGACCCCGCCACTCGAGCCCGGTGAAGAGGTGCGTCTCGACGCGCGCCCGCACGGGGTCGCGCTCGTACGCCCGCTCTTTCGTCCGCTGCTCTTGGCGGGGCTGGGGGCGGTGCTGGTGATCGTCGGCACCGGCCTCCACTGGGGTCTCGCGCTCGCAGGTGCCGCCGCGCTCGGCCTGGCCTCGCTGTCCGCGCTGCGGGCCGTATGGCGCTGGGACCGCACCCGGCTCGTCCTCACGACGGAGAAGCTCTACGTCGTCTACGGGGTCGCCAGGCGGCGGGCGGCGGCCGTGCGCCTCTCCCGCGTCCCGGCACTCGAGTACGAGCAGGGCCTGATCGGGCGGGTGCTCGGCTACGGGACGCTCGTCGCGGGCGACTTCGAGGTGCCCTACGTGCCCGAGGCCGGTCGCGTGCGCAAGCTGCTCGGCTAGCGGACGCCGGCCCATTTCAGCGCCCTATGATCGTCCCTGGATGACGGTCGTCGTCGACAGCCGTAGGGACTTCACCCTGGAGAACTTCCGCCGCGTCGCGCTCGACGGCGAGAGCGTGCGGATAGGGCCGCGGGCGAAGGAGCGCATGGAATCGACACGCGAGTCGTTCGTGGCGCTCCTCGACTCCGACCGCACCGCCTTCATCTACGGCACGACGACCCGTCCGGGCATCGAGGTGGGGAAGACTCTCGCCCCGGAAGAGCAGCGGGGCTACGCGGGCACCCTGCGCGGGAGCTGGAGCCCCAGCTTCGGCGGAGGCGGCGTGCTCGAGGAGCACGTCGCGCGCGGGATCGTCTTCGCCCGCCTGGCCAACTTCGTCGAGGGCAATGCGAAGACGCGGCCCGTGATCGCGGAGCGCATCGCCGCGCTCCTCGACGGCCCGCTCCCGACCCTCCCGCTCGGCGGACAAGTCGCGGCCGGCGAGATCCTGACGCTGGCGCCCCTGATGAATGCGCTCGAGGGCGACTTCGAGGAGGGGGAGACGATGGCGCTCGTCAACGGCTCGCCCTGTGCGGCGGCGCTCGCGGCGGACGTCGCGCTCTCGGCCCGCCTTCGGCTGCACGCGGCGGAGCGTGTCTTCGCGCTCTCCGTCGAAGCGTTCGGCGCGCCGCTCGACGCCTACGACGAGGCGCTGGAGGGGCTCTGGGAGGACGAGGACGAGGTCGCAGCGCTGCGCGGGCTGCGCGGCAGCCTCGAAGGCGCAGTGGAGACCCACCGCCTCGGCCACCAGGCGCCCGTCAGCTACAGGATCCTGCCGCGCGTCCTCGGCCAGGCGCACCGTGCCGTCGGCGCGATCGAGCACGCGGCGAGCGTCTCCCTGCGCTCGGTGACGGACAACCCGGTCTACATCCCGCCGGACGAGCAGCATCCGCTCGGGCGGGCCATCTCGACCGGCGGGTACCACAACGGCATCGCGGCGCCGGCGATGAGCACGCTCTCGGCGGCGTGGGCCGACCTGATCTTCCTCGCCGAGCGCCACGTCACCGCGATGCACGTCGGCGCGACGAGCGAGCTGCCGCCGCTGCTCGAGCGGCCGGGCGGAGGCGGTGGCAAGACGAACCTGCTGGGCTGGGTCGCCGGGAGCTTCCTCGAAGACGCGCGGACGGCCGCTTCGGCGACCCTCCTGCCGGCCGGGGTCGGCGACGCGCAGAACGACGTCGGCGCGCCGACCTTCCTCGCCTATCGCAAGCAGCTCTTCGTCGCCAACTGCCTCGACTCCGCGCTGGCACTGCTCGCAGCCAGCGCGAGCCAGGCGCTGTGGGCGACCGACCGCTCTCCGGCTCCGCCGCTCCGAGCGCTCCTCGAGCGCGTGCGGGAGCTCTTTCCTCCGGTCGACGACCCCTCCGCGCGGAGGATCGGCGAGGAGCTCGGCAGGCTCGCGCAGGCGTTCGGGGCGGTCGCGCGCACGGGCGCGGGCGATCTCGCCTGAGCAGCCTCAACACGAACGTCTGTTCTATCCGGGCGCAGGGCTAGACTCAGTCCGTGGCCCAAGAAGAGCTCGTCGTACACGGCGCCCGGGAGCACAACCTCAAGGACATCACCGTCCGGCTGCCCCGGAACTCGCTGATCTGCGTCACCGGCCTCTCCGGCTCCGGGAAGTCCTCGCTCGCGTTCGACACGATCTACGCGGAGGGCCAGCGCCGCTACGTGGAGTCGCTCTCCTCGTACGCGCGCCAGTTCCTCCAGATGATGGAGAAGCCCGACGTCGACTCGATCGACGGGCTCTCCCCGGCGATCTCGATCGACCAGAAGACGACGTCGCGCAACCCGCGCTCGACCGTCGGCACCGTGACGGAGATCTACGACTACCTGCGCCTGCTCTACGCGCGCACCGGGCGGCCGCACTGCCCCATCTGCGGGCGGCCGATCGCGGGGCAGTCGATCGAGGCGATCGTCGACCAGGTGCTGCGGCTGCCCGAGGGCACGAAGTTCACGGTGAACGCGCCGGTCGTCCGCGACCGCAAGGGCGAGTACAAGGATCTGCTCGAGCAGCTCCGCGGGGAGGGCTTCACCCGCGTGAAGGTCGACGGCGAGCAGCGCGAGCTCGACGAGGAGATCGAGCTCGACAAGAAGCTCAAGCACACGATCGAGGTCGTCGTCGACCGGCTGGTGATGAAGGACGACCTGCGCCACCGGCTGACCGACTCGATCGAGACCGCGCTCGAGCTCGCAGATCGCCTCGTGACGGTCGACCTCGTCGACGGCGAGCCGCTGACCTTCTCCGAGCGCTTCGCGTGCCCCGAGCACGGCGTCGGCCTGCCGGAGCTCCAGCCGCGCGTCTTCTCCTTCAACTCGCCGCACGGCGCCTGCCCGCGGTGCATGGGCCTCGGCGCGCAGCAGGAGATCGACCCCGACCTGCTCGTGCCCGACCCGAGCCTCTCGATCGCCGAGGGCGCGCTCGTTCCGTGGTCGGTGGGGAGCTCGAGCTACTACGAGTCGATCATCCAGGCGATCGCCGAGCGCTACGAGATCGACGTCGACCAGCCGTGGCAGGACCTCACCGAGGAGCAGCAGAACCTGTTCCTGTACGGGACGAACGGGGACAAGATCTACGTCACGTACCGCAACCGCATGGGCCGGCGGCGCGCGTACATGCTGGCGTTCGAGGGCATCGTCCCGAGCCTGGAGCGGCGATACAAGGAGACCGACTCCTCGCAGCAGCGCGAGCGGATCGAGGAATACATGAGCTTCCGCCCGTGCCCGGCCTGCGGTGGGGCGCGCCTGAAGCCCGAGGTGCTCGCGGTTACCGTCGGCGACAAGAACATCCACGAGCTGACGCGGCAGTCGGTCGCGCGCGCTATCGAGTTCCTCGACGGGCTCGAGCTGACCGAGACCGAGCGCCTGATCGGCGAGCGGATCATCAAGGAGATCCGCGAGCGGCTGACGTTCCTCGAGAACGTCGGCGTCGGCTACCTCCAGCTCGACCGCGCAGCTTCGACGCTCTCGGGCGGCGAGGCGCAGCGGCTCCGGCTCGCGACGCAGATCGGCTCGCAGCTCGTCGGCGTGCTCTACATCCTCGACGAGCCGTCCATCGGCCTGCACCAGCGCGACAACGAGAAGCTGATCACGACCCTGGACCGCCTGCGCGACCTCGGGAACACCGTGCTGGTCGTCGAGCACGACGAGCAGATGATGCGCTCCGCCGACTGGCTGGTCGACATGGGGCCCGGCGCGGGCGAGCACGGCGGCTACGTCGTGGCGGAGGGCACGGCCGCCCAGGTGGCCAAGAACAAGGGCTCGGTCACCGGCCAGTTCCTCTCGGGTACCCGCACGATCGCCGTGCCGGAGCGGCGCAGCGAGGATCTCGGCATCTTCCACGTGCGCGGCGCCCGGATGCACAACCTCAAGGACATCGACGTCGAGTTCCCGGTCGGGAAGTTCGTGGCCGTCACGGGCGTATCCGGCTCGGGCAAGTCGACGCTCGTGAACGAGATCATCTACAAGGCGCTCGCCAACCGGCTCCACCGCATGCGCGTCAAGCCCGGCGACCACGACGCCGTCGAGGGCATCGACTGCTTCGACAAGGTGATCGACATCGACCAGTCGCCGATCGGCCGCACGCCGCGTTCGAACCCGGCGACGTACACCAAGCTCTTCGACCACATCCGCGACCTCTACGCGCAGACGCCCGACGCCAAGGTCCGCGGCTACAAGCCGGGGCGCTTCTCGTTCAACGTGCGCGGCGGGCGCTGCGAGACGTGCAAGGGCGACGGGACGATCAAGATCGAGATGCACTTCCTCCCGGACGTCTACGTCCCGTGCGAGACCTGCGGGGGCAAGCGGTACAACCGCGAGACGCTGGAAGTCCGCTTCAAGGGCAAGTCGATCGCGGACGTGCTCGAGATGTCGGTCGAGGAGGCGCTCGCGTTCTTCGCCAAGATCCCGAAGATCCGCCGGCGGCTCCAGACCCTCCACGACGTCGGCCTCGACTACATCAAGCTCGGCCAGCCGGCGACGACGCTCTCGGGCGGCGAGGCCCAGCGCGTCAAGCTCTCGTCCGAGCTGTCGAAGGTGGCGACGGGGCGGACGCTGTACATCCTCGACGAGCCGACGACCGGCCTGCACTTCGCCGACATCGAGAAGCTCCTCGAGGTGCTCCAGCGGCTGGCGGACGCCGGCAACACGGTGCTCGTGATCGAGCACAACCTCGACGTGATCAAGCAGGCCGACTGGCTCGTCGACCTGGGCCCGGAAGGCGGCGAGGCCGGGGGAGAGGTCATCGCCACCGGCACGCCCGAGCAGGTCGCCGAGGTCGAGGAGAGCTACACGGGGCGGTTCCTGCGGGAGCTCCTTCCGAGCCGAGCGGCCGCTGCAGCGTAGGTTTCCGGCGGTAGCCTGACGCCGTGAACGCCGAGGCCCCGACCGCGGCCAAGCCGAGCCTCGAGAGGCAGTGGTGGCTGCGGACGCTCGCCGTCTTCCAGTCGCCGCGTCCGGTCTTCGCGGCGCTGCGCGACGAGTCGCGGCGGGAGATGGAGGCCCGCGAGGAGCCGGTGCTCGCGCTCATCTTGCTTGCCGGGATCGCCGGGATCCTGCTCGTGCCGGAGACCGGCCGCCTGCTCGACGACCCGCTCGCGGACGACAGCGGGGCCGTGCTCGCGGTGCTCATCTTCCTGACCGGCGCGATCTACGGGATCGCCACGTACTGGTTCGGCGGCGGGCTGCTCTACGTCGGGCTGCGCGGCGCGGGCTCGTCGGGGAGCTACCGTCGCGCCCGCCACGTATTGGCCTTCGCGGCGGCGCCGACCATCCTCGGCCTCGTGCTGATCTGGCCGCTCCGACTCGCGATCTACGGGACCGACTCGTTCCGGTCGGGCGGCGAGGACAGCGGCACCCTCCCGTTCCTCTTCGACCTCGCTGCGGTCGGGTTCGCCCTGTGGTCGCTCGGGCTTCTGATCTACGGGATCTCGGTCGTCGAGCGCTGGCGGCTGCTGCGGGCGGGCATCTCGGTGGCGCTCGCCGTGCTCGCCATCCTCGTGCTCACGTTTCCGTTCGTGATTCCGTTGTCGAGCCGCTAGGGGAGCCGTTGAGGAAGGCCTCGAGCTCCTCCTCGGGCATGGCGTACGTGTGCTCCTCGGCCGGGAAGGCGCCGGAGCGCACCTCCGCTCCGAAGCGCTCGAGCGCGGAGCGGATGTCGTCGCCGATGTCCGCATAGCGCTTCGCGAAGCGCGGCGAGCGGCCTTCGTAGAGCCCGAGCAGGTCGTGGAGGACGAGCACCTGCCCGTCGCACTCGGCGCCGGAGCCGATCCCGATCGTCGGAATGACGAGGGTCTCCGAGATGCGCGCCGCGACGGGCGCCGGCACCGCCTCGAGCACGAGCGCGAAGCAGCCGGCCTCCTCGAGCGCGATCGCCTCGTCGAGGAGGCGCCTCGCTTTCTCCGCGGTTCGGCCTTGGGCACGGAAGCCGCCGAGCATCGTTGCCGACTGGGGCGTGAGGCCGATGTGGCCCATGACCGGAATGCCCGCGCCGACGAGCGCGACGACCCGCGAGAGGCTCGGGCCCGCGCCCTCGAGCTTCACCGCGTCGGCCGCCGCGTCCTTGACGAAGAGGATGGCGTTACGGACTGCGTCCTCGTCCGAGACCTGGAACGACCCGAACGGCATGTCTGCGACGACGATCGGACGCCTCGCCCCGCGGGTGACCGCCCGCGTGAGCATCAGCATCTCCTCCATCGTGGCCGGCACCGTCGTCGTGTGGCCGAGGATCGTCATCGCCGCGGAGTCGCCGACGAGCACGATGTCCATGCCGGCCGCATCCGCGAGGCGTCCGCTGGGGAAGTCGTACGCGGTCACCATGACGATCGGGTCGCCGCGGCTCGTCATCTCCTGGAGCTCGGTGAGCGGGAGCTTTCCGTCCCGCGCGGGCCTGCTGGTCACTCGAGGTCTCCTTCCAGCACGACGTTGTCGATCAGGCGCGTGCTTCCGACGCGCGCTGCCGCCAGAAGGTAAACCCGTCCGTTCAGCCGCGCCACCTCGACGTAGTCGGGCTCGACCCGCGGCTCCTCGGCGAGAACCGCCCGCGCCGCCTCGGCAGCGCGCTCCGGCCCGGCTGTCGCCCCCTCGGCCAGGGCGCGGGGGAGAGCCGAGGCCGCGTCGCGCTCCTCGGCGCTGAGAAAGACATTGCGGGAGCTGATCGCCAGCCCGTCGGCCTCGCGCACGGTCGGGACGACCCTGATCTCTAGGCCGAGATCGAGGTCGCGCGCCATGCGCTCGAGCACGGCCGCCTGCTGCGCGTCCTTCTGGCCGAAGTACGCGCGCACCGGGCCGACGATGTTGAAGAGCTTCAGGCAGACGGTGGCGACGCCGCGGAAGTGCCCGGGCCGCGCAGCGCCCTCGAGCACCTCTCCCAGGTCGCCCACCTCGACCCAGGTGCCGAACCCGTCCGGGTACATCTCCTCGGCCGGCGGCACGAAGAGGTGGTCGACACCCCAGGACTCCGCGACGGCCGAGTCCCTCTCCTCGTCGCGCGGGTAGCGCTCGAAGTCCTCGCCCGGGCCGAATTGAGCCGGGTTGACGAAGATGCTGGCGACGACCAGGTCGCACTCTCCGCGCGCGCGGCGGACGAGCGCCTCGTGCCCGGCGTGGAGTGCTCCCATGGTCGGGACGAGGCCGATCTCGGAGCCGGGGCGAAGGGGCGAGAGCGCCGCGCGTAGCCCGGCGATCGTGCGGTGGGTCGTCACTCGGCGGCGACGGTCGCCGTCATCTCGGTGAGCGCGCGGTACATGGGCTCCAGGTCGGGCCGGCGCTCCCTGATGATCTCCAGGTGCCGCTCCACGGTCTCCCAGTCGCCGCGCGTGACAGGCCCCGTGAGCTCGAAGCCGTTGTCCATCGTGCGGCGCATCAGCGGGAGGAGCGCCTCGGGCGGCGCGCCCGCGGCCTCGAAGAGCTCGGCGGCCGCCCAGTGGATGGTGACGAGAAAGTTCGACGCGATCGCGGCGGCGGCGTGGTAGAGCGGGTGCTCCTCGTCGTCGATCTCGAACGCGTGCAGGCCGAGCAGGTCGGCGACGTCGAAGCCGACGGCGAGGGCCTCGTCGTTCGCTCCGCTCACGGCCGCCCAGGCGCCGTCGAGCTGCTCAGGGCCGCCGCCGGGAACGAATGTCTGCAGCGGATGGAGGCCGAAGCGACGGACGTGGGGGTCGAGAGCGTCGAGGGTGCGCGCGCCGCTCGTGTGTGCGATCCAGGGGCCGACGGGGATCTCCGCCGCGACCTCGGGGATCGCGCGGTCGGGGACGCAGACGACGACGAGGTCCGCGCCTGCGATGTCGAGCTCACGGCCCGTGATGCGCGTCGGGATTCGCTCGGCGAGGCGTGCGGCCACGGCGGAGCCGACGCGACCGGCGCCGACGACACAGGCTGACGTGAATTCCATTTCGGGCTCCAGTTCCGCGGGGATACCGGGCACATCGAAGTCTAGCGACCGCGTTCCAAGGCGAGCGATTGACACGAAACCGCGACGGCGAGAGGATCGCTGCCATGTCTCGCCCGCGTCGCCGCGCTGGGGCCCTCGCCACGGCGCTCGCAGCTGTCGCCGCGGTGCTGGTCGGGCTTGCGGGAAGCCCTCCGGCGATGGCCTCCGGCCAGGGCCAGGCGAAGGGCCCGCCCGGGCTCGTCGGTGTCGATCACGCCGGCATCACCGTTCCGAACATCGACGAGGCAATCGCCTGGTTCGAGGACGTCATGGGCTGTAGTGCGCCGCTCACCTTCGGCCCGTTCTCCGATCCGACCGGCACGTTCATGCAGGACCTGCTCGGCGTGCATCCGCGTGCGGTCATCGAGCAGATCACGATGATTCGCTGCGGCCGCAGCGCCAACATCGAGCTGTTCGAGTACGACGCGCCCGACCAGCGCCGAACGTTCCCGAAGAACTCGGACTGGGCAGGGCACCACATCGCCTTCTACGTGACCGACATCGATGAGGCGGTGGCGTACATGCAGTCGAAGGGCGTGCAGAAGCTGCTGGGCCCGCTCGCGGTGACCGACGGGCCCGCGGCCGGGCAGTCGATCAACTACTTCCGTGCGCCGTTCGGCACGTACATCGAGCTGATCAGCTACCCCAAGGGCATGGCCTATGAGGACGACCCGGGCAAGCCGCTCTGGTCGCCGAAGCGGAACGGCCGCCGCTCGGTCGAAACGAGCGTCCCCGGCCTGCTGGGCATGGATCACGTCGGCATCACCGTGCCGGACATCGACGAGGCGGTCGCGTGGTTCGAGGACGTCATGGGCTGTAGTGCGCCGCTCATCTTCGGCCCGTTCTCCGATCCGACCGGCACGTTCATGCAGGACCTGCTCGGCGTGCATCCGCGTGCGGTCATCGAGCAGATCACGATGGTGCGTTGCGGCGACGGCCCGAACATCGAGCTCTTCCAGTACACGTCCCCCGACCAGGATCGCAGCTTCCGCAAGAACTCCGACTTCGGTGGCAAGCACATCGCCTTCTACGTGCGGCGCATCGACAAGGCGGTGGCGTACATGCAGTCGAAGGGCGTGGAGAAGCTGCTGGGGCCGCTCGCGGTGACGGACGGGCCCGCGGCCGGTCAGTCGATCAACTACTTCCGCGCGCCGTTCGGCACCTATATCGAGCTGATCAGCTACCCGAAGGGCATGGCCTACGAGGAGACGGCCGAGACGCTGCTCTGGGATCCGCGCGACAACAAGCACTAGCGCCGCCGCGGTAGGCCGCGGCTGCGTCGCTACGCTGTCTCCATGACGGAGAAGGTTCAGAAGACCGAGCAGGAGTGGCAGACGGAGCTGACCCCCGAGCAGTACCGGGTCCTGCGTGAGCACGGCACCGAGCCGGCGTTCACGGGCGAGTACTACGCGACCAAGGATCCAGGCGTGTACCTCTGCGCCGGCTGCGGCGCCAAGCTCTTCGACTCCGACACGAAGTACGACTCGGGCACGGGGTGGCCGAGCTTCTACGCGCCCGCCGACGGCGAGGCCGTGGAGACGGACCGCGACTGGAAGCTGCTCGTCCCGCGCACCGAGGTGCATTGCGCCGCCTGCGGCGGTCACCTAGGCCACGTCTTCGGCGACGGGCCGAACCCGACCGGGCTGCGCTACTGCATCAACTCGGCTGCGCTCGAGCTCGAGCGCGACGACGGAGACTCCTAGCCACCGAGAAGGCGACGTTCGGCGCCGGGTGCTTCTGGGGCTGTCTGATCTAGCGGGGGCCGCGCGTGCGAGCCACCCACCGGTAGCCGCGCTCGGTCAAGCCCGGGAAGACGGCCGCGACCGCCGCGAGAGGGCGCCCGCCGGGGAGTAGGCGCAGGAGCGGCGGGAACGCGGCGCCGGCGGAGTAGACGCGCCCGTCGGCCGTGACGAGGTGCCAGGAGCCCAACCTCGCGTGCTCCTCCAGGCCGTCGAGCAGGATGTCTGCCTCCGGGTCCTGCAGGGCCACAGGCCTGACGCGTTGGTAGCGATCCCAGCGGAGGATCCGCTCCATGCACCGTCTGCAGAAGCCGCACGAGCGGTCGTAGAGGAGGGCCGCCTGCACCATCTCGGGCAGGCTACGCGGGTCCGGTTGCGGTGCATCCGGGGACCTGCCTACACTGCGTCGGCGATGCCGATCTACGAGTTTGTGTGCATGACGTGCGAGTCGCATTTCGAGGAGCTCGTCGGGGTGAGCGCGGCCGATCCGCCGTGTCCCGACTGCGGCGCCTCGAGAGTGGCCCGTCAGCTTTCCGTGTTCGCAACTCACGGCGGCACCGCCGAGCAGCCGAGCTTCGGCGGACCAGCGTCCGGCGGCGGCTGCTGCGGCGGGAGCTGTGGCTGCTGAACCTGACGCACTGAGTCGTCGGGAAGCCCTCGAGGCGCACGCCGCCGACACCGCAGCCTGCACGCGCTGCCGCCTCGCGGAGGGCCGCACGCAGGTCGTCTACGGGGTCGGCGACCCCGACGCCGACCTCATGTTCGTGGGCGAGGCGCCCGGCTTCCACGAGGACAAGCAGGGCTATCCCTTCGTCGGCTCGGCCGGGAAGCTGCTCGACAAGCTCTTGGATGGCATCGGCATGTCCCGCAGGGACGTGTACATCGCGAATGTGATCAAGTGCAGGCCTCCGGGAAACCGCGACCCGCAGCCCGACGAGATCGAAGCCTGCGAGAGCCATCTCTTCAAGCAGCTCGAGCTGATCCAGCCGAAGCTCGTGGCCACGCTCGGCAACTTCGCCACAAAGCTCCTCTCGGGCAAGCCCACCGGGATCACGCGCGTCCACGGCCGGCCACAGGAGGCGCTCGTCGGCGGCCGCACGGTCACCCTCTACCCGATCTACCACCCGGCGGCGGCCCTCTATACGCCCGCGATGCTGAAGACGCTCGAGGAAGACTTCGCGCGCATCCCGGCGCTCCTGACCGGCGGGGGCGGTATCCCCACGGAGGCGCCGCAGGCGCAGGTGATCCAGTTCCCCGTGACGCCGGCGCCCCTCGCGGTCCCGGCCGCGCCTCCCGACGAGCAGCTCGGCCTTTTCTAGCTAGGCTGGCTTCATGGTCGAGCTCGAGTCGTCCTCGCCCGAGGAGACCGAGCGCATCGGCGCTGCGGTCGCCCGGGAGCTCGAGCCCGGCGACGTCGTCGCGGTCTCAGGAGAGCTCGGCACCGGGAAGACCACCTTCGTGCGCGGCGCCGCCCGCGCGCTCGGCATCGCCGGCCCGGTCACGAGCCCGACGTACACCATCGGGCATCGCTACCCGGGCGAGCCGGACGTCTCGCACCTCGACCTCTACCGATTCGAGGGCGTCGCGGAGGCCGAGTGGGGGGATCTGGAGCCGTACTTCGAGGACGCGGTCGTCTTCGTCGAGTGGCCCGAGGCGGGAGACGGCGTCCTGCCTCCCGCGCGCGTCAGTGTGCGGTTGCGGCACAGCGGGGAGGAACATAGACTGGTTTCTCTCGAAGCCTCCGAAAAAGCCCTGGAAATCAGGCTATCTACAGGTGCTGATCCTCGCGTTTGACACCGCCACTGACGTGGCGACGGTAGCCCTCGCGCGCGACGGCGAGGTGCTCGGCGAGCGGGCCTCCCGCGCGGTGCGGGTGCTCCAGGACGTCGAGGGGCTGCTCGAGGGCGCAGGGCTCGAGGCGAGCGAGGTGGAGGGGATCGCAGTCGGCACCGGCCCGGGGAGCTACACGGGCCTCCGCATGGGTCTCGTCACTGCCCGCACGCTGTCCTTCTCCCTCGGCGTCCCGGTCGCAGGGGTGTCCACGCTGGATGCGCTTGCCGCCGGCGCCCCAGGCTCGGTGCCCGTGATCGACGGCAAGCGCAAGGAGGTCTTCACGCTCGTCGCCGGCGAGCCGCGCTGCCTCGCAGCCGAAGGGCTCGAGGTCGAACGGGGCGCCGCCTACGTCGGCGACGGCGCCGTCCGCTTCCGCACCGAGATCGAAGGCAGGGGCGGGCTCGTCGCGCCGGACGACGACGAGCGGCACGTCCCCTGGGCCCGACATCACGCCGCGCTCGCACGCGACTTCGGCGCCGCCGAGGCGGCCGAGCCGATCTACCTGCGCGTCCCCGACGCCGACAAGGCGCTCGGCCGATGATCGACGCCGCCCGCGTCCGCGTGGACATCCGCCGGCTGACGCTCAGCGACCTGTCCGCGATCGAGCGGATCGAGCAGCGCGTGTACCCGACGCCGTGGTCGCGCTCCATGTTCGCGGGCGAGCTGGCGAAGCCGTCGTCGATCTGCCTCGGCGCCTTCGACGAGAACGGCCCGCTGGCCGGGTACCTGATCGTCTCGCGCTACGTCGACGCCTGGCACGTGATGAACCTCGCCGTCGACCTCGACCACCGGCGCACCGGCGTGGCGAACCGCCTCCTCGATGCGCTCTTCGATCTCACCGGCGGCGACGAGCACCGCGGCTACACGCTCGAGGTCCGCGTCTCCAACAAGGCCGCCATCGCGCTCTACGAGCGCAACGGCTTCGAGACGAGCGGCCTGCGGCGCGGTTACTACACCGACAATCGGGAAGATGCCTCTGATCATGTGGAAGGACCCGATCCGCGAGCAGGCCGCTCGGGACGGATGATCCTGGGGATCGAGACCTCCTGCGACGAGACGTCCGTCGCGCTCGTCACGGCTGACGGGCGCATCCGTGCGAACGTCGTTGCCTCGCAGGCCGAGCTGCACGCCCGCTACGGCGGCGTCGTCCCCGAGGTCGCCTCGCGTCGGCACCTCGAGCTCGTCGGACCGGTGCTCGCCGAGGCGCTCGAGGAGGCCGAGGCGGAGCTTCCGGAGGTCGAGACCGTTGCCGTCACGCGCGGGCCGGGGCTGATCGGCGCGCTGCTCGTGGGCATCTCGGCGGCCAAGGCGCTCGCCTGGTCTCGCCGCCTCCCGCTCGTGCCCGTCGACCACCTGCACGGGCACGTCGCCTCGCTCTACCTGGCGCCGGACGCGCCGGAGCCGCCCTTCCTCTGCCTTCTCGCGAGCGGTGGGCATACCATGCTCCTGGACGTGCGGGACCGTTCGGGACACCGGGTCGTGGGGACGACCCTCGACGACGCCGCCGGCGAGGCGTTCGACAAGGGTGCGCGCCTGCTCGGCCTGGGCTATCCCGGAGGCGCCGCGCTCGATCGAGCGGCGGCCACCGGCGACCCCGAGGCCCACGCCTTCCCGGTCGCGCGCGTGCCCGGGCACGATTTCTCCTTCTCGGGCGTGAAGACCGCGCTCCTCTACGCCGTCCGCGACCTGCCCGCCGGCGAGCTCGAGCGCCGCCGGGCCGACCTCGCAGCCTCGTACCAGCGCGCGATCGTCACTGCCCTCGTCGAGCGCACAGAGTCCGCCGCGGAGGCCCTCGGAGTCGAGCGGATCGCCGTCGTGGGGGGTGTGGCGGCCAATTCCGAGCTTCGGGCGGCGCTTCCCCAGGCCGCTCTTGCGCCGCTGCCGCTCTGTACCGATAACGCAGCAATGATCGCTTCGGCGGCGCGTTACACGCGGGCCATCCCGTTTCCCGAGTATCTTGCTTTGGATGCGTATGCCACGGCGGCCTGACGCGGCACGGTCCGCGGCGCTTGCCGCGCTCGCCCTGCTCGCCATCGGCCTCGCGCTGGCGGGCACGGTCCAGGGCGCCGGCGACTCGGTCGCCCGCACCGCCGCACGCGCCTGGCACGGCGTCTTCGCCGATCGCCCGCAGGCGGCCGCCGAGCAGCGCCAACGCGTCCTCGTCGTCCTCTCGGACCCGTCGCTCGCCGATCGCCTCGCAGCCGCAGAGACCACTCCGTCGCCGGAGGAGCAGCAACGGTGGACCGCGGATGCCGAAGGCGCCCAGCAGCTCCTGCTCGCCGGCCTGCGCGAGCGCGAGGTCACCATCCGCCGCGACCAGGTCTTCACGCGCACATTCAACGGCTTCTCGGCGCTGGTCACTCCACGCGCTCTGGCGGAGCTGGAGCGCGCCCACGGCGTCGCCGGCGTCTACCCGGTGCGAACGGTCTATCCCGCCTCGCCGAGCGCGGAGGCGCTCGTCGGCCGCAACTTCCAGCCCGCGAACGGTCGGGGCTCCCAGATCACGTTGCCCGGCTTCACCGGGAACGGGGTCACCGTCGCGCTGCTCGACACGGGCGTCGACCGCCGCCACCCCTTCCTGCGCGGCCGGGTCCTGCGCGGCTTCGACGTCGTGGACGGCGACCGCGCGGTCGACCCGTCGGCCAAGCCCGGCGAGCCGGGCGTCGTCGAGGCCCACGGCACGCGCATGGCCGGCATCGTCGTCGGGCGCGAGGGCCCGGGAGGCCTCCAGGGCGTCGCGCCCGAGGCACGCCTTCTTCCGATCCGCGTCATGGGCTGGCGCCAGACCGTCGACGGCAGCTGGGCGGTGCTGGGGCGGGGCGACCATCTGCTCGCCGGGCTCGAGCGCGCCGTCGACCCCGACGGCGACGGCGACGTCGAGGACGGCGCCGCGGTCGCGCTCGTGGGCGGAGTCCAGCCGTACGCCGCCTTCGCGGACAGCCCGGAGGCGCGCGCCGTTGCGGGCGCCTCGCGCCTGGGGACGCTCGTCGTGGCTCCGGTCGGCAACGACGGGCGGCCCGGCCCGGGGTTCGGCAGCGTCGCGGCGCCGGCGGCGGCGTCCGAGGCGCTCGCCGTCGGTACGCTCGACGCCCGTCGCGAGGTGCTTCAGGCCGAGGCGAGGCTCGACGTCGGCTCGGACACGGTCCTGGACGAGACGGTCCGCGTCCTCGGCGCGCTCGGCCTCGACTCCTCTGTCCGCTACGAGCTGGCTCCGTCCGTCGGGCCGAGCCTCTCGGATGCGAATCGGGACGAGGCGTCCACTGCGAGCGGCGACCAGCTCGGGGACTTCTTCGGCACGGACGGCGTCAGCCTCGTCGCGGGCAAGGCCGCGATGGTGAGCCCGGAGGGCGGCAGCATCGAGCGTCGCGTTCGTAACGCCGCCGCAGCGGGCGCGAGTGTCGTGGTCGTCTCCGGGACCAGCCTTCCCGCCGGGGCGCTCGATCTCGAGGACGGCATCGCCGTTCCGGTCGTGGCGATTCCTGGCGACGCGAGCCGCGAGGCAATCGAGGCGGCCGCCGAAGGCACGCCCAGCACGCTGGAGCTCTCGGCCGCCGAAGAGCTGGCGAACGAATCCCTGATGGACATCGCGCCCTTCTCCTCCGGCGGCGTCGCCTTCGACGGACGCGTCAAGCCGGACCTGGTCGCTCCGGGCGTCGGCCTCGCCACGTCGGACGCGGGCGCAGAGGGCTACGCCACCGTGACCGGCTCGAGCGCCGCCGCCGCCGTCGCTGCGGGCGCTGCGGCCCTCGTCATGGAGGCGCGACCGGGCCTCGGGCCCCTCGAGCTGAAGAGCGCGCTTGTCGGCAGCGGCGGCCGCCTGCGCCGCGGCGACGACCCGCTTGCCGTCACCTCGCAGGGTGGGGGCCTCGTCGACCCCATCCATGCGGTCACCGCCGAGCTGGCGGTCGAGCCCGCCACACTCGCTTTCGGGCGCGCGGAGGGCGCGAAGTGGAGCGCGACGCGCACGCTCACGATCCGCAACGTCTCCAGCCGGCCGCTGAGTGTCGGCCTCGGGCTGCTCCCGGACGATCCCGCCGGCCCCCAGCTCTCGTTCTCGGCCCAGCCGGCGCGGGTCGAGCTGAAGCCGGGCGACTCGGCCGAGGTGGCGATCGGCGTCTCCGCCGGCGACGAGACGCCCGCCGGCGCCGGAGGTGTCCTGGTGGTCACCGCCGACGGCGCACAGCCCGTGCGTGTCCCGTGGGCGGTTGCCCGGCGGGAGGCGCGCAGGGCTCCGCTGGTCGGCGACGTGCAGCTGTCGCACCACACGTTCGCGCCCTCCAACCGTGCGCCGGTCGTCCTGGCCTTCCGCGTCGGGCGCGTCGATCGCGTTGCCGACGGCGAGATGATCGAGCCGGTCGGCGTGCTCGAGCTCGAGCTCTGGACGGCCGACGGACGGCGGCTCGGCGTCCTCGCCCGCCTCCGCGACGTGCTGCCGGGCCGCTACGCGTTCGGCCTGACTGGACGCGGCCCGAGCGGGCGCCTGCTGCCGGCGGGCTCTTACGTGCTCCGCCTGCGCGCGCACCCGGTCGACGGCGACGACGGCGTCCAGCCGTCCACCGCCGAGGCCGTCTTCACCATCACGCGGTGACGTCTCCCGGGCGCCGGGTGACTCTTTACCGGGCGCAGGGCTGCCACCTGTGCGAGAGCGCCGCCCGCGTGATCGCCACGGTCCGCTCCGAAGTGGGGTTCGAGCTCGAGGAAGTCGACATCACCGGCGACCCTGAGCTCGAGCGCGCGTACCGCGAAAGGATCCCCGTCGTCGAGATCGACGGGGAGGAGGCCTTCACCTACTTCGTCCATCCGGACGGCCTCCGCCGCCGCTTGGACGTCTGAGTGACGGGTAGTGCATCCCCGCTCGAAGGGCGTCGTTATCCTGTCCAGCGAATGGCCTTGAGGATCGCCAGCGAGGGGGGCGCGAGGACCGGCGAACGACTGACGGTGGGCGTCGCTGCGCGCCTCTCCCAGTACCTGCGCGTGCTCATCCAGGCGCGCAAGATGGGCAAGGACCGCATCTCGTCGCAGGAGATCAGCGAGTACACGAACATCAACGCGACCCAGATCCGCCGCGACCTCTCCGCATTCGGGAAGTTCGGCAAGCGGGGCGTCGGCTACAACATCGACAGCCTGATCACGGAGATCCGCAAGATCCTGCGGACGCAGGGTCAGCACAACATCGCGCTCTTCGGCGGCGGCCGCCTCGGCCAGGCGATCGCGAGCTCGACGATCTTCGCCGACCACGGTTTCAACATCGCGGGTGCGTTCGACACGGACGCGTCGAAGGTCGGCGAGCCGATCGGGAACACCACGATCTCGGCCTACTCGGACCTCCGGGAGATCATCCGTGAGAAGAACATCATCGTCGCCGTGCTCGCCGTCCCGCCCGACGCGGCCCAGAACGTCGCCGACGAGGTCGTCGAGGCCGGGGTCAAGATCATCTTCAACTACACCGAGGCGCTCCTCGACGTCCCGCAGGACGTCACGGTGCACACGACGAGCCCGGCCGTCGAGCTCCTCTACGCGCTCTACTTCTACTTGACCTAAATCCCGGTCGGCGCGTTCCGGCTCGCCGCAACGGCAGGGGCGCCTCGCTCGAGCGTGACTAGGCGAACGTAGCGTCTTGCAGGAACGCGCTTGGGATTTGTGTGCTTCTGCATTAGAGTCCCGCGATCCACGTGGGGGACAAGGAGGGATTCATGCGGAGACGGTCACGCACACTTCGACTCGGCGCGATCCTGGCTCTCGCGGCGACAGCAGCAGTCGTGCTCGCTACGGTCGCCAGCGCCGGGCCGCCTTTTCGGGAGACAATCCACGAGGAGTTCTCGTTCGTCGACGCGGACTTCTGCGGTGCCGGGCTGACGGTGGAATCGTCAGTCGTTCTGGACTTTCGCATCCAAGCGAATGCGCACGGCCGGGATCGTCTTGTCTACTTCCTCCAGCACGGCAACGTGACCGAAGTCCTGACGAATCTGGACAACGGCAGGTCCTTGCGTTCTGTTTCGAAGTTCCTCGAGAAGGACCAGCGGGTGACGGACAACGGCGACGGCACGCTGACCGTCGTCTTCAAGGCAACCGGCAACGCAGTGCTATACGGGGAGAACGGCAAGGCCATCGCCAGGAACCCCGGCCAGGTCCAGTTCGAACTGCTGATCGACCACGGCGGCACGCCCAACGACCCGTCCGACGACGTGGTCCTCTCCGAAGAGCAAGTGAAGGGCTCCACCGGGCGAAGCGACGACTTCTGCGCCGCAGCGGTCCGCGCGCTGACCGCGTAAAGGCTGATGTGAAGTGAGGCGGGTGGGGCTAGTTCAGTCCGCCCGCCTCTAAGCCTCCCGAATTACCTGACGTATACGGCGACGATGCCGCCGGGACGTCCCTCGAGCGCCGCGCGCACCTCGGCCGCGGTCCCGTCCGCGGTGACGGAGCCGTCGGCGTTGGCCTCTGCGTCGATGCCCTCGGCGGCGAGCAGGTTGACGACGGCGCTCGCGGGCCCCGCGACGTTGCGGACGAGCGTCGAGCAGCGGGGCAGTCGCGTCGGCTGCACCGGTCGACTGCTCCATCTCGGCGGCGTCCTGGCCACCGCCGTCTTCGGCGGCGTCTCTCCGCCGCCTCTCCTGCGTCGTCGTCGCCACCGCCGAGCTGGGGGTCGGTGACGACGAAGACGCCCACGAGCGCAGCCGCGGCGGCGACCGGGGCGGCGATCACGAGGGCCCGTCTGAGGTGCTCGGAGAAGCTCCTGCGCTCGCGCCGCTCGGGAAGCGCGGCGAGCATGCGCGCGCGACGGTCGTCCGAGAGCTCGAGCGGAGGGGCAGCCCGCAGCGCGGTGCGGCCGGCCTCGAGCCGCCGGACGTGCTGGGCGCACGACCGGCACGCGACGAGGTGCTCGGCAACGTCCTGCCGGGCATCGGTCGGCAGCTCCTCCTCGACGTAGGAGAGCAGCGCGAATTCGTCCGGGTGCTTCTCGGCCATCACTGATTCGACTCCGTTTCCTGCACTGCGGTTCCCAGGCGCTCGGCGAGCTCGCTGCGTCCGCGGAAGATCCGTGACTTCACCGTACCCTCGGGGACTCCGGTCATCTCGGCGATCTCGGCGTACGAGCAGCCGAGCACGTCGTAGAGGACGACGGCGACGCGGTAGCTCTCGTCGAGCGCGCCCAGCGCCTGCTGGAGCTCGCCGGAGAGCTCGTGCTCGGCGAAGCGGTCGCGCGGGTCGGCAGGCTCGGGGAGCTCGTCCGCCGGCGCCTCGCGCCGCTTGGGCCTCATGTCGTGCGCAGCGTTCACGACGATCCGGTAGAGCCAGGTCGAGAAGCGGGCGTCGCCGCGGAACTTCGGAAGTGCCAGCCACGCCCGGACGAGGGCCTCCTGGACGGCGTCGGCCGCGTCCTCGCGCGAGCCGAGCACGCGGGCGGCGAGCGTGTAGAGCCGCTGCTCGTGCGGCTCGATCAGCCGCTCGAACGCGAAGCGGTCTCCTCTCTGCGCGCGTCGTACGAGCTCTTCGTCAGGATCCATCCCCGTGAAGATTCTCATCTGGCACGGCTACCTCCTCGGCGGGACCGGCTCGAACGTGTACACGTGCTCGCTCGCTCGGGCCTGGAGCCGCCTCGGGCACGAGGTGGTCGTCTTCGCCCAGGAGCAGCATCCAGAGCGCGTCGACCTGGGCGGAGCGGCGTTCGTCCGGCCCGACGCGGGCCGCTTGCTGCCGGTCTTCGTCCTCGACCGCTACGAGGGCCTGGAGGCGCGCCTCCTGCCGGAGGTCACTGTCTCCGAGCGCGAGGAATGGGTCGAGCGGAACGCCGCCGCTGTGCGCGAGCACCTGCCGGCGGACTTCCTCCTCGTGAACCACGTCCTCCTCGGTGCGCCGGTCGGGATCGCCGCCGGCATGCCGTTCACCGTCAAGGCGCACGGGTCGGAGCTCGAGTTCGCCATTCGCGGGAACGAGGAGCTGGCGGCCTGGGCTCGGGAGAGCCTCGGCGGCGCGGGCGACATCCTCGCCGGCTCGGAGCACATCCGGCGTGTGCTCGAGGACGTCGTCGGCCCGGGCGAGTACCTGGAGCGGGTCCGCATCGTCCCGCCGGGCGTCGACGTCGACGCGCTCCGCCCGGAACCGCGGGACCAGGCGCTGGCGCGACTCCTCGAGGAGGCTCGCCGTGACCCGGCCCGCGTCGGGGAGCGCTATCCGGATCAGGGCAACGCCGAGCGGCTGGAGGAGTTCCTCGCCGGTGAAGGACCGACCGTCGTCTACGTCGGCAAGCTGAGCGAGGAGAAGGGAGTCGGTCTCCTCCTGGAGGCGCTCGAGCGGATCGAGGCGCGCGCGGTGGTTGTCGGCTTCGGGCCCGAGCGCGCGGCTCTCGAGGAGGCCGCTGCAGGGCGCCCGGTTCTCTTCACCGGGCCGCTCGAGCACCGCCATCTCGCCCACCTGTGGGCGCTGGCCGACGTGAGCGTGACGCCGTCGACGTTCCCGGAGGCGTTCGGGATGGTGGCCGCGGAGGCCGCCGCCTGCGGCTCGCCCCCGCTGGTCGCCCGCCATTCGGGCCTGGCCGAGATCGCGGAAGGGCTCGAGGCCGAGTACCCCGCCGAGCATCGCGACCTCGCCGCGTTCGCGAACGGGGACGTCGACGACCTCGCCGGCAAGCTCGCGGCGATCCTCGCTCTGCCCCCGTCCGAGCGGCGTCTTCTGGGCGCCGCGGCACGGCGTGCAGCAGAGTCGCTCTGGAGCTGGGAACGCATAGCTGCTCTGATACTTTCGGCCCGTGGGTGACGCCCAGAAACTGACTCCCGACGAGCAGATCAGGAGCGCGCGGGACGGCTTCGAGTCCGGCCGCGACTTCACGGTCGCGGTGGAGGAGGAGTTCGCGATCCTCGACCCCCAGACGCTCGGTCTCGTCAACCGCTTCGAGGAGCTTCAGGCCGGCGCAGTCGGCACCCCGCTCGAGCCCCATCTGGTCGGCGAGCTGATCGCGTCGGAGATCGAGGTGCGCACGGGGCGCTGCGAGACGTTCGCGGAGGCCGCGGCTGTGATGGCCGAGAGGCGCCGCCAGCTGCTCGAGCTCGCCGCGCACTTCGAGGTCGCCCTCGGAGCGACGGGCACTCATCCCTGGAGCCCGTGGCAGGAGCAGCGGATCATCGATACGCCGCACTACCGGCGCAACGACGAGATCCTGCGCTACGTCGTCTGGCGCAACAACAGCTTCGGCCTGCACGTCCACGTCGGGATCAAGGGCGCAGACCGCGCGATCGCCGTCACCGACGGCCTGAGGACGTTCCTCCCGCACCTGCTCGCGTACTCGGGGAGCTCACCCTTCGTGGAGGGCGTCTTCACCTATCTCCACTCGGCGCGGACGCAGATCTTCACGCGCATGTTCCCGCGCTGCGGGATCCCCGACTCGTTCGGCGACTGGGACACGTACGAGCGCTATGTCCGCTTCCTCTACGAGACGGGCTCGATCACCGAGCACACCCAGCTCTGGTGGAGCGTCCGGCCGCACCTGGCCTTCCCGACGGTGGAGATCCGGATCGCCGACGGGCAGCCCGACCTGGCCGAGGCTCAGGGGCTCGCGGCGCTGATGTTCGCGTTGACCGCGCGCATCACGCGTGCGCTCGACGAGGGCGAGCCGCTTCCGGACCATCCGCACCGCCTCCTCGAGGAGAACCTCTGGCGGGCGATCCGGCACGGGCTCTCCGGGCACTTCATCGATCTTGACACGGGCGAGGTGCGCCCGGCCCGGGCGGAGATCGAGCGGCTGATCGAGTGGACGCTGCCGGTGGCCGACGAGCTCGGCCTGACCTCGTTCCTCAGCCTCCCCTCGGTGAGCGCGGCCGAGCGGCAGATCGCCCGCCACGAGGCAGGAGAGACGCTCGAGGAGATCTACGCGCAGGAGATCCTCGAGCCGGTGCATGTCTGAGCACGACGACGAGCTGGAGCAGGACCAGCTCGCCCGCGAGCTCGCCGAGGAGCTGCGCAAGCTGCGCGTCGAGGACGTGCTCGTGAACACCCTCGTCCACGTCTCGACGATCGGCTACCGCCGCCTCGGCTTGACCGAGGACTCCCGCGACGAGCGCGACCTCGACCAGAGCCGCCTCGCCATCGAGACGATGCGGGCGCTTCTCCCCGTGCTCGGGGGCTTCCTCCCCGAGGACGTCGTCAGCGGCTTCGAAGAGCAGATCGCCAACCTCCAACTCGCGTACGCCAAGGCTGCAAAGGAGCCCGATGGAAGCTGAGATCGGCGTTTTCGGAGGCTCCGGCTTCTACTCCTTCCTCGAGGACGTCGAGGAGGTCGAGGTCGACACCCCGTACGGCAAGCCGTCTGCGCCGTTCACGATCGGCGAGGTCGGCGGGAAGCGCGTCGCCTTCCTTCCGCGCCACGGCCGCAACCACGAGCTTCCCCCGCACGCGATCCCCTACCGGGCGAACGTCTGGGCAATGAGAGAGCTCGGTGTCCGGCGCATCATCGGTCCCAACGCCTCGGGCGCGCTCAAGGCCGAGCTCGAGCTGGGCGAGTTCGTCGTCTGCGACCAGTTCGTCGACCGCACGAGTGGCCGAAAGGACACGTTCTACGACGGGCCGGAGACGACGCACGTCTCGGCGGCGGACCCGTACTGCCCCGACCTGCGCCGCCTGCTCGTCGACAAGGCCGAGGAGCTCGGCATCAAGGTGCGCGACGGCGGGACGGTGGTGGTCATCCAGGGCCCGCGCTTCTCGACCCGGGCGGAGTCGAGGTGGTTCCAGGCCGCCGGCTTCGACACGATCAACATGACGGCGTTTCCGGAGGGCTATCTCGCTCGCGAACTGGAGCTCTGCTACGCGAACATCTCCATGGTCACCGACCACGACGTCGGCGTGGAAGGCACCGAGCCCGTGACCCACGAACAGGTCGTGACGGTCTTCAACGAGAACAATGCGCGCCTGCGCGAGCTTCTGTTCGCCGTCATCCCGCGGATCCCGGCACAGCCCGCCGACCACCTCTGTGCGACCGCTCTGGAGGGCGCCCGCTTCTAGCTCGCGCGCGACGGGGCCGGTACGTGTGATAAAAATCCGCCGGCTGTGCGCGGGGCTGGGGAGACGAGCAACGCCTGCCCGGCCCGCTGACCGATGCCTGCAAGCCTGTGACCGACTTCTTCCAGAACCACACCGTCCTGTTCGCGCTCCTGTGCGCGCTTTTCGGGATCGGGGTCGGGATCTACCTCACCTGGTGGATCCTCAAGCAGCCCGCCGGCACGGACCGGATGCGCGAGATCGCGCGCGCCGTGCAGGAGGGCGCCGCGGCATACCTCAAGCGCCAGTACACGACGATCGGGCTGGTCGCGATCGTCCCGTTCCTCATCATCGGCTTCTACAACCAGCTCGGGTGGGGCACCGCGATCGGGTTCCTCATCGGCGCCGTCTTATCGGCCGCCGCCGGGTTCATCGGGATGAACGTCGCCGTGCGCGCGAACGTCCGCACGGCGGAAGCGGCCAAGCAGGGCCTGACGCCGGCGCTGAACGTCGCCTTCCGTGCGGGCTCGGTCACGGGCCTGCTCGTCGTCGGGCTCGGCCTGTTCGGCGTCGCGGGCTACTACGGGGTACTCACGAGCTGGTTCGACATCGCGCAGGACGACGCGATCGACGACCTCATCGGGCTCGCCTTCGGCGGCTCGCTGATCTCCGTCTTCGCGCGACTCGGCGGCGGCATCTACACGAAGGCCGCCGACGTGGGCGCCGACCTCGTCGGGAAGATCGAGGCCGGCATCCCCGAAGACGACCCGCGCAACCCGGCGGTGATCGCAGACAACGTCGGCGACAACGTCGGGGATTGCGCCGGTATGGCCGCGGACCTGTTCGAGACCTACGCGGTCACGGCGGTCGCGGTCATGCTGCTCGGCACCGCATTCCCCGCCGGCG
Source organism: uncultured Actinomycetes bacterium (assembly GCA_963775395.1). Taxonomy (GTDB): domain Bacteria; phylum Actinomycetota; class Thermoleophilia; order Gaiellales; family Gaiellaceae; genus JAIBJN01. The sequence continues at coordinate 44,550 of CAVZIX010000002.1, forward strand.
GGCTCCCGCTGTTCCCGCTCGCCATCGGCGGCATCTCGATCATCGCCTCGGTGATCGGCATCTGGTTCGCGCGAGTCGGCCGCGGCGGGTCGATCATGAACGCCCTCTACAAGGCGGTCGCCGTCGCCACGGTGTTGTCGGCGATCGGCTTCATTCCGGTGACGATGGCTTTCGACGCGGGCCGCTTCAGCTTCGGGGAGCTCTACGTCGCCTCGCTCATCGGCCTGATCATCACCTTCGCGCTCGTCGCCATCACCGAGTACTACACGGGCACGCGCTGGGGCCCCGTGAAGTCGATCGCGCGGTCGTCACAGACGGGCCACGCGACGAACATCATCGAGGGCCTCGCCGTCGGCATGCAGGCCACTGCGCTGCCCGTGATCGTCATCGCGGTCGGAATCGTTGCCGCTTACGAGGTCACGGACAGCCTCTACGGCATCGGCGTCGCTGTCATGGCGCAGCTATCCATGACCGGCCTCATCGTCGCGCTCGACGCGTACGGGCCCGTGACCGACAACGCGGGCGGCATCGCCGAGATGGCCGACCTGGACGAGTCCGTGCGCGGCATCACCGACCCACTGGACGCCGTCGGGAACACGACGAAGGCCGTCACGAAGGGCTACGCGATCGGCTCCGCCGGCCTCGCAGCTCTCATCCTGTTCGACGAGTACGCGCGAGGCCTCTCGGACGAGCAGGTCTCGAGCGTCTTCGCCCTCAACGACCCGTGGGTGATCGCCGGGCTCTTCATCGGCGGCCTCATGCCCTTCCTCTTCGCCTCGCTCGCCATGCAGGCCGTGGGGCGCGTCGGCGGGCTCGTGGTCGACGAGGTGCGGCGCCAGTTCCGCGAGATCCCGGGCATCCTCGAGGGCACGGGGCGGCCCGATTACAGCCGCGCCGTCGACATCGTCACCAACTCAGCCATCAAGAAGATGCTCCTGCCGGCGCTCATCCCGGTCGCGATCCCGGTTCTCGTCGGAATCATCAGCCCCGAGGCGCTCGGCGGGCTCCTGATCGGCACGATCGTGACGGGCATCTTCCTCGCCATCGCCATGACCTCCGGCGGCGGCGCCTGGGACAACGCGAAGAAGCTCATCGAGGACGGCGCCTACGGCGGCAAGGGCTCGGAGGCTCACGCCGCGGCCGTCACGGGCGACACGGTCGGCGACCCCTACAAGGACACCGCCGGCCCGGCGATCAACCCGATGATCAAGATCGCCAACATCGTCGCCATCCTCATCATCCCGATCCTCGCCTCCATCCACGGCTAGTCGCCGGCGGGCAGCCGCCCGCTTGTGACACTTGACATTAGACGCCGAAGGGAAGATCCTCGCGTGGCCGGAGGTGGGGTCATGACGCAGGTGCTCGGTCCGGGGGGACCAAAGGTTGTGCCCGCGTTCGCCTCCTGCTGTCCGTTGGGCTGCGGCAGATACGAGAGGAGAAGCTGATGCACAGGCTTGCCCTGATCCTCGCGCTACTCGCAATCGTGCTCGCCGCGCCCGGCGTGGCGAGTGCCCAGACGCCGCCGACGCCGTGCGCGGAGCCGGTCGAGGTGATCGTCTGGACGGCGATCAACTGGGGCCGAATCGCGGACGGGTTCAAGAACAACCCGCTTCCGTGCGCCGAATACTGGATCTCGATTCCGCCGGGCGCCATCGCGACGAATCTCCGCGCGGCGCGCATCTTCGATGAGATTAACCAACGCGGAGCGCAGTTCCATCCGATGGCGGAGATGACGCTCGGGGGCCCGGGGCCGGCCGGGACCATCGGGACCGGATGGTACGCCTGGGTGAACGACCCGAACGCGGTGCCGCGCCGCACGTGGTACGACGCGGGTGTCGAGTTCAGAAAGAAGATGGTCGTGGCGGGCCTCGACGTGACGAAAGGCGAGACGTGGCTCCTGAATGAGTTCAACCGCAGCACCGTCCGTGACTCGCCGCCGGGGAGCTCGCTGGAGCCGTACTACTCGCGCGCGGACATGCGGGATCTCGTCCGCGGGCTCTACGAGGGCGACACCGGCATGCCGCCCGCGCCCGGCGCCGTCGAGATCGGCATCAACTACACCCACCAGGACCTGCCGGACGATGACGTCGCGCTCTACAAGGAAGAGCTGAAGGACTTCCTCCTCGACTCGCCGTTCTGGGCCGACATGGACGGCCGCGTCCGCTGGATGATCAAGGAGGCCTACCCCGACGCGCGCAAGCACGGCGTGCCCGACTCGACTCGCACGAAGCGTCGGCGCCAGATGGAGCAGTACCTCTTCCATCTGGCCGACCTCGCGGCGGACGCGCCCAAGGAGGCCTCCGTGGCGAAGGAGTTCCTCCGCGACACGTACATGACGCTCGGAAGCGCGACCTGGGCCGCCGTAGGACCTAGAGAGAACTTCCGCATCGGGCACGGTTGGACGCTATTCCCCCTCGAGGACATGCTGCACTTCGTGTCGGAGCAGGTCTACGCCATGCGCTACTACGCCGACGCACACCCGAAGTTCGGGCCCGCGGGACGACTCGGCTTCTCGTGGCAGCCGACGAACAACGCGATCCCGCCGTCGATCGTTGCTCTGCCTGAGGCTGAGTTCCTGGCCGGGCAGGAGGCGATTGCCGACCGCATCGGAAGCGCCGTCCAGCACGCATATGCGAGCCCGGACGCACCCGCGATCGACGCCTGCCGCCCGCCGGGGAGCGGCGAGCAATGGTGCAACAGCGTCGTCCCTGGCGCCACGTTCACGACCAACTGGCTGGACTTCGCCTCCTGGAGATAAGACGCCGAACCGTCGCCGCCGCGGCCTACGCGCTGCGGCGGCGTCGGACCTGCGGGCCCTGCGAGCCGAGCGCCGCGTAGGCGAGCGCCTGGAGCGACTCGTTCAGGCTCGAGAGCTCGTGCGCGATGCGCTGGAGCTGGTCGCCCGAGTCGAGCCGCCGTTGAGCGCGTGAACCTCGTCGCAGAGGCGGTCGAGGCGCGCGAGGATCGCGTCGAGCTGACGGTCGTCGAGGCGGCTGCGATCAGGCTGCATTGCCGCTGATCTTAGCCAGTGCGGCCAGGGTCTCCGCGACGGCCACCGTGCCGCCGAACTGGGCGACGAGCCGGTCGCGCGCGCCCTCGCCGGTCTCGACCAGCTCGACGTGCCTTGCTGCGCCCAGCTGGGCGAGCGCGATGCGGGCGAGCGGCTCGGGAGCGTCCGTGAAGACGCCGATGCGGACGCCCGCGCGGCCGAGCGCGCGCAGCGCGGCGCTCGCCTCTGCGCTCGGGCGCAGGTACACGGGCGCGCGATCCTCGGCGAACCGCTCGAGCGCGGCGCGCCAGTCGCCGATCCCGGCCTCGGCCCAGCGGTCGAGCTCCCGGGCGGCCTCGCCGCGGTCCTCCGGCAGCGCGTCCGGGTCGAGCGGGGCGATCGACGTGAAGCGACGCGCCGAGTCCGCCAGGAAGTCCCTCCAGAGCGGGCGCGTGTCCCCGAGGGCGTCGAGGTCGACCGCGACCGCGTTCACGACCGCGAGCCCGCCCAGCGGGCGAAGAGCAGGACGCCGGCGGTGACTCCGATGGTGTCGACCAGCCAGTCCAGCGGTGCGCCCTGACGTCCCGTCACGAAGGTCTGGTGGAACTCGTCGGTAGCCGCGTAGGCGGAGCCCAGGAGGATCGCGAGCGGCTCGCGGCCGACGGCGCGCTGGAGCAGGCCGCCTAGCACCGCGTACTCGGCCATGTGCGCCACCTTTCGCAGGACGAGGTCCCACGTCCCGAGACCTGTCCCGAGGCTCGGGATCGACGAGAGCGCGAAGATCAGCCCGGCCCAGAGCACGACCGGAAGCCAGAGGTTGAGCCGAGCCGCAGTCACGCGCGCCAGCGTAGCCACACGCCCGTCTTGCCCGCCGGGAGGAGTATGCTCCTGCCACAGAAGGCGAGCGGTCAAGGGAAGCCGGTGCAAGTCCGGCACGGTCCCGCCGCTGTGAGGGGAGACGCTCCTCCGCCAAACGCCACTGGCCACGGCCGGGAAGGCGGCGGAAGAGGGAGCCCCGAGTCAGAAGACCTGCCTCTCGCCCCCAGATCCGTTGTCCTCGCGGAAGGAGAAACGTGTTCCACCGACCTCTTGCAGCCCTTCTGGCTGTCCTTGCGCTCGTCCTCGCCGGGTGCGGCGGGGAATCGGAGAGCTCGGCGCCCCAGCAGCCGACGTCCTCTGCCGTGGCCGAGACCGCGCCGGCCGAGCCGGAGTTCCCGGTCACGGTCGAGGCCGACAACGGCCCGGTCACGCTCGAGGAGGAGCCCGACGCCATCGTCTCGCTCTCCGCCACGGCCACCGAGTCGCTCTTCGCCATGGGCGCGGGCGAGCAGGTGCTCGCCGTCGACGACCAGTCGAACTTCCCGGCCGAGGCGCCGGTGACGGACCTGTCGGGCTTCGAGCCCAACGTCGAGGCGATCGCAGGCTACGAGCCCGACCTCGTCATCGCCGCCTACGACCCGGGTGGGCTCGTGGACGGCCTCGAGAAGCTCGACATCCCGGTGCTCCTGCAGGACGCTGCCCCGAACCTCGACGCCGCCTACGAGCAGATCGAGACGCTGGGCGCCGCCACGGGCAACGTCGAGGGCGCCGAGGAGGTCGTCGAGTCGATGCAGACGGAGATCGAGGAGCTCGTCGCCTCGGTGCCTGGCGCCCAGGGGGCGACCGTGTATCACGAGCTCGGCCCCGACTTCTTCTCGGCCACCTCGGAGACGTTCATCGGCAGCGTCTACGAGCTCTTCGGGCTCGTGAACATCGCCGACGCGGCGAAGGGGGCCGCGGACGCAGGCGGCTACCCGCAGCTGACCGGCGAGTACATCGTCTCCGAGAGCCCTGACCTGATCGTCCTCGCGGACACGAAGTGTTGCGAGCAGACCGCCGACACGGTCTCCAAGCGCCCCGGCTGGGCCCAGATCGAGGCGGTCGCGAACGGAAACATCGTCGAGGCCGACGACGACATCGCCTCGCGGTGGGGCCCGCGCACGGTCGTCTTCGTCGAGCTGATCGCCGGGTCGCTCGAAGGCGTCGGAGGGCGCTAGTGGTGGACGCCGGCGGCCTGCGGGCTCGTCTTTCCGGCCGGCCCGAGCGGGCGCTGCGAGGCGTCTCGCTCCGCTGGACGCTGGCCGCCGGCGCCTTCGTCCTCCTCTCGAGCCTGCTCGGGCTCGCGCTCGGGCCCGTCGACCTCGGCCTCGGGGCGGTGGCCCGAGAGGTCCTGAGCCACGTGCCGTTCCTCGGCGTCGAGTCGCCGTTCTCGGAGACCCAGGACGCCATCCTCTGGGAGCTTCGAGCGCCCCGCGTCGTGCTGGGCCTGCTCGTCGGCGCGATGCTCGCCATGGCCGGCGCCGCCTACCAGGGCGTCTTCCGGAATCCGCTCGCCGACCCGTACCTCCTCGGGGCGGCGGCCGGCGCAGGCCTCGGGGCCACGATCGTGATCGCCTACGACCTCGCCGGCGACTTCAGGCCGGATCTCCGGCCCATCGCGGCGTTCGTCGGAGCCATGCTCGCCGTCGGCATCGCCTACGCCCTCGGCCGCTCGGTCGGTGGGCGGCAGACCGCGACGCTCATCCTCGCCGGGGTCACCGTCGCGTCCTTCCTCACCGCGCTCCAGACCTACGTGCAGCAGCGACGCGTGGAGACCGTCCAGGAGGTCTACAGCTGGATCCTGGGCCAGCTCGAGACCGCGGGCTGGACGGACGTGCTGATCATGCTGCCGTACGTCGTCGTCAGCGCCGTCCTCCTCCTCTGGCATCGGCGCCTGCTCGACGTCCTCGCAGTGGGAGACGATGAGGCGGCGAGCCTCGGCGTGCCCGTCGCGCGCGTGCGGCTGCTCGTGGTCCTCGCCGCCACTCTCGGAACGGCCGCCGCGGTGGCGTTCAGCGGCCTGATCGCCTTCGTGGGAATCATCGTCCCGCACGCGATCCGGCTGATGGCCGGGACGAGCTACCGCATCGTCCTGCCGCTCTCGCTCGCGTTCGGAGCCGGCTTCCTGGTCCTCGTCGACCTCGTCGCCCGCACGGTGGTCGCCCCCGCGCAGCTGCCGATCGGCGTCGTCACCGCGTTCCTGGGCGCACCGTTCTTCGCGATCGTCCTTCGCACGACCAGGACGGTGGGCCCGTGATGCTTCGCCTGGAGGGCGTTCGCGTCTCGCTCGACGGCGCGGAGGTCGTGAAGGGGCTCGACATACGCCTCGACGACGGCGAATGGCTCGGGCTCATCGGCCCCAACGGAGCGGGGAAGACGACGGTCCTCCGTGCGGTTGCCGGTCTCGTCCCGTACTCGGGGTCTGTCCGGGTCGTGGGCGACGAGGCCTCCTCGCTTCGCCGGCGCGAGCTGGCACGGCGCGTCGCGGTCGTGCCGCAGATCCCCGTCATCCCGCCGGACTCGAGCGTCCTCGAGTACGTCGTCCTGGGCAGGACGCCGCACCTCGGCTACTCCGGCAGCCCCCGGGCCCGCGACGTCACCGCGGCGCGCTCGGCGCTCGCACGGCTCGACGCGGCGCATCTGGTCGACCGCCGCCTTGGCTCGCTGAGCGGCGGCGAGCGGCAGCGTGCCGTCCTCGCCCGCGCGGTCGCCCAGGACGCGCGGCTGCTCCTCCTCGACGAGCCGACGACCGCGCTCGACGTCGGCGCCCAGCAGCAGGTGCTGGAGCTGGTCGCATCGCTTCGCGCTGACCGAGGCCTTACGGTCCTCAGCGCGATGCACGATCTCACGCACGCAGGCCAGTACGCCGACCGTCTCGTGCTGATGGACGGCGGCCGCGAGGTGGCGAGCGGCGCTCCGAAGGAGGTGCTCACCGAGCAGCTGGTCGCGCGCCACTACGGCGCCGAGGTCCGCGTGATCGTGGACGAGGAGACCGGCATTGCGGTCGTGCCCCTGCGCCCGCGCGTAGTCTCCGAAGAGCGGGTCGTCTGATGGGCATCACGCTGCTCGTCGGCGGCGCCCGCAGTGGAAAGTCGGCACGCGCGCTGCAACTCGCCTCGGAGTGGGACGGGCAGGTCGTCTTCGTCGCCACCGCCGAGGGCCGGGATGCCGAGATGGCCGCGCGGATCGCGCGCCACCGGCTCGAACGCCCAGCGTCCTGGAGGACGGTCGAAGCCCCGCTCGAGCTCGTACGGGCCTTCGACAGCATCCCCGCCAGGGCGCTCGTGATCCTCGACTGCCTGACCCTCTGGGTCGCCAACGCGCTCGAGGCCGGCTGGAGCGACGAGGATGTCGAGCGCGCCGCGGCCGCGGTGGCGACGATCGCAGCGGAGCGCGAGCAGCCCACCGTCGTGGTCACGAACGAGGTGGGGCTCGGCCTCGTGCCCCAGACCGAGCTCGGCCGCGCCTACCGCGACCTGCTCGGAAGGGTCAACGCCGTCTTCGCGGCCCAGGCGGAGCAGGCGTACTTGATGATCGCCGGCCGCACGCTCGAGCTCACGTGAGCCGGGCGGCCCTCGACGCCGTCATCGGGCGCATCGAGCCCGCCGACCGGGCGGCCGGCGAGGCGGCGCAGGCCGCGCTCGACCGCAAGACGAAGCCGCGCGGGAGCCTCGGCGAGCTCGAGCCCCTTGCCTGCCGTATCGCTTCGATCCGGGGCGCGGCCTCGCCGGGACGGCTCCGGGCGGCGGTCGTCCTCGCGGCGGGCGACCACGGCTATGCGGCCCGGGGTGTAAGTGCGTATCCGCAGGAGGTCACCGGCCAGATGCTCGCCAACTTCGCCGCCGGGGGCGCTGCCGTGAACGTCCTCGCGCGCGAGACCGGGGCGCAGCTCGTGGTCGTCGATGCCGGTGTCGCCGCACCCGCAGGGCACGAAGGCGTCCGCCCGCTCCGGCTCGGGCCGGGGACCGCGGATGCCACGGAGGGCCCGGCGATGACTGTCGAGCAGGCGCTCGCGGGGCTCCTCTACGGCGCCGAGACCGCGGTTGCGCTCGCCGGCGACGGTCTCGGGATCGTCGCGACCGGCGACATGGGCATCGGCAACACGACCGCGGCGGCCGCGGTGTGCGCGGCGCTCCTCCCCGCAGACCCGGAGGCGGTGAGCGGACGGGGAACCGGGGTCGACGACGAGGGGCTGGCCCGGAAGGTCGCGGCCGTGCGCCGTGCGCTCGAGGTCAACGAGGTGGATCCGGGCGACCCGGTGCGCGTGCTCGCGGCCGTGGGTGGATTCGAGCTCGCGGTTCTCGCAGGCGTCTGTCTCGGCGCGGCCGCCGAGGGCTGTGTCGTCCTCCTCGACGGCTTCGTCACGGGGGCGGCGGCGCTCGTGGCCGCAAGGCTCGCGCCTGCGGCAGCCGGGTTCATGGTCGCCTCGCATCGCTCGCCCGAGCCGGGGCATGCCCTCGTGCTCGCCGACCTCGGCCTGCGGCCGCTTCTGGATCTCGGCCTGCGCCTGGGGGAGGGGAGCGGCGCGCTGCTCGCCGTGCCGCTCGTGGACGCCTCGCTCGCGCTCCTCGCCGACATGGCCACGTTCGACGATGCGGGCGTCACGGATGCCGGCGCGTAGCCTCCGGGCCGCCGCGGCGGCGATCACGTTCCTCACGCGCGTCCCGGTCGGCCGGCTCGCCCTCGACGCGGACGACGTCGCCCGCGGCGCCGCGCTCTTCCCGCTCGTCGGCGCGGGGATCGGCGCCGCCGTCGGTGCAACCGTCGCCGGGCTGGACACGGAGCTGACCGTTCTGCTGGCGGCAGCCGTCGCGGTCGCGCTCGAAGCGCTGCTCACGGGCGCGATCCACCTCGACGCCCTCGCCGACACGGCGGACGGGCTCGGAGCCGGGACGCGCGAGCGGGCGCTGGAGGTCATGCGCGACCCTGCCGTCGGCTCGTTCGGTGCGACGGCGCTCGTGCTCGATCTCCTCGTCAAGGTCTCCGCGCTCGTCGCGGTGGCCGCCGACTCGCGGGCGATCCTGGCGGTCGTGGCTGCCTTTGCGCTCGGGCGGGCGGCGCCGCTCGTGCTTGCGCTGGCGCTTCCGTACGCGCGGCCCGGGTCGGGCAGCGGGCTCGTTCTCACGGAGCGGGCGGCCCGCGCCTCGCTGGCGGTCGGGATCGTTCTGGCGGTGGGAATCTCGGTCGCCGCGCTGGGCCTGCGAGGACTTGCCCTCCCCGCCGGCGCAGGCCTCGCCTGCCTCGCCGTCGGCGTGGTGACGAGACGCCGCCTCGGAGGCGTGACCGGCGACGTTCTCGGAGCCTCGGCCGAGCTGGCCACGACCGCCGCGCTCGTCGCGGCCGTGGTCGTCCGGACGTGATCGCGCTCCCGAAGCGAGGGCGGGCGACGCGCCTGCTGCTCGTGCGCCACGCCGAGCCGGATCAATCGATGGACGGACGATGTTACGGAAGCCTCGACGTCCCGCTCTCGGCCGCGGGGCTCCGCAGAGCAGCCGCCGTCGGCGAGCTGCTGCGGGAGCACGATGTCGACGCCGTCTACACGAGCCCTCTCCAGCGCGCGTTCGAGACTGCCCGTGCTGTCGCGACGGCCCACGGGCTCGAGCCGATTCCCTGCGACGACCTCCGCGAGCTCGACTTCGGAGAGGTCGAGGGGATGCGCTACGACGAGATCGCCTCCGCCTATCCCGATCTCTACCGCTTCTGGATGGAAGACCCGTCCACGGTGCGATTCCCGGGCGGCGAGGGGCTTGCCGACCTGCGCGAGCGCGTCCTTCCGCAGGTGGCCGACATCCGCGCGCGGCACGAGGGCCAGGCCGCAGCCGTCGTCGCCCACGGCGGCATCGTTCGCGTCGTGCTCGCCGACGCGCTCGACCTTCCCGATACCTCGTTCTTCAGGCTCGACCAGCCCTACGGAGCCCTCAGCGTGGTCGACTGGGTCGACGGCGCGCCTATCGTCCGCGTCGCGGGAGCCGACTTATACTCGCCCGCATGACGGGCCCGCCCAGCGCCGTCGTCCTGACGGTCGGAAACGAGATCGTCTCGGGGGACGTCGAGAACACCAACGCCTCCTGGTTGGCCCGCCGCCTCGGCGAGCTCGGGCTCGAGGTGAGGCTGCTCGCGGCGGTGCGGGACACCGTGGACGAGATCGCCGCCTTCCTGCGCGACGAGGCCGACCACGCCGACGTCGTCATCGTCACCGGCGGCCTCGGCGGAACTCCGGACGACGTGACGCGCGAGGGCGTGGCGGCAGCGTTCGGCGTCCCGACCGAGGAGATCCGGGAGCTGGCCGGCCATCTCCGCGAGCGGTTCGGCAAGCGCGGGCTGGGCGACTACGCGGCCCGCTGGGCGCGGCTGCCGCGAGGCGCCGCCGCCCTCGAGAACCCGCTCGGCGGGGCGCCGGGCTTCGTGGTCGCCAACGTCTACGTCCTGCCCGGCCTCCCCAGCGAGATGATGGCCATGTTCGAGACGCTCGCCGACGGCTTTCGCGGAGAGCCGATCTGCGCCTGGCGCCGCCGGTATCCGACGGGCGAAGGCCAGATCGTCGCCGTGCTCGAAGAGGCGACGAGCCGGCATCCCGCGGTCATGATCGGGAGCTACCCGACGTTCCTGGACACCGGCCCCGAGGTCGAGGTCGTGCTCAAGTCGGCGGATGCGGACGCGCTCGGCGAGGCGGCCGCGTGGCTCGAAGCAGCGCTCGACCGGCGGATGGGGAGCTGACGTGCGGGTCTTCGTCGTCAGCGACATGGAAGGCGTGTCCGGGATCGTGAAGTGGGAGCAGGTGAGCGGCGGGGAGTCGCTCTACGAAGAGGGGCGCAAGCTCTACACGGAGGAGATCAACGCGGCCGTCCGCGGGGCCAAGGCGGCGGGGGCGACCGAGATCGTCGTCATGGACTGTCACGGAGCCGGCAAAGGGTGGGACTTCAACAGCCTCGTGCCCGAGCTCCTCGACCCCGACTGCGAGTGGATCGTCCAGAACGAATGGACGGAGTACACGGAGTTCCTGGAGCAGGGCTGCGACGCAGCGCTCTTCGTGGGCATGCACGCGAAGGCCGGCACGCCGCGGGGAGTGCAGAGCCACACGATCTCGGGCCGCGACTACCGCGACCTCCGCTTCAACGGCACGTCCGTCGGAGAGACCGGCGTGAATGCGGCGCTCTGCGGGACCTGGGGTTGTCCGGTCGTCCTCGTCACCGGCGACGATGTCGTGTGCGGCGAGGCGGCCGACCTTCTCGGCCCGGAGCTCGTGACGGTCGAGGTCAAGCAGGCGCTCGGCCGCTTCAGCGCGCGCAACCTGCCGCCGGTCCGGGCGCGCGAGCTCATCGAGGCCGGCGCGAAGGAAGCCGTCGAGAAGCGCGACCTCATCCCGCCGTACGAGCCGGGGAAGCCGTGCGAGATCGAGGCCGTCTTCGCCGACCCGGGCCTCGTCGAGCGCTACGAGCACCGCCACGGGGTCGAGGTCGACGGCGTGAGGATCGTCTCCCGGGCCGACGACTGGTGGTCGGCCTGGCGCCAGTTCTTCTTCTAGCCCCCAAAAGTCATGTCCCGGTGACAGGCACTCGGCCGTGGCCGAAAGGGCCCAACCCGATGCCGCAAGCACGCATGACGCCTTCACAGACATCCCCGCTCGAGCCATTGCTCGGTGCCAGGCACTTGGACGTGGCCGGAGGAGACAGGCGGGGCCGGCCGCAAGGCCCCGCCCATGGCTCTCCCTACTTCATTCGCACGCGCAGGCCGTGCGGATCGGCGCGGTCGATCCCGCCCGCGTCGACGTTCGCGATCCGGGCGATTCCCCTCAGGGCGCCGGTTCGACCATCCTTCTTCACCTGGATCAGCCCCAGCCCGGGTGTGCTGCCCGTGGAGGCGTGCGGGTCGCCCGAGAGCGGCAGTGCGCCGCGCAGCGAGACGAACGCCAGGTCGCCCGCCGGTGAGATGTCCAGGAGATCCGGCGAGGGGTCCGCGCTCAGGGCACCTGCCAGCGGGAGCTCGCCGACCATCCGGCCGGTCGCTGTTCTGATCACGACGATCCGGTTGCTCCACCGCTCGTCGTCCCGTTCGTGTTCGACTGATCCACCAGCCAGACCTCGTACGAGGCCTTCTTGCCCGCCCCGGCGCCTCCCGTGACCGCCAGGACGACCGCGAGCGCCGAAAACGCGAGCAGCGCCGCCAAGCCACTCTTCCGCATTCCTCACTCCTTGCTCGTTTGCGGAGTCAGGCTTGCGAGAGCGGGTAACGAGGCCGTAACGGCCCGCGAACGCCGTCGAGGGGCGCTGCCTCGACGGATACCATCGACCCGATGGCAATCGCCTCTCCCGAGCAGTATCTCGCCGACCTGAACCCGGCCCAGCGAGAGGCCGTCCTGGCCACCGAAGGCCCCGTTCTCGTGGTCGCCGGCGCCGGCTCTGGCAAGACGCGCGTGCTCACGCACCGCATCGCGCACCTCGTCGCCGCCTGCGGCGTCAAGCCGAACGAGATCCTCGCGATCACCTTCACGAACAAGGCCGCGGGGGAGATGAAGAGCCGCCTGGAGGACGTCCTCGGCGACGTCGCGAGCCGCATGTGGGTCATGACCTTCCACGCTGCGTGCGGCCGCATCCTGCGCCGCGAGGCGCCGCGCCTGGCCTACAAGTCCAACTTCACCATCTACGACTCGGCCGACCAGGTCAGGGTCGTGAAGGCGATCGTGGAGGAGGAGGGCTGGGACCCGAAGCGCTTCGTCCCGCGCGGGATCCACTCCCAGATCTCGAGCGCGAAGAATCAGCTCGTCGACCCGGAGGAGTACGCGCGGCGGGTCGGCTCCTTCTACGAGCAGACCGTGGCCGACGTGTACGCGCGCTATCAGGAGCGCCTGCACAGGTCGAACGCGATGGACTTCGACGATCTGATCATGGTCACGGTCAAGATCCTCGAGAGCTTTCCGGAAGCGCGCGAGAAGTGGCAGAAGGGCTTCCGCTACGTCCTCGTGGACGAGTATCAGGACACGAACCACGCGCAGTACCGGCTGCTGCAGCTGCTCGCCGGCGAGCACGGCAACGTCTTCGCCGTCGGCGACCCCGACCAGTCGATCTACGCGTTCCGCGGCGCGGACATCCGCAACATCCTCGAGTTCGAGCGCGACTTCGGCGGGGCCCAGACGATCGCGCTGGAGCAGAACTACCGCTCGACCAACGCGATCCTGCGCGCGGCCAACTCGGTGATCGCCAACAACCGCGAGCGCAAGCCGAAGAACCTCTTCAGCGACCTCGGCGAGGGCGAGCCGGTCCGCGTCATCGAGGTCGAGGACGAGCATGCCGAGGCGCGCTACGTCGCCGCTGAGATCGCCGCTCTCGGGGACGAGGGCGTGGCCGGCTCCGAGATCGCGGTGTTCTACCGCACGAACGCGCAGTCGCGGGTGCTGGAGGACGTGCTCGTCCGTCAGGAGATCCCGTACCAGGTGATCGGCGGCCCGCGCTTCTACGAGCGCGCCGAGATCAAGGATGCGGTGGCCTACCTCCAGGTCATCGACAACCCCTTCGACGGCGTCTCCCTCGGCCGCATCGCCAACCGCCCGCGCCGCGGCATCGGGGATGCGTCGATCGCCCGCGTCCAGGCGTTCGCCGACGCGCAGGGGATCTCGCTCTTCGAGGCGCTCGGCCAGGCCGACGACGCCGGGGTCGGCGCCGCGCCGCTCAAGGCCGTCCGGCGCTTCCACACGCTGATGCAGTCGCTCATGGCGGGCGCGCTCGAGCAGGCCGTGCCGGAGCTCTTGGAGAAGGTGCTCGAGCGCACGGGATACACGGAGGCGCTCGAAGCGGAGCGAACGGTCGAGGCGCAGGGCCGCCTGGAGAACCTGATGGAGCTCGTCGGCGTCGCCCGGGAGTACCAGGAGGCCTCCGCCGAGCCGACGCTCTCGGAGTTCCTCCAGCAGATCTCGCTCTTCTCCGACCAGGACGAGCTCGCCGAGGAGCGCAGTCTCGTCACGCTCATGACCCTCCACAACGCCAAGGGCCTCGAGTACCGCGCGGTCTTCCTCGTCGGCATGGAGGACGGCGTGTTCCCGCACGCGCGCTCGCTCGAGGAGCAGGGTCTGGAGGAGGAGCGTCGTCTCGCCTACGTCGGGCTCACGAGAGCCCGCGAGCGCCTGACGCTCATCCATGCGGCGACGCGCTCTCTCTGGGGCTCGCGCGACTACCGGCGGCCGAGCCGGTTCCTCGAGGAGCTTCCGCAGGACGAGGTCGAGCGCGAGCGGCTGCGGCCGACCTCGTGGAGCGGCTACGGCGCGCCGCGGCAGTCGCTCGCGCCGACCGGGCATGCCCCCGACCTCTCCACCGGCGACAACGTGCGCCACTCGACGCTGGGCGAAGGGGTCGTCGTGCGCATCGAGGGCGACGGCACGGTGACGGTGCGCTTCGCCCAGGACGGCGCCGAGCGGCGCCTGATGCTCGACTACGCGCCGCTGGAGAAGGTCTGAGCCTGGCCGTGGAGATCCGCGTCGCCGAGCCCGGCGAGCGCCTCGACGCGCTCCGGCCGATCTGGCACTACTTCGGCTCCCCCGCGGGCCCAGACGAGGAGCGCGCCGCGAGCATGTCGCCGCTGCCGGACGGGCGCCTGCACGTCGCGAGCGAGAACGGGGCGATCGTGGCCGGCGCGGGCGCGTTCGAGTTCGGCCTGACGGTTCCCGGCGGGCCCGTTGCGACGGCAGGCGTCACGGTCGTCGGCGTCCTGCCGACCCACCGGCGTCGCGGGATCGTGCGGGAGCTGATGACCGCCCAGCTCAAGGACGCCCATGCGCGCGGCGAGCCCATCGCGGCCCTCTGGGCCTCGGAGGGCGGCTTCTACGGCCGCTTCGGCTACGGGCTCGCGTCGGTCTGCGCCGACGTCGAGATCCCCAGGGCGCATTCGGCGTTCAACCAGGCGGTGGACTGGTCGGGCTCGACGCGGCTCGTGACCGCGGACGAGGCGCTCGAGCTCTTCCCGCCGGTCTACGACCGCGTCGCGGCGACCACGCCGGGGATGATCTCGCGCACGGAGGAGTGGTGGAGGACGCGGCGGCTGGCCGACTCCGAGTGGTGGCGCGCCGGCGGTGGCGAGAAGACGTTCGCCGTCCTGGAGCAGGGGGGAGCGCCGGACGCGTACGCGATATACCGGCTCAACTTCTCGTACGCGGACGGCGTGCCCACGGGCACGACGGTGGTCATCGAGGCGATGGGGGCGACGCCTGCCGCCACCGCTGCTGTCTGGCGCTACCTCCTCGACATCGACTGGATGGCCAAGGTCGAAGCCGAGCTGCTGCCGATCGACCACCCGCTCCACCTGCTCCTCCTAGAGCAGAGCCGCATGCGATTCCGCGTCGGGGACGGGCTGTGGATCCGGCCCGTGGACGTGGGCGCTGCGCTGGCCGCGCGCGCCTACGCCGGCGACGACGACCTCGTGCTCGAGGTGAGCGACGCGTTCTGCCCGTGGAACGACGGGCGCTACGCGCTCGACGGGTCGAAGACGACGGCGAGCCCGGATCTCCGGCTCATCGCGGCCGATCTCGGCACGGTCTTCCTGGGCGGCTTCAGCTTCTCCGACCTCCTGCGGGCGGGCCGGGTCGAGGAGGTCAGGGAAGGCGCGATCGCCCGTGCGGACGCCCTCTTCCGCACCGATCGCGCGCCCTGGTGCCCGGAGATTTTTTGACTTTCTGCTAGGGTTCCGCCCCGTGTTTGCCGTCAAGGCCCTGCTAACGGGCCTTTTTTGTTGTCTGGCGCTCGCACAGCCGGCGCTGGGAAGGATCGAAGCGACACCCTCCGAGTCCCGACCGGACTCCCGCTGGGTGCTGCCTCTGAACGGCCCTCTCGGGTCGCCGTTCGGCCCGCGCTGGGGCCGGATGCACGACGGGATCGACATCGAGGGCTGGGCCGAGACGCGCGTGCGCGCCGCCCGGACCGGGACGGTGACCAGGGTCGGGTGGCTCGACAGCTACTCCGGCTACGGGCTCGTGATCAAGATCCGCCACGACGGCGGGATCGTCTCGATGTACGCGCATCTCGAGAAGTCCTTGGTGAAGCCCGGCGACGTGGTCGCGGCCGGCCAGCTGATCGCGAAGGCGGGATGCACTGGCTCGTGCACCGGCGTGCACCTGCACTTCACGACGTGGGAGAAGGGCAAGCTCGTCGACCCGCTCAAGTTCCTCGGCCGCAAGGCGTTCGACCGCCGCTGATGCACGTCGCGTACTACGTCGCCATGAGCCTCGACGGCCGCATCGCCGGCCCCGGTCACGACCTGTCGTTCCTGCAGACCCTGTCGGGCGGGCCGAGCGCCTACGGCTACGACGAGTTCATCGCCGGCATCGACGGCCTCGTCGTGGGCGCGAGCTCCTGGGAGTTCATGAAGGACTACGACTGGGCCTACGAGGACCGGCCGGTGTGGCTCGTCACCCACAACCCGGATCCCCCGAGGATCGAGGGTGCCGACATGCACGTCTTCTCCGGCGACGTCTCCGCGCTGATCGAGGAGCTGGAGGCCGCCGGGCTCGAGCGCGTGTGGGTGATCGGAGGCGGCAACGTCGTCGGCCAGTTCCTCGCCATCGACCGCGTGGACGAGGTCCTCGTCACCATCGCGCCGACCTTCCTGGGCCAGGGACCGGCGCTCGCCGACGGCGAGTTTCCGCTCCGCCGCTTCCGCCTCGCATCGGTCGGCCGCAAGGAGGGCGACGACGGCGTGAGCCTCAGGTACGAGCGAGATCGTTCGCTAGACTGAGAATCCCAAGGGCGGTTAGCTCAGTTGGGAGAGCACCAGCTCGACAAGCTGGGGGTCACTGGTTCGAGCCCAGTACCGCCCACCTCGAAAGCCCCCGCAAACGCGGGGGTTTCGCTTTCTCGACAGACAACGGTCCGGCAGTCGTGCTCGCTCTATGCTCGCATCGGGGCAGAGGACCTTGCACGTATTGCCAGGAACCAGGGGTGCGAGCCCCCTGGGGAGGGGTGGGTTCGGGGTGAACGTCCCGAAGCACGGAAGTCGAGTTCGAGTCGGAACTGCTGGGGAAGGGGAAGGGCGGATCTCCCCTGAGGTAGAATGGCGCCTCGCTTCGCGGGGAGAGGACGATTAGCTACCAGCTCCAGGGCGTACGCGTTGCCGGCGGCCTTCGGGATCGGCCCACTACTCGGGCGGAACTCTACGTGCAGGCAAGGCAGTTGGGCCTCGCCGGATGTTCGCGGATGAAGAAAGACGAGCTCGCGCTTGCGGTCGCCCGGGAACGGCGCCGCGTTGCCCCGACCTGGGCGGCGGCCCGCGCCTGTCGTGCGCAGTTCGCCGAAGTCGCTACCGCGCCATCGGAACGCCTTGCGACGATCGCCGTGCTCCTGCGCCGGCTAAGCGGCAACAGCCGAACAGATGGGTGGACGGTAGCGGTGATGGTCGCCGCTCTCAGGCGGCTGTGGTGGACAGAACGCATCGCTCTCCCACTCGCTGCCGTGGTGCTGGCGGGTGTACTTGGGGCAGCAATGCCACTGCTGATCGGCGGAACCGCGCAGGGCGTGGAAGGGATGGCGATCGCGGCGCCGACCCCAGCCTCACAAGGGTCGTCGGACATGGGCGGCCGCTCCACGGTGCCGCCGCAGAAATCAACTCTGCTTGCCAGTAGCGGCTCGAGTCCGACCGGCGTCCGAAGTGCGACGGTTGTGGCCGCCCAGGAAGAAGGCTTGAACGCCTTCGACCAGCCCTTGGCGGCGCAAGCCGCGTCGGAGGAGGGAGCGTCCGAGCCGTCGGCGTCTGCCGGCGTGGAGCCGGACGCCGAGCAGCCGACCCCCCAGCCGTCCGCCGACCCGGCGCCTGGCTCGCCTGTCGATGAGGAGGCCGAGGAGGACGAGCAGGCGGGGGGAAAAGTGACTCTCTGCCACAAGGCGGGCTCGAAGAAGCCCAAGACCATCGTCGTGGGAGAGAACGCAGTTGAGGAGCACCTCACCCACGGCGACACGATCGGCGTCTGTCCCTAGAGCCCGGATGCGAGGCCGGCGAGCCCGTCCCATGCTTCGAGAAGGTCGAGAGGGCGAAGCCGTTCGGGACAGTGACGGCTCCCTCTAGAAGACCGTCGCCATCGGCGTTGTGCTTGACTCAGGCGAGAAGAACGGACACCCGACGATGGAAAAGCCGACACTTACGTTTGTACTCGCCGCGTGTTTCGCGTCGTTCGCGCTCTTCGCGGCGGGTTGCGGCGGGGACGACGAGTCCGCGAGTCAGACGACCACCGAGGCGTCGACCGAGGCGTCGACCGACGAATGGGCAGACGGCTTCTGTTCGGCGTTGACGACGTGGAAGAACGATCTGGAGGAGGCCGCTGAGCCGCTCACCGATCTGTCCTCTCTCTCAGAGGAGAGCCTCCAGCAGGCGGCTGACGACGCAAAGACGGCAACCGAGACGCTCTCCGACAGCCTGAACGGCCTCGGACGCCCAGACATCAGTTCGGGAGAGCAGGTCAGGAGCTCCGTCCAGGATCTCGCGACGGACATCGAGAACGGCGCGAACGAGATCGAGACCGCCGTCGAAGGGGTTGCGAGTGTTGCTGACATCCCGTCAGCCATCGACACAATCACGGCCACGGTCACGGATATGGGCACCGAGGTCGACGGTGCGGTGCAAACGCTCGAGGACGCCGACGCCAGCGGTGAGCTGAAAACCGCGTTCGCCGACGCAGATTCCTGCGGAGAACTCCACTAACTCCGCAGCCACACTGGGTCGTCGGTCATTTGCGCCGCTGCTGCCGCCGCCCGTGTTGCCAGCGTTCGCACGCACGGCGGCGTTTCACCTAGCCGGGCGCCGGCACCAGCTCGATGACCCGGGTCCCCTGGGCGCGAATCGGTGAGTTTGTCGGCCAGCGCAACCTGGCCGTGACCGCCAACACCTACTCGCACGTGATGCTGGAAGAGGGCGAGCTGGACTAGGCGGCGCTGATCGCGGGCGGCCCGTAGGGCAAGCCGGATGCCACCGCACGCGCTCGCGCGGTGCCCCCACCGGTGCACACTCGCGCCGGAAAACATGCGCCTTTGCAGGCTGCTTCGAGTCCAGTACCGCCCACCCCGGAGGGGTCGCATGCTGCGCCTCCGAGCGCCTATTGACGCTTCAAAAATGTGACTCTTGACACGAGTTTGGGAGAGTCGTAGGGTCGGGACAAGACATAGCTGAGCGCTTTATGCGGCGAGCGCCTTCCTCAGAGGACACCGGGAGGCGATGTCCTGAGCAGTTCGCGCGAAAAAACCTTCCTCAGCACGCAGAGTGTTCGAGGTGGACGGTTTCTTTCGCTGACGGCGTTTCCTGTACGCGAGGCCGCCTAATGGTCGATCCGGGTGAGGGACTTCGCTTCGAGGCGACCGTCCATCCGGGCGATGCGGATGTCCCGCTCGAAAGCGTCGCCGACCTCGACCTTGACCGTGTGCCGGATCCGCAGCGGGGTGTCCGGCTGCTCGTCACGGCCGACGAGATCGTGGCGCTGCTTGAACGCGGTTACGAGGTGCGCCTGCACCGCCTCGCTCGCGTCGAGTCGCTAAGCCCAAAACTGCGTATCGACGACGACGAGGCGATTGCATGGCTCGAGGAGCGCGTCCAGGGCATCCCGCGCGAGGAGGGCGACGAGCGCTGATGTACCGCAACGTGGCACAGCTCGACTCGCTTTCCAACCTCCTCGCAGCCTGGTTCCCCACCTATTTCATGCGCTTCCCGCTACCCGAGCCCTCCGTGCAGGGCCGGCCCGTCTACGCCCTGCGCCTGCGCGCGGGTGGTGGAGGTGAGCGCCGCGGCGTCATGGTCGTCGGTGGCACGCATTCCCGCGAGCTCATGAACCCCGACGCCATCATCGAGCTGGCCGTCGACCTGTTCGTCAGTCACGTGACTGGCAGCAACATCACGTATGGCAATCGCACGTGGTCGGCGGCTGAGATCAAGCTGATCCTGGAGACGCTCGACCTCTGGCTCGTGCCCTGCATGAACCCCGACGGGCGCGAGTACGTCTTGAACGTTGACAACCTGTGGCGTAAGAACCGCCGCGACAACCCTGGAACCGAATGCGATGGCGTCGACCTCAACCGCAACTTCGACGTCCTCTGGGGCGTCACCCAGGGCCAGACGTCTTGCGCCCAATGCAGCGAAGTCTACGCCGGACCCAAGGCCTTCAGCGAGCCCGAGACCCGCAACATTCGCAGCGTCCTCGACACGCGGCGAGTGAACTGCTTCGTCGACGTGCACTCCTACTCGGAACTCGTGCTCTGGCCGTGGGGACACGCGCCGTCGCAGACCGTCGATCCGAGTAAGCGCTTCACCACGCTGCCGTCCGGGACGTGCGCGCCGATTGGTGTGGCCGGCTACCAGGAGTACATCCCGCCGCGGGACCTTCAGCGCTTCCAGACCGTGGGCAGTCGCATCGTGAACGCGATCTCCTCCGTGCGCGGTCGTGTGTACACCAGCCAGCCGTCAATCGCCCTCTACCCGACGACCGGGACGCAGGGTGACTACGCCTACTCACGGCACATCGCCAACCCCAGCCTGCGAAAGACCTACGGCTTCACCTTCGAGACGGGCCCGTGGGCCGGCAACGTCGCGGACTCCTTTCATCCGGCCGACCCGACGCTTATTAAGCGCGACGCGAAAGCGGGGATCATCGCGCTCATGCAGCAGTGCATCTGCGCGATCGAGCTCATCGGCGCGCGCTTCTTCAAAACCGACGCTGAGGTAGCCGAGCTGCGCCGGATCCGTGACGACGTTCTCGCCACAACCGAAGCTGGGCGAGCGTGGATTGCGCTCTTCGAACGCGCGCAGCTGCCACTTCTTACGACTCTCATGGCGGACGAGCAGCTGTCGTCGCAGGCCGCGGTGTTGGTAAAGCGAGCGGCTGAGCTCACGAAGAGCACCCGCGCGCGCATGCGTGACGAGGATGTCGATGGTGCAATCCGCTTCGTTCGGACGCTGGGCAAGGCGCCGGCGGCCAAGGAGGTGCGCGCCGACCTGCGCGCGGTCGAGCGTCGGCTCGGGGCCCTGCGCGGCCTCACGAGCTCGCGCGCCCTCGCATCCCTAATGGCCGAGCCGCCCCAGAGCCGCACGTCGAACTCAAGGCGCGGGACGCGCGGATAGCAGCACGCGAAACTTCGGGTCACGGCGACCCTGTCCCGCACGCGCGCCGAGCAGGTCGACCTCCCGTGACGCGGGCTCTCGCCAGCATACGGAGCGACGGCCGCTTCCCTTGTGAACTCGTTCGTCCGCGTCTGAGTGAGGGCCGGCTACGGCAGCCTCGCACCCACGCCTATGAGTCCGGCTGTCAGCGCGATGTCAGCAATCCGCGTCCGAAGGTGACCAATGGCTGTCGTCTCTCGTAACGCTGCAAGCCGCCCAATCCCGCGCGTTGTCGAACGTCGTCCTCTCAGGGCGAAGCAGTTGGCAGGCTCGACAAGCTGGAGTCACTGGTTCGAGCCGGGGCTTGCCGTTCAACCTAGCTAGCCGCGATCTAGCGTGCGTGACAGGGCGGCGGCTTCTGTGAGCGTTACGGTCGCTGTCGCACGTAGCGGCACTCCACTCCCGGCAAACGTGAGGTAGCGAACCGAGACGGCTTCGATGACTCCGTCGAACGTCGGCATCGCGCCCGCCGCGCTCCCCCAAGCGACCTTTACCTTCGGCGGATGATGAAGGGTCTCGTCCACGCTGCTGAGTCGGTGGAGCGTGTCGAGTCGTGGCTGCACCGACTTGGTTTGCTCGACGCCGTCGAACAGCAGCTCGAAGCTCATCCGCGCCGGCTCCGCTCCCAGAAACTGCGGGGGACCGGGAGCTAGTCGCTGGTATAGCCAGGGACTCGTGCGGTCGACCTTGATCTCCTTCGGATTGAACTGCGCCTCGAGCACCTCCCCCTGATGCCCACCCTCCAGCGCCGTGATCCGAAGCTTGGCCACAACCGGCCATCATAGGACTGTGGGCGCTCGAAGTTCGGGGCCGACGGCTGCGCCAGCGTTCACGAGGACACTTCGACCGCACGGCGGAGGCTACGCGCCTTCCTGGGGAGGCGGCCGAAACTCAGGCACTTTCCTGCTTGACCTCGGCCCCGACTCCTAGTGGCGCGGTACGGTCCCGACATGGCGACGAGGCGCGCGTCTTGCTCGTGCGGGCAGCTGACGGTCGAGGTCGAGGGCGACCCTGTCAGGGTCTCGATCTGTCACTGCCTCGCCTGCCAGCGGCGCACAGGGAGCGTGTTTGGGATGCAGGCACGCTGGCCGCGTGAGCAGGTGCGGATTGAGGGCGATGCAACCGAGTTCGTGCGGATCTCCGACGAGGGCGAGGAGCGCTCGCTCTTTTTCTGCTCGCGCTGCGGCGCGACCGTCTACTACTGGACCGACCCGGAGCACATCGCGGTGCCGGTCGGCGCGTTCGCCGACCCGAACTTCCCCGCGCCGCGCGTCTCGGTATGGGAGGACCGCATGCACCCGTGGGTCGGCCTGCCCGACGGGATCGAGCACATCGGCTGAGCTCCTCTCAGCGATAAGTGTTTGGAGCCGACCGCTCACAACGGGTTGGGCATGGAAAGCGGCCGGCGAAGCGGCTCAGATAGGCGAATTGAAAAGGACCCCGCAAAGCGGCATGGAACCCGCGTGGCTGTCAGCAGGATGTCAGCAAGACGGGGTGAAACGTGTCCATTCGGGTCGAACAAGCTCGAGCGCACTGCGTCGCAAACCCGCATTGAGTCTAGAGCTGGGGCTTGTTGTCGACTCCCGGCAGGACTCGACAAGCTGGGGGTCACTGGCTCGAGCCCAGTACCGCCCACCTCGGAAGCCCCCGCATATCGGGGGTTTTCGTTTCCGAGGAGGCAGACCGGCGCTAGTCGGTCACGTCCTCGACGCCTGTGGCGCGCTCGTGACGAGCTCGGCCGAGCACTTCATCCACGCGCTGACGCGAGACTCCGAGCGTACGGGCAAGCTCGGTCTTGCTGGCGCCCGCCTCGTGCGCGGTAAGCAGGGCGCTGCGGAAGTTGCGCCGGTCACGGTCAAGGCGCTGAAGCGTGTCGAGTGCCTTCTTATAGGCGCGGAGCACGGCCTTGATTTCGGGGTCGTGTGCCATGCCGTGCATCATAGGCAAGCGCAACCTTCACCTGCTGTGCAAGTGCTACTTGCGGTTGCGTTGGAAACCGGCTATCTTTTCGTCGCCGGTGTAAACCGCGACCGGCCAGAGACACACTGACGGGACGCGCCCCGTCGCCGTTGCGACGGAGGACTGCCCCCGCAGGTGGAGGACCTAATACCGCGAGCCCCGGTTCGTCACCGGTGCGCCCGCGAGGAAAGAAACCGGCGACGAATTGAGCGCCGGCGGACGGCGTTGCGCCCGACCTCTCTCGCTCAGGGAGGCCGGGCGGAGCGGGGCAGTCCTGCTCCACCACGAAAGGGAACCAGATGAAGAAGTTCGTAGTCGCGGCGGTAGCCTCCGTCGCAGCTCTGACGCTCGTCGCCACTGCTTCGGCAGATGTGCTGCTTCCGGCCAACCAGACCCTTCAGTTCAAGGGTAAGGGCGGCCACCTTTGGAACAGCCTAGGCGGCGACAGCTCCAACGACTCGAATACGCGAGCCCTGCGGATGAACGTCGGCGACCCGAGTGCGGGTAAGTACGTCGTTGCGTACTCGAATCGTTCGATCGACATCGCCAAGGACGCGTCGGCCGTCGGGAACCTCTCCTTCGAGTTCAAGAAGGCCACCAGCTACATGGGCGCCGGCGCGCCGCGTATCTCCGTCGAGTTCCAGAACGGGGACGTGGCATACCTGAGTGCCTTCTACTGCAACCATCCCATGGCCGTCACGGGCAACGTGTGGGCGCGGGCGGACTTCACCCGCTTCACCGGCAACTGCTCGTTCTTCGTCTCGGGCGAGACGGGGGGCCAGTACTCTGCGGACGGCAGCAAGTCGGCCTGGCGCGTCTACACGGACGCACATCCCGACCAGGTCGTCGAGCAGGCGTACCTCGTCGGTGACGAGACCGGCGTGTATCGCATCGACCGCCTCTCGCTCGGTGCCGGCGTGATGTACACGTCCAGCAACCGGGTTGGGAAGCGGTGCACGACGGAGGCGTCCTGCTAGGGACGTAGAGAAGCGCAGCGGTCTCCGCTGCGCTCGGGTTCCCTATGCGGCAGGGAGCCCGAGCGGAGCGGAGCGTTGGAAATTAGTACGAGCGTGGCAGCCCGAGCACGTGGTGGCCGAGGTACGCGAGCACGAGGTTGTTCGAGACCGGTGCCACGGTGTAGAGGCGCGTCTCGCGGAACTTCCGCTCGACGTCGTACTCCCGCGCGAACCCGAAGCCGCCATGCGTGTCGAGGCAGACGTTCGCCGCCTGCCATGACGCCTCCGACGCGAGGAGCTTGGCCATGTTCGCCTGCTCGCCGCACGGCTGTCCTTCCTCGAAGAGCGACGCGGCGCGATAGCGAACGAGGTCGGCGGCCTCGATCGCGGCGTACGCGCCCGCGATCGGGAACTGGACACCCTGGTTGGCGCCGATCGGCCGCCCGAAGACGACGCGTTCCGACGCATAGCGCACGGCCTTCTCGATGAACCACCTCCCGTCGCCTATGCACTCCGCCGCCAGCAGGATGCGCTCCGCGTTCATGCCGTCGAGGATGTAGCTGAAGCCCTTGCCTTCCTCACCGACGAGCGCGTCGGCGGGCACCTCGACGTCGTCGAGGAAGACCTCCGTGGTCGCGTGGTTCATCATCGTCGCGACCGGACGGATCGACAGCCGCTCGCCCGCCGCCTTCATGTCGATGAGGAAGACGGAGATGCCGTCGCTCTTGCGCTCGACCTCCTCGAACGGCGTCGTCCGCGCGAGCAGCAGCATGAGATCGGAGTGGAGCGCGCGAGAGGTCCAGATCTTCTGGCCGCGGATCACGTAGCCGCCGTCGACGCGGCGCGCGCTTGTCTGGAGGCGCGTGGTATCGGACCCGACGGTCGGCTCGGTCACCCCGAACGCCTGCAACCGGAGCTCTCCGGACGCGATCCGCGGCAGGTACCGCTGCTTCTGCTCCTCGCTCCCGTGCCGGAGCAGCGTCCCCATCGTGTACATCTGCGCGTGGCACGCGGCGGCGTTACCGCCCGAGGCGTTGACCTCCTCGAGGATGACGCTCGCCGCGGTGAGCCCGAGGCCGGCGCCGCCGTACTCCTCCGGGATCAGGGCGGCGAGCCAGCCGTTCTCGGTGAGCGCCTGCACGAACTCCTCCGGGTACCGGTCCGGCTCGAGCGAGCGCCAGTACTCGCCCGGGAAGCGGTCGCAGAGCTCGGCGACGGCACCACGGATCTCGAGCAGCTCATCTGGCGTCGAGGTCGTCATGACGCTTGCCGGGCCACGATATCCGCGAACTGGCCAATATTCTCCGTGCTCAGTGACGGAACGTGACCTCGGGGATCTGGCGCGGTCGATCGTCGACTCGAACCGCTTCATGGCGCTCGCGACTGCGGATGCGAGCGGGCGACCGTGGGCCTCGCCCGTCTGGTACGCGCCGAGGGGCTACCGCGAGCTCTTCTGGGCCTCCTCGCCCGAGGCTCGGCATTCGCGGAACCTCGCGGAGCGCCCTGAGCTCGCCATCGTGATCTTCGACTCCCACGAGCCGGGCAGCTGGAAGGCGGTCTACATGTCCGCCGTCGCCGAGGAGATCCGGGACGTCGACGAAGGGATTGAGGTCTTCGCGCGCCGGTCGGTGGAACAAGGGTTGCCGGTCTGGACGCGCGACGATGTTCTTCCGCCCGCGAAGCACCGGCTCTACCGGGCGACGGTGCACGAGCATTTCGTGCTCGACGATCACGACGAGCGGCTACCGGTCAGGCTGGAGTGATGCGGGGAGCCCGCCCGCGCGTGGCTCCCCCGCAGCGACTCGCTATCTGAGCCAGCCGACCTTCGGCGCCGCGGCACGCGTGCGCGCCGACGTGGTCGCCGGCGGTGGGATGTCGCTCTCGAAGCGCTCGTACTTTCCCTTGCACTGCCCGCTGAAGATCACGCCCGGGTTGCGGCCGTCGGCGGACTCGCCGCCGATCTGCATGACGACCGCGCCGTTCGGCAAGAACGTGATGCGGTAATTCCCGTGGATCTGACCCGTTCCGGTGGTCTCCTCGCCGCCCGAGCCGCCGTCGCGGACCTGGCCGGCCAGGAGGCCCTGCCAGATCTCGGCGACGCCGGCGTCCTTCGCCTGCGCCTTGACCTTCGTACGCCCGCTCTGGGCGTCCTGGATCCGGATCGTCCCGCTCTCGGTTCCGACGCCGTTTTCGACGCTGACGATCACGCGAACCGAGAACGTGACCTTGCCGGACAGCCTTGGGTCGCCGGTCGACGTCCCGGTCACCGTGACGATCTGCTCTGCGTATTCGCCATCGACCCCTTCGCAGGAGCGGGTCTTGCCCTCGACGTGCGAGAACACGACCGTCGCCATGACGCTGTCCGTGTCCGGTTGCCTCCCGCTGGCGGCGACTCCGGCCGCGACCACCCCCAAGAGCCCCAGCGCGACCATGCCGGCGAGACTGCGCCTCGCTCGAAACATCGCTGCTCCCTTCTCTCGAGGACGGTCAGCTGATCCTACGACGACATGGCCGCCGCGACCGCCTGCTCCTGGAGCCAGCTGAGGTAGGCGAAGACCGAGAGCTCGAAGGCCTGCGGGTGCTCGGGGTCGATGTCCTGGTCGTACGTCTCCTCGGAGACGTCGAGCCGCGTGCCCAGCGCGAGGCGGAGATCCGTCAGGGCCCGGAGCCACGCATCCAGTTGCTCGGGGCTCAGGCGCTCGCCGCCGGCAGTCTCGGCGAGCACCTGCAACGCCTCGCGGCGTCCGGCGAGAAGCTCGTCGTGCATGAGGCGGCGAAACTCGTCCTCGCTCTCCTCGTCGTGCTCGTACGCGGGCGGGAAGAGGCGGCGGAGGCCTGTGTCCGTGGGGTCGGCCTCGATCAGCGCCGCGAGTTCTGCGGGAAGCGAGGCGAGCAGCTCCCGCTCGCCCTCCGAGAGCCGCAGGCGGAAGTCGCCGTCCGGCGTCCGTTCGATCGGCGAGGGGACTAGCACCGTCAGTCCTGGCGCATCGTGGCCCAGAGGCCGTGGGAATGGAGCCGCGCGACGTCGTGCTCCGCCTTCTCGCGCGTGCCGCCCGAGACGACCGCCTTGCCCTCGTTGTGCACCTGGAGCATGAGCGTCGTCGCCTTCTCGCGGCTGTAGCCGAAGAGCTTCTGGAGCACGAAGGTCACGTAGGACATGAGGTTGATCGGGTCGTTCCAGACGATCACGATCCACGGGCGGTCGTGCTCGGGAACGTCCTGCTGCTCCGGCTCGCCCAACTCGACCTCTGCAGGCTTGAGAGTTGCGGGGGACACGCTGTCCAGCCTGCCACACGCGCGGCGGCCGCTCTAGCCGACGTGCTGGAGGGGCGGGCCCACGGGCCCTGCCCGGCGCGACCGCCCCGCTGCCCTCAGGGCGCGCGCGTACGCCTCCGAGGCCGCCGAGCCGCTCGCCATGACCTCTCCCGTGGAGCGCATCTCGGGGCCCGCGCTCATCGGCGTCGGCGAAGCGGTCGGAGGGGAAGACGGCCTCCTTGGCCCAGGCCCGGCCGGCGGGGCGCGATCGGGCACGTCGAGCGCCCCCAAGGGCTCGCCGAGCATGAGCCGGCAGGCCAGGTCGACGAGCGGCAGGCCCGTCGCCTTCGCGACGAAGGGGACGGTGCGCGAGGCGCGCGGGTTCGCCTCGAGCACGTAGAGCTCCCCGCCGCGCAGCGGCAGCTGGAGGTTGAGGAGCCCTCGCGGTCGTCAAGGGCCTCCCGCTCGCATACAACCGCGACCTCCAGGAGAACAAGCCGCCCGTCTTCGCCGCACGGCGGGACGTCAGGGGCGCCCTGGGCGCGCTCGCGGTGCTCGTCGACGGGCTGGAGGGCGATAACGACCGGGCTGCCGAAGCCGCCTCGGACCCGGCCCTGCTGGCAACGGACACGGCCGAGGAGCTCGTCCGCGCGGGCGTTCCCTTCCGCGATGCCTACGAGCAGGTCGCCGAGGCCGTGCGCGAGGGCCGCCTCGAGCCTCCCCACGACGCGGAGGACAGCGTGGCCGCCCGCGGCGCTCCAGGCCCGGGCGGTGTGGCGGCCGCGCTCGCCGCCGCGCGCAGCCGATTCGACAAGACTTAGCCGGGTGCAGAGTCTCGAAGACGTTGCCGCGGCCGTCGGCACGCCCTTCTACGCCTACGACGCCGATCTCTTCCGCGAGCGGATCGCCCGCTTCCGCGCCGCGTTCGGCGAGCCGGCGCCCGAGGTCTGCTACGCGCTGAAGGCGAACGACGCCCTCGCGCTCGTCGCGGTCGCCGCGGCGGAAGGCCTCGGTGCGGACATCGTCTCGGGCGGCGAGCTGGCGAAGGCGGTGCGTGCGGGGATCCCGCCCGGGCGCATCGTCTTCTCGGGCGTCGGCAAGACGCGCCCGGAGATCGCTGCCGCGCTGCAGGCAGGCGTGCGGACGCTCAACGTCGAGTCGCTGGGTGAGCTGGAGGCGATCGCGGAGGAGGCCGCAGCCCTCGGCGTCGTCGCGCCGGTCTCGGTGCGGCTCAACCCCGACGTCGAGGCGAACACGCACGCCTACGTCGCCACCGGCTCGGCCGCGAGCAAGTTCGGCCTCGGCCTCGAGGACGCGCGCGCGGCCTACGCGCGCGCTACGGAGCACCCCGCGCTCGAGCCCGTCGGCATCTCCTTCCACATCGGCTCGCAGCTCCTCGACTCCCGCCCGGTGCACGCGGCGGCGGAGCGGGCGGCCGAGCTCTGGAGGAAGCTCGGCGCGGACGGGATCGCGCTGCGTGACCTCGACGCGGGCGGCGGCCTCGGGATCTCCTACGACGGCGGGGAGGACGCCGACGTCGAGGCTTACGCCGCGGCGCTGTCGGCGATCGCGCGCGATCTCGGCGCGCGCCTCGTCCTCGAACCTGGTCGCTGGCTCGTCGGGCCGGTCGGGACGTTCGTCACGCGCGTTCTCTACGTGAAGGACGCTCCGGGCCGGCGCATCGCCGTCTGCGACGGCGGCATGAACGACCTCATCCGCCCGGCGCTCTACGGCGCGCGGCATCCGATCGCGCTGCTCGGCCCGGCCGAGCGCGAGCGGGGGAAGGTCGACGTCGTCGGGCCCGTCTGCGAGTCAGGAGACTTCTTCGCGCTCGGCGAGGAGCTGCCCCTTCCCGAGCCGGGCGATCTGCTCGCCGTCGGCCAGGCCGGCGCCTACTGCCGGGTGATGTCTTCGGCCTACAACGCCCGGCCCTTCTGCGCCGAGGTGCTGCGCGAGGGCGGCGGCTATCGCGTGATCCGTGAGCCGATCACGACCGACGCGCTGGCCTGGGCCGAGCGCATCTGACGTCATGTCTCTCTTGGCCGACCGGCTCAGGCCGCTGCCCCCAGCTGCTCCAGCAGCGCGTCGGCGTCCGCCTCGATCTCCACGGGCTGCAGCAGCCCCGCGACCGGCTCCGGCGTCTTCAGCCCGTCACCGGTAACGAGCAGGACGACCTCGTCGTCAGGCCCGACGCGCTCGCGGCACAGCGCCTCGCGCAGCGCCCCGAGGGTAACGCCGGCCGCCGTCTCACCGAAGACGCCCGCCGATTCCGCCAGGAGACCCATGTTGGCTCCGACCTCCTCCTCGGCAACCGCGTAGATCGCCCCGCTGGACTCGCGCGCCGTGCGCGCGGCCAGGTCGCCGTCCGCGGGGCTGCCGATGGCGAGCGAGCGCGCGGTCGTGCGCGGTCGAACGGGCACGACGGGACGCTCCTGCGCAAACGCCGCGGCCACGGGCGAGCAGCCCTCCGCCTGGCCGCCGACGAGCCGCGGCGGGAACCCGTCCAGGAGCCCGAGCCCGGCCAGCTCGGCGAATCCCTTGTGCAGCTTCGAGAAGAGCGCGCCGGAGGCGATCGGCGCGACGACGACGTCCGGCGCCCGCCACCCGAGCTGCTCGGCGATCTCGTACGCGAGCGTCTTCGACCCCTCGGCGTAGTAGGCGCGCAGACCGACGTTGACGAACGCCCAGTCGAGCTCGAAGGAGAGCTCGACCGTGAGCCTCGAGCAGTCGTCGTAGGAGCCGTCGACGGCGTAGAGCGTCGCGCCGTACACGGCCGTCGCCACGAGCTTCTCGGGCTCGAGGTCGCGCGGGCAGAAGACCGCCGCCTCCAGGCCCTCCGCCGCGGCGCGGGCTGCGACGGCGTTGGCAAGGTTCCCCGTCGAGGAGCACGAGAGCGTCGTGAGGCCAAGCTCCTGCGCCTTCGCGCAGGCCACGGCGACGACGCGGTCCTTGAAGGAGTGCGTCGGGTTGGCCGTGTCGAGCTTGAGCCAGAGCTCGCGGACGCCGATTGCCTCGGCGAGCCGGGGCGCGCGGACCAGCGGTGTCAGGCCGGGGGCGAGGCGCGGCTCGGCCGGCGGGGCGACGGGAAGCAGCGGCGCGTAGCGCCAGATCGAGCTGGGCCCCGCGGCGATGCGCTCGCGGGTGGCGGTGCGCACGAGCTCGTCCCTGTCGTAGACGGGCTCGAGCGGCGCGAAGCACTTGGGGCAGACGCCGACGGCCTCGAGGGCGACCTCGGTCTCGCAGACTCGACAACGTAGGGCGGTGGCGGGCACTGGAATCCTCCTTTGGTCTCGCTCGACATCCATCGGGCCGGAGCCCGCCGGGATTGGCACCTTGCCGCTGGGGCAGGTTGCCGAGGCTTCACAGGGCCGGTTCCCTCAGCCTCTCTCGATGCGGAGCGGGACGCGCCCGCTTCCGGGAACGACTTTACCTCACGTGGACCCGGCTCGACGGGCCAGCTCCTCCTCGACCGCGGCCGGGTCGAGGCCGCGCGCTGCGAGCGCGACGTACGAGTGAAACCAGAGGTCGGCCACTTCCTCGATCACGCGCCGGTCGTCCTCGGACGCGATCGCAAGGGCGGCCTCGACGCCCTCCTCGCCGAGCTTCTGCGCGGAGGCGGCCGGCCCGCCGGCGAGGAGGCCGGCGACGTAAGAGCCCTCCGGCATCGCCTCGGCCCGCTCGCGGATCCGGCGCCAGAGCCAGGGTGCGAAGCAGGAGACTGAGCCGGTGTGGCACGCGGGGCCGTTCGGGGAGACGCGAAGCAGGAGCGCGTCGCCGTCGCAGTCGTCGCGGATCTCCTCGACGGTGAGCGTGTTGCCGGACGTCTCGCCCTTGTGCCAGAGCGCCTGCCTCGAGCGGCTGTGGAAATGGGCCTCGCCGGTCTCGCGCGTGAGCCGCTCGGCCTCCTCGTCCATCCAGGCCAGCATGAGCACGCGACCGCTCTGCGCGTCCTGGACGATCGCCGCGCGGAGCTCACCCTGGGCGCTCACTGGACCTGTCCCTCTCGGCCGTCTCTCGGGGCCACCCCGGGCCACCACCCGCTTTGGACGCTAACGGGAAAAAGCGCTCCCACGGGATACGGAACGTGCCGAGTGTGTGTCAACGGCCTAGGCGGCATCGCGGAGCGGCACTCCGAGGCCGCGCAGCTCGGTGCGGAGCTCGGCCAGCCGCACGGGGTTCTCGTGGAGGATGGACGCGAGCAGCGCCGCCTGCGCGACCTCGAGCGCAGCGGCGACATGGGCGGCGGAGCCGGCGCCGCCGGAAGCGATCACGGGCACCGACACGGCGTTGGCGACCTTCCGGGTGAGCTCGAGGTCGTAGCCGTCGCGGGTTCCGTCCGTGTCGATCGACGTGAGCAGGATCTCCCCGGCGCCGCGCTCCTCGCCCTCGCGGGCCCATTCGGCGGCGCGGCGGTCGACCGAGCGGCTGCCGGCATGCGAGCGCACCTCGCCGCCGGTCGCGTCGACGGCTAGCACGACCGCCTGCGAGCCGAGGCGCTCCGCCAGCGCCGAGAGCAGCTCGGGCTGGGCGAGCGCCGCAGAGTTGACCGCCACCTTGTCGGCGCCGGCCTCGAGTAGCGCCTCGGCATCACCCACGGCCCGCACTCCGCCGCCGACCGTGAACGGGATCGCAAGGCGCCCGGCGACGCGCCGAACGAGGCCGACGAGCGTGTCCCGCTCTTCCATCGTCGCCGCGATGTCGAGGAAGACGAGCTCGTCCGCGCCGGCCTCCGAGTAGGCCTCGCCGAGCTCGACGGGATCGCCGACGTCGCGCAGCTCCTGGAAGCGCACGCCCTTGACCACGCGGCCGCCGGCCACGTCGAGGCATGGAATCAGGCGGGGGAGAGGCATCGCTCCAAGAAGCGCGCCCCCGCGCGCCCGCTCTTCTCGGGGTGGAACTGGACGCCGAGGAACCCGTTGCTCTCGGCGACGGCCACGACCCCCTCCGAGGTCGCGATCGCGGCCGGTGTCTCGGCAGCAAACGAGTGCGCGAAGTAGAACTCATCGCCGCCCGGCTCGACGCGTGCCCATCCAATGCGGGGAACGCGCCCACGTTGCAGCCGCACGGCGCGTCCTGTCAGGAGGGCGAGTCCAGGGACGCCACCGTCTTCGTCCGACCATTCGAGAGCCAGCTGGAGGCCCAGGCAGATCCCGAGCGTCGGCCTGCCGGCGGCGACCCGCTCCTGGAGAGCAGCGTCGAGTCCGCGGGCGGCGAGGCCTTGCAGAGCGGAGCGCGCCGACCCGACACCGGGGAGAACGGCCAGATCGGCGCGCGCCACTTCCTCGGGGTCGCCCGTCGCGCGCGCGTCTGCGCCGAGGCGCTCGCAGGCCACCAGGACCGAGCGCACGTTGCCCGCACCGTACTCGCAGACGGCGACCCTCACAGCGTTCCCTTCGTGGACGGGATTCCCGCGCCCTCCACGCGCACGGCTGCACGCAGAGCCCGCCCGACGGCCTTGAACGCCGCCTCGGCGACGTGATGGGCATCGCGCCCTTCCGCCTGGACGTTGATGCCGAGACGTCCCGCCTGCGCGAGGCTGCGCAGGACGTGGTCGGCAAGGCCCGGATCGAGCTCGAGCGCCAGCTCGGCGGCCGGCCGCCCGCCCAGGTCGACGGCGGCGCGCGCCAGCGCGTCGTCCATCGGCACGACTGCGTCGCCGTATCGTGCGATGCCGCGGCGGTCTCCCAGTGCGCGGTCGAGCGCTTCGCCCAGCGCGATGGCGGCGTCCTCCGCGGTGTGGTGCTCGCCCGTCTCCAGGTCGCCGACCGCCTCGAGGACGAGGTCGAAGCCTGCGTGGAAGGCGAGCTGCTCGAGGAAGTGGTCGTACAGACCGGCCCCGGTCGCGACCCGCACTCGGCTGGCGCCGTCGAGGGCCAGGCGCACGCGGATGCGCGTCTCCGCCGTCGCGCGGGCATGGCGGGCGCTCCTGCCCGACGACCCCGCGACCGGAGACGGCCGGTCCATGGCGCGCGCGATGCCTTCGAGGAGCAGGTCGTCGTCCTCCGGGTCGCGGACAGAGGCTCGGATCCCGTCCGGGAAGGCGCGGACGACCAGGCCCGAGCCCAGGAGCGTTGCCCCGAGCGCCTGCGGGTCGTCGACCGGGACGAAGAGGAAGTTCGTGCGCGAGGGGAGAGGCTCGAGCCCGAGCGCGCGGAGGCCACGGGCGAGCCGCTCGCGCTCCTCGACCTGCGGCGCGACGTCCGGCGGGTCGGCGAGGCCTGCAAGGGCGAGCGCCGCGGACAGCGTGGAGATCGGCGCCGGCGACTGGCGGCGGTTCAGCTCGGCCGCGGTCTCGGCGTCGGCGAGGGCGTACCCCGCGCGTCCGCCGGCGAGCCCGAAGGCCTTCGAGAACGTCCGGATGACGACGATCCCGTCGTCGATCAGCCCGGCAGCCGTCTCGCCCGCGTACTCGTAGTACGCCTCGTCGACGACGAGAGGCCGCGCGGACGGAAGCGCGCCCAGCTCGCCCGTGGGGTTGTTCGGCCGGCAGGCGAAGGTGACGTCGGGATCGGAGTCGCCGACGTCCGCACCGGCCAGCTGGGCGGCGATGCGGAAGAGCGGATACGTCGGGTCGTTCGCGATCGCGACCCGGTCGCCCGGCCCTGCGAACGCCCTCGCGCACAAGAGGATGAGGTCGTCGGCGCCGGCCCCGAGCACGACGTTCTCCGGCTCGACCCCCGCGTAGCGCGCGACGGCCGCGGTCAGCTCCGTGTAGCCGCCGTGCGGGTAGTTCTGGACGTCGGCCACCGCCCCTGCGAGCGCGCCGGGCCGCGACGAAGGGAGGGGCCAGGCAGGGACGTTGCCGTCGAAGCGGACGATCTGCACTGGATCGAGCCCGGTACGCGCCGCAAGCTCGGCGTTGGACGGCGCCCAGGCGTAGGAAGCGAACTCCGCTGGCAGGGCTCTCATCGCCGCACGGCCTCCGCGTGCGCCGGCATGCCCTCGACGGCGGCCAGCGCCTCGACGATCGGCCGCACGCCGGCCAGACCCTCTTGCGTCAGGCGCTGTACGGTGACCGCCTTCAGAAAGGTCTCGAGGCCGAGACCGCCGACGGCACGCGCGCGGCCTCCTGTCGGGAGGACGTGGTTCCCGCCCGTCGCGTAGTCGCCGGCGGCCACCGGTGACCAGGGCCCGACGAAGACCGCCCCGGCGTTGCGGACCAGGGGTGCGAGCTTCTCCGCCTCCTCGCCGAGCAGGACGAGGTGCTCGGGGGCCAGCTCCTCCACGCGCGCGAGGGCGCCCTCGAGGTCGCCGTTCGCCTCCACGAGCCGGCAGACCGCGTCGGGGCCGTGCTCCCGCTGGGCGGCGAGCTCGAGCTCGGCGACGTCGAGATCGGCGCCCTCCGAGGCGAGCACGACCACCTCAGTGGGGCCGGCGGGGAGGTCGACCGAGACATCGCGCGAAACGATCGCCTTCGCCTCGTCCACGAACGCGTTTCCCGGCCCGACGATCTTGTCGACGGATGCGATCGTCTCGGTCCCGTAGGCGAGGGCGGCGATCGCCTGTGGGCCGCCCACCGCCCAGACCTCCTTCAGCCCGAGAAGCTCGGCCGCGCGCGCGACGAGGCCGGCTCCGGCCGGCGGCGTGGCGACGACGATGCGCTCGACGCCTGCGACGAGCGCCGGCACGGCGCACATGACCAGCGTAGAGACGAGCCGCCGCGGGACGTAGATGCCGACCGAGGCGAGCGGGACCCAACGCCGTTCGAGGATGACGCCCGGCGCGATTTCCTCGAGGAGGTCTGCCGGCCGCTGGAGCTCGTGCCAGCGGCGAACAGAGCCTGCGAGCGCGAGCAGGGCCTCTGCGGCCACATCCCCCTTGGGGACGGCGCGCGAAGGTTCCACGCCATCGAGGCGCTGCGACCAGTCGGCGAGGGCCGCGTCGCCCCGCTCGCGGACGTCGGCGACGATGTCGCGGATTTCCGTCATGCCAGCATGCGCTCGACGGGGACAAGCAGGATCGATGTGGCGCCGGCTGCCTCGAGGCGGGGAAGCAGGCGCCACACATCCGCGGCCGGAACGAGTGCGTGCACGGCGACCATGCCCGTCTGCGCGAGCGGGATCACGCTCGGCGCGCCGGAGCCGGGGACGAGTGCGCAGATCTCCTCGAGCGCGCTCTCGGGCGCGTTCAGCATCAGATACCGGGCGTCGCGCGCCTGCACGACGCTGGCGAGGATGGGCGCCAGGCGGAGCGAGGCGTCGTCGGGCTCGTCGGCCGCCACGAGCACCGCCTCCGAGGAAAAGAGGGAGCCGAGCGAGCGGAGCCCGTTCGTCCGCAGCGTGTTTCCGCTCGAGACGAGGTCGACGATCGCGTCGGCGAGGCCGAGCCGCGGGGCGACCTCCACCGATCCTGTCACGTCGACGAGCTCCACGAACACGTCGCGCTCGGCGAGCAGGCGGCTCGCGAGGCTCGGGTAGACGGTCGCCACGCGGTGCCCGCCCAGCCCGTCGATGCTCTCCACCCGAGACTCCTCGGGGACGGCCGCCTCGAGCGTGCAGCTCCCGAAGCCGAGACGGAGAAGCTCGCTGACCCGGGCGCCGCGCTCGGCGACGAGGTCGGCGCCGGTGATCCCGCAGTCGACAACGCCGTCCTGGACGTACTCGGGAATGTCGGCGGCGCGCACGAGCAGAACCTCGACGGGCGCGTTGCGGCAGGGGAACGCGAGCGCGCGCTCACCAGGCTGCTCGGGGCCGAGGCCGGCGTCCTCCAGCAGGCCGATTGCCGGCTCGCGGAGTCGCCCTTTGGCCGGGACGGCGATCTTCAGGAGGTCGGGGAGAGGCGAGCGCGACGGTCGAGCGCCGTCCGGTACCCGCCCTCGCCGCGGCGCAGCCAATGCGCCACGCGCGTCACCGTCGTCGTCGAGGCGCCCGTCTGCCTGGCGATCTCCTGGTAGGGCAGGCCCTGGTCGAGTAGCTTCGCCACCTCCCAGCGGTGCGCCATCGCCTCGAGCTCGCTGAGGGTGCACAGGTCCCGCACGAAGCGCTCCACCTCGTCCCGGTCCTCGAGCCTCAGGATCGCCTCGAAGAGGTCTTCCATCTCCGCTGTTCGCCATGGATGTGATTGGTCCGCCATCGCCGTCTGCGGCAGCATATTATCATGTTAACATGACAGCGCAAGAGGCTTTCCAGCTCGTCCCGGCGGTCGACGTCGTCGGCGAAGAGGCTGTTCGCCTGCGGCAGGGCGTGTTCGACAGCGTCGTCGCCCGTGCCGGCGATCCGGTGAGCCTGGTGGCTGCGTACGCCGAGGCCGCGCCTCCGCTCATCCACGTCGTCGATCTCGACGGCGCCCGCACGGGCGCGATCCGGCCGGAGCTCGTCGGCGCGCTCGTGGAGGCGGCGGGATCGACGCCGGTGCAGGCCTCGGGCGGGATCCGCTCGCTCGCCGACGCAGCGGCGCTCCTCGAAGCGGGTGCGGCGCGGGTCGTGGTGGGAACGGCCGCGCTGGCCGGCGAGGACGCCCTCGCGGAGTTCGCCGGAGCGCTAGACGAGCGCCTCGTCGTCGCCGTCGACGCCCGCGGCGGCCGGGTCGCGGTGGCCGGCTGGTCACGGACGACCGAGCTCACGGCCGAGGAGCTGGCCGAGCGCTGCGCGGCGGCCGGCGTCAGGCGCCTCCTCTGCACCGCGATCGACCGCGACGGGACGATGGGCGGGCCGGATCTCGACCTTCTCGGCCGCGTCCGCGAGCGCTCCGGCCTCCCTGTCCTGGCGGCGGGAGGAATCCGCTCCGAGGACGACCTGTCCGCCCTGGAGGCTCTCGGGCTGGAAGGCGCGGTCGTCGGCCGGGCGCTGCTCGAGGGGGCGATCTCGCTGCCGCGGCGCTAGGAGACGCGCACCGTGCGCGGCCGTGCCTGGGCCGGTTCCGGAAGGAGCAGCCCGATCAGGACGGTCTCGAAGACGTCGCGGCCGTCGAGCGAGTAGGCGGCCGTGAATTCCGGCGCCCCGTTCACCTCCAGGACCGCGAGGCTCCCGTCCGGTTGCGGGATCAGGTCGACGCCGGCGAGGTGCGTTCCGGCCGCGGCGGCCGCAGCCACCGCGAGCGCGCACTCGTGCGGCCGGGGCTGCAGTGGATGGCGGGTCGCGCCCAGGGCGACGTTCGTCCTCCACTCGCCGGGCGCCGCCAGACGGCGCACGGCGCCGACGACGCGCCCGCCTGCGACGAGCAGGCGCAGATCGTACCCGGCAGGGGGAACGAGCTCCTGGAGAAGCGCGCCGTGCTTGCGGAACCAAGCCTGGCGCCGGAGCGTGCGCAGGAGCATCCCGAGCTCGTCCGGGTCAGCGCAGGCGGCGACGTGCTCGCCCCGACTCCCGAAGCGCGGCTTGACGACGAGCGGGAAGCGTAGGCGGGACACGTCTCGACGTCCCGACGCCGCGCTGAGGTAGGCGGTCTCGGGGTGCGGAAGCCCGGCCCGGCCGAGCCGGAGGGCCGTCACGAGCTTGTCGTGGCACGCCCGGAGCGCGTCCGGGCCGTTCATGACCGTCACTCCGCGAGAGCCGAGCCCGCGGAGCTTGGCCATCCCGGGCTCGATCCCGTCCAGCATGGGACGGACGTCCAGGTAGCCGAGCACGAGGTCGTCCGTCGACGCCGCCCTGGCCGCCTCGGGCGGGGTCAGGACCTGAACGTCGAGATCGATCCGGCGGCCCGCCGCCGCGAGGGAGGCCGGAATGTGGGCCTCGCG
Organism: uncultured Actinomycetes bacterium; assembly: GCA_963775395.1. Classification (GTDB taxonomy): domain Bacteria; phylum Actinomycetota; class Thermoleophilia; order Gaiellales; family Gaiellaceae; genus JAIBJN01. The sequence goes on from CAVZIX010000002.1 coordinate 82,357, forward strand.
CCAGGTGACGACGAAGAGCCTCATTCCCGAAGATGCTGCGGGAGAGGCCGGGTTCCGCGCGGAGAACGTTCGGTGTCGTTCTGGAGACCGAGCCGGACGGGCCTCAGATCCCCTCGAAGACGATCGGCTGCGCGCCTTCCCAGAGGACGACGCGGCCCAGCTCGGCAAGCTGGTCGCGGCCCTCCTCGATCGTGGCGAAATGGTTCCCCGCGAGCTGTCCCATCTTGCTCGCGAAGCACGTCGCGCCGTACGGGAAGAGGATCTCGACCTCCGAGAGCCCGCCCGGATAGAGGAGGATCTCTCCGGCCGCCGGGTAGCTGTTGGCGTTCTCGGGGCCGAGGTCGAGCTCGAGCTCCCAGCCCATCGGCACCCAGGCCGACTCCCCGCTCCACCGCGCCTGCACGAGCTGGCTGCGGAGCGGCAGCAGCTCGCGAAGGACAGCGAGCGTCTTCGGCGCGGCCTCCTCGAGCCTGGCCGTGAAGCGGAAGCTGCCGGCGGTGATGGCGAGCACGGCGAGACCTTACACGCCTGGTTTGCCGATCCCGGAGGGCGGGCACACATCGCCGCATGGCACCCTGGATCATCATCGCGGCGATCGGCGTTGCCATCGCGATCGTCATCGCCGTCGTGATCGAGCGCAGGTCGAGACGCCAGCGCGAGCTCGAGGAACGCCGCGTCGAGGCCGGCAACCACCGCGAGACGGCCGAGCTGCAGGCACGGCAGGCCAAGGAGCGCGAGGACGCCGCCCGCGACGAGCTCGACCGCGCCGAGCGGGAGCGCGCCGCAGCGCACGCGCACACGCGCCGGGCCGACGAGATCGACCCGGACCTCGACGAGTCCCGATCCGGCTAGCGAAGACCAACCCGTAGCCGGTAGCGTCGGAGAGCCGTGAAGCTCTCCACCGAGTCGCTCGCACTCGCGTGCGCCCGGCACCCGTGGCGGACCATCGGGGCCTGGATCGCTCTCGTCGTCGTCTCGTTCGTGGTCATCGCCACGCTCTTCGGCGACCTGACCACGGAGGGGGAGGTCACGAGCGAGACCGACTCCAAGCGGGTCGACGAGCTCCGCTTCGAGCGTTTCACTCCGACCGCCGAGGACTTCCAGCAGCAGGTCAGCGAGGTCGTCGTGATCAGCCTCGAGGAAGGGACGATGGACGACCCCGCCGTCGAGGGGCGCGTGCAGGCGCTCGCCGACGAGCTCCGCGAGGTCGGTGCGACGAACGTCGTCACCTACGCCGACCAGGAGGACCTGGTCTCCGAGGACGGCGAGGCTACGGCTGTTCTCGTCGGGCTCGGCGCGAACGAGGACGCGGTCGGCGACGTCGTCGACGCCGTCGACCGGCTCGACGCCGAGCCGGGCTTCGACGCCGCGGTCACGGGCGAGACCGTTCTCGACGAGGACTTCAGCGCCCTCTCGGAGGAGGACCTGCGGGAAGGCGAGCTGTTCTTCGGCGCCCCTGCAGCGCTGATCGTCCTCCTGCTCGTCTTCGGGGCGGTAGTCGCCGGCGTCATCCCGCTCGTGCTGGCGATCCTCTCGATCCTCGTCGCCCTCGCCCTGACCGCCCTCGTCGGCCAGGCGTTCGAGCTGTCGGTCTTCGTCACGAACATGATCTTCGGGATGGGCCTCGCGCTGGGGATCGACTACTCGCTGTTCATCCTCAGCCGCTTCCGAGAGGAGCGCAGGGAGGGGCGCGAGAAGGTCGACGCGATCGTCACGGCCGGCGCGACCGCGAGCCGCGCGGTGCTCTTCAGCGGCGCTGCGTTCGTGCTCGCGATGACCGGGCTCGAGCTCGTCCCGAACACGATCATGCGGAGCCTGGCGACCGGCGCCATTCTCGTCGGCATCGTCTCGGTGATCGCGGCGCTGACCCTCTTGCCGGCCGTCCTGAGCCTGCTCGGCGACCGCATCGACTCCCTGCGCATCCCGTACTTCGGGCGCGCGTCGGCGGGGGCGGAGAGCCGGTTCTGGGGGAGGATCGTGCGAGCCGTCATGCGGCGTCCCGTGGTGAGCCTCGTCGCGGCTGTCGCCCTCCTGCTCGCCGCCGCGATTCCGTTCCTCTCGCTCGAGACCGGGACGGCCGGCATCAGCACGCTCCCCGAGCGCTTCGAGTCGCGCCAGGGCTTCGAGCTCCTCAACCGCGAGTTCCCCGGGCAGACCACCGACCCCGTCCTGATCGCCGTCGACGGCGATGCGGAGTCTGCCGAGGTTCAGGGCGGAGTGGAGCGGCTGACCGCAGCGCTGGGCGAGCGCGAAGTCTTCGGCGAGCCGCAGGAGGAAACGAGCCCCGGCAACGATCTCGTTCTCATCACCGTGCCGGTGGCCGGGGACTCCGTCTCGTCCGAGGCTGTCGCAGCCGTGCGCGACCTCCGCGACAACGTGATTCCGGCGGCGTTCGCCGGCACGGGCGCCGAGGCGTTCGTGGGCGGCGACACCGCCGAGGACATCGACTACTACGACGTCATGAACGCGTGGCTTCCGATCGTGATCACGTTCGTGCTCGGCCTGAGCTTCATCCTGCTCACGATCGCGTTCCGCTCCATCGTCGTCCCGGCGACGGCGATCGCCATGAACCTGCTCGCCGTCGGCGCGGCCTACGGCCTACTCGTGCTCGTCTTCGTGAAGGGCGTCGGCAACGAGCTCTTCGGCTTCCAGCAGGTGGACATCGTCGAGGCGTGGGTGCCGCTCTTCCTCTTCGCCGTGCTCTTCGGGCTCTCGATGGACTACCAGGTGTTCCTGCTGAGCCGGATCCGCGAGCGCTACTCGCAGACGGGCGACAACGAGGACGCGGTGGCGTTCGGCGTGGGCTCGACCGCGCGGCTGATCACCGGCGCGGCGCTGATCATCATCGCCGTCTTCGCCGGCTTTGCCCGCGGCGACCTCGTCATGTTCCAGCAGATGGGTTTCGGGGTCGCGGTTGCGCTCTTCATCGACGCCACGATCATCCGGTCGGTGGTCGTCCCGGCGACCATGACGCTCCTCGGCCGCTGGAACTGGTACCTGCCGTCGTGGCTTTCATGGCTCCCGGACGTGCACGTCGAAGGCCACGAGGAGGAGCCGCAGCCCGTCAAGTAACAAAGTGTTACTTGGGCTCGTTCGGGTGGTGGCGGCCGTGGTACGAGATGAGCGTGCACAGCAGACCGGTCAGGGCGACACCCGGGCCGACCTCGAGGAGCAGCCGTGACTCGTCGGAGCGCTCGACGCCCGTAACGAGGCCGCCGACGGCGATCCAGACGGCCGACAGGATCGCGGGCAGCAGGAGCAGGATCACCGTCCAGTCGTGCCACGGCCGGCCGCGGGTCTCCCAGAGCCGGTAGTCGACCAGGGCGAGCACGAGCACGACGAGTGCGGGTAGGACGCCGGTGAGGATCTCGCGCGAGCCGATCGCCACCCAGAGCGCGAGCGCGGCCGCGCCCGCCGTGAGGTAGCGCGGCAACCGCTACCCGGCGCGTCCGGCGCGGGTCAGGCGCGCGCCTCCCGCGGACTGCGGAAGCGGCGGAGCCGCAGCGAGTTGCTGACGACGAAGAGGCTCGAACCGGCCATTGCAGCGGCGGCCACGATCGGGTTCAGGAGCCCGGCAACGGCGAGCGGCACGGCGGCAACGTTATACGCGAACGCCCAGAAGAGATTGCCCTTGATCGTCGAGAGGACACGGCGCGAAAGGCGGATCGCATCGGCGGCGGCGCGCAGGTCGCCGGAGACGAGCGTCAGGTCGCTCGCCTCGATGGCCACGTCGGTTCCGGTCCCGACCGCGATGCCGAGGTCGGCCTGCGCGAGGGCAGGCGCATCGTTGATCCCGTCGCCGACCATGGCCACGACTTCCCCCTCGGCCTGCAGCCTGCGCACCTCGGCGGCCTTGTCGTCGGGGAAGACCTCGGCGACGACGTTCTCGATGCCGACGTCGGCGGCGACCGCCCGCGCGGTCTCGGCGCGATCGCCCGTCAGGAGGATCGGCGTCAGGCCCAGGGCGCGCAGCTCGGCCACCGCCTCGCGGCTGGTCGGCCGCGCCTTGTCGGCGACGACGAGCGTCGCGCGCAGCTCGCCGTCCCAGGCGACCTCAATGCCTGTCTCGCCCCGGCCGACGGTGACGTCGTGGCCGTCGACGCGCCCGGTGACGCCGATGCCGGGGCGGTTCGCGAAGTCCTGGGCGACCGGCAGCGAGCCCAGCTCGTTGCGTGCCGCGGCGGCGACCGCGCGCGCGATCGGATGCTCGCTCGCGTCCTCCAGGGCTCCGGCGAGGCGGAGGACGTCCGCGCGGGCGGCGCCGTTGGCCGGCAGGACCTCGACCAGTTGCATGCGTCCCTCGGTGACGGTCCCGGTCTTGTCGAGGACGATCGTCGTCACGCGCTTCGTCTGCTCGAGCACCTCCGGTCCCTTGATGAGGATCCCGAGCTGGGCGCCGCGGCCCGTCCCCACCATCAGCGCAGTCGGTGTCGCGAGCCCGAGCGCGCAGGGGCACGCGATGATGAGCACTGCGACCGACGCGGTGAATGCGTCCGCGACGTCCCCGTCGAGGAGGAGCCAGCCGGCCAGCGTGGCGAGTGAAAGCGCGATGACGATGGGGACGAAGACACCCGAGACGCGGTCGACGAGCCGCTGGACGGGAGCCTTCCCCGCCTGCGCCTCGGCGACGAGCCGCGCGATCTGCGCGAGCGCAGTCTCCGCGCCGACCCGGGTCGCGCGCACGACGAGCCGCCCGTGGGCGTTGACCGTCGCTCCCGCGACCTCGTCGTCGGGACCGACGTCGACGGGCACGGGCTCGCCGGTCAGCATGGACTGGTCGACCGCCGAGTCTCCCTCGACGACGACCCCGTCCGTCGCGATCTTCTCTCCTGGCCGGACGACGAACAGGTCACCGACGGCGAGCTCCTCGATCGGCACCGCGACCTCCACGCCCTCGCGGAGGACGCGGGCCTCCTTCGCCCCGAGCTCGAGGAGCGCCCGCAGGGCGGCGCCTGAGCGGCGGCGCGCCCGGGTCTCGAGCCAGCGGCCGAGGAGGATGAGCGTGGTGATCACGCTGGCCACCTCGAAGTAGACCTCGGCGTCCTCGAGCGCGAGCAGCGCGACGACCGACCAGACATACGCGGCGGTCGTGCCGAGCGAGATGAGCGTGTCCATCGAGGCGGCCCCGTGGCGCGCGTTCGCAAGCGCAGCGCGATGGAAGGGCCAGCCGGCCCAGGCCCACACCGGCGTCGTCAGCGCCAGCGCGACCCATTCCCAGCCGTCGAAGCCGAACGGCGGGACCATGGCGATCAGCGCCACGGGCACGGTCAGGATCGCGGCGACTGCGAGCCGGACGCCGAGGAGCGACCTCTTGCCCGCCTCGGCGCGCTCGGTGCCTCGAGTCCTCGCGCCGTAGCCGACGCCCTCCACCGCCGCGACGAGATCCTCGATCGCGACGTTCGAGCCCTCGTAGCGGACGGCGGCTTCCTCGGTGGCGAGGTTGACCGTCGCGTCGACGCCGTCGAGGCGGTTCAGCGCCTTCTCGATGCGCGTCGCGCACGCGGCGCAGGTCATGCCCTCGAGCTCCAGCCTGACGGTGCTCATGGTCTCGTGGATTATACCCGCTAGGGGTATATGAGGACTTCGTCCAGAACGCGCCCCATCGGGCCGATCGCCCGCACGCGCAGCGAGGTCGGGCTCGCCAGGAGGTGCACCCATCCGCGGACAGCGCGTGCGACTCGACGCTTCGGGAAGCCGCGCGGGCAGCCGCGAACCGGATAGAGGCGCGCGCCGCCGCCACCGTGGACGACGTAGGTGACTCCGTTCCTCGGTCCGAAGCGCTGGTAGTTGTGGTCGTGCCCGGAGAGGACGAGGTCGACGCCGTGGCGCTCGAAGACCGGCGCGAGCAGGCGCCGCATCTCCGCGACCCCGCTGTACCCGCCGCAGCTGAAGAGCGGGTGGTGGAACGCGACGACCTTCCAGGGCGCAGTCGAGCCGGCGAGCGCCTGGTCGAGCCAGCGCCGCTGGGAGGAGACGCTGCGGTTCGAGTTGATGAGGAACAAGGCGACCTCCCCGACCGCACGCCGGTAGAAGTGCCCCCGGATCCCCAGGAGCTCGTGCTGATAGCGGCCGCCGGCGACGCGGACGTCGTGGTTTCCGAGCGTGCCGGCGACGACGAGGCCGTTCTCGGCGGCCCACCCGAACGAATCGAGCCAGTTGCGCCGGAACGCGCTCGGGCTCTCCGTGTAGTCGTTGTCGCCGAGCGTCACGAGCGCGTCGGCCTGCGCGCCGGTCGCGAACCGCTCCATGGCCGCGCCCATGCGCCGCTCGGCCGCGCCGCCGACCCCGAAGTCGCCGATCGCGACGATGCCCGTGTCCGCGCCGGCCGAGGCGGGCACGAGGAGCGCGAGCGCGGCCGCTCCGGCTGCAATGTGTCTAGTTGGTGACCGGATGGTGAACCTGTACCATGCCGCGCGCGTTGAAGCTCTCGCTCGTCCCGCGCACCAGTGAGTTCTACGACCTCTTCTCGAGGGCGGGGGCGAACGCCCTGGAGGCCGCGCGACTGATCGAGCGGCGGTTCCGAGAGTACCCGAACGCCTCCGTGAGCCAGGCCGACGTCAAGGCGGTCGAGCACGAGGGCGACACGATCACGCGCGAGCTCATCCAGCTCCTCAACACCCAGTACATCACTCCGTTCGACCGGGAGGACATCTACGCGCTCGCGACGCGGGTCGACGACGTCGTCGATCACATGGACGAGGCCTCCGAGCTGCTCGACCTCTATGGCGTCGAGTCCACGACCCGCCAGGCGATCGAGCAGTGCCGCATCCTCGTCGGCGCGACCGAGCACCTCGCCGCTGCGCTCGACGAGCTCAAGGGCCTCCACGGCGTCGAGCGGGAGCTGGTCGCGCTGAAGGAGCTCGAGGACGAGGGCGATCGTATCGTCCACGACGCCATCGCCGACCTCTTCCGCGACCCGCGCATCGACCCGCTCATCGTCATCCGCTGGAAGGACATCTTCGAGGCGCTCGAGGACGCCCTCGACGCCTGTGAGACCGCGGCCAACGTCGTGGGGAACATCGTCGTCAAGAACGCGTAGCGAGGGAGAGCGTGGAGGACCTCACCCTCGTCGCAGTCGTGGCGGTCGCGCTCTTCTTCGACTTCACGAACGGCTTCCACGACACGGCGAACTCGATCGCGACGAGCGTCTCGACCCGCGCCCTGGCGCCGCGGCCCGCGGTCATCAGCGCCGCAATCCTGAACGTCGCCGGGGCGTTCGTCTCCTTCGAGGTGGCGGCGACGATCGCCAACGACATCGTCGAGCCCGGGATCATCACGCTCGACATCGTCCTCGCCGGCCTCGTCGGGGCGATCACCTGGAACCTGATCACCTGGTATCTGGGCCTTCCTTCGAGCTCGAGCCACGCGCTCATCGGCGGCGTCGTGGGCTCCGCGATCGCGGCCGGAGGATTCGACGTCGTGCAGTGGAGCGGCCTGGTCGAGAAGGTCGCCATCCCGTCCTTGCTGGCGCCCCTTTTTGGGATCGTGGGCGCCGCAGCGCTGATGCTCGCAGTCATGTGGATCGTACGGCGGAAGGCCCCGGGGCTCGTGAACCGGGTTTTCAGGCGGCTCCAGCTCGTCTCCGGCGGGTTCGTCGCCTTTACCCATGGGACGAACGACGCGCAGAAGACGATGGGCATCATCGCCCTCGCGCTCGTCGCCTCCGGCCACCTCTCCGCCGACTTCGACCGCCCGCCGCTCTGGGTGATCGTCAGCTCGGCGCTGGCCATGGGCCTCGGCACCTACGCGGGCGGCTGGCGCATCATCAAGACGCTCGGAACGCGCATCGCCAAGCTCGACCCCCCGCGCGGGTTCGCCGCCCAGACGGCGACCGCCGGGATCCTCTGGACGACCGCGCATTACGGCTTCCCGGTCTCGACCACCCACACGATCTCCGGCTCCGTGCTCGGCGCCGGGGCCACGCGGCGGCTCAATGCGGTGCGCTGGGGGGTCGCCGGCAACATCCTCGTCGCCTGGGTGCTGACGATTCCGGCGGCCGCGCTCGTAGGCGCCGGCATGGAGGTCCTTACCCGGTTGCCCGCCGGGGACGCGCTCGTCTTCGTGCTCGCCGGCCTGATCGCCGCGGTCGCGTTCGGCGCCCGTTCCTGGCAGACGAGGCGCGTCGCGCTCGCCCGCGCCTGACCCGATCCGCTAGAGGTCGCGGGGCGTCGTTCCCGGGTCGTGCGACGCGTCCGTGAACTCGCGGAACTCGCCGCTGACCAGGAACGCGGTCTGCTCGCCGATGTCGACTGCGTGGTCGCCGATCCGCTCGAGGCACCGCGAGACGATGATCATGCGGAGGCCCCATTCGCGCAGGGCGATGTCGCTCCCGAGCGAGAGGACGTGCCCGACGACGCGGCGATTGGCCCGGTCGATCAGCTCGTCGAGATCGACGAGCGACTCCGCGTGGGCGGCGTTCCGGTCACGGAACGAATCGAGTGCGACACGGATCATCTCCTCCGCCCGGGTGCCCATCTCTTCGAAACCCTCGAGGATCGTCGCATCGTGCGGGACGTCCTTCACGAGCTTCGTCAGCTTGGCGATCGTGACGCAGTAATCCGCCATCCGCTCCAGGTGGAGGTTGTTGTGGAGGATGGCGAGCACGAGGCGCAGGTCGACGGCGACCGGAGTCTGGCGCGCGAGCAAGGACTGGATGCCCTCCTCGATCGCGAGATAGGAGCTGTCGATCTCGTCGTCGAAGGCGATGACCTCGTCGGCGAGCTCCACGTCCGACTGCTCGAGCGCGTTGAGGCATCCGCGCAGCGCGCGGAGCACGAGGGCGCCTTCCTCCTGGAGGGCCGCCTCGAGCTGGTCGAGTTCTTCCTGGAGCGTGACCCTCATCCGAATCGCCCCGTCACGTAGTCCTCCGTCCGCTTGTCGCCGGGATTGGTGAAAATCGTCGGTGTCTCGTCGTACTCGACGAGGATCCCGGTGCGATGGTCCTTCTCCTCGTCGACCTCGACGCTGAAGAACGCCGTCATGTCGGCGACGCGCGCCGCCTGCTGCATGTTGTGGGTGACGATCACGATCGTGTACTCGCGCTTCAGCTCGTGCATCAGGTCCTCGATCGCGGTCGTCGAGATCGGGTCGAGCGCGGAGGCGGGCTCGTCCATCAGGAGCACGTCGGGCTCTACCGCGAGGCAGCGTGCGATGCAGAGGCGCTGCTGCTGGCCGCCCGAGAGGCTGTAGGCGCTCGACTTGAGGCGGTTCTTGACCTCGTCCCAGAGCGCGGCGTCGCGCAGCGCGCGCTCGACGCGGTCGTCGAGGTCCTTCTTCCAGCCGAGGACGCGGGGGCCGAACGCGATGTTGTCGTAAATCGACTTCGGGAACGGGTTCGGCTTCTGGAAGACCATCCCGATCCGCTTGCGCACCTCGACCGAGTCCACCTCGTTCCCGTAGAGGTCGGTGCCGTGATAGAGGATCTTCCCATCCACGGACGCCGAGGGGATGAGATCGTTCATGCGGTTGAAGCAGCGGATGAACGTGCTCTTGCCGCAGCCCGAGGGCCCGATGAAGGCCGTGACGAAGTTCTTGTAGATCTCGAGCGAGACATGTTTCAGCGCGGGCACGTCCGAGTACGAGACCGTGAGGTCGGCCACGTCGAAGAGGACGTCGCGGCGTGTCGACGCCACGGCCTCGCGACGCTCGGTGAGGATTTTCTCGTCCATGCCGGCGATTTTTGCAGGTGCGGCCGGTGCGCTCTCCATGTCAGGCATCACCACCTTCTCTGGTAGCGGTTGCGGAGCCAGATCGCAAAGGCATTCATTGTCAGCAGGATCGCGAGGAGCACCATGATCCCGGCTGCGGCGAGGTACCTGAACTCTTCCTGAGGCCTGGCGATCCACTGGTAGATCTGCACCGGCAGGGCGGTGAACGACCCGAGGAGGCTCGGGTTCACGGTCACGTACGTGAGGGCGCCGACGAGGAGCAGCGGCGCCGTCTCACCGATCGCGCGGGCGAGGGCCAGGATCGAGCCCGTGGCGATGCCGGGGATCGCGGCCGGGAGAACCTGGCGCGAGACGACCTGCCACTGGGTCGCGCCGAGGGCGTACGCGCCCTGGCGGATCGTGTCAGGCACCGCGCGGATGGCCTCGCGGGCTGCGACGATCACGGTCGGGAGCACGAGGAGCGTCAGGATCAGCGCCCCCGCGAGCAGCACACGCCCGAGGCCGAGGCCGCGGACGAGGAACGCGAGCCCCAGGATCCCGTAGACGATCGAGGGGACCGCGGCGAGGTTCTGGATGTTGATCTCGAGCAGCCGGTTGTACCAGCGTTCACGGTCCGCGTACTCCTCGAGGTAGATCGCCGTCCCCACGCCGATGGGCACCACGAAGATGAGCAGGAGCACCATCAGGTAGATCGTTCCCAGGATCGCCGGCTTGGCGCCCGCCTCCTGCGGGTTCGTCGGGTTGTTGGGCTCGGTGAAGAAGAGCGGGTCGATGTAGCCGATCCCCTTCTGCACGACGTCCACGATGAGCGTGAAGAGCAGGATGAACCCGACCGCCACCGAGATGAGCAGCAGGATGTAGAAGAGCGTCCCGCGCACCTTGTCGCCGCGAGGGCGCTGCCCGATGGGGGAGGAGACAGCGCTCATCTACTCGTAGATCTCCCGGTACTTCCGGACGAGCCGGATCGAGAAGATGTTCATGGCGAACGTGATCACGAAGAGGGTGAGCCCGACCGCGAAGATCGTCTTGTACTCGAGCGACCCGGTCGGCACGTCGCCGAGCCCCGTCGCGCCGATGAACGCGGTCATGGTCTGTGCCGGCTCGCGCGGGTCGTACGTGATCTGCGCGAGCCCGCCGGCGGCGATGAGGACGATCATCGTCTCGCCGACCGCGCGGGAGATGGCGAGCACGTAGCTGGCGATGATCCCCGAGACGGCGGCCGGGATGACGATGCGCGTCGCCACCTGGAGCTTCGAGGCGCCGAGGCCGAAGGCGCCGTCCCTGAGCTCCCGGGGAACTGCGGCCATTGCGTCCTCGGAGATGGAGGCCACGGTTGGGATGAGCATCACGCCCATCACGAGGCCGGCGGCGAGGACGTTGAAGATCCCGACCCCGACCCCGAGGTCCTGGAGCAGGGGGGTGAAGAACGTCAGGGCGAAGAAGCCGAAGACGACGGTCGGGATGCCCGCGAGCACCTCGAGCGCCGGCTTCAGGGTGTTGCGGACCCGCGGGTGCGCGTACTCGCTCAGGTAGACCGCTGCGCCGAGTCCGAGCGGCAGGGCGACGACGCAGGCCCAGAAGGTGACGGCGAACGTGCCGAGGAGCAGCGGACGGACGCCGAACGAGGCAGGCTCGAAGAGCGGCGCCCATCGCTCACCCGAGAAGAAGTCGACGATCGAGACCTCGCGGAAAAACTCGATCGATGGCTCGAGCAGGGCGATGATGATCCCGATCGTCGTCGCCACGGAGACCAGGGCACAGAGGGCGAGGAGCCCCTTGATGACATCCTCGCCCCAGCGCCGGCCCTCGGCGCGCAGCCGGATCGGCTGCGCGCCTGCGGTCGTGTCCTGCGTAGCCACTCGGGTTAGGTGCCTCCGGCCGACTCGAGCGTCGAGAGGTTCGTCTCCACCTGGTCGTCAGGCACCGGGATGAAGAGGGCGTCCTCCGCGAGCTGGATCGAGTTGGTCAGGAAGTACTCGACGAAACCGAAGACCTCGGGCTTTGCGAGCGACTCGTTCTTGACATAGATGAAGAGGGGCCGCGAGAGCGGGGTGTAGGTCCCGTCGCGGGCCGACTCCACGCTCGGGGCGACGCAGCCCTCGCCGCCGTCGACCTCGAGCGCCTTGAGCGTGTCCTGGTTCTGCTCGTAGTACGTGAAGCCGAAGTAGCCCATGCCGCCCGGATCGCCGGCGACCGCCTGCACGATGACGTTGTCGTCCTCGCTGGCGGTGTAGTCGGCGCGGCTCGCGCCTTCCTCGCCGTTGATCTCGTCGGTGAAGTAGTCGAACGTCCCCGAGTCTGTACCGGGTCCGGCGAGCGCCAGTGCCTGGTCGGAGAAGCTCGGGTCGATCTGGTTCCAGTTCATGATCTTGCCTTCCGCGGCGGGCTCCCACGTCTTCTTGAGCTGCTCGACGGTCAGGCATGTCGCCCAGTCGTTCTCGGCGTTGGCGACGACCGTGATGGCGTCGACGCCGACCTGGAACTCCGTGTACTCGACTCCTGCCTCCGCACACAACGGGACCTCTTCCTCCTCGTCGATAGGACGGGAGGCGTTGGAGATGTCGGTCTCGCCGGCGCAGAAACGCTCGAAGCCGCCGCCCGTTCCGGCCGTGCCGACCTCGATGTTGACGCCGGGCTGCTCGTCGCCGAAGGAGGCGGCAGCAGCGGTCGTCAGTGGGCCTACCGTGCTCGAGCCGTCGATGATGATGTCGCCGCTGAGCTCCGCAGCCGCCTCGCCGGTCGTGCTGTCGGTGGCGGGCGCCTGGGCTTCGTCGCCCTCGTCGTCGTCCCGGCCACACCCGGCGGCGCCGATTGCCAGGGCCGCGAGCGCCAGCAGGAGGAGGACAAGCCTCAGGACAGGACGAATGTTCACGGTTCTCCTTTCGCTACACGTCGGGTCGTCGAGGCGAGTGTCCCGGTCGCCCTTCCCGCAGTGGGCTGAAAGGCTGTGAACGAGTGGTGAAGAGGTGGTGAACCGCCGCGCTCGAATCCGCGCAGACGCGTAGGGTCGGCGCGGGCAGATGAAGGCGATCGTCCAGGACAGGTACGGGCCGCCGGAGGTGTTGGAGCTCAGGGAGATCGAGCGTCCGGCGGTCGGCGACGGCGAGGTGTTGGTGCGGTCCGCGCGGCCTCCGTCAATCCTCAGGACTGGCACCTCATGCGTGGCCACCCCCTTCATCGTTCGGGCCACTGGGACCGGCCCGCGCGTCCCCACGAACCCGGTCAGGGGAACGGACGCGGCAGGGGAGGTCGAGGCGGTCGGCAAGAACGTCATACGGCTCAGACCGGGCGACGAGGTCTTCGGCTGGTGTCAAGGCGCGTTCGCCGAGTACGTCTGTGCTGACGAGAGCCACTTCGTGCCGAAGCCTGCGGACCTCTCCTTCGAGGGCGCCGCCGCCCTTCCCCTGGCCGGGTGTACGGCGCGCCGATGCGGCCCGCCGTGAGAGGACAGCGCGCCACGCGGGGCCGTGGACGCGGACAGGAGGTCCTGATCATCGGTGCCGGGGGAGGCGTGGGCACCGTTCGCCGTGCAGATCGCCAAGGCCCTCGGGTGTCGCGTCACCGGGGCGTGCAGCACGGCGAAGCTCGATCTCGTTCGTTCGCTCGGCGCGGACGACGCCATCGATTACACCCAGGAGGACTTCACGCGCGCCGAACGGCGCTACGACGTGATCTTCCAGCTGGCGGGGACCGCCTCGCCCGCTGCCTGCAGGACGTGTGCTCACCCCGACCGGGACGCTGGTGCTCAGCAGCGGTGAGGGCCGGTTCGCGGGAATCGACCGCGTCGTCCGCGCGCTCGTCTCGTCACCGGTCGTGCGCCAGCGGCTCCGCCCGTTCCTCACCAAGGAGACCACCGAGGACCTCGAGACCCGTCATCGCTCGTCGAAGCTGGCAAGGTCACGCCGGTCATCGACAGGACCTATCCGCTCAGCGACGTCCCGGAGGCCATCGCGTATCTCGAAGAGGGACACGCTCGGGAGGGAAAGTCGTGATCACGCTCTGAGCGGAAGCGCGTCGAGCGGCCGCGTGTTCACGATGTCCGCAGTGGTGGCCCAGCCCCGGCGGGCCGTGGCGATCGCCAGGCGCATGTTCCCGAGGCCGCGGATCGAGTGGGCGTCGGTCGAGGCGACGATGGGGACGCCGGCCTCGATGGCGAGGCGGATCTGGGGCGCGGCGAGGTCGAGGCGGTCGGGGAGGCCGTTCGTCTCGAGGGCGACGCCGGTCTCGAGCGCGGTCTCGATCACCGCCTCGAGGTCGAGCGCGTTGGGAGGACGGTGGTTGATGATCCTGCCGTGCGGATGGCTGAGGCAGGTCACCGCGGGATGGCGCATAGCCTCGATGACCTTCTTCGTCAGCGGCCCGCGCGCCTCGCGCTGGCCCGCGTGGAGGCTGAGCTGCACCCAGTCGAGCTCGGCCAGCACGTCGTCGGAAAGGTCGAGGGCTCCGTCGCTGCGGATGTCGACCTCGGTCCCTCGCAGGACGCGGAACGGCGCCAGCTCCTCGTTCGCCGCCGCGATCTCCTCGGCCTGGCGACGCAGGTCGTCGGCATCGAGCCCCGGGCACGACCCGGACGTTGCGCGTGTGGTCGCAGATCGCGACGTACTCGTAGCCGAGATCTCGCGCGGCCCTGCCCATCTCGAGCACGGACGCCTTGCCGTCGGACCAGGTCGTGTGGCAGTGAAGGTCGCCGCGGACGTCGTCAAGCTCGACCAGCGCCGGCGGCACGCCGCGAAACGGCTCCTCGCGGAGCTCGGGCGGACACCAGGGGACGCCGAGGGCCGCGAAGACATCCGCCTCATCGGCGGCTTCGGGGAGCGGCCCCAAGCGCGTCGACGTAGCGGCGAGTGCCGGTCGCACGCAGGAGGTCCGTGCCGAAGCGGGCCGGCTCGGCGAACGACGAGCTCGAGCGGGATGCCCTCGACGGTGACGCCCACCGCGCGCCCCGGCGCCCGCTCCACCACGGCGACGATCGCGGGCAGGCTTTCGAAGCGCTCCAGCACCGCGTCGGCCTCATCGGAGGCGACCACGACCGCGAGCTCGAACGACACATCCGCCCAGCGGCGAGGATCGCCCGCCACCTGGCCGCGGAGCGCCACCGCGACCTCCTCGGTCAAGTCGCGCGCACGGTTCAGGGTCAGGCCCTGTCGCGGCTCGGTTCGCTCCTGCTCGAGCCGCTCCAGGAGGCGCTTCTCGGTCGACGGTCCGATGCCGCGCACCTCCTGCAGCCGCCCCTCGCGAGCCGCGGCCCGCAGCTCGTCGACGGTGCGCACGCCGAGCACTCGTCCGATCTCGAGCATCCGCTTCGCGGAGACGCCCAGGAGGCGCCCCAGGCCCACGAGCTCCGGCTGAACCACTCGCTCGAGCTCGTCGAGCTCTGCGATCGTCCCGGTCTCGACGAGCTCGCGGAGACGGTTGGCGATGCCGGGGCCGATCCCGCGGAGCTCCTGCACCCGCCCTGCCCGTACGAGCTCCTCGACCGGCGCGCGGGTCTCGCGGATCGTCTCCGCGGCCCGGCGATAGGCCCGGGACGTGTAGCGGCCGGACCCGGCCAGATCGAGCAGCGCCGCGAAAGCGTCGAGCCGCTGGGCGATTGCCTGGTTGTCGAGCGGGGCCGGCACGTTGCGACTACTGTGCCAGCGCGTTCCCCGCCGCAGCCCTGCTCTCGAGGATGGAAAAGGAGCTCGACAGCCTCTTCGCCGCGCCGCTCGACGACTTCGTTGCCGAGCGGGACGCGCTCGCCAAGCGCCTGCGCGCGGACGGCGACCGCGAGGCCGCCGACCGGGTCAAGGCGCTGCGGAAGCCGTCCGCCGCCGTGTGGGCGGTGAATCAGCTCGCGCGCAGGCAGCAGAAGGACTACCGCGCGCTCCTCGCGGCCGGCGACAGGCTCCGCAAGGCCCAGGAGCAGGTGCTCGGCGGAACGCTCGCCGGCGAAGCTTCAGGAGGCAGCGACTGCCGAGCGGGAGCTCGTCGACCGGCTGACCGAGAAGGGCCGCGCGGTGCTCGAGGTCGCCGGCCACACGCCGACCGAGGCGATGGTCCGTCGCGTGAGCGGCACTCTCCACGCCGCCGCAACGCGCCCGGACCTCCGGGAGGCGGCCGAGAGCGGGCGGCTCGAGCACGAGGAGGAGACGACGGGCTTCGGCTTCGACCTGCTGAGCCAGGTGCCGGCCGCGCCCAAGGCCGCCAAGCCGGCGGCGGGCAAGCGGGCGAGCGAGCGCAGGGAGGCAGCGCAGCAGCGCCTGAACGAAGCTCGCGAAGCGCTTGCAGACGCGCGCGAGGAGGCAAAGGACGCCGCCGCCGAGGTCAAGCGCCTGACGCGCGAGCTCGACGGCGCTACCGCAGAGGAGGAGCGGCGGGCGAAGGAGGTCGACCGGCGGGAGCGCGCGGTCGGGCAGGCCCAGGCGAAGCTCGACGAGCTCGACTGAGCCTGCCCGAACCGTCGCTAGGCCCGCGACTCGGCGATCTCCCTCGTCTCGTGACGCTCGTCTCCCTCGTCGACCTCGTCGGCGATCTCCGCGGCGCCCTTCGCAACCTCGAACGTGAGCCCTCTGTCGCCGGCCTCGACGACGACGCGATCGTCGGGCGCGAGCTCGCCGCTCAGCACCAACCGCGAGAGCTCGTTCTCGAGCTCGCGCTGGATCGCGCGCCGCAGCGGTCGCGCGCCGTACTCGGGATCGAAGCCGATCTCGGCGAGCAGCTCGACGGCGGAGTCAGCGATCTCGAGCTCGATGTGCTGGGCACGCAGCCGACGACTGACCCGGTCGATCAGCAGCCTCGTGATCTCGGCCACCTGAGCCCGGTCCAGCGCGCGGAAGACGATGATCTCGTCGATCCGGTTGATGAACTCCGGCCGGAAGCTTCCACGGAGGGTCTCCATCAGATCCTCCTTGAGCTCCTCGAACGACTCGGCGCCGCGGCGGGCGTGCTCCTGGATCCTGGCCGCGCCGAGGTTGGACGTCATGATCACGACCGTGTTCTTGAAGTCGACGGTCCGGCCCTGAGCGTCCGTGAGCCGACCGTCGTCGAGGATCTGCAGCAGGATGTTGAAGACGTCCGCATGGGCCTTCTCGATCTCGTCGAACAGGAGCACCGAGTACGGCCGGCGACGGACTGTCTCCGTCAGCTGTCCCGCCTCCTCGTAGCCCACGTATCCCGGCGGGGCGCCGACCAGTCTCGAGACGGTGTGCCGCTCCTGGAACTCGCTCATGTCGAAGCGGGCCATCACGTCTTCGTCGCCGAAGAGCGCCTCGGCGAGCGTTCTGGCGAGCTCGGTCTTGCCGACCCCGGTCGGGCCGAGGAAGAGGAAGCTTCCGACAGGTCGACGCGGGTCGCCGAGCCCGGCTCGGGCTCGACGGATCGCCTCGGCGACCGCGGAGACGGCTTCCTCCTGGCCCACCACGCGCTCGTGGAGCGTTTGCTCCAACCGCAGGAGTCGCTCTCGCTCCTCCTCGGTCAGCTGTGAGACCGGGATGCCGGTGCGGCGCGACACGACCTCCGCGATGTCCTCGGCGGTGACTTCGGGCGCCCGCGCACGGCCCTCACGCCGCTGGCTGAGCTGCTCGCGCCGTTCGTCGACCTGCGCCTTGAGCTCGTCGGCACGCTGGTAGTTCTCGGCCGAGATGGCCTGGTCGCGCTCGCGCTCGGCGTGGCGGATCTCGTCCTCGAGGGCCTTCGTGTCCTCCGGCTTCGCCCGCGACCGGAGGCGGACCCTCGCGCTCGCCTGGTCGACGAGGTCGATCGCCTTGTCGGGCAGGAAGCGGTCGCGGATGTACCGGTCTGACAGCTCCGCCGCCGCGATGATCGCCTCTTCGGTGATGCGCACGCGGTGGAAGGCCTCATAGCGGTCCTTGAGGCCGGTGAGGATCTCGATCGTCTCGTCGACGGTCGGCTCGCTCACCAGCACGGGCTGGAAGCGCCGTTCGAGCGCCGCGTCCTTCTCGATGTTCTTGCGGTACTCGTCGAGCGTCGTCGCCCCGATCATGTGGAGCTCCCCGCGGGCAAGGGCGGGCTTCAGCATGTTCCCGGCGTCCATGGCGCCCTCTGCCCCGCCGGCGCCGACCACGGTGTGGATCTCGTCGACGAAGACGATGACCTCGTCGGCGTTCCGCGTGACGTCGTCGATGACGCTCTTGAGGCGCTCCTCGAACTCACCGCGGTACTTGGTGCCGGCGATCATTCCGGCGAGATCGAGAGCGAGGAGGCGCTTGCCGCTCAGAGTCTCCGGCACGTCGTCGTTGACGATTCGCTGGGCGATGCCCTCGACGATCGCAGTCTTGCCGACCCCGGGGTCGCCCAGGAGAACCGGGTTGTTCTTCGTCCGGCGCGAGAGGACCTCGATCGTCTGCTCGATCTCGTCCGCGCGCCCGATCACCGGGTCGAGCTTCCCATTGCGGGCCTCCTCGGTGAGATCGCGGCTGTGCTCGTCCAGCGCCTTCGTGGTGCTCGCCGGACGGCCGCCGCCCTCCGCGGCGTCCACGCCCCGGATCACGGCGCCGCGAAGCTTCGTGTGGGTGACGCCGAAACGGGAGAGGAGCTCTCCGGCGTGCTCCTCCTCGTCCCGCGACAGTGCGAGGAGCACGTGCTCCGGGCCGACGTAGGAGGCGCCGAGCTGGCGCGATTCCTCGTAGGCCGCGAGCAGGACGGCTTTCGCGTCGGGGGTGAGGGACGGTGCGATGTCCGTGCGCTCGCCGATCTCAGCCTCTTCCTCGACCTGCGCGGCGATCGCGCCGGCGTCCGCGCCGAGCTGCCTCAGCACGTGGCTGACGACGTCGTCCTGAACCGTCGCCCAGAGCAGGTGGTCGGTGTCGAGGTCGAGGCTGCCCCACTCCAAGGCCTTCTGCGCTGCGCGCTGAAGGAGCTCGCGCGTCGCGTCGCTGAAGGATTCCGTCACGTCGATCTGCTCGACCGGGCGCTGGGGTCTCGCGCTCGCCCGCCCTGCAGCGCCTCCGCCGAAGTCCTCGAAGAAGTCGGAGAAGAACTCGTCGAACAGGCTTCGTCCACCGCCACTTCCTCCGTCTCCGAGCCCGAGCCGACCGGCTCGCGCCTCGGCGAGATGGATCTCACACAGGTTTCGCGTCACGACCCGGCCGTTCTCCCTGATCCGTACCGTCGCCACTGCCGGGCGACTGCCGTCGATGTCGCATAGTGGGGTGGCCATTAGGCCCTCCTCCCGATCGACTTGTGTCCAGAGGTACTACCCACCCGGGCACGCCCTAACCGGTCGAGCCGTAGCTGTTCTCGAAACCGATCCGTGAGAGACTCGAGCTAGTGGCCGAAGGCGAGCCTGAGGAGATTCTCAGAGCGATCGACCAAGCTGAGGAGCTGGGCGGAGCGGCCGAGCGTCGCGCGCGGACGTACCTCGCGGTACATGACGTGCTCGACCACACGAACCGCGACCTCCGGCTCCTCGTGCTCGAGGTCTCGTCAGGCGATCAGGGCGCCGGGAAGTAGCAGCGGATCGTGAGGCCCTGTCCCCGCTCGCCTTGCGCCTCGACGGTTCCGCCGGCCGAGTTGATCACGTGCTTCACGATCGCCAGGCCGAGCCCTGTCCCGCGCGAGGCCCGCGCTCGGTCGCCGCGGTAGAAGCGTTCGAAGAGGCGAGGGACGTCCTCCGCGAGGACCCCGACGCCGTCGTCGGCGACGATGAACGCCACGCCGCCGTCTTCGTGAC
The DNA here is from genome assembly GCA_963775395.1 of uncultured Actinomycetes bacterium. Classification (GTDB taxonomy): domain Bacteria; phylum Actinomycetota; class Thermoleophilia; order Gaiellales; family Gaiellaceae; genus JAIBJN01. Next base: position 101,695 of record CAVZIX010000002.1, read on the forward strand.
GCAGCGACAGGGACACGTGGGCGCCGGGCCCGGCGTACCGGACGGCGTTCTGCGCGAGATTCTGGACGACCACCCGGATCATCCGCGGGCGCATCGGGAGCTCGGCGTCCTCGTCCGCCTGCACCTCGATCACCACGCCGGCACGCGCGGCCTGTTCCTGGAGGCTCTCGACGACCTCGACGATGATCGGGAACACCCGGGTCGTGCCGAGCCCCACGACCTCGTGCCCGGACTCGAGCTCGGAAAGGAAGAGGATGTCGTCGATCAGCTCGCGGATCTGGTCGACCTCGCCCTGGGCCTGCTCGACGAGCTCGATCACGTCGGAGCCGGGCAGCGTCGCGGTCTCGAGGAGGGCGAGCACGCGGGCGAGAGGCGTGCGCAGCTCGTGGGAGACCGCGGCCGTGAAGCCGGCGCGCAGCTCCTCGTAGGCCGCCATGTCGCCGGAGTCGCGCGCGTACACGATCGTCTCGCGGCGGCCGTCGACCTCGTACGGGATCGTGAGCGTGTCGGCCTCGCGCAGCGCGTCGGGCGCGACTGCGCCCTCCTCGAGCCCGCCCAGGAGCTCGCGCGCCCGCCGGCTCGCGGCCACGACTCGATCGTGGTCGTCGAGGACGACGACGATCTCCCGGCTCTCCTCGACGAGGGCGCGCCCGCGCCGGGCCTCGAGGCGAAGCGCGTCGAGGCCCTGGTCCGACCGCGGGCCGTTCTGTTGACGTCGGAGGAAGCGCCGCACCTCGGCGTGATCGTAGCCACGCGTCGGCACGGCGAACAATTCTTGCCGCGTGCCAGTCTCACTTCACATGAAGCGGAGAGCGGCAGTCGTCGCCCCTGGGGCGCTCGTCGTCCTCGCGATCGTCGTCGCGGCTGCCGGCTGCGCCCGTCAGGAGACGGCGGGGGGCGCGCCCACCGAGCCTGACGCCGCCCTCGACTGCGCGTACCCGCTTCACTGGAACGAGGCTCGCTACGAGCCGGGTATCGACCTGCCGTCGTCGTCGAGGCTCGGTCCCGAGCTCGGTCCCGGCGTCGTTCTCGGCTGCGGGAGCGAGGAGACGGGCTACTACCCCGACGAGAACGTGCACGTGCGACGCATCGAGGGCATCGACCCTTCCGTCGCGGTCGCGGCCGAGATGGCGGATGCCGACCGGCCGATCGTCTGGCTCGGGCACGGATACCTGGTCGAGAGCCCACGCCATCCCTTGCACTCCGCCATCGCGACCAGCCAGGGCCTGGACGGCCACGAGGGTTTCATCTGTGGCGCGCTCCGGACGACGACGGCGCGCGCGCTTTCGACGCCCGCTCCAGGTCAGCCCTTGGAAGTCGAGGCAGATGATCCGGAGGTTGAGGCCCTTCTCACCGAGCCGGGAACCCAGCGCCTCGTCTCTGTCGAGGCCGACACGTACGTCTCGGGGCTCGAGCGCCACGGCGTCCCCTACGTCGAGCGGGGCGACGAGTTCGTGCTCGCCCTCCGCCCGTGCGATGGAAACGAGAACGAGCCCGGCCTGGCCGGCCTCCGCCTGCTCATCGCGGACAGCATCGAAGGCGGGAGCTGAGCCGCCTTCACCACTTCTTCACCACTGCGCTACCTTTCCGGTACCCCCGTGTGCCCGTCCGGAGGGCAGAATCGAGGCAGCGTGCCGAAGGTGCTCATCATCGAGGACGACGACGTCATCGCCGAGGGCATGTCACGACACCTCACCACAGCGGGCTTCGACCCGCTCTGGGTGAACAAGGGCGAGTCGGGCCTCGCGCGCCTCCGCTACGAGCGGCCGGACGTGTGCGTCCTCGACCTCATGCTTCCCGGCATCGACGGCTGGAAGCTGATCGAGACGGCGCGCTCCGAGGGGATCGGAACGCCGATCGTCGTCGTGAGCGCCCGCGGGACGGAGCACGACCGCGTGCACGCCCTCGAGATCGGCGCCGACGACTACCTCGTGAAGCCGTTCTCCATGAAAGAGCTTGTCGCGCGCGTGCGCGCGGCGGCTCGTCGCGGTGTCCGCGTCCAGGACGAACGTCGCGGCGAGCCAATCGAGATCGCGGAGCTCATCGTCGACCCGTTGAACGTTCAGGCCTACGTCAGCGGCGAGAGCGCGGAGCTGACGCCCACCGAGTTCCGCCTCCTCTACGCGCTCGCGCTGGAGCAGGGGCGGGTGGTCACGCGCGACGAGCTCCTCCAGAAGGTGTGGGGCCGCCGGCTGACGCACCGCGACCGCACCGTGGACGTCTTCGTCCGCAAGATCCGGGACAAGCTCGAGTCGTTCGGCCCCGGCCACACGTTCGTCCAGACGCGCTACGGCGTCGGCTACAAGCTCGAAGCAGTTCCGAAATAGGTTTTTCGGAGGGATTGACACGACGCAGCCTGTGCCGCCGGGCCGCGCTGCTCGCCCCGATGCGCGTCCTCAGTCGCGCCCGTAGCCTCCGGCTACGAACACTCCCTGCGTCCTTGCCTCGGAACGACCATCACGCCCCGACGACGAGCGGCGTTCCGCCAAGCCCTCCAGCCGACGAAGCTGCGCGGTCGCCTTTAGGATCGGCGGGTGCCGGTGATCGCGAACCACATGTCGCGCGACCTCCTGATGATCGACCCCGAGGAGCGGGTCGCCGAGGCGGCGCGGCAGATGGTCGGCCGGGGTGTGGGCGCCGTGCTCGTCATGAATGGGGACAAGCTCGAGGGGATCCTCACGGAGCGCGACGTGCTCAAAGCAGTCGCGACGGGTCTCGCCGAGGACGCGCGCGTGCGCGAGTGGATGACGAGGCACCCGGAGACGATCGAAGCCTCGGAGGCGACAGGCCAGGCCGCGGCGCTCATGATCCACGGCGGCTTCCGGCACCTCCCGGTCGTGGACGACGGGAAAATCACCGGAATCGTCTCGATCCGCGACCTCATGCGCGTGACGCTCGAGGACTCCGCGCCCCGCGGCGCGTAGTCCCCTTTCACCTCCCCGTCACCCGCTCTTCACCGATCCGCTCCCCACGGTCGGCCGCTCCTGGCCGAGACTCGGCCGCAGCACACGTCGACTCGGGGAGGTACGACCACATGGACACGCTCGACCGCAAGACGCTGCTGCGCCGCGGCCTGCTCGCGGGTGGTGGTATCGCGGCGCTCGGCCCGCTGCACTCGCTCGGCGCCCAGGTTGCACACGGCGCGAGGCCGCCGCGCGTGGTCGGCTACGGGCCGCTCGTCAACAAGGGTGACCTCTGGCTGCCCGAGGACTTCAACTACAGGATCATCCAGCGCCAGGGCGAGCTGATGAGCGACGGGAACCTCGTCCCGGGGATCTTCGACGGAATGGCTGCATACCCCGGGAAGCGCGGGACGATCGTGCTGATCCGCAACCACGAGAACCGACGCCAGGCCGGCGAGATCCCGGTGATCGTCCCCGACGCCCTCAAGTACGACCCGACGCCCTCCTACAACGCGGGGAACACGAAGGTCGTCATCGACACCGGCCCGCGCAAGGGCGACTTCAAGGTGCTCGACACGTTCGCCGTCCTCGGCGGGACGGACACGAACTGCGCGGGCGGCACGACGCCCTGGGACTCCTGGATCACGTGCGAGGAAGTCGTGAACCGGAGCTCGGCGGGGATCAAGCACGGCTACGTCTTCGACGTCCCGTCCGGCGCGACCGGCCCTGTGAAGGCGGAGCCGATCATCGGCGCCGGCCGCTTCGTGCACGAGGCGTCGCTCTTCTTCGGCGGTGCGCTCTACCAGACCGAGGACCGCACGAGGTCGGCGTCGAACCCGGCCGGGGCGGCTTTCTACCGCTACATCCCGAACCCACCGTACGGTGCGAAGAACCCGCTCTCGGAGACCACCGGCGTGCTCCAGGCGCTCAAGCTCAAGGACGAGCCGCTCGCGAACATGGACCTGGACCGCGTCCCGCTCGACCCGATGCCCGTCGAGTGGGTGACCATCGACAGCCCCGACCACGAGGACGACACGGACAGCGGCCCGCTCGCCACGCGCAACCAGGCCAGGGCCAAGGGCGCGGCCGCCTTCAACCGCCTCGAAGGCATGTGGGTCGGAGGCAAGAAGGTCTACTTCGACGTCACCAACGGCGGCGAGGCCGGCCAGGGCCAGGTCTGGGAGTACGACCCCGAGCGCGAGACGCTCACCCTCATCTACGAGTCGCCGAACGAGGGCGCGCTCTCGTTCCCGGACAACGTCGTCATCGTCCCGAAGACCGGCCACATCCTGCTCCAGGAGGACGGCGCGGGCGAGCAGTTCCTGCGCGGCGTGTCCGTCAAGGGCGAGATCTACGACTTTGCCAAGACCGCGGCCAACTCGACCGAGTTCGCGGGCGGCTGCTTCGACCGGCTCGGCCAGATCCTCTTCGTGAACCAGCAGGGAGACCGCGGCAACCTCCCCGGCGGCCCTGCCAACGGCGGCGCCGTCACGTACGCGATCTGGGGTCCCTGGAAGTCGACCAACTAGCTCCTCTTCACCGCACGGGCGTCGCCCGCCCGCAAAGCAGCCCGCCTCCCTCACGGCGGGCTGCTGCCTTTTCCCATGACATTCACCAGTCCGTTGCCCACGTGCGGGCGTGTGCGCCAGACACTCTGAGCATGGGTCAGGGGAACGGAACGCCGTCGCTTCTCTGCGAGCTCCACGCGCACACCACCTGGAGCGACGGGGAGCTCACGCTCCGCGAGCTTGTCGACCTCTACGGCGGTGCGGGCTTCGACGTCCTCTGCGTCACCGACCACGTCCTCCGCAGCGCCGATCCGTGGCGGGTGCCCGAGTCCTGCGTCCACGAGGCGAACTTCTCGTCCTACCTGGCGGCGATCGACCTGGAGGCGGAACGGGCGCGCGCGCTCTATGGGATGCTGGTCGTCCCCGGGCTCGAGCTGACCCACAACCACCGCGAGCCGGACGTCTCCGCGCATGCGCTCGCCGTCGGGCTCAGGCAGTTCGTCACGCCGGACCTCGGCCTCGTCGGCGCGCTGCTTGCCGCGCGCGAGGCCGGCGCGGCGCTGATCGCTGCCCATCCGCACGGGCCGGAGGGCGATCCGAACCCCGCGCGGACGACGCGCCGCTTCTGGCGCGAGTGGGACACGCTCTCCCCGCTCCTGCACCGCGTGGAGCTCTTCAACCAGTCAGACGTCTACGGCTGGGCAGCGACGGGCGAGCTTCCGGCCGTTGCGGGCGGCGACCTCCATCGGGCCGAGCACCTCTCCTCCTGGAAGACGCTCGTGCCCTGCGAGCAGGAGGAGCGGGCACTCGTCTCGCACCTGCGCTCGAGTCGCGCAACCTACCTGGTGCCGTTCCGCGCCTCGGCCGTCGAGGCCTCCGCGGCGGCCTGAGGCCGCAGGCCGGCCGTCAGAACGGCGAGCCCGGCCGCGGCGGCCAGCGGCACGATGCCGATCCACGCGAACGACAGGCCTTCGGCCACACCGCCGCCCGCGAGCGGGCCGATGAGGTAGCCGGCGATGCCGATCTGCGACCAGACGATCATCGCGGTGACGATCCGCTCGGTGCCGACGGCGTCGAAGAGGATCCCGGCCGAGCCGGTCTCGGTGAACGAGAAGCCGATCCCGGTGACGAAGAGCGCGGCGATCCAGAGCGGCACGCTGTCGGCGATCCCGGCCCAGGAGATCCCGACGACAGTCAAGACGACGCCGATCGGCACGACGAGACGCGGACGGAGCTGGCCTGCTGCGATCGAGCTGCCGCCGAACACGACGGCGAGGCCTGCGAAGAGTGCGGCGATCTCCGCCTGCTCCAGACGCGTGTCGAAGTGGAGCGGGAGCACGCCGTCGAGGATCCCGAGGGCGATCACGGCGAAGAGGATGGCGCCGCACGAGACCCAGAAGCCCGGCACCCGCAGCGCCGCCCGGTCGGCGGTGAACGCCCTCCGTCGAGCCGGCGCGACGAGAAGCAGCGCCAGGCCGACGCAGACCAGGACGAGCACGAGGTAGGCGGCGAACGGCCCGCGGACGCCGTCGAGGGCGCCGAGCGCCGGCCCGATGACGCCGCCGGCGGAGTAACCGGCCAGCACGCGGCTCATCCCCTCGTACTCGCGGCCGGGGCTCCGCTCCAGCGCGGCGAAGGTGATCCCCATCCAGAGCCCGCCGGACCCGAAGCCCATCAGGAGCCGGGCGGCGAAGTAGGAGGTCAGATCGTCCGAGACGACGAAGCCCAGGCACCCGGCCGCGATGACGAGGAGGGAGACGGCGAGAACCTCACGGGTGCGGCCGCGCGCGATCCCGGGCGCGGCGGCGACGAACCCGAACAGCATCCCCGCGGGGAAGGTTGCCACGAGCGCCCCGATGACCGCCGGCCCCGCATCCGCGGCGTCGGAGATCTGCGGAAGCACCGGCGCGATGACGCTGTAGCCGGCCGCGTCGAGCGCGCTGAGGACGATGATGATCGGCCACGCGAGGCGCGCGCGCGACGTGCCATTCGCGTCCTCGGGGCCCAGGCCCCTTTTCCACTTGTTCACCAAACCGTTACCCCGCCTGGCCCTCCGGACCGGGATCATGCACTCTTTGATCATGGGCGTAGAGCTGGAAGCCGTTCCCAGGGGCGGCGATCGACTTCTCAACCGCGAGCTTTCGTGGCTCGAGTTCAACGCCCGCGTGCTCGATCTCGCGGCCGATCCGAACGTCCCGCTCCTCGAGCGCGTGAAGTTTTGCTCCATCTTCTCGAACAACATGGACGAGTTCTTCATGGTGCGCGTCGCGGGCCTCCTGGGCCAGGAGGCGGCAGGCATCGGCGTCCGCTCGATCGACGGCCGCACGCCGACGGCGGCTCTGGCCGAGATCCGCGAACGCGTGCTCGGGCTAACGGCCCGCCAGTCGCGCCTCTGGGGGCGGGAGCTCGTCCCGGCCCTCGCCGAGCACGGGGTCGTCATCGCGCCGGTCGAGGACTGCCAGGAGAAGGAGGTCGCCGAGCTCGAAAAGCGCTTCGACCGTGAGATCTACCCGGTGCTCACGCCGCTCGCCGTCGGCCCCGGGCAGCCCTTCCCGTACATCTCGGGCCTGTCGAACAGCCTCGCCGTGCTCGTCCGCGACCCAGAGACCGGAGAGGAGCGCTTCGCGCGCGTGAAGGTCCCCGAAGGCCTGCCACGTTTCCTCGAGGTCGGGAAGCGAAGCGCGCTCGTCCCCCTGGAGACCGTGATCGCGCACTTCCTCGCGCGGCTCTTCCCGCAGATGGAGATCGTGGAGCGCGCAGTCTTCCGCGTCACGCGGGACGCGGACTTCGAGGTCTCCGACGAGGCGGACGACCTGCTCGAGGCGGTCGAGCTCGAGCTGCGGCGCCGCCGCTTCGGCGACGTCGTGCGCCTGGAGGTCTCGGGCTCGGTCTCGAGCCGGATGCTCGCGCGCCTCACCGACGGGCTCGACGCCGGCGACGACCAGGTCTACCCGATTCGGGGCCCGCTCGACCTCGCCGACCTCTCGCAGATCGCTTCCCTCGACCGTCCCGATCTCAAGGACGAGCCGTGGGTGCCACGCACACCGGCGCGGCTCGCCTCCGTGGCGGGCGGCGACGACTTCTTCGCCGAGATCCGGCGCGCAGACGTGCTCGTCCACTATCCGTACGACTCCTTCGTGACGACTTTCGAGCGCTTCGTCCGGGATGCGGCCCGCGACCCGGCGGTGCTCGGGCTGAAGACGACGGTGTACCGCACGAGCGATGACTCGCCCGTCGTCCCGGCGCTGATCGAGGTGGTCGAGGACGGCCGCCAGTCCGTGTGCATCGTCGAGCTGAAGGCGCGCTTCGACGAGCACCGGAACATCGAGTGGTCCCGGGCGATGGAGCGCGCCGGCGTGCACGTCGTCTACGGCTTCCCGAACCTGAAGATCCACGCGAAGACGACGCTCGTCGTGCGGCGGGAGGGAAACATCTTGCGCCGGTACGTCCACCTCAGCACCGGCAACTATCACGCGCTGACCGCACGCATCTACGAGGACTTCGGCCTCTTCACGGCCGACGAGGAGATCGCCGCGGACGTGGCCGACCTCTTCAACTACGTGACCGGCTTCGGCCGCCCGCAGCGGTTCCGCAAGATCCTGGTGGCGCCGTTCAACCTCCGGCGCGGGCTCGTCGACGAGATCCGCTCCGTCGCAAAGGCGGCAGGGAACGGAGAGCACGCGCGCATCCGGCTGAAGGTGAACGCGCTCACTGACCAGGCGATCATCGAGGAGCTGTACTCGGCCTCGCAGGCCGGGGCCGAGATCGACATCGTCGCGCGCTCGATCTGCACCTTGCGGCCCGGCGTCCCCGGGCTCTCCGAGACGATCCGAGTCCGCAGCGTCCTCGGGCGGTTCCTCGAGCACAGCCGCTTCTACATCTTCGAGGCCGGGCGAGGAAGTCGAAGACGTTCCTGGGCAGCGCCGACCTGATGACCCGGAACCTCGACCACCGGATCGAGATCGCCGCGCCGGTCGAGGACGCCAAGGTGCAGGCCCAGCTCGCGGGCGCCTTCGACGTCCTCCTGGAGGACAACACCGCCTGGACGCTTCAGCCGGACGGGGGCTGGAAGCGTCTAAAGCCCAGGAAGGATCAGAACTCGCGGGGGAGCCACGATGCACTCATGCGCAAGGCCCACACCCGTTCCCGTCGCCGCGTGGCCCGCCGCCCGCGCTAGCGCGGAGGGGTTACAGCCGACGGTGATTGGAGAATGACGACGCTGTGAACGTTGCCGTCGTCGACGTGGGCTCGAACACCGTCCGCCTCCTCGTCGCCCGCCGAGAGGGCTCGGGCCTGCTTCCGCTGGACGAGGGCCGAGAGCACCTGTTCCTCGGTGAGGACGTCGAACGGGACGGGCGTCTTTCCGCGGCTCGGATCGAAGAGGCGGCCGAGTGCGTGGCCGGCTTCGTCCATACCGCGCGCGGCCTGAACGCTTCGGCGGTCGAGGTGGTCGTGACGGCCCCGGGGCGTCAGGGCGACAACGGCGACGAGCTCGTACGGGCGCTCGTGGCCGCTGGAGGCGCGCCGGTGCGCGTCCTCTCGGCCGACGAGGAAGGGGAGCTCGCGTTCGCCGGCGCGGTCTCGGCGGCGGGGCTGCCGCCGGGCAGCGTCGCGGTCGTCGACGTCGGAGGCGGCTCGACGGAAGTCGTTGTCGGCACGACGGAGGGTGGGCCGGCATGGTCGAAGTCCCTTGACATCGGCGCGGTCCGCCTCACCGCCCGTTTCCTCGCTGACGACCCGCCCGGCAAGCGGGTGCTTGCGGCCGCGAAGGACGAGGTCGAGCGGCATCTGGACGGCTTTGCGCCGCCGCTGCCGCAGACCGCGCTCGCCGCCGGAGGAACTGCTCGTGCGCTCCGCAAGCTCGTCGGAAGGGAGCTCGACGCCGACGCGTTCGACGCTGCCCTGAGAATCCTCGGCAAGCGCCCCGCCGCAAAGACGGCGAGGCTTTTCGGCCTCCACGAACGGCGTGCCCGGACCCTGGCCGCAGGCGCGATCATCCTCGCGGCGCTCCACGAGCGGCTCGGCGTGCCGCTCCAGGTCTCCCGGGCAGGGCTCAGAGAGGGAGCGGCGCTCGCGCTCCTCGGCGAGCTCGCAGCTTCGGCCGCGTAACCGCTTCTTCACGGCCCCGTCACCCACGACCCCCGACGGAGCGGGGCACGATGAGGCCATGGAGACCAAAGAGAAGAGAGACGGCCGCCGCGCCGGCCTTGCGTGCTGTGAGGGCTTCGGCGTCTACGGCCCGGCGGCGCGGATCGGCGTCGTCGAAAGCATCCGCGTCGACGCGGATACCGGGGAGCCGAAGCTCCTGGTCGTGCGAGCGGGCCTCCTGGGCAACTGGCTCGTGCACGTGCCGGTCGACCAGGTGCAGGAGGTGAGCCTGCTGGAGCGGAGGATCGCGCTGCGGTCGGGCGGCCTCCTGTCCGGGCCGCGGCGAGCGGCCTAGGAGGGCTGCGCCTCGGCCGTTCGCCAGAGCGACTCGAGGGAGCGCGCGAGGCGTTCGGGCTCGGTCCGATGCGGCGGGTCAAAATGGTGGCGCTCGTCGAACACCTCGAGCTCGAAGTTGGGGAAGACCCTGCTCAGTCGTTTCGCGACCTCGGCGTACTGATCCGGGTTACTCAGCGCACCCAGGGCGAGGTAGACCGGGCGATCGAAGGCGGAGAGCGCTTCGCGGTCGATCGAGCCTCTCCGGAAGGCTCGCAGGATCGCCCGGATCCCGGCCGGCCGTGTCGCCATCCAGGGCGGAGGCTCGCCGGGAGGGGGAGAGGGGACAGGGACGCCGGGCCCGAGCCCGAAGCGGACGAAGCCCAGCATCAGCTCGTCGTCCGGAAGCTGTGCGAGTCGGTCGTGCTCGAGCCAGGCCGCCTGCTCCGCGGGGCTGATGTCCCACGTCCCCGCCCAGGCCGGGTCGAGTAGCGCGAGGCTCGCCAGCCGCCCGGGCTCGGCGACCGCGAACGCGAGCGCGGCCGCACCACCGCCCGAGTACCCGACGAGGTGGAACCGATCCCACCCGCGTCCATCCACCTCGCGCCGGAGGCCCTCCACCTCGAGCTCGAGGCCGTAGTCGTCCGGAGGCTCCGGCACTCGCGTAAACCTCCAGATCCTTGGCGACCGCCTCGAAGTCGGACCTCAGCGCGGCGATGAGGCCGCCGTACGCGAGCTCTGCCGGGAGCACGATCCCGGGAAGGAGCATCACTTGAGCAACGGACAAGGCGGGACGAGTTGTGTCAGATGGCGGCGAGCCGAAGCAAGCTCGCGGGCGTCCGGGTCTACGCCGGGGCGGCGATGTAGTCCCGTTGCTCGAATGAGCCGTCCTGGCCCACGTCGAGCACCCAGGTCGAGCCCTTCTTGCTCTCCTCGCCGAGCACCTCGGAGACGACGTCCCCGTGGGTGCAGAGGACGGCGGTCTCGCCGTCCAGCGAGTCCACGAGCCGGCGCACGTCGTCGGCCGTCGAGCCCTCAGCGAGCTCCGGCCGCTCCTCGATGGGCAGTCCCAGCGAGCTGGCGAGGGGCTCGACGGTCTGGCGGCAGCGGACGTACGGGCTCGTGAGCACGCGCTGCACGTCGTATTCGGCGAGAGCATCCGGGAGCCCGTCGGCCTGCCGGCGACCGCGCTCATCGAGCGGGCGAAGATGATCGTCGGGCGCGCCGGTGCTGTGGCCCGCAGCGGCGTGGCGGAGAAGGAGGACGGTCAGCGGGATTCCTCCTCCGCGAACGCGCTCAGGATCTCGCGATCGCGGTCGTAGCTCAGCTCGGCGTCGGCCGCCTCGACGGGTAGCCAGCGGGCCTCGTCGACCTCGTCGTGGGGTCGGAAGGTTCCCTCGAGCGGGCGCATGGTCCAGTAGCGGACGACCTTCGGCCGGCCCTTCTGATCCGTGTAGCGGCTCGAAGGGAGCTCGCGGCCGAGCTCGCAACGGAGGCCGGTCTCCTCCTCGACCTCACGGAGCGCGCCCTCCTCGTGGCTCTCGCCGCGGTGGAGCTTGCCCTTCGGCAGCGTCCAGTCGTCGTAGCGCGGCCGGTGGACGAGCAGGACCTCGAGCTCGTCCTCGCCGTTGCGCCGGTATACGACGCCGCCGGCCGCCTGCACGGTGTCCCGTGTCAGGCCCAGGCCTTCTTCCCGCTCTTGTCGAGGGCGCTCCAGGCGGCCGGGAATCCCGCGCGGGCCTCACGGCGGCGCAGGCGCTCGCGCTCGATCAGCCTGCCCGCGGCGAGATGGGCCTGCGGGCTTCCCGTTCTGCCCAGGAGCTCTCGTATCCGCTGCTCGGCGACCACGGCATCCTGATGCTCGCCGATCACGTCCTGAAAACGCTTCGCGTCCTTCACGAAGCGACCCGCCGGCTTGCCCACGGCCGCCTCCGCCAGCTCGGCGGCATAGCGCGCGCGCTTGCCGCGGATGCGGACGGCGTGCAGCTCGTCGTCGTGCGGATCGGGCGGCAGCGCCTTCACGGCCTTGCGGAGCTTGCGGAACTCGGCGCCTGCGATGTCCGCGAGCGAGACGTCGGCCTCACGCGCACGCGGCGCGGCGGCGGCCGCCTCGAGACGGTCGAGCAGCTCGTGGTAGCGCGGCTCGGACATCGCCTCGAGCATCGCCGCTCGCGCTGTGTCCCGATCCTCGTCCAGGAGCTGGAGGAACCGTCGGCCCGCCCGGCGCTCGCTCGGCTCGAGCTCATCGATCTCCACGCGCAGCCGCTCCATGAGGACGTCGAGGTCGCGGACGGGGCCGAGCGCGGAACCCAGCCAGGACAGCTCAGCGCGCAAGGGCTCGCTCCACTCGGGGTCGAGCAGGTCGCGGGCAGCTCGGAGGATGGCGCGGAGGCGGCGCGTCGCGACGCGAAGTTGGTGCAGCTCCTCCGGGTCCTCGCCGAAGCGCGTCCCGGGGTCGTGTGCGAGCAGCTCGGCAACCTGGCGGGCGAGGGCGATGCGGACGTGGTCGAGCGCGGGCGCCCAGCGCGGCGGCGGCGCCGGATCGGCCGGGAAGAAGCCCATGGCCCGGAAGGCTTTCGGCCGCCCGTCGGTCGGCGTCGCGCCCGCGTCCTCGAGCACGCGCCCGAGGTCGGGAAGGGCGTCGGCGCCTCCGTCGAGCGCCTCCACCTCGAGCTCGACGAACGACTCGCGTACGCGGCGCCCGTCGAGGACCGCGAAGCGGTCGACGGTCACGTCGGCCACCGCGCGCCCGTCCAGCTGGGCGCGGATCCCCGTTCGCCGCGTTCGCACGACTTCGGCGCGCTCGAGCCCCCGCCCACGGAGGACGCCCACGAGGAGGTCGGCGAGGTTCGCCGGCGGCTCGGTCGACCCCCCGGGCGACTCGAGCTCGAGCCGCTCTCCCTTGCCGGGGAGCTTCAGCTGCCAGAGGCCGCGCCGGTTCTCCACCCTGCGGCGCAGCGTCACGCCCGCACGGGCAAGCGCTCGGTCCGCCGTGTCGAAGTAGGTCGATGTGAGAGTGCGCGGCTCGAGCGGCTCGCCAGGGAGGTCTGGAAGGGAGAAACCGGGGGGAACCGTGAGCTTCAGCTCGCGCTCGCGGGTCGTCCTGGGTCGTGCCACCGTCGGATCGTAGCGGCGACAAGAGTCTGGCTAGCCGTAACGGCTCACTACTCGTAGGTCGCGCTCATTCTCCTCCCAAAGCGGCGTAGACGAGCTCATAGGCCCGGATCGCATCTTTGGCCATCTGCGCCTCGCGGAGGGCGCCGTCGTCGATGCGCGAGGCAATGCCGTCGATGAAGCGCCACTGCACCACGCTCCGGCGCACCGCCTCGATCGCGTCCTCGGTGTACGGGTAGAGGTCGAAGCCGAGCCGCTCGCCGTTCTCGCCGTAGCCGGCTCGCCTCAGCTCGAGCGCCAGCTCGAGCGTCTCCATGAATGCGGTCGCGCCGACCATGTTGTCGTCGTCGAAGTCCCCCCAGCCGGAGTTCGCGTGCTGGTGGCCGAGGAGCCCTTCGGCCCCCAGGAGGGCTGCGTATTCCGCGAGGCTCTCCCGGTTCATGAGCAGGTGCTGCCAGTCCATGTTCACCTTGACGTTCGTGATTCCCTGCGCGCGCAGCTTGTGGATCACGTGCAGGGTCATGCCGATATTGCGCATCAGGATCTTCATGGCCGGCTCGGAGTTCTTGTGCTCGAGGAAGAGGAGAATCCCGCGGTCGGCACAGCGCTGGGCCGCCTGGCCGATCCCGTCGACCAGCCAGTGCCAGCTCTCTCGGTAGGGGCTCTGAAACGGATAGTTGTAACCCTCGATCCCCGGCCAGATGATGAAGTGCGCGCCGAGCTCGCCGGAGAAGTCGATCGCGGCGCTCGTCCGGCGGAGCGCCTCGGCGCGAGTGGCCTCGTCGGGGGAGACCAGCCCGCCGCGGCCAAAGCGCGGGTCGAGGTGGAGGCCCGTCGCCATGCAGTAGATGTCGTGGCCTCCCAGGGCGTCTCGCACTTCGTCGAGGTTGTCCTCGTTGAGCTCCTGCGGGTAGTGGAACTCGTAGCCGTCGATCAGGTCGCCGAGCCCGTCGACGGCTCTGCGCACCCGCTGGGCAGTCGTCTCGCCTGCGTACTCCGGCTTGTAGCCGCCGGGAACGAAGCGCGTGATCATCGGGCCGAGCGCCCAGATGCCGAGGCTGGTCTTCAGTCCGTTGCTCATGTTCGATAGTCCCCTTGAATCGTGGTGAGCTCGACCTCGAGCGGCCCGGCCTCGAACCAGACTGGCTCCTGGTCGGCGACCGAGGACGAAACGGGCCTCTCGACGAGACCGGGCACGCCCCCGTAGAAGCTGCGGACGTCGGCTTGCCGGCCGCGCGGATGCGGCGTCGACACGTGTTGGAGACGCCTGACCTCGGTCACGCGGCGCAGTCTACGCCGTCGTTGACACCGATCTTTCATCCTGTTACGTTCGCCCTGCAAAACCGTTCATGTCCCTTCAAAAGCGATCATTCTGCGGGGATCCGGTGACGCGGCTCACGTGAGCGGGCAGGCGGCGACTGCATCGGAACCGGCCTGGCGCTCGCGCCTGGCGGCCCTCCCACCCGGCGCGCTCGTGCTCCGCGCCGCCATCGCGTTCGTCCTCACCTTCGTCGCCGCCTGGGTCGCCTATAAGGCGTACGGCGATCCACGCACGTTCGTGATCGTCGGGCTCAACGGCCTGACGCTTGCCGGGCTCTACTTCGTCGTGGCGAGCGGCTTCACGCTCATCTTCGGGCTCATGCGGGTCGTCAACATGGCGCATGGCTCCCTGTACATGCTCGCCGGCTTCTTCGCGCTCGAGCTCCAGACGACCTTGACGGGCGGGGAGACGACCTCGGCCTTCGGGTCGTCGGAGGCAGGGCTCGGGGACTGGATCATCCCGCTGGTCGTCGCCTCGCTGGGTGTCGGCCTGATCGGCCTCGTCATGCAACAGATCTTCCTGCGCTGGAACCAGGGGCAGGACCTGCGTCAGGCGCTCATCACGATCGCGATCGGAATCATCATCGCCGACCAGACTCTGGCGCACTTCGGCGGGATCGCGGAGTCGCTCGCGGCGCCGGACGTCTTTCCGGAAAGCGTCGACCTTCCGTTCTCCGACCTCGTGTATCCCTTCTTCCGCATCTTTGTCCTCCTGGTCGCGATCGCCATCGGGCTCTCCCTCTGGGCGATGATCCAACGCACGCGCTTCGGCATGATCGTGCGCGCAGGCGTCGACGACCGGCAGATGGTCTCGGCGCTCGGGATCAACATCCAGCTCGTCTTCGCCGGGGCCTTCTTCCTCGGGGCCGTGCTCGCCGGTCTGGGCGGCGTGCTCGGCGGGACGATGATCTCGGTCGACAAGGCCAACGACACGCAGTACCTCCTCATCTCGCTGATCGTGGTGATCATCGGCGGCATGGGGAGCCTTGCCGGGGCGGCCATCGGAGCGCTCGCCCTCGGTCTCGTCGACTCCTTCGGCGACGTTTACCTGCCGGAGGGCTACACCAACTACTCGATCCTCCTCATCTTCGGGCTGCTCGTCCTCGTGCTCGCGATCCGTCCTCTCGGGCTCTTCGGGAGACCGGCGTGACCCGGCCCGCGCTCACCGTGGAGCGTGCGCTCTGGTGGGGGCCGGGGCTGGCGCTCCTGCTGATCCTCGTCCTCGCCCCGCTTTTCTTCACCGACTTCTATCTGAGCCAGGTGATCACGAAGGCGCTCTGGCTTGGAATCGCGGCGGCCAGCCTCATCTACCTCGCCGCCTACGTCGGCATGGTGTCGCTCGGCCAGGTAGCGCTCTACGGAATTGCCGGCTTCACGATGGCGAATCTCGTCGTCGCCGACGGCGGCTCGACGATCGCATGGAACCCATGGGTGGCGACCCTGGCGGGCATCCTCGTCGCGGTCGGTGTCGGTCTCTTCTTCGGCGCGATTGCGAGCCGCAGCTACGGCATCTACTTCCTGATGATCACGCTCGCCGTGGCGGTCCTCACCTACTACTTCTTCGCCCAGGTGACCGAGCTCTCGGGCTTCGGAGGCGTGAACAACGTCGCCCGTCCAGGGATCGTCTCGAATCCCGTTTCGGATCCCCAGAACCTGTTCTACATCGCGCTCGGAACCTCGGCCGTCGTCTACGGGTTCGTCCGCTACCTGGCGCGCACGCCGTTCGGCCTCGCGCTGCAGGGCGTGAGGGACGACCCCTCCCGGATGCGCGCGCTCGGGTACAACGTCCCGCTGCTGCGCATGCTCGCGTTCGGCCTCGGGGCGCTGATCGCCTCGTTCGCGGGGATTCTGTCCGTCTGGTGGAACACACG
Source organism: uncultured Actinomycetes bacterium (assembly GCA_963775395.1). Classification (GTDB taxonomy): domain Bacteria; phylum Actinomycetota; class Thermoleophilia; order Gaiellales; family Gaiellaceae; genus JAIBJN01. The sequence goes on from CAVZIX010000002.1 coordinate 117,832, forward strand.
AATCTCGCCCGGCTCGATCGACCTCTCGCGCACGATCGACGTGCTCGTGATCGCGGTGATCGGCGGGCTCTACCGGTTGGAAGGAGCCTGGGTCGGAGCGCTCGTCTTCGTGGCGCTGGACAACTGGACCCGAGGTGTCGACCTCGTCGGCCAGCGCTTCAACACCGTGATCGGGGCGATCTTCCTCGCCATCGTCCTCCTCTCGCCGGGCGGGTTGATGGGGATCTGGCAGTCGATCACCGACTACATCGGGCGCCAACTCTCAGGCAAACCCCCCGCGCGGCCCTCCCCGGGCCCGCCGGACGAGGCCCGAACGGCATCCAACAGTCCACAGCCTTCATGACTCAGAAGGGAGGAACGACGCGCGCCAACCGCTCGACGGGAACCCCGGTGGGGAACCGGGCGTTCGGATTGATCCAACAGGAGGAGAGGTAGGAATGCGAGTTTCCACCGAGGGCGGGAGGGCCCGGCTCTGGGCCCTGCTCGCCGCGCTCGTACTCGTCTTTGCGGCGACCGTCGCAGCCTGCGGCGGTGACGACGATGACGATGACGACCAGGCCACCCCGACGACCGACACGGGGGGCACGGACGGCGACGCGACCGGCGAGGCCATCAAGATTGGCGTCTTCTCGAACAACGAGGGCGCGTTCGCGCCCTTCGAAGGCCAGACCTTTGGCGGTGCGATGCTCCCGCTGATCAACCGCGGGGCGACTCCCGTCAGCGGCGACCCGACCGACGGCGTCGAGAACGCCACGATCGCCGGGCACCCGATCGAGATCGTCTACGGCGGTTCGGACTCGACCCCGGACAAGGCGGTCGAGGAGGCACGGCGGCTCGTCGAGCAGGAGGGGGTGGACATCCTCGTGGGGCCCCTGTCGGGGAGCGAGGGGATCGCCGTCGCCAACTACTCGAAGGAGCAGCCCGGAGTCACGTTCGTGAACGGCATCTCGGGCGCGCAGGACACGACGCTCAAGGTCCGGTCTCCGAACTTCTTCCGCTTCCACAACGACGGCACTCAGTGGACGGCGGGGCTCGGCGACTACGCCTATAACGAGCTCGGCTGGCGGAACGTCGTCACGATCGGCGACGACTACGACTTCCCGTACTCGCAGATCGCCGGCTTCGTGGCCGAGTTCTGCTCGATCGGCGGAAACGTGACGCAGCGGCTCTGGCCGCCGCTCGGCGAGGAGGACTACTCCTCGTACATCACGCAGATCCCAGAGGACGTCGACGGCTTCTTCATGGGCGTCGGCGGGACCGGGACCGTCGCCTTCGTGAAGCAGTACGGACAGCTGCGCGGCAACCTCGCCGACAAGATCATGGGCGGCATCTTCATGACCGACCCCGTGATCCTCGAAGAGCTCGGGGATCAGGTCGTCGGAGTCGTGACGGCCGGTATGACCGCGGGCGACTCGCAGGAGCCCGCATACCTCGAGTACACCGCGCAGATCGCAGAGTCCTATCCGGAGCTCGAAGGCACGGGCTCGAGCGTCTTCTTCTATGGCTACTACACGGCCATGGAGGCGATCGCGCAGGCGCTCGAGCAGGTCGAGGGCGACCTCTCCGATGAGCATGCCGCCTTCAGAGACGCGCTGGCGAACCTCGAGCTCGACGCCCCGCTCGGGACGATCAAGCTCGATGAGAACCGCCAGGCGATCATGGACAACTTCCTCCAGCAGATCGTCGAGGACCAGTCCGGCGACGGCATCCCCGACGTGCAGACGCTCAAGACGATCCCGGAGGTCGACCAGACGTTCGCGGGCGCCTTCAGCCCGGACACGCCCTCGCCCGACCGGACGAACCCGCCTTGCGAGGAGGGCACGCCGCCTCCGTGGACCCAGCAGGGCGGAGGGAGCTAGGCGAGCCCGAAAGAGCCGTGACCGTCGCAGCAGCACAGCCCCAGAGCGCCGAGCCGATCGTCCGCCTCCGCGGCGTCGGCCGGCGCTTCGGGGGCGTCCACGCCGTCCATGACGTCGACCTCGACGTCCACCCCGGCGAGCGTCGTGCTCTCCTCGGGCCGAACGGCGCCGGCAAGACGACGCTCTTCAACGTCATCTCCGGCGAGTTCCCGCCCACCCAGGGACGCGTCGAGCTCTTCGGACGCGACGTCACGAGCATGCCCGCCCGCAAGCGGGCCAAGCTCGGGCTCACACGCACGTTCCAGACCTCGCGACTCTTCCTCGGCCTGACGGTCGAGGACAACCTCTACCTGGCCGCACTAGGTGCACGGGGCGGGCATCTCCGCCCCGTGCGCCTGCCCGGCCGCGACGCTCCTTTCCGCGAGCGTGCCCGCGAGCTCGCCGAGCGGGTCGGGCTCGAGGATCAGCTCGGGACGCTGGTGGGCTCGCTCTCGCACGGCGAGCAGCGCCAGCTCGAAGTGGGGATGGCGCGCGCGGGCGATCCGAAGATCATGATGCTCGACGAACCGGCGGCAGGCCTCTCCCGTGGAGAGCGCGTCCTGCTGACCGATCTCCTGCTGACGCTTGACCGAGGCATCACGCTCATCCTCATCGAGCACGACATGGACGTCGCCCTCGCGGTGGCGGAGCGGGTGACGATGATGCACGACGGGCGCGTGATCGTCGAGGGCACGCCGGCCGAGATCCGCGCCAACCAGCTCGTTCACGACCTCTACCTCGGGAGCCACCACTACGCCGATGAGTGACCCCGTCTTCATCCTGGACAAGGTCAACGCTTTCTACGGGCGTGGACGCGTCCTGCACGACGTCAGCTTCGAGATGGGTCGCGAGCCGGTCGCGGTGATCGGCCGCAACGGCATGGGGAAGACGACCCTCTGCCTCGCGGTCATGGGCCTCATGGCGCGCGCAGACGGCTCCATCCGCTTCGAGGGGCAGGAGCTCATGGGCCGCGCTCCCTACAAGATCTCGGGCGCCGGGATCGGCTACGTGCCCCAGGGCCGTCGCCTCTTTCCCTCGCTGTCGACGGAGGAGCACCTCGACATGCTCGGAACCGGAAGAGGCGGCCGCTGGACGAAGTCAGCGATCTGGGAGCTCTTCCCCCGTCTCGCCGAGCGCCGCAAGGTCGGCGCTGCCCAGCTCTCGGGCGGGGAGCAGCAGATGCTCGCCATCGCCCGCGCGCTCCTCGGCAATCCCAAGCTTCTGATCATGGACGAGCCCTCCGAGGGTCTTGCGCCGGCGATCGTCGAAAGCCTCGTCGGTACCTGCCAGAGCCTTGTCCAGGAGGGGGTCGGGCTCCTTCTGGTCGAGCAGAACCTCGGCGTCGCCACCTCACTCGCCGAGCGTCAGCTGATCATGGTCGCAGGCGAAATCGCGACAGAGATGACCGCCAAGGCGCTCCTCGACGACCCGGACGCGCAGCAGCGCTACCTCGGCGTCTCCCGCGTCGAGGGGGCGGCCGCCTAGACATCATGGCCACCGTCGTCCTGCTCGGCACGCTGGACACGAAAGGGGACGAATACGCGTACCTCCGCTCGCTTCTGGGCGGGCACGGGGTCGAGACGATCCTGATCGACGCCGGCGTTCTCGGCGAGCCTCGCGCGGCCCCCGACGTGACGCGCGAGGAGGTGGCGCAGGCGGCAGGAGCAGACGTCCGTGCGCTCGCTGACGCGGGCGACCGCGGGGCCGCCGTGGAAACCATGGCGCGCGGCGCCGCGGAGATCGTCACGGGGCTCCACGCCGCGCGACGCCTCGACGGCATCCTCGCGCTCGGAGGCTCGGGCGGGACGGCCGTCGCCACCGAGGCGATGAGAGCGCTCCCCGTCGGCGTTCCCAAGCTGATGGTCTCGACGATGGCGTCCGGCGATACGCGCCCCTACGTGGGCGCGACGGATGTGACGATGACGTACTCCGTCGTCGACATCTCCGGGGTCAACGCCGTCTCGGCCCGCATTCTGGCCAATGCGGCGGCCGCGATGGCGGGCATGGCGACTGCGGACCCGCCCACGGTCGAGGGCGGGAAGCCACTCGTCGGGGCGACGATGTTCGGCGTCACGACCCCTTGCGTGACCGCGGCGCGCGAGCGCCTCGAGGAGCTCGGCTACGAGGTGCTCGTCTTCCATGCGACCGGCACCGGCGGGCAGTCGATGGAGGCGCTCATGCGGAGCGGCTTCATCACCGCCTCGCTGGACGTCACCACGACAGAGCTTGCCGACGATCTCGTCGGAGGGGTCCTCTCCGCCGGGCCTGACCGGCTCGAGGCCGCCGGCGAGCTCGGGATCCCGCAGGTGGTCTCTCTGGGGGCTCTCGACATGGTCAACTTCGGCCCCGTGGAGACGGTGCCGGTCGAGTTCCGGGACCGGCTCCTCTACAAGCACAACCCGACTGTCACGCTCATGCGCACGACCGCGGAGGAATCCGCCGAGCTGGGCCGCCGCATCGGGCGCAAGCTCTCGCATGCGACCGGGCCGGTGACGCTCTTCATCCCACTTCGCGGAGTGTCGCTCATCGACGTGGAGGGACAGGTCTTCTTCGACCCGGAGGCCGATCGGGCGCTCTTCGACGCACTCCGGGACACGCTCGATGCCGGCGTGGACGTGCGCGAGCTCGACACCGACGTCAACGATCCGGCTTTCGCCCATGCCATGGTCGACGCCCTCCACGAGCACTATCAGGCCTGGACGGCCGGCGGAGTGCGCGCATGAAGCGGGAGGAAGCCCTGGCACGCCTGCGGGCGCAGGTGCAGGCGGGCCTGCCGATCATCGGCGCCGGCGCCGGGACCGGGCTCTCGGCCAAGTGCGCGGAGGCCGGCGGCGCAGATCTCATCATCGTCTACAACTCCGGGCGGTACCGCATGGCGGGCCGGGGGTCCCTCGCGGGCCTCCTCCCGTACGGCGACGCGAACGCGATCGTCATGGAGATGGCGGGCGAAGTGCTCCCGGTCGTGGAGTCGACGCCCGTCCTCGCCGGCGTGTGCGGCACGGATCCATTCCGGCTCATGCCGGTCTTCCTCCGGGAGGTGCAGGAGGCCGGCTTCACGGGCGTCCAGAACTTCCCCACCGTCGGCCTCATCGACGGCACCTTCCGCCAGAACCTCGAGGAGACGGGCATGAGCTATGCGCTCGAGGTGGAGACCATTCGCGCCGCGCGTGAGCTCGACCTGCTCACCTGCCCCTACGTCTTCACCCCGCAGGACGCCCGGGCGATGGCGGAGGCGGGTGCCGACGTGCTCGTACCGCACATGGGGCTGACGACGGGCGGGTCGATCGGTGCCGAGACCGCCAGGACGCTCGACGAGTCGGTCGAGCTCATTCAGGCGATGCACGACGCGGCAGTGGAGGTGGCGCCGGACGTTCTCGTCCTCTGCCACGGCGGCCCCATCTCCGAGCCGGAGGACGCTGCCTACGTGCTCGAGCGAACGCGGGGCGTCGTCGGCTTCTTCGGGGCCTCGAGCATGGAGCGGCTCCCGACCGAAGTCGCGCTGACGGAGACCGTGAAGCGCTTCAAGGCCATCCCCACCCGCGGGCGGGAAGGAGAACACGTATGAACGGGAGGTTCGTCCACGAGACCGACATCGAGCGCGAGCAGCTCGACTGGGGTGGGCTGGGCTGGATCAGCCGGCCACCGTCCACCGGTGCTCGACAGCTCACGGTGCTCGACGTCTCGCTGGAGCCGGGCCACGGCCACGACTTCCATACACACCCCGAGCAGGAGGAGGTGATCGTCGTCCAGGCGGGTGAGATCGAGCAGTGGCTCGAGGGCGAGAAGACCGTCCTCGGGCCCGGCGAGGCCGTGTTCATCGGGATGGGCACCGTCCATGCCTCGTTCAACACGGGACAGAAGACCGCACGGTTGACGGTCGCCCTCGGCCCGTGCGCCGGTGAGGGAGGCTACGAGCTCGTGGACGTCTCCGGCGAGGAGCCCTGGAGGTCGCTGCGGTCGTCATGAGCGTCGGGACGCCCAGAAGCGAGACATTCGTGCAGGACCTGCGTGATCTCGTAGGAGACGACGCGGTCATCGCCGACGCGGACGGCCTCGAGCGCTACGCCGCCGACACGTACTGGAAGGCGCTCGCGACGCAGGCGAGCGGGAGCCCGCTCGGTCTTCCGGACGTCGCCGTCCTGCCGGCCGACGAGGCCGGCGTCGCTCGAGTGCTCCGCTTTGCCAACGAGCGAGGTCTTCCCGTGGTCCCCCGCGGAGGCGGCTCGGGAAGCCAGGGAGGAGCAGTTCCGGTCGGGGGCGGCATCCTCCTCGATCTCACACGCCTCGACCGCATCGTCGAGGTGGACGAGGAGTCGCTGACCGTGACGGCCGAGGCGGGCGTCAAGGGCGACGTGCTCGAACGCGCCTTGAACGAGCGGGGGCTCATGCTCCCGCATTACCCGGCTTCGGTGGATCTGGCAACGGTCGGCGGGTACGTCGCCGCCCGCGGCTCCGGGGTGCTCTCGACGCGCTACGGCAAGATCGAGGATCTCGTGCTCTCACTCCGCGTCGCGCTCGCGGACGGGACCGTGATCGAGACCGTCAGCGTCCCCAGGCATGCGGTCGGGCCGGAGCTGACACAGCTCTTCATCGGCTCCGAGGGCACGCTGGGCGTCATCACCCGCGCGACCCTGCAGCTCGCGCCCCTCCCGGCCGCGCGCCGCTTCGAGGCGATCTCGTTCGCGTCCGTGCCCGAAGGGATCGCCACGGTGCGCTCCATCATCGCGCGCGGCCTGCGCCCGTCGGTCGTGCGCATGTACGACGAGGTGGCCACCCGCACGTCGCTCGGGCCAGTTGTCGAGCAGGAGCTCGAGGGTGTCTGCACGGTCTTCTGCTTCGAGGGCGAGCCTGCGGTTGCCGACGCGGAGGCGGAGACGCTGCTGGCGCTCGCTCGCGAGCGCGGCGCTGTCGTCCTCGACGGCAGGCTCGGCGAGACGTGGTGGAAGCGCCGCTACGAGTTCTACAAGCCGCCGCACCATCCGCAGCTCCCCGCTATCTGGGGGACGATCGAGGCCGTCGCTCCCTACGCTCGCATCTACGGCGTCTACCTGGCGGTGAAGGAGGCGGTCGAGGCGCCCTACGCCGAGCACGGGCTCGCGCTCAAGGTGCACTTCAGCCACTGGTATCCATGGGGGACGATGATGTACGGCCGCTTCATCGTCCCGGACGGCGGGCCCGAGGCCGTCGACCTACACGATCGTATCTGGGCGGACGCCGTGCAGGCGATGCTCGGCGCCGGCGGCGTCATGAACGACCACCACGGCGTCGGGCTCAAGCTCGCGCCGTACATGCGGGCCCAGCACGGGCCTGCGCTCGACGTCCTGCGCCGGATCAAGGAGGTGCTCGACCCGAACCGGATCATGAACCCGGGCAAGCTCGATCTGTAACGCAGTCGGCAACGCGAGGAGGACCGAATGGCACTGAAGGTGGCGATGCACAACTGGATGCGGCCCGAGCCGATCGAGACGACGATCCGGCGGCTGGCTCGCTTCGGCTACGACGGAATCGAGATCTCCGGCGAGCCGGCGCTCTACGACGCGAGGCAGGTGCGCTCGCTGCTCGACGAGCACGGCCTCGAGTGCTGGGGCTCCGTGACGCTCATGGTCGGCGGACGCGACCTGCTGCACGAGGACAAGTACGTGCGCATCGGCAGCGTCCAGTACGTCAAGGACACGATCGACCTGATCAAGGCGCTCGGCGGCTCGATCCTGACCGTCGTCCCGTCGACCGTCGGCAAGGTCACGCCCATGTCCACTCCCGAGGAGGAGTGGAAGTGGGCGGTCGAGAGCCTGAAGGAGTGCCAGGCGCACGCCGAGAGCAGCGGAGTCCGGCTCGCGCTCGAGCCGCTGAACCGCTTCGAGACCTACTTCCTGAACCGCTGCGACCAGGCGCTGGCGCTGTCGGAGGACGTCGGTGGCGACTGCGGTGTCTGCCTCGACATCTTCCACATGAACATCGAGGAGGCCGACTGGCCCTCCGCCATCAGGGCCGCCGGCGACAAGCTCGTCGACTTCCACGTAGCCGACAACAACCGCATGCCCCCCGGCCAGGGCGCGATCGACTGGGAGCTGATCCTGCGCACGCTCGGCGAGGTCGGCTACGAGGGCTACGTGACCGTCGAGTTCGTGGCCACGGTCGATCGCAGCCGAATCTCCGAGCGCACCGAGATCGGTGACGCGTCCGAGGCCGACGCAAGCGTGGGCCTCGAGCAGTTCCTGCGCGACCACGGCACGGGCGCCGTTCCCGAGGAGCTGTACGACCGGTACGTGCAGGAGTCGATCGACTGCCTGCGCCAGAGCGCGGCGGCACCCGCTTAGGAGGTCCGATGGAGCTTCCTTCTTACAACATCGCCGATCTCGCCCCGCCGGACATTCAGGCCTACTTGGGCGAGAAGGACATCGTGATGATCCCCATCGCGAGCCTGGAGCAGCACGGGCCCCATCTGCCGCTCGCGACCGACACGATCCAGGCCGACGAGATCACCCGGCGCGCGGCCGAGCGGGCGGAGGTCCTGTACACGCCCTGTGTCTGGTTCGGCTACTCGCCGCAGCACATGTACGGGCCCGGCGAAGGGACCGGGACGATCACGATCCGCTCGCAGATCCTCCTCGACGTCTACCGCGACGTGGCGCGCTCGCTCATTCACCACGGGTTCAACCGGCTCGTGTTCGTCAACAACCACGGCTCGAATACGAAGATCATCGACCCGCTGCTGCGGCGGATCCGCTACGAGACCGGCGCCTTCGTCACGTTCTCGAAGCTCTACGCCGAGCGGTATCTCGGCCTCATCGACCCGGTCATGGAGAACCCGCCCGAGGAGACGCCGGGTTGGCACTCCAGCGAGCTCGAGACCGCTCAGGTGATGGCGCACGACGAGCGGCTGGTCCGCATGGACCGGGCCGTGAACCAGAAGGTAAAGCGCCCGGACTGGTTCCCTGAGGGATTCGTCAAGCTGGACGGGGCGCCGGAGGTCGAGTTCCAGGGGTATCAGTACTTCCTCTTCCCCACGGACCACAGCGACTTCACGCCGAGCGGCGTGATCGGGAACCCGTTCAGGGCGACCGCGGAGAAGGGGGAGCGGACGTACGAGCTGTACGCCGAGCACCTCGCCGCGGCGCTGGAGGAGTTCCAGAAGGTGCCGGTCGAGGTGCACACGCGGGAGTGGCGCGACCGGGCATGACGGGGGGCCTGTGAAGGACGAGCCACAGATCGCGCTGATCGGCACGCTCGACACGAAGGGCGACGAGATCGCCTACGTGCGCGAGCGACTGGCGGGCCTCGGTGTCCGCCCGGTTGTCATCGACTCGGGGATCCTGGGTGAGCCGGGCACGAGCGCCGACATCACGCGTGAAGAGGTGGCCAGCGAGGGGGGCTACGAGCTGGAGCGCATCCAGTCGGCGGGGAGCCGGGGCTCGGCGGTCGAGTTGATGGAAGAGGGAGTGCGCGCGGTCTGCCTTCGCCTCTGGCTCGAGGGCCGCCTGGACGGAGTGCTCTGCCTGGGTGGCGCGGAGGGAGCGCTCCTGGGAGCGGCCGCGATGCACGCGCTTCCGGTCGGCGTCCCCAAGCTGATCGTGACGCCGAGCGCCTCGGGCCGCCGTGCGTTCGGCCCCTTCGTCGGCGAGAGCGACGTGCTCGTCATGCATTCGGTCGTCGACATCCTCGGACTCAACCCGATCGCGCGGGCCGTGTTCGACAACGCGGCCGCCGCCGTCGCGGGCATGGCTCGGGACGCAGGACGCCCGCTCCAGGACCTGGGCGGACGGAGCGTGGGCATCACGATGCTGGGCCACACCACGCCGGCGGTCATGCGTATCCGCACGGCGCTCGAGCGCGCCGGCCACGAGCCGGTCATCTTCCACGCGAACGGTGTCGGCGGGCCCGCGATGGAGAAGCTCGTCGAAGCGGGCGCACTCGCCGGCGTGATCGACTACACGCTCTCCGAGCTCGCGAACTCGCTCCTGGACGGGCTTCATTCGACAGGGCCCGATCGCCTCCGCGCCGCGGGCGCGAGGGGCCTCCCGCAGGTTGTCGTTCCCGGCTGCGTCGACTTCTTCAACCAGGGCGCGCCCAGCACCCTTCCCGCCGAGTACCGCACGCGCCAGAGCTACTACCACAATCCGGTCGCCACTCTGGTCCGGCTCGAGCCCGGGGAGATGGCCGAGCTGGGACGCGTCGTCGCCGACCGGCTCAACGGGGCGCAGGGGCCCGTGCACGTCCTCGCTCCGACCCGCGGCTTCTCGCTGGCCGACGTCGAGGGAGGCGACCTCTGGTTTCCGGAGGCCGACGCCGCGTTCCTGGACGCTCTCGGAACCGCGCTTCGGCCCGACATTCAGCTCGAGCTCGTCGAGACCCACGTGAACGACCCGGCGTTCGCAGATCTCGTCGCTGAGCGGTATCTCGTCCTGGCCTCCACGCCGACGTCCGCGACCTGATGAGGACGGTCTGATGCCGGCCGACATTCGCAGAGCCAGCATTCTCGAGAGGATCCAGCGCGACGGAGGCGCGTCGATCGCCGAGCTTGCGCGCGACTACGGCGTCTCGCACATCACGGTGCACCGCGACCTCGCGCGACTCGCGCGAGAGGGACTCATCGAGCGTGTGCACGGGGGCGCCCGCCCACCTGGCAGCGGTCCCAGAGAGCTCCGCGTGCCGACCGACTGGACAAAGCGGCTCAAGCAGGCCTTGCCGGCGAAGCAGGCAATCGCGGCGCGCGCCGCCGGTTTCGTCGAGGACGGCTCGACGATCTTCGTCGACTCGTCCACGACCTGCCTCGTGCTCGCCCGCCACCTGGAACGCCACCCGCCGCGGGCGCTCACCCTCGTCACGAATTCCCCGGCGATCGCTGTCGAGCTTCACGCAGAGTCCATCCACGTCGTCGTGACTCCCGGCGAGGTCGACCAGACGCTCCGCATGATCGGCGGCCGGTGGGCGGCGGAGTTCCTCGCGGGTCTGAACATGGAAACGGCCTTCGTCTCGGCTGGAGGGGTCACGCTCGAAAACGGGCTGACCACGACGCGGCGGGCGCTTGCCGACACCCTCAACGCCGCGTCGGATTCCTCGGCGAAGACGATCGGCCTGATCGACTCGTCGAAGTTCGGCCTCTCGGCACTGCTCGCGATCGCGCGCCCGGAGGAGCTCGACGCCCTGGTCGTCGACGACGGCCTTCCCCGGGAGACGATCGACGCCTACGAGGCGGCCGGCGTCAACCTCATCCTGGCCGACGGCCAGACGCCCGCTGCGTTCAAAACCGCCTAAGGAGGACCCGAATGGCACGTCCCGTCACGCTCTTCACCGGCCAGTGGGCCGATCTGCCGCTGGAGGAGCTGGCCAGCAAGGCCTCCACCTGGGGCTTCGACGGCCTCGAGCTTGCTTGCTGGGGGGATCATTTCGACGTCGACGAGGCGCTGTCCGATCCGGACTATGTGGACGGACGCCGGGAGATCCTGGAACGCCACGGCCTTCAGTGCTTTGCGATCTCGACGCACCTCGTCAGCCAGGCCGTCTGTGACCCTGTCGACGAGCGCCACCAGGCGGTCCTGCCCCCCGACGTCTGGGGTGACGGCGATCCCGAAGGCGTGCGTAGCCGCGCGGCCGACAAGGTGAAAGACACTGCACGCGCGGCCGCGAGGTTCGGCGTCACCCAGGTGAACGGCTTCACCGGCTCGAGCATCTGGCACCTCCTCTATTCGTTCCCGCCGAACGACTTCGAGAGGATCGAGGCGGGCTACCGGGACTTCCGGGAGCGCTGGGGCCCGATCCTGGATGTCTTCGAAGCGGAGGGCGTTCGCTACGGCCTCGAGGTACACCCCACCGAGATCGCCTACGACTTCGTCACCACGCGCAAGGCGCTCGCTGCGATCGACCGCCGCGAGGCGTTCGGAATCAACTTCGACCCGAGCCATTTCGCCCACCAGTTCCTCGACTCGGCTGCATTCGTCGAGGAGTTCGCCGACCGCATCTACCACGTCCATGTCAAGGACTCGAAGAAGACCCTCGACGGGCGCAGCTCGATCCTCGGCGGGCACTTGAACTTCGGGGAGGCCGGGCGCGGCTGGGACTTCGTCTCGCCGGGGCACGGAGACGTCGACCTCGAGTCGGTCATCCGCGCCCTCAACCGGATCGGCTACGACGGGCCGCTCTCGATCGAGTGGGAGGACGCCGGCATGGATCGCGAATGGGGCGCCCAGGACGCCCTGGGCTTCGTCCGCAGGAGCGACTTCACCCCGTCCACGCTCGCGTTCGACGCCGCCTACGAGAGGAGCTGACGATGGCCGACGAGAGAGATGTCGGCTTCCTCACGATGGGGCGGGCCGGCGGCCCAGAGCGACCTTCGGACGATCGGGATCGGCATGCTCGGCTACGCCTTCATGGGGAAGGCCCACTCGAACGCCTACCGGAAGATCGCCTACATGACCTGGCCGCCGCCACTGATGCCGCGACTCGTGGCGGTCTCCGGGAGGACGGAGGAGGCGGTCGCGGAAGCTGCGCGACGCTACGGCTTCGAGGGCTACACGACCGACTGGCACGAGCTGCTTGCGAACGACGAGGTCGAGCTCTTCGACAACAGCGGGCCGAACAACCTGCACGCGGAGCCGACGATCGCAGCGGCCGAGGCCGGCAAGCATGTCGTCTGCGAGAAGCCGCTGGCCCGCACGGCCGACGAGAGCCACGAGGTCTGGCAGCGCGTGGCAGCGACCGGTGTCAAGCACATGTGCGCCTTCAACTACCGGTTCGTCCCGGCCGTACGCCTCGCGCGCGAGATGCTGGAGGCCGGGGAGCTGGGCGACATCCACCACTTCAGGGGACGCTATCTCCAGGAATGGGGCGACATCGACGACCAGGTCTGGCGGTTCGAGCGAGAGGCCGCCGGCTCGGGCGCCCTCGGCGACCTGGGCGCGCACGTGATCGACCTGGCGCGCTACCTCGTCGGAGAGATCGAGTCGGTGAGCGGGGCCACGCGTGCGTTCAAGGAGGGCCGCGACGTGGACGACGCGTTCGAGTCGGTCGTCGAATTCGAGAACGGGGCCATCGGCACGATCGAAGCCTCACGGTTCTGCCCGGGCCGCAAGAATGCCTTCGCCTGGGAGATCAACGGCTCGAAGGGCTCGATCGCCTTCGACCTCGAGCGGCTGAACGAGCTTCAGGTCCACCTGCGCGACTCGACGCCGGGCGAACGCGCACAGGGATTCCGCAGCGTGCTCGTCTCCGAGGCCGACCATCCCTTCTGGGAGCACTGGTGGCCCCACGGCCACATCATCGGCTGGGAGCACTCCTTCGTGCACGAGCTGCACCATCTTCTGACGGCGATCGCCGAGGACGGGGCGGTTGCGCCTCACGGGGCAACGTTCGAGGACGGCTATCGGGCCGCCGAGGTCTGCGACGCGATCGTGCGCTCCAGCGAGTCGGGCCGGCGGGAGGAGATCGCGTATCGCTAGCGCCCGCCTGAACCGGCTCTTCGGCGCCGACGGGCGCTGCTTCGACGTCGCCGTGGACCACGGCTTCTTCGGGGAGCCGTCCTTCCTCGCGGGGATCGAAGACCTGGAGCGAGCGGTGCACACGCTCGTGGACGCCGGCCCCGACGCGATCCAGCTCTCCCCCGGCGAGGCTCCGCTCCTCCAACAGATGGCCGGTCCCCACAAGCCGGCGCTCGTGCTGCGCACCGACGTCGCGAACGTGTACGGCCCGAGCCCTCCACGCTCGCTCTGGAGCGAGCTCGTCGAGGACGCTGTCGCGCGGGCGTTGCGCCTCGATGCCGCCTGCGTGGTCGTCAACCTCCTCTCGCTCCCTGGGGAGCCGGAGCTCTACCGGCAGTGCGTCCGCAATGTCTCGAAACTGCGCGCCGCCTGCGAGCCTCTTGGTCTGCCCGTCATGGTCGAGCCGCTTGCGATGAAGCCGGGCGAGGCCGGGTACGGCGTGAACGGGGATGTCGATACGGTCGTGACACTCGTTCGCCAGGCCGCCGAGCTGGGCGCCGACGTCATCAAGGCTGACCCCACCGACGAGCTCGGCGAGTACGGGCGCGTTGTGGAGGCGGCCGGCCGCGTGCCGGTGCTCGTGCGGGGCGGCGGGCGCGCGTCGGACGAGGAGATCTTGCGCCGCACCGAAACGGTCCTCGAGCAGGGCGCGGCCGGAATCGTCTACGGGCGCAACGTCGTCCAGCACGCGAACCCGGCCGGGATGACGCGTGCGCTCATGGAGATCGTCCACAAGGGCACGTCCGCCGAGGAGGCGCTCGCAGGCCTCACCGCCGGTGCCTGACCGAGTCGTTCGTTTCGGGCTCGTGGGCGGCGGACTCATGGGCCGCGAGTTCGCCAGCGCCGCCGCCCGGTGGGTGCACCTCGACGCGCCCGGTGTCCGGCCCGAGCTGGCAGTCGTCTGCGACCTGGACCCGGGCGTCCTCGCATGGTACGAGCGGCTCGACCCGGCGCCGCGGCTCGTCTCCGACTATCGGGAGCTGCTCGCGGACGACTCGGTCGAGGCGGTCTACTGCGCTGTCCCGCACCACCTGCACGAGGAGGTCTATGTCGCGTGCCTCCGGGCGGGGAAGCACCTCCTGGGCGAGAAGCCGTTCGGCATCGACCTGGCCGCGAACCAGGCGATCGCCGCGGAGATCGCCGCGCATCCCGATCTCCTCGTCCGCTGCTCGTCGGAGCTGCCCTTCTATCCGGGAGGCCAGCGCGTGTGGCGCTGGATCGCCGATCGTCGCTACGGGCGCGTGCTCGAGGTGCGGTCGGCCTTCCTGCACTCGAGCGACCTCGATCCCGGCAAGCCGATCAACTGGAAGAGGCGGGCCGAGCAGAACGGCGAGTACGGGGTCATGGGCGACCTGGGCATGCACGCTCTGCACCTGCCCCTGCGCGCAGGCTGGTTCCCGAAGGACGTGCGCGCGATCCTCTCGGACGTCGTCCGCTCGCGGCCCGACGGCCGGGGAGGGACGGTTCCGTGCGACACGTGGGACAACGCCCTCCTCCTCTGCGACGTGGAAGCGGAGGGCGATTCCTTCCCACTGCGGATCGAGACGAAGCGGATCGCCCCCGGCGAGACGAACACGTGGATCATCGAAGTGGACGGGACCGAGGGCTCGATCGCGTATACGACCAAGCAGCCGAAGACGCTGCGCTGGATGGCGTACGAGCCCGGCGGGCCGCAGGCCTGGAGCGTCCTCGACCTGGGCTCGGAGTCGGCGTACCCGTCGATCACCGGGGCCATCTTCGAGTTCGGCTTCTCCGACGCGGTCCTGCAGATGTGGGCCGCCTTCCTCGACGAGCTCGCCCACGGTCGGGACGGCATGGCCCAGCCGTTCCACTGTGC
>CAVZIX010000003.1:0-14317 GCA_963775395.1 uncultured Actinomycetes bacterium
TGCGGCCCGCGTTCAAGCACGGGTTCGTCCGGGGCGCACTGCTGGCCGGCATCTCGCTCAACACGCTCGGCAAGCTCCCGCCGGGCACCATGGCGCTCGAGTCGGACTCGGAAGTCCCCGTCGACGTCGGCGACCGGGTCGCCCGCTACCCGAAGCCCGACGGCGAGATCGCCTTCGACAAGCTCTCGAGCGTCTTTCTCTCGGGCAACAAGACGCGTGACGACGCGCCGAGCCACATCCGCGTCGACAGCAAGATCCGGCGCGAGATCGCCGAGACGTGGGCACACATGTGCCCCGCGCAGGTCTACGAAGTCGCCGGCGAGGCGAGCCCGGCGGGCAACGTGGTCGACGTCGAGGTGACCGCGTCCAACTGCGTCCAGTGCGGCGCGATCACGGCCAAGGGCGGGCGGCTCACGCCGCCCGAGGGCGGGGACGGGCCCGAATACAGCCTGATGTAGGAGCGGCAGCGGCCGCGATTGCCGGCCGCCTGCACTGGACGCCGATCCTCTCGTCGGAGACCCTCGGGAAGGCGTTCGGCGGCCGCGCGTTCCTGAAGGCCGAGCTTCTCCAGAAGACGGGCAGCTTCAAGCCGCGCGGCGTTCTCACGAAGCTCGCGTCGCTCTCGGCCGAGGAGCGCTCGCGGGGCGTGATCGCGGCCTCGGCTGGCAACCACGCCGGGGCGCTCGCCTACTGCTGCGCGCTCGAGGGGATCGACTGCCTGGTCGTCATGTGGCAGGGCGCGAGCGAGCAGAAGCGCGCCGCCGCGACGGGCTACGGGGCAGCCGTGGATCAGGAAGCTCCGGGCCCCACGGAGGTCTTCCAGCGCCTCGGCGACCTCCAGGAGTCGACGGGCCGCGTGCTCGTCCATCCCTTCGACGACCCGCTCGTCATGGCCGGCCAGGGGACCGTCGGCCTCGAGATCGAGGAGGACATCCCGGGCGTGGAGATCGTCGTCGTCCCCGTGGGCGGCGGCGGGCTCGTGAGCGGCATCGCGACCGCGCTTCCGGGCTGCCGGGTCGTCGCCGTCGAGCCGGAGGGCTCGGCGGCCTTGCACGAAGGCCTCGCCGCCGGGAAGTCGGTCCCGCTCGTGCCGACCTCGATCGCGGACGGCCTCAACGCGCCCTTCGCAGGCGAGCTCGCGGTGGAGATCTGCGCCGCACGCGGCGTCGAGACGGTGCTCGTCACGGAGGAGGAGATCCACGAGGGCTTCCGCTTCGTCTACGAGCGCGCGAAGCTCGCGGCGGAGCCGGCGGGGGCGGCCGGAATCGCGGCGTTGCTGGCCGGAAAGGTGGCCGATGTCGAGGGCGCGACGGTGGCCGTTGTCGTCTCCGGCGGCAACGTAGCCGGGGAAACGGCCTCTGGTATCCTCAAGACCGACCCGCGCTAGGCCGATCATGAAGACCGAGATCCATCCTGAATACGTTCTTGCCACCGTCACGTGCTCCTGTGGGAACACGTTCCAGACCCGATCCACAAAGGCCGAGCTGCATGTCGAGATCTGCTCCGAGTGCCATCCGTTCTATACCGGGAAGCAGAAGGTCGTGGACACGGGCGGCCGCGTTGCCCGCTTCCAGAAGCGCCTCGAGAAGGCCGGCGCTAACCGCGGCGAGCAGTAAAGGGCGTCCGCAGCCATGAGCGCGCCCATCGGCGGCCAGGCTGTGCTCGAAGGCGTGATGATGCGCGGCCCCTCCGCGTGGTCGGTCGCCGTTCGCAAGCCCGACGGCGAGATCGCGGAGGTCAACCGGCCCATCACCTCCTTCCTGCTCAGGCATCGCTGGGCGCGCCTCCCGGTCATCCGCGGCGTCTTCGCGCTCGGCGAGTCGCTCGCCATCGGCTTCCGCGCCCTCGCCATCTCGGCGAACTACGCGGCGCAGGAGGAGGACGACGACGGCGAGGTCCAGACCGAGCTCTCGCGCGGGCAGCTCCTCTTCGCCTTCGGCATCGCCATCGGCTTCGCGCTCCTGCTCTTCAAGGTCTCGCCGGCGCTGATTACGAACTGGCTCCCGATCGAGTCGACGACCTGGTTCGTCGTCGTCGAGGGGCTCATCCGCGTGTCCGTCTTCATCCTCTACCTCGTGCTTGTCGGCTTCATGCCCGACCTCAAGCGCGTGTTCCAGTACCACGCCGCCGAGCACAAGGCGATCAACGCCTACGAGGCCGGCGACCCGCTCGAGCCTGAGGTCGTCCAGCGCCACAGCCTCATCCACGTGCGCTGCGGCACCGCGTTCCTGCTCTACGTGATGGTCATCGCCATCTTCGTCTTCGCCTTCGTCGGCCAGCCGGGCTGGTTCTGGCTGATCGTCTCGCGCATCGCGCTCCTGCCGGTGATCGCGGGGATCGCCTACGAGGTGATCCGCTTCGCGGGCAAGCATCCGCAGAACCCCGTCCTGCGGACGATCATGGCGCCGGGCCTCTGGCTCCAGCGCCTGACGACGCGGGCTCCCTCGCTCGACCAGATCGAGGTCTCGATCCGCGCGCTCCACGAGGTGCTCCGCCTCGAGGGCCGGCTCACGCCGGAGGAGCGCAAGGTCGAGGTCATGGCGTAACCCCGCGGCTGGGCCGCCCCGTCGCGGGGCTATCCTGAGCCGGTTGTGGCCGCTGCGATCGAGAACCTGGTCGACGAGCTCGAGCGCTCCTACGTCGAGGCGCAGGAGCGCATGAACGACCCTTCGCTCTACGCGGACCGCAACGCCGCGGCTGACGCAGGCCGCCGCCTGAAGGAGCTCGAGGGCCCCCACAAGCTCGCCGTCGAGTGGCGAGGGGCGCGCGAGGACGCCGACGCGGCGCGCTCCGACCCCGACCTCCGCGAGCTGCTGCCCGAGATCGAGGAGCGGCTCGAGCGGCTCGAGGAGGAGCTCAAGCTGGCCCTCGTCGAGCGCGACCCGAACGACGCCAAGGACGTCGTCGTCGAGATCCGGCAGGGAGCCGGGGGCGACGAGGCTGCGCTCTGGGCGGGCGACGTCTTCCGCATGCTCACCCGCTACGCCGAGCGGCGCGGGTTCAAGTGGGAGACGCTCGGCTCCGGGCCGAACGAGGGCGGCGGCTACAAGGACGTCACGTTCGCGGTCAAGGGCGACGGCGCCTACTCGATCTTCAAGTGGGAGGGCGGCACGCACCGGGTCCAGCGCGTCCCGGAGACCGAGTCGCAGGGGCGCATCCACACGTCAACGGCGACCGTCGCGGTGATGCCGGAGGCCGAGGAGGTCGACGTCGAGCTCGACCAGAACGACCTCAAGATCGACGTCTACCGCTCGACCGGCCCCGGCGGCCAGAGCGTCAACACGACGGACTCCGCGGTGCGGATCACGCACCTGCCGACCGGGATCGTCGTGGCGATGCAGGACGAGAAGTCCCAGCTCCAGAACAAGCAGAAGGCGATGCGAGTGCTGCGCGCGCGCCTGCTCGAGGCGGAGCTGCGGCGCCAGCAGGAGGAGCTCTCCGCGCAGCGGCGCTCGCAGATCGGAAGCGGCGACCGCGCAGAGAAGATCCGGACGTACAACTTTCCCGAGAACCGGGTCACCGACCATCGCATCAAGCTCACGCTCCACCGGCTCGACGCCGTTCTCGACGGCGACATGGAGGAGCTCTCGGACGCACTCGGCGCAGAGGAGCGCCGGCGCGCCCTCGAGGCCGCGGCGGCATGAGCCCGCTCGCCGTAGTGCACGATGTGGCGCGCGAGCTCCATGAGGCTGGGGTGCCCTCGCCGCGGGTCGACTCGGAGCACCTGGTCGCGCACGTCCTCGGGCTGACGCGCTCCGGGCTCTACTCGTCGGACCGCGTGCCGTCCGAGGTCGAGCTCTTAGAGCTGCGGGAGCTGGTCTCCCGACGGCGTGCCCGTGAGCCGCTCGCGTACGTGCTCGGCGAGTGGGGGTTCCGGCGGCTCATGCTCAACGTCGACGCGCGGGCCCTTGTCCCGCGGCCCGAGACCGAGGTGGTCGTCGAGCGCTGCCTGGTTCATCTCGAGGGCATCGACGAGCCACGGGTCCTCGACGTCGGCACCGGCTCGGGCGCCATCGCGCTCGCGCTGGCCGATGAGGTGCCGGACGCGTGCGTGGTCGCCGTCGACCTCTCCGAGGACGCGCTCGCGCTCGCCCGCGAGAACCTCGCGCGGGCGGATGTCGACGGCCGGGTGGAGCTCAGGCGCGGCGACCTCCTCACCGGCGTCGCCGGCCCGTTCGACCTCGTCGTCTCCAACCCGCCCTACGTCCCCGCCGCCGAGTACGACTCCCTCCAGCCCGAGATCAGGCTCTACGAGCCGTACAGCGCCGTCGTCGGCGACCGCGTCTGGGAGCAGATCGCGCGCGAGGCCCGACGTGTCCTCGCCCCGGGAGCCTGGCTCGTCCTCGAGTGCGGCGACGGCCAGGCGGCCGAGGTCTCCGCGGGCCTCACCGGGCTCGGCTACAAGGACGTCCTGGCCACCCCGGACCTGGCCGCCCGCGACCGGGTCGTCGAAGCGCACCGTCCCTAGCAGCCACGTCCGGGGTCAGACCCCGGCCAGGCACTTGGCCGCGGCCGGGCGAGCCGTGTCGCTCGCAGCAACGCGGCTGGCACGGCAGACTTCCCGGGAAATGACAGGCGGAATGGACACGCCCGAGTGCCTGGCACCGGGCCATGACTGGAGGGGACGGGCGTGAGCGACGACGCCGTCGCCGCGCTGCGGGCCGGGCAGGTCGTGCTGCTGCCGACCGACACGGTCTACGGGCTGGCCGTGGACGCTTGCAGGGAGGCGCCGGTGCGGCGGCTGTTCCGGCTCAAGGATCGGCCCGAGACGATGCCCGTGGCGCTGCTGGCTACCGACCTCGACGCGATCCTCGACGCCGTGCCGGAGGCCCGCGGGCGCGCCGCGGTCGCGGCGCGGGCGCTGCTGCCCGGGCCCTACACGCTCGTCCTGCCCAACCCCGCTAGCCGCTTCCGGTGGCTCTGCGGGACGACGCCGCAGGCGATCGGGATTCGCGTTCCCGACCTCCCGCAGGAGGCGCAGGCGGTGGTCGAGAGCCTCGGATTCGTCGCCGCCACGAGCGCGAACGTCCACGGCGGAGCCGACCCGGCGCGCCTGGAGGACGTCCCGCGCGCGATCCTGGACGGCTGCGGCGCGGTCGTCGACGCCGGCGAGCTCCCGGGCACTCCCTCCACGGTCGTGGACCTCACCGGGCCCGAGCCGGTCGTGCTCCGCGAGGGAGCTGTCGGGGCCGCCGAGGCGCTTGCCCAGGTTCGCATCGCCTTCTCCGGCGACCCGGCCATCTAACATCAGGCGTCGTGGAACCTACGACAAGGACGAAGGTGCTCGTGACCGGGGGCGCCGGCTTCATCGGCTCGCACCTCTGCGAGGTCCTCCTCGCCAACGGCTGCGAGGTCTACGCGCTCGACGACCTGTCGACGGGCTCGCTCGACAACGTCGCCCATCTGCGAGAGCGCTGGGACTTCCATCTCGTCGTCGACTCCGTGACCTCCTCGACCGTCGTGAACGAGCTCGTCTACAAGTGCGACGTCGTCTACCACCTGGCAGCGGCGGTCGGCGTGCGGCTCATCGTGGAGCAGCCCGTCCGCACGCTCCTGACCAACGTGGGCGGGACCGAGGTCGTCCTCGAGCATGCGAACCGGTTCGGGAAGCGCGTGCTGCTCGCTTCGACCTCAGAGGTCTACGGCGACCACCGCGACGGGACTCCGCTGCCCGAGGACGCCCGGCGCATCTACGGGCCGACCACCGCCCGCCGCTGGGCGTACGCGGACTCGAAGGCGATGGACGAGCTGCTCGCCCTTGCCTACCACCAGGAGCGCGGGCTCGACTGCGTGATCGCGCGGCTCTTCAACACGGTGGGCCCGCGCCAGAGCGGCCAGTACGGGATGGTCATTCCCCGCTTCGTCGAGCGCGCTCTCACGGACCGTCCGCTCGAGATCCACGGCGACGGCACCCAGACGCGCTGCTTCTGCCACGTGGCCGACACCGTGCGTGCTCTCACGGCGCTCATGGACTCCCCGGCGACGAGCGGCGAGATCTACAACGTCGGCTCGCAGCAACCGATCCGCATCCTCGACCTCGCCGGGCGGGTGATCGAGATGACGCGCTCGAGTTCGGACATCCTCTTCGTGCCCTACGACGAGGTCTACGGGCAGGGCATCGAGGACATGTACCACCGCGTTCCCGCGACCGAGAAGATCGCCGGCGTGGTGGGCTGGGAGCCGACGCTCGACCTCGACCTCGTCCTCGCGGACGTGATCAAGCACACCCGGACCGCCGGCGTGCCCGACCCCGAGGCCGTCGAGCTTCAGCGCGAGGCGGACGCCCGCTCGGGCTCGACCGTCCCCCAGACGGCGCGCACCGCGAGCGAGTAGACGGCCAGCGCCGCCGCCACGGTCAAGCCCCATTGAGCGTAAGGCCAGCCCTGGATGGGCAGCGCAACCGCGATCCCCACGCCGACCGACGGGACGACGAGCAAAGTGGTGAGCGCGGCAGAGCCGCGACCGAGCCCACGCGAGCGCCGGAAGTCCCAATACTCGCGAACGAGCGGAACGAGCACGAGGCCCGCCAAGGCCAGGATCCCCACAACCCCCACACCTGCACGATCCCACACAGGAGCGCGTCCGTCCAGAGTCGAGCAGTAAAGTGACGCGAATGGCGATCGCGGCGGAAACGCTCGAGGACCTGCGACGCGCCGCTCTCGGCGAGGTCGATCCCGAGATTGTCGAACTGATCGGCCGCGAGGCCGAGCGGCAGCGTCGGCAGATCGAGCTCATCGCCTCCGAGAACTTCACCTGGCCGTCGGTCTTCGAGGCGGTCGGGAGCGTTCCGACGAACAAGTACGCCGAGGGCTACCCCGGCCGGCGCTACTACGGGGGCTGCGAGGTCGTGGACGAGATCGAGCAGCTGGCGATCGACCGCGCCTCAGCGCTCTTCGGCGCGGAGCACGCGAACGTGCAGCCGCACGCCGGCGCCCAGATGAACATGGCCGTCTACTTCGCCTGCCTCGAGCCGGGCGACCCCGTCCTGGCTATGCGCCTCGACCACGGCGGTCACCTGACGCACGGCCTCAAGGTCAACTTCTCGGGGAAGCTCTACGACGTGGCCGGCTACGGGGTCGACCGCGCCACGGGCCTGATCGATTTCGACGAGGTCCTGCGCCTGGCAAAGGAGCACCGGCCGAAGCTGATCATCTGCGGCGGCTCGGCCTACCCGCGCGCAATCGAGGCCGATCGCTTCCGCACCGTCGCCGACGAGGTGGGCGCGCTCCTCCTCTGCGACATGGCGCACTTCGCGGGGCTTGTCGCGACGGGGCACCACCCGAACCCCGTCCCTCACTGCGACTTCGTCACGACGACGACGCACAAGACGCTGGCCGGCCCGCGTGGGGGGCTCGTCCTCTGCAGGGAGGAGCACGCCCAGTCGGTGGACAAGGCCGTCTTCCCGGGGATGCAGGGCGGGCCGCTCCTGCACGCGATCGCTGCGAAGGCGACGTGCTTCAAGATCGCCGCCTCCGAGCCGTTCCGCGCCTACCAGGGGCAGGTGCGCGCAAATGCCGACGCTCTTGCCGACGGACTCCTGGGCGGAGGGCTCGACCTCCTCACCGGCGGGACCGACACGCACCTCGTCCAGGTCGACCTGCGCAGCAGCGACTGGACGGGCAAGGCGGCCGAGGAGCGCCTGCACGAGGTCCGGATCACCGCCAACCGGAACACGGTTCCCTTCGACGAGCGCCCGCCGATGGAGGCCTCCGGCGTGCGGCTCGGGACGCCCGCGGTGACGATGCGTGGGTTCGACGAGGACGACCTGCGCGAGGTGGCGTCGATCATCGTCGGCGCGCTGGGGGAGGAGGACACGGACGGTCTCCGCGCCAGGAGTGAGGCCCTCTGCGAGCGCCGCCCGCTCTATCCGGGCTATCGCGGCTACCCGGAATACGTGACATGAGCGTTCTCGCCGAGAACGTCACCGTCGTCGACCATCCGCTCGTCCAGCACAAGCTCGGGCTCCTGCGCGACCAGGAGACGCCGACGCAGATGTTCCGCCAGCTCGTCAAGGAGATCACGCTCCTGCTCACGTACGAGGCGACCAAGGACCTGGCGATCGAGGAGGTGGGGATCCAGACGCCGCTCGAGTCGCTGACCGTCCCGAGGATCTCGGGCAAGAAGGTGGCCGTCTGCCCGATCCTCCGCGCGGGGGTCGGGATGCTCGACGGCGTGCTCGACCTCATCACCGCCGCGCGCGTCGGCTTCATCGGTCTCTACCGCGACGAGGAGACGCTCCAGCCGATCGAGTACTACGTGAAGCTCCCGGCCGACATCGCGAGCCGCAACGTCATCCTCCTCGACCCGATGCTCGCCACCGGCAACTCGACGGCCTATGCGGTCGAGACCGTCAAGCGCGCGGGCGCGCAGTCGGTGAGCCTCATCGCCGTCATCGCCGCGCCCGAGGGGATCGCGCACTTGCACTCGCTCTACCCGGACGTCCACGTCGTGGTCGCGGCAGTCGACCGCGGCCTGAACGAGAAGGGCTTCATCGTGCCCGGGCTCGGCGACGCGGGCGACCGCCTCTACGGAACGAAGTAGCGGGCATGTGGACCGAGTTCACCGAGCACCTCGACGTCCTCTGGGGCTTCCTCGTTGCCTTTGCCGTGGTGCTCGTCCTGACGCCGGGGATCGGGCGGGTCGCCCGCGTCCTAGGCGTGGTCGACGAGCCGGGAGAGGCCCGCCGCATGCACCTGCGCGCGGTCCCGCGCCTCGGCGGCCTGGCCATCTTCCTCGGGATCTTCATCCCTGCGCTCGCATTCCTCGAGCTGACCGAGGCGTACCGCGGCATCCTCCTCGGCGCGGCAGTGGCGACCGCGGTCGGCATGGCCGACGACTTCCGCGGCCTCCCGTGGGTGGTCAAGCTCGGCGGCCAGGGAGCGGCGGCGCTCATCGCGATCAGCTTCGGCGTCTACATCGACCGCTTCAGCTTTCCTCTCCTCGGGGTTCACGAGCTCCCGTACTGGTTCTCGGTCGTGGCCACCGTCGTCTGGATCGTGGCCATGATGAACATCATCAACCTCCTCGACGGCATGGACGGCCTCGCCGCGGGGATCACCGCCATCGCGGGGGCCACGTTCGCCGTCCTCGCGCTCTCGCTCTCGCGGCCCGAGGCGGCCGTCCTCTCGGCGATCGTCGCGGGCGCGTGCCTCGGATTCCTGCGCCACAACTTCTATCCCGCCCGCATTTTCATGGGCGACTCGGGATCGCACCTGCTCGGCTTCATCCTCGCCGCGGTTGCCATTCAGGGAGCGCTGAAGACCGCCGCGACCGTCGCGCTGCTCTTCCCCCTCCTCATCCTGGCGATCCCCATCCTCGACACGTCGTTCGTGATCGCGAAGCGGCTCAAGTACGGCAGGCCGCTGCACGAGCCGACGCCATGGCACCTCTACCACCGGTTCCGCAACATCGGCTTCTCCCAGCGCCGGGCCGCCATCTACTTCTACATCTGGGGTCTCGTGCTCGCGGGCGCCGCGCTCGCGACCCGCTTCGTTCCCTTCCGCGAGCACGGGGAATGGCACCTCTGGCCGACCGTGCTCGTGGCCTGTATCGCGTTTGTCGCGCTCGCGACGTCGCTGTACATGGTCATCGTCCTCGAGATCCTCAAGTTCCGGCGCGTCCGCGCATGGGTCGACCAGCGGCGCACCGACGCCGAGGATGAGGACGATCAGCGGCGGCTCAGAAGCGCGTGAGCGCGCGGGACGAGACCGCGGCGGCCGCGGCATTCGCCTACGAGCAGGCCGGGGAGTACCTGGCGGGGCTCGGCGAGCGGCCCGTGCTCCCGCAGGGGGTCGATGACGCCGTCGCGCGCTTCGGCGGCCCGCTCCCGGAGGAGGGGGTGGGCGCCGTCCCCGCGCTCGAGGAGCTCCTCACCGGGCTCGACGCCGCGACCGGCTCCTCCGGGCCGCGCTTCTTCCACTTCGTCACCGGCGGCGTCACGCCCGCGGCGCTCGGCGCCGACTGGCTGACGACCGCGCTCGACCAGAACGCCTTCAGCTGGGTCGGCTCGCCGCTCGGCACCCGCCTCGAGACGGTCGCGCTCGACTGGCTGAAGGAGCTCTTCGCGCTGCCGGCCGGGTGGGGAGGGGCGTTGACGACAGGGGCCACCTCCGCCAACTTCATGGGCCTCGCCGCTGCCCGGCAGTGGTGGGGGGAGCAGCACGGCCGGGACATCGGGAGCGAGGGGATGGCAGGGCTGCCGGCCGTGCCGGTGCTCTCGAGCGGTTTCATCCACGCGAGCGCGCTCAAGGCGCTGGCCATGGTGGGCGTGGGCCGCTCCTCGGTGCGGACGTTCTCGCGTGATGCGGCGGGCCGCATCGACCTGCCGGCGCTGGAGTCCGCGCTCCGCGAGCTGGAAGGCGCCCCCGCGATCATCGTGGGCAACGCGGGCGACGTGAACGTGGGCGAGTTCGACCCGCTGGCCAAGCTCGCGGACCTTG
Source organism: uncultured Actinomycetes bacterium (assembly GCA_963775395.1). Taxonomy (GTDB): domain Bacteria; phylum Actinomycetota; class Thermoleophilia; order Gaiellales; family Gaiellaceae; genus JAIBJN01. Next base: position 10,440 of record CAVZIX010000003.1, read on the forward strand.
CCGAGGAGCACGGCGCCTGGCTGCACGTCGACGGCGCCTTCGGGCTCTTCGCGCGAATCTCGCCGCGGGTCGAAGCCCTCGCGGAAGGAGTCGAGCGTGCACACTCCGTCATCGCCGACGGCCACAAGTGGCTCAACGTCCCCTACGACTGCGGCTTCGCGTTCGTCCGCGACCCCGGTCTGCTCGCCAAGGTCTTCTCGCTCGCGGCCGCCTACCTCCCCGAGGACGAGCCCGAGCCCACCTACGGCTACCTCACGCCGGAGTCCTCGCAGCGCGCTCGGTCGATCGCCGTCTGGGCCGCGCTGCGCGCCTGGGGCCGCGCCGGCTATCGCGAGATGGTCGAGCGCCACCTCGACCTCGCGCAGCGCTTGGCGCAACGGGTGGACGAGGCGCCCGACCTCGAACGTCTCGCGGACGTGCCGCTCAACATCGTCTGCTTCCGCTATCGCCCCCCCGATGTGCCCGAGGAGGAGCTGGACGCGCTGAACGCGAGGCTCGGGGAGGACGTGCTCGCCGACGGACGCGTCTACGTAGGGACGACGAGCTTCGCCGGGAAGACGGCGTTTCGCCCCGCGATCGTCAACTGGCGCACGGGAGAGGCCGACGTCGATCTCCTCGTCGATGTGCTGTGCGAGCTCGGCACCAAGCTGCTCGCGCGCACAAAGTAGCCTGATTACGGCATAGATTCTTGGATCGCGCTGTCACGAATGCAGGCGCCGAACTGATAGGCTGCGGGCGAATAAGATGCAGTCCGTCGTGGCCGCCGAACGTACGCCGCTCGATCCGATCGGCGCCGGGGCTCTTCTCGCAGGTGTGCTGTTCGCCTGCGTGGGGCTCGGCGCGGCGCTGGGCGTTGCGGCCGGCGCGACCGGCGCGGGCATCGCGATCGGCTCCGTGATCGGCGTTCCCGCGTCGATCCTGGCCGTCTACTTCCGCTACGGGCGCTCCCTGTGACGCCCGGCGCGATCCTCACGCCGCGGCCCATGCCCGAGCGGCGCATGCCGATCGTCCTCGGCGGCGGCGTCGTCGCCCTTGCGCTGCCGGTGTTCCTGCTCGCCGGCTGGGACGTGCGCGGCTGGGCGCTCGGCGCGCTGCTCTGGGCCGGGAGCCAGCTCGTCGGGCTGCTCCTGAACAAGGTAGGGATCGGCGAGCCGACACTGCGCGGCTCCGGGGTCGCCGCCTTCGGGATGATGACGCGCGGGATCGTTCTCGTGCTCATCCTCATCGCCGTCGCCGTCGCGAACCCGTCGCTCGCACTCGCCGGCGCGCTCACCTACGCGGCCGCCTACAGCGTCGAGCTCGCCGCGAGCCTCACCCTCTACTTCCAGGGGACGCCGCGCCGATGAGCTTCGTCTTCGCGGCCGAGAGCGACTTCGACCCGCAGCACGAGTTCCTGCTCGAGGAGTGGATCCCGATCCACATCGGGCCGCTCGACATGTCGGTCAACAAGGCCGTCGTCTACCTCTGGGTCGGAGGGCTGGCGACGATCTTCCTGGGCATCTGGCTCATGCGCTTCGGCCTCTCGCTGAAGCCCGACCGCCGCCAGACGGCCGGCGAGGCGATCTACGAGCTCGTCCAGTCGCAGATCGCCGAATCGAGCCTGCCCTCGAAGGCGCTGCGCCTCTGGTTCCCGTACGTCGCCTCGCTCTTCCTTTTCATCTGGGTGCTGAACATCGTCGGCTTCCTGCCGCTCCCGATCTCGAACGACACGTACGAGGTCTTCGGCGTCGACGTTCCGACTCTCGGCATCTACGCGGCCACCGCGAACCTGAGCGTGACCCTCGCCCTGGCGCTGATCACCTTCGGCGCCACGCACGTCGAGGGCATCCGCTACAACGGGGTGAGGCGCTACCTGAAGAGCTGGATCCCCGAGGGGGTGCCCAAGCCGCTCCTCGCGCTGATCGTGCCGCTCGAGGTCATCTCGCAGTTCATGCGGCTCATCTCGCTCTCCGTCCGACTCTTCGCCAACATGCTCGCGGGCCACATGCTGATCCTCGTCATGCTCGGCCTCATCTTCATCTTCTCGTCCTGGTACCTGATCCCCATCTCTGTCATCGCCGGGACCGTCATCTACCTCTTCGAGGTAGGGATCGTGGTCACGATCCAGGCCTTCGTCTTCGCGCTGCTATCGGCGATCTACATCGGCGCGGCCATCGAACCGGAACACTAAGGAGGAGGAACAGTGGAACTCTTGCTCGCACAGACCACCGACGCAGGTCTCGCCGACCTGGGGAAGGCGATCGCCTTCGGCGTCGGGGTCGGCCTCGGCGCGGTCGGCGCCGGCATCGGGCTCGGCACGATCTTCGGCTCCATGATCCAGGCCGTCGCGCGCCAGCCCGAGCTGCGCGGGGAGCTGACCGGCATCCAGTGGCTGGGCTTCGCGCTCGTCGAGGCCGTCGTCTTCTACGCGCTCCTCGGCGCCCTGCTCGCGTTCGTGCTCGTCTGATGCGCGACCAGCTCGTCCAGGCGTTCCTCTTCGCCCAGGAGACGACCACCACGGCGGAGGAGGAAGAGGGGTCGCTGATCGACGTCGTCCCGGGCCTCATGGTCTGGACGATCATCACGTTCCTGATCGTCCTCTGGGTGCTCCGGCGCTTCGCCTTCGGCCCGATCCAGAGGCTGATCGACCAGCGGCGCGACCGCATCCGCGAGGCGCTCGACGAGGCCGACAAGGCCCGCACCGAGGCCCGCGAGCTGCGCGAGCTGACCGCGAAGGAGCGCGAGCAGGCGAAGGCCGACCGCGAGCAGATCCTCGAGGACGCGCGCCGCCAGTCCCAGCGGCTGGTGGAGCAGGCGAAGGAGCGCGCGGACGCCGACCTCAAGGAGCAGCTCGAGAAGAACCGCGAGGAGCTTGCCGCCGAGAACACGAGGCTGCGCGAGCAAATCCGCCGCGACGTCGTCGAGCTGACGCTCTTCGCCGCCGAGAAGGTCACGGGCAAGGTCCTCGACGAGAAGGACCAGCGCCGGCTGATCGAGGAGACGATCGAAGAGGCCGACGTCCAGCGACTCGCGTCGGAGAACTAGGGAGCACATGGCCGTCGCCCACCGCGTCTACGCCGAGGCCCTGCTCGGGGCCGCCGGCGAGAAGGGCCGCCTCGCCGAGGTCCGCGAGGAGCTCGCCGACTTCGCCGAAGCCGTCGAGTCGAGCGACGAGCTGCGCTCGTTCCTCCGCAACCCCCAGATCGAGCCGCACGTGAAGCGCGATGCGCTCGCGGCGCTGCTCGCCGACGCGGACGAGCTCGTCCGCAACTTCCTGCTGCTGCTGGCCGAGAAGGGCCGGATCGCCGAGATCGACGAGATCCATTCGGAGTTCGAGCGGCTGATCGCGCAGCAGGCCCGTGTCCTCGAGCTCGAGCTGACGACCGCCGTCGAGCTCTCCGACGAGGAGGCGGCGCAGCTCGTGCGCCGGATCGAGGACGCCGCCGGCCGCAGGGTCGAGGCCACGCGCCGCGTCGACCCCGACATCATCGGCGGGATCGTCGTCCAGGCCGGCTCCCGTCGACTCGACGCGAGCGTGCGCGGCCGGCTCAACCGCCTTCGCCAGGAACTCACCGCCCGACGCTAAGGAGCCACACGTTGAAGCTACGTCCAGAAGAGATCACGTCGATTCTCAAGCAGCGCATCGAGGAGTACGACGTCGAGACAGACCTCGCCGAGGTCGGAACCGTCCTCCAGATCGGCGACGGCATCGCCCGCGTCTACGGCCTCGAAAGCTGCCTGTCGTTGGAGATGCTCGAGCTCGAGCACGGCGTCACGGGCATCGCGCTCAACCTCGAGGAGGACAACGTCGGCGTCGCGCTCTTCGGCGACTGGGAGAAGATCGGGGAGGGCGGGACCGTCAAGCGCACGGGCCACGTCATCAGCGTCCCGGTGGGGGA
>CAVZIX010000004.1:0-310721 GCA_963775395.1 uncultured Actinomycetes bacterium
CGCATGACCTGACCGATCTACGGCGTTTCCGCCACCTTCTCCCAGAGTTCGTCGCGCTTGGATCCGCACGCGGTGCCGCCGAGGCGGAGCTCAGACAGCTGCGCGAGCAGCTTCAGAAGCTTGCTGACACGCGCACAGGTGCGGCGACTCGCCTGCGCGAGATCATCGGTGAACTCGGCGCAACGGGCGACGTCGGAGACGTTGAGTCCTTCCTGGACCGAGAGAGTCGCGAGACGAATCTCGTCGAGCTGACGGCGCGCCACCGCGAGATCCTCTCGATGCAGATCCGGGCGAGCGAAATCAGCGGCGCACCAGCTGCTAGAGAGCTTGCCGCGCTGGCAAAGGCGACGCAAGATGCGCGGAAGGCCACGTCAGCATGGCGGGAGACGCACGGCCAAGCCCTGGAGGATGTGCTCACGAGCCTCCGGAGCCGATTCTCGCTGCCGGACGCCACAACCGCACAGGACCCCGCTGCGGTGAGGGCACAAGCCGTCGCCGCGATTGATAGTGACCTCGCGCGGCACCGTGAATCACTCGCGAGCGACGCTTCCGCGCGCACCGAGGTCGCGCGCCTCGATGCCGCAGCAGCAGAAGGCCAGGTACGGCTTGCGTCCATCGATGAGCAGCTGGCCGAGTCCGGCTCAGCGACCGATGCTGAAGAGCTAGCAAAGGCTCTGGCGGCGCTAATTCCGCACGTCCACACCGACAACTGCCCGGTGTGCGGGCGCGCATTTGGAGAGGTCTCTGAAGAGCCGCTTGTCGCTCACCTCTCGGTACGGGTCTCGCAGCTCAGCGAGCACGCCCAACGTCTCTCCTCGCTCGCGCGAGCCCGCCTTGAAGCAGTAAACGACGTCCGGCGCCTGGCCGACGAGCGCAAGGTTGCAGGAACACGAACACTGGCCGAAGACGCGCGCGTCAGGACAGAGGCCGAAGTTCTTTTCTTGGAGGATGCGCGCAGACGGCTCAATGACCTTGAGGAAGCGATCGCCGCCGGCGCCGATCTCACCCGCTCGCTGGCCGAGACGGAGCGGGCGTTGGTTCACGCTGAGGAGCGGTCGCGTAGTTACGCCGAGCTAGTCGCATCTGTCGGCGAGCTAGCCGCCGCGAGTGGCGGCCCAGACCCGAGGAGCGACGGTGTGGACGCGACACTTCGGCGCTTGTTGCGGATTTCTCCGGACGCATCACTGCGGCCGAGCGAATCGAACGGCTCCGCGCTGAGGCCCGCGAGCAGCTGAGCGTCACTCGTAGGCAGTCAGAAGAAGAGCGCGAGCTTGGACGCCGAATTGCAGCCGCCGAAGCCACGGCCGGCGATCGCCGCGATCAACTCGCGGCAATCGAAAAGCGTCGCGATACGCTGTGGAACTTCCAGCGAGACGTCGAGCAGGCGCGCAAGGCGATCGTCCGCCGGGTCTTTAACGACGCGCTCAATGCGGTCTGGCAAGACCTCTTCGTACGACTTGCGCCTGAGGAAGCCTTCGTGCCGGTCTTCCGGATACCCGATACAGGCCAGAACAAGTTGATCGCCGAGCTGACAACCAAGTACCGCATAAGCGAGGCGGAGGCCGGCTCGCCAGGCGCCATGCTAAGCGCGGGGAATCTGAACACCGCGGCCCTAACACTCTTCTTGGCGCTCCACCTATCCGTCGATCCTCGCTTGCCGTGGCTTCTGCTCGACGACCCCGTTCAGTCCATGGACGAGGTCCACATCCAGCAGTTCGCGGCGCTGCTGCGCACGCTCGCTAAAGAGCACGGCCGGCGTATCGTGATCGCCGTCCACGAACGGGCGCTCTTCGAATACCTCTCGCTTGAGTTAAGCGCCGCCCAGCCCGACGACGTCCTGGTCACCGTCGAGCTGAACCGCTCGCACGAGGGCGCGACCGTTGTTCGTCCGAGTTTGATGCGGTACGTGCCTGATCGCGCACTCGCCCTCGCTGAGTAATGCGTGGCGCCCCGCTGCGGCGATAGAAGCTGCTGCGTGGCTACAGCGCACCCTCAGTCTGTCAGGCTTGCGTCAGCTACAACCGGTGTTCTGGCCGCAGTCCCGGCACGTGTAGCAGCTGCCCGTCCTGACCATCCGGCCGCCGCACTTGGCGCACTCGACCGCGTCCTCGAACGCGTTGAAGAGGGCGGTCTGGCCCGGGGGCGGGGCCTGCAGGGCCTCCGCGTCCGACGAGCCGCCGTTCTCCAGGATGTCGTGCGCCTCGGCTAGGCGCTTGCGGACTTCGGGGCTCAGGATGCCGAGCTCCTGCTGCGTGTCCGTGTCGAGGAACTTCTTGCCCATCCAGCGGAAGATGTAGTCGACGAGGGACTTGGCGGCTCGGATGTCGGCGTCGTTCGTGAGGCCGCTCGGCTCGAAGCGCATGTGCGCGAACTTGCTCACGTAGACCTCGAGCGGGACGCCGTACTGGAGGCCGAGCGAGACCGAGATCATGAACGAGTTCATGAGGCCGGCGAGGGTCGTGCCCTCCTTGGCGATGTCGACGAAGATGTCGCCGGGCGAGCCGTCCTCGTAGAGGCCGACGTGGATGTAGCCCTCGTAGTCGCCGACGCGGAACTTGCGGCCGATCTCGGTGCGGTCGTCGGGGAGGCGGCTTCCGGTCCTCCTTCGGGAACGGGCGGCGCGGCCTTCTCGCTCTTCTTGGAGAGCGGCTGGGCGACCTTGCAGTTGTCGCGGTAGATGGCGATCGCCTTGACGCCGAGCTTCCACGCGTCGAGGAGCAGGCCGGAGACCTCGTCGACCGTCGTCTCCTCGGGGAGGTTGACCGTCTTCGAGATGGCGCCCGAGATGAAGGGCTGGACGGCGCCCATCATCTTCACGTGGCCCATGTAGTGGATCGCGCGCTCGCCGATCGCGCAGTCGAAGACCGGGTAGTGCTCCGTCTTCAGGTACGGCGCGCCGACGACGGTGTTGCGGTCGTCGATGAAGGCGACGACCTGGTCGCGCTCCTCGGGCGCGTAGCCCAGGCGGTCGAGCGCCATCGGGACGGTCTTGTTCACGATCGTGAGGTCGCCGCCGCCGACGAGCTTCTTCATCTTCACGAGCGAGAAGTCGGGCTCGACCCCGGTCGTGTCGCAATCCATCATGAAGCTGATCGTCCCGGTGGGCGCGAGCACGGTCGCCTGCGCGTTGCGGAAGCCGGCCACCTCGCCCATGTCGAGCGCGTCGTCCCAGGACTGGCGGGCGGCGCTCAGGAGGTCGTTCGGCACGGAGTCGGGGTGCTCGATGTTGCCCACGGACGCGCGGTGCTTGGCGATGACGCCGAGCATGGCGGCGGCGTTCGGCTGATAGCCGGCGAACGGGCCCATGCGGCCGGCGATCTCGGCCGACTTGCGGTAGGCGCGGCCGGTCATGAGCGCCGTCACCGCGGCCGCGAACGCGCGCCCCTCGTCGGAGTCGTACGCGAAGCCGCGCGACATGAGGAAGGCGCCGAGGTTCGCGTAGCCGAGGCCGAGCTGGCGGTAGGCCTTCGCGTTGCGGTCGATCTCGGGCGTCGGGTAGCTCGAGTAGCCGACGAGGATCTCCTGCGCGAGGAAGACGGTGTCGACCGTGTGCACGAAGCCCTCGACGTCGAGGTCGCCGTCCTCGCGGCGGAACTTCATCAGGTTGATCGACGCGAGGTTGCACGCGCTGTCGTCGATCGACATGTACTCCGAGCACGGGTTGGACGCGTTGATGCGGCCCGTGTTCGGGAGCGTGTGCCACGAGTTGATCGTCGTGTCGTACTGGACGCCCGGGTCGGCGCACTTCCAGGCCGCCTCGGCCGCCTGCCGCAGCAGGTCGCGCGCGGGCAGCGTCGACACGACGGCGCCGTCGGTGCGCGCGGTCAGGTTCCAGTCCTCGCCCTTCTCGGCCGACTCCATGAAGGCGTCGGTGACGCGGATGGAGTTGTTGGCGTTCTGGTACTGGATCGAGGCCCAGTCGGGCGAGTCGAGCGACATGTCGTAGCCGTTCGCCTCGAGGACGCGCGCCTTCTCCTCCTCGTGCGCCTTGCACCAGATGAACTCCTCGACGTCGGGGTGGTCGATGTCGAGGACGACCATCTTGGCCGCGCGCCGCGTCTTGCCGCCCGACTTGATCGTGCCGGCGGACGCGTCGGCGCCGCGCATGAAGCTGACCGGCCCGGAGGCGTAGCCGCCCTTGGAGAGCTGCTCCTTGGAGGAGCGCAGCTGCGAGAGGTTGACGCCCGAGCCGGAGCCGCCGCGGAAGATGACGCCCTCGCGCCGGATCCAGTCGAGGATCGACTCCATCGAGTCCTCGATCGAGAGGATGAAGCACGCGCTCGCCTGCGGGCTCTCCTCGAAGCCGACGTTGAACCACACCGGCGAGTTGAAGGAGGCGAGCTGGTTGACGAGGATCGCCTTGAGCTCGGCCTCGAAGGTCTCGGCCTGCTCGTCGTCCTCGAAGTAGCCGCCCTTGCGCCCCCACGCGCCGATCGTCTCGACGACGCGCCCGATCATCTGGCGGACGCTCGACTCGCGCTCGGGCGAGGACATGCGGCCGCGGAAGTACTTCTGCGCGACGATGTTCGTGGCCGTCTGCGACCAGAACTTCGGGAACTCGACGCCCTTCTGCTCGAAGACCGGGCCGTCCTTGCCCGGGATGAACGCGTCGCGCGTCTCCCAGTCGATCTCGTCGAACGGGTCGCGCCCGGGAATGGTGAAGTAGCGGCGCACGCCGCAGGCCTTCGCCGCGTCGGCGACGGCGTTTTGGAGCATCTCGTCCTCGATGACGGGAGCCGTTTGGGTGCGCGCTGCGGACGCCATGTTCTCCTCCAAGGGTATCTGTATGGCCTGCCCCTACGGGCGGGGGACCAAGCAGAGTAAAAGGGGGGTCGGACGGAGCGGCCCGGGGGCGATTTGCAGGGGTTTTCGCGGTCTAGGACTCGGTGCGGGCGAGCGGGGCGCGCAGGCTGTCGAGCAGCCGGCGCAAGCCGTCGTCGAGGTCGACCTCGGGCTCCCAGCCGAGCAGCTGTTGCGCCCGCGTGATGTCCGGCTGGCGCACCTGCGGATCGTCGACGGGCAGCGCCTCGAAGACGATCTCGGACTTCGACCCGGAGACGCGGATGACGGCCTCGGCGAGCTCGAGCAGGCTCATCTCGTTCGGGTTCCCGATGTTCACGGGCAGGTGCTCGCCGGACTCGACGAGCGCGACGAGACCGCGGATGAGGTCGTCGACGTAGCAGAACGAACGGGTCTGCGAGCCGTCGCCGAAGACGGTCAGCGGCTTGTCCTCGAGCGCCTGGCGCACGAAGGTCGGGATCGCCCGTCCGTCGTGCGGGCGCATGCGCGGGCCGTACGTGTTGAAGATCCGCACGATGGCCGTGTCCAACCCCTGCTGGCGGTGGTAGGCCATGGTCAGCGCCTCGGCGTAGCGCTTCGCCTCGTCGTAGACGCCGCGCGGGCCGATCGGGTTCACGTTGCCCCAGTAGGTCTCGGGCTGCGGGTGGATCTGCGGGTCCCCGTAGACCTCCGACGTGGACGCGAGCAGGAAGCGGGCGCGCTTCACCTTCGCGACGCCGAGCATGTGGTGCGTCCCGTAGGAGCCCACCTTGAGCGTGTGCAGCGGGAGCCGCGCGTAGTCGATCGGAGAGGCCGGGCTCGCCAGGTGGTAGACGAAGTCGACCGGCTCCTCGAGGAAGAACGGCTCCGTGAGGTCGTGATTGACGAACTCGAAGGCGTCGTCCCGGATGTGATGGATGTTCCCGAGCGAGCCCGTGTCGAGGTTGTCGACGCACACGACGCGGTGCCCCTGCGCGAGCAGGTAGTCGCAGAGATGGGAGCCGAGAAAGCCGGCGCCACCGGAGACGAGGGTCGTGCTCATTCGAGAACTCATGGTATTTCAACTACGTGGCGAAGGCACTTGACGGACTTGTAAGTGAGTGCTAACTTCCTTTCCGTGCCGACGCAGACAGGAGAGCGAAAGAGCGCCGAGGTCCGCCGCGAGGAGATCCTCGAGGCCGCGATGAAGGAGTTCGCCCACGGCGGGCTCCACGGGACGTCGACCGAGGCGATCGCCAAGCGGGCCGGCATTTCACAGCCCTACCTCTTCCGCCTCTTCGGCACGAAGAAGGAGCTCTTCATGGCCAGCTCGCGCCGCTGTTTCGCCCGCGTGCTCGCCACCTTCCAGGAGGCCGCCGCCGGAAAGACGGGCGACGAGGCCCTCACGGCCATGGGACACGCGTACGACGGGCTCCTCGCCGACCGCGAGATGCTGCTCGGCCAGATGCAGATGTACGCGGCGTGCTCCGACCCGGAGATCCGGGACGCGACGCGCGCCGGCTTCGCGGCGCTCTTCCGCTACGTCGAGGAGGTCACGGGCGCCGAGACGATGCGCATCCGCGACTTCTTCGCCATGGGGATGCTCATGAACGTCGCGGCCGCGATGGACCTCCCGCAGATCTGCGGCGAGGACGACACCTGGGCCCAGGAGCTCCGCGGAGCGAAGTAGCCAACCTCTTTTTTTGACCTCGAAGTAAGTGACCAGTTAGTTACAAGAAGGGAGCGAGATGAGTCGATCGACAACCATCTGGACGTTCGCGATCACGTCCGTGGCGCTCTTCATGGCGACGCTCGACAACCTCGTCGTCACGACCGCGCTGCCCGTGATCCGCACCGACCTCGGCGCCTCGATCGAGGACCTGGAGTGGACGGTGAACGCCTACACCCTCACCTTCGCCGTCTTCCTCCTCACCGGCGCAGCCCTCGGCGACCGCTTCGGCCGCCGGCGGCTCTTCGTGATCGGGCTCGGCATCTTCACGGCGGCGTCCGTGGCGGCCGCGCTCGCGCCCTCGGTGGAGGCGCTGATCGCCGCGCGGGCCGTTCAGGGCCTGGGCGGCGCAATCGTCACCCCGCTGACGCTGACCATCCTCAGCGCCGCGGTCCCGGCCGACAAGCGCGGCGTGGCGCTCGGCGCCTGGGGCGGCATCGGCGGGCTGGCGGTGGCCATGGGGCCGCTCGTCGGCGGCGCCGTGGTCGAGGGCATCTCCTGGCAGTGGATCTTCTGGCTCAACGTCCCCATCGGCCTCGTCCTCATCCCGCTGGCGATGCTGCGGCTGAAGGAGACCCACGGGCCCTCGACGCGGCTCGACCTGCCCGGCCTCGCCCTCGCGAGCACCGGCCTCTTCGGGATCGTGTGGGGCGTCGTCAGGGGCAACGCGCAGGGCTGGGCGAGCACCGAGATCCTGGCCTCGCTCGCGCCTGGGCACGATCCTGACGATCGCGTTCGTGCTCTGGGAGCTGCGCAGCCCGGCACCGATGCTGCCGATGCGCTTCTTCCGCAACCGCACGTTCGCGGCGGCCAACGCGGCCTCGCTGTTCATGTTCTTCGGGATGTTCGGCTCGATCTTCCTGCTGGCCCAGTTCCTGCAGACCGTGCAGGGCTACGGCCCGCTGGACGCCGGCCTGCGCATCCTGCCGTGGACGGTGATGCCGATCTTCATCGCGCCGATCGCCGGCGCGCTCTCCGACCGGATCGGCGGGCGGCCGCTCATGGCGCTCGGGCTCGGCCTGCAGGCCGTCGCGCTCGGCTGGCTCGCCGCCGTCTCGACGCCGACGGTCGCCTACAGCACCCTCGTCCCGCCGTTCGTGATCGCCGGGATCGGGATGGCGCTCTTCTTCGCCCCGGTGGCCAACGTCGTCCTCTCCGCGGTCAGCCCGCGCGAGGAGGGCCAGGCCTCGGGCGCCAACAACGCCATCCGCGAGCTCGGCGGCGTCTTCGGCGTGGCCGTGCTCGCCTCCGTGTTCACGAGCCAGGGCGGCTACGAGTCCGGCCAGGCCTTCGTGGACGGGCTCGTCCCGGCCATCTGGGTCGGCGCGGTCGTGGTCGCGGTCGGCGCGCTCGCCGCGCTCTTCATCCCGCGCCGGCGCCGGCCGGCCGAGGCCGAGGCGGGCCACGGCGAGCGGGCGCCTGAGGCCGTCGCCGAGGCTGCGTAGACCGGACCGCAAGGGGCATACTCCTGCGATCGAGCAGGAGTATGCCCACCGGTCCCACGCCGCCCTCGAGCGCGGCCAGCGGCTCCTCAAGGCCGAGAAGATCATCCGGCTCGTCGAGACGGTGCGGCCCTGGGAAGGGGCCCGCGTCCTCGACATCGGGACGGGCGCGGGCGTGATCGCACACACGGTCGCGCAGAAGGCCGGGGCAGACGGCGAGGTCGACTCGCTCGACATCGGGGACGAGCGCGTCGAGACGGAGGGCTACCGGTTCCAGCAAGTGACGGACCCGCGCCTCCCCTTCCCCGACAAGACGTTCGACATCGTCCTCTCGAACCACGTCATCGAGCACGTCGGCGACACGCCGGAGCAGAACCTGCACGTCGCGGAGATCCACCGCGTCCTCAAGGACGACGGGCTCGTCTACCTGGCGACCGCCACCCGCTGGCTCGTGATGGAGCCGCACTACCACCTGCCGTTCCTGAGCTGGTTCCCGCGCCCGCTCGCGGGCGTCTACCTCCGCGTCACGCGGCGCGGTCGGGACTACGACTGCTACCTCCCGAGCCACCGCCGCCTGCGACAGCTGCTCGCCGACTCGGGGTTCCGCTGGAAGGAGCCGGTCTTCGAGGCCATGCGGCTGATGGCCGAGATCGAGCAGCCGACGGGCATGACCAAGCGGATCCTCACCGCTCCGGAGCCGGTGCTGAAGGCGATCCGGCCGGCGATCCCGACCATCATCTTCCTCGCCCGGAAGGCCTAGCTACCGCAGGTCGCGGTTCGACTCCATGTCGAACCACATGGCGAAGAGCAGCAGCTGGAGCCCGGAGATGACGAGCAGCGCGACGAGCACGATCGTCGCCGCCGGGAGCGTGTTCCCCATCAGGCGAAGGACCGTCTCCGCCAGGCCGAGCCCGACGCCCGCGACGAAGAGCAGCAGCCCGAGCGCCCAGAAGAGGACGAGCGGGTGGAAGTCCCGGATGACGTACTTCGAGCCGAGCCGCCAGAAGAAGCCCTTGAAGAGAAGCCAGGAGATGGTCGGCACGACCCTCCAGAGCCGGATTCCGCTCCGCTCCCCCACCCCGTAGATCGGCCGCGACGGATAGTCGCGCACGCGCCGGTTCCACACGTTCAGGTGGACGAGCATGTCGTTGGGGAAGCCGTAGCGCGGGTAGAGGCGGTCGAGGTCGAGCATCCTGAGCGCCTCGAGGCTCACGGCCGTGTAGCCGGACTGCGAGTCGGCCACGTGCCAGTAGCCCGACGCGATCTTGGTGAAGAGCGAGAGCGCCGCGTTCCCGAGGTAGCGGGTGTGCGGGATCAGATCCCAGGCCTGGCCGGTGAAGAGGCGGTTCGCCTTCGCGTAGTCGCACTCCTCGGTCGCGATGGCGTGCACGAGCACCTCGAGGTCGTCGGGGTCCATCTGGCCGTCGGCGGCCATGACGGCAGTGACGTCCATCTCCTCGGCGATCGCGCGCTTGTAGCCGGTGACGATCGCGGCGCCGACGCCCTGGTTCTTCTCGTGCGTGACGACCTCGACGCGCGGGTCGCCTGCCCGGGCGCGCTCGGCGGTCGCGTCCTTGGAGGCGTCGTCGACGACGATGATCCGGTCGACGAAGTCCGGGATGCTCGCCACGGTCGAGCCCACGAGGGCCTCCTCGTTGTGGGCCGGGACGACGACGGCGACGCTCTTCCCCTCGTACACGTCAGGAAGTATGCGGGCGCGCCTGGACGCTAGGCGCGACGGCGGCTGGCGATCGGGTCCCAGGCCAGCGCGGCCACGAGGCCGACGATCAGGCCGATGAGGGCGCCGACGACGATCGAGCTCCGGCTCGAGCGCGGCGTGACGGCGGAGGCGCGCGCCTCAGTCACGACCTGGCCCTTCTCGACGTCGCGCGCCTGGGCGAGGAGGAGCTGGGTGTCGAGTCGCTCCTCGGAGAGATCCGAGCGATCGCCGCGCGCGAAGCCGAGGAGGGTGACGGCCGTGAGGCGATCCTGCGACGAGCCTCCCGAGTCGGAGGCTGCCTCGGTGAGCCGCGCGATGGCCGCGTCCGCGGCCTCGATGTCGCCCTCTAGCTCCTCCAGGCGCGCCTCGTAGGCGGTGATCTTCGTGTCGGCGTAGGCCGACGTCCGCTCGACGACCTCCACGGCGAGGAGGTTGGTCGCCTCGGCGACCGTCCGGCGCGGCCAGGGACCGCGCACGGCGAGCTCGAAGAGCTGGTTCGTCTGGCCGGTGCGAACCGTGGCGCCCGAGACCTGGCTCGTAGAGATGCCGGCGCGCAGGCGGCCGGGCTCGACGCCGACCTGTTCGGCCACGGCGGTGACGACCTCGTCGCTCCGCGCGATCTCGCGCACGGCGGCGGGGTTTGTCTGCACGCTCGGGACGTTGTTGCCTCCCGAGGCCGAGAGTGGCTGGCCGAGGTAGATGGTCGCCTCCGCCCGGTTGACGTCGCTCGAGGCCGTCGAGGAGAAGATCCAGCCGATCAGCCCACCGATGACGAGACCGAGGACGAGCAGCCACCAGCGCTTCAGCAGGCGGCGACCGTAGCGGCCGAGGTCGATCTCCTGTTCCGCCTCCAGCTCCGGGAGCGGACGGCTCCTGGGCGGGCGGGTTTCCGTGTCCGCGCTCATCGCGGCCCTCGACTCTAGCTGAGGGCCCCGAAGAACCGCGGCGGTTCGCACACCTCCCTCCTCTAGCATGCCGTCGCGTGGAGGAGGCGACTGCACCTCTCTTCGTCCTTGGCGTCCGCCGATCGGGAACGACCCTCTTCCGGGTCATGCTCGACCGGAACTCGCAGCTTGCCGTCCCGGACGAGTCGTACTTCATCCCGCAGCTGGCCGACCGCCACCGCGGCCGGGTGGAAGTCGACGACTTCGTAGACGACCTCCGCCGCATCGACACGGTCCGCGAGTGGGAGGTCGACCCGGAGGCTGTCCGCGGCCGGCTCCGGCCCGGGATGTCCCTCGGCGAGGCCATCGGCGCCGTCTACCAAACGTACGCCGCCGCCCACGGGAAAGCGCGCTGGGGCGACAAGACGCCGATGTACATGCAGTACCTCCCGCTGCTCGAGCGGCTCTTCCCTGCGGCGCTCTTCCTCCACCTCGTACGTGACGGGCGCGATGCTGCGGCGTCCTATCTCCAGGTGCCCTCCGGGATCGTGACGGAGTCCTGGGGGAACCCGACCTCGGTGGCGGACTTCGCGTACCTGTGGAGAACGGAGGTCCACGCCGCACGGAAGCTCGGTGGGCGCGTCGGCCCCGGGCGCTATCACGAGGTTGGCTACGAGCAGCTCGTCGACTCGCCGGCGGAGGTGCTCGAGCAGGTCTGCTCCTTCGCCGGCCTGCCCTGGGAGCCGGACATGCTCGGCTACGCGGAGGAGGTGGACGTCAGCGCCAGACCGCACCAGCAGAACCTGAAGCGACCTCCCACAAAGGGCCTCCGCAACTGGCGGACGGAGCTCGAGCCCGGCGACGTTGCGAGGTTCGAAGAGGTCGCCGGCGACATCCTCGCTGCGTCCGGTTACGAGCTCGCGGATCCCGCCCGCGACACCGCGCCCAACGCACGAGTGCGCGCAAAGCTCCTTGCGTACCGCACCCAAACCTGGGCGTGGCGGGCAGCCGGAAGCACCGTCAGGCGTTCGCCTCTCTGGTCGCGCCGTCATCCACCCCGGTCTAGTTCCGGGGGCTGAACTTGCCCCTGTAGGCGGCGAGGAACCCGTTGAGGGAGAAGTAGTAGCGCTGGTCGGTGGCGATTCCCGGCGCATACGCGCCGAGCTTGTGCCGCCAGACGATCTTCCCGTCGACTGCGCGAAGCCCGAGGGTCTTGCCGTTGAGCGTCGAGACGAAGACGAGATTTCCGACGACGAGCGCGGGTGAGAGGACCTTGCCGCCGACGCTCGTCGACCACAGCACGCGCCCGTTGGTCGCGCGGAAAGCCCGCAGCTGCTGGTCGAACCCGCCGACGAAGATGCGCCCATCGGCGATCGCGGGCGTGGCGTACCCGAGCGAGCCCATGGAGTACGTCCAGACGATGTTGCCGCTCCGTGCGCTGACGGCGACGATCTTCCCGGCCCTCGAGGTCGTGTACAGGCGCTGGCCGTCGGTCGACGCACTCGCGTAGAAGCTCTCGTAGCGCAACAGGTCGCGCTTCACGTACGTCGTCCAGAGCTCGTTGCCGTCCGACCGCCGCAGGCACACGATCGAGCCGGCGTAGGTCGTGATGCAGACACGGTTTCCCCAGATCGACGGGCTCGAGTTGATCCGTCCGCCCGTGTCATACGCCCAGCGGACGGCTCCACTCGTGACGTTGACGGCGAAGAGTCGCCCGTCGGTCGAACCGAAGTAGGCGGTGTTGTCCAGGGCGACCGGCGACGACTCGACTCGGCCTCCCGTCCCGACCCGCCACAGCACCTTTCCGTTCGCGCGATTGAGCCCGGTGACGGTGCCGTCGTGCGAGCTGACGACCAGTCGTGGGCCGGCGATCGCGGGCGACGAGGCCATGAGGCTCGCGACCTTGCGCCTCCACACGAGGTCGCCGGTGTCGGCGTCGATCGCGAACGTCGTCCCTTTCGCGTTGTTGACGTACAGGGTCCCGTCGCAGAACGTCGCCGGATACTCCATGAACCCGATGGCGCGCCCCCAGATCGCACGCGTCGGTCGGCCCAGATCGATGTCCTCGCGCGCCAGGGTGCGCTGCGGGTTCCCGCCGAAGGAGCGCCAGCAGGGGCCCTCCGGCTCCTCCTCAGGCTCCTCCACCGTCTCGACCGGCTGCTCCTCGGTGGTCGTCGGCAGCTCCTCGGTGGCCGTCATCACCGAGACCCCTGCGAGCTCGGTGTCGATGCCGGCGTCTGGCGTGTCGGTCGCACGCAGGTAGGCGGCGACCGCCACCCCGGCCAGGACCAGCGCGACGACCGCGAACGCGAGGATGAGGACCTTCTTGCGCAAAAAACCCCGAGCCGCCCAGTATGCCAGCGGCTCCGGAGGCGCCTGCCGACGTTCGCCCTCGAGACGACCTCGCCAAACCCTCCTAGTCGCCCGTCGTCCGCGCCGAGGTGACGACCGCGGCCGCCAGAGCAAGCGAGAGCCAGACGAGCGGGTCCTCGAAGAAGCCGCTGTAGAAGAGCGAGTGAACGAAGATGGCAAGAAAGACCACCGAGACGCCCAGGCCGAGGACGCGGTCTCGGAGCGAGGCGAGGTAGAAGAGGCGCACGGCTGCGGCGAGGAAGGCCAGGTAGACGGCGAGGCCGAGCGCTCCGAGCTCCGCGGCCACGGTGAGCGGCGAAGTGTGCGAAGACAGGTCGAGCCGGTCAGCGCGCCGTCCGAGCTCCTCGCTCACCTTCTCCTCGGCTCCGATCCCGACGCCACCGAAAGGATGGTCGCGCACGATGTCCGCGGCGTTGGCGATGAGATCGGAGCGGCCGCCCGTCAGCCTGGGCAACGACTCGTCCCAGCCAACCGCCGCGGACACCGCACTCGCGACGACGAGCGGGCCGAGGGCTCCCGCCAGCACGACGATGCGGCTCCGGCCGGATCCGGCGACAGCCGCGACGAAGAGGATCCCGACGACGAGCGCGGTCATGCTCGACTGCGAGTACGTGAAGTAGAGCGCCGCGGCGAGGAAGCCGATCACGACCGTCCCGACCACGAGGTTCAGCCGCGTCAGCCAGAGGCCCACGAGCACGACGAGAATCGCCACGACCAGGTGGCGTCCGTAGATGCTCGGGTCGCGCATGAGGGACGCCGTGCGGAAAAAGCTCTCGTATGCGTTGACGATTTCGAGGTCGCGCGCGAGGACGAGCTCGCGCGTACGACGCTCCCAGAACCCGACCGCCGCGAGCACGATGCCGATGCCGGCGAGCGTGCCCAGGAGGGCGGGCGGGAGCCACGGCGCGATCGGCGCCCTGGCCACCACCCCGACGAGCAGCACGAACGGGAAGTAGAAGAAGAGAAGGTCGACAGCGCTCGCATCGACGTCGAGCGACCACAGGGACGAGATCGCGGAGAGCCCGATGAGCGCCACGACGGGGACCGCGAGGAGCGGCGGGACCGTGACGACCCCGCGGCCCGCGAGTGTGCGGGCCACTAGGGCGAGCGTGGCGGCGGCGAGGACGACGTAGAGCGGGACGAGCAGGAAGGCGCGCTGCGAGCCGACGTCCAGCAGGATCCGGAACGGCGCCGCGGCGAGCAGCGCGACGGGCCAGACCGCCGGGTAGCGCGCCAGGACGGCGGCGAGGCCGCCGACGACGGCTGCCAGCACCACCAGGGCGCCGATGCGGAGAGGGCCGTCGACGAACCGCTCGAGGTCGTCCGCGGGCACGAGCGCGAACGCGAGCGTGATCTCGGCTCCGGCGAGGGCGGCGATTCCCGCGAGGAGCGCGATCCGCTCGCGCGCGAGCAGGACGAGCACCGTGCCCACGGCCCCGCCGAGCGCTGCAAGCTGGATGACGGAGTCGGTCTCCACGGGGCCGCGCGCACTTTACTCGGGGCCCTGAGCCCGCCTGGGTCTTAGCGCGTGCCCTCGGCCTTGTCCCAGACCAGGGGCGCGCCGCCCTCCCGCAGGTAACGCGCCAGCGCCACGACGGTCGCCCAGCTCACGAGCGTGTAGTACTGGGCCAGCGTCGCGCCCGGCAGCGGGACGCGCAGGCGGCCGGCGGCGGCGAGGCCGAGAAAGGCGAGCTGGCCGGCGAGGGCCGTGCGGTAGACGCCGCCCTCCCGTGCGAGCAGGAAGCTCGCCGCGAGCAGCTTGAGGTGCAGGAGGCCGCTCGCGTAGCGGAGCAGCCGGTGCGAGACCAGCGCGAGCGCATAGGTCGGCGGGACGCCCGAGAGCATCCGGCCCTCGAAGACCGTGCGCCAGCACCAGACGAACATCCGGACCTTCCGGCGGTACTCCTCCTCGTTGTCGCGCGACGGCTTCTCGAAGGCGAGCGCCTCGGGCTCGTAGACAGCGCGCCGGCCCTGGGACGTGAACAGGTAGGGGAAGCCGAGGTCGTGCCCGAGCGGGTACTCGACGTAGTCGCTGCGGCGCACCGCGTAGATGGAGCCGTTGCCGCCGGTGACCGAGCCGAGCGCGGACTCGTGCTCGCGCTGCCAGAGCTCGTAGCGCCAGTAGGCGCCCTCGCGGTTCGTCCCGTCGGGCTGTTGGAGCTGGAGGCGGCCGCAGACGTACGCGACCTCGGAGTCGGCGAAGTTGCGAGCGAGCTTGCGCAGCGCATCGGGTGCCCAGGTCGCGTTGGCATCGGAGAAGGCGACGAGCTCGGACTCGGTCCCGCGCACCGCGCGGTCGAGAGCTGGACGCTTGCCCTCGCGGGGAGCGCGCAGGAGGCTCACGCGTGGCTCGCGTGCGGCGATCTCCTCGACGATCTCGTCCGTGCGGTCGTCGGAGGCGTCCGAGGCGACCACGACCTCGAGCTGCTCGGGCGGGTAG
This sequence comes from uncultured Actinomycetes bacterium, assembly GCA_963775395.1. Taxonomy (GTDB): domain Bacteria; phylum Actinomycetota; class Thermoleophilia; order Gaiellales; family Gaiellaceae; genus JAIBJN01. The sequence continues at coordinate 15,347 of CAVZIX010000004.1, forward strand.
TCGAGGGCGAGCAGGTTCTCGACCCGGCGGCCGATGACGGCGTCCTCGTTGTGCGCCGGGACGACGACGACCGTCCTTGGCGTCTGCTCCTTCGCCTTCACCGGGCGTCCGCGCACGCGTGCGAGGGCGGCCGCGGCGAGCGGGTAGCCCGCGTGCGTCCAGGCAAGCGCGCCCAGCGTTCCCCAGAAGACTCCCTTGACGAGCACGTCAGGACGTTAGCGACCGCTCGCGGTCCCGGTACGCGGGGAAGTAGCCGCCGTAGTCGATCTCCGTGACGCCGGCGAGGCGGCGGTAGGCCTCCTCGTCGTGGACGGCCTTGCCCACGGAGGCCGTGACGAGGTCGTCGGGCGAGAACCGGCGCTTGTACTCGAAGAGCGAGTCCTCCCGGCCGCCGACTCCCCCGCCGAGGTGGAGGGCCTCATAGCCGAGGGCCTGCCCCCAGCCCGCCGCCGTGAACAGAGCCAGGTGGCTCGCCCCCAGGCGGCGGCCCTCGTCGCTCGCGCCGCCGAGGTGGTAGTGGAGCCACGGCGAGCCCGCCAGGCAGAGCACGCTCGCGGCGAGCTCCTGGCCACGGCGAACGTTGACGAGCACGAGCCGTTTGCCGAGCCGCGCGAGCGCCTCCCAGTACGCAGCGGAGAAGAAGTAGAAGGGCGAGGCCTCGTTCCGCCGCATCGTCTCCTCGTAGAGGGCCACGAACTCGTCGAGCGAGGCGGGCCCCTGAACGACCGTCGCGGCGAGGCCCTCGCGCTCGGCCTTGCGCACGACACGGCGATGGTGCTTGTCCATGCCGGCGAGGAGGTCGCGTCCGGGTTCGAGGCGCCAGGCGACGGTGTGGCCGAGGGTCTCGACGTGCACGCCGCGGGCATCGCGCTCGTTTCCGAGCAACGGGTGGAAGCGGACGAAGCTCGTGGGGATCCCGCCCTCGCGACACCAGGCGTCGTAGAGCTCCCAGAAGCGCCCGAGCTCGGCGCCCTCCGCGAGGGGCAGCGGGCCGCCGTAGCCGTACGGGCTCGTCACGTCGGCCGGCTCCTCCCGCAGGATCGCGGCGAAGGCGACGTTCTCGCCGGGAGCGTGGAGGAAGAGCGGCCTGCCGTCGTCGAGGAGCGCGGAGGCCTCGACGTAGGCGCGGCGGAAGTAGACGTCGGCGCCGGCGGTCAGCCCCTCCCACTCCTCCGCCCCGACCTCGCGCAGCTCCCCGCTCCGCGCCCGCGCGCGCTCGATGTTCGTGGTGTCTTCGACGGGCGTCGGCTCCGGCGCGGCCGAGCTGGCCCACGGTCATGGCGAGGATCCGCAGGTCGAGCCGGAGCGACCAGTTGTCGACGTACCAGATGTCCTGCTCGATGCGCTCCGGCCAGGCGATCTCGTCGCGCCCGTTCACCTGCGACCAGCCCGTGATCCCGGGCGGCACCTCGAGGCGCCGCCGCTCGTGCTCGGTGTAGTTGGCGGCCTGGTCGACGAGATCGGGACGAGGGCCGACGAGCGACATCTGCCCGACGAGCACGTTGGCGAGCTGCGGGCAGCTCGTCGAGGCTCGTGCGGCGCAGCCAGCGCCCGCTGCGCGTGATGCGCGGGTCGTCGGGGACGATCCCGTACGGGTCGGCGAGGCCCATGTGCCTCCCCTCCTCGATCGCGTCCTGGATCATCGTCCGGAACTTGAAGAGCCCGAACGGCCGCCCGCGGCGGCGCACCCGCTGCTGGACGAGGAACACGGGGCGGCCGGTCTCCAAGAGGATCCAGAGCGCGATTCCGGCGAAGAGCGGCGAGAGGACGACGAGAAGCAGCGCGGCGCCGAGTCTGTCGAGGAGCCACTTGACCACCCTCACGCGACGAGCTCCCGGTACAGCTCCTCGTGGGCGCGCGCGGCCTCGTCCCAGGTGAGCGCGGCGCGGGCGCGCGCGGTGCCCTCGTAGGCAGCCTGGAGCGCGCCCTCGTCGGTGAGCAGGCGCACACACGCCTCCGCCAGGGCCTCCGGCTCCTCGGGCGGGACGACGAGCCCAGCGCCGTGCTCGGCCACCGTCTCGCCGAGGGAGCCCACGTCGCTGACGACGGCCGGGCGTCCGTAGCCGATGGCGGTGGCCAGCACGCCCGAGGAGTCGAGCTCGCGGTACGGGAGCACGACCACGGCGGCCTCCGCCATCAGAGCCGGGATCCGCTCGTCGCGCACGTAGCCGAGCCGCCAGTCGATCGCGCCGTCGACGCCCAGCCGCACAGCCTGCTCACGCACGGGCTCGATCGGGTCGAACGGGTCGCCGGCGACGACGAGCCGCGCGTCGGGCACGCGGTCGAGCACGGCTGGGAGCGCGGAGACGAGCACGTCGAGTCCTTTGTAGCGTCGCAGGAGCCCGAAGAAGAGGAGCGTCTTGCCCTCCGGCGGGCCCAGCGGCTCGGCGGAGACGTCGAAGATCGGATGGGCGATGCGGGTGAGCCGCTCGCGCGGGATTCCAAGGCCGGCGAGGCGCTCGACCGCGCGCGAGGAGTGGACGACCACGCGGTCGACCGTGCGCAGGATCTCCAGCCAGGCGTCGAGCTGCCCTTCCCGCCGCGGCACGACGTCGTGCGCGGTCAGCACCGTCCGCCGTGTCCCGGCGAGCCGCCGCACCCAGCGGGCGTCGACACTGGGTCTCGGAAGCCACTGGACGTGCACGACGTCGGGATTCAGGGACGCGACGCGGCGGCGGAAGCGCAGGACGCTGGGCCCGTACTCGACAGCCTTGAGCGGCAGCCGCAGGGGCGAGCGCGGGAAGCGGCGCGTCAGCTTCGAGGAGAGCGGGAGGAAGACCTCGTGGCGCCGGTAGCCGTCCGGCGCCGGCAGGTCGTCGTAGGCGAACGGCGAGGTGACGAGGTCGACGTCGAGCCCGCGCCGTGCCAGGGCCGAGGCCAGCCCGTGGTCGTACGGGGGCGTGAAGCTCGCGGGGTCGACCAGCGCGACGCGCATCAGAGCCGCTGGCGCAGGTACGCGAGCGACGCGATCGTCCCGCGCAGGTCGTCCGCGGCGAAGTTGGCGCGCACCTTGCCGCCCCCGACGTAGGGCGCGGCGAACTCGCGGACGCCGATCCGCCGCCGCCGCGCGAGCTGGAGCGAGACCCAGACGTCCTTGGCGAGGAAGATCCAGCGCGCGTCCTCCTTGAACGTCCCGAGCGGCTTGACGTCCTCACCCGCGAGATCGCGATACGCCACCTCGGCGAGGTCGAAGGCGCGGGTCATGACCAGTCCGCCCCAGATGGGCGCGCGCGTGTTGACCTCGATCAGCTTGAAGGAGCCGTCCCGCCGGTCGTGGGCCATCTCGACGTGCGCGAACCCGGTGTACCCCGCAGAGCGGAGCAGCCTGCTGGCCCTGCTCCTCGACCTCCGGCACGTAGTCGACCTCGAAGACCGCCGACGTCCCGAAGTCGATCGGGCTCTGGCGCACCTTGCGGCCGACGACGCTTCCGAGCGGCTCGCCGGCGCGCCCGACATAGGTGAAGAGCGAGTAGATGTGGTCGGTCGCGTCCGGAACGAGCTCCTGCACGATCGTCTCGAACCCGTGCTCGCGGGCGCGGCGCCAGGCCGCCACGGCGCCTTCGAGGCTCTGCGCGACCACGGCCTTCTCGCCGAACGTGGCGGCGAACTCCTGGCCTTCGGCCGGCTTGACGAGGAAGGGCGGCTGGAGCCCCGCCGCTCCGATCGCCTTCTCGTCGCTCGCCAGGACGGTTCTGGGCGCGGGCACGCCGGCCTTCTCCGCCTCGAGCACGAGGATCTCCTTTCGACGGAGGCGACGCGCGACGGCGGGGTCGGCGGGCAGCGGCACGTCGGCGACCTCCCGGATCTCGTCCCAGCGGTCGAGCACGAGCTCGACGTTCTCGTCGCGCTCCGGAAAGAGCACGACGCGGCCGCCGTCGGCGACGCGGCGCAGCGTGTCGAGGAGGGCGTCGCCCGGGCTTCGCAGCCCATTGTCGCCGAGCAGGACGCGCTCGCCGACGTAGCGGGAGGAGAGCGCGAACTCGTTGCCGCGCCACGCGATCCCGGTCACGGGCGCACCGGCCCTGCCGAGCCCACGGACGATGGCGAGACCCGCATGGAGCAGGCCGAAGACGACTGCGGGGCGCGCGCTCATCTCGAGACCGCGGCCTCGTAGGTGTCGAGATAGGCGTCGACAACGCGCTCCCAGTCGCAGAGCTCGGCGATGCGCTTCCTACCCGCCTCTCCCATCCGGCGCCGCAACGCCTGGTCGGCGAGCAGGCTGTCGATCGCAGTCCGCAGGGCAGGCGGGTCCTGGGGCGGGACGAGCAGCCCGGTCTCCCCATCGGCGACGAGCTCGCTGAGCCCGCCGACGGCGCTCGCGACGACCGGGCGCGCGCGGGCCATCGCCTCGGCGCACACGAGCCCGAAGCCCTCGCGCCTGGACGGGCAGACGACCACGGCGGCGCGCGCGTAGCGCTCCTCGAGCTCCGCTCCCGAGAGGAAGCCGAGCGCCGCGGGGACGTCCGCCCGGAGCGGGCCGTCTCCCACGACGACGAGGTTCCGGCCCTGCGTGGCCTCCACGAGCTCCTCGACGCCCTTCTCCGGCACCAGGCGGCCCACGAAGAGCAGCTCGGGCGGCTCGGCCTCCCCGTCGGTCGTCGCTGCGGGAAGCTCGACGCCGTTGCGGATCACGCGCACGTTCGTCGCGCCGAGCCCGCGAACCGTGTCGGCGACCGCGTCCGAGACGGCCACGGCGACGCGCACGCGGCGAACGAGCAGGCGAAGGAGCGGCGGGAAGCGCTTGAGCAGCGCCACGTCCGAGCCGTGCAGCGTGGTCACGAGCGGGCGCCCGGAGGCGAGGGCGGGCGCGACGGTGGGAAGCCAGTGCGCGTGCACCAGGTCGGCCCCGCGCGCGGCGCGGCGAACCGTGCGCGCCATCGAGGCCAGGAGCGGCGGGACCGCCCACGGCTTGCGCACGGCGTTCTTCGTCAGCCCCGCCCCGTAGGCGAGGCCGAAATCCCTGTAGGCGCCCGGCGCGACGACGTCCACCTCGACTCCGCGCGCCCGCAGTCGCTCCGCGAGGTCGGCGACGAAGCGCCCGGCGTAGTCCCGCTCGTCGCGTGGGTACGAGGTGGTGAGGAAGACGACCCTCATCGCTCCGGGACGCGCGCCCGCAGGCAGAGCCGGTAGCGGAAGAGCTGGAGCCGCGGGCCGGCGACGCGCTCGACGCTCCGCAGGACCCGGACGAAGCTCGGGCGCCAGGAGTTGATCTCGACCTCGTAGCCGGCCTGCTCGAGACCCGCAGCGAGCTCGCGCGCCGGGCGGAGGCCGATGTGGGTCGGGTTCTGGGCGAGCACGAGGTCGTGGGCCTTCATCCGCTCGACGAAGTGGAGCGGATTCGGCGTGTAGAAGGAGAGCGTCCCGCCCGGCACGAGGACGCGCCTCACCTCGGTGAGCATGGCGGCGAACGTCGCGTCGTCCAGGTGCTCGACGAGGTCGGCGGCGACCGCCTTGTCGCGTGAGGCGTCCTCGAAGGGCAGCCGCGTGACGTCCGCGAGCTCGAAGTGGAGGTCGGGGAAGAGGTCGGTGGCGGCCTCGATGGCGAGCGGCTCGCTGTCGACGCCGACGACCTCGCAGCCGAACGAGGTGAGGAAGTGCGTGATCGCGCCCGCGGCGCAGCCGAGGTCCACGACCCGGTCGCCGGGCTGCGGCTGGACGAGGTCGCGGACGGCGGCCAGGCGGATCTCCGTCCACGGCGTGCGGTCGACGTAGGCTTGCGCCATGCGCTCCATGAAGGCGCGGTCGTACTCGTCGGCGACGCGCCCGAACGCCGGCAGCTTCATCGGCGGGAGAACACCACAGGCGCCGCGACCGCGAGCAGCAGGAACACGAAGAAGTAGTACATCTGCATGGTGAGGTAGAAGACGTTCGCGGCGAGCGTACCGGCGAGCGCAGCGGTGAGGCCCCAGGCCAGCGGCTGGACCCGGGCCCCGGTCACTTCGCCCGCCGCGGCCAGCGCTCGCCCCAGGCGGCGCAGCACGCCGAGCCGGCGGAAGACGTAGACCACGAAGGCGAGGAAGAGCACGGCGCCGACGATGCCGGTCTCGATCAGCACCGCGACGTAGTACGAATGCGGGCCCCAGTTGTCGCGGCCCGTGAGGAACTCGAAGTACGTCGAGAACGTGTTCAGGCCCCGGCCGAAGAACGGGTTCGCGTCCAGCGCCGGCGGCAGCAGCTCGTAGAAGTCGAAGTGGGTCTGCGTGCCGCGTCCGCTCAGGCTCGTCCGTGCACGCAGGACCCCCGAGACGATCGTGGAGTACTGGAGGGAGACGAGCACGAGGATCCCGGCGAGCGCGCCGACCGGGACGAGCAGCCGACGAGAGACCATCAGGCGCCGGTACGGGATCGCCAGCACGAGCAGCCCGACGATCAGCCCGAGGGCGCCGCTCCGCGAGAAGGTCACCATCTCCGCGAGCGCGAGCACGGCCAGCGTGAGCACGAGCGGCGCGCGCATCCGGTGTCCGCGCTCCAGCCGCAGGTAGAGGGGCAGGAGGATCAGGATCGGGACGATCAGCGCGACGCCGAGGTGGTTCACGTCGAGCATGAGCCCGTTCGACCGGTAGATGTCCACCCCGGCGACGACGCCGAAGCGGAAGATGCCCTCGCTCCTGTCGCCCGTGATCGGCCCGAGGATGAGCGGGTCGAGGAACCCTCGGCCGCCCATGGCGTAGACGAACTCGAGCACCGCGTACGCGCCGTTCAGCGCCATCCCGGCGACGAACGCGCCGAGGGTCTGCCAGTAGAAGCGCGTCGACCGGCGCGCGAGGTGCGCGACCGCCGCGATCAGGAACGCGAAGTGGAGGGCGAACTTGGCCAAGCCCTTCGTGAACTGGCTCCGGTCGGCACTCGTCTCGAGGTTGAAGTAGCCGATCAGATACGCGACGGAGAGGAGCGCGAGGAAGGCCAGCAGGACGACGACGGTCCGCGGGACGCTCCGGTCGCGGGCGACCAGGCGATGGACGAGGAAGAGGCCGACGAACGCGGCCACGGTCAGGTCCGAGAGGTAGACGTCGTTCCCGCCACCGACCGACCAGCGCAGGCGGACGAGCGTGATCGTGAAGACCGAGACGAGCAGCGCGAGGTCGGCGGCGCGCCCCGATCTCATCCGACCACGGCCTCGAGCAGCTCGGCGTATTCGCGTGCCCTGGCGCGCCGGGAGAGCTTGTCCCGCCACTCGGGGGCGAGCGGGGTCTCGTTCAGCCGGCCGGCCCGCCGCCGCTCGTCGAGCTCCGAGAGCGCGGCGGCCATCCCGTCGACATCGTCCGGAGCGACGACCGTGCCGGCGCCCGTGTCACGGATGAGGGCGGCGGCCTCCCCGTCGGGCGGCACGACGGCCAGGATCGGCCGCTCGGCGGCGAGGTACTCGAACACCTTCCCGGAGAGCACGCCGCGGCCGCGGCCGTCGTTCTCGGGGATCAGGAGGAGGAGTGCGTCCGAGTCGCGCTGGAGCGCGAGCGCTTCGGCCCGCGAGCGGTGGGAGACGACCTCGATGCGGTCACCGAGGCCGAGCCGGTCCGCGTAGTCGCGGTAGGCCGTCGGAAAGCCGCCGACGAAGCGGGCGACCACGTCGCCGTCCGTGCGCGCCAGGGCGTCGAGGAACGCCCGCGGGTCGCGGCGCCCGAAGAAGCTGCCCGCATGTGTCACGCGCAGTCGGTCGGCGGGCCGGTACTCGAGCCCCTCGAAGTCCTCGAAGTCACATCCGTTCGCGATCACCTGCAGGCGCCGCGGCGGTCCCAGCGCCTGCATCTCGGCGGCGATGGCGTCGGAGGCGCCCACGACGGCATCGGCTCGGTGCGCGACGTGGCGCGCGAGGGCGCCCTCGCCGCGGATCTGCCGTCGCCGGTGCGGGTGCGAGGCGATCGAGTCGCGGAGGTCGGCCACCCAGCGCGCCCGCGTGAACCGGCGAACGAAGGAGCCGACGAGGTGCACGGAGCCGGGAGGCGAGGTGGTGACGACCACGTCGATCCCCTCCTTGCGCACCAGGCGGGCGGCAGCCGGAGCGGCCGTTGCCGCCCAGACCACGCTCGCGTCCGGGACGAGCAGGCCGCGAAAGAGCAGCTGCGCCCGCACGCCGAGCCGGGCGGCCCCGTGCGCCGCGGCCAGCTCCTCGGCGGGCTTCCGCGAGCGGGGCCCGAGGTTCTTCGCGCGGTGCACGATCGCCCCCGCCGGCAGCTCGAGCGACTCGTCCACGTGGAGCCACTTGGGATCGTCCGGGGCGAGGACGTGGGTCTCGATCCCGAGCTCGGGCAGGTGCTCGGCGAGCTTCAGGAGCCGCGGCACGCCCGCCCCGCCCGCCGGCGGGAAGTAGAACGTCACGAGAAGCACCTTCACGGAGTCCATTGTGGCCGGGACCCCGGCTCAGCCGCGGCTGGGAGCGGCGTAGAGCGCATAGCGGCCGCCGTCGTAGACGAGGCGCAGCCCGTCGAGGTAGTCCTCGGGATGGCGAAGCTCCCTGTCCACGAGCACCCAGTCAGCGTCGTAACGGGAGAGAATCGCGCCCCGGTCGTAGTCGGTGAGCCCGGGAACGAAGAAGAAGCGCTCCGAGTCGATGCGCCGCCGGCGCGGGCGGTTGCGCGACGAGAAGGCGACGTGGCCCGTGGGTGCGGCGTTCACATAGACCGGCGCGTAGGCCGCGATGCGGTAGGCGGTCGTCGCGTCCGAGAAGACGACGTCGCCGGGGGCCGTGATCGCACGGACGGCCGCCACGGTCTCGTCGGGCATCGCATTCGGGTCGGGCTGGCGCTCGAGATCCGCGAGGCCCGCGACGGCGACCGGCAGGGCGAAGGCGCAGGCGGCGAGCACGGCCCAGCGTCCGGGCTCCGGTCCGCGCGGGCGCAGGAAGGCGCCCACGGCGAGCGCGACCAGCGCGCCGACCGTCGCCACCCACACGACCCAGCCGGGCCCTCCCTCCTGGACGCGATACGTGAACTCCCCGCTCACGAGGAGCTCCGCGGCCAACCCGGCCCCGAACGCGAGCGCAACGCCTGCCAGGCGGGCGCGGCCGGCGAGGACGAACGCCCCGGCGAGCGCGAAGGCGAGCGGCAGGAAGGCCGACAGTCGACGCGCCTGCGAGACGGAGAAAACGTCCGAGAGCAGCGTGAAGAGCTGCGGCACGAGCAGGAGGGCGAGGCCGAAGAGCGAGCCGCCGAGCACGAGCTGCGCCCAGCGCCGGCGGGCGGCGAAGCCCGCGAGCGGGATCGCGAGAAGCCCGGCCACGACGACCGGACCGCCGCGAGCGATCGCCTCGGGCGCGAAGCGGAACGAGTCGCCGAAGAAGTCGAACGCGTTGCCGTAGTGCTGGATCTCGAAGGCGCGGCGCGCCGCCGTCGGCCGAGTGGACGGGTCGTCGGCGACCACCGGATAGAGCCAGGCGAGATAGAGCACGAAGGGGACCGTCACCGCCGCGAGCGCCAGGACCGCCCGTTTGACGAGCGGGTCGAGCGCCCTGACGACGACCAGGCGGGCGAAGAGGAAGCCGCCGAGCAGGAGGGCGACGTAGGGCGTGTAGCTCGGGTGGATGACCGAGAGCGCGAGCGCCGACGCCGCCAGGGCCCCGACGAGCGGCCAGGAGCGCCGCTCGACGACCGTGAAGGCGAGCGCGAGGACCGTGGGCGCGAGCAGGACGCGGCTCGTGGTGGGCGGGGAGGCGAGCAGCTCGAAGACGCCCGTGCCCGCTCTACCGCCCGCGCCCGAGAGCGCGAGCTGGGCCACCTGGGCGACGACGAGCACGACGCCGCCCGCCGGGCGCCTGAAGACTGCCGTCCCTGCCCCGTACGCCAGCACCACGGCCAGGGGCACGAGGATCGCGGGGAGGTACAGGGCGACGTCGACGACGTCGACGCCCGCGATTCGCGCGATCATCGCCACCGCCCCGTGCCAGAGCGGAAACGCGTAGCCGGGATGGAGGCTGCCGTCCTGGAACTCGTTGACGCTGCCGAGCACCGGCAGCGCATCGAATTCGGCCAGCTTGCGCATACGCGCGAGGTGGAAGAGCAGGTCGCCTCCGATCGGCCCCGCCGACCACCAGACGAGGCCGGCGAGCGGGATGGAGGCGCCGAGGACGGCCAGGCCGGCGCGTCGGTCGGCCCGCGCGTCCACGGGCACCTCTGCGCGCCCGGGGCCCAACCAGACACCGGTGGCAAGGGCGGCAACCACCACGAACGCCAGCGCGACGAGCGCCGCGGTGAGCGACGAGCCCACGAGGAAGAGGACGCCGAGCGAGACGAGGACGAGCGCGAGGCTGACCGCGAAGGAGGCGGCGACCGCGACCCCGAACGACCCGGGCAGGCCGAGGGGCCGCAACACGAGCCAGCCGGGCAGCAGAAGCACGAGGAACGCCGCGACGGCGAGCCGCAGCGCCAGGCCCGCGCCCTCGGCCGGCAGGAGGCGCGCGAGCCCGAGCGCGAGCAGCGCTCCTCCGGTGACGAGCGCCGGCAACGTCTGGACGCGGCCGCCGGCCTCGGCGGCCCGGCCCGCTAGCGACGCCACGCCGCGCTCACCTTGGAGATTCTAGGAGGGCCGCGGCGCTCCCAGAGGCGAGCCAGCGCGCCGCATCGCGGTACGTCTCGCCTCGCTCGCCGCGGAAGAGCACGGACCGCAGGCGCGCCCCGAGAAGAAGCACGCGGCGTGCCCGCTCGGCCTCGCGCGGCCCGCGATTCTTGGCGAGGAAGCGCAGGTGCCCGCGGACGTTCTCGCGAAGCATGCGCCCACCGTGCGAGGCCCCGCCGACGTGCACGACCTCGGCGCCCGGAGAGAAGAGGACCTTCCAGCCGGCCTCGCGGAAGCGGTAGCACCAGTCGGTCTCCTCGCTGAAGAGGAAGAAGTCCTCGTCGAAGAGCCCGACCTCCTGCGTGGCGGCGCGCCGGACGAGGAGGCACGCGCCGTAGAGCCAGTCGGCCTCGCGGACGCTCTCATGGTCGAAGCGCGCACCGTAGAAGGCGTTCAGCGCCCGAGTGCGGGGCGCGAGCTTGCGGAGGAAGAGGTACTCGGTCGCCAGCCGCCAGACCGTCGGGAAGCCGCGGACGGAACGCTGGAGCGAGCCGTCCGGGTTCAGCAGGCGCGGCCCGACCACGGCGGCGTCCGGATGCTCGTCGCCGAAGGCAGCCAGGCGGTCGACAGCATCGCCGACGGGCCAGGCATCGGCGTTCAGGAGGAGGTACCAGTCACCCGTCGCCACCTCCATCCCTGCGTTGTTGCCGGCGCCGAAGCCCCGGTTCTCGGGGAGCTCGACCAGGCGCACGGAGGAAAAGCGCTCGCGGACGAGCTCGGGTGTCCCGTCGGTGGAGGCGTTGTCGACGACCACGACCTCGTGCCCGCGGTCGACGACGGCCTCCAGGCAGCGCACGAGGTGCTCGCGGACGTTGTACGAGACGACGACGATCGAGACGCTCACTGCGCCGGCGCGGCGGGCCGCATCCGCCAGAAGAGGATGGCGCCGGGCAGCGAGGTCGCGATCGAGACGGCGAAGTAGAGGAAGCCGGCGGCGAAGGCGACCTCCTGCGGCACGTCGAAGCGGCCCAGGAAGCCGACGAAAAAGGCCTCGCGGACGCCGATTCCGTTGAGCGTGAACGGGATCATCTGCACGAGGAAGAGGAGCGGCCCGAGGATGATGTAAACGATCGGCGAGACGTCGACGCCGACCGCCTCTCCGCAGAGCCAGATGGCGATCACGCGCGCGAACTGGGCGACGAGCGTGACGCCCAGGACCTGCAGGAGCACTCCTGCGCAGTTGCGGTACTCGTGCATCGCCCGGTAGAGGCTCTGCATCGCCGCATCGATCCTCAGGCGCTTCCCGAGCGGGAAGAGGCGCTCTTCCAGGTGGCGGCCGAGCCGCTTGGAGAAGAGCAGGAGCCCGAGCACGATCAGCGCGCCGAGGAGAGCGAGCTCGAGGATGATGAGCAGGCGAACGCCCTCGTAGCGGCCCGCCGCGAGCGCGAGGGCGACCGCGACGAGCACGAGCGTCCCGGCGGAGCCGATGACCCGCTCCATGACCACGGCGCCGGCGGCGGTCGCCCTGACGTCGGGCCGCCGGCGGGCCTGCTCGATGATCCGGACCGCGTCGCCGCCCACGGCCGTCGGCAGCACCTGGCTCGCCGCGTAGCTGACGAAGTACATGCGCACAAGCCACCCGTAGGGCTCGTGGACGCCGCGCACGCGAAGGAGCGCCCACCAGCGCCAGGCCATCAGCCACGTCGTGGCCAGGAAGATCAGGAGCGACGCCGCCACGTAGCCCCAGTGGCTGTCGCGGAGGATGTCGACCGTCTGCTCGACGTCGATCTGCCAGAAGAGCAGCGCGAGAACCGCGCCGCTGACCAGCAGCTGGAGGCCGACCCTCGTCGACCGGGTCACGTCTGGCGGCCCGTGAAGCGGGCGTGCACGCGCCGCAGGGCCTCGATCGCGTCCTCGACGTCCGCGTCGGAGTGGGCCGGGGAGAGCGGCAGCGACAGCACCTCGTCTCCTGCGCGCTCGGCCACCGGCAGCGGCGGCTGGTCGGGGTAGCGCTCGCGGTAGTACGTCAGGCGGTGCACGGGCAGAAAGTGGATGCTCGTCCCGATCATCTCCTCGCCCAGGGCACGCTGGTAGGCGTCGCGGTCGGTGCCCGCACGCTCTGCGTCGATCCTGACCACGTAGAGGTGGAGTGCGTGCACGTCGCGCTCGTCGCGGGCGAGCGCGTCGAGGCCCGGAAGCTCGGCGACGGCCGCGTCGTAGGCGGCGACGTGGCGCCGGCGAACCGCCGCGTGCTCCTCGATCTTGTCCAGCTGGCAGAGCGCCACGGTCGCGAGGACGTCGGAGAGATTCGCCTTCCAGCCGGCCACCGTGACGTCGTAGAGCGACCCCTCGCTCCGGCGCATGAGCCGGAGGTTGCGGATCCCGGCGGCCAGTTCGTCATCGTCGGTCGTGACCATCCCGCCCTCGCCCGCGGCCACGTTCTTCGTCGCGTAGAGGGAGAAGCACGTGGCGAGCGAGATCGCTCCGACCTTGCGTCCGCGGTAGGCGGACTCGGTCGCATGCGCCGCGTCCTCGATCACGGGGAGCCCGAGCGCGAGCAGCGGGTCGAGGTCGCACGGCTGGCCGGCGAGGTGCACCGGCAGGATCGCCTTCGTGCGCTCGGTGACGGCCGCGGCCGCCGCGTCCGGGTCGATGTTGAGGTCGGAGTCGCGCACGTCCACGAACACCGGCCGCGCGCCGCAGTGCACGATCACGTTCGCGGTCGCGGGCCAGGTGATCGGGGTCGTGATCACCTCGTCGCCGGGCCCTACGCCGGCGGCCAGCAGGGAAAGGTGCATGGCGGCCGTCCCCGACGCGAGCGCAACGCCGTGCTTCGCCCCGGCGTACTCCGCGAAGCGCCGCTCGAGCTCCTCGGCGCGCGGGCCGCTGGTGAGCCACCCGCTGCGGAGGGTCTCCGCGACGGCGTCGATCTCCTCCTGGCCGATCGCGGGCGGCTGGAAGGAGAGAAAGGTGCTACGCCTCGAGGACTGCTTCTGCATCGACGGTGGTCAAGCTGATGAGCTCCGCCGCGCGGTCGGCGCGCGCGAGGGCGTCGTCGTGGCTGTCGCCGCGGGCGAGCACGAAGCCGGCCCTGTCGTTGCCGCGCCGGAAGGGCCCGAAGCGCCAGCCGGGATGGCGGTAGACGCGCGCGTCCAGCACACCCTCGACCGCCAGCGCCTCGTCCACGCCCTCGACATCCTCGAGCGTCCCTTCGGGAGGGACGAGGAAGCGAACGCAGGCCCCGCCCACCGGCTCGGGCTCGGGAATCTCCACGGGCTCGCCCAGCGCGGCGGCGAGCGCGAGGCCGTTCAGGTCGATCCCCAGCGCGGCGTGGCAGAGCTCGGCGTCGTGGCCGCCGCCCAGGCGGGCCGCGAGCTCCATCACCCGGGGACCGTCGGGCCCGAGCACGATCTGCGTGTAGGTGGGGCCGTCGGTCACCCCGAGGGCCTCGGCCGCCCGGCAGGCCGCCTCGACGGCGCCCTCAACCTCGTGGACACTCGGCCAGGCGTGCGCGAGCGCGACGCCGAAGGCGGGACCGTCGGCGGTGAGCCTGTCGGTGACGGTCAGCGCGTGAAAGCGACCGTCGACCGAGAAGCCGTTCACCGTCACCTCTGGGCCTGGGACGAGCTCCTCCACGAGGGCGAGCCCGGTGCGCGAGGCCTGGACGGCGCGCGCGATCGCGTCTCCGAGCAGGTCGCCCTCCGCGACGACGGAGAGCCCCTTCTGGCCCTGGCGGTCGACCGGCTTGACGACGCTGGGCAGCGGGAGCCCGTCGGTGGCGCCCGTCGTCAGCTCCCACCGCGGCTGCGGGACCCCGTGCTCGTCGAGCAGCTTGCGCTGGCGGTGCTTGAGGACGGCATGGGCGGCGACGTCGGGGTCGAGTGGGTGCGGGAGGCCCGCGTGGGCGGCGATCCGGGCGGCGATCGCCACCGGCCAGTCGATCCCGGGCGCAATGATCCCGTTGACCTGCTCCGCGCGGGCGAGCTGGCTGACGGCGGCCTCGTCCTCGACCGAGACGACGGCGCGGCGGTCCGCGTACTCGAACCCCACGGCCGCAGGGTCGCGGTCACAGGCGATGACGTAGAGCCCTCGAGCCCGCGCAGCGCGATGCAGGCCGAGCTGCGCCGGCCCCGCGCCTAGGACGAGGAGGCGCTTCCGCTCGCCGTCTGTTCCGCTCGAAGAGCTGCTTCCCACCAGGGACGATTCTGCTCGTACCACGTGATGGTGCGCGCCAGTCCGTCCTCGAAGGACGTGGCGGCACGCCAGCCGAGCAGCCGCTCGGCCTTCTCGGTCGAGCCGATGTGGCGGTCGACCTGCCCCGGCCGCTCGGGGAGGTGGACCTTCAGGGACGTGGGCTTCCCGAGCTGCTCGAGGACGATGTCGGCGATCCGCGAGACGGAGATGTCGACACCGGTCGCGATGTTCAGGACCTCGCCCGCGATGTCGTCGATGTCGGCCGCGAGGACGGCGTCGATCGCCTCGGCGTGGTCCTGGACGTAGAGCCAGTCGCGCGATGCGTGCCCGTCACCGTGCACGGTCAAGGGCAGGTCGGCGAGCGCCTGCGTGATGAAGCGCGGCACGACCTTCTCCGGGTGCTGGTACGGGCCGTAGTTGTTGAACGGCCTGACGATGACGATCGGGAGCCCGTAGGTGACGTAGTAGGAGTAGGCGAGGCGGTCGGCGCCGGCCTTCGTCGCCGCGTAGGGCGAGCGGGGGTTGAGCGGGTGCTCCTCGTCCATGGGAGCGCTCTCGGCCGTCCCGTAGACCTCGCTCGAGGAGATGAGCACCAGGCGCTCGACCGGGTCCTCGCGAATGGCGTCCAGGAGAATCCGCGTCCCCTCGACGTTCGTGGCCACGAACTCGCGCGCCCCCTCCACGATCGACTTCTCCACGTGGGACTCGGCGGCAGCGTTGATGATCACGTCCACCTCGCGGACGATCTCGCCGACGAGCTCGCGATTGCGGATGTCCCCGTGCACGAACGAGAGCCGCTCGTGCCCCATCACGTCGGAGAGGTTGTCGACGTTGCCCGCGTACGTGAGCGCGTCGAGCGAGACGACGTCGTGCGGCGTCGCCGCCAGGAGGTGCCTGACGAAGCTCGACGAGATGAAGCCGGCGCCGCCGGTCACGAGGATGCGCTTGCGGGTCACGAGAGCTCCTGATCGATGGTGTAGAGGGGCCGCCCCTCCACGTCACGCTGAATCCGCCCCAGGTACTCCCCGACAAGGGCGAGGATGAATCCTTGCACGGCGAGCACGCCGAGGACGAGGCCACCGAGGAAGAGCAGCCCCGGGAAGTCGCCGTTCACGACCCAGACCACGATTCCCCAGACGCCGACGGCGATCGTCAGGACTCCGCAGATGGCCCCGATGAGGACGCCCGCCCACTGGATCGGCTGCGGCCAGAAGCCCGCGAGCACGTGCAGCGCGAGCCGGATGAGCCGGAAGGGCGAGTAGCGCGAGCCGTCGGCGCGCGCCTGGTGCGCGAGGTCGACCTCGACCACGCTTGCGCCCGCCGAGAGGACGAGCGCCTTCGTGAACTTCTGCTTGCCGATGACGCCGAGCACCGGCTCGATCGCCGAGCGCGAGTACGCGTTGAAGGCGCAGCCGAAGTCGGCGATCTCGACGCCCGTGAAGCGCCTGAGCATGCCGTTGACCATCTTGGACGGAAACGTGCGGCCCCAGGAGTCGTCGCGGCCGCGACGCCGCCCGCTGGCGACGTCCGCCCCGCCCTCGACCGCGGCGATCAGCTTCGGGAGGTCCTCGGGGACGTTCTGAAGGTCGGCGTCCATGGTCACGATGATGTCGCCGCGCGCCCGCGAGAGGCCGGCGTGCATGGCCGGGTGCTGGCCGAAGTTCCGCTTCAGGCGCACCGCCCGAACAGGCGGCTCGGCGGCCACGAGGCGCTCGGCGATCGCCCAGGTTCCATCGCTCGAGCCGTCGTCGACGACGATCAGCTCGTAGGGCTTGCCGAGGCCTGCGAGCGTGGCCAGAGCCCGCCTGCAAACCTCCTCGAGAGTGCCCTCCTCGTTGAAGACGGGGACGACGAGGCTGACGACGGGGAGCGGTGCCTCGGCCAGTCGTGGAGCGGGCTGCGCCGCCGTCTCTGCCTCGGCCATCCGCCGCAGGCTACCATCGGCACGATCTCGTTCGGCGCGATTCCGGGTACCCTTCGACCAGGATGCACGCCGAGATCACAGCACGCGTCGAGCGCATCGCCGCGGACGACAAGCACGGCGCCAGCTGGCTCGCCAAGGAGTCGGTCGAGGCAGTCGTGGCGGCCGTCGAGCTGGGGGAAGACCCGATCGCAGTCGCCCGCGAGCTCGTCCAGGCGCGGCCAACGATCGGCGCCATCGCCGGCGCGCTCGGCCGGGTGCTCGTCGCCGGACGCACGCCCGAGCAGCTCGTCGAGGAGGCGCATGCCCTCATCGGCTCGCGTGAACGCGCCGCCGCGACGATCGCCGTGCTCGTCGCCCCTCAGGTCTCGGAGCGCGTCGTCATGACCCACTCGGCTTCGGCCACCGCACGCGAGGCGCTCATCCACGGCAACCCCGCCCGGGTGGTCTGCACGGTCTCGGATCCCGTCGGCGAGGGACGCGAGTTCGCGAAGGAGCTCACGGAGGCGGGCCTCACGACCGAGGTCGTCGCCGACGGGGACGCCGGACATGCAGTCCAGAGCGTCGGCCTGCTGCTCCTCGGCGCGGACACGGTCTTCCACGACGGCTCGCTCCTGAACAAGGTGCACACGGAGCCGCTCACCAGGGCCGCCATCGAGGCCGGCGTGCCGGTGGTCGTCGCCTGCGAGGTGCTGAAGCTGGCCCCGGACGACCCTGTCCAGCCCGACGAGGACCGCGTCGACCTGACGCCCCCGGAGCAGATCACGAGCTACGTGACGGAGGAAGGCATCTTCGAGCCGGACGAGATCGCCGCGCTCGTCGACCGCACGCCGTTCCTCGCCGAGGGCTACGAGCTCCTCAAGCGCCCGACGCACGCCTAGCTCTACCAGCCGTCGGCGCGCTCCAGGTCCCGCAGGCTGTAGCCGAAGCGCCGCACCCGCCGCTCGTAGCGCGCCGTGACCAGGGGGAAGTAGGCGCGCCAGAAGAGGCCGCTCTTCGACAGCGCTCGCCAGCGCTCGAAGTAGCGGCGGTTCGGGCCGGGGTCGAGGTCGGCCGCAGGCGCATCGCCGTCGAGGCCGAGGAAACCGAGGACGCCCGCGAGCGCGGCCGCCGGGTCGCGCACGAGGTCCTCGTAGAGGAGCATGTGAACGCGCTCGAGGTGCGGGCGGTCGGCCTCGAAGAGCTCGTGGCAGTGGAGCCAGTGCTCGACGAGGCGGTCGTAGCGCCTGGTCTGGCGCCACTTCGCCGTGGCGAGCGAGACCGCCACGGGGTGGCGGGCGAGCACCACGAACGACGCCTCCGGAAAGAGCGCCTGGAGGAAGCGGGTCTTGAGGAGGTTCGGCGGCGATTTCTCCACGAGGAGGTGTCTGGAGAGGTCCCAGTGCGGCGACCAGGCGGCGAGCAGGCGCTCTCTGCTGCCCTCCCCGACGAGCGGCGAGGCCTCGGTCAGGTGCGCGCGCTCGTCGAAGCCGAAGCGCCCGGGCCCGCCGAAGACCTTCGCGGGCGGGTAGACGCGCTGGAGGTGCTGCCCCTCGTCCTCGGGCACGCCCGTGTCGTCGAAGCCGCTGACCTCCGGGTGGCCGCCGAGGATGCGCGCGAGCAGCGTCGTCCCGCTCCGGTGCAGGCCGCAGACGAAGACCAGGCGGTGCTGCCCGTCACTCACGCCGGAATATCGTAGTGACGCTTGGACCCACGGCCTCACGACTACAATGGCCCGCCGTGCCCGACCGTCCTCTTCGTGTGCTCGGGATCGGGAACGTGCGCTCGATCCACCTCCTCCGCTGGGCGAGAACGGTCGCCGCAGCGGGGCACGACGTCCATCTCGCGAGCGACCGCGAGCCGCGCGAAGACGATCCGCCGGCGAGCTTCCACTCGATCCAGTCGCTCGGCCTGGCCACACGGGTTCCGTTCGCCCGGCGCGCAGCGATCGCGCCCGCGCTCGGCCGCCTCGCCAAACGCCTCGACGCGGACGTCGTCCACGCCCATTACCTCCTCCCCTACGGCTACTGGGCCGCCCGCTCCGGCGCCCGCCCGCTCGTCGTCAGCCCGTGGGGGACCGACGCGCTCGTCCATGGACAGCAGCAGGGAAGGCCGCACGCCGAGGAGGCCGTGCGGGCGGCCGACCTCGTCATCGTCAACTCGCGCGCGCTGGAGCAGGCCTCGCTGGAGTTGGGCGCGAGCGCGGAGAAGACTCGCCACGTCTTCTGGCACGTCGACCTCGACGGCTTCGCGCCCGAACGGGCGGACCCGGGCCTCCGCGCATCGCTCGGCTGGCCCGACGACGCCCTCGTCGTCCTCTCGCTCCGCGGGATGCGTCCCGACATGAACCTGGACGTTCTCGTGCAGGCCTTCGACCGCGTGGCGGCCGAGGAGCCTCGCGCCCGCCTGCTGCTCGCAGGGGCGCCCGGACCAGTGCAGGGCGAGATCGAAGAGCTTGTCGCGCGGCTCGGACGGGCCGACCGCGTCGCCTTCCACCGAGTGACGGCCGGCGATCTGCCTCCACTCGTCGCCGCGGCCGACGTCGTCGTCTCGATCGCCAACTCCGACTCGACGCCGCCCTCCCTGCTCGAGGCGATGGCTTCGCGCCGGGCCGTGGTCTGCGCGCAGGCGGCCTCGATCGACGAGTGGGTGGGTCAGGGTAACGGCGCGGAGATGGTTCCCATCCGCGACGTCGACGCCACCGCGGCCGCCGTGCTCGGGCTCCTCCGAGACGAAGACCGCCGACGCGCCTACGGAGAGCGGAACGAACGGGTTGTGCACGAGACCGTCGGCGACCCGGGCCCCGAGCTCGACCGCCTCTACCGGGAGCTGGTGGCCGCGTGAAGGCCCTCGTCCTCGGCTTCGACGGGGCCGACTACGAGCTCGTCAGCGACCTCCTGTCCCAGGGGAAGCTGCCGACGATCGCCCGGCTCTCGGCCGACGGCGCCTACGGGCCGCTGCGCTCGACCGTTCCCGCGATGACCCCGACCGCCTGGTCGTCGTTCCTCACCGGCCTCAACCCCGGCGGCCACGGCATCTTCAACTTCACGAGCAACCCGAACCGGGCGCAGTCGCGTGTCGAGAACGCGGCGAGCCGCTCGGGCGCGCCCTTCTGGCGGCCGCTCGGCGCTGCAGGCGTGCGCTCGGCGTTCGTGACGATCCCGTTCACGTACCCGCCCGAGCCGATCGAGGGAATCCTCGTCACGGGCTACGGCGGGCCGGAACGGCCGGCCATCCTCCCGGAGGGCGCGCGCCGGCGCATCCAGTCGGCGCAGCCGGACCTCGTCACCGCGCACCACCCCTTGGGCGAGCGCTGGTGGGAGGACTTCCCCCGCTACACGCAGCGGGTGATCGACCACGTGGAGCAGATCGCCGACGTCTGCCGCCTCTCGTACGAGCTCGAGCCGGGCCTCGACCTCCTCTGTGTCGACTTCATGAGCTCCGACCACATCGGCCACCTGGGCTGGCACCGGCTCGACCCCGAGCACCCCGCGCACGACCCCGACGATCCGGGCGACGAGATCGTCAGGGTCTACGAGGCCATCGACGCAGCCTGCGCGCACCTGATCGAGGTGGCCGGCGCCGCTTCCGACGAGGAGCCCACCGCGATCGTGCTCT
Source organism: uncultured Actinomycetes bacterium (assembly GCA_963775395.1). Taxonomy (GTDB): domain Bacteria; phylum Actinomycetota; class Thermoleophilia; order Gaiellales; family Gaiellaceae; genus JAIBJN01. The sequence goes on from CAVZIX010000004.1 coordinate 35,547, forward strand.
CCGACCACGGCATGCGCCCGATCCACTGGATGTTCCACATCAACCGGTGGCTCGAGGAGGCGGGGCATCTGCGCTACCGGCGCCGCTCGCTCCAGGGGCTGAAGGGTACGCGGCTCGACTACGTCTCCAAGGTCGACCAGCGCCTGGCGCGAACGAAGCGCCGCTACGGCCGCGGCCTGGACTACCTCCCGTTGCTGCCGCAGCCCGGCGAGGACAGGGTGTTCGGCGAGATCGACTTCGGCTCGACGCGCGCGTACAGCTTCGGCGCGGGAGGCCAGGTCTTCCTCGGAGAGGCGAGCGGCGCCCTCGGCGACCCGAAGTTCGCCGAGCGGCTGGCGGAGGAGCTGGCGGAGATCCGCCACCCGGGCACCGGCGAGCCGGCGTTCACGGTGCACCGCAAGGAGGAGCTCTACAGCGGCCCGCACATGGACAAGGCCCCCGAGCTGGTCGTCATCCCGCACGACGAGCGCGTCTACGTCGACGCGAGCCGGCGCCGCTGGACGAGGCCGTTCGACCGCCACGAGAAGCTCGAGCCGAGCATCTACTCCGGCTTCTCGGGCCACCACGGGCTCACCGGGATCCTGGCCGCAGCGGGGCCGGGGATCCAGCAGGCCGCCGTGCCGGAAGGTGCCGAGATCACCCAGATGGCCGCGACGATCCTGCGCCTCTTCGGCCTCGAGCAGGACGGGCTCGACGGCGCGCCGCTCGACGACGTGCTCGGGGAGCTGGAGACCGTCGGGCGCGCCCAGGGGCAAGCTGCGGCCCGCGCCGCGGAGGGCCCCGTCTACTCCGAGGAGGAAGAGCGCGTCATCCTCGAGCGGCTCCGCGACCTCGGCTACGAGTAGCCGGGGCGACCACGGCGCCGAGTAGCCTCTGCCGACGATGAGCGAGGTGCGCGCCGAGGAGACGCTTTCGGACGCCCTGCGTGAGGACGACGACGTCCCGCGTCAGCTCGGGATCGCCGCCCTCGCATACGACACGGCCATCTACGGCGGCACGCGCGTCGCGGTCAAGTCGCTCGCGTTCCTGCTCGTCCCGCTCTACGCCCACTTCCTCAGCCCGTCCGAGTTCGGCGTGCTCGAGCTCGTGCTCGCGACCATGGCCCTGATCGACGTCTTCATCGCGCTGCCGGGGACGCTCGCGCGCTTCTTCTTCGACAAGGACGACCGGATGTGGCGACGGGAGGTAATCACCACCTACTTCGCCATCGAGGCGGCCTACCCCGCCGTCCTGATCGCGGGCGTGATGCTGCTCTCGGGCCCGCTCGCGGACGGAGTCGCGGGCAAGACGACGTACGCCACGCTCTTCGTCATCGCCCTGGCCGACCTCTACCTGACGAATATCGTCGACCTGCCGATGGCGCTGTGCCGGCTGCGCCGGAAGCCCATCACGTTCGCCTTCTACGCGCTTTCGCGCGCCGTCACGATGGTCGTCTTCAGCGTCCTCTTCGTGGCGGTCTGGGAGTACGGGGTCAAGGGGATCCTGCTCGCGTCGCTGGCGAGCGCCGGCGTCGTCTTCGTCCTCTCTGCACGCGAGTGGGTGCGCGATCTCGTCCCGCGCATCCCGCGCGGCCTCGTACGGGAGATGCTGGAGTTCTCGTGGCCGACGATCCTGAGCGGGATCGCGTTCTACGCCCTCAACTTCCTCAACCGGTTCTTCGTGGCGAAGTTCCACGGAACGGCGGACACGGGGCTCTTCGGGGCCGCGTTCCGCTACAGCCAGGTCGTCGTCGTCGGCGTCTTCGCCTTCCGCATGGGCTGGTCGCAGTGGCACTTCTCGTGGCTCCACACCGAACGGCACCCGCAGATGGTCGCGCGCGGCGCGAACTACTACTTCTTCGCGGTCGGCTTTCTGGTCGCGCTCGTCTCGCTCTGGATCCTCCCGGTCTTCCACCTGGTCATGCCGGAGCGCTTCTGGGACGCCACCTTCGCCGTCGCGCCGCTCTCGCTGGCCGCCGCCGCGACCGGCGCGTTCACCGTCTTCGCCGTCGGCGTGAACGTGACCAAGCGGATGCGTCTGCTACTGCCGCTCTCGGCCGGTGCGGCCGTGCTGGCAATCGGCCTCTATTTCCTGCTCGTCCCGCCGTACTCGTTCCTCGGCGCCGCGTGGGCGACGGCGGTGGCCTTCGGAGCCATGGCGGTCGGGATGCTGGTCATCAACCAGCGGATCTACCCGGTGCCCTGGGAGTGGCGCCGCATCGGGCTCGCGATCGTGGTCACGGTCGGGCTCTCCCTCGCGGGGCTCGCTCTCGACGCCTGGGTGCCCTTCCAGGCCTCGCTCGCCGCCCGCGCCGCACTGACGCTCGCCTACCCGGTCATCCTCGTCGCGCTCGGGTTCTTCCCGCGCAGCGACCTCGCCGCCATGCGCGACCGCCTGCGCCTCCGCCGCGGCGCCTAGCGCGTTCCCTTCGGCCACGGCTAGTCGGACTTGGTGAAGACGAGCATCTTCTGATTGCGTGGGTTCTGCCAGTCGCCCACGTACTCGGGGCGGAGCTTGGTGCCCTCGCAGATCCACTCGAACGTTGCGAAGTCGTAGTGGAAGAAGTCCTCGTCGAAGTGCGTCCACAGGCCCGGCTTCTGCTCGACCGAGTCGAGGTTGCGCTTGCCGCCCGCGTTCTCGTAGATCGTCGCGTAGAACTGGCCACCGGGGACCAGCGCCTCCTCCATCCGCATGAGGCAGCGGATGATGTGGTTGAGCGGGAGGTGCGTGAAGACCGACTGGGCGAGCGCAAAGTCGAACTGCCGGCCGAGCCGCCGGAAGTCGAAGTCGGCCATCACGGTCAACACCGGGCGCTTCTCGACGAGCCCGTGACGCGGCAGCTCGACCTCCCGCCCGGCCGCGAGCAGCTCGGCGTGGAGGTCGATGCCGTAGTAGTGGCCGGCCTCGAGGTAGCGGATGAAGTGGACGCCGGCGCGCAGCGGCCCGCAGCCCACGTCGAGGAGGTAGTGCTCCGGCTTGAGCCCTCGCCCGACGAGGAAATCGAATTGCAGCTGGCCCAGTTCGTCCCACGGCAGTCCGATCGCCTTCCGGTGCCAGTCGGGGTCGACGTAGCGCCAGTAGCGGCGCGGCAGAGCCCGCTTCAGCGGGCGCTTGACGGAGACCGGGACGTGCGGCGTGACCGACCCGAAAACCCGCTGGGAGACACGCTTGACCTGGGGCACGCGCGGCATCGTAGCCAGTAATCTCCGGCAGGTGCGGCCTCTGACGCTGCTCGTGACGGCCTCGGGCGCGCCGGGCGCGGCGGCCCTCCTCAGGGCCCTCAAGGAGAACGGCGAGCGCGAGGTGCGCGTCGTCGGCTGCGACATGAACCCTGTCTCGATCGGGCGCTTCAGGGCCGACGCCTTCCACGTCGTCCCGGCCGGGCACACGCCCGAGTTCGTGCCGGCGGTGCTCGACGTCTGCAAGCGCGAAGGCGTCGACGTGCTGCTCCCGGAGTCCTCGAACGACATCCTCGAGCTGGCCAAGGCGAAGGCCGAGTTCGAGGCCGAGGGGATCACGGTCATGGTCAGCCGCCCCGAGGCGATCGAGCGCGCCGAGAACAAGGGGTCGTTCTTCGAGCTCCTGGACGAGGTCGGCGTGCGCGCGCCCGAGTGGCGCCGAGTCCGTGGAGGCCGCGAGCTGGAGGCGGCGGTACGGGAGCTCGGCTACCCGGATCGCGCGGTCTGCTTCAAGCCCCCGGTCGAGAAGGGCGGCCGCGGGTTCCGCATCCTCGACCCGACGATCGACCGCGCCCACGAGCTCCTGCACGGCCGCCCCGGGAGCGTCGCGATGCGCCTGGAGGAGGCGGTCGACATCCTGCCTCCCGAAGGCGGCGAGGAGCTGCTCGTCATGGAGCTCGCCGAGGGGCAGGAGACCGCGGTCGACGGCTTCGCCCGCGACGGCAAGGTGCTCCTCGCCCACCCCAAGGTGAAAGACGCCTTCCGAGCCAGCCTGGCCATGTACTTCGAGACCCTCGACTCGCCCTATCTGGACGAGGTCGCGGAGAAGATCGTCGCGGGCCTCGGGCTGGACCACTTCTTCAGCGTCAACGTCGTCGGCGAGGTCCCCATCGAGATCAACCCGCGCATCTCGACCTGGGTCTACCAGGAGGACGTGAACATGCCGTGGCTCGGCGTGAGGAACGCACTCGGCGAGCTCTCCGACGACGACCTGGCCGAGTACCGCGCGCGCATCCGGCCGACTCGCCGGGCGCTCCGCTACTTCGACCAGGTGGAGTGGGACGACTGACCGCTACGCGGAGTTGAGCCAGGCCAGCACCGCGAGCACGCGGCGGTGGTCGTCCTGGCTCGGCGGGAGCCGGAGCTTCCCGAAGATGCTCGCCACGTGCTTCTCGATCGCGCGGTCGGTGACGACCAGGCTGCGCGCGATGGCCGCGTTCGTCCGGCCCTCCGCCATCAGCTCGAGCACCTGACGCTCGCGGGGGGTGAGCTCGTCGATCGCACGCCGGCGGACAAGGAGCTGCCGGACGACCTCGGGGTCGAGCGCCGTCCCGCCCGCCGCGACGCGGCGAAGCGCGTCCACGAACTCTGCGCCGTCCGCGACCCGGTCCTTGAGCAGGTAGCCGAGCCCTTCGCTCCGCTGGGCGAGAAGCTCACGCGCGTAGCGCTCCTCGACAGCCTGCGAGAGGAGGAGCACCTTCGCCTCGGGGTCGCGCGAGCGCAGCTCCGCCGCGGCGTGGACGCCCTCGTCGGTATAGGTGGGCGGCAGGCGAACGTCGACGACGAAGACATCCGGCTTGTGCTCCTCGGCGGCGCTCAGCAGCTCCTCGGGCGTCGGCACCGCGGCCGCCACCTCGACGTCGAAGTCCGTCAGGAGGCGCGTCAGCGCGTCGCGCAGAAGGCCGGAGTCCTCGACGATGACTACTCGCACGGGATCACCGCCGTGATCGAGGTGGGCCCACCGGGCGGGCTCTCGACGACGAGTGTCCCGCCGAGGGCGCCGACGCGCTCCTCGAGCCCGACCAGACCGGAGCCGTTTGTCGGCACTGCGCCGCCTTTGCCGTCGTCGCGCACCTCGACGACGAGGATGCCGTCGTCGCGGACGACCGAGACGGCCGCGCGCTCCGCCTCACTGTGCTGGGCGACGTTGGCGAGGGCCTCGGAGACGACGAAATACGCGGCGGCCTCCACGGCCTCGGGAGGCCTCTTGCCGATCTCAGTCGTGAGCGAGACGGGCACCGTCGAGCGTGCGGCAAGCGCCGAGAGCGCGGCGTCGAGCCCGCGGTCGGTGAGGACGGCCGGATGGATGCCGCGCGCGAGGTCGCGGATCTCCACCAACGCCTGCTTGGCGTCCTCGTGGGCCACGCGGACGAGCTCGGCAGCCTCTTCGGACGACCCTCCCTCCTCGAGACGCCGGCGCGCTCGCCCGAGGTCGACGGCCAGCGAGACCAAGCGGGCCTGCGCCCCGTCGTGCAGGTCGCGCTCGATCTGGCGGCGGTCGCCGGAGGCCGACGAGACCGCGAGGTCGCGCTGCTCGGCCAGCCGCTCGGAGGACTTCTCCAGCTCGCGGCGCGTCGGGCCCAGGAGGCCGCGCATGACCGCCTTGTGCGCCGCGAGGACGCCGCGGAGGATCCACGGCGTCAGGAAGAGGAGCAGCAGCCCGCCGCCGACGATCCCGATCCATTCGAGCTGCGTGTCGAGCTCGTTGTTGTCCCGGACGACGCCGTCACGGTGCTCGGGCGGGATGGCGAGATACCAGATCGGCGCCGTGACGAACCAGAGCGCGATCGACCAGCCGATCACGGCGACGAGGAAGAGAACGAGGCCAAACGGGAAGAGCAGCATGAGGTAGAGGGTCTCGCGCCAGGCGCCGAGGTCGGCCAACGGCTTCAGCCAGTCGCGCCACTTCGACCAGTCGTACTCGCGGCGCGGCCTGTCCTGGATCGGCTGATCCAGGAGCGTGCGGGAGAGCGCGCGCTCGGCACGTGCGCCGAGGCCCGCAAGCAGGAGCGTCCCGACCAGCAGCGGGATGCCGAGCAGGAAGAACGTGCTCACGCTCACGACGAGGAGGGTCAGGAGAACCGAGAACCAGAAGACCCCCGCCGGAAGGCTGATCAGCGAGTACGCCGTCTCCTTCCAAGTTCGGGCGCGGAACGGCTCGGTGACGAAGCGGGGGACGGTCATCGTGTCTCTGCGGCCACTGTACGCACGCGTGGCTACAGGCACCATGGCGCTGCCCGGTGTCCTTCCCTTCGTGAGGGCACTACCCCCGCAGGGCCGGGCTAGAGCCGCTTGCGCGCCGACCCAGCGGGCGCCGTACCAGGTGCCGCTCAGGCTCGAGATCTTGACGCCGCCGCCGGAGCTCGACGCGTGGATGAACCTGCCGCCGCGGAGGTAGATCCCGACGTGCCCCAGGCCGTTGAAGAAGACGAGGTCGCCGGCGCGGAGGCTGCTGCGCGCGAGACCGCCCGCCCGTAGCGGTACTGCATGGCCGCGTTGTGCGGGAGAGAGACGCCGACCTTGCGGTAGAGGTACATGACGAAGCCGGAGCAGTCGAAGCCGCTCGAGGGCGACGACCCGGCCCAGCGGTACCGAACGCCGAGGTAGCGCCTCGACATGCTCGCCACGCGGGCGCCGCGGGTCGACACGGTCGTGGCCGCCCGCCGGCCGCCGGTGCTCCGCGCGGGAGAGCCGCGTCTGATGCCGAGCGCGCGGAGCGTCTGAGGCCCGACGACGCCGTCGACGATCAAGCCCTTCCGCTTCTGGAACGCGCGCACGGCCCTGCGCGTGACCGGCCCGTAGGCGCCATCGGCCGGAACCCCGAGCTTGCGCTGCACGGGCACGACCCACCACGCGTGGATGAAGCGTTGCTTGGCCTTCTGCGCACGCTTCGGCTTCGGCTTCGCGGCGAAGAGCGCCTTGCGCGTCCGCGGCCCGACGACGCCATCGGCGAGCAGGCCATGGCGCTTCTGGAACGCGCGCACCGCCCGCTTGGTCTTCGGCCCGAAGACCCCGTCGGCGGGGATCCCGAGCGCGCGCTGGACGCGCGCGACGGCCGGGCCACGGCTGCCGACCTTGAGCAGCTCGACGTGCACTCGTGTCGCCCCGCCCGAGGACTTGGCCCGGCCCGTGGCGCTTCCGCTCGGGTTCGGCAGGGCCGCGGCGACGGCGGCGACGACGAGCGTCGCGCCCGCCATGCGGGCCTGCGGGAGGAAGCCGGGTTGCGCGGCGATGCGCTTCCCGTTCGCGATGGACGCCGAGTAATCCCAGATCTCCGGGTCGGAGAGGTCGCGGTCCTCGACCCGCAGACGCACCGGCCCGTCCAGGTCGGCGAGGGCCATCGAGGCGAGGCTCCGCGTGGCGTGCGTGCCGCCACGGCGCTCGTGCGAGCGCGCGAGCGAGCGCTCCCACAACTCGCGCTCCCCGAGATCGCGCTTCACGTCCTCGAGCGGATGCAGGCTCATCGCGCTCACGAAGCGCGGGAGGCTAACAGACCCCCGCGGACCACGCGGAGAGGTCAGGTAACGATTCGGTAAACCTCGAAGACCTCGGCGTACTCGCGGTTCACGTTGATGCCGTGAGTCCGCGCGAGGCTCCAGACGTACTCGGGATTCGCGTAGTTTCGGTGCTGCTGCGAGGCGTAGCGCGCCGAGCGCCGCGACCTTGCGCTCGACGTGGCGCTCCTCCAGGCCCACGTAGGCCTGGTGGTCGAAGTTGAAGTTGTTCCACGGGATCTCGTACCCGAGCACGGTGGTCCGCTTGAACGCCCGCAGGCCCTCGGCGGCGATCACCTGATGGTCCTGGTGGATGTCACGGAGGCTCGGCATGAAGACCGCGTCGGGCGCCCACTCCTCCCAGAGCGCGATCAGGAGCTCGAGGATCTCCTGGCGGCGCTCGGGGAACGTGCGCACCTCGAAGTCGTGGACGACGAGCCCGCTCTCGGGGATCCCGATCTCCGCCGTCGCCTCGCGCACCTCGCGCGCGAGCGTGTCCGGCGGGAAGCCCTCCGGGAGGGATTTCGTCGCGATGGAGAAGGCGACGTAGCGCACCTCCGTGCCCGCCTCGACGAGGCGCGCCATCGTGCCGCCGCAGCCGAACTCGCCGTCGTCGGTGTGCGGTGCGAGGACGAGTGCGCGCTTCCAGCCGTCGATCATCGGGTCACCCGACGCGTGAGCATACGGATCACGCCCGCGCGCGGACGGCTTCGAGCGCGCTCGTGACGACGAAGGCGGCCGCTGCGAGGAGGACGATCGCCCCTCCCGGAGGGAGATCGGCGTAGTACGCGACGGTCAATCCGGCGAAGACGGAGAGGAGCCCGATGCCCATCGCCAGCAGCACGGACGAGCTCATGCTCCAGGCGACGCGCCCGGCAGCGATTACCGGCAGCACCATGAGCGCCGCGATCAGGAGGATGCCGACGATCCGCATCGAGAGGCCGATCGTCACACCCGCGAGCCCGGCGACGAGCACGTTCAGGGCGGCGACCGGCACCCCGGCCACGCGGGCGCTCTCCTCGTCGATGACGACCGCCGCAAGCGCACGGTAGAGAAGCCCGATGAGGAGGAGACCGGCCACGCCGAGCACGACTACGAGAAGAAGGTCTCCGCGCGTCACGGTGAGGATCGAGCCGAAGAGGAACGAGAAGAGATCGACGTCCAGCGCGCCGGCGGACGAGGCGAGCACGACGCCCGCGGCGAGGCCCGTGTAGAAGAGGAGCGCCAGCGCCTGGTCGCCCGCCGCGCGGTGGCGCGAGCGGAGCCATTCGATCCCGACCGCCCCGGCGACGGCGGCGACGAGAGCGGTGAGAACGGGCGAGACGCCGAGCAGGTAGCCGGCTGCGACGCCGGCGAAGGCGGTGTGGCCGACGCCGTCTCCCACGAGGCTCATGTTCCGCTGAACGAGGAAGAACCCCACGGCCGGCGCGAGGAGGCCGACGACGGCCCCCGTCGCGAACGCGAGGCGCATGAACTCAGTCTCGAGCATGGGCGTGGGAGGGGTCGTGCCAGGCAGAGGGGAGGGCGTGCGGCGGGCCGTCGAAGACGATCCCACCGCGGACGAGAACGAGCCGCTCGACGATGCCCTCGACCGCGCCGAACTCGTGCGAGACGTAGAGCGTCGTGACACCGCGATCTGCGTGCAGGCGACCGAGGAGCCGGGCGAGCGCCTCCTGCGACTCGGCGTCGACGCCTGCGGTCGGCTCGTCGAGGACGAGCAGCGAGGGCTCGCCGGCGAAGGCCTTGGCGATGAACGCGCGCTGCTGCTGGCCGCCCGAGAGATCGCCGAGCCGCGCGTCGGCGAGCTCGGCCAGGCCGACGTCGGCGATGGCCTCGTCGACGATGACGCGGTCGCGCCGCCGCAGCGGGCCGAAGAGCCCGCCCTGCGCGAGGCGGCCCGAGGAGACGACCTCGCGCACGGTCACCGGCCCCTCCGTGCCCACCTGAGCCCGCTGGGCGACGTACCCGAGCGTCTCACGGCGCGAGAACCGGTGGGCCGGCTCGCCGAAGAGCCGGACGGAGCCGGAGGCAGGCCGTGCGAGGCCGAGCGCGAGGCGGACGAGCGTCGTCTTGCCGCCGCCGTTCGGACCGGCCACGGCGACGAACTCGCCCTCCTCGACGGTCAGGTCGACGTCGGTCAGCACCGGTTGCCCCGGCCGATAGGAGAAGCCGACCCGGTCGAGCTCGACCGCTACCGGCATCCGAGCCCGTCCCGCAGCGCCTCGAGGTTCGCGCGCATGACGGTGAAGTAGTTCTCCCCGCGGTCGAGCTCTTCCTCGGTGAGTCCTTCGAGCGGATTCAGGATCGCCGTCTCGGCGCCGGCCTCGCGGGCGACCGTCTCGCCGATCTCCGGCGAGAGGAGCGGCTCGACGAAGACCGTCGTGACCCCTCGTTCGCTGACGACTTCGGAGATGGTCGCGAGATCCTCCGGGCTCGGCTCGGATTCCGGAGAGACGCCGGTGATCGGGATCACCTCGAGCCCGTACCGCTCGCCCAGATAGCCGAATGCGTCGTGTGCGGTCACGAGCTCATTGCGCGCGCAGTCCTCGAGCCCGGCGCGGTATTCCCCGTCGAGCGCACGCAGCTCGGAGGCGAGCTGCCCGGCAGGGGCCTGGCCGCCCAGCTCTGCCCCGACTCGCTCCACCACCTCGGCAAACCGAAGGGGATCGAGCCAGACGTGCGGGTCGAGCGCGTCCTCCCCCTCCTCGCCTTCGCGGAGCTCGAGACCTTCGAGTAGATCGAGCGCCGCGTCGTTGCCTTCGGCGGCGTCCTCGAGCGCCGGCTGGAACCCCTGGCCGAGGTAGAGGACGAGGTCTGCGTCGCGCACACGCTCGACATCCCGCACGGAGAGCTCGACGTCGTGAGGCTCGGCGCCCGGAGGCGTGAGGTTCGTGACCTCGACGCGGTCGCCGCCGACCTCCGAGGCGGCGAACGCCAGCGGATAGAAGCCCGCGACGACCTGCGTGCGGCCGTCCGCCGCGCTGGAGGCATCGCCGCCGCAGCCGGCGGAGAGCAGGCCGGCCGTGGCCGCTGCCAGGATGAGAACGATTCTCGTTACCACAGAGGGTGCTAGCATAGCCACGTGCCCGAAACGGCGCAACAGAGCGCGATCGACGTCCTCGGCGACGCCGGGGTCCGCCCCACGCGCCAGCGCGTCCGGGTGCTCTCCGAGCTGATGGGCGAGCAGGACGACGTCACCGCCCAGGAGCTTCACGACCGGCTCCGCTCGGGCGGCGAGAAGCTCGGGCTCGCGACCGTTTACCGGACGCTCGGGCTCCTCGCGGAGGCCGGCGTGATCGACGCCCTCTCACACCGCCCTGGCGAGCTCTGCTACCGCCGATGCGGGCAGGGGCACCATCACCATCTCGTCTGCTCGAGCTGCCACCGCGTCGTCGAGCTCGCCGACTGCGAGCTGGATCCCTGGCTCGAGCGGATCTCGCAGGCGCACGGCTTCGTGACCACCGGCCACCGCCTCGAGGTGTCCGGCCTCTGCGGCGCCTGCCGCTAACGGCGCATCACGACGACGAGCGCGGCGTCGAACCGCGGCAGGTTCTCGGGGTTCTCGCCCGAGAGAGACACCTGGAGCTGGTAGCGGCCCGGCGGGACGTCGGCAGGCCTGAGGCGGATCGTCTTACGAGGCCCGCTGCTCTCGCCCTTCAGCACGACCTTGCGAAGCGATCCCCCACGCAGGCGCTGAAGACGCCAGCTCCATGCCGTGGCATCGGTGTTCACTCCGAACGTGAGCAGCCCACCCGATCGCACCCGAAAGACGCCGGACGACAGGGTGATGTAGCGCAGCTCGACCGTGGTCCGTTCGAACTCGGGCGAGAGGTTGCCCGCGCGGTCCCGGACTCTCAGCGTGAGGCGGTGCAAGCCCGGAGGCAGGATCGTCCCGTCGATGCGGCCGCCCCAGCGAACCTCGCTCGGCGCGCGGCGCGGCGGCTTCTCGAACGCAAGCTGGTCTCCCACATACAGGAGCGGCCCGGCCGGCCCATCGGCCCGGTAGGCGATCCGGACGACGTCGGCTCGCCTGTCGCCGTCGGGCGAGAACTCCAACAGGTTCGTCTGCATCGCGACGACGTTCGGAGGCACCGTGTCGACGAAGATCTGGACCGGGACGACGATCGTGCTCCCCTTGTCTTCGAGCTCGACCCGCAGCCGGTAGGGGGCGTCCGGCACGACCTGGCCCTCGTCGTTGCGTCCGTCCCACTCGAACGTCACGAGCCCCGGCCTCACCCGGCGCTCGCCGAGCGAACGGACGACCTCACCTTCCGCGTCGAGGATGTCGGCGTCGACGGTGTCGGTCACCCGAAAGCGCAGGCGCAGCTTGGCCGTCTCGGTCGGGCAGACGCAGACCGGCGAGAAGCTCTCCGGGAAGCGCGGGCCCACGACGGGCAGGCGCTCGAGCTTGAGCGACTCGGTCCACGCGAACGCGGCAGCCGTAGCCGCGATCAGCGCGAGCGCGAGCGCCGAGAGGAGCATGGGGCGACGCACCCCCGGATTCTAGGGACGGGCCGGGGCCCGCCCCCGTGCTCTACGACGCCCGGTAGGCCTCGATAAGGATCTCCGCGACCTCGGGCCGGGTGAACTCCTCCGGCGGGAGCTGGCCCTCCGAGAGGAGCTCGCGCACCTTCGTCCCCGAGAGGAAGACGTGGTCGTCGCCCCCGTGCGGGCAGGTCTTCGGCGTCGCCATCTGGCCGCACACCTTGCACCAGAAGGAGTGCTCGAAGAACATCGGCTCGATGTCGAGCTCGTGCGGCTCGAAGTCGTCGAAGATGAGCTGCGCGTCGTAGGTGCCGTAGTAGCTCCCGACGCCGGCGTGGTCGCGGCCGACGATGAAGTGCGAACAGCCGTAGTTCTTGCGGCAGATCGCGTGCCAGATCGCCTCGCGCGGGCCGGCGTAGCGCATGGCGGCAGGGAACGCGGAGACCACGACGCGGTCGGCGGGGTAGTAGCCCTCGGTCAGGACGCGATAGGCCTCGACTCGCACTTCCACGGGGACGTCGTCGGACTTCGTCGCGCCCACGAGTGGATGGATGAGCAGTCCGTCGACCGTCTCGAGCGCGCACTTCGTCAGGTACTCGTGCGCTCTGTGGATCGGGTTGCGAGTCTGGAACCCGACCACGCGCTTCCAGCCGCGCTCGGCGAACAGGCCGCGCGTGTCGGCCGGGTCCTTGTGCAGCTCGGGGAAACCGGGCTCGAGCCGCTCGAAGACGGTCACCGGGCCGGCGAGGTACGAGCCCTCCTGTGCGTAAAGCTGCGCGACGCCGGGGTGTTCCCCGTCTGTCGTCCGGAAGCACTGCTCCGCCTCGCGCTCCTTGTCGTAGGAGTAGACGTCCTCGACCTCGAGGACGGCCAGCGGCCGGCCGGTCTCGTCCGCCAGCGCCACGCGGCCGCCCTTCGGCGCCTCGGCGACCGACAGGCAGACCGGCAGCGCCCAGGGGAGCCCGCTCGCGAGATGCATGGACTCGACCACGCCGTCGTAGTCCTCCTTGCCCATGAAGCCGGTCAGCGGCGAGAGGGCACCGGAGGCGAGCATGTCCAGGTCGGCCAGCTCGCGGGCGGTCAGCTTGACCAGGTCGAGCGACTCGAGATCGTCGGGGCGCGCGCCCGACCGCGGCACGAGCGTGCCGCCGTGCGGGCTGATCAGCTGATCGGTGGTGACTGTGCTCACGCGCGCACCTCGGAGCCGATCAGGCCCATCTCCTCGAGCTTCTGGAGGACGATCCGCGCGCTCTCCTCGGGGCTCTGCGCGTCCGTGTCGACCACGATCTCCGGGCTCTCCGGCGCCTCGTACGGGTCGTCGACGCCCGTGAAGCCCTTGATCTCGCCGGCGTAGGCCTTGGCGTAGAGACCGTTGGTGTCGCGGCGCGCGCACTCCTCGACCGACGCGTTCACATAGACCTCGACGAACGGGCCGAACTGCTCCACGAGGTCACGCGCTTTCTGGCGCGTCTCGATGTAGGGCGAGATGGCGGCGGTGATGGCGGTGCCGCCGTGGCGCGTGATGCGCGAGGCAACCCAGCCGATGCGCTCGATGTTCGTGTCGCGGTCCTCCTTCGAGAACCCGAGGCCCTTGGAGAGGTGCGTGCGCACCGTGTCGCCGTCGAGGTACTCGACGACGTGGCCGCGCTCGTCGAGCGCTGGGCCGACGAGGTGCGCGATAGTCGTCTTGCCGGAGCCCGAGAGCCCCGTGAACCAGAGCGTGAACCCGCCTCCACGGGCGCGCTCGGACTCGGGGTGCTCGTGGGCAAAGATGTTCTCTGTCATCGGTCTCCTTCTGCGGTGTTCTCGTGGATCCCGCATTCCAGCTTGTCGGAGCCGGCCCAGCGGCCTGCGCGCTCCTCCTCGTCGGGCCTCGTCGGCCGGGTGCAGGGCATGCAGCCGATCGAGCGATAGCCGGCATCGTGCAGCGGGTTGTAGGGGATCTCGTTGGTCATGATGTAGCGCCAGACGTCCTTCTCCGTCCAGTCCGCGAGCGGCTGGACCTTCCACACGCCGTAGCGGTCGGAACGCTCGAGCTTCTTCGCGTTCGCGCGTGACGGCGACTGTTCCCGGCGGATGCCGGACACCCACGCATGGTAGGGCTCCAGCGCCCGAATGAGCGGTTCGACTTTCCGGATGTGGCAGCAGTGGTCGGGCTTCGTCTCCCAGAGGTTCGGGCCCTCGACCTTGTGCTGCTCCGCGATCGTCAGCACCTCGGGCACGATCAGCGTCAGCCCGTAGCGCTCGACGAGCCGCTCGCGCGTCTCGTACGTCTCCTTGAAGAAGAGGTGCGTGTCGAGCTCGACGATGTCGACGTCGAGCCCGAGCTCGGAGATCATGTGCACGAGCACCGAGGACTGCTTCTGCCACGAGCACGAGATGCAGAGGCTCTCGCCGAACTCCTCGAAGGCCCAGGTCGAGGACCTCCTCGGCCGTCATCGCCTCGATCTGCGCGTCAGTCCGGGAGAGCTGCTGCACCATCAAAGGGGAACCCATGGTTCCCGCGTCAGCCCCCTCCTTTGTGTCGCTAGTCAGCGAGAGTCGAAGCGGGCTCGCGGTCACGAAGGAGCACCTCCCTCAGCGTGTCGGCGCGGAGGCCAAGGCGAAGCGTCTCGAGCGGGATGACCTCGTCGGGCGGGATGTTCCCGAGATTCACCTCGGGGCCGAGCGTGCGCACGAACCAGGCCTGCGAGCTCTTCTGCGGCGCCTCGAAGAGGATGTCGGCGGGGTCGATCTCGTGGACGATCTCGTCGATGAGGCCGGTGCGCATCTCGCCGGTCGGTCGGTAGATGCCCGCGGTCCCGCCCTCGCGGCCCTCGGTGATCACCTTCCAAGCGCCCGCGTCCAGCTCCTCGCGGATCCACTCGACCCACTGGTACGGCGCGTAGACGACCTGCTCGTCCTTCGAGCCCACCTCGGACATGACGACGAAGTCGCGGGCGAGATCGGCGATCAGCTCGAGCTTGCGCTCGCGTGGGATGTCGATCGTCCCGTCCGAGACCTCGACGTGTGAGAGGCGGTTCTCGGACAGCCAGCTCTTGTACTCGTCGAGCTTGTCCTTTGCGATGACGGCCTCGAAGAGCGTCCCGCCGCAGACGACGGGCGTCTCGAACGATCGGTAGAGCGCGATCTTCTTCTCCAGGTTGTTCGTGACGTAGGACGTGCCCCAGCCGAGCTTGACGATGTCGACAAACTCGCCGGCGGTGTCGAAGAGGCCCTCGATGTCGCGGAGGTTCATCCCCTTGTCGATCACGTGGGTGAGGCCCTTCGTGCGCGGCTTGGGCGAGCGCGCCGGCACGTCGAGGAACCCGTTGGGGCCATGGCTAGAGCCGGGCATAGAGATCCTCCAATCGCTTCTTCGCCTGTTCCTGCACGTCGTGGTAGAGCGAGGTCCCGTGGGAGTCGATCGCCACGGTCAGCGGGCCGAAGTCCTTGACCCGGAACTTCCAGAGGCACTCGGGCATGAGCTCCTCCCAGTAGACCTCCTCGATCTCTTCGATCTGGGTGGTCTCGAGCGCTGCCGCCCCGCCGACGATGGCGAAGTAGACCATCCCGAGCCGCTTCATCGGCTCGATCGCCTCGTCGGGGAGCCCGCCCTTGCCGCAGATGGCGCGCACGCCGTGGTCGCGGCCGAGCGGCTCGGTGAAGCGCACCATGCGCGCGCTCGTCGTGGTGCCGATGCAGACCTTCTCGTACTTGCCGTCGGCCACCTTGCGGACACCGGGCGCGGTATGGAGCAGGAAGGCGCCGTTGAGATCCATCGGAGGCGCGACGCCCTGGTCGAAGATACGCACCTGCGTGCGGTCGCGGATGCCGATGATGTGCCCGTCGACGAGCACCTCATCGCCGGCACGGAGCTCGCGGATGGCCTCCTCGGAGGCGGGGAACGTGACGCGATGCTCGGCCATCAGGCTTCCCTGTCGTAGTCGACGACGCCGTCGGCGCTCACGTGGGCGGAGGCACGGCGCGCTGCCCAGCACTGGTAGTTGACGGCGACCGGGTTGAGAGTCATGTGCGTGTCGGCGTGCTCGATGTGGCACTGGAGGACGGTGACGTCGCCGCCGAGGCCCATCGGGCCGATGCCCGTCTCGTTCAGGAGGTCCTTGAGCTCGTCCTCGAGCTCGGCGACGAGCGGGTCGGGGTTGCGCGTGCCGACCGGGCGCGCGATCGCCTCCTTGGCGAGGTGCATCGCGTAGTCGGCCGAGCCGCCGATCCCGACGCCGACGATCCCGGGCGGGCACGGCTTGCCGCCGGCGCCCACGATCGAGTCGAGCACGAAGCGCTTGATGCCCGCGACCCCGTCGGCCGGCGTGCACATCTTCAGGAAGCTCATGTTCTCGGAGCCGGAGCCCTTGGGGACGCACTTGACGTCGAGGCCGTCCCAGCCCTGCACGAAGTCCCAGTGGACGATGGGGACGCGGTAGCCGACGTTCTGGCCCGTGTTCTCCCGCGTGAGCGTGTGCACCGTGTTCGAGCGCAGCGGATGCTCGACCGTCGCGCGCTCGGTGCCGTCGTACAGCGCCTCGTAGATGCGGGCCGGGTGGAGCGGGAAGTGCTCCCCGACGCGGCAGTAGTAGACGGCGATGCCCGTGTCCTGGCAGACGAGGTTCTTCTCGTCCTCGGCGACCTGGACGTTGCGCAGGATCGTCTGGAGGACGCGCTGCCCGGGAACCGACGTCTCCGTCTCGGCGGCTTCGGCGAGCGCATCGCGGAGGTCCTGCGGGATGTCCTTCAGCGCCCAGACGTAGAGGTGCGCAGCAGCATCCTCGACGACCTTCTGGAGGTCGGTGGCGACCGCCATCACGCAGCCGCCTTCGCTGCGGCGGCGGCCCCGGCGCGCCGGCCGAAGACGCAGCACTCGAGGAGCGAGTTGCCCATCATCCGGTTGCGGCCGTGGGTCCCGCCCGCGATCTCACCGCAGGCGTAGATGCCCTCGACGGTGGTCTCCCCGTGCTCGTCGATCACGAGGCCGCCGTTCTGGTAGTGGAGGATCGGATAGGTGAGGATCGGCTCCGCGAGCGGGTCGACGCCTGCGGCCCGGTAGCGGCGGAGCATGTACGGGAGCGAGACCTCCGCGTCGGCCTCGGGGATCCGGGTCGTGTCGAGCCAGACCGCGGGGCTGCCGTCCGGCGTCTCGACGCCTTTGCCTCTGTCGACCTCGTCGAAGATCGCCTGCGAGACCTCGTCGCGCGGCGCGAGCGGGTCGGTGAACTCCTCGCCGTCGGCGTTGACGAGGACAGCGCCGTAGGCGCGGGTGGTCTCGGGGATGGAATAGCCCTTGAGGTTCTCCGGCCAGGTACCGCCGTTGGGGTGGTACTGGAGCGCGTCGAGGTCGCGCGACTCGGCGCCGAGGCCGATTGCGATCTGCGTCGTCTCGCCGGTGGCGCCCGGGTGGTTCGTCGTCAGCTCGCCCCGCTCCTTGGCCTCGCGGAAACAGCGCCCGCCTGCCGAGAGCACGACCGCGCCGGCCTCGACGACGTGGTCGCCGCAGCGCGCGCGCCAGCCGGCGCCGGCCTGCTCGAGCTCGGTCAGCGGCGACTTGGGCAGGACCAGCGCGCTCGAGGACTCGACGGCCTCGCGCAGCGCGCTCGTGATCGCGAGCCCGGTCTGGTCGCCCACCTGGAGCAGCCGCCTGCGGCTCGCGCCGCCGCAGCGTGCGAGGCGATAGCCGCCGTTCGAGCGCGTGAACTCGACGCCGGCCTCCTCGAGCCAGTGGATCGTGCCCGGTGCCTCCGAGGTGAGGATGCGGACGAGCTTCATGTCCGCGGTCTGGTGCGAGCTCTGCCAGACGTCTTCCGCGTGTAGGTCGGGGGAATCGTCCTCGCCGAAGGCCGCCTGGATGCCGCCCTGGGCCTTCGCCGAGTTCGAGGACTGCACCGAGCCCTTCGTGGCGAGCGCGACGCGCGCTCCCGCCCGTTCGGCGGACACTGCGGCGGAGAGGCCGGAGGCCCCGCTTCCGACCACGAGCACGTCGACGGTGATGGCATCGGCCACGGCAGGCTGACTATACCACCGACTTCCTAATCCCACACATTTGAGTAGCTTATGCCGTCGTGCTGGCGGTGACGGACCGCCTAGCCGCCGCCCGTCACGCTTGCGCGCGCCTCCTTGAGGCTGTCGTCGCGCTCGGTGTCGCGCACGCCGGGCACGAAGAGGAAGGCCATGGTCACGGCTGCGGCGGCCAGGCCTGCGACGACGAGCGTGGTCTGGGCGCCGAGCCCGGCCGAGACGGGCCCGGTCAGTGCGAAGGAGACCGGCACGAGGCTCGTCGAGACGAACCAGTCGAGGCTCGTGACCCGGCCGAGCAGCTCGCCGGGAACCAGCGTCTGCACCAGCGTCCCCCAGATGACCATGCCCGACGTGAAGAGCGCGCCCTCGACGAGGCTGATCGCCTGCATCTGCCACACCTCGGTCGCGAGGCCGAAGCCGACGAGGGCGAGCGAGCCGAAGCCCCACGCGCAGTACATGAACGTGATGTGCCGGCGCGGGAAGCCGCGCTGGCCGAGGAAGAACGCAGCCAGGAGCGCCCCGACGCCGCCGAATGCGAGGACGAGCCCGAAGTCGCTCGCGTCACCGCCGAGCTCGTTGCGCACGAGGTACGGCACGAGGACGTCCACAGGCCCCCAGTACGCGAGCAGGAACACCGCGGCCGCGAGCAGGGTCGCCCACAGCCATGCATGGGCGCGGACGAACACGAAGCCCTCCCGAAGGTCACGCAGCATCGAGGCTCGCTCCGCGCCCGTCTCGCGCGGCGCCGGCCGGTGGCGCATGAGGAAGATCGCCGCAGCCGAGACGAGGAATGTTCCCGCGTCGACCATGAACGCCTGCCCTGGCCCGATCGTCGCGACCATCCAGCCGCCCAGCGCCGGGCCGACGAGGAGGAACGCGAAGGGCCGGATGAACTGGTCGAGGGAGTTCGCCTGCAGCAGCAGGTGCCGGGGCACGATCTCGGGGACGATGGAAATGAACGCCGGGCCGAAGAAGGCCTCACCGGTGCCGAAGACGGCCGCGAGCACGATCAGGTGCCAGAGCTCGACCGCGCCCGTGAGCGTGAGGACGCCGATCGTCCCGACGGCGACCGCACGGACGAGGTCCGCGGCGATCATGATCCGGCGCCGCTCGAAGCGGTCCGAGATCACGCCCCCGATCAGCACGAAGATGCCGACCGGGAGCGTCCACGCCACGCCGACCAGCGAGAGCGCCGTCGGCGAGTTCGAGAGCTCGTAGACCTGCCACGCGATCGCGACGATGTAGACGCCGTCGCCGGCGAGCGACACGGTCGCGCCGGCCCAGAGCAGGGCGAAGTCCCTGATCCCGAGCGGGCGCAGGATGCCGATGCGGCTTCTGCTCGCGCGGTTTCCGCGCTCGGGTGTCGGCCGGGTGTCCATCGATTCTCAGTAGCTCGTCTTCCTCATCGACCGTGCAAAGCGTCGGCGAGCCTTGCGCTGCTCCGCCATGGCCCGGGCGTCCGTCTTCAGCTCGAGGTGCTTCAGCTCGCCGAGGAGCTTGCGATAGCTCTCGAAGCGCTCTTCGGGCAGCGTGCCGTCCGCAAGGGCGGCGAGGACGGCACAGCCCGGCTCGCTGACGTGGGCGCAGTCGGCAAACCGGCACTTCGCCGCCAGCTCGGCTACGTCCGAGAACGTCTCGCCGACGCCGCCTTCGGCGTCCCAGAGGGCGAGCTCGCGCATGCCGGGGGTGTCGAGGACGAGCCCACCGCCCTCGAGGGGCACGAGCTCGCGGTGCACCGTCGTGTGACGTCCCTTCCCGTCGCCGCGCAGACTCTTTGTCTCCTGCCGCTCCCAGCCCAGCAGGCGGTTGAGGAGGGTCGACTTGCCGACCCCCGACGAGCCGAGCAGGGCGACCGTGCGGTTGGCCGAGAGGTAGGCCTCGAGCGCCTCGACGCCCGTCCGCTCCAGGCAGCTGACGACGTGGATAGGAACGCCGAAGGCGACCGCCTCGACCTCGGCGACCTCCGCCTCGAGGTCGTCGGCGAGGTCGCTCTTGTTGAGCACGATCACCGGCTGCGCGCCGCTCTCCCAGCCGGCGGCGAGGTAGCGCTCCACCCGGCGGACGTTGAGGTCGTCGCCGAAGGCGCTGACGAGGAACACGACGTCCACGTTGGCAGCGACCACCTGCTCGACGCTCTCGTCGCCGGCGGCCTTGCGCAGGAACACCGTGTCGCGCTCGAGGACGGTGTGGATCGTCGCGGCGGAGGCGTTCGGACCGTCGGCCACCGCGACCCAATCGCCGACCGCGGGAAGGTCGACCGGGCTCACCGCTGCATGGCGAAGCCGGCCCGCAACCTCGGCGGGCCGCTCGCCGGACGCGGCGTAGATCACGTAGGCGCCGCGGTGCTGCGCGGCGACGCGCGCCGGCGCGAGCGCATCGGCGGCGTACAGCTCGAATTCTCGTTCACGGCTCGGGCTCCACCCGAGCGCGGTCAAGTCGAAGGACAACCTGAGACTCCTTTTCCATGGCAGGGGCTCTGGACGCGGGTTTCCGCGGTCTCGAGCCGGCTTTCGGAGGCTCGGCTGCTAAAAGAAGCCGTCGGGACCGCGGAGGCACGACGCTGGGGCAACATCCATTGTCAGCCTCCTTTCCTCGCGGAACCGAACAGGAGAAGCGTAGCCGACGGAGCGGAGCCTGTCAGGCCCCGAGGCCGCCGAAGACGGCGAAGGGGTTGTGCGGCATGACCTCCCAGACCATGCCGCCGCCGGGCTCGACCTCGACCTTCGCACCCTCCGGCGACTCCGCGCGAAGCCGCTCTGCGAGCGCCTCGGCGTCGTCGCGGTTCGCCGCCCCGACGAGCAGGAAGGTCGAACGTCGCACGACCGGCAGCCCCTCGGCCTCGAGCTGCTCGGCGAGCGCTTCCGTCGCCTCGCGGTTCGGGAGCGAGACCCGCACCTCCCACTCCGCGTGCCCGCTCGCGAAGGACTCCGAGGCCTCGCGGGCCTGCTGGCGCTCGTGCTCGGCCTGGACCTCGTCGTCTGTCTCCGGAAGCGGGACGGAAGGATCCCTCCAGTCCTGCTCCACCGGATGCCAGCGCTCGAGCGAGACGTTCGCAGGCCGGCCTTCCGAGGACAGGTGGGCGCGGATGAAGCCCTCGGCGTCGCGCGCCTGCTGCTCCTCGTCGGCGTACAGAAAAACCCGCGGGCCGTCGCGGCTGACAACCACGCGGCCGCCCAGCCGCTCGCGCTCCTCGGCTTCGAGGCGGCGCGCCGAGAGCCACTCGACGAGCTGAGTCCCGTCTCCCTCGTCGTCGAAGTCCACCGTAACGCGCCAGTCGTCGCTCACACCCGGCATTCTGCCCTATGCTGGCCCGAGGCCATGCGGTGGCTGGCGAAGGCAGCTCTCCAGCAGGGAATCGGCGCACTTCCGCACGCGGAGAGCGTGAATTACGCGTTCCAGCGGCGCGTGTCCCGAACGCTGCCGACCGGTGAGAGCGTCCTGCGTCGCAAGTTCCGGCGTGCGCTCGGCCACCTCCGCGCGTACGAGGAGCACGGGCCGCAACGGGAGCTCGGCGGAGCGATGTTCTACGAGTTCGGCGCCGGGTGGGACCTTGCCATCCAGCTCTCCTACTGGGCCCTCGGCGTCGAGCGCCAGACGCTCGTCGACATCCGGCCGAACCTGCGGCCCGAGCTCGTGAACCTCACGCTCGAGCGGCTGCAACGCCTCCGCGACGAGCTCGAGGACGAGGCCGGCCGGCCTGTGCGCGACCCGGGCGGGAGGCGGATTGCCGCGGCCGCTGACCTCCAGGCGTTTGGGATCGACTACCGCGCGCCCTGCGACGCACGTGCGACGGGCCTCGAGGCGGCATCGGTCGACTTCGTCACGAGCACGAACACGCTCGAGCACATCCCCGCCGCCGACCTCGTGGCCATTCTCAGCGAGTGCAGGCGGCTGCTCCGCCCCGACGGAGCCGTGAGTTCGCGGATCGATCTTTGCGACCACTACTCGTACTCCGACCGCGAGCTCACGCCGTACAACTTCCTCCGCTACTCCGACCGCGCCTGGCGCCTGCTCGACTCCAGGCTGTCCCATCAGAACCGCCTGCGGCGCCCCGACTACCTCCAGGCGTTCGCAGCGGCCGGGCTCGCGGTCGTCGACGAGCGCGCGCGGGCCCCGGAGGCGGCCGTCGAGCGGTTGCAGGCCCTCGACCTCGCGCCGCGCTTTCGGGCCTACGCCCTCGACGACCTGGCCGTCACGCGCCTGTTCCTCGTCGGCCGGCCCGTGCCGGCCGAGTCACCAGACGCTGCGGAGGAGCTCGGCGATCTCCTCGGGCGAGGCGGGGCGCGGGTTGGCCTTGGCGCCGACTCGCTCGGCGGCCGCGGCGGCGACGACCGATAGCTCGGGCTCGGGGACGCCGAGGTCCCGCAGCCGCTCGAAGCCCGCCAGCTTCGCGAGGCCGGCGACCGCTCCAGGCACGTCGTCGCCGGCGCCCATCGCCTCGCCGAACCGGGCGATCTCCTCTCCCGCAACGGGCTCGTTGAACCTCAGCGCCGGCGCGAGCACGACCGCGTTGAGGGCGCC
The DNA here is from genome assembly GCA_963775395.1 of uncultured Actinomycetes bacterium. GTDB lineage: Bacteria > Actinomycetota > Thermoleophilia > Gaiellales > Gaiellaceae > JAIBJN01. The sequence continues at coordinate 57,994 of CAVZIX010000004.1, forward strand.
GTGCGAGATGCCGTAACGGCCGCCGAGCGCCTGGGCCATCGCGTGGCCGAGGCCGAGGCCGGCACTTCCGAGCGCGGCGCCTGCGTGCATGGCGCCCTCCAGAAGCGCCCGCCGCGCCTCGCGGTCGTCTCCATCCGCCAGCACGCGCGGCAGCGAGAAACCGATCAGGCGCGCGCCTGCGAGCGCCTCCTCGTCGGCCTCCGGGTTCCTCCCTTTCACGTAGAGCGCCTCGGCCGTGTGGGCGAGCGCGTTCATGGCCGTCCCGCCGGTCTCGAACTCGGGCAGCCCGTAGGTCAGCTCCGGCTCGTAGACGATGCCCTCGATGCGGGCCCCTCCCCCGCTGACCTTGACGCCGCGCTCGAGGTCGCGCACGCCGAAGCCCGTCGCCCACTCGGCGCCCGAGTACGTGGTGGGGATCGACACGACCGGCAGGCCGGTTGCGGCACTGACTGCTTTCGTCGTGTCGATCGCGCTCCCGCCCCCGAGGGCGACAAGCGCGTCCATCCCCTCCGCGACCGCTACGGCCTCGTCCACGGTCTCGCGCGGGACGTGCTGCTGGACGCCGGAGAAGCGCGCCGCGACCGGAAGGTCGAGCGACTCCCAGCGGCGGCTCGTAACCAGGAGCGGCTTCGAGCTTCCGATCTCCGCGAGGACGTCGGGAAGCGAGTCGAGACCCCAGCGCACGATCATGCTGCCTGCTCCGCGGCGAACTCGAGGAACGCGGCCGCAGCCCGGCTCGGCCGCCGTCCCTTGGCACGAACGACGTAGATCTGGCGGGTCGGCTCGATCCCGGTCACTCGGGCCGCGGCCAGGGTGCCCGCAGCCAGCTCGCCCTCGATCGCGGTGCGCGAGATGAACGCGACGCCGTACCCGGCCGCGACCGCGCTCTTCACCGATTCCTGGAGGCCGAGCTCGAGCTTCGACTCGAGCTCGCGAACACGGAGCCCCGCACGGCGCAGCTCTTCGTCCACCACCTGACGAACGCCTGCCCCCTCCTGCATGACGACGAGCGTCTCGTCGCGCAGGTCGGCGACGGAGATCTCGCCGTCCGCGGCCGCGTGGCTCGGAGGCACGGCGAGCACGATCTCGTCCCGCGCCAGCGGCTCGAAGAGCAGCGACCGGTGGCGGCGCACCGCCCCCACGATCCCGAGCTCGAGCTCGCGGTCGGCGACGCGGTCGATCACCGCGTAGGTGTCCGAGATGGAGAGTGCGATCCGGAGGTCTGCGTGGCTGCGCTGGAACTCACAGAGGAGGAGCGGCACCAGGTGCGCGCCCGGTCCCGTCGAGGCGCCGAGCGTCAGCGTCCCGGCCAGCACCCCCTCGTCCGCGGAGGCAACGTCCTCGAGCAGGTGCTCCTCCGCCTGGAGCATCCGCCGGGCGTTGCGGTACAGGCGACGCCCGGCCTCGGTGGGCTCGACGCGGCGGCCGGAGCGGTCGAGCAGCTGCTGGCCCAAGCGCTCCTCGAGCGCCCGCACCTGCAGGCTGACCGCAGGCTGCGTCACGCCCAGCCGCTCGGCGGCCTGGGAGAAGCTCTTACGGTCGACGACGGCGCAGAAGGCGGCGAGCTGACGCGTGTCCATATAAGGACACCTTATAGCTGGTCATGACAGATCGCGCCGGCGGTCAGGAAGGGCTGCTCGACCGGCGGAAGCCGTTCAGGACGTCGACCACTGCGTAGCAGCCGATCAGACCCCACAGCAACGCACCCGGGGAGCCGCCGAGCCAGCCCGCGGCGAAGACCGCCGGAAAGATCGTCCAGAAGGCCGGACGGCCGTCGGACAAGTGCGCCTGCACACAGGGACTTTCGGCAGCACCGAACGTCCTCTGGACCCCCGGTCCATACACTCACGGCCGATGCGAGTCTGGATCGACATGACCGCGCCGGCTCACGTGCTGGTGTTCAGACCGCTCATCGACCTCCTCCGCGCGCGCGGGGACGAGGTCGAGATCACCACCCGCGACTTCAGCCAAAACCTCGAGCTCCTGCGCCTCCACGGGCTCGAGGCCGAGGTCGTCGGCCGGCACGGCGGCCGGTCGCGGATCGGTAAGGCCGTGACGATGACGACCCGCCTCGCGGCCCTCGTGCGCTGGGCCGCGCCGCGCCGCTTCGACGTCGCGCTCGCGCACGCCTCGCACCACCTAACGATGGCCGCGCGGACGCTTCGCATCCCGAGCGCGACGACCTTCGACTACGAGTATGCAACCATCCAGCACCAGCTCGGCTGCCGCCCCGCGAAGGTCGTCCTGGTACCCGAGGCGATCCCGGCGGAGCGCCTGCGCCGTTACGGCGTGCGCCCGCCCAAGCTGCGGCAGTACCCCGGCCTGAAGGAGGAGTACTACCTCGCAGACTTCGAGCCGGATCCAGCCGTGCCCGCGGCGCTCGGCCTCGACCGGGAGCGGGTGCTCGTCGTCGTCCGCCCGCCGTCGGACTACGCGCTCTACCATCGCAACCCCAGCCCCGTCTTCCCGCGGCTGCTCGAGCGGCTCGGCACCGACGACGCCGTGCAGGCGGTCGTCCTCCCGCGCACGACCGAGCAGGGTCAACGGGTCTCCGCGCTCGGGCTCCCCTCCCTCGTCGTCCCGGAGCACGCCGTGGACGCCCAGAGCCTCATCGCGTACTCCGACCTCGTCGTCTCCGCGGGCGGGACGATGAACCGGGAGGCGGTCGCCCTGGGCGTCCCCGTGTACACGACGTTCGGCGGCCGCCTTGGCGGCGTCGACGAGGCACTCATCCGCCAGGGGCGGCTACGCCCGCTCGTCGATCCCGACGAGCTTGAGCTCGTCAAGCGTCCCGAGAAGGGCGCGGGCCGCGTTCGCCGCGACCCGCGCCTCTTTCTCGATCTTCTCGTCCCGCTCTAGCTGTGCGGAATCTTGATCCGGAGTGGTCGCTCAACGCGCGGCCGCTCAGGGTCGTGGGGATTTCGGCGGCTCTTGTGGATCGGGCGGACCGCGCTCGAGATGCTGATGGAAAAGCGCCGAGCGAGCTGACAAGTGTGGGTCCCGGAGCGGTGGCGCCGAGGTCGGCGATCCCTGCCGCGGCGGGGTGCGACCGGGGGCGCCCCGAGAGGCGCCCCCGGCCTTGGCTGGCGAGCTATATGCCCGGGATGCGGATCAGTGCCAGCTGGCCGCCTTCGCGCTTGTACGTGAAGTCGGGCTGGCCGTCGCCGTTGTTGTCGTCACCCGGTGCCTTCTCCACCCAGAGCGTGTGCGCCTGGACGTTGATCAGGAACGCGCCGGGCCCGAACGCCGCCGAGGCGTCGACGATCCCCGTCGACTCCCAAGCGCCCCAGTTCCCGGCCGGGCGGCCGTCGACGTCGGTCGGACCGCCGTCCGCGGACTGGTCGACCTTGGCGACCACCTCGGACGCACCCGAGAACGGGACGTACCAGAGCCGCGCCGTGGTCGCGTTGGCGGGATCCGCCGCGATCTGGGCCGGCGTGAACTGCTGGCTGCTGCCGGGATCCTCGGTCAGGAGCACCCCGGTCCGTGTCGTCTCGATGTTGTCCGGCTGGTGGACCTCGCCGAGCGTCTTGACCGGATTGTCGTCGCCCTCGACGAACACGGAGAGAGACGTCACCTTCGTCGGGTCGTTCTTGTCGAGCACCATCTTCCACACGCGGCCGTTCGTCGACCGGAAGTTCGTGTCGAGGCTCTGCGCGGCCGTCCGGCCCCGACCCGAGTCGACGATGTAGACGACGTTCCCCATGCCGGGCCGCTTGTCGTAGGCGATGTCCTCGACGCGGACGAACTGGAACACGTTGTTGAGGTCGCTCCAGTACTCCAGCACCCACTGAGGGCCGTCGATCCCGGGGCCGGGAGGCGTCGTCGCGAAGCGAAGATCGAGCTGCCAACTGCCGTCCGTCGGCGGGAGCGGGTAACCCTTGTCCGCGGCCTTCAGCTCCGAGCCGTCGGCGTTGAGGCCGGTGGCGATGTCCTTCGGCACCTTGATGAAGTGCCCGCTGACCTGGGTTCCCGATCCGGGGGCGACGTCGTAGTAGTTCCTCACACCCGGCGTGTCGGAGACGAAGGCCCAGAGATCTCCCTTGTCGGCCAGAAGCTTGTCCGTGCTCGCCGCGATGTAGGAGTAGAGCTGCGACTGAGCCGGCGCAAGCTTCTCGGACGTGTTGAGCGGATTCGTGAGTGGGCCGCTCGTGAAGGTGTCGTCGCCCGAGAACACGACCGGGTTCCCATAGCCCGGGATCGCGACGCTGTTCTCGTGGTTGTGTCTGCCCATCCCGTAGATCGGATGGTGCTTCCCGGTCTTGACGTCGAGCGCGACGACGAGTCCGGCCTCCTCCTCCGCCGGGTCGCCGGGGGTCGGCGGCCAGGATTCCTCCTGGCGGTACACGTAGTCGGGCGACTCCTCGTTCGTGAAGAGGATCGGTCTCTTGAACCCCTCCTTCTTCGTCGCGAGGTAGTTGGAGCAGAAGCGCTGGTAGCCCGCGGCGCTCGCGATGGCGAACCTACCGCTGAGCACCCCGCCCGACTGCCGGTTGAGGGCCAGTCGGCTCACCTGTGAGTTGTCGAAGTCGTTCTCCCCGTTGGCCGCCGTGGGCGCCGCGGCGTTGTACGGGAACGGCACCTTGCCGGTCTCGTGGTTCACGAAGAGGTCGACCCTGCCCCGGCCCCGGGTCTGCAGAGAGATCCCATCCGGGATGGCCTCGAAGCGATAGCCGCTCCGAAGCACATCTCCGACCGTCAGGAGCGGCGTGATCTCCACCCCTGTCTTGACGGCGCTAAGCATCGAGGGCTGCCCCGTCTTGAACCCGCTGTTGTTACTGCCTGCAGGCGCGGCAGCCGTCACCAAGGCTGAGATAACCGCTGCGAGCGCCGCACAAGTAAAGAACGCGCGTCTTCTCATATCCTCTCCCCTAAGTCGTGACCGGGGAGGTCTAACAGATGCGTCCGCCCCGGTCTAGGCCCGCGCGCAAGTGCGCCCACCGCGAACCCCCGGGTCCAGGTCTGGCTGGTCGCGATCAGGAAGCTCTCGGCGGCGTCGCGACTGCAGTCGACGCCTTGGCCTCGGCCGCGGCCGTTCCCAGCCGGTGCGGGCTCCGCAGGAGCTCGGCCAGGCGCGCCACGACCTCGACCGTCTCCCCGGCCTCGGCTAGACGTTCGAGCTCGGCGAGCTCGTCCTCGAGCCACAGCGGGTCGACGGGCGCGGTCTCCGCACGGAGGATCTTCGGGTGCGAGGTCGTCTCCGAGGCCTCGCCCTCACCCCAGAGGTCCTCGTGGAGCTTCTCGCCCGGCCGGACGCCGATGAACTCGATGGCGATGTCCCGCTCGGGCTCCTTGCCCGAGAGCCGGATCATGTTGTGGGCGAGGTCGATGATCTTCACGGGCTCGCCCATGTCGAGCACGAAGATGTCGCCGCTCTCGCCGATCGCACCTGCCTGGACGATGAGCTGCACCGCCTCCGGGATCGTCATGAAGTAGCGCTCCATGTCCGGGTGGGTGACGGTGACCGGCCCGCCGCGCGCGATCTGGCGGCGGAAGAGCGGGATGACGCTGCCCGAGGAGCCGAGGACGTTGCCGAAGCGGACGGAGATGAACTTCGTCCCGTTCCCCTCCAGCGCCGCGGCGGCCTCGACGATCCACTCGCAGAGCGCCTTCGTCTGGCCGAGGACGTTCTTCGGCCGGACCGCTTTGTCCGTGGAGACGAGAACGAAGCGCTTGACGCCGTGCTCGGCGGCGAGCTCGGCGAGGATCCGCGTGCCGAAGACGTTGTTCCGCACGGACTCGAGCGGGTTCGCCTCCATGAGCGGGACGTGCTTGTAGGCGGCGGCATGGAAGACCACCGAGGGCTGGTGGCGCTCGAAGAGGCGGCGGACCTTGCCGGGATCCTTGACGTCGGCTAGGGCGGGGACCGTGGCCGTGTAGTTGCGCTCCCGCTGGAGCTCGCGCTCGACGGCGACGAGCGCGTTCTCGGAGTGGTCGACGAGGATGATGCGCCCCGCGCCGAGCGCAGCAGCCTGGCGGCAGAGCTCCGAGCCGATCGAGCCGCCGGCGCCGGTCACGAGCACCGTCGCGCCGCTCACATACGACGCGATCGAGGGCATGTCGAGCTCGACGGCCTCGCGCCCGAGGACGTCCTCGACCTGAACCTCGCGGATCTGGCCGGAGAGGTTGAGGTCGCCGGCGATGATCTCGTGCACACCCGGCACCGTCTTCACGGGCACGCTCGCGTCCCGGCACGCATTGACGATGCGCTGGCGAACCTCGCCGGCGCCCGACGGGATGGCGATGATCACCTCGTCGGGGCGGTTGTCGGCGAGGAGGCGTGGGAGGTCCATCGTCGTGCCCAGCACCCGCACCCCGTGGAGCCGCATGTTCTTCTTGCTGGCCTGGTCGTCGACCAGCCCGATCGGCGTGTAGCCGAGCTGCGGGCTCTTGAGCATCTCGCGGATGACCATCTGGCCGGCGTCGCCCGCGCCGACGATCAACGCCGCCTTGCGGCGGGCGACGATGCCGCGCCGCGCCCGCTCCACCAGCGTCCGCGCAAGCACGCGCGCGCCGACGACGAAGCCGAGCGTGAACATCCAGTCGATGGCGATGATCCCGCGTGGAAGGTTCCAGCCCGGGATCGGATCCCAGAGGTAGATGAACCCCACGATGGCGACCGAGGCGACGGTGACTGCGAGGACCGCCCGCCACATGTCTCGGATGGAGACGTACCGCCACCAGTGGTGGTAGAGGCCGAAGAAGACGAAGACGACGAGCTTGATCGAGACGACGGCCGTGAAGACGTCGAGCCCGAGGAACTCGTCATAGCGCGCCGGAACGCCCTTGTCGAAACGAACCTGGAACGCGAGATACCAGGCGAGCGTGACGAGCACTGCGTCGACGGCGACCCGCCACAGACGGCTGCGGCTCACGAGCCTCATGCGTTCGCCCCCACGCCGACCGCCGAGCGGATCGTGGCCACGACCTGCTCCTGCTGCGGCTCGGTGATGCCCGCCCAGAGCGGGAGGGCGATCGTCTCGCGCGCGGCGCGCTCGGTCTCGGGCAGGCTTCCGGGCCCTTCCGTGAGGCTCGCGTAGACCGGCTGGAGATGGAGCGGCGTCGTGTAGTACGTCGCGCAGCCGATGCCCGCCTCCCGGAGCGCGGCGGCGATCCGGTCGCGCTCGGGCGAGCGCACGACGTACATGTGGTAGACGTGGCCGGGATCGTCCTCGGGCAGCTCCACCAGCTCGCCGAGGCCGAGCTCGGCGTAGCGCGCGGCAGCCTCGCGCCGCTCGCCGTTCCAGCGGTCGACGTGACCGAGGAAGAGCCGTAGCGCGGCGGCCTGGAGCTCGTCGAGGCGCGAGTTGTAGCCGATCGCCTCGAAGCGCTCCTTGTCCCGCGACCCGTGGAAGCGCAGAACGCGGACGCGGTCGGTGATCTCGGCATCGCGCGAGGCGACCAGGCCGCCGTCGCCGAGGCCGAAGAGGTTCTTGGTCGGGAAGAAGCTGAACGTGGCAGCCACGCCCAGGGCGCCCGCGCGGGCGCCCTCGAGCTCGGCGCCGAAGGCCTGGGCGGCGTCCTCGACGACCGGCGTGCCCTCGGGAAGCTCGCCGAGCGCTGCCGGACGGCCGAAGAGGTGCACGGCAAGGATCGCCTTCGTGCGCTCCGTGACCCGGTCGGCAACGTCGGCGGGCTCGAGGTTCAGCGTGGTCGGGTCGATGTCGCAGAAAACGGGAGTCGCACCCCGCCGGGATACGGCCTCCGCGGTCGCGAAGAACGTGAACGAGGGGCAGATCACCTCGTCTCCCGGCCCGATGCCGAGCGCGTCGAGGACGAGCACGAGCGCGTCCGTCCCGTTCGCGACCCCCACCGCCTCGCCGACGCCGAGATAGGCGGCGGCCTCCTCCTCGAAGGCGCGCACCTCCGGGCCGAGGATGAATCGGCCTGAGTCGACGACCGCCCCGAGGCGGTCCTTCAACTCCTGGATCAGCGGCGCGTACTGCGCCTTGACGTCGACGTGCGGAATGGTCATGAGGCCACTAGGGGAGGGACGCTCACTGGCGGGCCAGTCTACCGGCCGATTCCCTCGGCAGACCGCTCTACTGCACGGCGCCGGGCCCGCCTGCGGTAGCCCCGGTAGACGAGGGCGGCCGCCCCCGCCACGACGAGCGCGATGATCGCGTAGTCCGCGTACCTGAAGCTCTCGTGGAACTCCTCCCACTTGCTCCCGAGAGCCAGGCCGACCGCGGCGAGGCCGAAGCACCATGGGATCGTCCCGGCGAACGTGAGGACGGTGAACCGGGCGAGCGGCATCTCGGCGATGCCGGCCGGGATGGAGATGAACGAGCGAACCACGGGGAGCATGCGCGAGACGAAGACGGCAGCGTCGCCGTACCGCTCGAACCACGCGTCCGCCTTGTCGAGCTTGGCCGGCGTGATGTGGAGCCACCGGCCGTGGCGCTCGAGGTAGGGCCGCCCTCCGTAGAGCCCGATCGCCCACCCGGCGATGGACCCCAGCGTGTAGCCGACCGTCCCGGCCGTGGCCATCGCCACGTACGCCCAGCCGGTCGACTCGATCTCCGTGCCGAAGAGCATGACGCTCGAGCCCGGAAAGGCTCCGGCCGCGACGGCCCCGGCGTAGACCATGACGAGCTCGCTCGCCGCCGGGAAGACAGCGTCTATGAACATGAGGAGAAAGACGGCATAGAGGCCGTAATCTCCGATGACGCTGGTGACGGCCTCGGTGATCTCGTGCACCAACCGAGTCTAGCCAGCGGCCCGCGCGAGGCTTCCCGTTTAGCGAACGATGCGAACGGTGTCGCGCAGCGTCAAGGTGCCGAAGGAGTTCGTCGCCCGCACGCGCACGACATAGACGCCGCTCGGAACGAGGACGCCGGCGGCCCGCCGCCCGTCCCAGCTCCACACATGCTTGCCGCGCCCGCGGTCGCCCTGGTACAGGATCCGGCGTACCTGGCCCGCTGGGGTGAGGACGACGACCCCGACCGTGGCCTGCCGGGCAAGGACAGCCGAGATGAAGACGCGGCCGTGGCCCCCGGGGACGACCCGCAGACGCTCTCTCGAGAGACGAAGGTGCCCGAGCGTGCGGTTCACCTTGAAGCTGCGGGTCATCGTGCTGACCCGACCGCTGGCGTTCTCGGTCGCCTCCACGACCCAGCGCCAGACGCCGTTGCTCATGCCGGGGAAGCCGACCACCTTGCGGATCCTCCCGGGTAGGGAGCCGCGGCGGTAGCGCCACGCCACCGTCCCGTTCGGGCGCAACAGCTTGAGGTCGACGACGGATGGGCGAACCACCTTCGCGGTGAGCGTCGCGCGCTCGCTGACGCCGTCCCGGTTCGGCGTGATCAGCTCGCGCGACGCCCTGGGCGCGTAGATCCCGTGGTAGAAGAGGAAGAGCCCCTCGGCCACTGCACGCGGAGCCCCGTCCGACGGCCTGTTGAGAACGCGACCGTCGAACGCGAGCGTCGACGAGCCGCCGCCGTCCAGGGCCATCGCGGTCACCGCGCCGAGGCGGGCCATCTGCTGCGCAAGCTGCCAGGTGCTCAGGCCTCGGGAGACGGAGCTCCTGCCGTCGGCGACGACGAAGATGATGCGGCCGTCGGCGAGCTGGCCGACGGCGGTGCGTGGATGCCGCCCCCGGATCTGCGAGAGGCTGAAGCCCTCGTTCGCGTGCATGACCGGGTTGCCGTCGCGCACGAGGAGCGGTCCTCCGCCGAGCCCGTCTGCGGCGTCGCCTGGGAAGCCGGGGATGCGGAGCTGCACGGTGATCTGCGTTCCGATCGGCGCCTCGCTGAGGATCGTGCCGCGCCAGAAGCCTCGCGTCTGAATGATCGCACCTCGTGCCGGAACCAGCGACCCGCCGTGACGGCGCACGGCCGTGACCGTTCCGGTCAGGGTGCCGTTCAAGAGCGCGGGCGGGAACCCGCTGAGCACGACCTCGACAGAGCCGGGGACTCTCGGCGTCCTTCCTCCCAGGGCACGCGTGTAGAGCGCCACCCCCGGCGGCTCGAGAAGCGGCTTGTTCACGGTCGTCAGCGGGTGCGCGGGGTAGGACCCTGGCTTCCACGAGCCGGCGAGGCGCCAGCGGTCGACGAAGAGGCGACCGTCGAAGGCGATGCCCAGCGCTGACCGCGCGGTCGTCGGTGGCAGGGAGAGTACGCCGTTGCGGAGGAACATCCCCGTCGGCCTGCCATTCGCCAGGCCGAAAAAGTCTCCGTTGACTCCGACGGTCGTCGCCTGGCGGGCGACGGCGGCCTGCATGGACGGGACCGTCTGCCTACCGAGGACGGTCCCCGACGAGAGCACGGGGCGGAGCTGGTAGAGCCCGCCGTGCCGGGGCGAGCGCACGATATGGAGCGTGACCACCTGCCCACCGGAGATGACGTTCTGGCGCTCGTACGTGACGTTCGGAAGCAAGGTGGTGGCAGACCCCGCGATTGACGGGGATGCAAGCAGCGCCGCAAGCGCGACGGGGAGAAGACCCCTCTTCAGCACCCCGCCAAACACCAAATCACACTCGCCCGACGTTGACAAGCGGACGCGCTAGCCCCAGACCTTGACCTCGCGGTAGAGCGTGTCGCGCTGGACGGGCACCTTGCCTACGGCTCTGATCGCCCGCACGAAGTCATCCGTCGTGGCGCGATGCGTCGTCCCGGCGGCCGAGACGACGTTCTCCTCGATCATCACGGAGCCCATGTCGTCGGCTCCGAAGCCGAGCGCGACCTGCCCGACCTTCATCCCCTGCGTGACCCAGCTGGACTGGATGTGGTCGACGTTGTCGAGATAGATGCGGCTGACCGCCTGCGTGAGGAGGTAGTCGAACGAGGTCGGGAAGTGGGACACCTTGTCGGCCAGGCGCGTTCCGTCGGGCTGGAACGTCCACGAGATGAAGGCGCGAAAGCCGCGCGTCTCGTCCTGGAGCTCCCGGATCCGGCGCAAGTGCTCGACGCGCTCCTCGAGCGTCTCGACGTGCCCGTACATCATCGTCGCCGTGGACGAGACCCCGAGGCGGTGGGCCTCGCGCATGACCCCGAGCCAATCGGCCGACTTCGTCTTCTTGGGCGCGATGATGTCCCGCACGCGGTCGACGAGGATCTCCGCGCCTCCGCCCGGGACCGAGTCGAGCCCGGCATCGCGTAGCCGCGTAAGCGTCTCCGGGATGGTGAGCTTCGACCGGCGCGCGATGTGTTGGATCTCGGGCGGCGACAGCACGTGCAGGTGGATGCGGTAGCGCTCCTTGATCGACCGGAAGAGGTCTTCGTAGAACTCGATGCCGAGGTCGGGGTGGTGGCCGCCCTGCATGAGGAGCGCCGTGCCGCCGATCGCGAGCGTCTCCTCGATCTTCTTGAAGATGACCGGCTTCGGGAGCAGGTAGCCCTCGCGGCGGTCGCCCGGACGGCGATAGAAGGCGCAGAAGTCGCAGTCCGTGTGGCAGATGTTCGTGTAGTTGACGTTGCGGTCGATGATGAACGTCACCCGCCGCGCGTCGACCCGGCGGTTGCGCAGCTCGTCGGCGGCGCGGCCGACGCGAACGAGATCGCGGCTGCGCAGGAGGACGAGCGCGTCTTCGTCGGTCAGGCGCTCCCCGCCGAGCGTGCGGTCGAGGATCTCGACGACGGCGCCGTTTCCGTTCGCGTGCCCATCGCCGTTTCCGTTCCCGTTCCCGCTCACGCTGAGACCGCCTCGGGCGCGACGAAGCGCAGCTCGGGGACGCGCGAGAGCTCGCCGACGTCGCGCGCGAGCTCGAAGAACGTGATCAGCCCGGCGCGCTCTCGCGGGCCGAAGCTGTAGCGGAGCTTCTCGAAGTAGCGGGCGAGGAAGCCCGCCGGATAGCCGTAGCGCTCGCTGGCCTCGTAGGCGAGCCGCTCAGGCTCCGCCCTGGCGTGGCGAACGGAGGAGACGAGCGCCTCCTCGAGCAGGAGCACGCCCGGCGGCGCCGGCTCGGGGCACGCCCAGACGGCGAAGACCATGGGCAACCCGGTTCGCTCGAGCCAGAGCCGGCCGAGGTCGTGGTGCGGCGTCGGGTCCTCGAAGGCGCTGCGGAGCGCAGCGTCGCCGATCAGGAGCGTCGCGTCAGCCTTCTTGCTGAGCGGCACGAGCACGGCGTCCGGAAGCAGGATTCTCGTCAGGACGACCGAGGTGGCGCTCTCGGGCGTCACGGCGACCGAGTCGACGTGCTCGAGCGGGACGCGCGAGACGAGCTGGATCGAATCCACCGCTCCCTCCGAGGAGACGCAGAGCCGCGGCAGGATGCGTAAGCGGTCGGCGTTGCGCGCGTACTCGATCGACGAGATGGGCGCGATGTCGATCTCCCCGGCGAGGAGGCGCTCGTTCAGCTCGGTCGGGACGCCAGGCACCTCCTCGACGTCGACGTCGAGCCGGTGGAAGACCGGCGCCATGTTGACGTAGCTGATGCGGCCGAGGCGAATCACAACGTGGGCTCCTGGTGGCGCCGGGGCAGTGGTGTTAGACGCGAGTAACCTCGGGTCCCGACCCGCCCCCTGCTCGGTTCCAGCCTACTGCCGGGCGACGCACGCGTGTGAGACCGATCGTGCCGGATGGGTGTCAAGCCTCTGACCTCCAGAGGAAGAAGGTGATCAGGTTCCCGTCGAGGTCGAGCGCGGCGAACTCGCGGCTGCCGAAGTTGGTGTCGTCGGGACCGCCGGCCGAGACGGGATGGAGGACGTCCTGGGCGGCGAGCTCGCCGAAGAGCTCGTCGACGTCGGACACGACGATGCGGCAGCTTGCGGTGCCGGCGATGAACGATTCGGCGCCCGAGCGCACCGGGCGCTCGCCGAGCTCGACGCCGCGCCAGCTTTCGTCGCCCGCTTCCCAGAGGTGAAGAACGGCATCGCCCCGCGCCAGGACGGCGAAGCCTCCGTCGTGGTGGAGCGCCTCGAAGCCGAGGCGGTCGTGATAGAAGGCGACGGCGGCGGCCGCGTTCCGGACGGGGAGCGCGGGGATGGTCTGGCTGAGCTTCACGTCTGCCCGAGGCACCGGCTCACGCGCATGAGGCTCGGGCTCCTCGAGGCCGGCTGCCTGGAGCGCGGTCGCACGATCCGGGTAATCCTGGATGTGGACGATCACGTCGCCCTGCACGGTGAGCACCTGGTGGAGCTCGTCGCCCTCGGGAGCGTCCTGCAGGTTCATCTCGACGACGATCCTCTCCGGGCTCTCGGCCACGATGCGCGGCAAAGCGCGGCGGCCCTGCTTCAGGTGCCACGCGAACCACGCGCGGACCTCGTCGCGGCTGCTGCAGGTCGGCGCTTCCTCGCCCGGCCCGGCGTAACCGGACCAGACGACCTTCGGGTCGAGCACCGAGATCATGCCCTCGAAGTCGTCGCGGCCGAAGGCCTCGCTCAGACGATCGGCGACGGTCACGCCCACCGCCTCAGCTCGTTGTAGAGCGTGTCTCGCTGAACGGGGATGCGCCCCGCCTCCTGGACGAAGCGGACGAGCTCGTCGATCTTCTGCTCGGTCTCGGTCGTCGCGCCCGCAGCGTGGAAGATCTCCTCGCGCACGACGGTGCCCTGGACGTCGTTCGCCCCGAAGTGGAGCGCGATAGCGGCGAGCGGCATGCCCATCATGATCCAGTAGGCCTTGACGTTCGGGACGTTGTCGAGGAGGAGCCTCGAGACCGCGATCATCTTCAGGTCGTCCGAGCCGGCGGTGTGCGTCCAGCCGCGCCGCTCGAAGACGGTGTTCTCCGGGTGGAACGCCAGCGGGATGAAGGCGAGGAAGCCGCCGGTCTCGTCCTGCAGGTCGCGCAGGCGCAGCAGGTGGTCGACCCGCTCCTCGTACGTCTCCACGTGCCCGTACAGCATCGTGCAGTGCGTGGGGATCCCGAGGCCGTGCGCGGTTCGATGCGTGTGGAACCAGAAGTCCGGGTGCTCCTTGCCGGGTGCGATAAGCCGCCGGACGCGGTCGGCGAAGACTTCGGCGCCGCCGCCGGGCAGCGAGCCCAGGCCGGCCGCCTTGAGCTCGACCAGCACCTGCTCGTGCGAGAGGCCGGAGAGCGTCGTCATGTGGTGGATCTCGCTCGCCGTGTAGCACTTGAGGTGCACGTCGGGCATCGCCTCGTGCAGCGAGCGGATCGTGTCCACGTAGAAGTCGAAGCCGACGTGCGGGCTCTCGCCGTTGACCATGTGGATCTCGGTGAACCCGGTCAGTTCACGCTGGCGGAGCGCATCCTCGACGAGCTCCTCGGGCGTGGTCGTGTACGCGCCGGCCTGCTTCTGCGTGACCGCGAAGGCGCAGAACTTGCACTTCACGCGGCACACGTTCGTCTGGTTCAAGTACAGGTTCTGGACGAAGAAGACCTCGTCGGTGCCACCCCGTACGCGGCGCGCCGTGTCGGCGAGCTCGCCGAGCTGGAGGAGGTCGTCGGACTCCATCAGCGTGAGACCGTCCTCCAGGGAGAGGCGCTCGTTCGCCTCCACCTTCTCGCGGATCTCGTCCAGCGCGCGCTGTTCGGTGACGATCATCCGTCCCGGTCCACCACGAGGTGCGTGAGAGCCTCGAGGGAGGCGTGGTCGGGCTCGCCGTCGAGCGCAGCGCGGGCGCGGGCGGCGAACTCGAGGGCGAAGCCGCGCGCGGCCTCGATCGCGCCGGTCGCGGCGACGCGCTCGAGCGCCCCGTCGACGGTCTCGCCGGCGAGCGCGCGGCGGACGGCAGCGTCCTCGCGCGCGGCGAGGATCAGCGGCAGCGTCGGCGTCCCGTCGCGCAGGTCGACGCCGGGCGCCTTCCCGGTCGTGTCGAAGTCGCCGGTGCAGTCGAGGATGTCGTCGGCGATCTGGAAGGCGACGCCGAGCGCAAGACCGAAGGCGCCGAGCTCGGGCCTCCCGCCCCCGAGGACGCAGGCGGCCTCGAACAGCTTTCCCGTCTTGAGCGAGCAGCGCCGGATGTAGTCGTCGACGGTCGTGTCGGGCCGGTAGGCCTGGCGGCGCTGGAGCGCCTCGCCGCGGGCGAGGGCGAGCGTCGCGTCGGCGAGCACGGCCACGCCGACGGCATCGCCTGTGCCGGCGAGCTCGGCGAAGGCCCGCGCGAAGAGATAGTCGCCGGCGGCCTTTGCAGCCGGCTCGCCGTGCTCGGCCCAGACCGTCGGCCGGCCGCGCCGCAGGTCGGCGCCGTCGAGCAGGTCGTCGTGAACGAGCGTCGCCATGTGGACGAGCTCGACCGCGGCGCCGCCGGCAACCGCTCGCTCGCCCCCGCGCTCGGCAGCCGGCGTGCAGAGGAAGACGAGGACCGGCCGCAGTCGCTTGCCTCCGGCCGAGAGCGTGTCGGCGCCGATTGCGCTCACGAGCCCGGGATGCGACGAGACGGAGCGCTCGAGCCGCTCCTCGAGCAGCTCGAGGTACGAATCGAGCCCGGGCGCCGCGCGGACGGTGGCGAGGGCGCTCACGCAACCCTCTTTGCCGTGTGGAGCGCGACGATCCCGCCGCCGAGAAGCTTCCAGCCGACCTCGGCGAAGCCCGCTCGACGCATCGCGGCGCCGAGATCCTCCGGCCCCGGGAAGCGCCGCACGCTCGCCGGGAGGTAGCTGTACGCCCCGCCCCCGGGCAGGACGCGCCCGGCGAAGGGGACGAGCCCGTCGAACCAGAGCCGGAAGAAGGGCTGCAGCGCTCCGCGTGGACGCGTGATCTCGAGGCAGGCCAAACGCCCGCCGGGCTTCAGGACGCGCGCCAGCTCCCGCAGACCCGCGTCGAGGTCCGCGACGTTGCGGATCCCGAACCCCACCGTCGCTACGTCGAAGCTTCCGTCCTCGAACGGCAATGCGAGCATGTCGCCGCGAACCCACTCGACCGTCGAGGACTTGTCGCGCGCGCGCTCGAGCATCCGCTCGGAGAAGTCCAGCCCGGTGACCTTGCCCCCGGCTTCCTCGGCCGCCAGCGCCAGGTCACCGGTTCCGCAGCACGCGTCGAGCACCAGGTCGCCGGGACGGACGACGCGCGAGACGGCGAGTCGCCGCCAGCGGCGGTCGAGGCCCGCGGTCATGAGGCGGTTCATCGGGTCGTAGACCGGAGAGATCCGGTCGAACATCGCCTGGACGGCGTCGGGAGCGAGCACGCCGGAGCTCATTGGCCCCACCTGCTCACGAGCGTCTGGTCGATTCCCAGCTGATCGAGACATCGCGCTACGACGAAGTTGACCAGATCGTCGATGGTCTGGGGCGCATGGTAGAAGCCCGGGGCCGCGAAAACGACCGTGGCTCCGGCGCGCCGGAGCCGCAGCAGGTTCTCCAGGTGGATGGTCGAAAGCGGCGTCTCCCTGGGAACGAGGACGAGCTTGCGCTCCTCCTTGAGGGCGACGGAGGCCGCGCGGTGGACGAGATTCGCCATCGCTCCCGCGGCAATGCTCGCGGCGGTGGACATCGAGCACGGGCAGACGACGTAGCCGTCGACCCGCGCCGAGCCGCTCGCGTACGGCGTCGTGTAGTCCCGCAGGCCGACGACCGTGACCCCGTCGAGCCCGTCCGTCAGCCGCGCCGTGACCTCGTCCCGCGAGAGCGAGATGTCCCCGTACAGCTCGGTACCGCAGACCTGCACGCCGGCGTCCGAGACACAGACACCGACCTCGGCGCCCGCCGCGGAGAGCGCCTGGAGGAGCCGTCGGGCATACGGAGCGCCCGACGCGCCCGTGATCCCCAGGAAGACGTTCACCGGGCCGGGCGGCCTACTCGCCGCCGCCCTCGCCCTTCGACTCCGAGAGGAAGACCCCGAGGAGCCTGAGGACCTCGTCGCCCTGGCTCGCGTACTGCGGCATGACGGTGTTCCCGAACTCGGCCGGATTGGCAATGTAGGCGGCGAACTCCTCCGGCGTCCTCCCGGAGTTGCCGATCTCCGAGAGATCCGGCGCACCCACGTTGCTGGAGCCCGCACCCAGGTACGTGTGGCAGGTCATGCAGCCGATCTCGGCGAAGAGCGTCGCCCCCTCGGCGCCCTCCTCGGAAAGCCCCTGCACCTCGGTCCACTCGGCGACGAGCTCGACGTTCTCGGAGGCGAGCGACTCCTCGGCCGTGGCGCCGCGGTAGGTGAGGATGCCCATGGAGGCGACGACGAGCAGCGCGCCGACGACCGCGACCGGCCGCCGCACGAGCCGTCGCTCGCGGCGCCGGTCGATGAACGGCAGCGCGAGGAGCAGGATGAGGGCGATCGTCGGGATCCCGACCGTGCCGAGGATCACCGAATCGGGCCACTTGAAGATCCGGAGCAGGTAGAAGAGGAAGTAGAAGTACCAGTCGGGTCGCGGCACGAACGAGGTCGTTCCCGGGTCGGCCTCCTCCGTGTACCGGGGCCCCAGGATGCCCGCGTCGCCCGCCTCCTCGCCCGAGGTGAAGTACCAGACGCAGGCGAGCCCGACGATGACGCACACCACGACGAGGCTCATGACCGTGTCGTGGAACATCGCGTACGGGTAGAAGGGCTTCCCGCGCTTCTCGACGTCCTCCTTGTAGCGCTTGAAGTACGCGCGCTCTTTTTCGTTGCTCATCGCTTCACGCCTCGGGCCGCCCTCGAACCTCGGCGCCCGCGCCGTCACCGCGCGGCCGGGGCTCGACGAGCCCGCGCTTGCCGACCACGACCTCGTCGCGCTCCGTGCCGGCCGCGTCCTTCGACCACGGCGGCGAGGTGACGCCGAGGCGGATGACGAGGTAGAGGTGGAGCGTGATCAGGGCGATCAGGGCGCCGGGTATGAGCAGCATGTGCATGGAGTAGAAGATCGAGAGCGTATTGGTGCCTATTTCCTGACCTCCGCGCAGGAAGTCGGCGAGGAAGGGGCCGACAACCGGCGCCGTCGCGTTCAGGTTGATGCCGACGACGGTGGCCCAGTAGGCCGTCTGGTCCCACGGGAGGAGGTAGCCCGTGAAGCCCTCGAGCATCGCCAGCACGAGCAGCAGGACGCCGAGGAGCCAGTTGAGCTCGCGCGGATACTTGTAGGCCCCGAAGAGGAACACGCGCCCCATGTGGAGGAAGAGCAGGATGATGAAGACGCTCGCGCCCCAGCGGTGCATCCCGCGTACGAGCCAGCCGAGCGTCAGGTCGTTCGTGATCATCTGGATGGAGGCGTAGGCCTCATCCGGCGATGGCTTGTAGTACATCGCCAGGATCACGCCCGTGACGGCCTGGACGATGAAGGCCGTCAGCGTCGCGGAGCCGAGCGTGTGGAACCAGTTCGTGTCGTGCGGAACCTTGCGGAAGAGGAAGTACTTGGTGGCGCCGACGAGACCCGAGCGCTCCTCGAGCCAGTTGAGCGGCACCATGATGAGGTGCCCGACCTGCTGCCCTCGCGTGGACTTGGTGCGCGCCATTACGGAGTGATCGGGTAGAGGTACTGCTCGAGCCCGTCGACGTGGACGCCCGGATCCGTGGTCCGGTAGCGCACGGCCACAGCGTCCGCGCCCTCGCCCTCGACCTCGGCGACGCTGTACGGCGTCCCCAGCCAGAGGCTGCCGTCGATGATCGAGTACTCGTAGCGGTCGAGCGCGCGCACGGGAGGCCCGGCGGTCCGGTTTCCCTCGATGTCGTAGGCACCGCCGTGGCAGGGGCAGCCGAAGCCGGACGGCTGGGTCGGGATGAGCGTGACCGGCGCTTTCGTCGTCTCGACCTGCTGCTCGTCGCCCGGGCGGCCCTGGGGCTGGGTCGGGCAGCCGAGATGCACGCAGCGGTTGGAGATGATCGTGTAGCTCGGAACCTGGTCCTTGAGCCCGTTGTAGCGGATGAAGGCGGTGCGCCTCGTGACGTCGCCCTTCTCCGGATCCCCGGTGAAGGTCGTGATGCGCCACTCGCCCTCTGGATAGTTGTCCATTGGCCCGAGGTCGACGTCCGGATACCCCTGGTCCACGAAGGCCGGCGCGACCGCGAAGCCGAGCACCGGGATCGTGACGATGCCGCCGATCACGGCTCCCAGGCCGAGAGTCGCACCCTCGAGGAACTTCGAGCGCGGGTACCGCTCGGGCTCGCCTTCCTCTCCCTCCTCGACAGTGAGCGGTGGCGGTGCGACGACCGGCTCCGGCTCCGGAGCAGCGCGCACGTCGCGCGTCACGTCACGAATCCAGAGGAACCCGAAGATGACCGCCAGGACGATGCCAATCGCGGCCGCCCACATGCTCACGATCAGACCCACGAGGATGAGCGCGACGGCGGCCGCGAAAGCGAACGGCCAGATCGTGGGCGGCGGGAGGTGGGCGCCCGGATCCTCGTGCTCGCGTGGCTCGGAGGTCTCCTCCGGCCGCTCTAGCTCGTCCGCCACCCAGCTTCCTCCGTCAGATCCTCGTTGTTACAAGCGTCGGGCATTCTTCCCCTGACCGTTCGATCCTGTCAACGACGTACCTTCTGCCTCAAGACCTGGGAAATGCGGCCGTTCCCGGAGGGCTCCCCGCCGATTCCGTACTCGTTCCACCGGCGGTCGACGGCGTCACGAACCTCCTGCGTCATCTCGATCCGCTCCGGCCACTCGCGCGCCCCCTCCTCCGGCCACTTGTGGGTCGCGTCGATCCCGAGCTTACCGCCGTAGCAGGGCAGCATGGCTGCGTGGTCCAGCTGGTCGAGCGGGCCCTCGGTGAGCTCTACGTCGCGCTTCGGGTCGACGTTGGCGCAGACGTGGAAGAAGACCTGCTCGTAGTCGTGCACGTCGACGTGCTCGTCGACGACGACCACCGACTTGGAGAGGGAGAGCATCCCGAGGCCCCAGATCGCGTGCATGACCTTCCGCGCGTGGCCGGGAAACGCCTTGCGCACGGAGACGATGACGCAGTTGTGGAAGGCGCCCGCGACGGGAAGGTCGTAGTCGACGATCTCGGGAACCGTCATCCGGATCGCCGGCAGGAAGATCCGCTCGGTCGCCTTGCCGAGCCAGGCGTCCTCGGCCGGCGGCACGCCGACGACGATCGACGGGTAGATCGCGCCCTGCCGCATCGTCATCGCGGTCAGCCGAAAGATCGGAAAGGGCTCGGGCGGCGAGTAGTAGCCCGTGTGGTCGCCGAAGGGCCCCTCGGTACCCATGTCGCCGGCCTCGATCCGGCCCTCGAGGACGATCTCGGCATTCGCGGGAACCTCGAGGTCGACCGTCTTGCACTTGACCAGCTCGACCGACTCCCCGCGCAGGAAGCCTGCCAGCATGAACTCGTCGATGTGCTTCGGGAGCGGCGCGCTGGCGGAGTACGCAGTCACCGGGTCGAGGCCGAGCGCGACGGCGACCGGGATCGAGCCCTCGGCGGCCAGCCAGTCGGCCCGCCCGTCCTTGTGCACCTGCCAGTGCATGTAGGTCGACTTCGCGTCGATCTTCTGCATCCGGTACATGCCGACGTTGCGGACGCCCGTGCGGGGGTCCTTCGTGATCACGGCCGGGAGCGTGATGAACGGCGCCGGGTCGCCGGGCCAGCAGTGCTGGATCGGCAGCGCGTCGAGGTCGGGCTCGAGCACGAGCTCCTGGCAGGCGCCGCGCGAAACGCTCTTCGGCATCGAGTCGGCCAGGCGCTTGAGCTTGCCGAGCCCCTTGACCTTCTCGACCAGCCCCTGCGGCGGCTGCATCTCGAGCACGTCCTCGAGCCTGCCCGCGACCGCGTCGAGGCTCTCCTCGCCGAAGGCCAGGCACGTGCGGCGCTCGGTGCCGAACTGGTTGATCAGGAGGGGGCGCTCGGAGCCCTTGACGTTCGTGAAGAGGAGCGCGGGGCCGCCGCTCTTGACCACGCGATCGGTGATCTCCGTGACCTCGAGGTACGGATCGACCTCGGCTTCGATCTCGACCAGCTCGCCCTCTCGGCGCAGCAGGTCGATCCAGGAGCGCAGATCAGCGGCAGGCACCGCCATCGAGTTTATCCGGGCTAGTGCCCGCGACCGCGGCGGTGCGACGCCCAGCGGCTGAGCTGGCCGAGCGCGATCACGCTGCAGAAGATGAGGCCGACGACCAGCATCGAGACGATGATGTCCCGGCCTTCCTCCGCGGTGGTCTTCTCCGCGGCGAGGACGAGGGCGTTGGCGAAGGCGCTCATCGCCGGCTGATTTTAGACCATGCGCTCGGCGTGAAGCGCCAGGGCGCGCGCCACCGCGTCGGCTCCGGCCTCGAGCTCCGCGACCGCCTGCAGCGGCGCTGGGTCGGCCTGGAGCCGCAGCGCGGCGCGGCCGGTCTCGAGCCTGACGTCGATCGATCCGAGCAGCGCGGCCGTCCCCGCCCACGCGGCACCGTCTCCCTCCCGCTCCTCTGCACGAAGCTGCGCGCACAGGGAGACGAGCTCGGCGAGGTCGGTCACGACGGTCACCTCCCCGTGCGCGGCGACGCGGACGAGCCCGTGCGCGTAGAGATAGTCGCCGAGCAGGATGGCCGTGTCGGAGTCGGCCGGGGCGAAGAGGCGCGGCCGGCCGTAGTGGAGGAGGTAGCCCTCGTAGATCGACTCGAGCCCGAGGGCGTAGCGCGCCGGCGCGAGCTCCGAGAAGACGGGCGTCTCCTCACGCTCGCCCGCCGGGCGGAGAGCCGCGGCCCAGAGCGCGCTCTCGCGCTCGGCCTCGGCGGCGATCACCTCCCAGACCGAGAGCTCAGCGACCGAAGAACTCACGCGCCGCCTCCACGGTCGCGTCGATCTCCGCCTCGGCGTGCGCCGTGGAGACGAACAGCGCCTCGAACTGCGAGGGCGCCACGTAGATCCCGTTGCCGAGCAGGTGCCGGAACCACGCAGCGAAGCGCTCCGTGTCGCTCTCCGAAGCGTCTCGGAAGCTCCGCACCGGGCCCGGGCGGAAGAAGACCGTTGCCATGGCGCCGACGCGCTGGACGCACACCGGCTCGCCCTCCGCTGCTTCGCCGAGGCCGGCTTCCAGCCGGGCGCCCAGCTCCTCCAGCCGCTCGTAGACCGCGGGATCGCGCAGCCGGCGCAGGACGACGAGCGCAGCAGCCGTGGCGAGAGGGTTTCCGGAGAGCGTGCCGGCCTGGTACACCGGGCCGGACGGGGCCAGCTCGGCCATCACGTCGGCCCGCCCGCCGAAGGCCGCGAGCGGCAGGCCCGCCGCCGGCGATCTTGCCGAGCACGGTCAGGTCGGGCGTGACGCCGTACAGCTCCTGGGCGCCCCCGCGCGCGACGCGGAACCCGGTGATGACCTCGTCGAAGACGAGCAATGCCCCGGAGGCGTCGCAGAGCGCGCGCAGCACCTCGAGGAAGCCGGGGTCGGGCGGGACCACTCCCATGTTCCCCGCGACCGGCTCGACGACGATTGCCGCCAGGCCCTCGCCGTAGCGCTCGACCGCGGCCGCGACGGCATCGACGTCGTTGTAGGCCGTCACCACCGTGTCGCCGGCGGCGCCCACGGGCACACCGGGGGTGGCCGGGAGGCCGAGTGTCGCCAGGCCGGAGCCCGCCTCGGCGAGCAGCCCGTCGGAGTGTCCGTGGTAGCAGCCCGTGAACTTGAGGACGCGGTCGCGCCGCGTGAACCCGCGCGCGAGCCGCAGCGCGCTCATCGCCGCCTCGGTGCCCGAGGAGACGAGCCGAACCTGCTCGACCGAGGGCACCGCAGCGACGATCTCCTCGGCCAGCTCGACCTCGCGCTCGGTCGGCGCCCCGAAGGTCGTCCCGTCGGCGGCCGCCTCCTGCACGGCCTCGACCACCTCGGGATCGGCGTGCCCGAAGACGAGCGGGCCCCAGGACATGACCCAGTCGAGGTAGCGGTTCCCCTCGGCGTCCCAGAGGTACGCGCCCTCTCCGCGCGCGGCGAAGAACGGCTCCTCGGCGCCGACCGCGCCCCACGCGCGGACCGGCGAGTTCACGCCCCCGGGGATGACCTTGCGCGCGCGGCGGAAGAGGCCGCTCGCCGTTGCCTGAACCCGCTTCAAGACGAAGCCTTGAGCGTCCGCTCGAAGCGGGTTCTCAGAGCCACCCCGCCAGCTCCTTGGCCCAGTACGAGACGATCACGTCGGCGCCGGCGCGCTTGATCGCTGTCAGGCCCTCGACGGCTGCCTGGCGCTCGTCGAGCCACCCGCGCGCGGCGGCCGCCTTCACCATCGCGTACTCGCCGCTCACGTTGTAGGCAAAGAGCGGTGCGTCGAAGCGCTCGCGCGCAGCCCGGATCACGTCGAGGTAGGGAAGCGCGGGCTTGACCATGATGGCGTCGGCGCCTTCGGCGAGGTCGAGCTCACACTCGCGGAGCGCCTCGCGGACGTTGGGCGGGTCCATCTGGTAGCTGCGCCGGTCGCCGAACGCCGGGGTCGACTCGGCCGCCTCGCGGAACGGCCCGTAGAAGGCCGAGGCGTACTTGGCCGAGTAGGCGACGATCGGGAGCTGCTCGAAGCCGTCGCCGTCGAGCGCACCGCGGATCGCGCCGACGCGCCCGTCGAGCATGTCGCTCGGGCAGACGGCGTCGGCGCCCGCCTCCGCGTGGCTCACGGCCGTCTTGGCCAGGAGCTCGAGCGAGACGTCGTTCAGCACCTCGTCGCCCTCGACGAGCCCGCAGTGACCGTGCGACGTGTACTCGCAGAGGCACACGTCCGTGAGGAGCACGAGCCCGGGCACCTGCTCACGAAGGGCGCGGAGCGCCCGCTGCACGATCCCGTCCTCGTCGTAGGCGCCCGAGGCGGCATCGTCCTTCTCCTCCGGGATCCCGAAGAGGAGCACAGCGCCCACGCCGAGGCGGTGCGCGTCGGCGGCCTCCTCGCAGAGCTTGTCCACCGAGCGCTGCGCGATGCCCGGCAGGCCTTCGAGCGGCCGCTCCACCCCCTCGCCCGGGCAGGCGAAGAGCGGGTAGACGAAGTCGTCGAGCGAGAGCCGCGTCTCGCGGACGAGCGAGCGCAACGCGGCCGTGCGCCGGAACCGCCGCAGCCGGGTGACGGGAAAGGTGCTCACTACGTGAGGAATCTTCGCACGCCCATCCTGGCGGCCGCCGCGAACGCCGTGGCGAGGCCGAGGAGCCACAGGGTCGCGACGCCGACCTCGCGCCACGGGTCGAGTGCGAAGAGCGCGGACTCGAAGAAGTCGACCGCGTGCGCGAAGGGGAAAACCGCCGAGATCCAGCCGGCGACGCCAACCGAGCCGGAAGGGATCACGCCGATGAGCACGAGCGGCAGGGTGACGAGGAACGCGACCAGGACGGCCGCCCGCGACTCGCGGGCGAGCACGCCGAGGAGGACGCCGAAGGCGCCGAAGGCCGCGCCCGCGAGGACGAGCCCGACGGCGAGGAGCGGCAGGCGGCTCCACGGCTGGCCGCCGTCGACGCCGGCCACCTCGGCGGCCACGCCGAAGACGACCGCGAGGACGAGACCGAGCGCCAGCGCCACCGTGGCGCCGAGCAGCACCTTCGCGGTCACGAGCTCGCGCAGACGAACGAGCCCCCGGACGAGACGACCCACGACGTTCTCGTCCCGTTCGGCTGCGATCGCGCCCGCGGCGAGAAGCACGCATACGAAGGAGAGCGTGAGCGCGAGCGCGTAGGCCTGGAGCTGCGCGCCGAGCAGCCAGGTGCGCCCGGCCTCCCGGTCGGTGGTCAGCCTGATGGGATTCGCGGTGGCGCGAAGGGTCTCGTCCGTCTGCTCGAGCGCGAGTCGCGCTTCGCTGACGAACGTCGCCAGCTCCTCGATCTCGTCGAGCGCCTCGGGGTCGTCCGTGCGCCCGCGGAGCTGCTCGAGCAGCCGGCCCGCCTCCTCGAGCCCGACGACGTCGAACTCCTCGCCGAGGAAGTCCGCCTCGCCGCCCTCGACCAGCAGCGTCACGTACTCGAGGTTCGCGGCGATGTAGGCCTCCTGGAGCAGCCGGTTGAGGCGAAAGACGAGCGCCTCCGTCTGCAGCTCGAAGCGGCTCGCGAGGCCGCCGCGCCCGGTGCGCAGGACGAGCTCCGGGCTCTCCACCATGCCCCGCAGCTTCGACGCGAACCCGCGCGGGACGACGATCGCCGCGGTCACCTCGCCGGTCTCGAGCTGCCTCTCGGCCTCCTCCTCGGACATCGGCACGAGCTCGGCCTTGTCGTTGACCTGCTCGATCACGTTCTCCACGCCGAACCGCTCTCCGGCGATGGTCAGTTCCTGCGGGAGGCCGTCGAGGTCGACGAACGCGACGCGCGGCTGGTCGGAGGCGAAACGAACGACGAGCCCGACGAGCAGCGCGACGAGGAGCGGATAGAGGACGAGCGCCGCCAGCAGCGCGGGCGAGCGACGCAGCACGCGCAGGTCCTTGGCGAGGAGCAGCCTGACCGCGCTCATGCGAAGACGTCGGCCTCCGGCGAGCGGGCGTACTCCTCGGCCGTCCCGTCGAAGACGAGGCGCCCGTCGAGGAGAACGACGACCCGGTCGGCGAAGCGCTCGAGCTCCTCGAGGTTCTGGGTGACGAAGACGACGGCGCCGCCTCGGTCGCGCACGGCGCGGGCCAGCTCCCAGAAGCGGCGGCGCTGGCGCGGGTCGAGCGACGAGGTCGGCTCGTCGAGGAGCAGGACGTCCGGATCGGCCAGGAGTGCGACCGCGAGATTGAGGCGCTGCTGGTTGCCCAGCGAGAGCTCGGCGCTGAGCCGCCCGTCGTCGGGCAGCTCGCCCAGGTCGACGAGGCGAGAGGCCGCCGCGCCCGGGTCGGGCACGCCCTCGAGCCGCGCGAAGAGC
This sequence comes from uncultured Actinomycetes bacterium, assembly GCA_963775395.1. Lineage (GTDB taxonomy): Bacteria > Actinomycetota > Thermoleophilia > Gaiellales > Gaiellaceae > JAIBJN01. The sequence goes on from CAVZIX010000004.1 coordinate 83,512, forward strand.
TCGAGGTTCTCGCGCGGCGTCAGACGTCCGTACTGGGCAGGGCGCTGGGGAACCCAGCCGACGCGCGGCCGCGACGCGCCGAGCACGACCGTCCCCGCGTCGGGAGCAAGAGCGCCCGCGAGGATGGACACGAGGGTCGATTTCCCCGCGCCGTTCGGCCCGACAAGGCCGAGAACCTCGCCTCCGTTCACGTCGAGGCTGGTCGCCTCGAGGGCGGCGTGCCGGCCGAAGCTCCGGGCGATCCCGCGTGCGCTGAGGAGCGCCGTCACGTCCGGCATCGCTGTCCGAAGCCCCTGGCAAGGTGAGTTCGGACGGCGAGCACGCCGCAAGGCTAGCAATGCCGCTCGGGAACCGCCTCTACGACCAGAACCACGAAATCCCTGCAAACGGAGGGAATGTCGTCGACCTCTGGGCAGTCGAGGAAGACTGGGAGTTCCCGATCTCGGGCGCGCTCGCGCTCCAGCCGGAGCCCGTCGAGGTCGAGGAGCCGACCCCCGAGCGCCCGCAGCGACGAAGGTCCCGTTTGAAACGACTGGTGACCTCGGTTAGCGTGCCGCGGATGGCTACGACCGAAGCCCCAGGCTTCGCCGCGCGCGCCCGTCAGAGAAAACGCGAGGAGGCAAGAGCCAGAGCACGTCGAGCACGCCGCACAGCGGCGCTGGTCGTGGTTGCCTGCGGATGCCTCGTCGCGCTCCTTCTCACCGCCTTCGGAGCGGGGGACCGCGGCGCCGTGACGATCACCGGGCCCGCCCCTGCCGACCGGCTGCTTCCGGCGGGACCGCCCCGCCCGCAGATCGTGGCCATGCAGGACTCGCTTCGCATCCAGCTGCCCGTCAACCAGAGCCGCGTGACCGCAATCGGCTATCACGCGACCGGGACGGGCGCGCTGCCGCTCGAGCCCGTGGGCACGCGCGCGAACGCCGGCCTGGCCGAGCGGGTCTTCCGGGCGCTCTTCGGATCGAGCGGGTCCGAGGTGCGCTACTTCATGCTCGAGGGAGGCGTCGGGGCGGGAACCGGCGCGCTCGACGTGGGCGCCCCGGTCGAGACCGACGTCTACGCGCCGGTGGACGGCAGCGTCATCGCCATCACCGACCACATCGTCAACGGCACGGCCTACGGCGTCAGCATCCAGATCCAGCCGTCGGGGACGCCGGGCGTCGTCGTCACGCTCGAGAACCTGCGCGCCGACCCCGGGCTGACGGTCGGTTCGACCGTCTCGGCCGGTAAGTCGAAGATCGGCCGCGTCATCGACCTCTCCCAGGTGGAGCGGGCCGGGCTCGCCCGCTACACGCAGGACAAGGGCCAGCACGTGCACCTCGAGGTGCACCCAGCGGCCGCGCTCACGAGCTCCTAGACGAGCCCTAGATCGGCAGCTCCGCCAACTGAGGATCCTCTTCATCGGTGACGTCTTCGGGCCGCCCGGCCGGCGGGCCGTCACGGACCGGCTGCCCGAGCTCCGGCACGAGCTCGGGATCGACCTCTGCGTGGTGAACGGCGAGAACGCCGCGGACGGCGTCGGCCTGACCGCCAAGCTCGCGGAGAAGATCCTGGCCGCCGGCGCCGACGTGATCACGACCGGCAACCACGTCTGGCGGCACCGCGACCTCGTGCCGGTTCTGGAGTCGAGCCCACGCATCGTCCGGCCCGCGAACTTCGGAGACACGGGCATCCCCGGCACCGGCCTGGCCTTCGCGGAGGCGCGCGACGGGACCGAGGTGGCGGTCATCAACCTCCAGGGAGCGCTCTTCCTCGCCACTCCGATCCACCCCTTCCGCATGGTCGACAAGCTCGTCGAAGAGGCGCGCGCCCGAACGCCGGTCGTCCTCATCGACTTCCACGCCGAGGCAACGAGCGAGAAGGTCGCGCTCGCGCACATGCTCGACGGGCGCGTCACGGCCGTCCTCGGAACGCACACGCACGTCCAGACGAACGACGCGCGCGTGCTGCCCGGCGGGACCGCGGCGATCACGGACGCGGGCATGACCGGGCCGCACGACTCCGTCATCGGCGTCCGCGCCGAGCTGGCGATCAGGCGGATGAAGACCGGGATGCCCGTCCGGTTTCACCCGGCCGACGGCGACGTCCGCATCGAGGGCGTCGTGCTCGACTGCGGCGCCGACGGGCGCGCTACGCGCTGCGAGGCGCTGCGGGTTCCGGTCGACGCGTAGCGAGCGCGGCCACGAGCGCGACCACGAGCGCCACGAGCAGCAGGTTCCGGACGAGCACGAGCCAGCCGACCGGCTGGAGGTCGACCATGTCCCAGTACCGCGTCGGGAACCAGAGATGCGTCGCCACGTACGCCGCCGCAGCGAGCGCCCAGACCGTCAGCGCAGGCCAGGCGAGGACGAGCGCGACGAGCGGCACGAGCCAGATGAGGAACTGCGGCGAGAGCACTTTCCCGAAGGCGACGAAGACGACGACCGACGCGGCGCACGCGGCGGTCAGCCGGGCGGCGGTCGCAGGCCCGCGGAGGAACAGCAGCCACACGCCGACGAGCGCGAGGCCCTGAATCACGGTCTGAACCGTGGCGAGGGCGTCCGGCAGGCCGCCCGCGAGGTTCTGCGAACCGTGCGTGGAGACGACGGTGGGGTCGTAGAAGCCGAGCTGGTGCGCGGCGAGGAGCACGGAGGAGCCGAGGCTCTCGATCTGGAGAGGCCGTCCGATCTGACGGCTCAGCGAGTCGGCAACCCCTTCCGGAGCGATGAGCGCGAACGGAGCCACGACGAGCGCGAGCACCGCGACGAACGCGCCGGCCGCGGCAACGGCCTCCCGGCTCCCGTAGCGGCGCCAGACGTAGACGAGGGCGGGCGGGAGCAGGACGAGCGGGTAGATCTTCGCCGCGACCGCGAGCCCGAGGACGGCGAGCGCGAGCCGTTCGCGGCCTGAGAGGAGCGCCGCGAGCGCGGCCGCCGTCAGCGCCGCGGGCCAGAGGTCGTAGCGCGTCAGGACGACCGAGCCGAGGAGGAGCGGGAAGAGCCCGACCAGGATCGCGGCGGCGAGCACCCTGCCCGGTGAGGCGCCGAGGTCCGCGACCGCCCGCACGACGAGCGCGAGCAGGCCGGCCGCGCACGTCCACATCAGGATCTCGAAGATCGAGCGGTAGTGCTCGGCCGGTCCGATCGTGGGCAGCCAGAACACTGGCAGCGCGCCCGGCGGATACTCGAGCTCGAAGTCGCGGTACGGGACCTCGCCCGCCGCCATTCGCTCGCCGTAGTCCTGGTAGACCGGCGTGTCGATGATCTGGTAGCTGTCGAAGGGCGGCAGGTGCAGCGCCGCCCACGACGCGGTCAGAACCCCGAGCCCGACGGCCAGGGCGAGCAGGACGCGGCCGGCGTCAACGTGCGGGTACGAGCTCTTCGACCGGACGCTCACCGGCGGGCTCCTCGGACGCCGCCTCCCCCTCCGCGACGCGCACCGAGGCGGGCACGAGCAGCGCGAAGGCCACGAAGGGGAAGAACCACGGGATGTAGAGATAGAACCAGTGCGTGAGGACGAGCTCGAAGCCGATCAGGAGCGCGCCGCTGAGAGCGGCGAGTTGGACGACGTTGCGGGTCCGCGGCACGAACGCGAGCGCGACGGACGCGATGAGGAGGAGCGTCTTCAGGGCGGTCTGGACGACGTGCAGGTCGGGATAGCCCGGGTACTCGTCCCAGTCCCAGATCGAGAACGGCGAGGAGCGGGAGAGCTGCCAGCCGAACGTGCGGTCCCAGAACTCGCGCGCCGCGTGGAGAGGATCGGGCTCCAGCAGGAGGATCCAGAAGGCGATCGCCGTGGCCAGCAGGAAGCCGCCGAGGAACAGGAGCTGGGAACGCGGCCAGCGCGTCGCCTTCGGGTACGAGGCCCAGAGCGGGAAGAGCAGGAACGCGCCGAACTTCGTCCACCCGGCGAGGCCCGCGAAGAGCCCGCGCGCCGGGTGGGAGGTGACGAAGACGAGCCCCCAGATCAGAAACGCGGGCATGATCGCGTCGTTCGAGTTCGAGCTCGAGACGTACTGCGTGAACGGGTAGGCCGCCCAGGCGAAAGCCAGGGTCGCCCCGAGTCGCGGCCCTCCGAACCGCAGGCCGAGCAGCCCCATGCCGAGGAGCGCCAGCCCGTCCCAGAGAAGCGACGTGAAGTGCGCGGCCGGCAGGTCGTCCCACTTGTAGTCGTAGCCCATCGCCAGCAAGCCGGGGACGTACGCGAGATAGCTGACCGGCCCGTAGGTGTCCCCGCGTCCGTTGGCGACCTCGCACCGCCCGTTCGTCTGGATCCGCTCGCGGACGTACCCGTCCGCGTCCGCCGGGCCGCACTCCTTCCCCTCGTCGGTCGGCATGTTCCCGTACGGCGACTCCCCGTCCTCCGCGATGCGCTGCGCGCCGATGACGCCCGCGAGCCCGACGTCGATCACGTTGGACGCGCGCACGTTGAGCCCGAAGCGGAAGCCGGCGAGAAAGACGGTTGCGGCGAGCAGGACCCAGACAGGCCAGAGCGGACGGGACGCGCTCCCTCGTCCCTTCCACCCGATCCAGGCCATGCGCCCGAGCAGGTAGAGCATGGGCGGGTAGACGAGCGGCATCGCCCGGAACACCTCTCCGCGGTTGAAGAACCAGAGCGAGATCCCGAACGAGAGCAGGACGAGGAGGTCGACGTTGCGGATCGCGAGCGGCCGCCGCAGGTCGGCCAGGCCGATGAAGAAGACGGCGCAGAGCGAGAGCCAGATCCACGGGTTGTTGATCTTCCGCCCGAAGGCGCCGTCGTAGCCGCGCGCCATCTTCCACGCCACCTGCGGCCCGGTCCAGGCCTCGGTCACCGCACCGGACGTGTCGTCGACCTTGGCGAGGACGACCTGCCCGGCGTCCGGGACGGAGGACCAGACCCTCACGGTCCACACCTTGGCGTCCTCGTCGAGCTCGGCCTGCTTCGTGAGGCTGGTCTCGGGATAGCGGTCGAGCCAGTCAGCGACCTTCTCGTTCGCGAGCGCCCGCTCGATCGCCTCGTCCTCGGTGAGGAGCGGCTGAGCAGGCTCGGGGACGAACGGCGTCCCGATCAGGTTCCCGCGCGCGTCGTAGACGGGCGTCGTGGGCGCCGTCTGACCGGCCGCGGGCGCCGCGACCGCCAGCGCGACGAGCGCGACGACGGCTAAACGGCGCGCCGCCGTCGGAAGCTCCAGAGCTTGTTGGCGACGAAGTTCCACGGGGTCACGAGGACGATCGCGATTGCCTGCGCGGGCAGCTTGGGCATACCGAGGGCAACGAGGATGCTCAGGAACGCGAGGTTCGCCGCGAGGGCGACCGTGGAGACGACGAGGAAGCGGAAGCCCTGGAAGACGAGGTGGCCGCGCTGGCGCCGGAACGTCCAGTGGCGGTTCCACCAGTAGTTGTTCGTGACGGCGACGAGGAACGAGCCGACCGCGGCGAGCAGGTAGTGGACGTCGAAGGAGAGCAGCGTCGCGTACACCGCCAGGTTGACGGCGTAGCCCGAGGCGCCGACGGCGCAGAACTTCGCCAGCTGCACCCAGTTGGCAGGCCGCCGCAACGCGCCCGAAGCCGCGTCCGTAAGCTCGCTGGCGCGCGAGGAGGTCGCCTGTGCTCCTTTCGCCACGGAGGAAGGTTAGATCGTCACCTCAGACGGCCGGACGGAGGTCGAGGTTCCCGACCACGAGACCGGGCCCCGGCTCGAGCTCGCGATTGACCGCGCGGCCCACCAGCGCGCCGGTCCGATGGAGTCGCCCCATCCCGCGGCCAGGATGCCCCACGCCCTGTCCGTCCAAACCCGGCTCAGGCAAGTTGCAAAGTGTTACTTGCAGGGTCTTGCGGCTCAATAGCCCTCCTCGCCCACGAGGGGCACGAAGCGGCAGGCGACCGAATGGGCAACCGCCGGGCCCTCCGGGCTCTTGACCACGACTTCGAGCCGCTGCCCGCGGCGGTCGCCGACGGGCACGACGAGGCGCCCGCCGACCACGAGCTGGTCGTAGAGCGCGCGCGGCAGCTCGGGCGCGGCAGCGGCGACCGTGACCGCATCGAAGGGGCCGTGCTCCGGATCGCCAAGGGATCCATCGCCCAGGTGGACCTGAACGTCGTCGTAGCCGGCGGCGTCGAGCTTCTCGCGCGCCCGCTCGGCGAGCTGGCGCAGCCGTTCCACCGAATGCACCTCGGCGCCGAGCTCCGCGAGCACGGCAGCCTGGTAGCCGGACCCCGTTCCGATGTCGAGCACCCGTGCGCCTCGGTGGACGGCCGCCTCCTCGCAGATGAGGGCGACCATGTACGGCTGGGAGATCGTCTGGCCCCAGCCGATCTGGATCGGGATGTCCTCGTAGGCACGCTTGCGGTCGTCGGCGTCGGTGAACGCCTCGCGCGGGACCTTCCCCATCGCCTCGAGCACGCGCTCGTCGTGGATCCCGCGGCTCTCGACCTGCTCCGCGACCATCCGCGCGCGCAGGGCGTCGAAGTCAGGCTCGCGCCGCCTCACGGGCGATGCGCATCGAGTCGGGTGGACGAACGCCGAGATGCTCCAGTGCGGCCGGGGCGATGTCCGTGATCGAAGGCTCCGGGCCGAACGGCGGGGCATCGAAGCCGGCGGCGATCAGCGGAACGGTCGAGTCGCCGGCCACCAGCGAACCGTGGCTGCCGCCGCCGAGGTGGTGGCGACCGCCGCCGTCGACGAGCTCCCAGCCCTCGGCCGCCGAGACGAGCACGTCGCCCGAGGTCGGCGCTGCGAGCGCCCGCCAGGACCGCTCCAGCGCGTTCGGATAGAGATCCAGGTCGAGCAGAGCGGCCTCGCCCTCCAGGCGCCAGTCGTCGCCGTCCGGAGCGAAGCGGAGCTCGGCGCCGTCCCGCCGCGCGACAGCTTCGGAGCCCTCCCTGAAGAGGACGACGTCCGCGGCAGGCTCGTCGTCGAGACGCTCCCCGAGCGCGCGGGCATCCAGCCGGCAGCCCGGGAGCCGGTAGACCATGCCGGCCCGGTTGGATGCGAGAGCGAGCACACCGTCGAGGTCGGCCGGGAACGAATCCTGCAGACGCGCCAGGCGCTCGACCTGCGTCTGGCCGTGGTCGGAGCACACGATGACCGCGTAGCGCTCGAGGAAGGCGTCGGGGCCGCCGGCGGCGCCCAGGAGACGCCCGAGTGCCGCGTCGGAGCGCTCCAGAGCCTCCAGCGAGCCTTCGGGCCCGCTCTGGTGCGAGGCGTAGTCGTAGTCAGGGAGGTAGAAGACGAGGAAGTCGAAAGCGTCGCGGGTCACCAGCCAGCGGCCGACGACGGCGGCGTAGTCGTCGATCGAGCCGCTCAGCCGGGAGCGGACCGCGAGGGGCGATCCCGTGCGATCGGACTCGAAGACGTTGAAGAAGAAGAAGTGCCGCGGCCCGTAGACGGCTTCGTACCAGCGATTCCTCCGCGCAAGCGCCGGCAGGCGAATCGGATGGCGTGTCCGGCCCCGGTAACAGGTGAAGTTGATGGCCGCCGGCTCGAGGCCGGCGTCCTCGAGCGCCTCGAACACGGTGGTCGCACGCGGCGAGACGTGCTCGCCGCTCATCCCGAAGACCGAGTCGCGGATGGCCTGGCGCGCGCCGACCGCGCGCATCGCCGAGAAGGAGGAGCCGTACTCGACCACGCGCTGCTCGCCGCGGTGGTACCAGACGAGGTGCGGGATGTGGTGGACGTCCGGGAAGGCACCTGTTGCGATCGACGTCAGGCACACGGGCGTGAGCGACGGAAAGACGCTCGTGCCGCGGCCGCTCCAGCCCGCGTCGGCGAGCGCCGCGAGGGCCGGAAGCCTGCCCTCGTCGAGGCCTCGGTCGAGTGCCTCGGGGGTGAGCCCGTCGATGACAACGAGGACGAGCTTCTTCCGGTCGGGACCCGTCAGCTCAGTCCTTGGCGAGAACGCGGAGGCCCGCATAGCGCTTGTCGGCGCGCCGCCCGAGGCGTGCGCCGGCGATCGGCGTGGCCACGGCCGAGACGTAGCCGAGGGCCGGGATCGCGGCCAGGACCAGCGCTCCGAGCGCCGCCGCGGGCAGCGCCTCGGTCGAGAGGCGCCTGAGCCCGACGAACGCAAGCAAGGCGGCAACCGCAAAGGCGACGAGCGACCACCACGGGAGCGCGATCAGGGCGAGCGCCAGGCCGGGAACCGCGCCGGCGACCGCGAGCAGCGCCCACGCCGGGTTGCGCACCGCGCCGACCACGCCGACGCCCGCCAGGACGCCGAAGCCCAGCACGACGCCGAGGAGATACCAGTCGAGCGGTCCGTCCATTGCCGTGAGTCTAGCCGTGCCCGCCGGGCCGTTTGCGGAAGCCGGACGCCGGGAACCCGCATGGTGATGGAAGACCGCGCGAAGCGACCTCTCCTCCTCTTCTTCACGTCGGCCCAGTCGGGGCCGGGACGGCGTATGGAGAGCCTGCTGGCCAACCTGGCGCGCAAGGAGCGCGACCGCCTGCGCGTGTCGCGCGTGGACGTCGACGCGCACCCCGAGCTCGTCCAGCGGCTCGACGTGACGGAGGTTCCCACCCTCGTCCTCGTCGACGGCCGCAAGCCCGTTGCACGCCTCGAGGGCCGGTCGAGCGCCCCGCGCATCGAGCGGATGATCGGCCGTCACCTCGACGTCGCGAACCGCGGCAATCCGGACCGCAGTCTCCTCGCGTAGTAACGATCGAACCCGCTCAGTGCGGGACGAACCAGTAGGGGAACGAGGGAGGATTGCCATGCGCAGGCGCAGCATTCTGTTGGCCATCGCCGTCCTCGCGGCCGGGCTTCTGGTCGCGTCACTGGCGGGTGCATCAGGGGGCAAGAAGAACCTGAAGGCCGACGACCTCACCGGGTATCAGGAGAACCCGGACGTCTCGTCGACCGGAACGGGCTCATTCGAGGCCACCATCGACGACGACGCGATGACGATCACCTACGAGCTCACGTACTCCGGGATCGAGGGTGGGGCCGCCACCGCGGCGCACATCCACTTCGGCAAGCGTGCGGTGAACGGGGGCGTGTCGGCGTTCCTCTGCAGCGGCGGCGACAAGCCCGCATGTCCGGCAACGGCGGGCACGGTCACCGGCGTCATCGACGTGGCCGACATCGTCGGCCCGGCGGGTCAGGGCATCGAGGCGGGCTCCTTCGCCGAGCTCGTGGCCGCGATGCGTGCCGGCCACACGTACGTGAACGTGCACTCGCCGCGCTGGCCCGGCGGCGAGATTCGCGCGCAGATCAACGACCGCGCGAACAACGACTAGCGCAGCCGTTTACGACCTGCATTCGAGAGCCCGGCTTCGGCCGGGCTCTCTCGTTAATCGGGCGCTTCGAGGCGCGCGATGACGTCGAGCAGGAACGTGCTCGCGCGAGCCCCGTCGACAACGCGGTGGTCGAAGGTGCAGGCCAACCAGCCGATCTCGCGCACGGCGACCTCGCCGTCGACGACCGCGGCCCGCGGCCCGATGCGGTGCAGTCCGAGGATGCCGACCTCCGGGTGGTTGACGAGCGGCGTGGCGAAGAGGCCGCCGAGCTTCCCGGCGCTCGTGACCGTGAACGTCGAGCCGCGGAGCTCCTCCGGCTTGAGCGATCCGGCCCGGGCGCCTTCCGCCAGGCGCCTGGCCTCGGCTTCGAGCTCGTCGAGCGACTTCACGTCTGCCGTGCGCAGGACCGGGACGACGAGGCCCTCGTCCGTCTGCACGGCGAGACCGAGGTCGTAGCGCTCCCAGAAGACGATCTCCTCGCCGTCGAGCGTCGCGTTCAGCTCGGGGACCTCCTTGAGCCCGCCGACGACCGCCTGGAGGAGGTACGGGAGGTAGGAGCGCTCCCCGCGCGCGGTCGAGAGCACGGTGAAGTCGCACTCCTCGACGACGGTGACGGCCGGCACCTCCCTGTGCGAGGTCGAGAGGTGCTGCGCGATCTGGCGGCGGACGCCACGCAGCGGGATGCGCCGCTCGGGGCCTGCGGCAGGCACCGGCCCGCCCGAGAACGACGAGTAGCGCCTGACGTCCTCTTCGGTGATCCGCCCACCCGGGCCCGTGCCCGCCAGGAGCGAGAGCTCGACCCCGAGCTCGGCGGCGATGCGCCGGACGAGCGGGGTCGCCTGGACGCGCTCGGACGGCGGCGCGGCGGGCTTCTCGGCCTGCGGTGTCGCCTTCTCGGTAGCCGGGGCGGCCTCGGACACAGGCACCTCGCCGTCACCGATCTGGACGAGCGGCGTGCCGACCGGGACGAGCTCGCCCTCGGCCACGAGGATGCGCGCGACCGTGCCCGAGGCCGGAGAGGGGATCTCGACCGTCGTCTTGTCGGTGTTGATCTCGACGAGCGGGTCGTCCTCCTCGACGTGTTGCCCGACCTCGACGAGCCAACGGGCGATCTCGCCCTCGGCGACCCCCTCGCCGAGGTCGGGAAGCTTGAACTCGTAGGCCATGGACTTAGTAGGCCAGGACCTTGTTGGCGGCCTCGGCCACGCGCTCCGGCGTCGGCAGGTACTCGTGCTCGATCGACCAGTACGGGAAGGGCACGTCGTAGCCGGTCACACGGAGGATCGGGCCCTGGAGGTCGAGGATCGCCTTCTCCGCGATCACCGCGGCGATCTCGGCGCCGAAGCCGGCGACGCGCGGAGCCTCCTGCACCACGACCACCCGGCCGGTCTTGCCCACGGAGGCGAGGATCGTCGTCCTCGTCGAGCGGCTTGAGGCTGCGGATGTCCACGACCTCCGCGCTCGCGTCGAGCTGCTCGGCCGCTTCGAGGCAGGTCTGCACCATCGTGCCGTAGGCGACGAGCGTCACGTCGGTCCCCTCGCGCGCGATGCGCGCCTTCCCGAGCGGGACAACGTGCTCGCCCTCGGGCACCTCGCCGCGCGGGCTGCGGTAGAGCGCCTTCGGCTCCATGATCACGACGGGGTCCGGATCGCGGATCGCTGCGGCGAGGAGGCCCTTGGCATCGGCCGGCGTCGACGGGATCGCCACCTTCACGCCGGGCGTGTGCACGTAGTAGGCCTCGGGCGAGTCCTCGTGGAGCTCCGGCGCCCGGACGCCGCCGCCGGTGGGCATGCGGATCGTCAGCGGGAACTGCATCGCGCCGCCGGTCCGCCAGCGGTAGCGGCCGACGTGGGTGATCAGCTGGTCGAGGCAGGGGTAGCTGAAGGACTCGTACTGCATCTCGCACACGGGCCGCCAGCCCGCCATGGCCAGCCCGATCGCCGTGCCGAGGATCCCTGCCTCGGCCAGCGGGGTGTCGACGCAGCGGTCGACGCCGAAGCGGTCACGCAGTCCGGCGGTCGCGCGGAAGACACCGCCGGCGCGGCCCACGTCCTCGCCCATGACCATGATCGAGCCGTCGCGATCCATCTCCACGTGGAGCGCGTCGTTGACGGCCTCGACGAGCGTCTTCTCAGCCATCGCGGAGGCCCGGAGGCGGGTCGACGTAGGCGTGCGCGAAGACCAGCTCGGGATCGGGAGGCGGCATGGCCTCGGCCGCCGCGATCCCGGCCTTCATGCGCCCGAGCGCGTCGGCCCGAATCTCCTCGGCGAGCTCGTCGGTGAGGACGCCGACGCGGCGCAGGTAGCTCTCGTAGCGCCCTACGCATTCGTTCCGGCGCTCCTCCTCCACGCGCTCCTCGTCCCAGTAGGCGCTGGGGTCGTCGGCCGTGGCGTGCGGGGCCGACCGGTAGGTGAGCGCCTCGACGAACGTCGGTCCCTCACCCGCGCGTGCGCGCACGAGGGCCTCCAAGGTCGCTTCGTAGACCGCCAAGACGTCGCCGCCGTCCACGCGGACTCCCGGCATGCCGTAGCCCACGGCCTTGTCGGCCAGCGACTCGGCGCGGGTCTGCGCCTCGAGCGGCGTCGAGATCGCCCACTGGTTGTTGTTGCAGAGCAGCACCACCGGAGCGCGCATCACTGCGGCGAAGTTCGCCCCCTCGTGGAAGGCGCCCTCGGACGTGGCGCCGTCGCCGAAGTAGGCGATGGCGCACGCGCTCTCGCCCTTCAGCTTCGCGCCCCAGGCGTAGCCGGCCGCGTGCGGGACGTGCGTGGCGATCGGCACCGTGATCGAGGCAAGCCGGAACTCGCGCGGGTCCCACCAGCCGGCCGGATGCCCGCGCCACCAGGCGAGCACCGTCTCGGGCGGCATCCCGCGCAGGAGCCCGATCGCGGACTCCCGGTAGGAGGGGAAGATCCAGTCCTCGTCCGCGAGCGCAAGCGCCGAGCCGGCCTGAATGGCCTCGTGCCCCCAGAAGATCGCGTACGTGCCGATGCGGCCCTGCCGGTGGTAGACGACCGAGCGCTCGTCGTAGGTACGTAGGAGGACCATCGCCCGGTAGAGGTCCACGAGGGCAGCCTCGTCGAGGCCGTCGACCTCGCCGTCCGCCACCAGATCCCCATCGCCGATGATCCGCCGAACGTCGTGCTCGGCCGGAAGCACCCGTGCCACGGGTCAATTATCGCCGACGAGCACCCTCAGCGCGTCGCGCTCGGCTTCGAAGCGCGCCGAAACGACGTCGCCGAGGTCCTCGCCGTCGGCCTGGAGCGGCGTCGGGACGTCGCACTCGATCTCGACCGCGTCGAGGTCGTGCACGTACAGAACATGAGGCGAGGACGTCTGGCCGCGGCCTGCGAGCGCCCAGACGGCAACCTTCGGAAGCTGCCACGGAGCCACGGCTCGGGGAGCGACGAGGTCGAGGCCGAGCTCGAAGCGCGCGTGCGGCGCAACGCGGACTGCCAACGGTCCGGCGAAGCTGTAGGGGTCGCAGTTCGCCACCAGCGCGAACGCGACCCGGTCACGGCCGAGGACGGTCATCGCCGGCTGGAGCCGCCCGAGCCTGCGGGCGAGGATGCCCGCGAGCAGCCGGACGAAGGCGATGTCGCCCGGGCGTCGCCCGTTCCGGCGGCCCAGGGCGTCGACGCGGCGCACGAGCTCGGCGTCGAGCCCGAGGCCGGCGCCGAAGGTGAACCGGCGCCCGTTCACGCGGCCGAGCGAGATGCGCCGCGCGCGGTCCGTGCTCGCGAGCAGCCGGGCGCACTCGACCGGATCGCGCGGGAGCCCGAGCGCACGGGGAAGCACGCTGGTGCCCCCGCCCGGGAGAAACCCGACCGCGATGTCCTCGTCGACGCCGTTCACGACCTCGTTGAACGCGCCGTCGCCGCCGAAGACATAGAGCCGCTCGACGCTGTCCCCGAGCGCGGCGGCGAGGTCGGCGGCGTGGCGCGGCCGCTCCGTGAGCAGCGTCTGCACCGCCAGGCCACCAGCCTGCAACTCCCGTTCGACCGCCACGGTCAGCTCCGGCGTGACCCGGGTCGCCCGCGGATTGACGATGAGGGCCGCCTCGGTCACGGCGCCACTGTAGTTGCGCCCGGAACGTGAAGGAGGGGGCCGGGTGGGCCCCCTCCCACGTTCGAGGTCGACGTCGTGCTAGTCGGCCCTGGAGCTGGAGCTGAACGCCTGGAGCTCTGCCGCGCGGACGAAGCTCCGCGAGGCCCCGGCCGCGACGTTCGAGTCGCAGTCGGCGTTGACGGCCGGGTCGAGATCCTGGTCGCCCTGGAACGCCGGGCCGCCCGTGCACTGCGTGGTCTTGACCACGAGGCGCAGGTGCGTGGCCCGCGTGTTCGGGATGTCGAACGACCGCAGGAGCATGTGCGGTGCCACCGGCCGCGGCGGATCGCCTGGGAAGGCATCCGCCGGGCTGCTGTACACGAGCGAGTAGCCGGCGTCGCTCGCGCAGTCGTCCCCGTCGGCTGTGTTGCACGCCCAGATCTCGAACTGCCTGAGGGCCGAGAAGCGATTCTGAGCCGGCGCTGGCGGCGCGACCGGGACGAGCATGGCACTCACCTGGAGGTGGCTGATCCTCTGCGCCGCCGTGCCGGCGAGGTCGACCGTGACCTTCTTGCCGTCGGCGGAGAGATTGCCGGCCGGGTCGATGTTCCCGACCGTCGTCCAGTTCGTGTTCTCCGTGTCGTCGATCAGGTTTTGGAGCTGAGCGGCGGGGTCGGCCCCGCTCGAGTCCCCAGTGGCGACGGCACCTGCGTTGGCGGACGCCCAGTTGTCGGCGAACCGCAGCGTGATGGTCACGTTCCTGCCTTCGCGGATCTGCTCGCGGAAGCGGACGTGGCCGTATCCCGGTGCGGTGGCGACGAACTCGTAGGTCCCCGGTGCGAACCTGGCGACGTTGTCCAGGTTCGGGCCCGTCGTCGCCGGGTCCGTGTCGGCGATCGGCGAAGAGCGGGCCTCGTAGTGCCCGACGAAGATCCGAGCGTTGACCGGGACGTTCTGGTTCAGCCTCCGCGCCGTGAAGGTCACGGTCGCCGGAGTCGTCCCGATCGGCTCGAAGTCAGGCGTCGGATCGGTGTCGGTGTTGGCCGTCGTGTTCGTGCTCGTCGCGTTGCGACCGAACCCGTGCCGCGCAAACTCGAGCCACAGCTCCTTCTGGTTCGCCCCGCCGAACCGCATCAGGTCCGCGGCCAGCTGGGCGTCCCGTGCCTGGAGCATGGACGGGTTCGTGGGCATGAGCAGGTAGGAGTCGAAGACGAGCTGCATCCAGCGCCGGTTGCCCGGGCAGTTCTGCGGAGGCAGCTGGCCTTCTGCACAGGCAAGCTGGAGGTCCTCGTCGTCAGGCGGGAAGCGGAGGTCGTACGTGCTCTGGAGCGCCTTCCTGATGGCGAAGTTGACCTTGCTCCAGATCTCGCCGTCCGCGTGAACCTGCGGCCCCGTGAGGTCGTAGCCCATGTTGCTGAAGTTCAGCGCATTGATCATGAGCTGCTTGCTCGGCTCGGGCACGCCGCCCGACATCGGGAAGTTCATCCCGTAGTTGCGGATCGCCCTGACCTTGTTGCCCGTCGCGTACGTCCCGACGGCGTAGGGGTTCTCGTCGTCGGTCGGGACGAACCCGTTCTCCTGCAGGTACTCCATCGCGGTCAGGTCGGAGTGGCTCTCGCCCATCGCCCCGGCGTGATGCCCGGTGCGGAAGTTGCCCTTCCCGATCATGCGGTTCTCGATCAGGTGCGTGTACTCGTGGCCGATGACGCCCATGTCAAAGTCGCCGTCGACGCAGGGCGCGTAGAAGGCGCCTGCGGCGGACTGCCACATGTACATGTTCGTGAAGGCCGTCAGGCCCTCGGGCATCGGGAACATGTTCGCGTTGTCCCGCGCGCCCGCGAGCACGCCGGCCTGCGCGTTGCCAACTACCGGGTCGTTCTCACGCCAGGTCTCGGTGAGCCCGAAGTTGATGTCCTGGGCGTTCCAGTTGCGCTCGGTGAAGCCCAGGTAGTAAGCGAAGTCGTGCATGCGGTTGTGCGCGACGAACAGGTTCGTGACCGCGGCCGAGTCGTCCCAGGTCGCTCCGGGGGCTCCCGGCGTCGGCTCGCAATCACCGAGGTTCCAGTCGTTTGTCCACGGGTACAGGTAGTCGCGGCTCGGGCTCGTCGGCCGGTAGCCGGGCGGGCTCGTCACGAACGGATGGGCCCAGGACGTCGCCGTGACCGCGTTGTTCCCGATCGTCGTCAGCGTCGGTGCGTTCGCCCTGACGCTGTGATCCCAGGGCGCGCGCGAGGCGAGGTTGCCGACGACCCGGTCGCAGTCGGCGGCCTCACCGGCGTCCCAGCACCACAGCTCGCGCGTGTCCGTGCTCGGATTTCCCCACGGATCGCCCAGGATAGGGGCGAGCGGCGGGTTGGCCGGGAACACCTGCCACCGCGCCAGGTACGGATGCGGGGCCGGCGTGTCGTCGATGGTGAACGTGCCGGTGTACGTCCGAGGCTCGAGCGGCGTCCCGAACACGCAGACCTCGGCGAAGTAGTTTCCGGGCGGCACACCGCCGGTCGGCTCGTACTGGATGGCCTCGGGTGTGAACCCGACGTTGGGCGAGGTCGCAACGAGCGCCGCGTCTCGGTAGAGGCGCAGGAGGATGTCCTGGCCCGGGTTGTCGGCATTCGCGAACACCCGCAGGAAGCGCACGCCCGACCCGACGACGAACGGCCCATGCCTCGGGGCGCAGCTGTTCGGGACGGTGAGCAGCGTGCCCGAGAACGGAATCGTCACAGGGGCGAGCTGCTGCTCGGCGAAATTGAAGACCGCGTTGAAGCGGGCGAGCAGGCGGCCGTCCCGAGCGTCGACGTAGATGCGGTGGGCCTCGCCCGCATCCCTGTTCACGACGAGCGACTCGTAGGCCGGCAGCACACCGCCGCGCGGCGTCGGGAAGCTCACGAGCTTGACGTGCTGGAGCGAGTCGAGCCCGTCGACCCTGAAAGACTCGTAGCCGGCGGCGTCCCTCGCGTCGGTCACCTTGGCGATCGAGAAGCCATCACCGGCAGCCTGCGCGGCCCGCGCCAGACCCTCGGCCGGCGAGAGCTCGATCTCGCCCGGCGCGAGCGAGGTCGCGCGCGAGAGGGACGAGGATACGTAGGCGACCCTCCAGCGCTTCGCCGCCGTTCCGGTGATACCGATCGTGACGACGCCGCCCTCGGCCGCCTCGATCCCGTCGAACACCTGCCGGAAGTTGACAGCGTGGCCGTTGCTCGCGGCCAGGCGCGTGTCGGAGTCGAGCACGAGGTCGGCCGTCGAGCTCAGGCCGAGGATGGCCTTGTTCGCGTTCAGCCAGGCCCGCGCCGCCGCGACGGCATTCGCACCCCTGATGCCCGTCGCGAGGAACTTCCCTCGCTTGCTCAGCGAAGCCGGCGTCCCGAACCGGTTCCAGATGACCGTTGCCCCTGTGCGTTTGGCAGCGGCTCGCTGCGCGGCTGTCGGAGCAGCCACGCCCGTTCGCACATCGAACTCAGCCGAGTCGCCGTCGTGGTCGTGCTGGACCACGGAGACGGCGGAACCCGGGACGAGCATCGCGGCGAGGACGGCTGTGAGAGCGACCACGATCCATGGTCGTCTACCCATCGCAATTTCCCCCTTTTCCGTTCGACTGACGTCGCTTCCCGAGGAGAGCGGGGCGATCTTCCGCCCGCTGGCAACGAAAGTCAAGCGCCGCTAAACCGGCGGCAACGGGCTCAGGCGGGCGTCGAGTAGCCGCGCATCCCGTCGACGAGCAGGCCGTAGAAGGCGTCGGCGAGGACGTCCGTGTCTACACCGGCCCGGAGCCACGTGAAGGCCCAGTTCGCGGCCGAGAGGAAGAGGAGCGCGGCCAGGCTCTCGTCGAGGTCGGAGCGCAGCTCGCCCTGCTCGCGCCCCTCGCGGAAGAGCGCGCGCACGCGCTCCTCGTAGCGGCGGCGCTCGGAGACGAACTGCTCGCGGCGCTCGTCGTCCAGGTAGCGCCACTCCTGGACGAAGACCGTGGCGAGCTCGATCTGCTCGGCGACGACCCGGAGATGGCCGCGAAGCGCAAGGCGGATCTTCTCCGTCGGAGGCAGCTCCTCGGGAATCGCGTCGAGCGCTCCGTGGAAGGCCTCCGCGCCCTGCCGCATCGTCTCGAACAGCAGGTCCTGCTTGCCGTCGATGTGCGCGTAGATCGAGGCCTTCTGGACGCCGATCGCGTCGGCGAGGGCGCCGATCGACGTGCCGTGGTAGCCCTTTTCGGCGAACAGGCGGGCGGCTTCCCGGGCAAGCTCCTCGCGGCGGGTCATGGTAGGCTTCCTATCCTAACGATCGTTCGGTTGGGAGGTATTGCCAGTGCTCGAGCGGATGACGGACGACGAGTTTCGCGCCTATCTCGCGGAAGGCGGCCAGGTCGAGACCGGCGACCCCATGCCGGACGACTACCGCAAGGCCCTGATCAAGTTCATCGAGATGCACGGGAACTCCGAGCTCATGGGCGTCCTGCCCGAGCGCGAGTGGATCCTGCGCGCCCCCACGCTGCAGCGCAAGCTGGCCCTCACCGCCAAGGTGCAGGACGAGGTCGGCCACGGCCAGCTCATCTACCGCGTCGTCGAGGATCTCGGCAAGCCGCGCGAGGCTTGCTTCGACGACCTGATCGCCGGCAAGACGAAGTTCCACAACGTCTTCCACTATCCGACGAAGACCTGGGGCGACGTCGGCGTGATCGCCTGGCTCGTCGACGCGGCCGCGATCATCTCCCAGAAGGCGCTCCTCAAGTGCTCCTACGCGCCGTACGCGCGGATCATGAAGAAGATCTGCTGGGAGGAGTCGTTCCACATCCTCCACGGCCGCGACGTCGTGCTCGCGATGATGACCGGCACCGACGAGCAGCGCGAGCTCGTCCAGGAGGCGCTCGACCGCTGGTGGGGCCCGCTCATGCAGTTCCACGGCAACCCCATCCCGGCCGAGAACGACCCGATGTACGAATGGCGGATCAAGAGCCAGGCGAACGAGGAAGCGCGCCAGCAGTTCCTCGACGGGTACGTCGACCAGATCTGGGAGCTCGGCCTCACCGTTCCCGACCCGGCGCTGCGCAAGGACGAGAAGACCGGCGTCTGGCACTACTCGGAGCCCGACTGGGACGAGCTCAAGTGGGTCGTCACCGGCCACGGGCCCGCAACGGAGCGGCGCCTCGGCCTCCGGCGCGCTTCGCGCGACGAGACGGCCTGGGTGCGCCGGGCGGTCCTCGCCGACGCGGCGTGATCTGGGAGATCTTCCGCCAGGAGCGCGAGGGCCAGCCGTTCCAGCACGGCGGCTCGCTCGAGGCGCCCAACCTGGAGTTCGCCGAGGCCTACGCCGTCGAGTTCTACGGCCGGCGCGCCGAGTCGGTCGCACTCTGGGTCGTGCCGCGCGAGGCCGTGCGGGAGATCGAGGAGCCCTACGTCGCCGACGTCTTCGACCGCGACTACCGGCGCGTCGACGGCTACTCGCTGAAGGTCAAGCTCAGGGAAGCACGTGAACGCGCAGGCACCTCCTAGCGCCGCCGTCGAGGCGGTCCTGGCCTTCGCCGACGACGAGCTCGTGCTTGGCTGGCGCGATTCCGAGTGGACCGGCGTCGCACCCTTCCTCGAGGAGGACGTCGCGTTCTCGTCGATCGCCCAGGGCGAGATCGGCCACGCGCGGGCGCTCTACGAGCTCGTCGCCGCCGTGCAGGGAGGCGACGCGGACGCGCTCGCCTTCGACCGCGCGTCGAAGGAGTACCGCTGCGCTCCCTTCGTCGAGCTGCAGCTCGTCGGCGACTGGGCGGCGACCATCGCCCGCCACGGCCTCTACGAGACCGCCGACGCGATCCGGGTCAAGGCGCTCATGGACTCCGACTGGCCCGAGCTCGCCGGGCTCGCCGCGAAGATGGACCGGGAGGAGCACTACCACCGCATGCACGCACGCATGTGGATGGAGAAGCTGGAGGGGAACGAGCAGCTCGAGGCAGCGCTCACCGAGCTCTGGCCCTACGCGCTCGGGGTGCTCGAGCCTGCGCAGCGCGAAGAGCTGGCTCAGCTGGTTGGCCGCGAACAGGTCGAGGCGGTCGAGCGCGGCTCGCACACGGACGGCTTCGCCGCGCTGCACGAGGAGATGACCATGGTGCGACGCTCGATTCCGGGTGCGGCATGGTGACCGCCGAGAAGGTCTGGGCGGCGCTCGCCGAGCTGCCCGACCCCGAGATCCCGGTGATCTCCCTGGTCGACCTGGGGGTCGTGCGTGAGGTGGAGGTCGAAGGCAAGCGCGTACGGGTCGAGTTCACGCCGACGTTCCTCGGCTGTCCGGCCCAGGAGGTCATGCGCGACCAGATGGCGGACGCCGTGCGAGCGCTCGGAGCCGAGCCCGAGATCGACGTCGTCCTCGACGACTCGTGGTCGACCGACCGCATCACGCCAGAGGGCCGCCGCAAGCTCGAGGAGTCGGGCTTCGCCCCGCCGGGGCCGCGGACCGCGACGGGCCCGACGCTCGTCCAGCTCGAGGCGCACGCCTTCCGCTGCCCGTACTGCGGCTCCTCGGACACGCGCCTGGAGAACCTTTTCGGACCCACGCCTTGCCGCTCGATCCGCTACTGCGAGAGCTGCCGGCAGCCGTTCGAGCAGTTCAAGACGATCTAGCCTCGCCGTCCGGGCCGGCACCATCCCGCGCGCGGGCGAGAATGGGCCATCCGCGCCTGGGCCCTACTTCCAGCTCTCCTCTTCGCGGCGCTGACGGCAGCGCCGGCCGGAGCCGACCTCCAGGACGAGATCGCCCTCGCCGAGCGCTACGCACCGGTCGTCCGCCTCGTCGAGCAGGCCGAGGAATGCGGGCCAGGCGAGCCGTACGAGCCCCTGAACGTCGACCTTCTGTTCGACGAGCCGACGGTCGCCTTGCGCGGGCCCTGGGGCGGCGGCGACCTCGTCGAGATCGCGCCGGCCGCGGACGACCTCGCCGGCGGCTTGTACGAGTACCACCTCGACTTCCCCGGGAACGCCCTCGACCCGGGCTGCACCTACGAGCTGTGGGCGCGGCGCCTGGCCGAGGACGAAGCGCCTGCCGTGTACGCCCACGTCGTCGGCGACCCCGGCCACCCGGGCGAGCTCGCGCTCCAGTACTGGCTCTTCTACGCGTACAACGACTGGAACAACCTCCACGAGGGGGACTGGGAGATGATCCAGCTCCTCTTCGAAGCCGAAGACGCCGCCGAGGCGCTCGAGAGCGAGCCGACGAGGATCGGCTACAGCCAGCACGAGGGCGCCGAGCAGGCCGACTGGGGCGAGGACAAGCTCGAGATCGTGGACGGGACGCATCCCGTCGTCCATCCGGCCGCGGGCTCGCACGCGAACTTCTTCGAGGAAGGGCTTTTTCTCGGCAGCTCGGCAGAGCAGGGCGTCGGCTGCGACGACACGAGCGGCCCGACGGTCGACCTACGGCCAACTGTCGTCACGATCCCGAGCGACCCCGGCGACGCCCGGGAGTCCTATCCCTGGATCGACTACCAGGGCCGGTGGGGCGAGCTTCAGCGGGCGTTCTTCAACGGGCCCACGGGCCCGAACCTGAAGACGCAGTGGACGGAGCCCGTCGTCTGGTCCGAGGGCTGGCGCGACCAGAGCTACGCGGTGCCGGCGGGCGGCGCGCTCGGGACCGGGGCGACGGACTTCTTCTGTGACGCCATCGCCGGCGGCTCGAAGGCGCTTCAGCGGGCCCTCGAGAACCCGCCGCTCGTCCTCGGCATTCTCGTGGTGTTGCTCGCACTTGTCGTCCTTCTCGTCTCGCGGGCGACGTGGACGCCGTCAACTCCGCTGCGCCTGGCGCGGCGCCGCGCCTGGGGGCAGATTCTTCTTTCCTCGCTGCGGATGTATCGGCAGCGGCCCGGTCTCTTTCTGGGGATCGGCCTCGTGATGCTGCCGATCTCGATCGTCGTAGCCGTCCTCCAGGCATTGATCCTCGGAGCCTCGGGCTTTGCCGGGATCGACGCCGACGGCGAGGGTGCCACCGTTCTCGTCCTGCTGGTCGTCGCCCTCCTGACGACGCTGACGCTGGCGGGCGTCGGGCTCGTCCAAGCGGCGGCTGCCCGGGCCCTGGTCGAAGTCGACCAGGGTCGCCCGGTTGGGCCGGTCGATGCCTACCGGCTTGCGCTCGACAGCGTGAGGCCGCTGCTGGGCGCGCTCGTCATCGCAGTCATCGTCGTCTCGCTGCTGACAACGTCCGTGATCCTGATCCCCGTCGCCGTCTGGCTCGCCGTGCGCTGGGCCCTGATCGCGCCGATCGTAGAGCTCGAGACCCACTCCGCGCTCGGTGCCCTGCGGCGAAGCGGCAAGCTCGTCCGCTTGAACTGGTTGAAGGTCGCCACGCTGGCGATCGTCGGCGGCGCGCTCGCGCTTGCCGTGGGCCCGGTCCTCGGCGTGCTTCTCATCCTCCTGCTCGACGCGCCTCTCGCGCTCGCCAACGTCGTCGCCGGGATCGTCTACGCCGTGGCGATCCCCTTTGTCGCGCTCGCCACTGTCTACGTCTACTTCGACGCACGCGTCCGGGATGAGCTGAGCGAGCCGGAGCCGAACGTCCTTCCGGCCGAGATCGAACCCGCGAGGGGCTAGTCCGCGGGATGCGCCGCCGCGCGTCGTAGAGCACCCTCAGCCCGAGGCCGAGCGCAATCGCGGGAATCTCGAACACCAGGTAGAAGATCTGCGAGATCCACACCGGCAACGGCTCGCTGAAGTCCGATTCTGGATAGCCGGCCGAAACGGCCAGGAGGACAAGCACGATTGGCAGGAGCAGCGCGGCCCACTCCCGGATGACCCAGCCGAAGGCGGCGTGCACGGCCACCCCCAGCACGAGGATCGACCACGCCCGCCAGTCGTCGCCCTCGAACCATCCCCGGTCCACCAACCCATAGAGCCAGATCACGGAGAGGGCGAGATAGACGAGGGCCCCGGCCGCGAACCTCCCTGGTCCCCGCTATATAGCGAGTAGAGCGAGAAGAGGCGGGCCCGCCGCGAAGCAGGCCCGCCTCGTACTTCCTACGGAGCAGCCTTCCCCTTGGGCTTCACGATCCAGAGACCGCTGCCGGTGTCGCTGCCGAAGACGATGCCGTCCTCCCGGACGAAGACGCCCCACATACCGCTGAAGGGAAGGTCCTCGACGGGCGGCGGAACGAACTGGCCGACCAGCCGCGGGTCGCGCGGGCGCCGTTTGTCCAGCGGCCTGAGATCGAGCGCGACGATCCCGTTCGAGTACCAGGAGCTGTACGCCCGGTCGCCCATCACCTCGGTGTTGTGAATCGTCCAGTCGCCCACGGGAGCGGGCAACGTGTGGACGTTCCTGACGTCGTCGAACTTGGCCACCTGTCGCCCCGACCTCGCGTTGTACACCCGCAGGTAGCCCCACGAGGGCTTACGGGCCTTGAGTGTCGCGAAGCCCGCGGTGACCATGCCCTGCGCCGTCTCGTGATCGGTGAAGAGCACCGGGATGCCGACCTCGCCGAAGTCGAACCACTGCGGGGTCGTGTTCTCAGCGACGAAGTCGTGAACGAGCGCGGCCGCACCAGCCGCCTCGGCCGCCGCTTCCTGTTCCTGCTGCAGGCAGAGCGGTTCGTCGCCGCCCTCGTCGAAGAAGGGGAACGGCGTGTACGCGACCGCGATCTTGCCCGCCGTCCCGGCCGGGTAGTCGGCCACCGTGCAGCCCTGGTTAGCGGCCATGACGACCGGCGCGGCGACCTTGTGCTTGCGCTCCAGCCAGAGCGGAGAAGCTCCCGGGGTCTCGTTGCCGATTCCCTCACCCCGCCTTCCGTAGAGAATCCTGGCAGGCGTCCTCGCCGAGAGATCCTCGTCGTTTTGGAGGATGAAGCGCTTGCCCCGCTTGTTCTCGTACGGGGTCATCGAGTGCGCGTCCCCGTCCTCCCACTCCTCGAATTTCGTCCGTGTCAGCAGCACCGGGTTCGAGGGGTCGCTGATGTCGAACGTGAGAACGCCGAGGTCCCAGTAGGAGACGTACGCCTTCATCCCGTCCTCGCTCGCCCGGGCGCTGTGGCCGAACATCGAGCCGAATTCGCCCTGGCCGAACCAGGGGCCAGGCGAGAGGCCCGCGTCGCCGGCCCCCCACTCGGCAAGCTGAACCGGCATCCGCGGGTTCGTGACGTCGACGATGAAGAAGTCGCCCATGGCCATCGGGTCGAACCATTCGCCGAACGGGTGCGCGAGCAGCGCGTAGACCTTGCCGCCGCGCTGGAAGAGGTCGAGCTCGTGCACCCCGCCGGCGCCGTGGCCGACCGGGAACTCTCCGAGCTTCTCGGGGTTGAACGGGTCGTTGACGTTCCAGAGCTCGAGGCCGAACTCCTGATCGTCCAGCACGGGATCCTCTCCGCAGCGCTGGATGCCGATCGCGAGCAGGTCACCGGAGAAGAAGGGCGTCGAGACGCGCCGGACGACCATGTCCTCGGCGTCCGTGCCTTCACGTCCCCCGGCGGTCGCGATGAGCTCGGGCCGACGGAGGTCCGAGACGTCCACGATTCGCACGCCCGTCCCGCCGCAAGGAATCGCCCAGGTTCCGACGTACGCAAAGTTCCCATGGACCCAGACGTCGCCGTTCACGTCGGTCATGCCGAGGTCGTGGTGTCCCAGCAGCCGGAAGTTCTTCGAGATGGCCTGGCCCGACGACGGGCCTGCCTTCATCGCCATCATCGCGTCGCGTTTTTCGAGCGCCGGGTTCCGCGCAGACGCCACCTGCACGGCGACCAGAGCGCAGAGGACTGGAACCGCAACAAGCCAGACCCGCCTGCTCCAGTTCATGCCGCACCTCCTTGCCCCCCCAAAGGGTGGAAGGAGCGACGGTACTCCCCGTGGAACCGCGACGCAACCCTCCCCCAGAAGGGTGACCGAAGATCCCCCTTTTGCGCATTGACGGCATACGGCGCTCATACCGACCGCCGCCCTTCTGCATCCATTGGCCGCCGATGGTGAGTGTGCAAGGCAATCACTCCCCGAAACGGACAAAGGACACGGATATGCGCAGGATCAGGCTCCACACCTCCAAGAAGATCGCCCTCACGGCCGCCGCCGTCAGCGCCGTTTCGATCGCAGCGGCCGGCGGGACCTACGCCAACTTCACCGCCACTCCGGTGACGATCTCGAACAACGCGTTCGCAGCCGGCACACTCGAGATGGATCGCTCGGGCTCGGGCGCCGTCTTCTCCGCCGCCAACATGGCGATCGGCGACGACGCCTCCGGCTCGGTCACGATCACCAACAGCGGCTCGCTCGCCGGCGACTACTCACTCTCCGGCTCCGCGAGCGGCGACCTCGCCCCCTCGCTCGACCTGGTCATCTACAAGGACAACGACGGTCAGGCCGGCTCCAAGATCTATGACGGCGCCCTCGACGGCCTCAGCTCGGTCGACCTCGGCACCTTCGCGGCCGACGGCGGCAGCCACACCTTCTACTTCCACGTCGCCCTTCCCACGACCGGGTCGGACGCAGGCGACAACGCCCTCCAGGGCAAGTCGGCCGGCGCGAGCTTCACCTGGTCGGCGACCCAGGCGTAAGCGCGCCAACCCGGAGCAAGACGGCAAATGCAGATGCGGTTCACGTCGGTGCTGAAGAGGACGGTCGGCCTGGTTACCGGGCTGGCCGTCCTCGCGGCGTTCGCCTACGTGGCTCTCTTCCTCGCGGGGTACCGGCCGGTGGTCGTCTACTCCGGCTCCATGGAGCCCGGGCTCTCCGTCGGCACGCTCGCCTTCGTGGAGAGCGTCCCCGCCGAGAAGGTCGGCGTCGGCGACGTGATCACGTTCACCGACCCCCACCAGCCCGGCCGCCTCGTCACGCATCGCATCGTCGAGACCGCCGAGACCCCCGAGGGCGAGCTCGCCTTCCGCACGAAGGGCGATGCGAACCTCAACCGGGATCCCTGGGCGATCGCCCTCCCGGACCAGGCCGGCCGCCTCGCGTTCGACGTCCCGTACGTCGGGTACGCGCTCTGGTACGCCAAGACGCGCGAGGTGCGCATGGGCCTGATCCTGCTCCTCTCCGGGCTGGTGCTCGCGTTTCTCCTCCAGGCGATCTGGCGACGGCCCGAGACACCTGTCGAGGCTCCTGCCAGGTGAGATCCCGCACGCTCCTCCTCGGCTCGATCCTCGCCCTCACGGCTGTCCTGGCCGTCGGGGGTTTCACGCGTATGACGTCCGCGTCGTTCACGGACGGCCTCACGACGGGCGGAAACTCGGTCACCGTCGACAAGCTTTCCAACCACTTCGCGGTCACGCCCGGCTCCTCGGCGGCAGGCAATGTCGACTCGCTCTCGATCAACCTTGGCCTCGTCACCTCGCCCCAGACGATCGCCAACGTCTTCACCGTCCGGAACGTGAGCTCCACGACCCGGACTGCGACGCTCGTCGTCCTCGGGCCCGGCCAGCTCGGCTCCGCCTCCTTCGCACAGTCCGGCAGCGCGAGCGTCACGCTCGCCCCGGGAGCCTCGAGCGCCGTGTCACTCACGACCTCCCCTTCCGTCGCCGGCCGCGGCACCGGCCAGATCCGGCTCGAGCTCGGCAACTCGACCTGGCTCTACCGCGACTACTCGGTCACGCTCGACGCGGCGCCCGCTGCTCCCGCCAGCCTCACCGCCACGGCGATTGCGGCCGCCGACATCAGGCTCGACTGGCCCGCCTCCAGCACGACGACGAACCTCGCCGGCTACGACGTCTACCGGTCGACCGGCGGCAGCTGGACGAAGCGGAACACCTCGCTCGTCACGGCCACCACCTGGACGGACACGTCCCCGTCGAACGGCACCCAGTACTCCTATCGCGTGCGCGCGGTCTCGAGCGGGACGCCCTCGTTCGAGAGCGTCGACAGCCCGACCGCGACGGCGCGCGCCGACTCGACGGCGCCCACCCGCCCCTCGGCCGTCGCCCTCGCCAACGGCGGGGGTCAGGGCAACGCCTACATCAACCTCGCGAACCGCGCGTCGGTCTCCGTCACGGTCACGCTCCCGTCGAGCTCGGTCTCCACCGACGTCGTGACGGTGACGATCTCCAGGAGCGGAACCTCGGTCTCCAAGAGCGCGCCCGCGCCGAACGGCACCGGCACGGTCACGATCACCGGCATCGACGCCACCGCGGTTCCGGACGGCTCGGTCACGATCGCGGCAACCGCCTCCGACGCGGCCGGCAACACGTCCTCCACGCGGTCGACGACCGCCACCAAGGACACGGCTGCGCCGAGCGCCCCCACCGCGACCTACGAGGACCGCGACGACCAGACCGACCGCATCAACGGCACGTGCGAGGCAAACGCAACGGTCACCGCCACGCGGACCGTGCCGTCGGCGGCCGGGCCGTACACGGCCACCGCCTCCAGCGGCGGCGCCTACACGGTGACCGTCGCCCGGGTGGACGGACAGACGTGGAACCCGATCACGGTCACCTATCTCGTGACGGCGACCGACCGGGCCGGAAACACGAGTTCGGCGACCACGCTCACGTACAACGTGACGCGCTAGAAGCCCTCCCCGCGCGGCCCGAAACTAGACTTTCCGGCATGACGACCCGCATGTTCGCCGTCCTCTGCGCCTGCTTCATGCTGGCAGCGTGCGGCGGCGACGAGGACGGGGGCTCGGACGAGTTCCTCTCGCAGGCGAACGCGATCTGCGCCGAGTACGGGCCAAAGATCGAGGCGATCCCGCCTCCGCTCGAGGATGTCGACGAGTGGGGCGCAGTCGGGGCCGACATCGGCGACCAGCTCGAGGCCTCGGTCAACGAGCTGCGCCTTCTGGAGCCGCCGGACGACCTCACGGACGCCTACGCGGAGTGGATCGGGCTCCGAGCCGACCTGCTCACGTCGATGCGCGCCGTCCAGGACGCCGGGAACCTCCACGACGAAGTGGCCGTCGAGGAGGGGCTGAGCGCGATTCGCGACACCCAGGCCCAGGCCGACGCGCTCGCGGAAGAGCTCGGCCTCGCCGACTGCTCGCCGACCGGGATCACGCTCGAGCAGCGCTAGCTAGCGGCCGCTGAACCGCGGCTCGCGCTTCTCGAGGAAGGCCGCGACGCCCTCAGCGAAATCTTCGGTCCGGGTGGCGGCGACCTGAAGCTGCGCTTCGAGCTCGAGCTGCTCCTCGAGCCGTGACGTCGCCGAACGTTGGAAGAGGCGCTTCGTCATCGCGATCGCCCGCGTGGGAAGAGCGGCCAGCTCGGCCGCACGTTCCTGCGTCCTCCCGAGCGCCGCGTCCGTGTCGACGACCTCCGACACGAGCCCCCAGTCGAGCGCCTGCCGCGCATCGATCTTGCGCCCGGTGCACATCCACTCGAAGGCACGCGGGTAGCCGAGCAGCTGCGGGACGAGCCACGAGCCGCCCGTGTCCGGCACGAGCCCGACGGTGATGAAAGCGGGGACGAACGCCGCCGAGTCCGCGGCGATCCGCAGGTCGCAGGCGCAGGCAAGCGAGAGGCCCGCGCCGGCGGCGGCGCCGTTCACGGCCGCGAGAACCGGCTTCTCGAGCCCCTGGATGCCGAGCACGTGGCGGTTCCAGCGCTCCCGGAGCAGACCGGCGACGTCCCGGTCGCCTCCGCTCAGCTCGGTGAGGTCCTGGCCGACACAGAAGCCGCGGCCCGAGCCGGTGAGGACGACGGCGCGCACCTCCGGATCGGCGGCCTCCTTGAGCGCGGCCGCGAACGCCTTGTGCTGCGCGGCGTCGAAGGCGTTGAGCTTGTCCGGGCGGTTCAGCGCGATCGTCAGCACCGCGCCGTCGCGTGTCGTCTCGACCTCAGCCATGCCGCTCCTCGGTAGACCTGGACGTGTTCGGTAGCGTGGAACCGATGGCCGATCTTACGTTCATCGACGCGCTCCTCGGGCCGGAGCAGCCGGCCGCCGAGGGCCGCGGCTCGGACGACGAGGCACTCGACGCCTACTCGCGCGCCGTGGTCACCGTCGCCGAGCTGCTCTCACCGTCGGTGGCAAACCTGCGCGTCGCCCGGCGCGTCCGCGGGGGACGGCTGGCGACCGGCGGCGGCAGCGGCGTCGTGATCACGCCCGGACGGCTTCATGCTCACCTCCGCGCACGTCGTCGCCGGGACGGACGGAGCCGTGGACGCGTCCTTCGTGGACGGCCGCGAGGTACGCGCCGAAGTGGTCGGCGCCGACCCGCTCTCCGACCTCGCCGTCCTCCGCTCTGACACCGCCGGGCTCGAGCCCGCCGTCCTCGGGGACGCCGAGGGCCTGCGCGTGGGCCAGCTCGTCGTCGCCATCGGCAACCCGAACGGCTTCGCAGGCTCGGTCACGGCCGGCGTCGTCTCCGCCCTCGGGCGCTCGCTGCCCGTGAGCTCACGCACAGCCGGCCGCATCGTCGAGAACGTGATCCAGACCGACGCCGCGCTCAACCCGGGGAACTCCGGCGGGGCTCTCGCGGACGGCCGCGGCTGCGTCGTCGGCATCAACACCGCGGTCGCGGGCGTCGGCCTCGGCCTGGCGGTGCCGATCAACGCCACGACGCGGAAGATCATCGGCGCGCTGATGCGCGACGGACGTTTCACGCGTGCCTACATCGGGATCGCCGGCGGGTCGAGGCCACTGCCCCCGCGGCTCGCGCGCGAGCTCGACCGGACCACGGGCGTCGAGGTGGTCGAGGTCGTGGACGGCAGCCCGGCCGCGCAGGCAGGGCTCCGGCGCGAGGACCTGATCGTGGCGGTCGGCGAGACCGCGGTCGAGGACGTGGACGACCTCCAGCGCCTGATGACGGGCGAGCTGATCGGCGAGAGCGTGACCGCGACCGTGCTCCGCGAAGGGAACCGCATCGAGGTTCTCGTCGTCCCCGTCGAGCTCGAGGTCTAGCCGATCTCGATCCCGCCCGGCTCGGCCCGGCCATGGCGGTCGTGCTGCGCGAGCTCGAGGACGATCTGGGCGCCGACCGCGACGAAGAGCACGGCCAGGACGGGCACGATCCCGATCTCTGCCCCGATCGCGCCGACGCCGAGCGCGAGCGCCGCCGTCCCGGCCCGCAGCCAGACGTCGATGTCGCCGCGGGACTGCGTCGTCACGAGGTGGAGGACTGCCACCGCGCCCATGAAAAGCGCGACGCCGACCCCGATGATCCAGGACACCTCGTCCGTGAGACTGGTCTCCTGCGTCGCCTTGATCGCGAGTTTCACGCCGGCGCCGAGCGCGGCAAGGCCGAGCAGGAGCGGCAGGTGCGCGTACAGGTATGTCTGGCCGGCGGCGATCGTCCGCCTGACGATCGACGAGTCGACGTAGTCGAAGTAGAGCCACCACAGCGCGCCCGCGAGAGCGAAGCCCAGCGCCGCGACGGCTCCCGACTCGAGCTCCCAGGTGACGGTCGTTGTCCCGACCACGACCGCGAGGACGCTCTCGCCGAACACGATGATCGTGAAGAGGCCGACGCGCTCGGGGATGTGCGAGCCGTGGATCGGCACCTTGCGGATCCGCTCCGCGCTCGCCAGGGGCGTGCCGAGGTCGATCGTCAACGCGAGAGCCCAGATCCAGTAGCGGTACGGAGGCTCCACGGCCGCTGAGACGAGGAAAAGCGCGATGCTGGCTGTGAAGGCGGGGATGTAGACGTTGAGGAGCGGCCGCGCCGCGGGGAGGTGCCACCAGGCGCGCGCGTTCAGGACGACGACCACGGTGCGGACGCCGGCGTACGCGATGGCGAAGCTGGCCGTGGCCCCGTGGAACGCGTCGGGGATCACCGAGGCGAGGACGGCCACTGCGAACATGCCGGCGATCATGAGAATTCGGTGCGGCGGATCGTCCGTGTCGAAGCGGTCGGCGTAGAACGTGTAGCCGACCCACGCCCACCAGACGGCGACGAACAGGCCGGCGAAGACGAGGAATCCGTGCACGCTCGGGTCCTCGGCGAGGCCGTCGGCGAGCTGGGCGATCGCGACGACGAAGACGAGATCGAAGAAGAGCTCGAGCCAGGTCGCGTGCCGCTCGTCTCCCTCGTCGTCCTCGAGCACGCGGAGCCGGGGAGGGTCGTGCCAACGCGACGGTGCCGCCATGCGGTGGAACGACCTAGCGGCCGCGGAAGTCCGGCTTGCGCTTCTCGGTGAACGCGGTCAGCCCCTCGCGGGCGTCCTCGGATGCGAAGGCCAGGTAGAGGGCCTTGCGCTCGTAGTCGAGGCCGGTCTCCAGGGTGGACTCGTACGCCCGGTTGACGGACTCCTTGGCCAGGCGCTGCGCGATCGGGCCCTTCTCGGCGATGGCACGGGCAACGGCCTTCGCCTCCTCGAGCCAGGCCTCCTTCGCCACGACGCGGGCGACGAGCCCGGCGCGCTCGGCCTCGTCGGCGGTGAGGAAGCGGCCGGAGAGGATGACGTCCATCGCCTTCGCCTTGCCGATCGCACGGGTGAGCCGCTGCGTCCCGCCGGCGCCGGGGATGATCCCGAGCCCAGTCTCCGGCTGACCGAAGCGGGCGGTCTCGGAGGCGACGATCAGGTCGCAGGCCATCGCGAGCTCGTTGCCCCCGCCGAGGCAGAAGCCGGAGACGGCCGCGACGAGCGGCGTGCGGATCCGGCGGATCGCGTCCCAGCGGTCGATGCGGCGCGCCTCGTACATGTCCATCGCGCTCGCCTCTGCCATCTGGCCGATGTCCGCTCCGGCCGCGAAGGCCTTCTCCGAGCCTCCGAGGACGATGCAGCGAATCTCATCGTCCTCGTCCAGCTCGAGGAGCGCGTCGACGAGCGAGCTCATGACCTCGTCGTTGAGCGCGTTCAGCGCCTCGGGGCGGTTGAGGAGGACGATCCCGACCGGCGGCTCGCGCTCGACCAGCACCACACTCACTTATCGCCCTCCACGAACTTCCGCACGGCTTCCTTCGGCTCCTCGGTCGCCATCGAGAGGGCGAGCCAGTCGCGCGCGTGGTTGACCGTCTCGTGCCAGGCGAGGTCGCGCCAGAAGTTGAGCTGCTGCTTCGTGTAGCGCACGGTCTGCGGGAGCTTGGCGGCGAGCTTCTCGACCAGCTCGTCGACCGTGGCGTCGAGCTCGGCGGCGGGCACGGCCCGGTTGACGAGGCCCCACTCCTCCGCCTTCCGCGCCGGGATCTCCTCGCAGAGGAGGATGATCTCGCGGGCGCGGCGCTCCCCCACCATGATCGGAAGCCACTGGGTGGCGCCGCCGGCCGGGACCGACCCGTGCTGGGGCCCGACGTGGCGGATGTACGTGTCGTCGGCGATCACGGAGAGGTCGCAGGCCATCTGGAGCTCGTTGCCGCCGCCGACGCAGACGCCGTTGATGCGCGCGAGCGTCGGCTTGCCGATCTCGCGCAGCCGGTCGTGGGCGTCCTTGAACGCGCCGAACCACTTCCAGTACTCGCCGGGCTTGCCGAGGTAGTCGCGGCTCCACGCCTTGAGGTCGGCGCCGACGCAGAACGCCCGCCCGGCGCCCGTCACGACGACGACGCGGATCGAATCGTCCCAGGAGGCGTCCTCGCACGCGCGCGCGATCTCCCGCAGCATGCGGAAGTCGAACGCGTTCAGGACCTCGGGCCGGTTGAGGGTGATCGTCGCGCGTGGAGGCGCCTTCTCGTAGACGATCGCCTCGAGCCCGAGCTCGGCCGGGTCGCGAGGCGCCGGGTACGACGGCTCCGTCATTCGACGTCGGCGAAGTGGACGTGGAAGGGCACGCCCATCTCCATCGCGTCCTTGCCGGTCGCCATGAACTCGTCGGTGCGTGCGGCGGCCTTGAACGCGTCCCGGTCGGGGAACTCCCATTCGGCGTAGTAGGGGAAGCGCGGCTCGCCCATCGGGGCGCCGAAGACCTTGCCGTGCCGGAACGTCCCGCCCGGCACCTTCCTGCAGAGCTCCGCATGCTGCTCGTAGCGCTCGGCGTCCGGCTCCTGCTCGTAGACCATGAAGACCCTGACCAACGTTCTCCTCTCCCTCGCGTCGCGGCTGTCGACTGCGAAGGATTCCCGATTCCGCGCTCGCACGCTGCGGCGGACCGCCGCCCCAGCATCGACCGGGGCGGCGGCGCCGCGTCCGCAGAGGTCGGTCAGCGGAGCTGGGCTCTCCGCAGACCTTCCATCCACGCCTGGGCGCAGGCGATCGGACTAGCTCCCGGCGCCCGCAAGAGACTCCTCCAGGATCTCGAGGCCGCGCTCGAGGTCGTCGTCTGCAATGACGAGGGGAACGAGGATTCGGACGACGTTCCCGTACAGGCCACACGAAAGAAGAACGAGGCCGCGCTCGCGGGCGCGGGCGACCGTCGAGGCCGCAAGCTCGCCGGCCGGCGCCTTGGTCCCGCGGTCCTCGACGAGCTCGAGCGCCAGCATCGGCCCCAGCCCGCGGACCTCGCCCACCGCGCCGACCCGCTCGGCGATTCCGTCGAGTGCAATGCGGATGAACTCGCCGAGCTCGCGCGCCCGACGCTGGAAGGGCTCGCCCGCCACCTCGTCGAGAACGGCAATCGCCGCCGCGCACGCCACGGGGTTGCCCCCGAACGTGCCGCCGAGCCCGCCCGGCCCGACCGCGTCCATGATCTCTCCGCGGCCGGTGACGCCGGCGAGCGGAAGCCCGCCGCCGAGCGACTTCCCGGAGACGAGGAGGTCGGGCTCGACGCCGTAGTGCTCGATCGCCCACATCGGCCCGGTCCGCCCGACGCCGCTCTGCACCTCGTCGTCGACGTAGAGGATCCCGTGGCTGTCGCATACCTCTCGCAGGCGCGGGGGAAAGTCGCGCGGCATCGGGATGAACCCGCCCTCGCCCTGGACGGGCTCGAGCACGACGCAGGCGACCGCCTCGGGATCGACCTCGGACTTGAAGAGCGCCTCGAGCCCGGCGATCGCGTCGTCGGTGGTGACGCCGCGGTACGGGTACGGCCCCGGAGCGCGGTACACCTCGGGCGCGAAGGGCCCGAAGCCGCGCTTGTAGACGACCTTGCTCGTCATCGTCATGGTCAGGAGCGTCCGGCCGTGGAACGCGTGGTCGAAGACGACGACCGCGGGTCGCCCGGTCGCAGCGCGGGCGATCTTGACCGCGTTCTCGACCGCCTCGGCGCCGGAGTTCAGGAGGAGGCTCTTCTGCTCCTCGCCGCGACACGGCGAAAGCTCGGCGAGCCGGCGGCACACGTCCAGGTACGGCTCGTACATGCCGACCATGAAGCACTGGTGGAGGTAGCGGTCGACCTGCTCGTGGATTGCGGCGACCGCAGCGGGCAGGCGATGGCCCGTGTTCTGGCAGCCGAGGCCGCCCGCGAAGTCGATGTAGGTGTTGCCGTCGGTGTCCTCGATGCGGGCGCCCTCCGCACGGGCGACCACGAGGGGCGGAGTCGACACGCCGGCGGCCACGTAGCGGGCGCGAGCCTTCAGGAGCTCGTCGGTTGCGCTGCGCTCCTGCAGGGCCATCGACCGAGTCTACTCCCGGCCTTCAGCGATCACCTTGGCCCACGCGTCCCAATCGCGGGCGTTATCCTCGCCGCCGTGTCCGCGACGTCCGTTGCGGTTGTCTTCTCGCTCGTCGCCGGCCTCGCGGGCTCGATCCAGGTCGCGGTCAGCGGCGCCCTGGGAAAGCGGATCGGCGTGCTCGAGGCGACCGCGTTCGGGTCGATCGGCGCAGCGCTGATCGTCTGCTCGGTGCTGCTCGTCGCACGTCAGAGCTTCGGCGGGGTCGGCGCCGGCTTCCGCGAGCCGCCGTGGCTGTGGCTCGGCGGGGTCATGGGCGCGATCGTGGTCACGTCGATCACCTTCACGGCGCCGCGCATTGGCACGTTCGCGACGATCGGGCTCCTCATCGCCGGGCAGCTCGCCATGGGCGTGATCATCGACGCGTTCGGCCTCTTCGGCCTGGAGAAGATCCCGGTGACCCCGGCCCGCATCGCCGGGCTCGCGCTGCTCGCCGCGGGCGCCCTGCTCGTCCTCAAGCGCTAGGAGCTAGAGCCCCCAGGGGTTCGTCGGGCGTGCGCCCGTCGAGAGGAGGACGCTCTTCGTCTCCAGGTACATCTGGAGCGTCTCGAGCGCCTGCTCGCGGCCGAAGCCGGACTGCTTGTAGCCGCCGAAGGGCACGCCGGGGAAGGCGCCGTACGGCAGGTTGATCGTGAACGTGCCCGACTTGATGCTCCGCGCGAGCCGGTGGCCGCGGGCCGGGTCGCCCGTCCACACTGTCGCCACGAGCCCGTAGCGCACGTCATTGGCGATCCGCACGGCGTCCTTCTCGTCCTCGAACGGGATGACCGCGATGACCGGGCCGAAGATCTCCTCCTGGGCCACGGTCTGCTCGCTCTCGACGCCGGCCAGCACCGTCGGGGGGTAGAACGCGCCGTCGCCCTCGGTGGGCGCGCCGCCGGCGACGACCTCGGCGCCCTCGTCGCGCCCGGTCTCGACCATGCCGTGCACCTTCTCGCGGTGCGCGAGCGAGATCAGCGAGCCCATGTGGGTCTCGGGATCGAGCGGGTCGCCGACCCGCACTGCGCCGGCCTTCTCGGCCACACGGTTGACGACGTCGTCGTAGATCGACTGTTCCACGAGCAGGCGCGAGCGGGCGTCGCAGCTCTGCCCGGCGGCGTAGTAGATGCCGTATGCGGTCGAGGCGATCGCGTCGTCGAGGTCCGCGTCGGCGAAGACGATCGCCGGGCTCTTCCCGCCTAGCTCGAGCGACACCCGCTTCACCGGGTCGGCGCAGAGCCGCATGATCTCGGAGCCTGTCGCCGTGGAGCCCGTGAAGGAGACCTTGTCGACCCCCGGATGGGAGACGAGGTGCGCGCCCGTGGTCGGCCCGTCGCCTGGCACGACGTTGAGCACGCCCGCGGGGATCCCGACCTCGACCGCGAGCTCCGCGATCCGCAGCGCCGTCAGCGGGGTGGCCGCGTCGGGCTTGAGCACGACCGTGCAGCCCGCCGCGAGCGCGGGCGCGAGCTTCCAGCCCGCGAGCATGATCGGGTAGTTCCACGGGACGATCTGGCCGCAGACGCCGACCGGCTCCTTGAGCGTGTAGGTGAGGATGGAGCCGCCGATCGGGCGGGTGCCGCCCTCGATCGAGCCGATCGCCGAGGCCATGTAGCGGAAGCTCTCGGCGGCCACGAAGACCTCGGGCTTCGACGAGCTCACCGCCTTGCCGACGTTGCGCGTCTCGAGCTCCGTCAGCTCCTTGCGATTGGCGACGATCGCGTCAGCGAGGGCGTGCAGGAGGCGCGAGCGCTCGTTGGGAGGCGTCTTCCCCCACGCGCCTTCGAGTGCGGCCCGCGCGGCGGCCACTGCACGGTCGACGTCACCCGGCCCCGCGACTGCTGCCTTCGCCAACGGGCTCCCGGTGGCGGGCTCGACGAGGTCGCGGATCTCGCCGTCGGAGGGCTCCGCCGTCTCTCCGTCGATGAAGAGCCCGTACTCGCGCTCGGTCACCACAGCCATCCCGCGGGACGATATCGCGGTGGCCGTCGCGGAGGTCGCGTACAGTCGAGGCGTGGCTCAGGCGCGGGTGATCCTCTTCGGCCTCGCGACGATCTACCTCGCGGGCGTCATCGTGCAGTTCTTCCTCGCAGGCTTGGGAACGTTCGGCGCCACGACGTTCGACGCACATCGCGCGGTCGGGCTGGGGCTCGGGCTCGTGTCCCTGATCATGCTCGTCCTCGCCTTCGTCGGGAAGGTGCCGCGGTCGCTGATAGCGCTCACGTTCACGCTCTTCGGGCTCAACGTCCTCCAGCTCGTCCTCGCCCAGATCGACATCGAGGAGATCGCGGCACTGCACGTCGTGAACGCGCTGGCGGTCGTCTACGTGGCGCACGAGCTCGTGCAGCGCTCGCGCCGCTTCCTGGCCGCCCAGATCGGCTAGCGCTCGAAGAGCACGGCCTGGCCCTGGCCGACGCCGACGCACAGCGTGGCGAGGCCGTAGCGCCCGCCCCGGCGGCGGAGCTCGTGAAGCAGGGTGACGACGAGACGAGCGCCGCTCATCCCGAGCGGGTGCCCGATGGCGATGGCCCCGCCGTTGACGTTCACCTTCTCCGGGTCGAGCCCGAGCTCGCGGATGACCTGGAGGCTCTGTGAGGCGAACGCCTCGTTCAGCTCGACGAGGTCGAGGTCGCCGGCCTCGACGCCCGCGCGGGCGAGCACCTTGCGGACGGCGGGGATCGGCCCGATTCCCATGACGCGCGGATCCACGCCCGCGACGGCTCCGGCCACGAAGCGGCCGAGCGGCTCGATGCCGAGCTCGGCGGCCCGCTCGGCGCTGGCAACGACCAGCGCGGCGGCCCCGTCGTTGACGCCGCTCGAGTTGCCCGCGGTGACGGTGCCGTTCGCCCGGAACGCCGGCTTGAGCGCTGCCAGCTTCTCCGCCGAGGTGTCCGGCCGCGGGTGCTCGTCGCGGACGACGTCTCCCACCGGGACCAGCTCGTCGTCGAAGCGCCCGGCCTCGGCGGCGGCTGCATGACGGCGCTGGCTCTCGAGGGCGAAGGCGTCCTGCTCCTCGCGGGAAACGTCGAAGCGCTCGGCGACGTTCTCCCCCGTCTCGCCCATCGACTCGAGCGGGAACATCTCCTCCATGCGCGGGTTCGGGAACCGCCAGCCGAGCGTCGTGTCCCAGACGGTCTGATTGCCGCGCGGGTAGGCGCGCTCGGGCTTGCCCATGACGAGGGGCGCACGGCTCATCGACTCGACGCCGCCGGCGACGAACAGGTCGCCGTCCCCGGCCCGCACGGCGTGGCAGGCGGAGACGACAGCGGCGAGGCCCGACGCACACAGCCGGTTGACCGTGACGCCGGCGACCTCCTGCGGCAGCCCGGCGAGGAGGGCAGCCATGCGCGCGACGTTGCGGTTGTCCTCTCCCGCCTGGTTCGCGGCGCCGAAGTAGACGTCCTCGATCTCCCCGGCCGGCACGCCGGCGCGCTCGACGGCTTGGCGGACGACGAGTGCCGCGAGATCGTCGGGACGCTCGCCCGCGAGCGCGCCTCCGTAGCGGCCGACGGGCGTCCTGACGGCGGAGAGGATGACGGCGTCGGCCACGCGCCAAGTCTATTCGCGCGACCTCGGCCTACCGCCTCGCGACTACTCGACGAATTCGACGCGGACCGGGCGCTCGAACGCGCCCGCTTCCTCGCCGCGGCGGAGCAACTCGGCGACGGCCTGGCGGCCCTCCTCGCCGTAGTCCTCGGTCAGCTCATTGACGTACATCCCGATGAACTTGTCTGCGAGCTCCGGGGTCAGCCCACGACCGAACTGGAGGGCATACTCGAGCGCCTCCTCACGGTGCTCGAGGCCCGCCCGAATCGAGTCGCGAAGGACCTCGGAGAGCGTCTGGAGCGTCTCGGCGCCGAGGTCGCGTCGTGCAGTGTTGATGCCGAGCGGGAGCGGGAGCCCCGTCTCGAGAAGCCACCACTCGCCGAGATCGACGATGCGCTCGAGGCCGCTCTGCTTGTACGTGAGCTGGCCTTCGTGGATGAGGAGCCCGGCCTCCGCGCTGTCGCTCTCGACCTGCTCCATGATCTCGTCGAACGCCACCTCGCGGTAGCGGAAGTCTCCGCCCAGGTAGAAGCGCAGCGTGAGGAACGCGGTCGTCATCCGGCCCGGGACGGCGATCTCGACCTCCTTCAGCTCCTCGCGGGACATCGGGCGCTTGGCGACGACCACCGGGCCATAGCCCGAGCCCATGCTCGCCCCGTGCGGGAGGATCACGTACTTGTCCTGGACGAACGGGTACGTGTGCAGCGAAATGGCCGTGACCTCGAGCCGACCCTCGAGCGCCCACTCGTTCAGGGTCTGAATCCCCTCGAGGACGTGCTCGAACTCGAAGCCGCGCGCGTCGACGCGGCCTGCCGCAAGTCCCCAGAACATGAACGCGTCGTCCGGGTCCGGGCTATGTCCTAGACGAATGCGCAGAGGGCGCGAGGCTACCAAGGGTCTGCGGGACCTGCCCTGGCAGGCGGCCTGCGACTAGAATTTGAGATGTGTCTAAACCTGTCCTCTCGGCGGCGATCCAGGACTATCTGAAGGAGATCTACAAGCTCCAGTCCGAAGGCACGAAGCCGACGACGACCGCGATCGCACGCCGCATGGGCGTGGCGCCTTCCTCGGCCACCTCGATGCTGAAGAAGCTCGCCGCGCTCGGCCTCGCCGACCACTCGCCGTACAAGGGCGTCGAGCTCACGGAGACGGGGACGCAGATCGCGCTCGAGGTCGTGCGGCACCACCGGCTCCTCGAGCAGTACCTCGCGCAGACGTTGGGCGTGCCCATCGACGCCGTCCACGAGGAGGCCGACCGCCTCGAGCACGCTCTCTCCGAGGAGCTCGAAGCGCGGATCGACGAACAGCTCGGCTTCCCGACCCATGACCCGCACGGCGACCCGATCCCGGACGCCGGGCTGCGCGTGGCCACGAACCGCCTGCGCTCGCTCGACGCCCTCGAGCCCGGCGAGGAGGCGACCGTCAAGCGCGTGCCCGATGGGGACTCCGACCTGCTGCGCTACCTCGCGGGCCTACGCCTCGTCCCCGGCGGCCGGGTGACAATGCGCCGCTCGGAGCCGTTCGACGGTCCGCTGACCGTGGTCGTGGAGGGCTCGGAGCACGCCATCTCGCGCGAGCTCGCGATGCAGATCGGCATCGCGTAGGGCCCAGCCCTCGGGCTGTTTCTCACTTTCGGAACGGTTCGGACACCATGCGTGCGCCTTTCCTCGCTAGCGTCCACAGCGGGTGGTGGCCCGGGGTGGCCCCTCGCGGAGCGGGGAGGCTCAGTGCTTGTGGCCGAAGAACCAGCGCTCGAGGGGTTTCAGGAGCTCGTCCTCGGCAAATGGGGCGATCGCCTCGTTCACGCCCTCCCCGGCCGACACTTTGAGGTCGTCCTCCAGCGCGTTGTTCGCGGCTGAGAGCGCGTCGCCCATCTCGTAGCCCTCGAAGACATAGTCGTCGGGGCGCGGTCGCGGGGTCTTGCGATTGTCGATGTCGATCGCGCGGCCGACCGCCCAGACCGCGCCCGGACGGCGCTCGATCCAGATCAGGATCTCCTCGCGCCCGCCGTCATCGCCAACCCCGTGCAGGGTTCGAGTGGCGAATCGCATGCCCTCAGGCTCCACTGCCCACCAAGGATACAATCGCGGCGTGGGGTTCTTCTCGAAGCTGTTCGGCAAGGGCGACGACTCGAAGTCCGAGACCCCCCGCGGGATCTCGAAGGAAGAGGCGCTTGCCTCGTATGTCGTACGCGAGCACCGGCAGGGCCGCTCGCTCGAGGAGATCCTCGAGGACCCGTACCTGAAGAACCGCGCGACCGACGAGCAGCGCCTCAGGCTGCTCGAGCGACCCGAGGTCATCCGGGCCGTCGGCGAGGACACGGCGGCCATGGCCGCCGAGCACGTCCGCGAGTCCTCCTAGACACGATGGACGGCACGCTCCGCGGGGAGCGCGTGACGCTGCGGCCGATCACCCTCGACGACGCTCCGCGCCTGGCCGAGATCGCAGCCGAGCCCGACATCGCGCACTGGTGGCTCGGGCTCGACGAGGACGACCTGCGCGACAAGGCCGGGCCGGAGGAAGACGCGCTCGTGCTCGTGATCGAGGAGGGCGGAGAGGTGGTCGGGCTCGTCGAGGCCGGGGAGGAGAACGACCCGGACTACCACCACGCGAACATCGACATCTTCGTCACCGGCGCGCGGCAGGGGCAGGGACTCGGCGCCGACGCCATCCGCACGCTGGCGCGACACCTCTTCGAGGATCGCGGCCATCACCGGATCATCATCGATCCGGCAGTGGCGAACGAGCGGGCGATCCGCGCGTACGAGCGCGTCGGATTCAGGCGCGTCGGGATCATGCGGAACTACGAGCGCGGAGTCGACGGCGAGTGGCACGACGGCCTCCTCCTCGACCTTCTTCGCGACGAGCTCGTCTAGGAGGGTTTGGCGGAATGGTGCTCGTCGCCGGGGTGCGATGGTCGTTCCGAGGCAAGGACGCAGGGAGCGTTCGTATCGAATGAGATACGGGCGCGACTGAGGACGCCGTCCTCGGGGCGAGCAGCGCGGCCCGGCGGCACAGCCACTATTTCGTCAGACCCTCCTAAAGCTCGACGCCGAGGCCGCGCTCTCTGGCCCGCTCGACGACGAGCGCCGCGACCGCCAGATCCTCGGCTGCGATCCCGAGGCTCTTGAAGACGACGATGTCGTCGTCGTGCTGCCGCCCGGCCGTCTCGCCGGCGACGACCTCGGAGAGCTCGTGCACCTCGAGCCAGTCGAGAACGCCCCGCTCGACCGGCTCGACGAGATCGCCCGCCTCGACCTGAGCCTGCTCGCGCGAGTCGCAGCAGACGAACGTCGCCCGCTCCAGCACCGCGTTGTCGAGCTCTCGCGCCTGAATATGGTTCGCACCGGCGGCGCAGACCAGCGCTCCGGGTTGCAGCCACTCGCCCCGCAGGACCGGGTCGCGCGACGTCGTGATCGTCACCACGACGTCCTGCTCGGCCGCGTCCTTGTTGTACTCGCCGGGCTCGCAGTCGAGCCGTTTGCAGAAGTCGGCCAGCCGCTCGGCGTTGCGCGAGTAGGCGACGACCCGCTCGAGTTCCGGCAGAGCAGCCCGGATGCAGGCGACCTGGGTCTCGGCCTGCCAGCCCGTGCCGATCACGCCCAGCGTGCGCGCCCCTTCCTTCGCCAGATGTCGCGCGGCGACTCCGCTGGCGGCGCCGGTGCGCAGCTGGCCCATACGGTCGGCTTCGATGAGCGCCAGCAACTCGGGACGATCGGCCGCGAAGAGCGGGACGACGTAGCGCACCCCTTCGGCGAAGCCCACGTAGGCCTTCAGGCCGGCGACCCCGAGCTCGAGGTCGGCTGCGGCCATCACGTGGAGCAAGCCCTCCGTCAGGCCGAGCCGAAAACGCGGCCGGTTCTCGATCGCGCCGCGAGCCAGGCGCGCGAAGCAGCCCTCAACCGCCTCGACGGCGTCCTCCGGCGTGAGGAGCTGCTCGACGTCGGCTTCGCGAAGATAGAGGGGCACGGGGCCGGATAGTGTAGGTCGCGTGGATCAGACGGCCGAGCGATGGCTCAGCGTCCCGGCCGACGT
Organism: uncultured Actinomycetes bacterium; assembly: GCA_963775395.1. Lineage (GTDB taxonomy): Bacteria > Actinomycetota > Thermoleophilia > Gaiellales > Gaiellaceae > JAIBJN01. The sequence goes on from CAVZIX010000004.1 coordinate 124,674, forward strand.
CCTCGCGGGCGACCGCGCAGTGGTCGACGGGGACGGACGCCAGATCCTGCTGCTGCGCGTGGCCGGTGAGATCCACGCCTTCGACAACGCCTGCCCGCACGAGGGGAACCCGCTCGTCGACGGCGACGTCCTCGGCGACCAGCTCGAGTGCGCCTACCACGGCTGGCGCTTCGACCTTCGAACCGGAGCGTGTCTCTACGGCGACGACGCCGCGCGGCGCTACCAGGCCGAGGAGCGCGGCGACGAGATCCTGATCCGGATCGACTAGAGGCGGATGCGGCTCCAGGCGACGCCCGGATCCGGGTACTCGCCCGGGTGGAGAAGGTGCGCGAGCACCTCCACGCCGTCGACCACACGGGGGCCCGGCCGCGAGAAGGTCGCGTTCGCGTCGACGGCGAAGACCGCGCTCTCCTGTCGCGCGGGCGTCCCCAGCAGGTGCGCCGAGAGCTCGAGCGGGACGACCTCGGCCAGCGTGCGGTCGAGGTCGAAGCCGCAGGGAGCAAGAACGACGACGTCCGGCTCGAGCCCGGCGACGTCGACCCAGCGCATCCGGTGCGACGGCTCGCCCGACATGCCGGCCACGTCGGTGCCGCGCGCGGCGACGACCATGTCGGGCACCCAGTGGCCTGCCGAGTACGGAGGCTCGAGCCACTCCGTCACGAAGACGCGCGGCGAGACCTCGACGGCTGCGAGCGCCGACGACACGCGGTCGAGCCGGCTGCGCATCCCCGAGGCCAGTTCCTCGGCTTCGCCCTCGGCACCGAGCGTCGTCCCCAGCGCGACGATCTCGTCGGCGATGCCGTCGAGGGTCGACGGCGAGAAGTCGAGCACCTCGACGTCCAGCGACCTCGCGCTCACCGCGCCGTTGACCTGGTCGGTCGAGACGGCGCAGACGTCACAAAGCTCCTGCATCACGACCACGTCCGCCTCGATCTCGGCCCAGGGCTCCTCCTCGATCGCGTAGAGAGGATGGCCGTCGCGGGCGGTCTCGGCCACGACACGGTCGATGTCCCCGCTCCCGAGGTCGCCGGTCTGGACGAGCGACGCCGTGACGACCGGGCGCCCGGCCGCCTCGACCGGCCAGTCGCACTCGTGGGTGACGCCGACGACGCGGTCGCCGAGCCCGAGCGCGAACAGCACCTCCGTCGCGGCCGGGACGAGCGAGCAGATCCTCACGCGAACCAGCCTAGCTGCGCTGAATGAAGCTGATCTTGCCGTTCGACTCGAGAACGGCCCAGTGGACTCCCCGCAGGGACGGGATTTGCTGCTGGCGGGCCTCGGCCGCGACCTCCTCGATGGTCATGCGCTCACGGCGCAGGTTCCGCTCGACCGGCTTGCCGTCCTCGACCAGGATCAGCGGCTCGGCCTCGAAGACCGGCCGCAGCCGCCGGAAGCGGTAGACCAGGTAGGAGACGGCCACGGTCAGGACCGTGAACGTGCCGCCGGTGAGGATGAGTCCCGTGAACGAGTAGTCGCTCTGGGTCACTCCCTGCTGGATGAGGTCGCCGAGCACGATCAGGAGGATGAGGTCGAACGGCTGCATCGAGGAGAGCTCCCGACGGCCGATCACGCGCGTGACGATGACGACGAACGCGAAGGCGAAGAAGGCTCTGACGACGATGTCCATGGCTACGGGAAGACGGTGATCGTCCGGTCGACGGTGGCGATCAGGCTCTCTCCGTCGTAGAGCTCGACGTCCGCGGGCCGCCTGCCGACGTTCGTCGGGTTGACCTGGAACTGCATGTAGAGGACGAGGCGATCACCGGCGCCGAGCGGGCCGAAGTGCAGAGCGAGGCGGCCGTTGCGGCTCGTCTCCTCGGTCGGCGCCGGCTCGATGGTGTTGATGTGCATGTTCTCCATCCAGCCGTGCGCGAAGACGAGCACCGCGTCCTCGATCCCGTCCGTCGCCGTGATGGTGAAGCGGCCCTCGAAGAAGAGGCCGCCGCGCAACTCCTCGGGGGCGTAGACCTCGAGCGCCGCGACGTCACCGGACGCGGTCGAAGTTTCCGGATGCTGGCCGAAGACGCTGAAGAGCGCGGCGATCGAGATCGCGGTCAGCAGGCCCAGGACGACCCAGCGCGCGCCGAGCTCGCTCCACCACGACGCGTCGCGGTGGCGTCCGAGATCGAGATGCTCTGGGAGATCGGCCACCCGTCGTGAGTTCTTCGGCGGCAACCGGCGTCCTGCGCGCGGGTAGCCTCCCAGAGACGACTTCGAGGAGGTGCAGCGTGAGCGCATTCGACGACCTTGCGGCAATGTCGCCGCTGCGAGTCTGGGAAGGTGTCGCCGCCAGGGCGGTTCAGGGCGAGGAGGGCACGATGGCGATCGTCGAGCTCGACCCGAACGCTCAAGTGCCCGAGCACCAGCACGTGAACGAGCAGCTCGGGATGGTCATCGACGGAACGCTGTCGTTCCGCGTGGCCGGGGAGACGAAAGAGCTCGGTCCCGGCGCGACCTGGCGGATTCCCGGCGACGTCCCGCACGAGGTGCGCGCCGGCCCGGAGGGCGCGGTCGTCATCGACGTGTTCGCGCCTGCGCGCGACGACTGGCGCCGTCTCGGCCGCGACAAGCCACGCGAGCCCCGCTGGCCCGCGGCGTAGACGCCTTCTGGGGCTTACTCGCCGAGCACGTTTACGGCTCGAGCGGCGACGAGCAGAATCGTGACCGCGGAGATGCCTGCCTCCAGGCCCATCGCCGCTTTTGCGCGCAGCGACAGCGGCATCGCGTCGGTCGGGCTGAATGCGATCGAGTTCGTGAGCGAGAGGTAGAGGTAGTCCCAGACCACCGGACCCCAGCCGGTCGGCGCGAGCTGCGGGTTCTCATCCTGCGGGAACTGGAAGTCGGGGGCCGTTCGTTCCGAACGAACGATGCGCGCGGCCGGCCCGCCCACGTCCAACTCCCAGAACAGGACCCCGAAGACGATGACGTCCGCCGTCCAGATCGCGAATCCGGTGAGCAAGAGCTCTCCGCCGCTGAGCTCTGCGGCGCTCGTCGTCACCAGGCCGGCGACGAGAAGGCCGAGCGCGAGCAAGTTTCCCAGCACAAGGAGACCGAGAAGAGCGACAGCGGCGCGGCGCGATCGCACGAGGCCCGTCCCGCGGAACGTCAGAAGAAGGTCGATCGTCAGCAGCAGGGAGGGAACCGCGACCACAAGCCAGATCCACCAGGGCAGACCGACCAGCTCCCACCCCCTCGCCCGGCTGACCAGCGCCAACGCCACGAGGACGACGAGCACGGCGAGCGCCGCGGGCGCGGCCTCACGACGGCCTTCGGCCCTTGCTTCGGCGTCGGTCATCGACATGTCTCGCAGCAAGTCAACCTGACTGGAATGACGAGGCGGTCCCATGCTTGAGCCTCACAGGAAGAGGCGAAGAATCGCGGCGCGTTTTCTTAGCTCGCACCCGGTGACGGCGTGAGCCTCAGCGGTTGCGGCGGCGCTGCTGCCAGCGTCGAGGATCACCGCAGCCTGTGTACGGGCGGGTCCTGGCCGACGACGACGCTTCGCCCGCGTACTCCAGGCTTCCCGGCTCGGCCTTCGCCTTTGGCTCGGTCGGCTTCGTCGTCGCGGTCTTCCTCGTCGCCATGCCCGGAGAGTAGCGATTCGCAGGAAACGCGCGACGAAAGATTTGCTCGCGGTCTTCTAGCTCGCGCTCACCCTCCGTGACGCTCGGCCTTTTAGCTCGCGCTCGGTGACACCCCAGTCTCCGGTTCCCGGCAAGTTGGGGCGCGTCGCGCTCGTGCGTGCCGAGTATCGGACTCGGAAGTCGCCGTTGTAGTGCCCCACTACATGCCCGACGCCCACGGCCGAGATGTGATGGGCGGACTCGTCGGCCACGGCTCAGCCCCGGTTGTGGTTGACGACCTCGACGTTGTGCCCGTCCGAGTCGAGCACGAACGCGCCGTAGTAGCCCGGGTGGTAGACCGCGCGCTCGCCCGGCTCGCCGTGGTCCTCGTAGCCCGCCGCGAGCGCGGCGGCGTGGAACGCGCGCACCGTGGCGTCTTCGCGCGCGGGGAACGCGAGGTGGACGTGTTCGGTGAGCGGCCGCTCGTCGCGGACGAGCGAGAAGCTGTAGTCCGGGCCGGACAGCTGCACGCGCTCGGGCTCGTCGTGCGTCAGGCGGAGCCCGGCGTGCGGGGCGATCGTCGTGTAGAAGCGCCGGGAGGCCTGCGGGTCGCGGACGCGGAGCCACAGGTGGTCGATCCGGCCGGCGTGCACGGCGTCCTGGCGGTCGCCGTGGACCGCCTCGACGCTGTTGCCGTCCGGGTCGAGCAGGAACCCGCCGTAGTACGTGGGGCCGTACTGCCTGCGCGGCCCCGGCGCGCCGTCGTCGCGGTACCCCGCGTCGACACCCGCCTGCCAGAACGCGTCGACCTGCGCGCGGTCGCGGGCGCGGAAGCCGACGTGGAGCCCGCGGGTCACCGGGTGCTCGCGGTCCGTCGCCCCGATGTCCCAGTCCTCCCACTCGACCAACTCGGCGTCCGCATGGCTGGGCTCGACGCCCAGGACGCTCAGGACGGTGCGGTAGAAGCGCTCGGAGGCCGCGAGGTCCGAGACGGCGATGCCGACGTGGTCAAACACCCCGCCGAGGCTACCGTTGCCGCCATGCTCGGTGGCGCCGCTACAGCCGGAGGCTCTTCCCGCGGCAATGGCTCCACGACAAACTCGACGGCGGAGCCGGGCCCGATTCCCATGACATCCACCGGAAGGCGTGAGGTCGTGACGGCGATGAGGTTCATAGCCGAGCACGTTCAGCGTGTGCACAGCGGGATGCGCCCGGCACGATTCGAACGTGCGACCTCTGCCTCCGCAGGGCAGCGCTCTATCCCCTGAGCTACGGGCGCGGGACGAGGGTCAGTGTAGCGGCCGGGCTTTCGACCGGCCGACGTCCAGCTCGGCGTTCGCCGGCACCTCGGCTCGGACGTAGGCGAGCGCAACGATGCCGCCCTCGGCGTGGACTGCGCTCGTCACTCGGCCGACAGCCTTGCCCTCGTAGACGATCTCGGCGTCGGCTCCCGGTGGCTCGTCGCCGTCGATCCCCAGCACGCGGAGCCCGCGGTTCGCGTGGCCGCGGTAGTGGAGGCGTGCTATCGGCTCCTGGCCCGGGTAGCAGCCCTTCGTGAGGCTGACCGCCCGCTCGACGAGCCCTGCTTCGGCCGGGAGGACGCGGTCGTCGATCTCGCGCCCGAAGCGCGGCGTCCCGGCGCGGATGCGGAGCGCCTCCAGATCGTCTTCGCCGAGCGTCGGCTCGAGCGCCGCGTCGAGCACCTCGACGGCGGGCTCACCGTAGTCGTCGTTCGGAATCCCCTCGCCGGCGCCGCCGAACATGAGCGTCGACGTGTGCTCCTCGAGGGCGATGTCGGCCTTCGCCGCGAAGCGCATCCGCAGCAGCTGGTCGCGCAACGCCTCGCCGAGCTCGGGCTCGGTGAGAAGCAGGAAGTCCTCCGGCCCGCGGCGCAGGACGCGCATCGGGGCGATCACGCGCGCCTTCGGTGTCAGGAGGAGCGCCTCGCACGCATCGCCGGGCGCAAGCGCCTCGACGTCGTTCGAGAGCATGCGCTGGAGGTAGTCGGCGGCCTCGGGCCCGGTCACCCCGACGAACGCGCGTGGGCGACCGGCGACGGCGTGTGTGAGAGCTGCTGCCTCCACGGGACTAGTGTAGGCAGCGTGCCCAGGTCGAACGCCGAGCGAAAGGTGCTCGAGGCAGGCTTCGACCCGGCGCGCCTGCCGCCGGGGCAGTACCTGACCCAGAAGTGGCCCATCCTCCATGTCGGCTCGGTGCCGGTCGCCGATCCCGCCGGCTGGCGCCTCCGCGTTTGGGGCGAAGTCGAGCAGGAGGTCGAGCTCAGCCTGGAGGAGCTCAGAGCCTTGCCGGCGTCCGAGGTCGTCGCCGACATCCACTGCGTTACGCGCTGGAGCCGTTTCGACGCTCGCTTTCGCGGCGTGCGCTTTGTCGAGCTCGCCCGCCCGAACAGTTCCGCGCGCTTCGTCGTCGCCCACGCGACCGAGGACTACCGGGCAAACCTGCCGTTGTCCGTGCTGGACGAACCCGGCTCGCTCGTCGCCTACGAGGCAGACGGCGAACCGCTAACGCCGGACCACGGCGGGCCGCTTCGCCTGGTCGTGCCGTCGCGCTACTTCTGGAAGAGCGCCAAGTGGCTCGTCGGGCTCGAGGTGCGGGCCGACGACGAGCCGGGCACCTGGGAGCGCCTCGGCTACTCGAACGACGCCGACCCCTGGGCCGAGGAGCGCTACTCAATCTGAGGAAGCGTCTCCTGCGTCGAGCCCGTGCGTCGACGACATGGCCGCGAGCGTTACCAGCATCAAAAGCAAAAGGGCCGGCTTTGCCGGCCCTTTTCGCTGTGCCAACTTCCGAAGAAGGGGGCACACGGGGGAAACATGGTTTCCCCCGTGACTACATACCCATGTCGGGCATACCGCCGGGCATACCGCCGCCGACGCCGGCCTTCTCGGGCGCCTCCGCGACGACGGCCTCGGTCGTGAGGATGTTCTTCGCGATCGAGGCAGCGTTCTGAAGCGCCGAGCGGGTGACCATGGTCGGGTCGATGATCCCGGACTTGACCAGGTCCTGGTACTCGCCGGTGTCGACGTTCAGGCCGTGGCCCTTCGTGCCGGTCCGGATCTTGTCGACGACGATCGAGCCCTCGAGCCCGGCGTTCTGCGCGAGCTGGCGGACGGGCTCCTCGAGCGACCGGGCCACGATGGAGGCACCGGTGCGCTCGTCGCCCTCGAGCGTGTCGAGCTTGATGGCCTTGCCGGAGTTGAGGAGCGCGACACCGCCGCCGGGCACGATGCCCTCCTCGAGGGCAGCCCGCGTTGCCTGCAGGGCGTCCTCGACGCGGTGCTTCTTCTCCTTCATCTCCGTCTCGGTGGCCGCGCCGACCTTGATGACGGCGACGCCGCCGGCCAGCTTGGCAAGCCGCTCCTGCAGCTTCTCGCGGTCGAAGTCCGAGTCCGTGGTCTCGATCTCCGACTTGAGCTGCTTGATGCGGCCCTTGATGCCCTCCGAGTCGCCGGCGCCGTCGATGATCGTCGTCGTGTCCTTGGTGACGACGATCTTGCGGGCACGGCCGAGCTGCGAGAGCTTCGTGTTCTCGAGCTTGAGGCCCATCTCCTCGGTGATGACCTCGCCACCCGAGAGGATGGCGATGTCCTCGAGCATGCGCTTGCGGCGGTCACCGAAGCCCGGCGCCTTGACGGCGACGGCGGTGAAGGTGCCACGCAGCTTGTTCACGACGATGGTCGCGAGGGACTCGCCTTCGACGTCCTCGGCCACGATCAGGAGCGGACGGCCGGCCTGGATGACCTGCTCGAGCACGGGCAGGATGTCCTTCACGGCGCCGATCTTCTGGTTGGCGATGAGGACGTACGGGTCGTCGAGCACGGCCTCCATGCGCTCGGGATCCGTGACCATGTACGGCGACAGGTAGCCCTTGTCGAACTGCATGCCCTCGGTGAACTCGAGCTCGAGGCCGAAGGTCTGGCCCTCCTCGACGTTCACGACGCCGTCCTTGCCGACCTTCTCGATCGCGTCGGCGATCACGTCGCCGATCTCGCGCTCGCGCGACGAGATGCTGGCGACCCGGGCGATGTCTTCCTTGCCCGAGATCTCCTTCGACTGCTTCTTCAGATCCTCGACGACGCTGTCGACGGCGGTCTCGATGCCCCGCTTGAGGCCCATCGGGTTCGCGCCGGCGGCGACGTTCTTGAGGCCCTCGCGGACGATGGCCTGGGCCAGGACGGTCGCGGTCGTCGTGCCGTCGCCGGCGACGTCGTTCGTCGCTGTGGCGACCTCGCGAACGAGCTGGGCGCCCTGGTTCTCGAACGACGTCCTCGATCTCGATCTCGCGCGCGATCGTGACGCCGTCGTTGGTGATGGTGGGCGCGCCGAACTTCTTGTCGAGCACGACGTAGCGCCCCTTGGGGCCAAGGGTGACCTTGACCGCGTCAGCGAGGAGTGTTGACGCCGCGCTCGAGCGCGCGCCGCGCATCCTCGCTGAAGAGAAGCTCTTTATGAGCCATACAACTCCTCCGTTTCCTGTGGGCTGGTGACGGGCGCGCCTAGGCGGCTGCGCCGGCCAGCTCCTTCTTCTTGCTCTTGGACTTCGTCTCGGCGAGCACCTTGGCGAGGACGTCCGACTCCCGCAGAATCAGGTAGTCGTCGCCCCCGAGCTTGATGTCCGTGCCGCCGTACTTCGAGAAGATGATCTCGTCGCCGGGCTCGAGATCCATCTTGACGTACTCGCCGTCCTCGTCCCGGGGGCCCGGGCCAACTGCGAGGACGCGGCCGCGCTGCGGCTTTTCTTTGGCGGTGTCGGGGAGAACGATCCCACTCGCTGTGGTCTCTTCTTCCTCGAGCGCCTCGACGATGAGCCGATCGCCCAGTGGCTGAAGGTTCATCCAGCACTCCTCCTTGCGATGTGACGTATGTCTGGCACTCGACTCAATCGAGTGCCAACGTCATCCTAGCGAATCGAGCGAGACTCCATCAAGAACTTTCTGGCACTCGTGCAAGCTGAGTGCCAAAGACTCTGCGACCCCGCGTGACGGCGAGGAGGGTCCCCGCGCAGACCAGTGCCATGAGGGCGAAGGGAAGGGCGTCGCCGGCAGCGTCCGCGAGCGCTCCGCCGAGCGAGGGCCCGATCGAGTTCCCCCCGCCCCAGGCGGCGTTCATGAGCCCGAAGGCGAAGCCCTGGGCGAGCCCGATGCGCTCGGCGCCGTCCGAGAGGAGCGCCATCGCGGGCGCCCAGAAGGCGCCGAACGCGATCGACGCGGCGACCACGAGCGGCGCGAGGACGAGCGGACGCTCGGCGAGCGCGAGCGCGGTGGTGACGAGAACGGCAGCGCCGAGCGCAAGGCGGAGCGGCAGCAGGCGGCCGACCCGGTCCGAGAAGCGGCCAAGCATCGGGGCAACAACCATCTCGATTGCCGCGGCGACGATGAAGACGGCGGCGATCGCCGCGGCGCTCCAGCCGGCGTCGCCGAGCTCGAGCGGCACGAGCACCGCGAGGACGCCGAAGAGAAGCGCCGGGAGCGTCATCAGCCACAGCGCGCCCAGGATGAGCGGCCGCTTGAGCGCGCGCGCGAGCTGGGCGACCGGCTGGGGGTCCGCGGCGACGGGAGGCGTCCGCAGTGCCCAGACGGCGAGAACGAGGGCGACCCCGGCGATGCCGAGGAACGTCGGGCGCTCCCCGACGGACTCGGCGAGCGCACCGAGCGCCGGCCCGAGGAGCGCGCCGAAGATCGCAGCGCCGATCGCCGTGCCGAGCATCTCGCCGCGCCGCTCCTTGGGCGTGCCGGCGACGAGCCAGGCGAGCGCGCCGGCCCAGGAGAAGGCGCTGCCGAAGCCCTGGGCGAGGCGCGCGATTCCGAGGGTGGCGGCGTCGCCCGCGAAGCCGAACGCCGTGCTGGCCACTGCCATGAGCAGGAGACCGGCGAGCACAGCCCTGCGCGGGCCGAACTTGGCCGCGCTGATCCCGCCGGGGATCGCTCCGAGCAGGGCGCCGGCTGCGTAGGCCCCTACGAGCAGGCCGGCCTGCCCCTTCGAGAGCCCGAACTCGTCCGCATAGTGCGGGAGGAGCGGCACGAGCGCCGCGTAGAGAATCGTGTCGACGAGCGTGATCGAGCACGCGAGGACGAGCAGCCTGCGCATCCAGCTGACGATATCGACCCGGCTAGGCTCTCCCGCATGAGGCGCGAGTTCTCGGCCGGCGGCGTGGTCGTGCGCTCCATGCGCGGCAGCCTCTGGCTCGCCGCCATCCGCCCGGGCGGCAAGGACGTCTGGGCGCTCCCGAAGGGGCTGGTGGGGACGGGTGAGAGCCCGGCCGAGACCGCGGGCCGCGAGGTGACCGAGGAGACGGGCGTCGAGGGCCGGCTCGTGACGAAGCTCGGCGACGTCCGCTACGTCTATACGTGGCAGGGCGAGCGCGTGTTCAAGATCGTGAGCTTCTTCCTCTTCCGCTACCGCCGCGGGCGGCTCGGCGACATCCCTCCCGAGCATGCGCACGAGGTCGACGAGGCACGCTGGCTGCCGCTCGAGGAGGCTCCCCGTCTCCTCGCCTACAAGGGCGAGCGCGAGATGGCCGAAAGGGCGCAGAAGGCCCTCGTCGAAGAAACCGTATGATGGGGCCGCTTCCGGGCCATTCCCAGCTGATGTACGCCCTCAACTTCTACTCGCCGATCGTCGCCGACCAGCTGCGCAGCAGGCGCAAGACGGCCACGATCCGGCTGGGTGACAAAGCCGGGAAGTACAAGAAGGGGATAGTGGTCCAGGTCCTCGTAGGCCAGCGCTACGGGCCCCGGCAGAAGATCTTCGACGCGGTCATCGACAAGGTCGAGGTCAAGCCGCTCGGCGACTGCTCCCCGCGCGAGATCGCAAAGGACAACCCGGAGATCAAGCGCACCGACGACATGGCGAACTTCCTCGGGCAGCTCTACAACCGCGAGGTGACCGAGGAGTCCACGGTCACCGTCATCCACTTCTCCGAGATCCACTCCTAGCCGGGCCCCGTGGACGTCGTCACCGGCGCCTTCTCCTTCACGGGGAGGTACGTCGCGGCACGGCTGATAGAAGCCGGACGCGAAGTGCGGACGCTGACCCGCCGGCCGGAGTCCGAGAGCCCGTTCGGCGACCGGGTACGCGCGTTCCCTCTCGACCCTGACGGCATCGCGGCCGCCCTGGACGGGGCGGAGACCCTCTACAACACGTACTGGATCCGCTTCCCGGACGCCTCGACGAGCTTCGAGGACGCCGTCGGAAGCTCTGTCGCGCTCTTCGACGCCGCTCGCGCGGCGGGCGTGCGGCGCGTCGTCCAGCTGAGCGTCACCAACGCCGCCGCCGGCTCGCCGTACGCCTACTTCCGCGGGAAGGCGGCCGTGGAGGAAGCGCTCGCCGGCTCGGGCCTCTCGCACGCCATCGTCAGGCCGACGCTCGTGTTCGGCGACGGCGAGGTGCTCGTCAACAACGTGGCGTGGCTCCTCCGGCGGCTGCCCGTCTTCGTCGTGCCGCGCGCCCCGTGCCGGCTCCGGCCGATCGCCGCGGAGGACCTCGCCGAGCTGTGCGTCGAAGCCGGCCGGAGCGAGAGGGACGTGGCTTTCGACGCGGCGGGTCCGGACGAGCTCGGCTTCGAGGAGCTCGTGCACCTCGTGCGTTCGGCGGTCGGCTCCCGGGCCGTCGTCCTGCACGGAGGGAGGCGACCCGTTCTCACCCTCACGCGCGCGCTCGGCCTCGTCACGCGTGAGACGCTCCTGACCGCGGACGAGCTGGGCGCGCTCGCGAACGACCTGCTCACCTCGGACGAGCCGCCGCGGGGCACGAGTCGCCTCGCCGACTGGGTCGCGGCGAGCGCCGAGTTCCTCGGCAGGCAGCTGGCCACGGGCGAACGGCGCCCCTGGCCCAAGTGACAAAGTGTTACTTGGGGGAGCGCGGCGGCTTGCGGATACGGACGCCGAAGGCCTCGTCGGGACGCAGCTCCCCGCCGCACTCCTCGCACGAGACGGCGAAGGCCGAGGCGATCTGCGCAGAGCAGGAGGGGCACCTCGTCCTGAGCTCGCCCCCGCACTCGGGGCAGGCGGACGGAAGCGCGGCCTCGTCCTCGGCGAAGTACCGCTGCACGTGGCCGCAGGCGAGGCAGAAGGCGACCCAGTCCCCGAGCGTCCTGCGACGCTCCTCCCGAAGCCAGTCCGACGCGCGGCCCATGGCCTCACCCTAGACGCTAGAGTTCGACCCGCGAATGGCGATCGCCAGGGAAGCAGAACCGGTCGGCTCGCTCACTGAGGTCAGGGAGTTCGGCCTCGATCGCGAGGACCTTCTCGGCATCTACCGCCACCTCTTGACGACCCGCGGGATCGAGGAGCGGGGACACATCCTCTACAAGCAGGGGAAGATCCCCGGCAGCTTCTACACGGGCCGCGGGAACGAGGCCGCCGCGGTCGGGATCGCGACGGCGATGGGACCGGACGACGTCGGGACGCCGCTGCACCGGGACATGGGAGTCCACGTGGTGCGCGGGGTCGAGGCCTGGCGGATCTTCGCGCAGTTCATGGGCCGCATTGACGGCCCGACGAAGGGCAAGGACGGCAACGTCCACATGGCCGACGACCGCCTCGGGCTCATCGCCATGGTCAGCCACCTGCCGGCGATGCTGCCGGTCGCGGTCGGCTGCGCGCTCGCCTTCCGCATCCGGGAGGAGAAGCGCGTCGCGCTCGGCTGGTTCGGCGAGGGCGCGTCGGCCCGCGGCGACACGCACGAGTCGATGAACCTCGCCGGGGTGCGCCGGCTTCCCATGGTCTTCATCTGCGACAACAACCAGTGGGCCTACTCGACGCCGACGCACCTCGAGTACGCCTGCGAGCACATCGCCGACCGCGCCAAGGCCTACGGGTTCGAGGGCGTCGTGGTCGACGGCACGGACGTGCTCGCGGTGCACCGCGAGGCCAAGCGCGCGATCGAGAAGGCGCGCGAGGGCGGCGGCCCGACGCTGATCGAGTGCCTGACGCTCCGCATGGAGGGGCACGCGGTCCACGACGACGCCTTCTACGTGCCCAAGGAGATGTTCGAGGAGTGGGCGAAGCGGGATCCGCTCGAGCGCTTCCGCTCCTGGCTGCGCGAGAACGCCGAGTTCACGGACGAGCAGGAGGACGAGATCCGCGCAGAGGTCAAGAAGCTCCTGAACGACGCGATCAAGCGCGCCGAGGACAGCGAGATCCCGGACACGTCCACGCTCCTCGACGGCGTCTTCGCAACGCCCGAGGACCTCGACACGCCCCACCACAAGTAGGTGCCTCTAATGGCGGAAAAGACCTACCTGCAGGCGATCTCGGACGGGCTCCGCGGGGAGATGAGGCGTGACAAGCGCGTCTTCGTGATCGGCGAGGACGTCGGCGTCTACGGCGGCGCCTTCAAGGTCACCCAGGGCTTCCAGGAGGAGTTCGGGCCCTGGCGCGTCATCGACGCGCCGCTTGCCGAGACCGCGATCGTCGGAGGCTGCACCGGCGCGGCGATCATGGGGATGCGCCCGGTCGCGGAGATGCAGTTCGCCGACTTCGTCTCGTGCGCGTGGGACCATCTGGTCACCGTGGCCGCCAAGCAGCGCTACCGGGCCGGCACTCCCGTGCCGATCGTCGTGCGCTGCCCCTCCGGGGGCGGATTCTCGGGCGGCCCGTTCCACTCGCAGAACCCCGAGTCGAGCTTTGCGCACATCCCGGGCCTGAAGGTCGTCTGCCCGGCGACGCCCGAGGACGCGAAGGGCCTCCTCGTCAGCGCGATCGAGGATCCGAACCCGGTCCTCTACTTCGAGCACAAGCACCTCTACCGGCGCATCAAGGCCGACGTGCCGGACGAGCGCTACACGACCCCGTTCGGGGAGGCGCGCGTCCACCGCGAGGGCGACGACATCACGCTCGTCACCTGGGGCGCCATGGTCTACACGGCCTCCGAGGCCGCCGACCAGGTCGCCGAAGAGGACGGCACCTCCGTCGAGATCCTCGACCTCCGCACGATCATCCCGTGGGACCGCAGGGCGGTGCTGGAGTCCGTCGAGAAGACGTCCAAGGTGATCGTTCTCCACGAGGACACGCACACGGGCGGCTTCGGCGGCGAGATCGCGGCGACGATCGCCGAGGAGTCCTTCGAGCACCTCGACGCCCCGGTGAAGCGCATCACGGCGCCGGACACGCCGGTTCCGTTCGCGCCCGTGCTCGAGAAGGCATTCATCCCGCAAGTCGACGACGTGGTCGCGGGCATCAAGGAGCTCGCCGCGTACTGATGGCCACCGGGACGCTCGTCGACGTCGTCATGCCCCAGATGGGCGTCTCGGTGTCGGAGGGGACAATCACGAAGTGGGTCAAGTCGGAGGGGGAGGCCATCGAGGCCGACGAGACTCTGCTCGAGATCTCGACCGACAAGGTCGACACGGAGGTGCCGAGCCCGGCGTCGGGCGTCGTCCAGCAGATCCTGGTGCAGGAGGGCGAGACGGTCGCGGTCGGGACGAAGCTCGCAGTGATCGCGCCCGAGGGCGCGGAGGTCGCAGCGCCCGACGAGGCTCCTGCCGGGGAGGCCGAGGCTCCAGCCGCGGTGGGCCGAGGCTCCCGCCGCTGAGGCGCCGCCCGAGCCCGCCACGCAGGAAGCGGCCGCCGAGAGCGCCGCCGCCTCGGGCGCCGAGGGCGAGACGCCGTCGGCCGAGCAGGTCGCCGCCGAGCCCCAGCCGCCCACCGCGCAGCCGACACCCGCACCGCTCCCGGTCGAGCCCGAGGACGGGCAGGCCGACGGCGCGCGCTTCGTCTCGCCGGTCGTGGCCCGCATCGCTTCCGAGCACAACGTGGACGTCTCCCAGATCTCCGGCACGGGCCGGGGGGGACGGGTGACGAAGAAGGACATCCTCGGGTTCATCGAGTCCGGCGGCGCAGCAGCGCCAACCGAAGCAGCAGCGCCCGTCGAAGCACCGGCAGCTCCGGCCCCGGAGGCGCCGCCGGCGCCCCCGGCACCAGCAGCGCCCACGCAGCACGAGGCTGCGGCTCCCGCCCCCGCGGCGGCGCCCGCACCGGCTGCCGAGCCCCAGGAGGGCGAGACCGTCGAGGCGATGTCCCCGATGCGCCGCGGGATCGCGGAGCACATGCGGCGCTCGCTCGACACCGCCGCGCACGTCACGAGCTCGATCGAGGTCGACATGTCGAAGGTGGTCTCGATCCGCGAGAAGCTGAAGAAGGAGTACCAGGCGGCGTACGGCGTCAACCCGACCTATCTCGCGTTCGTCGCACGTGCCGCCGTGGAGACCCTCAAGGACTATCCGTGGCTGAACGGCGAGCTGCGGGGCGAGTCGATCGTGACCCGCCCGTGGGTGAACGTCGGCTTCGCCGTCGAGCTGGCCGACGGCAAGGGTCTGATCGTCCCGGTCGTCAAGCAGGCCGAGACTCTCAACCTGCTCGGAATTGCGAAGGCGATCGCCGACATCGCCGCACGCGCGCGCGACAAGAAGCTGCTTCCCGACGACGTCCAGGGCGGGACGTTCACGATCACGAACCCGGGCGGCTACGGCACCTTCCACGGCACGCCGGTGATCAGCCAGCCGCAGGCCGCGATCCTCGGCACCTACGCCGTCGTCAAGCGGCCGTGGGTCATCCAGGACGACATGGGCGAGGACGTGATCGCGATCCGGCCGATCATGAACCTCACCCTCACGTACGACCACCGGCTGGTCGACGGCGCCCTGGCGGGCCGCTTCCTGCGCGACCTGCGCGAGCGGCTGCAGACCTGGGACGAATCGGCCTACTAGGCCGACCCCACGTCTTTTTCCGACAGGTCCCGGTGCCAGGCACTTGGCCATGGCCATCGCGGACGTGGCTCGAGACGGGAGGCGCGCTCCGAGGCGGGCGCCGCCGTCCCGGCATGTCTCCGCTGGGCACGTCCTGGTGCCAGGCACTTGGGCGTGGCCGCCGGGGACAGGCTCGGGGCGACTAGGCTTTGGGTGTGAGGCGCGGCGCGTATCTGCTCAACCTTGGGCCGACGGGCTACACGGAGGCGTGGGAGCTCCAGCGCTCGCTCGCTGCCGGGGTCTCACAGGGGGCGATCCCGGACACGGTCATCCTCCTCGAGCACCCTCCGGTGATCACGCTCGGGCGCCGGACGGACGAGAGCGCCGAGCTGCACGTCCCCGACGACGCGGGCGTCGAAGTCGTCGAAACGGACCGGGGCGGCAAGTCCACGTACCACGGGCCGGGACAGCTCGTCTGCTACCCGATCCTCGACCTCAACCGCCACGGCCGCGACGTGAAGCGTTACGTCCGCGACCTCGAGGAGGCGCTCATCCGGACGCTCGGCTCGTACGAGCTCGACGCGACGCGGATCGAGGGCCTCACCGGTGTCTGGCTCGAGCGGCCGCCGCGCAAGATCGCCTCGATCGGTGTCCACATCTCGCGCTGGGTGACGACGCACGGCTACGCGCTCAACGTCGACCTCGACCCGGCGCCGTTCACCGAGTGGATCACGGCTTGCGGTCTCGAGGACGCGGCCTTCACGACGATGGCGCGAGAGCTCGACCGGCCGCTGGCGCTGGACGAGGTCCGACCGGCGGCCGCAGCGGCGCTCGGCGAGGTCTTCGAGCTCGACCTCGAGGAGCTCTCGGCCGAAGACGGAACAGGGCTCTGGCCCCAGCCGGTGCACGAGAAGATCTCGGCCAAGCCGATGCGGAACGACACACGATCGGGAGAGGCGGTGGGCGTTGAACAAATCGCTGCCAGTAGCTAAGCGCCCCCGCCGCCCCGAATGGATGAAGGTGCGCGCGCCGAGCGCGGACGGACGCTACTTCGAGCTGCGCGACCTGCTGCACGGCCAGGGTCTGAACACGATCTGCGAGGAGGCGCGCTGCCCCAACATCGCCGAGTGCTGGGGACGGGGCACGGCCACCTTCCAGATCCTCGGGGACACGTGCACGCGCGCCTGCCGCTACTGCTACGTCCACTCCGGCAAGCCCGGCTCGCCGCCCGACCCGCTCGAGCCGCTCCGCCTCGCACAGGCTGCTTCGCAGATGGGGCTGAAGCACGTCGTCGTCACCTCGGTCGACCGCGACGACATCCCGGACCGCGGCGCCGGCCACTACGCGGCCACGATCCGGGCACTCAAGAACAAGGTGCCCGAGGCCTCGGTCGAGGTCCTCACGCCGGACTTCCTCGACGTCGAGGAGGACGCGCTGGCAACCGTGCTGGCCGAGCGGCCCGAGGTCTTCAACCACAACATCGAGACCGTCCGCCGCCTCCACCGCCGGATGCGCGGCGCCAAGGCCGACTACGACAAGGCGCTCTGGCTTCTCCGCCGGGCGAAGGAGCTCGCGGACTACCCGGTGCTGACGAAGTCGGGGATCATCGTCGGGCTCGGCGAGACGAACGACGAGGTCGTGGAGACCATGCGCGACCTGCGCGAGCACAACGTCGACGTCGTCACCATCGGCCAGTACCTTCAGCCGTCGTCCCGCCACGCGGTTATCGACCGCTGGGTGCACCCGGACGAGTTCCGCTGGTTCCGCGAGCAGGGCGAGGCGATGGGCTTCGGCTCGGTGTTCTCGGGCCCACTCGTGCGCTCCTCCTACCGCGCCGACGAACAGCGTCACGCGGCCGAGACGGGCCGCGGCGCGGTCGCCTACTAGACCTCCGGCCGACGAAACGGAGGGAGCCGCCCGATGGCGGCTCCTCTCACGCGGCTCTCCCCCCAACTGTCGACCGGGAGGTCGCGGAGGGCGATCTCGTGTCGTCCCGACGTGAGAGTTCTCCCCTCGCGGCGTCCCGGAGCGCGTGGGTTCCGTGAGTTAATGACACTAAAGCGAGCCTGTCAAGGCCAACTTCGCTCAGACGTCATGCGGCCGCGCCATCGCGCGGTAGTCGAGCGCCTTGTCGAGCGTCTCCTCGTCGACGCCGGCTTCGCGCGCTACCTCGCGCAGAGAGCGGCCGCTCGCGGCGGCGTCCTTGACGATCTCCGTCGCGCGGTCGTAGCCGATGTACGGATTCAGCGCGGTGGCCGCCGAAAGCGTGAGCTCTGCGTAGCGCTCGAGCGTCTCGCGGTTCGGCTCGATCCCGTCCACGCACTTCTCGGCCAGGAGGCGTGAGGCGGACGTGAGCAGGCCGATGGACCCGAGCAGGTTGCGGGCGATCATCGGCACGAAGACGTTCAGCTCGAAGTGCCCCTGGAGCCCGCCGACCGTGATCGCCGTGTCGTTGCCGATCACCTGGGCGGAGACCTGCGTGACGACCTCGGGGATGACCGGGTTCACCTTGCCCGGCATGATCGAGCTGCCCTTCTGCAGCTCGGGCAGCGCGATCTCGGCAAGGCCCGTGCGCGGGCCGGAACCCATGAGGCGAAGGTCGTTCGCGATCTTCGTGAGGGAGACGGCGACCGTCTTGAGTGCGCCCGAGGCCTCGACGAGCGCGTCGCGCGCGGCCTGTGCCTCGAACGGGTCCGCCGGAGGCAAGATGGCGAGACCGGTCTCGGCCGCCAGCTTCGCCCGCACTCGCTCGGCGAACTCGGGGTGCGTGTTCAGGCCGGTCCCGGTAGCGGTACCGCCGAGCGGGATCTGCCCGACGCGCTCGAGCGTCGCCTCGATCCGTGCGATCCCCTGGCGCACCTGGGCGGCGTAGCCGCCAAACTCCTGGCCGAGGGTCACCGGCACGGCGTCCATGAGATGCGTCCGGCCCGACTTGACGAGGTCGGCGAACTCCGCGGCCTTCCGCTCCAACGCCTCCGCGAGCGCGTTCAGGCTCGGCACAAGGTCGTTCGCCAGCCCGTCCAGCGCCGCCAGGTGCACGGCCGAGGGAAACACATCGTTCGAGGACTGGCCCATGTTGACGTCGTCATTCGCGTGGCAGTCCTCGCCGGCGAGCGCGGCGATCACCTCGTTGGCGTTCGTGTTCGAGGACGTCCCGGAGCCGGTCTGGAAGACGTCGATCGGGAACTGGTCGTCGAACTCGCCCGCGGCGATCCTGTCGCCGGCGGCGGCGATCCGCTCCGCCTTCTCGGGGTCGAGGAGGCCGAGCTCGGCGTTCGCGCGCGCGGCCGCCGCCTTGATCCGTCCGAGCCAGCGGACGACGGAGGTCGGGATCGGCTCGCCGGAGACCGGAAAGTTCTCGACCGCCTTGCGTGTTTCCATGCCCCAGAGCTCCCGCGGCGCGATCTCGCTCACGCCCGGAGTCTAGTCGGCGCGCGGCGGGCGAACCTCGTGAGTCTGTGGGGCACCCCGGACCCACCACCCGCTTTCAACGCTAACGCCGAAACACGCGCATGTCCCGCGCGGAAGTGTGCCGAGAGCGTGACAGCAGCCCTGGCTCAGTCGGTCGAGTACTTAGGCTGCACCTTCTCGCCGCGGATCTTCGCGATCGCCTGGTTGGCGGCGATCGCCGCCTCACCGAAGCCCACGGAGATGAGGGTGATCTTGCCCTCGTAGCCGGCCACGTCGCCGGCCGCGTAGACGCCCGGGATCGATGTTTCCATCGAGGTGGGCTCGACGAGGATCTGGCGCTTGCCGTGGAAGTCGAGGCCCCAGTCGGCGATCGAGCCGAGGTGGGAGTGGAAGCCGAGCAGGGTGATGAGCGCGTCGCACTCGACCTCGAAGGTCTCGCCGGTGGTCGTGTTCTCGAGCGTGACGGCCTGGATGGAACCGTCGCCGCGCACGCCGCGCACCTCGGCCGGGTTGCAGATGCGCACGCCGCCCTGCTCCTCGAGCTCGCGCGCCTCCTTCACGGAGGTCTCGAGCGCGCGGAAGCGGTCACGGCGGTGGACGAGCGTGATCGGCTTGTTCGCCGTGTCCTGGAGACCGAGCGTCCAGTCGAGCGCCGAGTCTCCGCCCCCGACGATGACGCAGGTCTTGTCGCGGAAGACCTCCTTGCGGCGGACGAAGTAGTGGAGCCCCTTGCCCTCCCAGGCGTCGATGTCCTCGATCTCGAGCTTGCGGGGCTCGAAGGCGCCGTGCCCGGCGGTGACGATGAGCGACCGGGTCGGGAACGACTCGCCCTCGTGCGTGGTGAGGACGAGAATCTCCTCGCCGTTGGCGCCGATGCGCTGGAGGTCCTTGACCTCCTGTCCGAGGTGCACGTCGGCCCCGAACTGGAGGCCCTGCTCGACGCAGAGGTCGACGAGCGCCTGGCCCTGGATCTTCGGGTGCCCGGCGACGTCGTAGACGTGCTTCTCGGGGTAGACGGCGGCAACCTGGCCGCCGAGCTGCCCGAGGCTCTCGATGATCCGCACCGAGCCGTCGCGGTGGCCTCCGTAGTACGCCGCCGCAAGACCCACCGGCCCGCCGCCGATGATCGTGATGTCGACGACCTGGTGCTCGCTCACGCCGCCCCTAGGTTACCCGGGACTTCTGCGACGCTAGTGGCTGCAGCCGGCGCCACACGCGCCGCCGGCATGGGACTCCACGGGCTCGCCGCCCGCCTCGTCCTTGGCCTGGAAGGAAGAGCCGCATCCACAGGCCGCCTGCACGTTCGGGTTGTTGATGGCGAAGCCCGCCCCCATGAGCGCGTCGACGAAGTCGATCTCGGAGCCGGTGAGATACGGCGCGCTGTGCGGATCGACGACGACGCGAACGCCGTGCATCTCGATCTCGTTGTCCCCGTCCTGCGGGCCGCGGTCGAAGCCGAGCGCGTACTGGAAGCCCGAGCATCCTCCGCCCTGAACGGCGATCCTGAGGACGCTGATCTCGCCCTCGGGCTCCTCGGCCATGAGCTCCTTGATCTTCGAAGCGGCCTTCTCGGTGACGGTCACCATGCTCTCTCGGAGTGTAGCAACGGGCCTGACCGTCAAAAAGGCCCGACTTTGTGACAATCGAATTATCGTTCCAGCCCTGGCGCAGAGCCGGTTTCTCCTGATCCGCGCAACGGGCTTGTGAGCGGTAGGATG
This sequence comes from uncultured Actinomycetes bacterium, assembly GCA_963775395.1. Lineage (GTDB taxonomy): Bacteria > Actinomycetota > Thermoleophilia > Gaiellales > Gaiellaceae > JAIBJN01. Next base: position 145,073 of record CAVZIX010000004.1, read on the forward strand.
CCAGTCGTGCAGGGCGTCCCGTTCGCCGCGCTCGACGACTGGTTCCCCTTCCTCGTCTACGCGCTCTTCGCCGCGGCGATTCCGGCGTCGATGCTGATGATGTCGTTCGTCTTCTCGACGCGCCGGAAAGACCGCGCGCCGAAGGCGCAGCTCATGCCGTTCGAGTCGGGCGTCTCGACCGGGCCGCCCAAGCAGCAGCGCTTCACGGTGAGCTTCTACCTGACGGCGATGCTCTTCATCGTCTTCGACATCGAGATCGTCTTCCTCTACCCCGTGGCGGTCGTCCTCGACGAGGTGGGGGCGTTCGCGCTCGCCGAGTTCGGCTTCTTCATCGGGATCCTCGTGATCGCCTACGTCTACGTCTGGAAGCGGGGTGCGCTCGAATGGCGGTGAGGAAGAAGCGCCTCGCCGACTACGGGCTCCAGTCGGAGCGAACCCTCATGCGCGCGAAAGGGCCCAGCGTCTTCGAGCAGGAGCTGGGCGCCGACGAGATCGAGGACCGGCTCATGCTCACGACCGTCCAGAAGGCGGTCGCCTGGGCGCAGGGCTATTCGATCTGGCCGGACACGTTCGGGCTCGCCTGCTGCGCGATGGAAATGATCGCGATCGTCTCCTCCCGCTATGACGTCGCCCGCTTCGGCGCCGAGGTCTTCCGCTCCTCGCCGCGACAGGCTGACCTCCTCATCGTCTCCGGCCGCGTCTCGCACAAGATGGCCGCCCCGATCCGCGAGATCTACGACCAGATGCTCCAGCCGAAGTGGGTGATCGCCATGGGCGCCTGTGCGAGCTCCGGAGGGATGTTCGCGAACTACGCGATCCTCCAGGGCGTCGACAAGATCATCCCCGTCGACGTGCACGTGCCGGGCTGCCCGCCCCGGCCGGAGGCGCTGCTCGAGGGGATCGTCCGGCTCCAGGAGAAGATCCATGCCGGCGTGCCGCCCGCATACGAGATCCGGGAGGCCGGGCAGTGACACAGTTCGAGGGCGTTCCCGGGCTCGTGGGGGAGCTGGAGTCTCACAGCGAGACGACGGTCATCGTCGAGCGCGAGCGCCTGCGCGAGGCGGCGCTCTGGCTCCGCGACGAGGGCGGGTTCAACTTCCTCTCCGACATCTCGGCCGCCGACTACCTCGGCTGGGAGCGGCCGCGCGTCGCGGGGTACTGGGGCGACGGGCGCGGGCGCGACATCAACAGCCCGGGATCCTGGGGCCTCCAGACGCACCCCGCAGCGAAGCCGAAGCGGTTCTCGGTCTCCTATCACCTGCTACGGGTCGAGTCGGGCGCCCGCGAGGCGCCGCGCCTTCGTCTCCAGGTCTGGTGCGACGACGGGGAGCCCGTGCCGAGCCTCGTCTCCGTCTGGCCGACCGCCGACTGGCACGAGCGCGAGGCCTGGGACATGATGGGCATCCCCTTCGAGGGCCACCCGAACCTCGTTCGGATCCTCATGGAGGACGACTGGGACGGGCATCCGCTCCGCAAGGACTACCCGCTCGGCGGCGAGCCCGTGCGGTTCTCGGGCGAGGAGTAGGCGCTCGTGGCCGTCGCCGAGCCGAGAAGCGCGATCTACGAGGGCACCCGAGTCCCGTCCCCGATCCCTTCGATCCTCCAGGTCGACCCCGCGCTGCGCGAGGAGGGCGACATCCTCGAGGTGAACTTCGGCCCGAACCATCCCTCCACGCACGGGGTGCTCCGACTGGTCGTCGAGCTGAACGGCGAGCGCGTCGTCGGCCTCCGTGCCGTAGTCGGGTACCTGCATACCGGCTTCGAGAAGAACATGGAGCAAAAGACGTGGTGGAAGGCGATCACGTACCCGGAGCGGATCGACTACCTCTCCTTCCAGCAGAACGAGCTCGTCTTCGTGCTCGCGATCGAGAAGCTGCTTGGAGTCGAGCCTCCTGCGAAGGCCACCTGGATGCGCATGCTCCTTTGCGAGCTCACGCGCATCCACTCACATCTCATTTGGCTGGGAACGGCGGCGCTCGAGATCGGGGCGATCTCGATGCTCTGGTACTGCTTCCGCGACCGCGACGCCATCCTCGATCTCTTCGAGCTCGTCACCGGTGTGCGTATGCACACGCGCTACTTCCAGGCCGGCGGCCTCGCCGAGGACATCCCGACGGGCTTCTACGACGAGTGCCGCGCCTTCACCGACGTGATGGACACGCGCATCGACGAGTACGAGGCGCTGCTCTCGGGGCAGGCGATCTGGCTCGAGCGGACGAGGGGCATCGGCCTCCTCTCGACCGAGGATGCGATCGCGCTCGGGCAGTCCGGTCCTGTGCTGCGGGCGTCCGGCGTCGACTGGGATCTCCGCAAGGCAGAGCCGCACCTTGCCTACGACCAGGTCGAGTTCAACGTCCCGGTCTATACAAACGGGGATGTCTACGACCGCTACAAGGTGCACATGGACGAGATGCGCGAGTCCACGCGCATCATCCGCCAGGCCGTCGAAGGCATGCCCGAAGGGCCTTGGATCGTGGACGACCGCAAGATCGTGCTCCCGCCGCGGCACGAGCTGCACACCTCGATGGAAAGCCTCATCCACCACTTCAAGCTCGTGACCGAGGGGTACCGGGTGCCAGAGGGCGAGGTGTACGTGGCCGTCGAGTCCGCGCGCGGGGAGCTCGGGTGCTACCTCGTCTCGGACGGCGGGCCCAAGCCGTGGCGGGTGAAGTTCCGCGCGCCGTCGTTCGTCGCCCTCGGGGCGACCGCGACGTGCATGAGCGACGCACTCGTCGCCGACCTGATCGCGATCGTCGGCTCCCTCGACACGGTCATGGGCGAGGTTGACCGATGAAAATGCTGACGCATTTTCCTCGGAGCGATTTAGTCCCATCGCTTCGCTCGGGAGGAAAGCGTTGAGCAGCCTCTACGACGCAATCCGCACGGTTGCCTCCGAGTACCCGGAGAGCCGCTCCGCGATCCTGCCCGCCCTCCGGCTCGCCCAGGAGGAGCACGGGGGATGGCTGCCACCCGAGGCGTTCCGCGAGGTGGCGGAGGCGCTCGAGCTGACGCCGGCGTACTGCCACGCGGTCGCGAGCTTCTACGACATGTTCCACCTGGAGCCCGTCGGGAGGCACATGGTCGAGGTCTGCACGAACATCTCCTGTGCTCTCGTCGGCGCGCAGCAGGTAGTCGAGGCCTTCGAGCGCGAGCTCGGCGTCGAAGCCGGCGGGACGACGCCCGACGGCGAGGTGACGCTCCGCACCGTCGAGTGCTACGGCGGGTGCGGCTGGGGCACGGTGGTCTCGGTCGACAACCGCTACCGCGAGCCGGTCCGGCCCGAGGACGTGCCCGGGATCGTCAAGGAGCTGCGCGATGCCGATTAGGGAGCTCCTGCTCAAGGGCGCGGACGCGCGCGACCTGACGAAGCGCGAGGAGTACGAGGCCGTCGGCGGCTACGCGTCGCTGCGCAAAGCGCTCGGGATGGAGCGCCAGGCGGTGCTCGACGAGCTGCTCGCGGCGAACGTGCGCGGCCGCGGAGGGGCGGGCTTCCCGATGGGCCGCAAGGCGAGCTTCCTGCCGAAGCCCGGCGACACGCCGAAGCCGATCTACCTCGTGGTCAACGCGGACGAGTCGGAGCCCGGCACTTTCAAGGACCGCGAGATCATGCTGCGCGTCCCGCACCTCTTCATCGAGGGCGTCATCACAGCGGCGTACACGATCGGCGCGGCCTACGCCTTCATCTACGTGCGGGGCGAGTACCTGACCGAGTTCGAGGTCATCAAGGCAGCGCTCGAGGAGGCGCGCGAGGCCGGCTACGTGGGCAAGGACGTCCTCGGCTCGGGCTTCGACCTGACCATCGTGGTGCACCGAGGCGCGGGGGCATACATCTGCGGCGAGGAGACCGGGCTGCTCGAGTCGCTCGAGGGCAGCCGCGGACAGCCGCGGACGAAGCCGCCGTTCCCCGCCATCTCCGGCCTCTATGCCTCGCCGACGCTGATCAACAACGTCGAGACGCTGGCCACGGTGCCCAAGATCCTCGAGCTGGGCGGCAAGAAGTACGCCCGGCTCGGCGTCGAGAACTCGACCGGCACGCGCGTCTTCTCGCTCTCGGGCAACGTGGCGCGCGGGGGCAACTACGAGCTCGAGCTCGGGACGACGCTTCGCGAGTTCGTCTACGACATCGGGGGCGGGATCCCCGACGGCCGCGAGCTGAAGGCGATCATCCCGGGCGGCTCGTCCGTTCCCGTGTTGAACGCCTCCGAGGTCGACACCCCGCTCGACTTCGACTCCATGGCCAAGGCGGGGTCGATGCTCGGCTCCGGCGCGGTGATCGTCATCGACGACCGCTGCTGCATGGTGCAGCTCGGCCTCCGGGTCGCGCAGTTCTACATGCACGAGTCGTGCGGGAAGTGCACACCGTGCCGCGAGGGGACGCGCTGGATGGTGCAGCTCCTGCGCAAGATCGAGGACGGAGAGGCGACGCAGGGCGAGCTCGACGTGCTCCTCGACGTCTGCGACCGGATCCTCGGCAACTGCCTCTGCCCGCTCGGCGACGCGGCCGCAATGCCCGTGGCCAGCTACGTGGCCAAGTTCCGCGAGGAGTACCAGCGCCACATCGACGAGGGCGCCTGCCCCTTCGGCGGCGAGTCCTCGCTCCAGGGCGTGCTCGCCCCTGTCGACCAGCACCACGCGCACCTGCGCGGCCAGATCGAGGTCCCGACGCACGCATGACCGGCCCTTCCGACCACGTCTCCGTAGGCCACGTCCGGGGGGCCCCCCGCTTCGACCCTAGCGCGGAAAAGCGCGCGCGGGACGCGCGGAATGTCGAGGAAGTGAGCCGGTGAGCGTCGCTCGCCAACAGCTCGCTCCCGTGGGGGAAACCATGTTTCCCCCACGAGCCCCCTTCTTTGATGCAGTGAAGGAACCTCCCGGTTCCCTCACACACCCTCCCCACACTCGTGGGCGAGGTCGCCCATGAGTGCCCCGGAGCTCGTCACGGTCACGATCGACGACCGCGAGATCCAGGCTCCCAAGGGCCAGGGGATGGTCGAGACCGCCGCGGCGGCCGGGATCGAGATCCCGGTCTTCTGCTACGAGCCGCGGCTCGGCGCACCCGTCGGCGCCTGCCGCATGTGCCTCTGCGAGGTCGAGGGCATGCCGAAGCTCCAGGCCGCGTGCACGCTCACTGCGCAGGACGGGCTCGTTCTGAAGACCGCGCAGACGAGCGAGCAGGCCGCGCAGGGCCAGGACGCGGTTCTCGAGTTCATTCTCCTCAACCACCCGCTCGACTGCCCCGACTGCGACAAGGGCGGCGAGTGCCCGCTCCAGGACCTCACGTTCCGCTACGGGCCCGGCAAGACCCGCATGCAGTTCCCGAAGCGGACGTTCGACAAGCCGATCCCGATCTCGCCGCTGATCGCGCTCGACCGCGAGCGCTGCATCCTCTGCTACCGGTGCACGCGGTTCTCGGAGACCGTCGCCGAGGACGGCCAGCTCGTCGCCGTGAACCGCGGCGCGCAGTCGATCATCGCCACCTTCGAGGACGAGCCCTACCGCGCGCCGTTCTCGGGCAACGTGCTCGAGCTCTGCCCGGTCGGTGCGCTGACCTCCACGACCTACCGGTTCCGCGCGCGGCCCTGGGAGATCCAGAACGTTCCGACGGTCTGCGGCCTGTGCCCGGCCGGCTGCAACGTCTGGGCCACGACGCGCGAGGGAAAGGTCGCGCGGATCCTCTCGCGCAACCACCCCGACGTCCACGAGGGCTGGACGTGCGACAAGGGCCGGTTCACGTACGACCACCTGCGTGCGCTCGACCGCATCACGGCGCCACTCGTCCGCGTGCGGCGGCGCGGGTTCGAGGAGTCCTCGTACGACGCCGCGCTCGACGCCGCCGAGGCCGGGCTCCGCGAGGCCGGGTCGTCCGTCGTCGTCGCCTTCTCCGGGGGCGAGACCGTCGAGCAGGCGACTGCGCTGGCGCGGATCGTCCGCGAGGGCTGCGGCTCCGACATGGCGATCCTGCCCGAGGAGTGGGATCCCGGGCTCGAGGCCTTCCGGGCGCCGCTCTCGGCGATCCGCGACGCGGAGTTCTGCCTCGTCCTCGGCGACCAGCCGGTGGTCGAGCGCGCGCCCGTCGTCGACCTCTGGCTGCGCGCCGCCCGCCGGGCCGGCGGCGAGGTGATCGCCGTCAACGCTGCGGGGGACGTCCAGGTGGCGCCGGGCTCGGCCGCGCAGGTGGCGGCGACGCTGCGCGAGGGCGACGTCCCGACCGAGCTGAAGGCGACGGCCAAGCGCCTCCGCGGGGCGAAGCGGGTCGCGCTCGTCTGGTCGGAGGACGACCCGACCGGCGGCCGGCACATCGGCGCGCTCGCCAACGAGCTGCACGAGAACGGCAAGGCCGAGGTCGCCGTCTACGTGCTGCCGCGGACGCCGAACGGCCGCGGCGTCCCGAATGCGTGGAGCGAGGCAGGCGAAGGCCGCTCCGACCCGCCCGAGGAGGAGGAGATCGGCGCGCTCATCGTCTCGGGCGACGAGGCCGCCTACGACCCGCAGGTCGCAGAGCTCGCGGGGCGCGCCCGCTTCGTCCTCACGACCGCCATGTTCCAGAGCGACCTCACCGCCTGGTCGCACGTCGTCGTTCCCGGCACGAGCTACCTCGAGCGCGACGGCACGATGGTCAACCTCGAAGGCAGGAAGCAGCGCCTGCGCCGCGCGGTGATCCCGGCAGGCCTGGACGAGCTCGAGTTCTTCTCCCGCCTCGGCGAGCGCTTCGGGCTCGAGATCGAAGCCTGGGCGGCGCCCACGGCAGAGGAGCTCGCAGACCTGCCGGCGGGAGACGAGTTCGCCTGGTCGAGCCCCGACCCGCAGGCGCCGACCGGCAAGCCCGCAGGCCCCGGCCTCGACCTGGTGCGGATCAGGTCGCTCTTCAGCGGCGCCGGGGTCGAGCGAATCCCACAGCTCCAGTTCCAGCGCCCCGCGCCAGAGGTCGAGCTCTCCTACGAGGACGCGCAGACGCGCGAGATCGCGGCGGGCGAGACCGTCCGCGTGCTCTCGAACGGAACCTCTCGCGACCTCCGGGCCCGGCTCAACCGCAAGCTTCGCGTCGGGGTCGTCCGCGTCGCCGACGAGCACGCGGCCGGCTTCCAGGATCGCGTGCAGGTGGAAAAGATCGGTGCCTGAGACGCTCAACGAGCCTTGGTGGATCGACCTCATCAAGGCGGCCGTGATCGTCAACCTCGTGCTCGGCTGCTTCGCCTATGCCACCTGGCTCGAGCGCAAGGTCCTCGGCCGCATGCAGCTGCGCTACGGGCCGAACCGGGCGGGGCCGTACGGGCTCCTCCAGCCGATCGCCGACCTCGTCAAGCTGATCCGCAAGGAGAGCTTCGCGCCGACCGGGGCGATCGGGCTCCTCTACTTCGCCGCCCCCGTCGTCGCCGCGTTCACCGCGCTCGCCTCGTTCAGCGTCATCCCCTTCGGCGACACGTGGGAGATCGGCGGCTACGACGTCAGCGGGCGCGTCGTCGACGTCTCCATCGGCCTCCTGCTCCTCTTCTCGCTCGGCGCGGTCGGCATCTACGCCTTTCTCGTCGGCGGCTGGGCGAGCGACTCGAAGTTCTCGCTCCTCGGCTCCATGCGCACGGCCGCCCAGCTCGTCTCGTACGAGGTCTCGCTCGCGCTCTCCGTCCTAGGCGTCGTGATCATGGCCGAGAGCCTGTCGCTCGTGGACATCGTCGAGCGCCAGCAGGACACGCTCTGGTATGCGGCGCCGCAGATCGTCGGCCTCCTCGTCTTCTTCGTCGCCGGCGTCGCCGAGACCAACCGCGCGCCTTTCGACCTCCCCGAGGCCGAGACGGAGCTCGTCGCCGGCTATCAGACCGAGTACAGCGGCATGCGCTACGGCCTCTTCGCCATGGCCGAGTACGTCAACATGATCACGCTCTCCGGCCTGGCGGTGACGCTCTTCTTCGGAGGCTGGAGCGGCCCCGTCCTGCCCGGCCCCCTCTGGTTCGTCGTCAAGCTCGCCCTCGTCGTGTTCGTGTTCATGTGGCTCCGCGCGACCCTGCCCCGCCTGCGCTACGACCAGCTCATGCAGGTCGGCTGGAAGGTGCTCCTGCCGGTCGCCACCCTCAACGCCGTCGTCACCGCCGTCATCGTGGTCTACGCCTAGCCGAGGTGAGCGCATGAGCCCGCAGCCGTTCGACAGCTTCAAGGGGTTCGCCGTGACGTTCCGGCAGATGTTCAAGAAGCCGATCACGCAGCAGTACCCGGACTACAAGCGCCCGGTCTACCCTCGCTTCCGCGGACGCCACCGCCTCTGGAAGCACGAGAACGGGCTCGAGAAGTGCGTCGGCTGCTCGCTCTGCGCGGCCGCCTGCCCGGCCGACTGCATCCGGGTCGTCGCCGACGAGAACACGCCCGACAACCGGGTCTCCCCCGGCGAGCGCTACGCGCGCATCTACGAGATCAACCTCTCGCGCTGCATCTTCTGCGGCTACTGCGAGCTCGCGTGCCCGTTCGACGCGATCACGCTCGAGGCCGAGTACGAGCTCTCGGAATACTCGCGCGACGACCTCATCTACACGAAGGACATGCTCCTCGCCGCGCCGGTGAAGAGGATGCCGGTGGCCGACCGAGACCTCTACGACACACCCATTCCGGTCTGGAAGGCGGAGTCCTGACCGAGATCGTGCTCGCCGCCTCGGCCGCGAACATCCTCGTCTGGATCGTCTGGATCCTGGCGGCGCTCGCCCTCCTCGCCAGCGGTCTGGCCGTCGTGCTCTTCGCGAATCCCTTCTACAGCGCGCTGGCGCTGATCGGGAACCTCGCTTCGCTCGCGGTCCTCTACCTGCTCCTCGACGCCGAATTCGTCGCCGCCGCCCAGGTGCTCGTCTACGCGGGCGCCGTTGTGGTCATGTTCCTGTTCGTGATCGCCTACCTGGGCGGGCGCGCCGATGCCCCGTGGGCCGGCGGGCCCACGCTGCAGGCCGTGGCCGCGGTCGTCGCGGCGGGCGCGATCGCGCTCGAGGTCGTCGTCGTCATCGCGCTCAAGGCCGATGACGCGCTCAGCACGACCGCCGACGTCGACGGATCGTTCGGCTCGCCGGCGGAAATCGGCACGCTCTTCCTCTCCGACCATTTGCTCGCCTTCGAGGTGACCTCCATCGTCCTGCTCGTCGCCGCAGTTGGCGGCGTCATCCTCGGGAGCTCGATGCCGAAGGAGAGCGAGAGCTAGATGCTCGGGCCGGGCATCGCCTCCTACCTCATCCTCTCGGTCGTCCTCTTCGCGACCGGCGCCTTCGGCGTGCTCATCCGCCGCAGCCCGCTGATCATCCTGCTCGCGCTCGAGATCATGCTCAACGCCGGGAACCTCGCACTGATCGCCTTCGCGCGCCAGCACGGCGACGGAGACGGCCAGATCTTCGCGCTGACGGTCATGGTCGTCGCCGCCGCGGAGGCGGTGCTCGGCCTGGGCCTCATCGTCGCGGTCTCCCGGAAGCGCGTCGAGCTGGACGTCGACACCCTCTCCACGCTGCGGGGCTGACGCGTGCGGATCTCGCTGATCACGGCGCCGTACAACCTCGGGCACGAGGGCATCGGCGTGGGCGCCGGCCCCGATCGGCTGCTCGGCGAGGGCGCCGTCGAAGCCCTCGAGGACGCGGGGCACGAGGTCACGGTCACCAGGGTCGAGCCGCAAGCGGAGGAGACCAACGAGATCGGCGCTGCGTTCGAGATCGTCCGCCGCGTGTCCGACGCGGTCGCCCGGGCGGTCGAGAACGGCGCCTTCCCGATCGTGCTGTCCGGGAACTGCTTCAGCTCGATCGGCATCGTCGCCGGGCTCGGCCGGGACGTCGGCGTCGTCTGGCTCGACGCGCATCCCGACTTCAACACGCCTGACGGCTCGCTGAGCGGCTTCGCGGACGGGATGGGCCTCTCGGTCCTCACCGGGACGAGCTGGAGGACGCTCCGCGAGACCGTGCCCGGCTACCGGCCTGTCCCGGAGGCGAACGTCGTCCTCGTCGGGATCCGGGACATCGACGCGGGAGAGAGGGAGCGGCTGGCGAGCTCCGAGATCCGGGTCGTGGAGCCAGCGGGCGCTGCCGAGGCGATCGAGCCGGCGGTCGGCCGCCTGAGGGAGCGCGTCGAGGACGTCTACCTGCACGTCGACCTCGACGTGCTGGACACCTCGGAAGGCTTCGTCAACGCGTACTCGGCGCCGGACGGGCTCACGGCCGACGCCGTCGAGCGAGTCGTGGGCGCCGTGACCGGAGGGCTGGCCGTGCGCGCCGCGGCGCTGACCGCCTACGACCCGGCGGTCGACGCCGACGGCCGGATCCCGCCGATCGCGAACCGGCTCCTGTCCCGTATCGCCGCTGCGGCACCGGTGGCGGCGTGAACGTCCTCGCCTGGACAGCGCTCTTCGCGCCCGCGGTTGCCGTCGTGGCGATCGCGCTCGTGGGCGACAGGATCACGAGCTTCGGCGCGGGCGTGATCGCCACCGCCGCGACAGGCCTTTCCTTCCTGTGCACCCTCGCCATCTTCTTCGAGCTGCTCGGGCGCCAGCCGGAGGAACGCTCGGAGGTGTCGACGGCCTGGACCTGGCTGACCGCGGGCGAACTGCGCTTCGGCGCCGAGATCCTGATCGACCCGCTCTCGGTCTTCATGATGCTGATCGTCTCCGGGGTCGGCTTCCTCATCCTCGCCTACGCGATCGGCTACATGCACGGCGACGAGGAGGCGACGCGCTACCACGCCTACAAGGCGCTCTTCGTCTTCTCCATGCTCCTGCTCGTCCAGGCGGGGAACCTGCTGCTGCTGCTCGCCGGCTGGGGCATGGTCGGCCTCTCGTCGTACCTGCTGATCAACTACTGGCACCGCCGGCGCGAGGCGGTGGCCGCCGGCAAGAAGGCCTTCATCATGAACGCCGTCGGCGACGCGACCTTCGCGCTCGCGCTCTTCATCCTCATCCAGCAGATCGGGTCCCTGGACTTCGCGACCGTGTTCGCCGCCGCGCCGGAGGCGCTCGGCGAGAATTCGACCCTCGCGGTGCTCGTCGCGCTCGGGCTGCTCGGCGGCGCCGTGGCCAAGTCGGCGCAGATCCCGCTCCACACGTGGCTCCCCGACGCGATGGAGGGCCCGACGCCTGTCAGCGCACTCATCCACGCGGCGACGATGGTGACCGCGGGCGTCTACCTGATCGCCCGCACGAGCCCGCTCTTCGAGCTCGCCGTGGACGTTCGCGACCTCGCGGGCGTGCTCGGCGCGGTGACCCTGCTCGTCGCCGGGCTCGTCGCGATCGTCCAGACCGACATCAAGCGCGTGATCGCGTACTCGACGATGAGCCAGATCGGCTACATGTTCGTCGGCGTCGGGCTGGGCGCCTACGGAGCCGGGCTCTTCCACCTGATGACGCACGCCTTCTTCAAGGCGCTCCTGTTCATGGCCGCGGGCGTCGTCATCCACGCCCTCGCCGGCGAGCAGGACATACGCCGCATGGGCGGGCTCGCCCGCGAGCTGCCGTGGACGTTCCGCTCGTTCCTGATCGGCACGCTGGCGCTCGCCGCCATCCCGCCGTTCGCGGGCTTCTTCTCCAAGGACGCGATCCTGTCGAGCGCGGCAAACTCCGGCTCCCTGGGCTGGATTCTCTGGGGCGCAGGGATCGTGGGGGCATTCCTGACCGGGGTCTACGCGTTCAGGCTTCTCTTCGTCGTCTTCTTCGGCGAGGTCTCGCCCTTCGCGCGCGAGCATCTCCACAAGGAACGCTTCGAGGGCCCGCTGCCGATGATGTGGCCTGTCTGGACCCTCGCCGTCCTCGCCGTCGTCGGCGGGCTGCTGCAAATCCCGGGCATCTGGCACGCCGTCGACACCTGGATCGAGCCGGTCACGCACTCGGTCGAGGAGGCAGGCGGCGCGGTGGCCACGTTCTCGGTCCTCGCCTCGCTCACGGCAGCCCTCGGGGGAATCGCCGTCGCGTGGGCCCTGTACAAGCGGCCGAGCGAGAAGCCCGCAGAGCTGCGCCGGCGCTTCCCCTGGGCCGTGCGGACGCTCGAGCACAAGCTCTACTTCGACGAGGCCTACGACGTCGTGTTCTACGAGCCGGCTTCGCGCTTCGCGACCTGGCTCGGACGCTGGTTCGAGGAGCCGATCGTCCTGCGCTCGCTCGGCGGGCTCGGCACCGGCGTCCGCGACGTCTCCGACCGCGTCGCAGCCGCGCAGACGGGGCGCGTGCGCGCCTACGTCCTGGCCCTCGCGATGGGCCTCGCCGTCCTCGCAATCGTCTTCCTGGTGGCGAGCTAGGTCCCATGGAAACGACCCTTCTCATCTTCCTTCCGATCGGCGCCGCCGTCGCGCTCTGGATCGTCCCCTGGGCCTCGACGAAGGCGGCCGCGAGCTTCGCGCTCCTCGTCGCGCTTGCCGAGCTCGCGCTCTGGGTCGGCATCGCGCTCAACTTCGACTTCGCCTTCCAGGGCCTCCAGGGCGAGGCGGAGACGACGTGGTTCGCCGATCTCGACGTCTCCTACCGCGTCGGGCTCTACGACTACTCGCTCTGGCTCGTCGGCCTCACCGTCGTGGTCACCGCGGCCGCGGTCGGCTACGGCTTCTGGGTCGGGAGGGAGCGGCCGGGCGTCTACCTGAGCCTGCTGCTCTTCCTCGAAGGGGCGACGATCGGCGTCTTCACGGCGCAGGACCTCGTCCTCTTCTACGTCTTCTGGGAGGCCATGCTCATCCCGCTCTACGTGCTCATCGGCGTGTGGGGCGGGCCGGGCAGGTTCGGGGCGACGTTCAAGTTCGTCGCCTACACGATCGCGGGCTCCCTGTTCATGCTCGTGGCCATCATCGCGGCGGGCCTCGGCGCGGACACGTTCGACATGACCGAGCTCGCGGGGCAGGGAACGAGCACCTGGATCTTCCTCGGCTTTGCGATCGCGTTCGCCGTCAAGGCGCCGCTCTGGCCGTTCCACGGCTGGCTGCCGGACGCCTATCGCGAGTCGCCGCCGGAGGTCTCCGCCGTGCTCTCCGGGGTGATCTCCAAAGCCGGCGCCTACGGCTTCCTGGCCATCGCGATCCCCTTCTACCCGGGGCCGGCATCGGACTGGCGGACGCCCCTGCTCGTCCTCGCCTCGATCGGGCTCGTCTACGCCTCGCTCCTCGCCTTCCGGGCGCCCGACGTGCGGGGCGTGATCGCGTACTCGAGCCTCGCGCAGATGAACCTGATCCTGATCGGCATCTTCGCGGCGAACTCCTCCGGCTACACGGGCGCGCTCCTCCAGATGGTCAACCACGGGCTGATCTCGGCGGCGCTCTTCCTCCTCGCCGGTGCGATCGAGCGCCGCACGACCACGGGCGAGCTCGCGCGACTGGGTGGGATGGCGCGCGGCCGGCCGGTGCTGGCCACGATCCTCATCGCCACCGGGGTGATCGCGCTCGCCGTACCGGGATCGACCGCCTTCGCCGCCGAGTTCCTGGTCCTCAACGGCGTGTTCGACGTCGGCTGGGGCTGGGCGGTCGTCGGCGCGATCGCCATCGTGCTCGCAGCCATGTACATGCTGCGGCTGATCTCAGCCGTCCTGCACGAGACCGTCGGACCGGCCGTCCCTGCCGAGGCGCTCGATCTCCGTCCGGCCGAGATCGGCGTCATCGCACCGCTCCTCGTCGTCTTGCTCGCGCTCTCCTTCTGGCCGGCCGCCATCACCGAGCGGCTCTCGGGAGCGCTGTTCTGATGGAAGGCGGCTTCACCGCCCCGACGATCGACTGGGCGGCGCTCTCGCCGGTCCTGATCACGCTCGGCGGCGCCACGGTCGTCCTGCTCGTGAGCCTCTTCCTGCCGGTCGGCGTGCGCCGGGCCTTCGGCTCCGCGGTCGCCGCGCTCTGCTTCGTGGCGGCCGGCGCGGCCGCGATCGCGCTCTTCGTCGCGGACGAGACCGGACGGAGCATCGTCTCGGAGGCGATCCGCCGCGACCGCCTGGCCGAGTTCGCCCAGGTGCTGATCATGGGTGCCGGGCTCCTCACGATCGGGGTTTCCTACCGCGAGCCGGCGCGTGACGACCGTTCGGGCGAGTACTACGCGCTCCTGCTCACCGCTGCGAGCGGCATGGCGTTCTTCGTCGCCGCGAACAACCTGATGACGCTCTTTCTGGGGCTCGAGTGGTTCTCGATCTGTCTCTACATCCTCACGGCCATCGCCGTCGAGCGGCTCCCGGGCCTCGAGGCCGGCCTCAAGTACCTGATCGTGGGGAGCTTCGGGTCGGCGATCCTCCTCTTCGGGAGCGCGTTCGTGTACGGCGCGACCGGTGAGATCGGCTTCGAGCAGATCGCGGCCGCCACCACGGACGCCGAGCGGCTCTTCGTCGTCGCCGGGCTCGCGATGATCGTCGTCGGCCTCGCCTTCAAGGCGTCCGCCGCGCCGTTCCACATGTGGACGCCCGATGTCTACGAGGGAGCGCCGAGCCCCGTCACGGCGTTCATGTCCGCCGCGACGAAGGTGGCGGCCGTGGTCGTCACCATGCGCGTGCTCGTCACCGCCTTCCCGGGCGAGGATGAGCTCTGGACGGTCGCGCTCGCGGTGATCGTGTGCGTCTCACTCGCCTGGGGGAATCTCGCCGCCATCGTGCAGTCGGGCCTGAAGCGGATGCTGGCGTACTCGAGCATCTCCCACGCCGGCTTCCTGCTCATGCCGGTCGCCGCCGGAAACGCTCTCGGCGGTCGCGCGCTCCTCTACTACCTGATCGCCTACTCGGCGATGAGCATCGGCGCGTTCGCCGTCGTCGCCGTCCGCGAGCGCGAGCTCAACGCCCCGGTGACGCTCGACGGCATGGCGGGCTTCGGCTGGGAGCGGCCCTTCCTCGGGGGCTCGATGGCGCTGTTCATGTTCGGGTTCATCGGCCTGCCGCCCGCCGGGATCTTCCTGGGCAAGTTCTACGCCTTCTCCGCGGTGATCGAGCGCGGCTGGACCTGGCTCGCGATCGTCGGCGTCATCTTCACGGCGGTCTCGGTCTACTACTACGCCGGCGTGATCCGCGCCATGTTCATGCAGCCCCGTGAGCTCACCGTCGCGGCGGCGGGCGGCTCGCCCCCGCCCGACCGGTTGCTCGTCACGGCCGTCGCCGCGTCGGTCGTCGTGGCCGTCGGCAGCTTCGTGGCGGCCGACCCGCTGCTGGACATCGCTCGCGACGCGGTCGCGTCCCTGTCCTTCCCGGAGACCTAGTGCCCAGGCGCGTGGTCGTCCTGGGCGGAGGCTCGACCGGCGAGGCGTTCCTCGCAGCGCTGGCGAAGCTCGAGCCCGAGACCGAGATCACCGTGGTCGAGAACGAGCTCGTCGGCGGCGAGTGCTCCTACTGGGCCTGCATCCCGTCCAAGACGCTGCTGCGCCCGCTCGAGGTGATCCACCGGGCCCGCCTCGCCCCCGGGGCGGACAAGGCCGTCTCCGAGGTCGACCTCGCGGGTGTCTTCGGCTGGCGCGACTTCATGGCCGGAAAGGACGATACGAGCCAGGCCGAGTGGGTCGAGAAGCAGGGCGCAAGGCTCGTTCGCGGCCGCGGCGTGGTGAGGGAGCCCGGCCTGGTCACGGTCGGGGAAGAGGAGCTGCCGTACGACGCGCTCCTCGTCGCCACGGGCTCGGTGCCGGTCGTTCCGCCGATCGAGGGTCTCGGCTCCGTTCCGCACTGGACGAGCCGCGAGGCGACGAGCGCGAGCGCGGTCCCCGAGAGCCTCGTCGTCGTGGGCGGCGGCGCCGTCGGCTGCGAACTGTCGCAGCTCTACACCCGGCTCGGCGCCAAGGTCACTCTCGTCCAGGGCGGGCCGCGCCTCCTCCCCCAGATCGACGCGGAGGTGACCGAGATCCTGGCCGACCGGCTTCGGGGGGAGGGCGTCGATCTCCGCTTCGAGGCGAAGGCGACCCGCGTCGAGGGAGGCGGCGAGGCGCCGTTCCGGCTGAAGCTCGACGGCGGGAAGGCGGTGGAGGCGGAGCGCCTGCTCATCGCGACGGGCCGGAGGCCGAACGTCGACGGCTTCGGCCTCGAGAACCTCGACCTCACCTTCGAGCGCAAGGGCATCGCGGTCGACGATCGGCTCGGGGCCGGGAAGGACGTCTGGGCCGCGGGCGACGTCACCGGCGTCGCGCTCTTCACCCACGTGGGCAAGTACCAGGGCCGCATCGCGGCTGCGAACGTGGCCGGCCAGGACAGGCGCGCGGACTACCGGGCGATCCCGGCGGCCGTGTTCACCGACCCCCAGGTCGCCGTCGCCGGCGACACGAGCGGCGAGGGCGCCGTGTCCTCCTCCTGGCCGCTCGAGTCCGTCTCGCGCACGGGAACGTTCCAGCGCCCCAAGCAGCCGGGCCTCCTGAAGCTCTTCGCCGATCCCGAGAGAGGCGTGCTCGTCGGCGCGGCCGCCGTCGGGCCCGAGTCCGGCGAGTGGATCGGCCAGCTCACGCTGGCAATCCGCGCCGAGGTCCCGGTGGATGTCGTGCGGGACACGATCCAGCCCTTCCCGACCTTCTCGGAGGCGATCTTCTTCGCCGCCCGGGACCTGGAGCTGTAGCCTCGAACCATGAGCGTCGCTCACCTTCGGTTCGCTCTCGTGGGGGCAACCATGTTTCCCCCACGTGCCCCCTTCTTCGATGCAGTGAGGGAACCTCCCGGTTCCCTCACACACCCTCCCCATACTCATGGGCGGATACGCCCATGAGTGAACGAGACGACCTCGTCCGCAGCCTTTCGGGCCTTGCGCTCTTCTCCGACCTGCGCGAGGCCGACCTCGAAGCGATCGCAGACCCCGAGCTCGAGCGCCGCTTCGTCGAGGGCGAGCGGGTGCTGCGCCGCGGGCTTTCGGGCAGCGGCTTCTACGTCATCCTCGAGGGCGAGGCTGCCGTCGAGATCCACGGGGACGACGAGCCGCGCCGGCTGCGTCGCGGGGACTTCTTCGGCGAAGTCTCGACGCTGCTCGACTGCAAGCCCACCGCCGACGTGATCGCCCGCTCGCCCCTGCACGCGCTCGAGATCCCCGGCCCTCAGCTCGAAGCCTTCCTCCTGAAGTACCCGCGCGTCACCTACCGGATGCTCCAGACCGTGACGCGGCGCCTCCGAGACGTCCTCGGCTAGTGGCGCAGACAGGCGACGATCGGCCGTTTCCGCCGGGGGACTACCCCGTCGTCGTGGTCGGAAGCGGCCCCGGGGGCCTGCAGGCGAGCTACTGCCTCTCGCGGCTCGGCGTCGACTGCGCGACGATCTCGCGCGACGACGCGCCCGGCCGGCATGTTCCGTCAGTTTCCCTATCTTCCAGCGGCTCCTCTCGTGGTCGAAGCCCGACGCCCCGGCCGAGCCCGGCACGCGCGCGTACGAGTGGTACGACCACAACAGCCTCGTCGCGGACGAGCCCGAGCACCAGGCGCTCGTGCCGCCGCTCATGAACCGCGCGTACATCGTCCCTTCCCGGCCCGAGATGGAGGCCGGTCTCGCCGCCTTCGCCGAGCGGGTGCCCGTGGCGGTTCGGTACGGCTGTGCCTGGGAGTCGACCCGGCGCGCCGACGACGGCCGCATCGTCCTGACGACCTCCGACGGGGAGTACACGTGCCGGGCGGCAGTCTTTGCGCTCGGCGTGACCACGCCCTGGTTCTCGCCCATTCCCGGCAGCGAGGGCATCCCGCACTACGTCGACACGCGCGCGCCGGAGGAGTACCGGGGCCGCCGCGTGTTCGTGATCGGCAAGCGCAACTCCGCCTTCGAGATCGCCGACGGGCTCCTGCCGTGGGCGCAGCAGGTGGTGCTCGGCTCGCCCCGTCCCGTCCAGACGAGCGTGCTCGCGCAGGCAACGGTGCGCGTGCGCTACCTGCAGCCGTTCGAGGACCACGCGCTCGGCGGCGGAACGTTCGCGCTCGACCTCGCCGTCGACCGCATCGAGCGCTCCGCAGACGGCTGGCGCGTCATCGGCCAGGGCACGACCAGGCCGGGAGCGATCGAGCTCGAGGTCGACGACGTCATCGCAGCCACGGGGTTCTCGGCGCCGCTGCTCGACCTGGAGGAGCTCGGCGTGCGCACGGTCTCCCAGGGCCGCATTCCCGCCATGACGCCGTTCTTCGAAGGCTCGCCGGGATCCGGCCTCTACTTCGCGGGCAATGCGACACAGGGAGCTCCAGGCCTGCGCAAGCACGGCGTCGGCGCAGCCTCCGCGGCCGTGCACGGCTTCCGGTACAACGCACGCGTGATGGCGCGCCATCTCGTCGCCACTCATCTCGGGCCGAAGCCGGCCTGTCCGACGGTCGAAGCGCCGGACCTTGCCCCCTATCTCCTCGAGGAGGCGACGACCGCGCCCGAGCTCTGGGCGCAGAAGGCCTACCTCGCCCGCGCCGTCTACCGCAACGGCGACACCGAGATCGTCCCGCTGGCCGCCTGGCTCGACGACCCCGGCGATGGGGCGGCCGCAGTGACGGTGGAGATGGACGCCGCCGGGGAGGTGTACCCGGCGGTCTACGTCTCTTCCGGGGAAAACGTGCGCGAGCTGCTCCTGCCGCCGCACCATCTGAACGACTTCCGCGGGCCCGAACACGAGGCGGAGCTCCGCGCGGCGCTGTGAGACGCCTCGCCGGCCCCCTCCTCCTGCTTGCCGTCCCGCTCGCGGGGCTCTTCCTCCTCCTGGGCGTGCCCCGCCTCGATCTCACCTGGGAGCACCAGCCGGCGCACTTCTGGCTCGTGCTCGTCGCGGCCGTCCTGAGCTTCCTGCTCGGCCTCCTCATGGCGGAGGCGGCGGGCCGCCGGGGCGACGCCCGCGTCCTCCTGGTCGCGCTCGCCTTCCTCTCCAGCTCGGGATTCCTCGCGCTGCACGCCCTGGCGACGCCGGGCCAGCTGCTCGCCGGCAAGAACGCCGGGTTCCAGATCGCCTCGGCTATCGGCCTGTTCGTCGGCTCGATCTTCGCCGGCGCGGCCGCGCTACCGCTCAGCCCCGCGGCCGGCGCCGCGATCGTCCGTCGTCGCCTGCTCCTGCTCGCGTCGGTGGGCGCGGCTCTCGTCATCTGGGCGGTGCTCTCGCTCGGCACGCTGCCTCCCCTCGACGAGCCGATCACTCCCGAGTCGGCTCGCGACCCGCTGCTCCTGCTCTGGATCATCGGCGTCGCCCTCTACGGGTACGCCGCCTACCGCTACGGGCGCCTCTGCACCGTCCAGCGCGCACCCGTCGCGCTCGCCGTCGTCGCCGGCTGGATCCTGCTGGCGGAGGCCCTCCTGGCCGTCGCCATCTCACGAAACTGGCACGTGAGCTGGTGGGAGTGGCACCTGCTCATGCTGCTTGCCTTCGCCCTCGTCGCACGAAACGTGTGGGCCGAGTGGAAGCGCGAGGGCCCCGCCGAGATCTTCGCCGACCTCTACGAGGAGCGGACGCTCGGCCACCGAGAGGACGTGAGCATCCTCTTCGCCGACCTCCAGGGATACACCGCGTTCGCCGAGCGCTCGACGCCCGACGTCGTGCGGGCGATGATGAACGACTATTTCGTCACGATCGCTCCCGTCGTCGGGGCGGAGGCCGGGGAGCTCGTCCAGACCGTCGGCGACCAGGTCTTCGCGGTGTTCCGGAACCCGGGCCACGAGCAGCGGGCGGCGCGCGCCGGCCTCCGGCTCCAGGAGGTGACCGACTCCCTCGCGGCTCGCCATCCCGACTGGCCGCGCTTCCGCGTCGGCATCAACTCGGGGGAGGCGCACATCGGCCTGGTCAAGGCGCCCGGAGCCCGCTACTTCTCGCCGACCGGGGATGTCGTCAACACGGCGTCCCGGCTCGAGGGGCAGGCGCGGGCGGGGGAGGTCGTGATCTCGGGCAAGACGCGCAGCGCCCTCGGCGAGGATGTCGTGGTGGACGACCTCGGCGAGCTGCCAGTGAAAGGCAAGGAGCGACCGGTGCGGGCCTTCGTGCTACGCGCGCTGGCTGCGGACCGGGACGAGCGCAACCACGGCCTGGAGGATGAGCACCCCGAACGCGACCGCTAGCGTTGCGCTGGCAGCCGCGGGAACCATGTCCTCGGAGACGGCCGGCGCGCGGATCGCCGCGCCACCGACGATCGTGACCACGAGGACGCAGGCGAGCACGGCCTGAAGGCGCCCGAGCGCGTCGCTGCTGCCTCCGTCCACCACGTCCACGACCTCACCGAAGCAGACGAGGCCGGCGATCGCAGTGACCGGAACGGCCAGGACGAGCAGATAGAAGGAGACACCGGCGTGACCGAGCGCGTCGGAGACGGCGGTGGCGAGCAGGAGAGCTCCGGCAAGCTCGACGGCCATCGCCCCGGCGCCGCTACGCATCTCCCTCATGGACGCTCACCTTCGACGCCCGCGCCCGCTCTCCTTCGTTACGCTGGCCCGAGCGACCGAGGAGGCTCAGAGCATGGCGGACACTGCGGTTACCTGGCTCGGACACTCCGCTTTCCGGATCGAGACGCCGGGAGGCAAGCGCGTCTACGTCGACCCCTGGCTCGGCAACCCGAAGTGCCCCGAGAGCGAGAAATCGCCCGAGCGCGTCGACCTGATCGCCCTCACGCACGGGCACGGCGACCACCTCGGCGACACCTTCGAGCTGGCACAGCGCTTCGAGTGCCCGGTGATCGCGCTCGTCGAGGTCCGCGACTGGCTCGCGATCCGTGGCCTCCCCGAGGACGACGCCCAGGCGGGCAACAAGGGCGGGACGCTCGAGGCCGCCGGCGTCAAGGTCACGTTGGTCGACGCCCGGCACTCGAGCAGCATCTTCCACGACGGGGGCATCGTGGCCCTCGGCGAGGCGGCGGGGCTCGTGGTCGAGGTCGAGAACGGGACGAAGCTCTATTTCGCCGGCGACACGTGCGTCTTCGGCGACATGCAGCTGATCGCGCGCCTCTACGCGCCCGACGTCGCGATCCTGCCCATCGGCGGCCACTTCACGATGGATCCGCGCGAGGCGGCCGTCGCGCTCGAATTCCTCGGCGTCGACCGCTGCATCCCGTGCCACTACGGGACGTTCCCGCTCCTGGCCGGAACGCCCGAGGAGCTCCGCGAGCGGCTCACCACCGACTGCGAGATCCTGGCGCCCGATCCGGGCGGTACGGTCACCGTCTGATGCGTGAACGCTGGTTCGGGGCCACGGGCCGGCAGGTGCCCGAAATCGCCGTCGAGGGCGAGGACGAGATCCCGCTCGACGAGGCGCTCGTTCTCGACGACGTGAACGACGAGGAGCGCCTGCGCGAGGCCCACGCCAATGGGACACCGGTGGTCGTGCGGGCCTCGGACGCCGAGTCGGTCACCCGCGCGCTTGCGCGGCCCGAGGTGGCGTGCGTGCTCGTCCCCGCCGAGCAACGCGGGCTCCGCGACCTCGACCTGCGCAAGATGACGTACGGCTAGCCGCGGTCGCCGGGGAGGCGAACGCCGCCGGCTCGCTCGCGGAACGCCGGGACCGGGTCGGCCTCCGGCCGGGCGACGAGGAGCACCGCGCCGTAGCCCTCGCCCGCGAGCGCGTCGACGAGCAGCTGGAGCCCGACTGCGAGCGCGAAGGCCTTGTGCGCCTGCTCGCCCCCGAAGGGCACGAGGTCCTCGGGCTGCGCCTTGCCTGCGATCACCTCGCCGTACGTGACCTTCCCCATGGAGAGGTCGGCCACGACGTGGGCGCCGTCCGAGCTCGGGATCGCGATCGTGAGCGCGTTCGTGCCCGTGAGCGGCGGGCCTCCGTCGGGGTGGGGGAGGCGAGGCGGTGACGTGGCCGTGAGGGCAGCGACGAGCCCGCCGTCAGCGAGGCGCCTGGCCCAGTAGCCGAGCACGCCCGTGGGGAAGCACTCGTGCGCGACGACGACGCGCGCGCGCTCCGGCGGCGTGGCCAGCTGAGCGTCGACGATCGCCGCAAGTGTCAGGTAGCCGAGCGCGCCGCGTCCCTCCCAGCGCTCGTAGCCCTCGTCCGCCACGACGCGCTGTGGCAGGGCCGCCGGGTCGAGGTCGGGCAGGGTCGCCAGCCAGTCGAGCCGCGTGAGGCCGTGGCCCTCCCTGCCGCGTGCCTCGGCGTCGAGGAAGTGGTCGGCGAGGACGCCTGCCTCGCGCTCCTCGAAACCGAGCGCCCGCAGGCGGCCGTGGACGTCCTCGGTGCTCAGCTGTGGACGAGCGGGAGGGGCTTGACGATGCCGATGCCCTCCTCGCGCCTCGTGTCGGCGATCGCCTCGGCCAGGGCGACAATCGCCCGCGAGACCTCCGCCTCCGGCTCGACGAGGACGATCGGCTCGCCCTGGTCGGCGAGCGCCCCCAGCCGCGGGTCGAAGGGAATGCGGCCGAGGAGCGGCGCCTCTACCTCGACGGCCAGCGCATCGCCGCCGCCCGAACCGAAGAGCTCTTCGCGCGAGCCGTCCTCGCGCGTCAGGTACGCCATGTTCTCGACCACGCCGAGCAGGCGCATGTTGGTCTTGCGCGCCATCGTCGCCGCGCGGACCGCCACCTGCTGGGCGGCACGGTGCGGCGTCGTCACGACGACGGCCTCGGCGCGGGGCAGGAGCTGCCCGAGCGAGATCGCCACGTCGCCGGTTCCCGGCGGCATGTCCACGACGAGCGTGTCCAGTTCGCCCCAGTGGACGTCGGAGAGGAACTGCTCGAGGGCCCGGTGGAGCATGGGGCCGCGCCACATCACGGGCGTGTTCTCGTCGAGGAAGAAGCCGATCGACATCACCTTGAGGTCGCCGCGGACGGGCGGGACGATCATCGCCCGCTCGCCGTCGTCGACGGCCACCGGCCGCTGGTGGACGCCGAGCATGTGCGGGATCGAGTAGCCGTAGACGTCGGCGTCGAGCACGCCCGTCTTGTGTCCCAGCGTCGAGAACGCCGCTGCGAGGTTCGCGGCCAGCGAGGACTTGCCCACGCCGCCTTTCCCGCTCGCCACGGCGAGGACGCGTGTGCGCGCGTCGACCGAGATCCCCGGCGTCCGCTCGGAGACGCCGCCGCGCAGGCGCGTCGTCAGCGCAGCCTTCTCGTCGGCGGTCATGACGTCGAAGGTGAGGGCGACCTCGTCGACGGCTTCGAGCGGGAGCAGCGCGCGGTCGACCTGGTCCTGGAAGCTGGCGCGCAGCGGGCAGCCGGCAACCGTGAGCGCGATCGTCACGCCCACGCGCCCGCCCTCGATGGCGACGTCGCGCACCATGTCGAGCTCGATGACCGACCGCCCGAGCTCGGGGTCGATCACGCCCTCGAGAGCGCTGAGGATCTCCTCTCGCGTTACCGCCATGGCACCAAGGCTACCAACGTCCAGACGTACGCCCGGCCTCGTCCGGCGTCCTCTGCTGCCAGACTCAGGGCCCTGATGGACGCGCATCTCCTGCTCGTCGAGGACGATCCCTCGATCCGCGAGACGACCTCCCTCGGGCTGACCGGGGCGGGCTTCCGCGTGACGGCCGCGCCCGATGGCCGCGAAGCGCTCCTGCTCTTCCGGCGGGAGCCGTTCGATCTCGTCGTCCTCGACCTCATGCTCCCGGAGGTGGACGGCTACGACGTCTGCCGCGAGATCCGCCGGACGAGCCGGGTGCCGATCGTGATGCTCTCGGCGCGAAGCGACACCGTCGACGTGGTCGTCGGCCTGGAGCTGGGCGCGGACGACTACGTGACCAAGCCGTTCGAGATGCCCGAGCTCGTCGCCCGCGTGCGGGCCGCCCTGCGGCGCGCCTCCTCGGGGGAGGGCGGAGAGCCGCGCATCGTCGTCGGCGACCTCGAGATCGACCCGGGCGCCTTCCGGGCGACCAAGGCGGGCGAAGACCTCGAGCTGACTGCTACCGAGTTCCGGCTCCTCCACGAGCTCGCCCGGCGCCCGGGGCAGGTCTTCACGCGCGAGCTCCTGCTCGAGCGCGTCTGGAACTACGAGTACCTCGGCGACTCGCGGCTCGTGGACGTGGCCGTCCAGCGCCTGCGCGGCAAGGTCGAGGACGACCCGCGCAACCCGGCGCTCATCTCGACCGTGCGAGGGGTCGGCTACCGCTTCGAGCGAACGTGACGGAGCTCCCGCGCGTCCACCATCCCGGACGCCTGCGGCGCCGCCTCGCACTCGCCTTCGCCCTCACGGCCGGGATCGCGGCGGCGGCGCTCGCGGGCGGCTCCTACTTCCTCGTCCGCGAGGCCCGCCTGGACGACTCGGTCGAGCGGTCACTCGACCAGACGCGCTTCAACCTGGTGCTCGCCGCCGAGACGCTCGCCAGCGGCAGCCCCGACGACCTGCTCGAGGCCTACGAGCGGCGCGGCGGCTTCGAGACGGTACTGCTCGTCAACGACCGCAGCTTCCCGTCGAGCCTCTCGCTGGGCGAGGAGCAGGTGCCCGAGGATCTGGAGGGGATCGTCGCGGACGGCCAGCTCGCCTACGAACGCACGACGGTAGCCGACACGCGCTACCTCGTCACCGGCGGACAAGTCCCGGGCACCGACGACGAGGCGTACTTCTTCTTTTCCGAGGAGGAGATCTGGGACGACCTAACGCAGCTGCGCAACATCCTGCTGATCGGTCTCGGGGTTGTGATCGTTGTCGCGGCGCTCGCCGGCCTCCTGCTCGCCCGGCGGATGCTGGCACCGGTCGCCCGTGCGAGCTCCGCCGCTCGCTCGCTCGCCGAGGGCCTGCTCGACACGCGGCTTCCGGTCGAGCGGGAAGACGAGTTCGGCGCCTGGGCCGTGTCCTTCAACGAGATGGCCGACGCGCTCGAGACGAAGATCAACGAGCTCTCTGAGGCACAGGCGCGCGAGCGTCGCTTTACCGCCGACGTCGCGCACGAGCTGCGCACCCCCCTGACGGCAGTCGTGAACGAGGCCTCGCTTCTGGCCGAGCACATCGAGCGCATGCCGCCGGAGGCGCAGCGGCCTGCCGAGCTGCTCGTGGCCGACGTCAGCCGCCTGCGCGATCTCGTCGAGGACCTGATGGAGATCTCCCGGCTCGACGCCGGCACGCAGCCCGTGCGGCTGGAGCACGTCGACCTGGGCTCGCTCGTCACCTCGGCGGTCAGCGCGCGCGGCTGGCGCGACCGGCTCCAGCTCGAGACCGAGGAGGTCGTGATCACGAGCGACCCCCGGCGGCTCGAGCGCATCGTCGCCAACCTGATCGGCAACGCCCTCGAGCACGGCGGCCGCGACGTGTCAGTGCGCGTCGGGCGCGACGGGATCGGCCCGTTCGTGGAGGTCTCCGACCGGGGCCCCGGCATCGCACGCGAGGACATCTCGCACCTCTTCGACCGCTTCTTCAAGGCCGACCGCTCCCGGGCCGGCCGCGGCACCGGCCTCGGGCTCGCCATCGCGCTCGAGAACGCCCGTCTCCTGGACGGCGAGATCGACGTCCGGAGCGAGCCCGGTGTCGGCACGCGCTTCACGCTCCGCTTCGCTGTTACGAAACCGTTACACGACGGTGAGGGCGGCGTTGCGGGCGACGAGCACGCTTGAACCCAAGCGTTCCCTCGAAGGAGACATCCATGAAGGCCCTGCTCCTGCCCCCCGCCATCGTGCTCGCCGCCACCCTCGGCTTCGCAGCCGCGAGCTGCGGTTCCAACGACGACGCGACCTCCGCCGGCCCGATTCCCTCGATCGAGGACACGACCGGCACGACGGACGAGGTCGAGACCGCGCCGACCGCGACCGAGGGCGAGGAGACGGACACCGAGCCGAGCGGCGGCACCGTCACGTACCAGGTGTGGTTCAGCGACGCCGAGGGCCTCTTCGTCTCGTACCGGACGGAGGAGCGGACGCCGCGCGTCGGCACGGCGGCGCTCGAAGCGCTCCTCGAGGGGCCGGACTCCGTCGAAGAGGACTACGGGCTCCGCAGTGCCGTCCCCGAGGGCACGCAGCTCCTCGGCCTGAAGATCACCGACGGGATCGCGCACGTCGACCTGACGTCAGAGTTCGAGTCGGGCGGCGGCAGCGCGTCCATGCAGATGCGCCTCGCCCAGGTCGTCTACACGATCACCCAGTTTCCGACCGTCAAAGGCGTCGTCTTCAGCCTCGACGGCGACCCGATCGACATCCTCGGCGGCGAGGGGATCATCATCGACCACCCGCTGACGCGGGGCGACTACGCCGACCTCCTTCCGACGATCCTCGTCACGAGCCCCACGCTGGGGCAGGAGGTGGGCAGCCCGGTGCTCATCCGCGGGAGCGCCAACGTCTTCGAGGCGAACGTCTCCGTGCAGATCCTCGATGAGAACGGCGAAGTCATCGCCGAGACGTTCACGACCGCGACGTGCGGCACCGGCTGCCGCGGGACGTACAGGGTCTCCGTGCCCTACGAGGTCGATCACGCTCAGGACGGCACGATCGTCGTTCACGACGACGACGCGGCCGGCACCGGCAGGCCTCCGCACGAGGTGCGGATCCCGGTCCGGCTCGTCCCCGGGGCGTGAAGAAACCTGCCCCCGCAAGCGTCTGAATCCTTGATGGACATCGCGACCGCGCCCGAGCCGGCCGCCGACATCCGTCCCGCCGTCCTCGAACGGGCTCGGCGGGGAGATCAGGAGGCGTTCGCTGCCGTGATCAGACATTACGACCCAGGGCTCCGCGCCCTCGCCTACCGGCTCCTCGGAGACCGGGACCGGATGGACGACGCCCTTCAGGAGGCCTACATCAAGGCCTTCCGCGCGCTCCCGCGCTTCCAGCGGCGCGCGAGGGTCGGAACCTGGCTCTACCGGATCGTCTACAACACCTGCCTCGACGAGCTTCGCAAGACGCGCCGCACGGCCGCCGAGCCGCTGGACGAGAACCTCGACCAGCCGGGCGGCTGGGCCGACCCAGCCGACGTCGCCGCCGGGCGCGGAGACCTCTCGCGCGCGCTCGCGGCTCTGCCGGAGCAGGAGCGCGCGGCCGTGCTGCTCGTCGATGCCCAGGGGTTCGACTACCGCGACGCCGCACAGGTGCTCGGCGTCCCCGAGGGGACCGTCGCCTCCCGGCTGAACCGGGCCAGGGCCTCGCTGCGGGTCGCACTGGGAGGAGCGGCGTGAAGACCGTCCGCGACGATCGCCTGGGCACCGCCCTCCGGCAGCTCGAGACCCCGGAGCACCGGCCCTCGTTCCACGCCGAGCTGGAGCGCCTGCTGGCCGCCGAAGCCGCCGAGCGGCAGCCAGTGCGCCGGCCTCGCAGTACGAGGCGCTGGGCGCTACGGATCGCGTTCGCGGCCGCAGTCGGCGCGGCGGCGTTCGTCGCGCTCGACATCGTCCGCAGCGGTGACACGCCCGGGCCGGTCGAGGTCGAGGCGGCAACCGCGGCCGAGGTGCGGCAGGCCGTCCGCACCGCCGTCGCGCGGGCGGAGAGCCTCTCCGGAACCTTCGTCTCGCGGGAACGGACTCCCGAAATGGACCGCCCGGAGCGCGACAGCGGTGAGTTCCTGCTCCTCGCCGACGGCAGCTACCACGTCACGAGCGACGCCGAGGAGGACGCCTACGACTCGCGGCGCCGCATCTCCACGCTCCACGACTACGGGCCTGGCTACGAGCCGTTCGCCCACAGGGCGAGGCGCGTCGCCGCCGGGCCTCCAGACAGCCTTGGCTACAGCAACTCCGAGTTCCAGCGGGAGCTCGGCTCCGTCGTCCGAGCCCTGCTCGCCACCGGCGACATTCCCGTCAAGGAGGTCGTGGTGGCGGGCCGGCCCGCGTGGCAGCTTTCGACGCCGGTGCAGCAGGATCGCCTCGCGAGCGCGGGCTGGTCACCCGATCACCTCGTCGTCGCCGTCGACCAGGAGACCGGCATCCCGCTCCGGGCAACGTGGACCGTAGACGGCAGGCTGCGGGAGCAGTGGACGATCCGGACGATCGCGGTCGACGGCGCCGTCTCCCGCCGCGACCTGCGCGTGCAGCTCCCGCCGGACGTGCGCCTGACCCGGAGCGATCAGGGCTTCAGGCGCGTCGAGCTCGACGAGGTCGAGGGCATCGTCGGCTACGCGCCCCTGGTGCCGAGCTGGCTGCCCGAAGGATTCGAGCTCGCGGACGTCACGGTCGCGAAGCAGGGGTCCGCTACGGGCGTCGAGGGCATGAACCCCGCTGCCCCGGGAGTCGTCTCGATGGCGTTCCGGCGCGGTTTCGACAGCATCTTCATCTCGACGCGGGTCGCCGTGGAGCCGACCGGCGGAGCGATCTGGAGCGACCCGCTCGCGTCCGGCGAGGGCTTCTTCGACGAGCCGGAGCCCGTGACGCTGGAAAGGGGCGCGCTGTCCGGCGTCGAAGCAAATCTCCTCATCGTGCCGCTCGCCATCCCACACATCTGGGCGCTGACGGACGAGCTCGTCGTCACCGTCGCCGGCGACCTCAGCCGCGAGGAGCTCGTCCGCGTGGCCGAGTCGCTGGAGCAGCAGCCGTGACCTATCGCCGCTACCGCACCTCGCGACGAGGCGCGCGCGTCCTGACCTTCGTCGCGTTCCTCGCCATGATCATGATCGGCGTCGAAGCCGGCGCGCGCGCGCAGCAGGCAGCAGGCGAGCCCGAGCAGAGGGTCGCTGCGCCGGGCGTGAGCGTCGGTGGAGTCGACGTCTCCGGCCTGACCGCCGCGCAGGCCCAGCGCGCCGTTCGCAAGATGACCTCCGAGCCGTTGACGCTCACGCACGAGGCGCAGTCGTGGCGTTTCGCGCCGGAGACGCTGGGGGCTGACTTCCAGGTCGACGGGGCCGTCCATGCGGCGCTCGCCGCCCCCGAAGGCACGGCTGTCCCGCTCGGGGTGGGCGTGAACGAGCGCCACCTCGACCGCTGGACGAAGCGATTCGCCAGGGAGTTCGACCAGAAGGTCCGCAACGCGAAGATCGTCATCCGTGGACTGCGGCCGCGCGTCACGCGCGCCCAGGTCGGGCGCAAGCTGTACCAGTGGTCGACGAAGACGGCCATTCTGAGCGACCTTCGCTCGCACGACCGCGGCCCGCTCGAGCTCAACGTCAAGGTCACGAAGCCGCGCGTGTTGCAGAACGAGGTCGGCCCGGCGATCGTCATCCGCCGCGCCTCGAACCGGCTCTTGCTCTACCGCGGCCCGGGCAAGGGCGGCATGAAGCTGCGGAAGCAGTTCGGCGTGGCCACCGGCCAGGCCGCCTACCCGACGCCGCTCGGCAGCTTCAAGATCGTCGACAAGCAGGAGAACCCCTGGTGGTACCCGCCGGACTCGGACTGGGCCGCGGGCGCCGAGCCGGTCCCGCCCGGTCCGGGCAACCCGCTCGGGACCCGCTGGATGGGCCTCTCCGAGCCGCTGATCGGGATCCACGGCACGCCGGACTCCGCCTCCATCGGGTACTCGGCGTCGCACGGCTGCATCCGCATGCTCGTCTCCGAGGCCGAGTGGCTCTTCGAGCGCGTGCCCGAGGGGACGCCCGTCTTCATCCTCGACGCGTAGCGTCGGCAGAATGACACCCGTGTGGGAAGGCCTCGCCCAGCGTCTGGAGGGCAGGATCGTGGTGCTCGAGCCGCTCGCGCCCGAGCACGCCGACGGGCTCCGCGAGGCCGCCGCCGATCCGGCCGTCTGGCGGCTCATGACCGTCCACGGCCACCAGTCCAACGTCTTCGACGAGTGGTTCGAGTGGACGCTCGCGAACGCGGCTGCCGGCATCGAGTGCCCGTTCGCGATCCTCTTGCGCGAGACCGGCGAGCCGGTCGGCAGCTCGCGCTACATGACCCTCCGCCCCGAGCACCGTGGCCTGGAGATCGGGTGGACGTGGCACACGCCGCGCGTGTGGGGGACGGGAGTCAACGTCGACGCCAAGCGCCTCCTCCTCGGGCACGCCTTCGAGGATCTCGGCTGCCTGCGCGTCGAGTTCAAGACGGACGCGGCCAACGAGCGCTCGCGCGCCGCACTCGAGGCGCTGCCGGCGCGCTTCGAGGGCGTGTTCCTCAAGCACATGCTCGTCCGCGACGGCGAGCGCCGCGACTCGGCGTACTACGCCATCACCGACGACGAGTGGCCGGCCGTGCGCGCGAACCTCGAGCGGCGGCTGTCGTCTAAGTCAGTGTGAATCGAAGGCTCGCCCTCGCGCTCGTCCTCCTCCTAACCGCCGTGGCTCTGGCCGCCGCCCTGCTCCCGAGAGAAGGCTCGGATGCGGGCTCCGAAGAACCCTCTGAAGACGTTGCGGCGTGCACCGAGGCGTCCTGGTCACCGGGCGTGGAGCTCGCGCAGAGCGCCGACTTCAACTTTGGCGATGCCGTCGCCTGCGGCCAAACAAGCGACCGGCGGCGGGGAGACGCCGGGCCGCGCGAACCGCCCAAGTAACACTGTGTTACTTTCGAGGGACGACTCGAGCCAAGTGACCGCTCAGCCCGCGATCCTGACCGCGAGCTTCCCCTGCGTATGGGTCGTCGGCAGCGCCTGGAGGGCGTCGCCGGCCTCGTCGAGCGCGTAGGTGCGCTGGATCGGAACGCGTAGCGCACCGGACTCCAGGAGCTCGCCCAGCCGCTGCAGGTGCGCCGGCGACGGCACCGCCATGACGTTGAAGCGTCCCCGCCCCTCGCCGGCGGCGCCGAGCGGCGAGGCAAGTCGGCCTTCTGCGACGAGGAGCGACGCATCGGGCGCCTGCGAAACGACGTCGAAGAGAGCGTCGACGCCGTCAGGATGAGCTTCCCTGACCGTTGCAGCGACGTCGCCGTTCCTGTCGAGCAGTTCGCCGACTCCCAGGCCCTGCAGGTAGTCGTGGTCCTCGGCGAGCGCAGTCGCGATCACGTGAACACCGGCCGACGCGGCCAGCTGGACGAAGAAGCTTCCTACGCCGCCCGTCGCGCCGATGACGACGACCTTGTCGCCTTCGGAGAGAGCGAGCGCGTCGAAGGCCGCGACGGCGGTTAGCCCGGCGACGGGGGCGGCCCCGGCGTCTGCGAGGTCGACGCCGCTCGGCTTCGACGCAGCGAAGTCGTCCTCTGGAAGCACGATCAGCTCGGCCCAGCTGCCGTCGCGGACCGTCGGGTTGGCATAGGGAACGAATCCGAACACCGCGTCGCCCACGCGGTAGCGGCTGACGCTCTCACCGGTCTCTTCGACCACGCCGGCGAAGTCGCGTCCGAGTGTCACCGGGAACTCGTGCTCGACCATCTCCTTCAGCGCGCCCATCGCGATGAAGGCATCGACCGGGTTGACAGAGGCGGCATGGACGCGGACGACGACCTCTTTGGCGGAAGCGGCGGGCTCGGCGAGGTCGTCCCGCAGCGTCGGCTCGCCGTCGAAACTCTCGAGTGTGACGGCCCTCACGGCAGGGCTCCTTCCTCGCGGGCGTTGAACGTCCGCGAACGTCGGTAGCTTTCGTATCGCGTTCTAAACGATACATCTCTCTACACTATTTCCCGATGACGAAGAGCCTTCTCGAGGAACGGCGATCGAGCCCGGGCCTCCTACTGGCTCTCCTCGGGCAAGAGGCGATGCGGCGGCTGCGTGCCGCACACACGGCTGTCGGGCTCTCCCCGCGCCAGTTCCAGGTGCTCGGGCTGCTCCACGATCACGGCGCGATGAGCCAAAGCGAGCTCGGTCGGACGATGAGCGTCGCGCCCAGCATCCTCGTCACGCTTCTCAACCCGCTGGAGGAGGACGGGTTCGTCTCGCGCGAACGGGACGCCGCCGATCGCCGGCGCCACGTCGTCACGCTCACCCGCGACGGCCGGCGCCGCCTCGACGAAGCAGCTTGCGCTCAGCGCGCCGCCGAGGACGACCTCTTTGCCGGCCTCGACGGGCCCCAGCGCAGACAGCTGGCAGCCGCGCTGGTCGTGCTGCGGGATACCTTCGTCGGCGAGTGCGCCGGCGCAGCGCCCTCCTCGAGCTAGCGGGTCTGTCCGGCGAGCCGGGCGTGGAGCTCAGCGCAGAGCTCCGGAGTGGCGGCCGCGACAACCCGCGAGCGGCCTGCAAGGTCGAGGGGCGCCGCGCCGAACGGTGGGTCGTCGGGGAGGTCGATCGCGAGTCCCCGCTCGCGCACGAGGAGCTGCGCAGCGGCGATATCGACGCTCCGCGCCGGCTTCAGCGACACCACGGCGTCGACCCGGCCCGCCGCGAGGTGGCAGAGCGAGAGCGCCAGGGAGCCCATGATGCGCGTGCGGTAGGCGAGGCCGACCATCTCCGCCACGTGCTCGGCGACGAGGTCGGTGCGCGTCGCCTCGAGGCTGAGGATCTCGATGCGTTCCTTCGGCCCCGGGCTGGCCAGCGGCTCGCCGTTGAGGAACGGGCCCTCTCCCTTACGGGCCACCCACTCCTCGCCGCTGCCGAAGTCGTGGACGAAGCCGAGCTCGACGTCCTCCATCCGCGGCCCGGAGGCCACCGCGAGCGAGAGCGAGAAGAACGGGATGCCGCGCTTGGCGTTCATGCTCCCGTCGATCGGGTCGCAGACGATCCGCACGCCGTCGCCGCCGTCCCCGAAGACGCGCTCGCCGAGCTCCTCGGACACCAGCGTGAACCCCGTCTCGACGGCTTCCAGCCGCCGAACGACGGCCTCCTCGGCCGCGGCATCGACCGCCGTGGTCTCGTCCCCGCCCTCACCGTCGCCGACCCGCGGCTCGCGCTCGAGCCGCGTCGGCATGCCGTCCAGCACGTCCGCAACCGCGACCGCAGCCTCGCGGCACACCGATAGCCAGTCCGGGCTCACTCGTCGAAGGGGGAGAAGAGGAGCCCGCTCGTCAGCTTGGGATAGAAGTACGTGCTCTTCGGCGGCATGCGCGTGCCGGCCCTGGCGAAAGCCTCGACCTGCTCGACTGTCGGGGCTCGGACGAGGAACGCGGCCGTCGCCTCCCCGCTCGTCACGGCCCGCTCGGCCTCGGCCGCGCTCGGCGTGTGGACGACCGCCTCGAGCGGGAGCTCGTCGACCAGCGCGGTGTCGAGCACATGACCCGGCGGCGCCTCCACGAGAGCCGCGCCGTCCGGCCGCACGAGCACGAACGCAGCCCGGTCGCGGGGGATGTCGGCCAGCGCGGAGAGCGCTTCCGCCGGGCCCGCGAGCGGAGTCTGCCGAAGGCCGCCGTCGAGGTCGGGGACCGGGCCGGCGGTCACCCGGTGGGTGGGGAAGATCTCGAGCCCCGCATCGTCCTTCCCGACGAGCACCGCCAGGACATGTGCGGTCTCCTCCGTTCCCTCCTCCTCGTGGTAGCGGAGCGCCGTCTCGTAGCGATGGTGGCCGTCGGCGATGAGGAGCGGCTCCTCGACGCCGGCGAAGATCGAAGGGATCGCGTCCGGGTCGTCGATGCGCCAGAGACGGCTCACGACGCCGTCCAGCTCTGCGGTCAGGTCCGGCTCGCCCTCGGACGTCGGTGCGGCGCCATGGTGGAGCAGGAAGATCGGCGAGGGCTTCATCCGCGTGGCGCGCAGCAGCTCGAGACGCGTGCGCTTCGGTTCCGCGAACGTCCCCTCGTGGGGAAGCACGACGCCGTCGGCGTACGGGTCGAGCCGCGCGCGGGCGACGATTCCCCGCCGCGTGCGGCCCACGCCGTCCGGCCCCGTGTAGTCCTCCTCCAGCAGCCAGACGGCCGGGTTCTCCTCGCGCACGAGGATGGCCCGCTCCCGCCACTCCGCCAGGGCGCGGGCGGCCTCCCCGGCGTCGTCGGGACGCACCAGCCGCACGGCGTTCCAGGGGCTGCGGGCCTCGAGGCGCGCCTGCATCCCGGGAGTTATGACGTCGTAGGGAGGAGCGACCAGATCGTCCAGCGACCCTGCCGTCCCCACGTCGTAGCGCAGGGCGCGAAACGGCTTCAGTAGGGGCACCGCGGCGCAGCCTACCATCCGTTCCCGGACCTAGAATCGCAGGGTGTCGATCGCGGAGCTGGCCGAGGATCGAGTTGTCGAGGGCCTCTACGCAGTCGCCCGCAAGCAACGTCTCCGCACCCGCTCCGGCAGCCCGTACCTGGCGCTCGAGCTCGTCGATCCGACGGGCAAGATCGAGGCCCGCGTCTGGAACGACGTTGAGCTCCTCGACAAGCGCTTCGGCGAGGGCGATGCCGTGCGCGTGCTCGGCCGCGTCGAGCGCTTCCGCGACCGCCTCCAGCTCGAGGTTCGCTCGCTCGAGCCTGCCGAGGACGACCCCGCGACGCTCGTTCCCGAGGGCCGGCGCGACGCCGAGGAGCTCGACGGCTTCTTCGAGTTCCTGGCCGCCGAGATCGCCCATCCCGGGCTGCGCGCACTCGTCGGGCGCTTCGTGGGCGACACCAACTTCCGCGCGCGCCTCCGCGTCCTCCCGGCGACCCCCGACACTCACCACTCGTGGACCGGAGGGCTCCTCGAGCACACGGTTGCCGTTGCCTCCCTCTGCCGTGAGGCGACGCAGCTTCACGCGCGCCTGCGGGCCGACATCCTGCTCGCCGCAGCGCTTCTCCACGACGTCGGGCGGACGCGCGAGCTCGACCGCGGACCGCTCTTCCTCCCGACGGCCGAGGGTCGGCTCCTCGGCCACGTGCACCTCGGCGTCCGCCTGATCGAGGAGCGGGCCGAAGGCCTGGAGCCCGAAGCGCTCGCCGAGGTCGTGCACGCCGTCGCCGCGCACCACGACGCCCGCGGCGCGAGGACTGCCGAGGCCTCGGTGCTCTACCACGCGAACCAGCTCGACGCCGCTGCGGCCGTGCGCCCGGTGACAACGGAGGTTGCGTGATGCAGTCGGATCCCTGGCAGCGCTGGTCCCCGCTGGCGGGAGTCGCGTACGTGATCTTCTTCCTCGCCGCGCTGGGCGTCAGCGCGGACGGGCCAGGGGACACGCCTGAGGAGGTCGCGAGGTACTTCTCCGACGAGGGCAACCGCAGCGGTGAGTTCTTCGTCTTCTTCCTCCTCGTCGCAGCGTCACTCGCCCTGCTCTGGTTCCTCGGCGCGCTGCGCGGCGTGCTGGTGCGCGCCGAGCGGGAGCCCGCGCGCTGGACAGCGCTCGCCTTCGGCGCGGGAGTCACGAGCGCGGCGTTGCTGATGGCCTCGGCCTCCCTCTTCCTCGCCCGCGCCGGCGCCGCCTCGCAGGACGAGTTCGCCTTCGACCCGGCGACCGCCAACATGTTCACGTACGCCGCCTACGCGCTCCTCGTCTGCTCGACGATGTCGGCCGCGATCCTCGTACTGGCCACGTCCATCGTCGGGCTTCGCACGGGCGTCCTGCCGCGCTGGACCGCGCTCGCGGGCTTCGTGGTCGCGGCCGCGCTCCTCTTCGCGATCTTCTTCATCCCCATCCTCGTGTGGCTCGCCTGGGTCCTCGCGGTCAGCATCGTGCTCATCCTCCGCACGGCCCGCGTGACCGGCTGGCGCAAGGGCCCTACCGCGGAGGACTGAAGCGGACGTTGAGGACGTCCCCGTCCTCGACGACGTAGGTCTTGCCCTCGAGCCGCTGGAGGCCTTGACGGGCCGCTTCCGAGTGCGACCCCGCGGCTACAAGGTCGTCCCAGCGGATCACCTCGCAGCGGATGAAGCCCTGTGCAATGTCGGAGTGGACCGACGCGGCGGCGTCGAGGGCGGACCCGCCGCGGCGCAGCGTCCAGGCCCGCGTCTCCTTGTCGCTGGCGGTGAAGAACGAGACCAGGTCGAGGGCTGTAAAGAGCCGAAGCACGACCTCCTCCAGCGCCGAGGGGCCCTCCCGGAAGGCCGCAGCCTCCTCCTCGGGCAGCTCCGCCAGCTCCAGCTCGAGCGCCAGGTCGATGCGGCCGGGGCCGTTGACGATCTCGACCATCGGCTTCGTCGTCAGCGGCTCCAGCTCGGGCGGGAGGTCGCGGTCGTACTCCGAGAGCGGCCGCTCTGCGTCCAGGTGCTCGAGGAGGCGCTCCAGCTCGGCTGCCTCCGCGCGGAGACCTGTGTCGCCCGACTTCGCCTGCTTGGCCACGCGTTCGAGCCGACGCTCGACGTGCTCGCGGTCGGCGAGCAAGAGCTCGAGCCCGAGCGTCACCCTGTCGTCCTCGGGATCGCGCGTGCCCGACCAGCCGTCGAGGACGACGAGGAGCGCGTCGAGCTGCCGCAGGTTCCCGAGCAGCTGGGCGCCCGTGCCCGGAACGTCGACGACGCGCACGGCGGCCGGCGTCACCTTCTTGGCCTCGACAACGGCCGCCACGCGGGCGAGCCGCTCGTCCACCACCGGCGCCATGCCCACGTTCTCCTTCGCGGAGACCGTCGCCCCGGCGCCGGTAAGCGCGTTGAAGAGGGTTGTTTTGCCCGCGTTCCCGAGGCCGACGATGCCGACCCCCACCGCCATCAGGCGGTCCCGGCCAGCTGACGCTGGAGCGACGCGAGCGCCCTGTGCTGAAGTGACTTCACCGCGCCCTCGGACTTGCCGAGGATGGTGGCCGCCTCGCCGTTCGAGAAGTTGAACGCGAACTTGAGCATGAGCACCTGCTGCTGGTCCTCGGAGAGGTCCTCGATCATCGCGAGCATGCTGCGCCGCCCGATCGAGTGCAGCGCCTCGTCCTCGGCCGAGCGCTGGTCGGCGTCCCGCGGCTCGGGCGGCTCCTCCTCCGGCTGCCAGCGCCGCCGCGAACGGAAGTGGTCGATCGCCAGGTTGTGGGCGATGCGGAAGAGCCAGGCTGAGAACGGCGCCTTGCGCCACTCGAAGCGCTCGATCGACTCGAGCATCTTCACGAAGGTCTGATTCGTCAGGTCCTCCGCGTCGTGACGGTTGCCGACCGTCATCTGGAGGTAGCTGTAGACCCGGTCGAAGTGCCTGAGGTAGAGATCCTCGAGCGCCTCACGGTCGCCGTCCTGCGCACGCGCGACCAACTCCCGCACGTCGACGCCGGGCGCGGCGGCCCCGGTTCCGCTGTTCGCCTCCGTCACGTGGTCTTACGCGGAGGCTGCGAAACCGATCTGCGTTTCCCGGTCGGATCGCCGCACGTAGACGACCTTCCCGAGCGAGAGCACGTACGTGCCGTCGTCGGTGGCGAGCTCGAAGACGGGCTCCGAGGCCGCGAGCGCCGCCGACAGCGCGTCGGCCACCTCCGACGGAACGGTCGCTCCGACCGACTGGCCGCCCTCGAAGGCGACCTGGATCCGGACCGTTGCTTCAGACACCGACTACCTCCGCAAGGACACCGTGCAGTGACTGAGGGTGGACGAACGTGACCAGGTGACCCCCGAGCCCGGGGCGCGGTTCGGCGTCGATGACGTCGACTCCCTTCGCGGCGAGCTCGTCCACGGCTGCCCGCACGTCGGCCACGGCAAACCCGACGTGATGCATCCCAGGGCCGCGGCTCGCGATGAAGCGCCCCACATGGGTGTCATCCCCGAGCGGGGAGACGAGCTCGACGCGCCCACTGCCCACACGGAGGTAGACCGCTTCCACGCCCTGCTCGTCGAGCCGCCCGCGCAACTCGACCTCGGCTCCGAAGAGCGAGCGGTACGTCTCCACCGCCTCCTCGAGGTCCTCGACCGCGAAGGCGACGTGGTGCACGGAACGGACGTCCACGCGGCCGATCCTAGCGGCTGGGCCTATGTGTCAGTCGGACAGCGAAAGAGCCTGGGGCGTCCCGACGCGGTCCGAGGCGTTCGACTCGGAGGCAACGTCCCCGAGCAGCTCGGTGAGCTCGGCGCGAAGGAGCGTCTCCTTCTCGAGCAACGCCGCAGCGACCTTGTCCAGGGAGCGCCGATGCTTCTGCAGGAGCCTGACAGCCTCGAGGAAGGCGTTGTCGCAGAGGAGCGCCTGCTCGTGGTCGCGAAGCTGCTTGGTCTGTTCGGAGAGCGCGTAGTTGTCGGCCCGCATCGTGCGCGCGGTGACCTCCTCGCCCATGCCGAAGTCGAAGACCATCGAGCGGGCGAGCTCGGTGACACGCTCGAGATCGTTGGCGGCGCCGTTCGTGACCGCACCGAAGACGATCTGCTCGGCGGCCCGGCCGGCGAGCAGGACCTTCATCAGATCGAGCAGCTCCTCCTTGGTGTGGAGGTAGCGGTCCTCCTGCGGGGTGTTCAGCGTGTATCCGAGCGCGCGGCCGCGCGAGACGATGGTCACCTTCTGGACGGGCTGCGGATCGCCGACTAGGTGGGACATGAGCGCATGTCCGCCCTCGTGGTAGGCGAGGATGCGCTTCTCCTTCTCGGTCACGACGCGCCGCTGCTGGAGCCCGGCGACGACGCGCTCGAGGGCCGACTCGAAGTCTTCGTGGCAGATTTCTTCGTGATTGGCGCGCCCGGCGAAGATGGCGCCCTCGTTGCAGATGTTGGCCAGGTCGGCGCCCGTCAGGCCCGAGGTCTGACGCGCGAGCTGGTTGAGGTCGACGTCCTCTGCGAGCGGCTTGCCTCGCGTGTGGACGTGGAGGATCGCCTCACGGCCCTTGAGATCCGGGGGCGAGACGAGCACCTGCCGGTCGAAGCGCCCCGGCCGCAGCAGAGCGGGATCGAGGTCTTCCAGGCGGTTCGAGGCGGCGATGATGACGACCTGATCCTGGTGACCGAAGCCGTCCAGCTCGACGAGCAGCTGGTTGAGCGTCTGGTCGTGCTCGCGGTTGAAGCCGGAGCCGGTGCGCCGGGTCCCGACGGCGTCGAGCTCGTCGATGAAGACGATCGCCGGCGCGTGCTTGCGCGCGCGGTCGAAGAGCTTGCGGATGCGGGCGGCGCCCAGGCCGGCGAACATCTCGATGAAGGCGGAGGCGCTCTGCGAGTAGAAGGTCGAGCCCGAGGCGTTCGCCACGGCCTTCGCGAGGAGCGTCTTGCCGGTTCCGGGCGGGCCGTAGAGGAGGATGCCCTTGGGAACGCGAGCGCCGAGCTTGGAGAAGTGGCGCGGGTTGCGGAGGAAGTCGACGACCTCCTGCAGCTCCGCCGCCGCCTCGTCCACGCCCGCGACGTCGTCCCAGGTCACGGAGGACTTCGAGGACGGCTCGACCTCGGTCGGCCGCACGCGCGGCATGAGCGAGAGCGACTTCCAGATCAGGAAGACGATCAGCCCCAGGAAGACCAGGGGCAACCACGTCAGGGCAAGATCCGGCAGCCCGTTGATGAAGTCAGCGACAGCTTCCACCCGCGGGTTGCATCGGCAGACCCGGGCGATGACCTTAGTGCGCTACAGAACGAGCTCGAGCCGGTCGTTGGGGCGGTACTTCCGGCCCACCTTCGCGGACTCGTGGCCGTCCGTGAGGACGATGTCCCCGGTGAAGTCGTTGTCGCCGCGGATGAGCGACGAGCCGACGCCGTAGGAGTCCACGGGAACGCCCTTCGCCTCGAACTCGCGGATGCGCTCGGCGTCGAAGCCGCCCGAGACGACGATCTTCACGCGCTCGAACCCGTTCTCGTCGAGGGCGTCGCGCACCTTGCGGACGAGCCTCTCGTTGACGCCACGCGGGTCGAAGTCGCCCATCTCCTCCCAGAGCGCGCGGTCGACCAGGGTGCGCGACGTATCGAGCCGGACACCCCAGAGCTTCGGCCCGAGCGCCCGGGCAACGTCGAGCGACGTGCGCACGGAGTCGTTGTCGAAGTCCACGAGCACCACGATGTTGATGTTCGGGTCGTTCTCCTCCACCCACTCGGCGAACTTCGACGCGGCGAGCACCGTGTTTCGCCCGTAGGCGGCGATGAGCGCGTGCGGGACGGTGCCGATGCCGCGCCCGCCCCACCAGGAGGCCTGCGCCTCGGTCGAGACGCCGATCGCCCCGGCGACATGGGCGGCGTAGCCGTCGCCCGTCTGCACGCGGTGGTGGTCGTGTCGAGCCGGGAAGAAGAGGATCGGCTTCCCGCGGGCGGCTTCGACCACCTGGCGCGTGTTGGTCGAGATCAGCGTCCGCCGCGCGAGCACGCCCAGGTAGGTGGTCTCGAGGTGCGCGAACAGCGTGTAGTCACCCTCGATCGTCATCACCGTCTCCCACGGCTCGATCTCGTCCCCGTCGTAGAGGGCGTGCACGGTGAGCGCGTCCCAGTCGTGCGAGCAGAGCTTGAGGATCGCGATTGCCTCGTCCATCCCGCCCAGCACCGCCTGCTGCTTCTGGAAGACCTGCATGACGACCCGCGGATGCCGCCCGTCCGCGAGCAGCGTCTCGCGGGCGAAGTTGAAGTAGACGTCCGTGTAGTAGCCCTCCCGCATCTTCTCGACCGGGAGGTCGAAGATCTCAGGTGGGAGGCGCTTCCTCCGCCGGTCCGTCTCCACCGCCATCGCCCGATTCTAGGCGCAGGCACTCGGCCAGAGCGGCTTCGGCGACCTCGAGCTGCTCGGGCGAGGGCTCGGCGGTGACGAGCCGCTGCTGCAGCTCGTGACCCGGGCGGGCGAGCGCGCGGGCGAGCGGATGCTTCTCGTTGGCGACCATCCAGGAGAAGACCTCGACGGCCGCGGCCACGGCGCCGACGGCCGCGCCCGCGCGCGCCAGCGGGCGGATGCTCTTCGGCGCCCGCGACGCGATCGCGCTGCCGGCGGCGGTCGTCACGAGGAGCGGCCCGATCATGTGCGAGCCGCAGCGCTCGTGCTCGCGCGTGCGCGGCTCCCCGTGCTCGTAGCTCCCGATGGAGATGTGCTCTGCCCCGTGGTACTCGGCCAGTGCCGTGCCGCGGAGGGCGATGACCGCCGGGCCGAGCGCGAGGAGCGCGGCGAGCGACTCCTGCGTGATCGGCGCGAGCCGCGTCCGGCGCAGCGCCTGGACGGCGACCATGCTCCCGACCATCGTTGCCGCAACGCGCGGCCGCTGGAAGGGGAGGCTCGCCTCGGGCAGCTTCCGCCGCACCTCGGGGAAGATCGCGAAGATCTCGGCGACGCGAAGCGGGGCGCGCGTGAAGCGGCCTCCGGCATCGACGGCCTTCAACCGCTTCTCGCCGGAGGCGACCTTCAGCTCACCGCTGTCGGTGCGGACGGCGCAGGCCCAGTGACGCGGACCGTGCACCAGCACGCCGTTGGCGAGGGCCATTCCTCCGAGACGGACGGCGTCCTTGCTCACTCCCCAAGTCTACGGGCGACGTGGAGGAGGAACTCGGTTCCGAGAACGAGGTCGTCGACCTCGATGCGCTCGTCGGCGGAGTGGATCAGGCGCGCGGCGAGGTCGGTGCTCATCGTCCGCATAGGGAAGAAGCCGTACGACACCGTCCCGAAGGCCTCGCGCAGGAAGTGGCTGTCCGTGAAGCCGGGCGAGACGACCGGGACCACGCGCGCACCGGGCTCGGCGGCGACGATGAACGACTCGATGACGTCCCAGAGCGGCGTGTCGAGCGGCGATCTCGTCCCTCCGACGGCCTCGATCCACTCGAGGTCGTACGCGTCCTCGCCCAGCGCCGCCCGGATGATCGGCTCGGCGTCCGCGGGAGTCTCGCCGGGGAGCAGCCGGCAGTCGCACACGACCTCGACGAGGCCGGGGATGACGTTCGTGCGCCGGGAGCCCGTGATCATCGTCGGCGAGATGGCGATGCCGAGGATCGGCTCCACCGTGGCGCGTAGCTCGGGCGGCAGGCTTCGGACGGTGCGCTCGAGCTCGCTCGGGGCCGGGACGCGGCCCAGGGCGGAGAAGAGCGCCTCGGTCTCGGGAATGAGACGCGGTGGCTGGTGGATCTCTGCCACACGCTCGATGAGCCGGGCCGCGCGCACGAGCGCGTTGTCGGCGATCCCCGGCATGGAGGCGTGGCCGCTGCGGCCGTGGATGAGGAGCTTGAAGGGGGCGCTCATCTTCTCCGCCGTGGAGCACAGGTAGACCGGTTGTCCGTCCACGAGCACGCGGTCGCCGCCGCCCTCGTTGACGCAGTAGTCGGCGCGGACGGCGTCAGGGTGCGCACGCACGAGCCAGGAGAGGCCCACGTCGACGCCGACCTCCTCGTCGGCGGTCGCGGCGATCAGGAGGTCGCCGGCCGGCTCGAACCCCTCCCGGGCCAACGTGGTGATCGCGACGACGGCCGCGGCAACGTGGCCTTTCATGTCGAGGGCGCCGCGGCCCCAGATGCACCCGTCGCGCAGCTCGCCAGACCAGGGATCGACCGACCACTCCTCGGGGTCGGCGACGACCGTGTCCGTGTGGCAGAGGAGCAGCACGCTCGGCCCTTCGCCTCGCCCCGGCAAGCGCGCCACGAGATTCGCGCGCTCAGGTTCGCGGGCATAGAGCTCACACGTCAGACCGGCGCCTTCCAGGTAGCCGCGGAGAAGCTCGGCCGCCTGCGTCTCGTTCCCGGGCGGGTTGGCCGTGTCGAGGCGCACCAGCTCCTGGAGGAGACGCGTGACTTCGTCCCGCAGCATCGGGCGAGCATACTGACCGAGTGAGCGACCTCTTCTCGGACGCGGCCGCCGGGCGAGCGGCGGAGATCGCACCGCTCGCGGCCCGCCTGCGGCCGGAGCGTCTGGACGACTTCGTGGGGCAGGCGCGGGTCGTCGGCGAAGGCTCCGCACTCGCCCGGGCGATCGCCGAGGACCGCATGGGCTCGGCCGTCTTCTACGGGCCGCCCGGGAGCGGCAAGACGACGCTGGCGCGCATCGTGGCCGGCGCGACAGGGGCCGCGTTCGAGGAGCTGTCCGCGGTCTCCGCCTCGGTCGCCGACGTGCGCACGGTGCTCGCCCGCGCGACCGAGCGGCTGGGCGCCGAAGGCCGGAGGACGATCCTTTTCCTCGACGAGATCCACCGCTTCAACAAGGCACAGCAGGACGCGCTCCTCCCCGCGGTCGAGTCCGGCCTCCTGACGCTGATCGGGGCGACGACCGAGAACCCGTACTTCGAGGTCAACTCGGCGCTCCTCTCGCGCACGCAGGTCTACGAGCTCGAACCGCTCACCCTCGACGACCTGGCGGAGATCGTCAGGCGGGGCGCGGCCCACCTGGGCGCGGAGGTGCCCGACGATCTCGTTGTCTCGATCGCCGGTCGAGCCGGTGGCGACGCGCGCAACGCGCTCAACATCCTCGAGCTCGCCTGGTCCACCGCGCAGTCGGAGACTGCGGCGCTCGAGGAGCGGCACGTGGAGGACGCTGCCCGCAGACGCCCGGTCGTCTACGACAAGGGCGGCGACGCGCACTACGACTTCACCTCGGCGTTCATCAAGGCCATCCGCGGGTCCGATCCTGACGCGGCGCTCTACTACCTGGCGGCGATGCTGGAGGGCGGCGAGGATCCGCGCTACATCGCCCGACGCCTGATCGTCCACGCCTCCGAGGACATCGGCATGGCCGACTCGCAGGCGCTGCTCGTCGCCACGGCGGCCGCGCACGCCGTCGAGCACGTCGGGCTTCCGGAAGCACAGCTCAACCTCGCGCACGCCACGATCTACCTCGCGAACGCCCCGAAGTCGAACGCGGTCATCAAGGCGATCGGCGCCGCGCGGGCCGACGTCCGCGAGCACGGTGCGATCCGGCCGCCGAAGGCTCTGCGGGACACGCACTACCGCGGCTCGAAGAAGCTCGGCCACGGCGAGGGGTACGTCTACCCGCCCGACGATCCCGCGGGCTACGACGTCGACTACCTCCCGGAGGAGCTCCGGGGCCGGAAGTACTACGAGCCACCGGAGTAGCGCGGACGCGTCCCAGCCGGCCCGGTCCGGGGTCTGACCCCGGACATGGCCAGGTGCCAGGCACTTGGCCGCGGCTCCGGCGGCCGTGTCCCGCCCCACGAGCCCGCATGAGAGCATCCGAGGCACGTCCACGACAGACACGGCCGGGGTCTGACCCCGGGGCGTGGCCGGGGAGGACGGTGGAGGGGCACGGGATAGGCTCCCGGCGTGAAGATCGTCGTCCTCGTCAAGCAGGTCCCGAACCCGAGCCACGTCCGGCTCGACCCGGAGACGAAGCGGATGGTGAGAGAGGGCGTGCCGCTCGAGCTGAACGAGTTCGACGTGTACGCGGTAACCGAGGCGATCCGGCTCCGCGACGAGCACGGGGGCGAGGTGATCACGATGACGATGGGCCCGCCGCAGGCCGAGGAGGCGCTGCGCGTGACCCTCGCCATGGGCGCCGACCGCGCGATCCACCTGAACGACAAGGTCTTCGCGGTCGCCGACACGCTCGGCACGTCGAGAACCCTCGCCATGGCGATCGCCAAGGAGGGCGCCGATCTGGTCGTCTGCGGCCGCAAGACCGTGGACTCGGAGACCTGGCAGGTGCCGCCCGAGACCGCTGCCTTCCTCGGCTGGCCGCAGCTGACGAGCGTTGACCGGCTGGCGCTCGCGGACGGCAAGCTCCGCGGGCGGCGCGAGACCGACGAGGGCTACGACACCTACGAGCTCGAGACGCCGGCTCTCGTCTCCGTGGCGGAGGGAATCAACGAGGGGATCTGGCCGGCGCGCAGGGACGTGG
Source organism: uncultured Actinomycetes bacterium (assembly GCA_963775395.1). Taxonomy (GTDB): domain Bacteria; phylum Actinomycetota; class Thermoleophilia; order Gaiellales; family Gaiellaceae; genus JAIBJN01. The sequence continues at coordinate 189,053 of CAVZIX010000004.1, forward strand.
AGGCGACGTCGACCGAGGGCCGCGTCGCAACGTGGACCGCCGCCGACCTCGTGGAAGAGGTCCAGGAATACGACAAGCGCTTCGGGCAGACCGGTTCGCCCACGCGGGTCCTGGCCGTGAAGGACGCCACGCCCGAGCGGCGGGGTGAGATCGCCCGCTCGCCCGAGGCGGCTGCCGAGCGCGTCATCGAGCTTCTCCGAGAGGTCGAGCCTCCGCCGGCCTCGTCCTGGGAGAAACCGGAGCGCCTCGGGGCGAAGCCCGGCAAGGGCTACGACTGCTGGACCGTCGTCGAGGTGGTCGACGGCGCCCCGCGTCACGTGTCGCTCGAGCTGCTCGGCAAGGGCCGCGAGCTGGCGGGCAAGCTCGGGGGGTTGAACGTCGCGCTCGTCATCGGCCACGACCTGGACGGCGTCGCGCGCGAGGCAGCGCGGTACGGCGCCGAACGTGTGGTCGTCGTGGACGACGAGCGACTCGCCGACTACCACCCCGACCCGTACTTCTCGGCGTTGCGCCGGGTCGTCGAGTCGGAGCGCCCGCACGCGCTCCTCATTCCCTCGACGATCATGGGCCGCGACTACGGGCCCCGCGTCGCCGGCGAGCTCGAGCTCGGCATGACCGGGGACTGCGTCGACCTCGGCATCGACAAGGGAGGGCGCCTGATCCAGTACAAGCCCGCCTACGGCGGCAACATCGTCTCCGTGATCATGGGCGCGACCACGCCGCAGCTCGCGACCGTGCGCCCCGGAATGTTCGCCCCGGTGGAGCCGCGCGACGACGCCGAGGCGGAGATCGTCGAGCTGCCCGCCGGCGAGCTGGCCACGCCACGCACCGTCCTCGTCACCAGCGAGCATCGTCCGGACACCGCCGGCTACGAGCTCGATTCCGCGACGATCTGCCTCTGCGTCGGCAAGGGTGTCGGAAGCCCGGAGGCCGTGCCCGAGATCGAGGCCCTCGCGCGCCGTCTCGGCGCCGAGGTCGGCGGGAGTCGCGACGTGACCGACGCCGGCTGGCTGCCGAAGAACCGGCAGATCGGGCTGACCGGACGAGCCATCGCCCCGCGGCTCATGATCGAGGTCGGCGTCCGCGGCGCCTTCGAGCACATGATGGGATCCGTGAGGGCAGGCGTCATCGTCGGCCTGAACGCCAACGAGCGCGCACCGATCTTCGAGCACGCCGACGTCGGAGTCGTCGGCGACTGGCGCGAGACGCTGCCGCCCCTCGTGGACGCGCTCGAGGGACAGCTGCCCTGATCCTCAACGTCCACGAATGGGGCGCTCCGGACGCGCCGTCGCTCGTCTGCCTGCACGGCGTCTCCGGGCACGGCAGGCGCTTTCGGCGACTGATCGAGGAGCATCTCGCCGACCGCTTCCATGTCCGCGCGCTGGACCTGCGCGGCCACGGCCGGTCCGGCTGGGAGGAGCCGTGGACGCTCGACCGGCACGTCGAGGACGTGCTCGAGACGGTCACGGAGCCGGCGGCCTGGATCGGCCACAGCTTCGGCGGGCGCCTCATCGTCGAGGTGACCGCGCGGCGGCCCGAGCTCGTCGAGCGGGCCGTCCTTCTCGACCCCGCGCTCTGGGTCCCGCCCGACGACGCGGAGAGCGCTGCGCAGTACGAGCTGGCCAAGGGGCCCTGGGCGTCCGTGGAGGAAGCGCTCGAGGCGCGCGCGGCGACCGTCGAGCACACACCGCGGGAGCTCCTCGAGGAGGAGATGCGCGAGCATCTCGTCGCGCAGCCCGACGGAACCTGGTTCTACCGCTACTCGCGGGAGGTCGTGGCCGCCGCCTATCGCGAGATGGCGACCTTCCCGCCGCCCTGGGACGCGCTGCGGGTGCCGACGCTCCTCGTGGTCGCGGATCACGGAAAGCTCGTCAGCGCGGCCGAGCTGGAGCACTATCGCCGCGCACTCGGCGATCTCCTGGAGGTCGCCGTCGTCCCAGGCGGACACATCGTGCTCTGGGACGCCTACGAGGAGACGTCCGCGGCGATCACGGCCTTCCTGGGCTAGAGGATCCGCGCGCCGAAGGCGCTCGCGACCAGCTCGACGGCCAGCGCCGCGGTCTCGTTGCCGCGGTCGAGGATCGGGTTGACCTCGACGACCTCGAGCGAGCTGAGCAGGCCCGACTCGGCGACGAGCTCCATCGCCAGGTGGGCCTCCCGGTAGGAAAGGCCGCCGCGGACAGGCGTGCCCACACCGGGCGCCACGTCGGGGTCGACGACGTCCATGTCGACCGAGACGTGGACGAACGAGGCCTCACCGACCCGCTCCAGAGCCTCGCGGACGACGGGCTCGATGCCGCGCCGGTCGATCTCGCTCATCGTGTAGGCGCCGATGCCGCTCTCCCGGACGTAGGCGCGCTCGCCCTCGTCCAGAGACCGCACGCCGACGAGGACGACGTGCGCAGGATCGAGCGCGGGCAGCGGCCAGACGTCGCTGGCGAAGGACTCCGTGTCGCGCCCGAGCGCAGCGCCAAGCGGCATCCCGTGAACGTTTCCGCTCGGCGTGGTCGCCGGCGTGTTCAGGTCGCCGTGCGCGTCGAACCAGATCGCCCCGCCGGTGCCGTGCACCGAAGCCATGCCTCCGAGCGTCCCGAGCGCGATCGAGTGGTCGCCGCCGAGCACGATCGGCGTGCGCTCCTCCCCGACCGCCCGTGCCACGGCGCGGGCGATGCGCTCGCAGGTCGCCTTGATCTCCGTCAGGAAGCGCGCCTTCGGGTCGCCGCTCGCGGTCGCCTCCGCAACGGCCGTGGGCACGTTGCCCCAGTCGGCGCAGCCAATGCCCAGGTCGCCGAGGCGGTCGTCGAGATCCGCGTACCGGATCGCCGACGGCCCCATGTCGACACCGCGCCTGCCTGCGCCGAGATCGAGCGCCGCCCCGATGACGGCGACGTTCCTGCCATTCCGGTCGGTCACGGCCCGTGAGGCTACACTTCGATGCCGCGGCGAGGTAGCTCAGTTGGTAGAGCACACGGCTGAAAACCGTGGTGTCGCCGGTTCGATTCCGGCCCTCGCCACTGGAGGTTTCTTGCTTCCGTTCTTGGAACTCGCTACAAGAGACTGGCTCGAAGTCTCCAGGCATCAGGGCGCACGCCGAGTCCAGTCCCTGCCAATAACGATTGGCACGCGCGCCGCGAGCCGATGCGCCGAAGGTACATTGACTGCGGAGTTGTGATTCGTCAGGGAGGAGCGCGATGAGTGGTTCGGTCGAGAAGGCGATTCTCGCGGGCGGGTGCTTCTGGGGAATGCAGGACCTCATCCGGAGGCGGCCGGGCGTCCTGGAGACGAGGGTCGGCTACACGGGCGGCGACGTCCCGAACGCCACCTACCGCAACCACGGCACGCACGCGGAGGCGATCGAGATCGTCTTCGACCCGGAGCAGACGTCCTACCGGGACCTGCTCGAGCTCTTCTTCCAGATTCATGACCCGACGACGCTGAACCGTCAGGGGAACGACACCGGGACGAGTTACCGCTCGGCGATCTACTACCTCGACGAGGAGCAGCGCCGCGTCGCGGAGGAGACGATCGCCGATGTCGAGGCTTCCGGCCTCTGGCCGGGGAAGGTCGTCACCGAGGTCGAGCCGGCAGGGCCGTTCTGGGAGGCCGAGCCGGAGCACCAGGACTACCTCGAGAAGTACCCCAACGGCTACACGTGCCACTTCCCCCGGCCTGGCTGGGTCCTCCCTCGCCGCGCGCCGGCAGCCGCCGGCTAACGGCCTCACGACGGCTGTTATCTCGCGCGCGGTCCCCCGTGAGGGGAACCTGCGCTGGCGTCAATGTGGCGGTGCGTCTACCCGAACGTGAAGGCGTACGCCTCGGCGCCGGGCTCGAGGAACGTGATCTCCAGCGTTCGCTCGCGGACCGCGTCCTGCTGGCGCACGAGCTGGTACATCCGGCCGTGCTGGAGCACGCCGTTCCCCTCGTCGTCGACGTCTACGCCGTGTGACGGGCCCGGAGGCTCGCCGTCGACGAGCACCCGGAAGGGAATCGGCTCGCTCGCTCCGGGAGAGAGCACGAGATGCGCGTCGCGCGCGTCGAACCGGAAGGCGATGCTGCCGCCGGCCTCTCCGAGCACGACATTCTCACGCCCGACCGTCCACGCCCCGGCGAGCGCCCAGTGGCCGGAGCGCAGGCGGTCGGGGAGCTCGTACACGCGGGCTTCGTTGGGCGCGGCCTCGCCCGGAGATGCGAAGCGCTCGCCGCGCCCGTAGCCGAGGTACGTCTCGGCCGTCCGCAGATGATCCCAGTCGGCCTCGGCCTCCACACCGACCCCTACGACGGGGACGAGTTCGCGCTCGATCCCGAGGAGGTCCTGGATCACGCGCTCCGATTGCTCGTAGCGTCCTTCGCCGAAGTGCTCGTCGCGGATGATCCCCTCCCGATCGACGAAGTAGAGCGCCGGCCAATAGTGGTTGTCGAAGGCGCTCCAAATCCCGTAGTCGTTGTCGAGCGCGACCGGGTAGTCGATGCTCTCGCTCCTCCGTCGCCCGCCGCACGAGATCAACGTCGTGCTCGAACGAGAACTCCGGGGTGTGGGCTCCGATCACGACCAGCCCGTCGTCTCGATAGGCCTGCGACCACGCCCGGACGTACGGCTCCTGGCGTAGCCAGTTGATGCAGGTGAGCGTCCAGAAGTTCACGACGACGACGCTGCCGCGCAGCCCGGCGGGGTCGAGTGGCTCGGAGTTGAGCCACCCGGTCGCCCCGTCGAGCTGCGGCATGTGAACAGTTCCGAACAGGGTCATCTAGCGACCTCCGATCAACGCAGTGCCCTGAACGCAGCTCGCATCTCGTCGGAGAACAGCTCCGGCTCTTCCCAGGCGGCGAAGTGCCCGCCCCTGTCGACCTCGTTGAAGTAGGTGAGGCTGGGATAGACCGCTTCGACCCAGCTGCGGGGGGCCGCGAAGACCTCGCCTGGGAACGTGGTGAAGCCGACCGGGAGCGTGATCTCCGGAGGAGGCTGACCGGCCGCCTGAGCCTGCGCCCGTCCGCTCTCCCAGTAGGCCCGGGCCGCCGAGGCGCCGGTGCCGGTCAGCCAGTACAGCGTGATGTTGTCGACGATGGTGTCGCGCGTGAGGTTGCCCGTGGGTTCCCCGTCGACAAAGGCGTGGTAGATCTTCTGGTAGCTGTCCGTGTCGTGGTCGAGCATCCACGCCGCGAGGCCGACCGGTGAATCCAGCAGCGAGTAGCCGATCGTCTGCGGCCGCGTCGCCTGCTCCAGGTAGTAGCCGAAGCCGGTCGCCCTGAAGGTGGCGAGCGCGCCGAGCGCCGCCCGCTCCTGCTCGCCGTCCGCGGGGAGCTGATCGGCGAGAGCGAGCCCCGCCGCGAGCAGGTTGATGTGGATGCCGAGCAGCCCCTCGGGCGCCTGGCGGCCCATCACGTCGGTAACGAGCGCGCCCACGTCGCCGCCCTGGGCGACGTAGCGGGTGTAGCCGAGGCGGCTCATGAGCTCCGCCCACGCTCGCCCGGTGCGGCTCGGATCCCAGCCGATCTCCCTCGGCTCGCCGGAGAAGCCGTAGCCGGGCAGGGACGGCAGCACGAGGTGAAACGCGTCCTCCGCTTGCCCACCGTGCGCGGTCGGGTCGGTCAGCGGGCCGCTGGTCTCGAGCAGCTCGATGACCGAGCCGGGCCAACCGTGCGTCATGATCAGCGGCAGCGCGTTCTCGTGTCGTGACTTCACGTGGATGAAGTGGATGTCCACCCCGTCGATCTGGGTCGTGAACTGCGGCAGCGCGTTCAGGCGCGCCTCCACGCGCCCGAAGTCGTACTCGTTCGCCCAGTAGTCCGCGAGCGCCCGGATCGTCGCGAGTTGGACGCCTTGCGAGCGATCCGGGACGAGCTCCTTGCTGGGCCAGCGCGTCGCTGCGATGCGCCGGCGCAGGTCGTCGAGCTGTTCCTCTGGGATCTCGATGTGGAATGGGCGGATCTCGGTGGTGGTCTCGACGGTGCTCATGACGACCTCCTTGCTGGTGGAGTGAGCGTCGTGTCCGCCGCCTCCTTCGTGCCGACAGGCGACCGAGTGGGGCTCATTTCGGCTCCGATCTCTCGGCGGCCGCCAGGGCCGCCGCGAACCGACCCCATTCACACTCATCCGCGGCTTCGACGAGCGGCTACTCCATGGGGGACATGGCCGACTCTACGCCGTGCTCCACGAAATGCAAGTGAGTCAGGACTGTTTCATCAGATTTCAACGGCCCGTTGGCCATTTGGTCGATCCCGAGGCTGACAGCTGCTGAATCAGGCGCGGATGTGGGTGAGGCCGTGGGAGGCGACGAAGGAGACGCCCCGCCTCTGGACCGCCACTCGCCGAAACCTCCCTGGCGTGCGGCGCGCGCGTGCCGAACTTCCAACTCCGCGTGCTACGGTTGTCCAAGATTAAGAGCGAGTTCGGTTTGCGTTTTCGACGCCTTCCCACCCGTTCGTGACGTATTGAGGGAGGTGTTTCATGGCAAACGGAACCGTCAAGTGGTTCAACGACAGCAAGGGCTACGGCTTCATCACTCCTGATGAGGGCACGAAGGACCTGTTCGTGCACCACAGCAACATCGCCGGCGATGGCTTCAAGTCCCTCGCCGAGGGCGCACGGGTCTCGTTCGACGCCCAGGAGGGCGCGAAGGGCCCCGAGGCGACCAACGTGGCTCCGGTCGCGTAGCTCGTAGAGGAGCGGCGGGCCGGTGACCCCGGCCCCCGCCGCTCTCACCCACTAGGGACGGAGCAACGATGGCGGAGAACGTCGGGAGAGTCGAGTTCGACCGGGCGCCGAGCCGCACGCTCGGAACGATGTTGTGGTTCAACGAGGCGAAAGACCTCGGTGCGCTGCAGATGGCGCTCGGCGAGCGGGTTGAAGTCCTGGGCACGGCGTTCCTACCGGGTGAGAAACCGGTCGGGCGCTGCTCCGGGAAGCCGGTTGAGTTCGAGACCGTCGAAGGCGCCGTCACGCGCGTGGCGTTCGTGCCTGAGCCGAACCCACGCCGCGCCCGGCTGCGCCACCGCCACTAGCGGCCGAAGACAACGGGCCTCGATGGCGACCCGAGGTCGGAGCCCGGCACGGTCTCCCGCACCGGGCCCCTTCCCGAGCTCTAGATCCAGCTCAGGTTGTCGTGTAGGAGCGGGATGAGGAAGTAGAGCGTGAAGGCCGCCGCTGCTGCGTACATGAGCGGGTGCACCTTGCGCGCGTCGCCCTGCGCGATCCGGATGACGACGTAGGAGATGAACCCGAAGCCGATCCCGTTCGTGATCGAGAACGTGAAGGGCATGATGATGATCGCCAGCAGGGCAGAGAACCCCAGCGCGAAGTTGTGGAAGTCGATCCCGGGCATGCGGCGCTCGGCTCCGCCCGGCTCGGCCTCGGTCTCGACGTCGACGAGCGCAGTCGCCATCAGCCAGCCGACGATGACCAGGATCACACCCGTCGCCTGCGGCGGGACCATCCCGATCAGCGGCGCGAAGAACATGAACGGGAAGAACAGGAGCCCGGTGACGACGCTGACCCAGCCCGTTCGCCCGCCCACACCGACGCCGGCCCCCGACTCGATGTAGGTCGTCGCCGAGGAGGCCGACGCCGCGCCGCCCGCCATGGCCGCGACCGAGTCGACGAGGAGCGGCTTGCGGATCTCGGGCAGCTCGCCGTTCTTGTCCAGGTAGCCCGCCTGCTTCCCGACGCCGACGAGCGTGCCCATCGTGTCGAAGAAGTCGGCGAGGAAAAGTGCGAAGACGAATGCGAGCGTCGTGACGATCCCAACGCTTGCGAACGAGTCGAAGCTGAACTCGCCGACGAGGCCGAAGTTCGGGCTCTCGGCGAGGTCGCTCGGCCAGCGCGCGAAGCTCGAGTCCGGGTAGGCGGCGTAGTCGGTGGCCTTGTTCACGATCGTGGCGAAGATCGTCGTGACCACGATGGCGACGAGCAGGTCACCGCGGAAGCGGATCGCCCGCAGGACGATCGCGAGCACGAGGCCGAAGATGGCGACGAGGCTCGGCCAGGTCGTCAGGTCGGCGAGAGCGACCGGCGGAGAGCCTTCCTGGCTGACGATCAGGCCCGCGTTGTCGAGCCCGATGAAGGCGATGAAGAGGCCGATGCCGATGGCGATCGCCTTCTTGAGCTCGAGCGGGATCGCCCGCATGACCTTCTCCCGCATCCCGAGGATGACGAGCAGCGTCACGAGCGCGCCTTCCATGACGACGATGCCCATCGCCTCCGGGAAGCCCAGGCCCTCGGTGGCCACGAGCGTGAACGCGATCACCGCGTTGAGCCCGAGGCCGGGCGCGATCGCGAACGCGCGGTTCGTGACCAGGCCCATGATGATCGTCATGACCCCCGCGACCAGGCACGTCGAGGCGAGCACGCCGTCGAACGGAAGGCCCTGCCCTTCCAGCCCGGGAGCGCCGGCGAAGCTCAGGATCGCCGGGTTCAGGAAGATGATGTACGACATGACGATGAAGGTGGTGGCACCCGCCAGGGTGTCGCGCCAGAACGTCGTCCCGTTCTCTGCGAAGCGGAAGTACGCGTCGAAGGTCGAGCGCCGCGCGCTCGGTGCCATCGAGGCCATCCTCACTCCTCCCTTCCCTCGATACCGACTGACTGCCGCGAGCCTAACGCGTCGCGGCGACGGCACGAAAAAACGACGTCCGGGCCGGTGCAACCGTGCCGCGAACGCCGTTTGACCGGATCCTAACCGGGGTTCGACCGATGCGCCAGGAACGCGGTGCCCGCGCCGACCGCGAGCTCGTCGAAGCGGTCGAACCCGTGCGCCTCCAGACGGGCGCGGAGGGTCTCCGGCGGCGTCCAGATCGGCGTGTCGGGCCCGGAGATCGCGGCCAGCACGAGAGCGCCATCGGGCGCCGTGACGCGGGCCAGCTCGTCGAAGAACGGGATCATGTTCAGGAGAACGACGAGGTCGAACGCGCGGTCGCCGAAGGGGAGCTCCGAGGCATCGGCGACCTCGAAGCGCACCCGGTCGCCGAGCTCGGGAGGGAGCAAGGCGCGGGCCTGGTCGATCATCCCACCGGCAAGATCGACACCCACGATCTCGGCATCCGGGAACCGCTCGGCCGCCAGCCGCGCCGCTTTGCCGGTGCCCGTGCCCAGGTCGAGGACCTTCGCCGGGACGCGTTCGAGACGGTCGAAAGCAGCGGAGAGCGGCGCCAGCCTCTCCGGTTCGACCATGTCGTCCCAGACAGGCGCCAGGCGCTCGAACTCCCTACGCAGCGGGCGCTTGAAGACCCTCCACAGACCCGGCCTCGCGACGACGATGCGAGTGACCAGACGCGCGAACCGGCGCGCGAGCGCTTCGCGCCGGCCGTTCACCACTCGGCCACGGCGACCTTGAGCTCGTCGCCGGCGCTGACGCCGAACATCTCGGCCGCGCTCCCGCGGTTGATGGCGAGCGAGATGTTCCAGTAGGCGTCTTCGTAGAGGACGATGTCCCCGCCCTTCACCTCCGCGAAGGTGCGCGCGGCGACGGCGTAGTACCGCTCGAAGCCGACCTCGATCTCCAGTTTGGAGCCCGACTCGATCCCGACCTGCGCAACGTCGTCCCGCGTGAGGTTGAGCTGGACGTTCCCGAAGCGGTCGACGTAGACGACGGTCGCCCGGATCCGGCGCTTGCCGATGCTCGGGGCGGGCAGGTCGATGCGGACGACCTCGGCGGCGGCGATTCCCGGGCCCAGCTCCGCCAGCTCGACACCGGCGGCCAGATGGGCAGCGGCCGGGGCGAAGACATCGCGGCCGTGGAAGGTATGCGCGACCGGCTCGAGCCGGTAGGCAGGGTTCGAGAGCTCGACCGCCTCCTCGACTCCGCCGAGCCGGTCGGCGGCGAGGACCAGGAGCCCGTTGTCGGGGCCGACGTAAAGGCGCCCGTCGGCTCCGCGCAGGGCGATCGCCCGGCGATCGCTGCCGACGCCGGGGTCGACGACCGCAAGATGGATGCCCTCCGGCATGAAGGGAAGCGTGCTCGCGAGCACCAGCGCGCCCTGAACGACGTTGTGGGGCGCGATCCCGTGGGTGATGTCGATCACCTCGGCGTCCGGCGCGATGCGCTTGATGACTCCTCGGCACGTGCCCACGAAGTCGTCCTCGAGGCCGAAGTCCGTCAGGAAGGTGATGAACCGACGTTCGATGCCGCGAGCTTAACGGCAGCGACCAGCCCTTCCCGGTCGTGACCGTCCGCCTCGGCGACCACCCGCAGGCCCAGGCTGCGAGCCTCGGCAGACGTCACCGGCCCGATGGACACGCAGGGCACGTCGACACCGAGCGCCGCGAGCGCCCGGGCGGCGGAGGCCGACGCGAGCACGACGAGCTGCGCGTCCGGGAAGGACTCGGGCACGAGCTCGACCGTGCGGTAGACGGGTACGAAGTCGGCGCCGAGCTCCTGCACCAGCACGCCGCGGGCGCCCTCCGCTGCCGGGAACAGCACCCGGCCGGCCGGCCGCGGGAGCTCGGCGGCCAGGCCTTCCTGTGTCGAGACGCGGGCGACGAGATCGGGCTCGACTCCCCGCTCGCGCAGGGCATCCGCCGTTCCCTGGCCGACCGCAGCCACCTTCGGAAGACCGCCGACGAGGCGCGCGAGGACCGCATCGACCGCGTTCCGGCTCGTGAGCACCACCCACTCGTAGCCCTCCGCACGGAGCGGCGGTCCGGGAAGCTCCTCGATCGCCACCAGCGGGCAGCGCTCGACCTCGAAGCCCTCCGCCTCGAGCGCCGCGGCCAGCGGGCCGGCCAGGCCTGCGGTCGCCGTCAGGACGACCTTCATCCGCGCAGCGAGGCCGTCGCGGCGAGGAGCTCGTCCGCGAGCGCGAGCGGATCGTCGCCCGTTCGCCGTTCCACCCACGCGCCGTCCTCGTCGGCGACGAGCGCCGTCAGCACCAGGCCGTCGTGGTGCGCTGCGATCGGCGCGAGGCACCCGCCGCCGATCCTGGCCACGCACGCACGCTCGGCCTCCACTTGCCGGCGCGTCTCGGCATCGTCGGCCGATGCGACGAGCTCCGCTTCCCCCGCGCGCACCTGGAGGGCGACGGCGCCCTGGCCGGCCTCCGGAAGGAGCTCCTCGGAGGGAAAGCGGTAGCCGATCTCGCCGCTCAGCCCGAGCCGGTCGAGGCCCGCGGACGAGAGCACGATGGCGTCGAGCCCGCGCTCCCCCATCTTCCGCAGGCGGGTGTCGACGTTCCCGCGCAACGGCTCGACCGACAACGACGGGTCCAGCGCGAGCAGCTCGGCGCGGCGACGCACCGAGGCGGTGCCGATCCGCATCTCCGGCCGCAGGCCGTCAGCACCGCAGAGCGCATCCCGCGGATCCTCTCGCGGCAGGTACGCGCCCACGACAAGCCCGGACGTGTTCGTCGAGGTCATGTCCTTGGCGGAATGAACGGCGGCGTCGATGCGACCGGCGAGCAGGGCCTCCTCGATCTCCTTGACGAAGACCCCGCGCTCGCCGATCTCGCCGAACGGCTTCGACCGGTCACGGTCGCCGGCGGTCGTCATCGGGACGATCGCGACGTCCACGTCGGGATACACCGCCCGCAGCGCGTCCGCCGCGCGCTCGGCCTGGACGAGCGCGAGCCTACTGCCGCGGCTGCCGAGACGGACCATCGCGCTCCTCGAGCCCGAAGAGGTGACGAACCGCGTCCGCGTAGAGCACGCCGTCGGCTGCGGCGGCGGCTTCCTTCATGCGAACCGTCGGCTGATGCAGGAGCTTCGCCACGATCTGGCTCGTCAGGGCCTCGACCGCCCGGCGCTGGCTCGGCGAGAGCGACGCCAGCCGCCCTTCGACCCGGTCGAGCTCCTCGCGCCGGATCGACTCCGCCCGTGCGCGAAGGGACGCGATCGCCGGCACGACGTCGAGGGAGAGCTGCCAGGCGCGAAACGCGTCCGCCTCCTCGCTGACGATCGCCTCGGCCCGCACTGCCTCCTCGCGCCGCCCGGCGACGCTCTCGGCCACCACCCGTTCGAGATCGTCGATGTCGTAGAGGTAGCAGCCCTCGAGATCGTTGATCGCCGGGTCGAGGTCGCGCGGGACGGCGATGTCGATGAAGAAGACCGGCCGCCCACGCCGCTCGCGCATCGCGCGCCCGACCTGCTCGCCGGAGAGCACGAGGCCCTGCGAGCCCGTCGAGGCCACGACGACGTCCACGTGCGCCAGCTCGCCTTCCACGGCGTCGAGACCGACGGCACGGCCTCCGAAGCGGCGCGCGAGCGCTTCGGCACGGTCGAGCGAGCGGTTGGCGACCACGATTTCGCCGACGCCCCTGGAGATGAGGTTGGCCGCGGTCAGGTCGGCCGTCTTGCCGGCGCCGATGAGGAGGATCCTCCGGCCCTCGAGACCCTCGAAGACCCGCTCGGCCAGCTCGGCGGCCGCCGAGGAGACGGAGGCCGGGTTCTCGCCGATCGCCGTCTCCGTGCGCACGCGCTTGCCGACCCGCAGCGCCTGGCGGAAGAGCCTGTGCAGGGTCGAGCCCGTCGTCCCCGCCTCGCGGCCGGCCTCGTAGGCCTCGCGCACCTGGCCGAGGATCTGCGCCTCCCCGGGCACCATCGAGTCGAGCCCGGCGGCGACCCGGAAGAGATGGACGGCGGCGGCCTCGTCGGTGACCGTGTAGAGCGCGGGCGCCAGCTCCGACTGCGAGAGGCCGGAGAGACCGGCGAGCTCGCCGTAGATGCGCCCCTCTACCTCCGCGGGCTCAGCATCGACTGCGTAGACCTCCGTGCGGTTGCACGTCGAGAGGACGACCGCCTCCGAGCCCGGAGCGGACAGCCGCTCGAGCGCCCCGAGCCGCAGGTCGGCGTCGTACGCGAGCAGCTCCCGCAGCTCCACCGGAGCGCGCTGGTACGAGGTGCCTACGAGGACGAGTCTCATCAGAAGTGTGCGAAGGGGGTGAGGACGAGGCGGACGAGGACGACGAGCAGGAAGCCTGTGAGCGCGAGGTACGCCGTGCGGCGGCCGCGCCAGCCGGCCTCCCAGCGAAGGACGAGGAAGCCGGCGTAGACGCTCCAGGTCAGCAGCGTCACCGCCATGGTCGCGTCGAAGGCGGCGGCCTCTGGCTCGAGGCGCGCAAGGCCGATCCCGACGCCGAGCGTGAGTGCCGGGAGCGCGACCATGATCGTGCGGACCGTGAGCGAGTCCAGCGTCTCGAGCGACGGCGAGCGGAGCCGCAGGACGCCGGGGCTGTGCCGCTTGAGGCGGCGCTCCTGCCAGAGGTAGAGCGCGGCCAGAGCCGCCGCGAGGGTGAAGCCGGCGAAGGCGGCGAGAATCAGGCCGACGTGGAACGTGAGGAAGACGGCGCCGAACTCGGACCGGGCGGGCTTGCCGACGCCGCCCGCGATCCACGCGAGCGTGAGGAGGAACGTCGCCAGCGGCATGACTACGAGCCCGAGCAGCCTGAAGGGCGCGCGGCAGCCCCAGATCAGATAGGCGCCGACGCACATCCAGACGAAGAGGTTGAGCGAGCCCGCCCACGTCCCCCACGGAAAGCCGTCAGCGTGCGCGGCCTGGGCGACGAGGAGCACCGTCTGCGCGAGCCACCCCAGCCGGACGCCCCAGATCGCGTAGCGCACGAGCCGTCCGGGGCGGACCGTGTCGCCCGCGTAGGCAACCGCCGCCTCCGTGTAGCCGGCGAGCGCAGGCCAGAAGAGGAGCAGCGCCACCTCGGTCACGGCGCGACCTCTTCAGGGTCGGGCTCAGGCTCCGGTGCACGCTCCGCTTCGCGGCGGCGGCGCGCCAGCTCCGCCAGCTCCCCGACCTCGCGCTCGAGCCTGGAGAGCTTGAAGGCGTAGATGACGAGGTAGGCGAGCAGGACCCCGAGCACGACCAGGTAGGCAGCGGTGACGTACTTCTCCGCGGAGCTCACGAAAGGGCCTCCCGCAGCTCGCGCAGGCGCTCGTCAACCCGCTTGCCGGTCAGCTCGTTCGCGTACAGCGACGCCGCGAGGGCGAGCGTCCCGGCGAAGCAGATGACGAACGTGAGGAGCTGGCTTCCCGCGAGCCTCTCGCCGACGTCACGGTCGAAGACGACCGGGTGGATGAGCCCTTCGGCGAGCCTGATGGCCAGGAAGCTGACCGGTATGAGCACGACGCCGAAGAGCGCGTAGACCGCAGACATTCGCGCTCGCCTGGGGCCGGGCTCGACCGAGTAGCGGAGCATGAAGTAAGCCGAGTAGAAGAGGAAGAGGACGAGGAAGAGCACGAGCTGCCGCTCGCCCCAGCTCCACCAGACGCCCCAGGACGTGCGCGCCCAGATCGAGCCCGTGACGAGCGTGAGGATCCCGAAGATCACGCCCATGTGCACAGCGGTGTAGCTCTCCAGGTCGTAGCGGTCGTCGCGGACCCAGAGGAGCCGCAATGCCTTCCACGCCGCCCAGCCGAAGCACGCGTACGCAGTGAGGGCGACGGGGACGTGGATGTAGAAGATCCGCTGCCGGAAGCCCTCGAGCGGCGCGTCGGGCACCCAGTAGAACGCGAGCGCCAGACCTACGAGCAGCAGGACGAAGGCTGCGACCGCGAGCGCGACCGCGTTGTTATTCCGTAACGACGTACTCAAAGCTCGCCCAGGACAGGATCGCAAAGATCAGGTCGTAGAGAGCGAGGAAGCCGAGGAAACGGCCGGGATCGTCCGAGATCGAGGCGCCGACGCCGCCGACCACGATCGGGATGGCGAGCGGGAGCAGGAGCAGCGGGAGCAGGAGCTCGCGGGCGCGGCTCGCGGCGGCCATGGCGGCAAGCAGCGTCCCCACCGCGGCCAGCCCGAGGTCCGCGAGCACGACAGCGGCGACCAGCTCCCACGTGAGCGGCTCGAAGAAGAGCGCGAACGCGGGCAGCGCCACGACCTCCGCGAGAGCGAGGAACGCGAGGACGGCGATCGCCTTGCCGAGCCAGATCGCGCTCCGGTCGCACGGGGCGAGGATCAGCCCGTCCAGCACGCGCTGCTCACGCTCGGCCGCGAAGGCGCGCGTAAGCCCGAGGATGGCGGTGAAGAGGATCGCCACCCACAGCAGCCCGTACGCCGCCTCCTCCCCGGTGCCCGCCGGAAGCGAGAAGCTGAAGACGACGAGCGTAGCCACGACGAAGAGCACCATGGAAAGGAAGGTGTCCCGGGAGCGAAGCTCGAGCCGCAGGTCCTTGCGCGCGAGCGTGCCGACGTCGGCGAGGTAGTTCACGCCAGTGCCAACCGGCCGGTGACAAGCGAGGCCACGCGTTCGGGATCGTGCGTGGCCAGGACGAGCGTCCGCTCGCCCGCGACGGCGGCGAGCTCGGCGTCGAGGAGCGCAGCGCCGGCTTCGTCCAGGCCCGCGTAGGGCTCGTCCAGGAGAAGGAGGTCGGGGTCGTGCAGCAGCGTCCGGCACAAGGCGAGCCGCTGCTGCATTCCGCGCGAGAACGCCGACACGCGCTCGTGCCGCGCCTCCCAGAGGTCGAAGCGCTCCAGGAGCATCCCCGTCCGCTCGCGCCGCTCCGGCACGCGGTAGAGGCGCCCGTAGAGGTCGAGGTTCTCGAGCGCGGTCAGCTCGCGGTAGACGAGCGGCTCGTGGGCAAGGTACCCGACACGGCCGCGATCGACGCCGACCTCGAGCTCGCCCGCGGTGGGGGCGAGGAGACCCGCACAGAGAGCGAGCAGCGTCGACTTGCCGGAGCCGTTCGGGCCCGTGACGACGAGGAGGTCGCGCTCGGCAACGTCGAGGTCGAGGTCGCGGAGGACGCGCTTCGTCCCAAAGCTGCGGCCGAGGCTGCGCGCCCGGATCATGCGAGCACGTCCACCAGGACGAATGCAAAGAAGGTGACGCTGATGACGCCGTTCATCGTGAAGAACGCCGCGTCGAGCCGCCGCGTGTCGCTCGGAGAGATGAGCGAGTGCTCGTAGACGAGCAGGCCGGCGACCGAGATCACGCCGAGCCAGTAGAAGACGCCCGCGTCGAGGCCCAGGCCGGCCGCTGCGAGGAAGGCGACCGTGGCGATGTGGCAGACCCGCGCGACGGCGAACGTCGCCGCGACGCCGAACCTCGCCGGCAGCGAATGTAGCCCGTGCGCGCGATCGTGCTCGAGGTCGAAGAGCGCGTAGAGAACGTCGAATCCCGCCACCCACACCGCGACGGCAGCACCGAGGAGCCAGGCCTCCAGCGGCATGTCGTTCGTGATCGCCGCCCAGGCGCCCACCGGCGCGAGGCCGTCCACGGCGCCGAGCCAGAAGTGCGAGAGCCAGGTCGCACGCTTCAGATACGGGTAGATCACGAACGCGACGACGGGGATCGGCCACAGCCAGCGCACGATCGGCGCGAGCTGGTAGACCGCGACGAGGAAGACTGCGAGCGAGACGACCGAGAAGAGGGCGACGTGCCACGGCCGGAGGGCGCCGCTCGGAAGCTCGCGCCCGGCCGTGCGCGGGTTGCGAGCGTCGATCCCCGCGTCGATCAAGCGGTTGAGGGCCATGGCAAGGCTGCGCGCCCCAACCATGGCGACCGTGATCCAAAAGAGGTCGCCGCCCCCGGGGACCTCTCCGACGGCGAGGAACGCTCCGATGTACGCAAACGGCAGCGCGAAGATCGTGTGCTCGAACTTGACGAGCGAGAGGAAGAGCCGCGGGTAGCGGAGCACGGCGGCCGTCATGTCTGACGGTGGGCGGTCTGCTCTCCGGCGAGGAGCCCGAGGGCATGGGAGAGGGCAGGCCTCAGCACCTCGAAGCCGTCCCGCGCGCCGCCGGGCGAGCCGGGGAAGTTGACGACCAGGGTCGAGCCCACGACGCCGGCGACCCCGCGGGAGAGCAGCCCGTGCGGCGTCTTCGCAATCGAGTCCGCGCGCACCGCCTCGGCGATCCCGGGCGCGAAGCGGTCGAGCACGTCGCTCGTCGCCTCGGGCGTCACGTCCCGGGGACCGAAGCCCGTGCCGCCGGTGGTGAGCACGACCTGGGCCGAGGCGGCCAGCTCCCGCACCGCCGCGGCGATCGCGGCGCGCTCGTCGGGAACGACGCGGCGCTCGACGTCGTAACCCTCGTCGGCGAGCAGCTCAGCGAGGACGTCGCCGCTCCGGTCCTCGCGCTCGCCGGCAGAGACACCGTCCGAGACGGTGATGACCGCCGCCCTCAGGAGACGACCTCCTTCGTCTTCTCCAGCAGGCGGACGTCCTCGATCACCATCTCCTTGTCGATCGCCTTCGCCATGTCGTAGACCGTGAGGGCGGCGACGGTCGCGGCAGTCAGCGCCTCCATCTCGACGCCCGTCTGCGCGGTCGTCTCGGCACCGGCCTCGATCTCGACGCCTCCCTCGCCCACCTCGAGCCGCACCTCCAGGTGGCTGAGCGGAAGCGGGTGGCAGAGGGGAATCAGCTCTGCGGTTCGCTTCGCGGCCATGATCCCGGCGACCTGCGCCGTGGCCAGCGCGTCGCCCTTCGGGAGCGCCCGCAGGCGCTCGGCCGTCTCCGCCCGCATGCGCACGAAGGCGCGCGCGACCGCGCGACGGCGTGCGGGCGGCTTGGCGCCGACGTCCACCATGTGGATCGCGCCGCTCTCGTCGACGTGGCTCAGCTCGTCGGTCACGCCGGTAAGACTAAGCCGAAGTTAGGCGGAGAGCGGCGAGGCGAGCGACTCCCGCGCCTCGTCGAGGTCGGCGAGCAGGCCTGCGATCCAGGCGAGGATGTCGTACTCGCGCACGTGCGCGGCAATCGCCTCGCGACGGCGGCGGCGCTCGCCTGCGGCCATCGTCAGCGCCTCGTTCAGCGCCTCGGCCTGCCCGGAGACGTCGAACGGGTTCACCGTCAGCGCCCACTTCCCGAGCTCGTCGTGCGCGCCGGTGTTCTCCGAGAGCACGAGCACGCCGTCGCGCGTGTTGACGAGGGGTGCTTCCTTCGCCACCAGGTTCATCCCGTCGAAGATCGCGTTCACCAGGAGCACGTCGAACTGCTTGTAGGCAGCCACCGCCTGCGGGAAGTTGTCCTGGATCTGGACGTCGAGCGGAACCCACCCTTCGCGCTGGAAGCGGTCGTTGACCACCCGCGCGGCGCGCTGGACGGCGCCGAGGTACTCCGCGTACTCGGGGATGTCCTGGCGAGAGGGATCGAGCAGGGCGAGCATCTGGACGCGCCCGTGCATCTCGGGATGGGCGTCCAGGTAGAGCTCGTAGGCGCGGAAGCCCCGCACGACGTTCTTGGACGGGTCCGTGCGATCGACTCGGAGGATGAGGAACTCGGGCCGTTCGGCCTCGATCGCCGCCTCCTGCTCGAGCACGGCCTCGCTCTCCGCTACCTCGTCGAACTCGTGAGGGTCGACCGAGATCGGGCGCGCCCGCACGTGGGCAATGTGCTCGCCGACGCGCACCTCGGCGCCCGCGTCGGGCTGGACGTCGAGGATGTCCTCGCAGCAGCGCAGGAAGCTCTGGCTCCAGCGGCGCGTGTGAAAACTGACGACGTCGCTCGCGAGCAGCCCTTCGTGGATGGCACGGCGAATGGTCTCCGGGAGCACCCGCCAGTAGTCCGGCATGGGCCACGGGACGTGCACGAAATGGGAGAGGAGCGCTCTCGGGGCACGCTGGCGGACGAGCCCGGGGGCGATGTAGAGGTGGTAGTCGTGGAAGGACACGGCGGCCTCCGGCTCGCGCTCGAGCTCGGCGACGACCGCGTCCGCGAAGTCCCGGTTGACCGCGACGTAGCCCTCGTTCCACGCGTGGTGCAGTCCGTGGTCGACGTCCGGTGCGCTCGCGAGGCCCCAGAGGTAGTGCTGGATGAACCACAGCATCGGGTTCGCGATCACGTTGTAGTACCAGTCGTAGGCCGAGGGGTCGTGCGCGACGAGCCGCAGCCGGTAGGGAGCGCCGCCGCGCGCGGTCTCCTCGATCGCCTCGCCTCCCGCCTCGTCCGCCACCACCCTGTCCTCGTCGGACATGGCGCTCGCGACCCAGGTCACGTCGTGGTGCTCGACGAGGCTGCGCAGCGCGGTGACGAGGCCGCCTCCGCCGCGCCTCGCGATGCGCTCGCCGTCCGGGCCGCGGTCGAACACGACCGGGCCGCGGTTCGAGACGACGATGAGCTTGCGCCGGGCCGCCATCCCGGACACCCTAACGACCGCGCTCGCTTAGCCCGAGCGCAGCGTCGTCACGAGCTCCGACACGGCCTCGCCGTTGCCGGAGAGCTCGTTGAAGAGGGCCAGCCAGTCGCGCAGGAGGCGCGGGGTGAGGAAGTTGCGGCGAACGAACTCCTTGCCGCGAAGGGCCATCGCCCGCGCCTCGACCGGGTCGTCGAGGATGGCCACCGTCGCCTTCGCGCACTCCTCGACCGAGTCGACGAGGTAGCCCGTTTCCCGGTCCTGGATCTGGGCGACGATGCCGCCGACACGGCCGGCAACGGTCGGCCGGCCCTTCCAGAGCGACTCCGTCACGGTGAGGCCGAAGCCCTCGCGGATCGACTTCTGGAGGACGGCCGCCGAGTGCACCTGGAAGGCGTTCACCTCCACCGACCCGACGTTGTTCAGGTTCGAGAGGATGAAGATGTCCGGGTCGCCCCCCGCCGCCTCGACCGTGCGGTTGTAGTACTCCCAGCCCTCGGGGTCGTCGTGGGCCATGGAGCCGACGAGCGCGAGCTGCACCTCGGGATGCGACTCGCGCACGAGGCGCCACGCCTCGATGACGCCGAGCGGGTCCTTCCACGGGTCGAAGCGGGAAACCTGCGTGATCAGCGGACGGCTGACGTCGATCCCGAACTGGTCGACGATGTACGAGGCGTCCTCGGCCGAGAGGGCCATGTTCTTGGGAGCGAGCGGATCGATCGCGGGCGGCCAGATCCACGCGGGCGGCAGCGTGTCGGCGGCGGGAACGTATTCCTGCCGGTGGAAGATGGCCGCGTCGTGGAGGCCGAGCCACGGCGTGAGGAAATCGAGCACCTGCCGGTTAGGGGTCGAGAGGTCGATGTGGCAGCGCCAGATCCAGTGGTCGGCGTGGTCTCGGGCCTGCTCGATCATCCCGGCCGGCTGTGGGTCGTGGACGATCACGAAGTCGTACTCGCCCTCGAGCGCCTCGGCGTTCATCGCGTTGTAGCGCCGGAAGATCTCCTGCTGCTCCTCGGTCAGCCCGGTCGGGTCGCCCTGGAGCGCGTTGTGAATCGTCTTCGTGACGTCGAAGAACTCGTCCTGCCCGTAGATGACCTGCCACTCCGCCTCGAGCCCGGCGTCGCGCATGAGCGGCACGAGCGTGTAGAGGATCTCCGCCACGCCGCCGCCGAACGCGGTGGCCGAGAGGTGCAGGACACGCTTGCCGGCGAGGGGCTCCGCCAGGGCGCGGATCTCGTCCATCAGGCCGCGCGCGGCGATCGACGCGTAGTCCCCGAGATGCTTCGTCCCGACGTTGACGGCCAGTAGGTTCACGGCGGCGGAGGATACCGCGCGCCGCGGCGCTTACCCGAGTGTCTTGGTGAAGCGCAGGCAGGACCCGGTCCCGCCGGAGCGCGGCCCGATGCTGAGATCGTCCGTGAGCGCCCTGATGATCGCGATGCCGAGCCCGCCTTCGTCGAGC
Organism: uncultured Actinomycetes bacterium; assembly: GCA_963775395.1. Classification (GTDB taxonomy): domain Bacteria; phylum Actinomycetota; class Thermoleophilia; order Gaiellales; family Gaiellaceae; genus JAIBJN01. The sequence continues at coordinate 209,522 of CAVZIX010000004.1, forward strand.
TCGCCGGCCTCGATCTCCAGGATCTCCGGATCGAACCCGCCGCCGTCGTCGGAGACCTCGACGGCGAGGCGATCGGTCGCCAGCTCGTAGCGGATCTCCACGGCACCATCGCGCCCGCCGTCGTAGGCGTGCCGGATCGAGTTCGAGCATGCCTCCGTCAGAGCGAGCTTCATGTCGGCGATCAGCTCCGGCTCGACCGCGAGCGGACGGAGAAGCCCGCTGAGAGCGAGCCGACCCAGCGCGATGTACTCGGCTCTCGCCGGGATCACGAGCGAGACGATGCTCGCCGAGGTTCCGTTCTTCTTCATCACGCGTTGGTCCGCCGCAGGCGCGGTCTGATGGGGGCGAAATCTAGCGGTCGCAGCAACGTCAGCGCCTCGAAGCGGCTCGTACCCGTGCGCCGGGGCGCGGAAACCGGGCAACGCGCGCCCGGGCCACCTCGACCGCCTCCGCGCTCGAGTCCACGAGGACGAAGCGCCGGCCGAGCTCTCCGCACACCGCGCCCAGCGTCCCCGACCCCGCGAACGGGTCGAGGCACCAGTCGCCGGCTCGGGTGGAGGCCTGCACCATCCGCCGCACGATGCCCTCCGGCTTCTGGGTCGGATAGCCGGTCTTCTCCTTCCCCGTCGGAGAGACGATCGTGTGCCACCACACGTCGGTGGGCAGCTTTCCCCGCGCGGCCTTCTCCGCAGTCACCAGGCCCGGGGCCATGTAGGGCTCGCGCTCGACCTCCTCGGCGTCGAACCAGTAGCGGGCGGGATCCTTGACGTAGACGAGGATCGTGTCGTGCTTCGCAGGCCAGCGCCGCCGTGGCCGCGCGCCGTAGTCGTAGGCCCAGACGATCTCGTTGAGGAAGCACTCCCGGCCGAACAGCTCGTCGAGGAGCACCTTGGCGTAGTGCGCCTCACGGTAGTCGAGGTGGAGGTAGAGCGTCCCCGTCGGCGCGAGCACCCGGTGCACCTCTCGCAACCGCGGCTCGAGGAAGCCGAGGTAGTCGTCGTAGCTGTCGGCGTAGGACGACTCGCCGAGCACCCGCGTGGCGTACCGCCGCCCACCGAAGCCGACGCGGTCCCCGTCCGGATCCGCCGTGGCCGAGAGCGTGCGGCGCCGCTGTGTGCGCCCGGTGTTGAACGGCGGGTCGGCGTAGACGAGCTGGAAGAGGCCGTCGTCGAAGCCGGGCAGGAGCTCGAGATTGTCCCCGAGCAGAACGAGGTCCTCGCCGGGCGGCGGCACGCGCCCGAGTGTAGAGGGGCTACCGGTTGAGCCTGGGCGGCGAAGCCGGCCGCTCGCCGAGGACGACGGTCACCGAGCGGCGCTCGCCTCCACGGAGGATCGTCAGCTCGACCTCCTGGTCGGGCAGGAGGCGCTGGGTCACGGCGCGGACGACGTCCTCGGCGGAGTCGACGGGCTGGCCGTCGATGGCCACGATCAGGTCGCCGCCGACGAGAACCGGCACGCCCTCGTACTCGCGCTCCTCGCCGCCGCCGCGCAGCCCTGCGCGCTCCGCCGGGCTTCCGTCGACGACCTCCTGCACGGCGGCGCCCTTCTCCGCGCCGTAGTTCAGCTGCCGGGCCATCCGCGGCGTCACGGTCTGCGTCGTGATCCCGAGCCAGGCGTAGCGCACGCGGCCCGTCTGGATCAGCTGGTCCATCGAACGCTTGGCCGCGTTGATCGGGACGGCGAAGCCCACACCTTCGGCGGTTCCGCTCTCGCTGCGGATCTGCGCGTTGATCCCGATGACCTGACCGTCGGCGTTGAACATAGGCCCGCCCGAGTTCCCGCGGTTGATCGGCGCGTCGGTCTGGATCGCGTCGATGAGGTCGTAGCTCGAGGTCAGCGAGTCGATGGAGCGCTCGGTGGCGGAGACGACGCCGACGCTGAGAGAGCTCTCCTGGCCGAACGGGCTGCCGATGGCGGCGACCGGCTCGCCGACCACGACCGCACCCGAGTCGCCGAGAGGGACCGGGTTGACCGCGTGGTTCGCGGGATCGACCTTGACGAGCCCGACGTCGTCGTAGAGGTCCCAGCCGACGATCCGCGCAGCGACACGCTCGCCGTCCCGGTACTGGACGTACACCTGCGAGGCGGCCTCCGGAGTCTGTGTCTCGTCCGCCTCGCCCGCGGTGGTGATGACGTGCGAGTTCGTCAGCACGTAGCCGTCGTCCGAGACGACGAAGCCGGAGCCCTGTGCCTCGGAGGTCAACTGCCGGCCCTCGCCGGTGCCGAAGACGGCGTAGATCGTGACGACGCCGGCCGCGCGCTTCTCGTAGATCTCGCTCGCGTCGAACCCGTTGCCGACGAGCGGCTTGGCAGCGTCGCCCTCGACCGGGTTGGCCGCGGGCGTCGCGCCGTCCGGAGTCGCCACGAGGACGGTCTCCACCTGGGGCGAGTCGTCGTCGAGCCACCCCACGGCCTTCCCGAGGACCAGCGCGCTCGTGCCGCCGAGCATGGCGGCGACGATTGCGATGACGGCGACTACCCCCGGGCGGATCACGTTCGACTCATCGTAGTGACGGTTCTGGAGGCGGGGGCGCCTCGAGGTATCGTGGCAATCGTCACGAGCCTAGGACGAAACGGGCTCGGCAACCTCGGCCTCACGCGGGAGCGGCTGCTCGGGGTCGAGCGGGAGTTTCAACGTGAAAACGGTCCGCCCCGGAACAGACATGACCTCGATGGCCGCATCCATGCGGGATGCCAGCTCGGATGCGATCGCAAGGCCGAGACCGCTGCCCGAGGCCTTTCCACCCGCGGCGCGGTAGAAGCGCTGGAAGAGGTGCTCCTGCTCCTCCTCGGGAATCCCGGGGCCTCCGTCCACGACCTCGAGCACCGCGCGGCCGTCCCGCTCCTCCACGGAGACCGCGATCGGCGTCCCGGGCGGTGTGTGGCGGATCGCGTTCTCGACGAAGGCGCGCGCGATCTGCTGCACGCGGACGTCGTCGCCGAGCGCGTACAGGTCCGCGTCGCCGTCCAGCGTGAGCTCGCGGCCGTTCGACTCCGTGACGGCGCGAAACTCGTCCACGACGAGCCGCGCGGCCGTACACAGATCGAAGGCCGCGGTCTCGACCTCGAGCTGGCCGGCGTCCAGGCGTGAGAGGTCCAGGAGATCGGTGGCGAGCCGCGTGAGCCGGTCGATCTGGTCGCGCATCTCGGCGAGGAAGTCGCGTCGGACGGCCGGATCCATGTCTTCGTCGTCCATGAGCTCGACGAAGCCGCCGAGCGAGAAGAGCGGCGTGCGCAGCTCGTGAGATGCGTTGGCGATGAACTCGCCGCGCGCGCGGTCGAGCACGGCCAGCCGAGAGCGCATGGAGTCGAACGCGTCCGCAAGCTGTCCGACCTCGTCGCGGCCCGGGTCGCGGATCGGCGTCTCGAAGTCGCCGTCGGCGAGCCGTTCCGCCGCCGACTCCAGGCGGCGGATCCGGCGCGTGAAGTACCACGCGATCAGGTAGCCGACGAGCCACGAGATCGCGAGCGCGACGCCGCCGGCGACGAGCAAGCTCCGCTTGATCACCCGCACGTTGGCGAGCACGTCGTCGAGCGGGGCCGAGAGGAGCACCACCTCGCCCTCGCCGAGCGGGAAGGCGGCCTCGGTGTAGGACGCGCCGCCGCGCTCGACCCGCCCCGAGGCCGCCTTCCCGGTCCTGAGCGCCTCGAGCGCGACCGGGTCCTTCGACAGGTCCCCCGGTTGGCTCTCCTGGAGAGAGTCGGCCTGGTTGAGGAGCTGGTCGTCCGTCAGCTGCCGAAAGACGACGACCCGCATGTCGAGGCTCTCGGCACGCGCGATGAGCGTCGACTGCCTGGTGAAGCCCTCGAGATCCCCCAGCTCCTGCGCCACGAGCGGTGCAGCGGCCTCGAGCTCCCTGGTCTTCTGCTCGACCAGCCTGTCCTCCAGCTGTGGAACGACCGCCGCGTAGACGATCGCGAGCGCCCCGGCCACGACCAGGAAGAGCACGAGGCCGGCCTTGACGCTCAGGCTGAGGAACGGCGACTTCCTCACGGCGTCTCCCGGAAGCGGTAGCCGGCGCCGCGCACCGTGAAGACGAGCTCGGGCTCCGCCGGATCGCGCTCGACCTTCTCGCGCAAATGGCGCACGTGGACATCGATCGTTCGCGGGTCGCGAAAGTCCGACCCGCCCCAGAGCTCGTCGAGGAGCTCTTTTCGCGTGAAAACGCGGCCGGGGCTCGACGCGAGCGTGCGCAACAGCTCGAACTCGAGGTACGTGAGCTGAACCGGCTCGCCCCGGGCTTCGACGGTGCGTCGCGTCGTGTCGATGCGCAGGTCGTCGACCTCGATCAGCTCGGCCGGCGTGCCGGCCGCCGAGAGCTGGGCACGGCGGAGCAGGGCTCGCACTCGGCTCATGAACTCGCGGATCGAGAACGGCTTCGTGATGTAGTCGTCGGCCCCGAGCTCGAGGCCGAGGACCTTGTCGCCCTCGTCGCCGCGCGCGGTGAGCATGATGATCGGGACGGCGCTCCGCTCCTCGCGCAGGCGGCGACAGACCGCGAGCCCGTCCAGCTTGGGAAGCATCAGGTCGAGGATGACCAGGTCGACAGGCGTCTCCCGGTACCGCTCGAGCGCCTCCTCGCCGTCGCGCGCCTGCACGACCTCGTAGCCCTCGCGTTCGAGCGGGTACGTGAGAAGCTTCTGCACCGACTCCTCGTCATCGACGAGGAGCACCGTCGAGCGCCGTTCCATCGCCGGACTAAGGATAGGGACGACGGAGGGCTCGACTACACTCAAGTGGCCAATGGCCGCTGAAGCGCCACCCCGCCGGCCGCGGCGCGGGTCCCTGGAGCGGCCCGTTTCGACGCGGATCTACCGGGCCGCCTGGCTGGTGGTCGCCGTACCCCTCCTCGTGGCCGCGTTCAGCGTGGGCGAGCCCGATCCACTCCCGGACCCGCGCCTGCGCCCGTTCTTCGACCAGTCGACGGCCGTCCAGTTCTCGCGGGAGCTCGCGAGCACCTTCCCCGACCGCTCGCCCGGCTCGCTCGGCGCAGCAGGCGCAGCCGACTGGGTCGAGCAGCAGCTCCGCCAGTACGAGTTCAAGGTCGAGCGCCAGACCTTCACGGTGGACATCCCGGGCCGCGGGCAGGAGGAGCTCGTCAACATCGTCGCAGTCGCGCCGCGAACCGGCGACCAGGGTGTCCAGTCCCAGAAGGCGATCGCGGTCCTCGCGCACCGCGACAACCTCGGCGCCTCGCCCGGGGCCGTCGACAACGGGTCGGGGACAGGAGCGCTCCTCGAGCTGGCGCGCGACCTGGGGAGCGCGTCGCTCTCCCACCCGTTCATCCTCGTCTCGACCGACGGCGGCGCGCTCGGCGGCCTGGGAGCCGAGCACTTCGCCGAAGCTCCGCCGTACGCGGGAAGCCTCGCTGCCGTCGTGAACCTCGTCGGCGTCGGTGGGCAGCCGAGCCCGCGCATCGAGTTCGGCGGCGACACGCCGCGGGTCTCGAGCTCGACGCTCGTCGCGACGGCCGACGCAGCCATCCGCGCGCAGTCGGGGGTCGAGCCGACCCGCCCGGAGCCGTTCGCGCAGCTCGTCGACCTCGCCTTCCCCTTCAGCTTCTACGAGCAGGCTCCGTTCGTCTCGCGCGGCGTTCCCGCCATCACGATCACGACCGGCACGAGCCGGCCACGGTCGCCCGAGGGAGACACGCTGGCCGCGCTGAACGGCGAGCGGCTCGGCGAGCTCGGGCTCGCCTCTCAGTCCCTGCTCGGCTCGTTGGACGAGGCCGCGGAGGTCACGAGCGGCACCCAGTCCTACATCTACTTCGGGACGCGCCTTCTCTACGGCTGGACGATCCAGTTCGTGCTCCTCGCCGCGCTCCTGCCCTTCCTGGCGGCGACCGTCGACCTCTTCGCCCGCTGCCGGCGGCGGCACATTCCGCTCTTACCCGCGCTGCGGAGCTATCTCAGCCGGCTGTGCGTCTGGCTCTGGCTCGGCCTGGGCTTCGCGGTCTTCGTCGCGGCCGGGCTGCTCCCCAGCGGCGCCGACAGGCCGCTCGGGCCCGACACAGACGCGGCCGGCGACTGGCCCGTGGCGGCCCTCGCGGCCCTGGCAGCGATCTCCGCGGTCGCCTGGCTGGTCGTGAGGCCGCGGCTCGCGCCGACGCGCTCCATCGGACGGCCCGAGGAGCTCGGCGGGCACCTCGCGGCGATGCTCGTCCTCGGGGTCGTCTCGCTCGTCGTCGCGGCGTTCAACCCCTACTCCCTGATCTTCCTGCTCCCCTCGCTCCACGCGTGGCTCTGGCTGCCGCAGCTGAGCGACCGCGGCCGGCTCGTCCAGGCGGCTGTCTACGGGCTCGGATTCCTCGGGCCGGCGATCCTGTTCGCTTCGTTCGCCTTCCGCTTCGAGATGGGCCTCGACGCGATCTGGTACGTGATCGCGCTGACCGCGGTCGGGTACGTCCCGGTTCCCCTGGTCGTTGCGTTCCTGGCCTGGGGCGCGGCGGCCGGCCAGGTCGGGGCGGTCGCGCTCGGGCGCTACGCCCCGTACCCGGACGCGAACGAGCGGACGCGCGGGCCGCTCAGGGACGCCGGCCGCCAGGCTATTCTCGTCTGGCGGCGATCCCGTCGGCGGCATCTCGCACCGGTTGACGCGGAGGCCGAACGGGCCGAAGGTGAGTAGTGGAGGGTTGATGAAGACGCGGCGTCTCGGAACGGTCCTGATCGTGGGCGGCTTGCTGGTGCTCGCCTATGCCGCCGCGGTCCTGTTCTGGCGCGACCCGGCCACGGATCTCTACAACCGCTATCAGCAGAACAAGCTGGAATCCGCGCTCGAGCACGAGTTCGAGGCCTGGGACGCCGGCCCGCCGCCCGCGGCCGCCGACGCCGGGGACGGCGAGGAAGAGGAGACGGCCAATCCAGGCGCCTCGAAAGCCGCCACCTCGCGCGACGCCCGCCGCTTCCTGCGCGGGCTGGAGCAGGGCCAGGCCTTCGGGCGCATCCACATCCCGCGGATCGGCGTCGAGTCGGTCGTCGTCCACGGCACCCGCTGGGGCGCGGACCTCTCGCGCGGACCGGGGCATTACGAGCGGACGACGGTTCCGGGCCTGGGCAAGACCGTGGGGATCGCCGGCCACCGGACGACGTTCGGAGCGCCGTTCCGGAAGATCGACGAGATCGAGGCCGGCGACGAGATCACGCTCGAGATGCCGTACGCGACCTTCCGCTATCGCGTCTTCCAGCACGAGATCGTCGACGAGAAGGACTGGAGCGTGATCCGCAACCGCGGGTTCGACACGCTCATGCTCTCCGCGTGCCATCCGCTCTACGGCTCGTCCGAACGCTGGATCGTCTACGCCAAGCTGGTCGCGGTGCAGCCTCGCGAGGGCGAGGCGTACACGCTTGCGGCCGCAGGCTAGATCGACAGGTAGCGAACCGCAGAGCCGGCCGCGAGCTCGCCGTCGCCCGCCTCCACCCACACGAGCGCGTTCGCCCGGCCGGCGCGCACGATCATGTGCGACTCCTGCCCCGAGAGCGGCTCGAGAACGTCCTCGTCGCCGTCGCGTCGTCGCGCGGCGCGGACGAGCTCGTCGCGGTCGGCATTCCTCCGCACCGCCGCCGCCAGCTTCCCGTTCCGAAATGCGGGAAGCGGGTCGGGCAGCCCCAGGAGCGCGTTGATCGCGGGCCGCACGAGCAGCTCGAAGGTCGCCAGCACGGAGACCGGGTTCCCGGGCAGGTTGAAGACCAGATGGTCGCGGCGGACGCCGAAGGCCACGGGCTTCCCCGGCTTCATGGCCACGCCCCAGAAGAGCTCCTCGACGCGGAGCTCGGCCTGGACCTTGCGGACTAGGTCGTGCGGGCCGACCGAAGCTCCGCCGGTGGTCACGAGCATGTCGAAGCCGAGCAGCGCGCGCTCCATCGTGCGGCGGTGCTCCTCCTCGTCGTCGGCCACAACCCCGAGCTGCGCGGGGACGGCGCCTGCGAGCCCGAGCGCGGTGGCGAGCAGCAGGCCGTTCGACTCGTAGATCTGCCCCGGCTCGAGCACCTCGCCGGGCTGCCGCAGCTCGGAGCCCGTCACGAGAATTCCCACGCGCGGCCGCTTCGTGCATTGCACCTCGGAGACGCCGGCCGCCGCGAGGGCGCCGACCTGTCCCGGGCCGAGCACCACGCCGGGCTCGAGCACCGTCTCGCCCGCCCGGACATCGCCCCCGGGAGCGCGGACGTTCGCGCCTGCGGTCACCGGAGACGCGACGGCGAGGCCCTCGCCCGTCTCCTCCACGACCTCGATCGGCACGACCGCGTCGGCTCCCTCGGGAACCGCGCCGCCCGTGGCGATGCCCATCGCCTCGCCCGCGGCCAGTGGGCGTGAGGCCGGGCTGCCCGCGGCGATCCGCTCGACGACGGGAAGAACGACCGGCGCGGAGGCCGTGTCCGCCGAGCGCAGCGCGTATCCGTCCATCGCCGAGCTGGCGAACGGCGGCAGGTCGACGACGGCCGCAGCGCTCTCCGCGAGGACGCGCCCGGTCGCCCGCTCGATCGGCACGCGCTCGGCCTCCAGGGGCTTCGCCCGCTCGAGAACGAGGCGCTGGGCCTCGGCGACGGAGATCAGCTCGGCCACGAGGCCGTACGGTAGTTACTAGATGGGAACGGCGTCCCGGAGGAGGTAAGCGGAGAGGGCGAGCGCCAGCACGCGGGCCGTCCTGTCCTCCTCGACCGCCGCCAGCGGAACCGCCCAGACCGCGTACCACGGCACGAGCCACGAGGTGCAGACGAGCAGGAGGCCCGCCGTCAGCGCCAACCGGGCGCGGCCGCGCCAGGCCTCCCGCAGAAGCCAGAGATACGCCACCGCGAAGGCTCCCGCGAACACCGCGGCCACGGTGCCCTCGGGCAGGCCCAGACTGGCGAGGCGAACCGGGATCGCGTACGACGCGCGGTCCTCCGCGAGGTTCGTGGCGAGCGGGCCAGTCGCGCCCGCCCACTCGAGGCCGTAGCGCCAAGTGGCAATCGCCACGACCAGGACGGCGGCAACGGCGAGACCGCGATGGTCGATCCTCCGCCCGACGCGGCGGGCCTCCAGGAGCCTGAGGGGCAGGAAGAGGACGGGCACCCACTTGATCGCGATGGCGGCCGCCCAGGCGGCGCCCGCGAGCGTCCTCCTCCCCGACGCAGCCAGCGCGAGCGCGCCCAGGACGAAGGCCATCATCCACGCGTCGTTGTGCCCTCCCCCCGCGAAGTGGATCGCGAGCAGCGGGTTCCAGCCCACGAAGGCCGCAGCGAACGCGGGACGGGGCGAGAGCCTCACGGCAAGCAGGACGAGCGCGACCATCGCGAGCGCGGCGAGCGCCCTGTACGTCCACGCAGCAGCGTCCGGCGACTCGCCCACGGCCTCGGCATGGACCTCGGACGCGAGCGTGAACCCTGGGCCGTAGACCGACGTGGTGTCGTACCAGTAGGAGCCCATGAGCGGGTAGGCCGGGTCGTCCGGGTAGTCGCTCGGGACGTCGACGTACGGGTTGCCGTCGTGCACCGCTGCGATGCGCCCGTAGTCCCAGTACGTATAGACGTCCGTGGAGAGGAGCACCGGCCCCGCGAGCGGCAGGAGCTGAACGGCGCAGGCGAGGGCGATGACGGCGCGAAGCCTGATGCGCGCGCCGGCGCCGCTGAGCAGGAGCAGGCCCGCCAGGTAGGCGGCGAACGCCGCGACCATGGCTCCGAGATAGAGCCAGGCCCAGGTCGTGTCATCGCCGTCGTGCTCGGGGACGAGCGGGGAGCTCTCCGGGTACGCGAACGCCACGGCCGCCGCGACGAGCGCGAGGACGAGCGCTCCCGCGACGAGCGCCCAGCCTGCGCTAGCCGGGACTGGTGGTGGTCGGAGGCGGCTCAGTCGTCGTCGGCGGAGGCTCTGTGGTGGCCGGTGGTCCGCTCGTGTCCCCCGGCTTGTTCTTGTCCTTGTCCTTCTTCGGCTTCGGCGGCGGGGGTGGTGCTCCGAAGTTCGCGTACTCGAGGTCCTGGCTCGACCAGACCGCCGGGTGCCTGGGATCCGGCCAGCTGAGGTAGGGCAGGCTGCCGAACGCGCCTTGCATGAAGAGATGCCAGATGTCGGCCGGGAACGTCCCGCCCGCGACCGAGATCCCGTGGACGCTGTTCATCTCGATCTGCGCGTTCGGATAGCCGACCCAGACGACGGTCGACGCACGCGGTGTGTAGCCGGCGAACCAGGCGTCGACGTGCTCGTCGGTGGTGCCGGTCTTCCCGGCGGAATAGGGGTCGCCGTAATAGGCGCCGGTGCCCGTCCCACCGGTCATGTTGTCCTGGAGGATCTGCGTCACCGCCATCGCCTGGCCGTCCGTCAGGACGCGCCGGCGCTTCGGCTTGCCCCAGCGGGCGGTCCTGTCGACCTCGCCGCTCGCGAGCACGACCTTCTTGATCGCCATCGGCTCGGAGAAGACACCGCCCGCGGCGAGGGTCGCGTACGCGGAGGCCATCTCGAGCACGGAGACGGAGTTCGAGCCGAGCCCGATGGAGGCGACCGGGAGAAGCTTCGTCTTGATGCCCATCCGCCGCGCCGTCCTGACGACGTTTTCGGGGCCGACGTCCAGGGTCAGGCGCGCGTACACGGTGTTGTCCGAGCTGAGCGTCGCGGTCGAGATCGGTACCGAGCCGAGGTACGAGTGGCTGTACGTGGCCACGTCCCAGGCCTCGGAGTTCGGATCCGGCTGCCAGTGCAGCGGTGCCGAGAGGTAGCTGGTCGAGAACGGGTTGATCCCCTGGCGCACGGCCTCGATGAGGACGAAGGTCTTGAACGACGACCCCGACTGGCGCTTGCCCTGCACCGGGAGGTTGAACTCGCCGGTCTTGCGACCAGGGTTGGCCGAGGTCATCGCCCGGATCGCGCCGTTCTTGGGGTTGATCGAGACGATCGCCGAAGCCGGATCGCCAGGCTGGCCGAGCGCCTCCCGCATCGCCCGCACGGCCAGCTTCTGGAAGCGCGGGTTGATCGTCGTGTAGACCTTGAGCCCGCCGCCGCGCACCGTCGAGGCGCCGTACTTCTCGATCAGGAGCTCGCGCACGTAGGCGAAGAAGAACGGCTCGCGGATCTTCGTGTAGATCTGCCCGGCCTTGAGCTCGAGCGGCGTGTTGACCGCATCGACGTAGGTCGGAAGGTCGATGTAGCCGGCGTCCTTCATGGCCGCGAGGACCTCGTTGCGCCGCCGCAGGGCTTCGTCGGGCCTCTTGAAGGGGTCGTAGACGGAGGGTGCCTGCGGCAGGCCGGCGATCAGCGCCGCCTGGACGAGGTCGAGGTTCTTCGCGGGCTTGGAGAAGTACGTCTGCGCCGCCGCCTCGGCCCCGTACGCGTGGCTGCCGAAGTACACCTGGTTCAGGTAGGTCTCGAGGATCTTCTCCTTGCGCCAGCGCTTGAGCTCGGCGCCGGTGATGGCCGGCTGGGCGCCCCAGAGCAGCGGCAGGCCCTCCTCCTCGAGCTTGATCGCCAGGCAGGCCTCCTTGGTCTTGCGCTCCCACGAGACCTCGTTGCCGATGTAGAGGTTGCGGACGAGCTGCTGGGTCAGGGTCGAGCCGCCCTGGACGATCTCGCCGCTCTCGAGGTTCTTGACCGCGGCGCGCACGATGCCCTCGTAGTCGATGCCCGAGTGCGAGTAGAAGCGCCGGTCCTCGATGGCGACGGTCGCCTGCGCGAGAAGCGGGGACATCTGGTCGAGTGCGACCGGCTGGCGGTTCTTCTCGGCGGGGATGGCGCCGAGGACCGTGTTGTCCGCCGCGTAGACGAACGAGTTCTGGCCGATCGAGACCGGCCGTAGCGACTCGAGCGAGCAGCTGTTCCTGAACGCCTGCGCGCCCGTGAACGCGGCGGCGACGAGGACGGCGGCCCCGCCGAGGAAGATGGCCAGCAGCGAGACGAGGATGAAGCGGCGCGACTGCGCGCGGTCGCGGCGGCGGCGGTTGCGGCGGCGGCGGCGCTGGCGATTGTTGACCGCGCTCGAGCCGTTGCCGTGCCCGTTCCGGCCGTTCTTGCCGTTCCTGCCGTTGCGCCCGTTCTTGCCGTTCGCGGTCATGCGTAGACGCCCTCAGACCGGAGTCGGTCCACGGCAGCGCGCCGCAGCGCCGACGAGAGGTCGGCCGCCTGCTCGGCGTCGCGCGCCCATGCTTCGATGGTCACGACGGCTCCGCTCGTGTCGAGTTGGCTCACGTGAATGGTGGGGTCCTTCTCGGTCATAGTCTCGGCAAGACTTCGGGCCTCCTCGAGGAGGAGCGTGATCACCCGGTCGAGGTCGGCTGTCAGGGGCACCGCGACCCGGACCGCGACCAGGTGCTCGGCGCCCGCAATCGTGGCATTTCTGATGGTATCGGAGGCTAGCTTGGCGTTCGGAACGTAATAGCGGGCGCCGTCCCCCGCGCGGATGACCGTGTAGGTCAGGCCGATCTGCTCGACGGTGCCCGAGGCCCCCGCGACCGAGACGCTGTCGCCGAGCCGCAGCGGCTGTGCGAACGCGATCAAAATGCCCGCGACGAAGTTCGAGAGCGTCGACTGAGCGGCGAGGCCCAGCACGAGCGCAATCACGGCCGAGGACGCGAGGATGCTGCCGGCCACCGCGCGCACCTGCGGAAAGACGAGCAGCGCGCTCAGGACGCCCACGCCGATGACGACGGCGAGCGCGCTCCGGCGAACGACGTGGTAGATCGTCAGCGTCTCCGGCCGCAGCGTGTAGCGGCGGGAGATCATGCGGTCGACGGCCCAGGCGGCGACGAACGTCGCGATCAGGACGACGCCGGCGATGATGGCACGCTGAATCCACTCGTCCATGGCTGGGAGTTCTCTAGAAGGGGAGCGGCTTCCTGCCCGCGAACCCGTCCTCGGGCGAATGCCAGAAGGCCACATCGGGCTCGCCGAGCTCCCAGCAGAGAAGCACGGTGTCGCCGCTCTCTGGATGGCGGGCCGGGAAGTCGACCAGGCCGCGGTCGAGGTCCTTCACCTCGACGCCGAGGTCGTTGATCTGGCCGACGATCGCGGCCAGGCCGGCGGCGGCCCGCGCCACGGCCTCCTGAAGCTCGCCGACACGCCCCGGATCGAGGCTGCCTCCGTTTCCAGCGACCAGCGCCTGCACGTCCTCCAGCTCGGCTCCGAGGGCCACGTAGGAACGGCGCTCCTCGACGAGGCGCTCGACCAAAGGCCGTACGACCGGAAGCGAACCGTTCGCCTCGTCTGGCGTGAAGAACTGCATGTTCGACATAGTGCCGACCGTCGTGATCAATCGCGTCACAGGCAGTGCCGTCCTGGCGCTCCTCGCCCTCGGCACCGCTGCCTGTGGAGAGCGGGCCGAGCCGACCGGCGAGATCGAGCAGCGCTACCCGGTCACCGTGCAGGGCGCCGGCGAGCGGCCGACGGTCGCCCCGGAGAGGCCGGAGCGAATCGTCGCGCTCGACCCGGGCGCCGCGGAGCTCGTGATCGCACTCGGCGCCCGCGACCGGCTCGTGGGGATCCCCGCAGGGGTCCGTCGAGGGAACGGGCCGCGGCAGGCACCGGGCGCAGCCGCCCAGGTCGTGTCGCCGAACGGCCAGGTTCAGGTCGACGAGGTCGCCGGGCTCGAGCCCGACCTCATCGTCGCCACTCCGGGCATGGACCTCCTGGACCTGTCGCGCGCGCAGCGGGAGTCGGGCGCCGCGCTCTACGTGCAGCCGAGCTCGTCCGTGGACGACGTCCTGCGCGCGACGCTCGAGCTCGGCTTCCTCGTCGGCGAGCCGGTCGCGGCGCGGCAGGTGGCCGAGCAGATCCGCACCGAGGTCGCGGCCGTCGAGGACACGATCGCCGGTCTGCCGCCCCGCACGACCTTCGTCGACACCGGCTTTTTCATCCCGGTGCCCGAGCGCTCGCTCCTGGGAGATCTCGTCCGCCGCGCCGGCGGGCGAAGCATCGCCGGCGCCACGCCTTCCCCCGAGCCGTTCCCCCTCAACCGCCTCAGGCGGCGCAACCCGCAGGTCTACCTGGCCACCTCCGAAAGCCAGGTCACGCTCGAGGACCTGCGCGCCAACCCCGAGACCGCGTCGCTTCGGGCCATCCGCCGCGGGCGCTTCGCCATCATCCAGTCCGAGCTCGCCAACCGTCCCGGCCCGCGGGTCGGCAGGGCGCTCGAGCAGATCGCCGCCGCCCTCTACCCCGATGCATTCGCCGACGGCCGCTAGCGACCTCGACGCGGTCACCGTGGACGCGAACGGCACCGCCGTCGAGCTCGACGACCCCACCGACCGCCTCCGTGCCGCTCTCGCCGAGCGCGGGGTGGAGCGCGGCCGCGACGTGGTGGCGGCGGCGTTCAGGGCCGAGGTCGCCTACTACCTCCCGCGCACCCTCGAAGGGTCCGACGAGGCCGGCCTGGCAGACCTCCTGCGCCGCTGCACCGGCGTCTTCCTCGAGCACGCCGAGGCCGGCCTCGAGCCCGAGTCCTTCGCCCAGGCATTCGGAGACAGCATTCGCTTCCGCCCGATCCCCGGCGCCGTCGAGGCGCTGGGGCGGCTGCAGGCGGCTGGTCTGGCGCTCGCCTGTGTGTCCAACTGGGACGCATCGCTCGAGGCACAGCTCGAGCGTGCGGGCATCGGCTCCTACTTCACCACGGTCGTCAGCTCGGCCGAGGCCGGCGCGGCGAAGCCCGACCCTACCGTGTTCGCCGTCGCCCTGGAGCGGCTCGGCGTCGAGCCCGGGCGGGCACTCCACATCGGCGACACGGAGGCCGACAGCGAGGGCGCGGCGGCGGCAGGGCTCGCATTCGAGCCCGTGCCGCTCGCTACGCTCCCCGAACGGCTGGGACTCGGCCACCGACCATGAGCAAACGCGCGCGAGGCCTCTCGACCAGGGCCATCCACACCCCTCCCCTGCCCAGCGGGCCGGGAGAGGCCGTGGTCGGGCCGATCGTGGCCTCGACGACCTTCGCGTTCGAGCGGGTCGCCGACCTGGGCCGCGTGATCGCCGAGGAGGAGTACGGGTTCACGTACGCGCGCCTGCGCAACCCGACCGTCGAGGAGCTGAACGCAGTCGTCGCCCAGCTGGAAGGCGCCGAGGCTGCGCAGTCGTTCGGATCCGGGATGGCGGCGATCAGCGCCGCGCTCCACTCGACGCTCGCCGCGGGCGACACGCTTCTGCTCCCGCGGCAGCTCTACGGCACGACGTTCGACCTGGCGGAGAAGCAGCTCCGACCACGGGGCGTCGAGATCGAGTACCTGGATGTGACCGACATCGGCGCGTGGGAGCGACCGGCGCGCGTTCGCTTCGTCGAGACGATGGCGAACCCGGGCTTCCCGCTGGCCGACCTCGCCGCGATCGCGGCCACGAAGGGCGACGGCCTGATGATCGTCGACAACACGTTCGCCTCGCCGGCGCTCTGCCGGCCGCTCGAGCACGGCGTCGACATCGTCTGCGAGTCGGCGACCAAGTACCTCAACGGCCATCACGACGTCACCGCCGGAGTGCTCGCCGGGAACGCGGAGCACGTCGCAGCCGCACGCGCCCACCAGATCTCGGTCGGCTCCATCCTCGACCCCTTCCCGGCCTTCCTCGTCCGGCGCGGCCTGAAGACGCTCACACTGCGAATGGAGCGCGCGAGCGCAAACGCCCTCACGGTCGGCCGCTTCCTCGAGGGGCACGAGAAGGTCTCGCAGGTCCTCTACGCCGGGCTCGAGAGCTATCCGCAGCACCAGCTTGCCCTGCGCCAGCTGGACGGCTCCGGCGGGATGCTCGCCTTCGAGCTCGCCGGCGGGCGCGAAGCCGGAGAGCGGTTCATGGACGCGCTCGAGCTGTGCGGGCGGGCGACGAGTCTCGGCGGCGTGGACACGGTGCTCCACCACCCGGCGTCGACGAGCCACCGCCAGTACTCACCGGAGCAGCTCGCCGCGACCGGAGTCTCGCCAGGCCTCCTGCGCCTCTCCGTAGGGTGTGAGGACGCCGATGACATCGTCGCGGACATCGAGCAGGCGCTCGCGCACGCATAGACCGGCTGCCGCGGCCATCTGGCTCGGCATCTGCGCATTCCTGATCGCAAGCGCGTTCTACCTCCAGAGCCTGGCGAGCGAGGACGACAGCGAAGCGCTCTACGACACCGGCCTCGTCGTGGGCGGGCTCGTCCAGTTCGCGATCCTCGTGCTGATCGCCGTCGGGATCGCGCGGATGTTCCCCAACCCGGCCGGCGCGCTCGGCCTGCGACGGTTCCGCGCCCGCTGGGTCTGGATCTCGTTCGTCGTCGTCCTAATCACGCTGGCCGTCGGCATCGCGCTCGAGCCGCTTCTGCACGGCGGCGAGGAGCAGGGCCTCGCGCCCGACGAGTGGCAGCCCGACCATGCCACGGCGTTCGTCTTGAACGCGGCCATGATCGTCCTCGTGGCGCCGTTCGTGGAGGAGCTCTTCTTCCGAGGGATCGGCGTCCGCGCGCTGACGGTCTTCGGCACGGTGAGCGCCATCCTGCTCTCCGGGATCGTGTTCGGCGCCGTGCACGGCGTCCTCGGGGCGCTTCCGCCGCTGGTGCTCTTCGGCACCGGCCTCGCCTGGATCCGCGTGCGGTCCGGGAGCATCTGGCCCGGGTTCATCGCGCATGCGACCTACAACGGCATCGGCATCGCCTTCCTCGTCCTCAGCTGGGCCGTGTAGTCCGTGAAGCGGAGCAGCGACGCGGATATTCTGGGCGCCTGATGCGGCCGAGCGACCCCGAGCACGACCCCGTCGTCCATGACCTGCGCGAGCGGATCACCGAGGCCGACCGCACGATCCTCGAGGCCGCCAACACACGCCTCGAGCTCGTCCGCCGGCTGCGCGAGCACAAGGTCGCCCAGGGCTGGAACTTCGTCGACCCGGGCAGGGAGGAGCAGCTGCTCGACGCCCTCGCACGTGAGAACTCCGGCCCGCTCAGCGAAGACGCCGTCCGGCAGCTCTTCACGGACCTGCTCGCGCTGACGAAGCGCGAGATCGACGGCTAGCTCTCGGCCTCGGTCGAGAAGTCGTCGGGCTTGACCTCGTCGAGGAACTTCTTGAACTCCTCGACGACCTCTTCCTCGTTCACGTCCTCGTGCTCGAACTCGATCGCGCTCTCCTCGATCACGGCCTCCGCCGCGAAGATCGGGGCGCCAGAACGGACGGCGAGGGCGATCGCGTCGCTCGGGCGCGAGTCGATCTCGAGCTCGGTCCCGTCCACCGCGACGGTGATCATCGCGTAGAAGGTGTTCTCCCGCAGCTCGGTGACGGCGATGCGCACGACGCGCGCCTCGAGCTGGCCGAGGATCTCGGTGAAGAGGTCGTGGGTCATCGGCCGGGGCGTCGCGGCGCCCTGGAGCTTCATGAGGATCGCCGCCGCCTCGGGGTGCCCGATCCAGATCGGGAGGAACTTGTTTCCGTCGGCGGTCTTCAAAAGGACGATCGGCTGCTTGCCGACCATGTCGAAGCTCACGCCGTAGATGACCATCTCGTGCATCGACAGGAACCCTCGTCTGATGATAGCCGCGCCCCTCGGAACGGGAACCTCCCCAGGAGACACGGCGATCTCGGCGACCCGCGGGGTCGGCGAAGTGGGCGATCCTGGATTCGAACCAGGGACCTCCGCCTTATCAGAGCGGCGCTCTAACCGACTGAGCTAATCGCCCGCGCCGGGAGATTGTAGCGAGGCTCGCTCGAGCGCCTCGACCATCTCCTCGAGCTCGACCTCGGACTCGAAGTAGAGCTCGATGCGGCCGCTCGCGACCTTGGCGTCGGCGCCGGTGATGCGCCGCAGGGCATCGCGGGCACGGGCGGCAACGGCCGGGTCGACCGGCTGGCGGCGGCGGGGCTTCGTGCGTGCGCCGGCCCAGCGGGCGGCGCGCTCGGCGGCACGGACCGACATCCCCCCGCGGACGATGCGCCGGGCGAGCCGGCGCCGCTCCTCGTTGTCCGGGACCGCCAGCACCGCGCGGGCATGACCTTCGGAAAGCTGGCCGCGCTCGACGAGCCCGAGCACGTCGTCGGGGAGCTCGAGGAGGCGCACCCGGTTCGACACGGTCGGCTTCGACCGACCCACCTGCTCCGCGACTTCGCCGAGGCCCAGCCCGAACTCGTCCATCAGCACCGCGTAGGCGCGTGCCTCGTCGACCGGCGAGAGATCCTCGCGCGCGACGTTCTCGACGAGCGCGAGGAGAAGCGAGTTGCGATCGTCGGTCTCGCGGACGAGCGCCGGCACGGTCGCCAGCCCGGCGACGCGCGCGGCCCGCCAGCGCCGCTCTCCCGCGATCAGCTCGTAGCCGCCCTCGGGCGACGTGCGGACGACGACCGGCTGGACAACGCCCTGGGCCCGGATCGAGTCCGCCAGCTCGTCGATGCGCTCGCCGTCCAGGCGCTTGCGCGGCTGGCGCGTGTTCGCTCGGATCGAGCCGACCGGCAGCTGGACAAGCTCGGTCGCGGTGCTCGCGCCGCCCATGAGCACCTCGAGGCCCCGGCCGAGGCCGCGGCGCGGACTGGGGCTAGCCGCGGTCGACAAGCTCGCTCGCCACCCGGTAGTAGGCATCGGCTCCAGGGGAGCTGCGGTCGTAGGCCGTGATCGGCAGGCCGTGGCTCGGCGCCTCGGCCAGCCGCACGCTCCGCGGGACGACCGCATCGAACACGAGCTCGCCGAAGTGGCGCCGGACCTCCGCGGCCACGTCGGCGGCGAGGCGCGTCCGGCCGTCGACCATCGTGAGGATCATCCCGGCCAGCGCCAGCTTCGGGTTCAGCCGCGCGCGGACGAGCTCGATCGAGTGCAGGAGCTGCGTCAGGCCCTCGAGCGCGTAGTACTCGCATTGCACCGGCACGATCACGCGGTCGGTGGCCGCCAGGGCGTTGACGGTCAGCGGGCCGAGCGAGGGCGGGCAGTCGATGAAGACGAAGTCGTAGCGCTCCCGCGCCGGCTCGAGCGCTCCGGGCAGAAACGTCTCGCCGTCGTCGCGCCGCGCCAGCTCGACGGCAGCGCCCGCGAGCTCCGGCCGCGAGGGCACGAGGTCGAGATTCTCGAACTGCGTCGCGTGCGCGATTTCGTCGAGCGGTGCGCCGTCGAGGAGGTCGTAGGTCGAGGTGCCGTTGGCCGACTCGCCGAGCCCCGAGGTCGCGTTCGCCTGCGGGTCGAGGTCGACGACGAGCGTCGATGCCCCCGCCTCGGCAAGGCAGGCCGCGATGTTCACGGCAGTCGTCGTCTTGCCGACGCCGCCCTTCTGGTTCGCCAGGGCGAAGACCTTTCCCACACAGGCGATGCTAGTCAGGCGAGAGGACGTTTCCGGGCCGCGCCCGGTCGGCGCGGGAACCGCTCCGGCGTCGCTGCGACCTTCGGCACGACGAGCAGCCCGCGGCGGTCGGATCCGGGCAGCGGAACCAGATCCGGCGGCCCTCCGCCCACGGCCTCGGACGCGGCCGCCGCAACGTCGAGGTCGACCTCGCCGGCGAGCAGGATCACGCGCCCGCCCACCCGCACGAGAGGGAGGCACCACTCGAGCGCCACCGGTGCCGGGGCGAGAGCTTGAGCCAGCGCGGTGCCGTACGCATCGCGGCCGGCACTCCGGCCGTGCTCCTCCGCGCGGGCGCAGACGACGGAGACGTTCGCCAGGTCCCGGGCCGCCGCCTCGAGGAAGTCGCACTTGCGCCGCTGCGCCTCCAGCAGGTCGACCCGGAGGTCGGGACGGGCGAGCGCGACGGGCACCCCGGGCGAACCTCCGCCGGAGCCCACGTCGACGACAGGGCCGTCCGTGACCAGCGCTGCCGCCGCGAGGGCGTCCTCGACGAGCACCCGCCGCGCTTCGCCCGGGTCGCGGACGGCGGTCAGGCCGGGCGTCCCCAGGACCGACTCGAGCCAGCGCTCGAGCCGCGGGTCGAACGCGGTCATTCCGGAGGCGCAGGAGCGACGACGACCCGGCGGTTCGGCTCGGTCCCGTCGCTCGAGGTGACCACGTCGCGGCGCTCCGCCAGGTAGACGTGGACGATCTTCCGCTCGACCGCGGTCATCGGCTCGAGCGACACCGCTTGTCGGCTCTCTACCGCCTCGGACGCCGCGCGGTCGGCTGCGCCCTCGAGGGACGCGCGGCGGCGGTCGCGGTAGCCGGCAGCGTCGACCACGACTTCCTTGCGGTCATCCTCGCGACCGCGCCACAGGATGGCGTTGGCCAGGTACTGGATCGCGTCGATCGTGTGTCCCCGCTTGCCGATCACGAGACCGAGCTCGGCGCCGTCCAGCGTCGCGTAGAGCGTCGTCTCGTCCTCGGCGATCTCGATCCGGCAGGCAGCGCCGAGTGCCGAGCAAACCTGCTCCAGGAACTCGCGCAGCTTCGCAGCCGGCGTCCCCGGCTCCTCGCTCGCAGCCGACGGCGCAGGCGGCGGCTCGACGGCCTTGGCGACGACCTTCGCCGGCACGCGCCCGACACCGAGCAGCCCGCGCTCGCCTTCCGAAACGACGGTGAAGCGCACGGCGGCCTTGTCGAGCCCGGGGAAGCGGCGCTCGAGCTCGCGGAGCGCCGTCCATTTCGCCTCCCCGACGGTCTCGCCCTCGGCCTCGACGACGTCCTGGCTCCCGTTCTCGTTCTCGAGCTCGGTCACCGGCGCGCCCTGGGGCCCTTCTTCTTCCGCCTACGCACACGCTGCTGTCCGGGCTGCGCCGGCTTCGCAGCCGCCTCGGTCGCTCCCGCGCCCTCGGTCTCGGCCGGCGGCTGTGGCGACTTGGGCGGTGTCCGCGACGAGCGCTTCTGCGGCGGCGGGGGCTTCGGGGCGAGGCGCCTCGTGACGAGGCCCTGGCCGACCGACCACAGGTTGGTCGTCGACCAGTAGAGCATCAGCCCCATGGGGAACGTGATGATGAACGGGATGATCACGAAGGGCATGCCCAGGAAGATGTAGCGCTGGCGCGGATCGGTCATCGGCATCGAGATGACCGAGGCAAGCTGGCTGCCGACATAGATGACGAGCAGGAGCCAGCCCGACCAGTGCGAGTTGATCGGGTCGGTGATGCTCGGGACGACCCCGAGCCAACCGAGGTCGGAGTCGGGGTAGTCCGGGAAGACCTCCTCGTCGAAGTCCCGCAGCACGAAGAAGAGCGAGATGAAGATCGGGATCTGGAGGAGGATCGGAAGACACGAGGCCATCGGGTTGACCTTGTTCTCCCGATAGAACTTCATGACTTCCTCGTTCATCTTCTGGCGATCGCTCTTGTACTTCTGCTGGATCGCCTTCAACTCCGGCGCATGCTGCTGGAGCCGCCTCATCGACCGGAACTGCTTGATGGTCAGCGGCAGGATCACCATGCGGACGAGGATGGTCAGGACGACGATCGCCCAGGCCCACGGCAACCCGACGGCGGAGTGGAGGCCCTCGAGCGCCCACGTGAGGAAATCTTCGATCGGGCGGAGCGGGTTCACGCCTTGAAGATCCTCCGGTCACGGACGTGGTCGACCCCGCCGTGGCTCCAGGGGTTGCAGCGGAGGAGCCGCCAGGCAGCGAGGATCAGCCCTCGCACGACGCCGACCTCGTGGATCGCGTCGAGCGCGTAGCGCGAGCAGGTCGGGTGGTACTTGCAGCGCGGCCCGAGCAGCGGGCTCACGAGCGTGCGGTAGGCATGCACCGGAAGGGCGGCGATCTGCCTCATGCGGTGGTGCCCTCGGCGAGCGTGAAGACCTCGGCGACCCGCTCGGTCAGCCATGGGAACCCGCGGCTCTCCACCGCCTCGGTGAGACCGGGCCGGGCGATGAGCACGTAGTCGTGCCCGGACGGAACGGACTCGGAGACCTCCTCGAACGCCGCGCGCAGGCGGCGCTTCAGCCGGTTTCGGTCGACCGCGCCGCCGAGCTGGCGCGAGACGGCGAGGCCCAGGCGCGAGTCGCCGAGCGGATCCTCCTCGCGCGGAAACGAGTAGAGAACGAGGAAGCGGGTCGAGACCGACTTGCCCTTGCGGTAGACCGCGTCGAAGTCGCGGGAGCGGGAAAGGCGGTGGCGTCGGCTCAACTGTTGCCGCTCACGCGGAGAGGCGCTTGCGCCCCTTGGCGCGGCGGCGCTTGAGGATCGCGCGGCCAGCGCGAGTCGACATTCGCGCCCGGAATCCGTGCCGGCGCTTCCGCCGGCGTACGTTCGGCTGGTACGTTCGCTTCACGAGAGAAAGAGTGTCGGAAGGCCGCGGGGGCGGCCGGTCGCCCAGTATAGAGGAGCGACCCAGAGCTCCGGTGCAGCGACTTCACCTCCAAACGTAATCCACAGCCGCGAAGGCGCATGGGAGGACGCGGGAGGCGACCTTTCCACACCTGTGGAAAAGCGTGTGGAGAGGGGTAAAAGGCCTGCAAATGCGCCCTTCTGGCGCTGGGCGATTTCCCCAGGCCGCGCCATTGTAGGAGGCCGAGAAGCACTGCTATAGTCGCCGCTTCCCAGGCCACGGCGGAGGAGCGGATCGAGGGCGTGCAGCGGACGTCAGAGCTTAGTGCGGACGCACTCTGGGGCGAAATTTCGGCCCGCTTGCGCGACGCTCTGAACGACGCGACCTACACGACCTGGTTCGCCGAGGCGAGTATCGGCCCCCTCGACGACGACGCGTTCGTCGTCCTCGTCCCGAACGACTTCACGCGCGAGTGGATCGAGGGTCACTTCCGGGGGCTCCTGGAAGAGATCGTCCGCGACACGCTGGGCGCCGAGCAGCCGGTGAGGATCACCGTCCGCGAGCTCCAGCCGGCGCGGGACGTCCGCGTTCCGCCGAAGCCTGCCCGCTCACTCGAGGGCCTGAACCCGAAGTACACGTTCGACTCGTTCGTGATCGGCTCGTCGAACCGCTTCGCGCACGCCGCTGCGCTCGCGGTGGCCGAGGCCCCGGCGCAGGCCTACAACCCGCTCTTCATCTACGGCGGCACGGGGCTCGGCAAGACGCACCTTCTGCAGGCGATCGCCGCCTACGTGACCGAGCACACCGGCGACCTCTCGGCGCGCTACGTGACGAGCGAGACGTTCATGAACGATTTCATCAACTCGCTCCGCGACAAGCGCATCGAGGGCTTCAAGCAGCGCTACCGCCACTACGACGTCCTCCTGATCGACGACATCCAGTTCTTCGAGCACAAGGAGCGCATCCAGGAGGAGTTCTTCCACACGTTCAACAGCCTCTACGAGGCCGGCCGGCAGATCGTGATCTCGTCCGACCGCCCGCCGCGCGCCATCGCCACGCTCGAGTCGCGGCTGCGCTCGCGGTTCGAGTGGGGCCTGATCACCGACATCCAGCCTCCCGACCTCGAGACGCGCATCGCGATCCTGCGCAAGAAGGTGAAGACGGATGCGATCCACATCCCGGACTCGCAGGTCCTGACGTTCATCGCAAGCCGCATCTCCACGAACATCCGCGAGCTCGAGGGTGCGCTCACGCGCGTCGTCGCCTTCTCCTCGCTGACGGGCCGGCCCATGACGGTCGAGCTCGCCCAGGAGGTGCTCAAGGACGTCTTCCCCCAGGGCGAGATGCCCGAGATCTCGGTGGAGCAGATCCAGCAGACCGTGGTCGAGCGCTTCAGCATGTCGCTCCAGGAGCTGACCGGGGACCGGCGCTCGCAGGCGATCGTCTACCCACGCCAGGTAGCCATGTACCTCTGCCGCGAGCTCACCGACAGCTCGCTCCCGAAGATTGGCAAGAAGTTCGGCGGCCGCGACCACACCACGGTCATTCACGCGACGTCCAAGATCGCGAAGCTCATCCAGGAGGACAGGAACGTCTACAACCTGGTGCAAGAGCTGACGGCGCGCATCAAGCAGGCCCGTTGACAACGCCTGTGGAGAACGATCGTGACCTGGGGACGCTTCAGGCATCCAGTGCGCGCCTGTGGGACCTGCCGGGTTCTCCCCAGAACCTGTCCACCGCGAACAACCAGTATCCAAGCCGAAACGCGACGTCTTCCCCGTCGTTCACACTGCTTACTACTACGACGAGGTTTTTCTTTAAATGACTTCCATGGATACCGTAGCCCTCACGTCGATGAGAGTGGTATGCGAAAAGGACGAGCTCGCAGAGAAGCTCGGTGTTGTCGGTCGAGGAGTCTCGACGCGGACGAGTGTTCAGATCCTCGCGGGGATCATGGTGCGCGCCGCCGCCGGGAGACTGCACCTCAGCGCGACGGACATGGAGATCTCCGTACGCGACTCTCTCGAGGCACAGGTCGAGGAGGAAGGCTCGGTCGTCGTGCCGGGCCGTCTCCTGGTCGACATCGTGCGCCTGCTCCCTGCCGGCGAGGTGACGCTCGAGCATCGCGCGGACGAGGGCGTCGCGCGCCTGGCCTGCGGCTCGGCCTCCTACCAGCTCAACACCTATGCCGCAGAGGACTTCCCGCGCCTTCCCGAGATCGAGCCCGAGAGCGCGTTCACGGTTGACCGGGAGGTCTTCCTGGACACGATCTCGCGGGTGGGGAGGTCGGCGTCGCGTGACGAGTCGCGCCCCGTGCTGACGGGCATCCTCGTCCGGTTCGAGGGCGACAAGCTCGTGATGGCCGCGACCGACTCCTACCGGCTGAGCGTCAAGGAGACGACGCTGCCGGCCGGCCCCGGCCTCGAGCTCGAGGCGATCGTCCCCGCCCGTGCGCTGCAGGAGCTCGCCCGCGTCGGGCAGGGTGCCGCCAGCGAGACCATCGAGATCGGCGTCCAGGAGAACCAGATCGTCTTCGGCGTCGACGGCGTCTGGCTGACGGCACGCCGGATCGACGGGCAGTTCCCGAACTACAAGCAGCTCCTTCCGGAGCAGTTCGACGCCGAGGTGCAGCTGCCACGCGAAGAGCTGCTCGACGTCGTACGCCGCACGGGCCTGCTCGCCCAGCGGAAGTCGCCGCTGCGGCTGCGCTTCGCCGAGGGCGAGCTCACCGTTTCCGCGCAGACCCAGGACGTCGGCGAAGCGCGAGAGTCGCTGCCGGTCGGCTACGGCGGCGAGGCGATGGAAATCGGGTTCAATGCGGAGTTTCTCCGCGACGGCCTCGAGTCGGTCACCGACGACACCGTCCGCATCAAGCTCATCAGCCCGTTGCGGCCCGGGCTGCTCCACGGCGAGAACGACGACTTTCTCTACCTGATCATGCCGATCAGGCTGGCCGGCTGATCGTCGCGCGGGTCTCGCTCCGGAGCTTTCGCTCGTACGCCGCCCTCGAGCTCGAGCTTCGCGAAGGGCTCGTCGTCGTGGTCGGTCCGAACGGTGTCGGCAAGACCAACCTGCTGGAGGCGCTGCACGTCGGTGCACAGGGCTTCTCGCCCCGCACGCGCTCGGAGCCACGCCTGGTGCGGTTCGGCGACCAGGTCGCCCGCGTCCGGCTCGAGGGCGCCGAAGGCGGAGCCCCGATCGATGCCGAGGTCACGATCGCGCCGGGTGAAGGCAAGCGCATCAAGCTGAACGGCGCGGCGCTCGACTCGGCCGAGGAGCTCCGTCTGCGGCTGACCGCTCTGGTCTTCGTGCCTGACAGGCTGGCCGTGGTCAAGGGTGGTCCCGCTGTCCGGCGGGCCTACGTCGACCGGATGCTCGGCCGCGTGTTCCCGGCCCGTGCCGCCCTTCCCGGCGAGTACGGGCGCGCCCTCGCGCAGCGCAACGAGGCCCTGCGCCGGGTCCGCGCGAGGATCTCCACGAGAGCCGCCGCCGAGCCGTGGACGGAGCAGGTCGCCTCGCTCGGCGCCCAGCTCGACCTCGCGCGGAAGGAGCTCGTCGACCTGCTCGCGCCCGGCTTCGCGGAACATGCCGGCCTGCTCGGCCTCGCCGACGGGCTGCTCTCCTACGAGGCGGAGCCGCTGGCTCTCGCAGACCTCGAGGCGCGGCTCGACCGCGATCTCGAGCGCGGGACGACCGGCGCCGGGCCCCATCTCCGCGACGTGGCGATCCGCGCCGGGGATCGGGACCTGCGCAGCTTCGGCTCGCAAGGGGAGCAGCGGACGGCCGTTCTCGGCCTGCTGCTCGCTGAGGCGGTTGCGCTTGCAGAGCTCCGCGGCGCCGCGCCGCTCCTCCTGCTCGATGACGTGCTGAGCGAGCTCGACTCCGACCGCAGGCGCGCGCTGCTTGCGGCGCTGCCTCCCGGCGGTCAGACGCTCGTCAGCGCGACCAGCGTCGCAGCCCTGCCGGAGGTTACCCCGGAGCCGGCGCTCGTCGTGCAGGTGCGGCGCGAGGACGGAGCCAGTGTGGCGGAGGCGGCTTGAGAGGTCTGGAGCCTCTGGGTGAGGGCGTCCGTCGTGAGCTGGGGCGCCTGGGGCCCGCCGGCGCGATCACGGACGTCGTGGCGGTCTGGCCAGATGCCGTAGGGCCGGGGATCGCCGCCAACGCGTGGCCCGCCCGCATCTCCCGGGACGGGACGCTCCACGTGGCGACGAAGTCGAGCACGTGGGCATTCGAGCTCACACAGATGAGCGCGACGATCCAGGAGCGTCTGGAAGGCAGTCTCGAATCTGCGCCGACCGCCCTCCGCTTCGCGACGGGACGCCTTCCGGAGCCCGGCGGGGAGGATGTGGAGGATCGGAAACGGACTGTGCCGACTCCGTCTCCGCAGGCCATCGCGGCGGGCGAGGAGATTGCCGCGGCCATCGCTGACCCGACGCTTCGAGAGGCGGTTGCGAGGGCCGCAGCAGCTAGTCTGGAGGCCGCAGCAGCCGGGCCGTCCGACCGTCCGTTCTGGTAGACTGCATCTGAGACAAAAATCCCCCAAGAGCAGGGATTTTTTTATGGCCAAGACCACTTACGACGCCAAAGACATCACCGTTCTCGAGGGCCTCGACCCGGTCCGCAAGCGACCCGGCATGTACATCGGGTCGACGGGCGCCCGCGGGCTCCATCACCTCGTCTACGAGGTGGTCGACAACTCGGTTGACGAGGCCCTCGCAGGGCGTAACGAGCGCATCGAGGTGACCCTCCGTCCGGACAATTCCGTCACCGTCCGGGACTGGGGCTCGGGCATCCCCGTGGCCGTCATGGCCGACCAGGGGCTCCCCGCTCTCACGGTTGTCCTGACGAAGCTGCACGCCGGCGGAAAGTTCGGCGGCGACGGCTACAAAGTGTCCGGCGGCCTCCACGGCGTCGGCGTCTCGGTCGTGAACGCGCTCTCCGAGTGGCTCGTCGCCGAGGTTCGGCGCGACGGCAAGGTCTACCGGCAGGAGTTCGCTCGCGGCGTCCCCACCGGCGACCTCGCCGAGGTCGGCAAGGCCGAGAGCGGCGACACCGGGACGACGATCAGCTTCCTGCCCGACGCCGACGTCTTCGAGGAGCTCGATCTCTCGGTCGAGACGCTCGTGCAGCGTCTTCGCGAAACAGCTTTCCTCACCCGCGGTCTCCGCATCGTGCTCGTGGACGAGCGCGAAGGCGAGGAGACCCATGAGTTCCACTACGAGGGCGGGATCCGCGACTTCGTCGCCTTCGTGAACGACACCAAGGATCCGGTCCACAAGCACGTCGTCTACTTCGAGGGCGAGAGCGACCAGGGCGCCGTCGAGGTCGCCATGCAGTGGAACACCTCTTATGTGGACTCGGCCTTCTCGTTCGCGAACAACATCAACACGCACGAGGGCGGCACGCACCTGTCGGGCTTCAAGGCGGCGCTCACCGGCACCCTGAACCGCTACGCGCGCGACAAGGGCTTCCTGAAGGAGAAGGAGGACAACCTCGAGGGCGAGGACGTCCGCGAAGGTCTCGCCGCCGTCATCTCGGTGAAGCTCCGCGATCCCCAGTTCGAGGGGCAGACGAAGACCAAGCTCGGGAACCCCGGTGTGAAGGGTCTCGTCGAGCAGTCGGTCAACCAGCGCCTCGCCGAGTTCCTCGAGGAGAACCCGACCGACGCAAAGCAGATCATCCAGAAGGCGATCTCGGCCGCGAGGGCCCGGCTCGCCGCGCGCAAGGCACGCGACCTGACCCGGCGCAAGGGCGCGCTCGATGCGGGCTCCTTGCCCGGCAAGCTGGCGGACTGCCAGACGCGCGATCCGGCCGAGGCCGAGCTCTACCTCGTCGAGGGCAACTCGGCGGGCGGCTCGGCGGTCGACGCGCGCGACCGCAACTTCCAGGCGATTCTTCCGCTGCGCGGCAAGGTCATCAACTCAGAGAAGAACCGGATCAACAAGGTGCTCTCCAACACCGAGATCCAGTCGATCATCACGGCCGCCGGGACGGGATTCGGCGAGGAGTTCGACCTCGAGAAGCTTCGCTACCACCGGATCATCGTCATGACCGACGCCGACGTGGACGGGTCGCACATCCGCACGCTGATCCTCACGTTCCTCTACCGGCAGATGCCCGAGCTCGTCGAGAACGGCCACGTCTTCATCGCTGTCCCGCCGCTCTATCGCGTGAAGCTCGGGAGCCAGGAGCTCTACATCGAGAAGGAATCCCTCTTCGAGGAGCTGCTCGTCCGGGAGCGCATCAAGGACATGGAGGTCACTGACCGCGAGGGCGAGCCCTACAAGCTCACCGAAGCCCGCTGGGGGCGCTTCACCAGAGCGCTCTACGAGTTCGACGGCTGGTCGGCGAAGCTGAACGCCGACTACCCGCAGGCCGCAGGCTTCGTCGTCAAGCACCGCTTCATCGAGCTGCCGATCGAGGCGCCCGCCGACGCAGTGAAGGCGCTGGGCGACCTCTCCAAGAACGGCTACGAGCTCGAGAGCGTCGAGCCGAAGAAGGAAGAGACGCTTCGCATCAGGGTGATCGAGCGCGCGACGAGCGCCGCCCATCACGTCGACCTGCCCGAGAGCCTCTTCGCCTCGGGGTCGTTCGGCAGTCTGCAGCGCGCGTACTCCAAGGTCACCGGCGTCGTGGGCTTCCCGCCCTTCCGCGTCGTCTCGGGCAAGAAGGAGCGGCGCGCGGAGACGTTCGACGAGCTACGCCACGGCGCCATCGACCTGGCCAAAGAGGGCATGCAGGTGAGCCGCTTCAAGGGCCTCGGCGAGATGAACCCGTCCGAGCTCTGGGACACGACGATGGATCCCGCCCGGCGGATGCTCGTCCGCGTCGAAGTCGAGGACGCGTCGAACGCCGACAGGATCTTCTCCATGCTCATGGGCGACCAGGTCGAGCCCAGGCGTGAGTTCATCGAGCAGAACGCGAAAGACGTGAGGTTCCTCGATGTCTAGCGTCGAGCCGCTCGGCGCAGGCCGCATCGAGGCGCGCGAGCTCGAGCAGGAGATGCGCTCGAGCTTCCTCGACTACGCGATGAGCGTGATCGTGGCGAGGGCGCTGCCGGACGTGCGCGACGGCCTCAAGCCCGTGCACCGCCGCGTGCTGTTCGGGATGAACGAGGCCGGGATGCAGCCGAACAGGCCGTACAAGAAGTGTGCGCGCATCGTCGGCGACGTGATGGGCTCCTACCACCCGCACGGCGACACGGCGATCTACGACACGCTCGTGCGCCTCGCGCAGCCGTTCTCCCTGCGCTACCCGCTCGTGGACGGCCAGGGCAACTTCGGGAACATCGACGACTACCCCGCGGCCGCGATGCGGTACACGGAGTGCCGGCTCACGCGTCTCGCGACGGAGATGCTGCGGGACATCGAAGCGGACACCGTCGACTTCGTCCCCAACTACGACGAGTCGCGGAAAGAGCCGTCCGTCCTGCCCGCGCGCTTCCCGAACCTGCTCGTGAACGGCTCCTCCGGCATCGCCGTCGGGATGGCGACCAACATCCCGCCGCACAATCTCTCCGAGGTCATCGACGGGGTCATCGCGATGATCGACGACCCGGACATCGACGTCGAGGGGCTCAGCCGCCACATCAAGGGCCCCGACTTCCCGACGAGCGCGATCATCGTCGGCCGCAGCGGAATCAAGGATGCGTACCGCTCGGGCCGCGGCCGCGTGGTCATGCGCGCGCGCGCCCACGTCGAGGAGCTGCGCGGAGGCCGCACGGCGGTCGTCGTCAACGAGCTCCCGTACGGCGTCAAGAAGGGCGGCGACACCGGTGTCATCAAGAAGATCGCCGACCTGGTCAACGACAAGATCCTCACTGAGGTCGCCGACATCCGCGACCTCTCGGACAAGAGCGGGATGCGCATCGAGATCCACCTCAAGCGCGACTGCGTCCCGCAGGTCGCCCTCAACAAGCTCTACAAGCACACCCAGCTCCAGACGACGTTCGGCTACAACGCCGTCGCGCTGGTCGAGGGCGTGCCGCGGACGCTCTCGCTGCTCGAGATGGTGCGCCACTACCTCGACTTCCAGCGCGAGGTCGTCACTCGGCGCTCGAAGTACGAGCTGCGCAAGGCCGAGGAGCGCGCTCACGTCCTCGAGGGCTACCTCATCGCGCTCGAGAACCTCGATGCGGTCATCGCGCTCATCCGTGCCTCCGCCGACCCAGACGAGGCGCGCCAGGGCCTGCAGGAGACGTTCGGGCTTTCGGAGATCCAGGCGCAGGCGATCCTCGACCTCCGCCTCCAGCGCCTCACGGGTCTGGAACGGAAGCGGATCGAGGACGAGTTCGCCGACCTGCGGGAGCGCATCGCCGAGCTGCGTTCGATCCTCTCGGACGAGGCCAAGATCGACGGCCTCATCCGCGACGAGCTGCTCGAGATCAAGCAGATCTACGGGCGCCAGGACGAGCGGCGGACGGAGATCGTCGCCGCCGAGGAGGAGCTCGAGCTCGAAGACCTGATCGCCGAGGAGGACATGGTCGTCGCGGTCACCAGCTCCGGCTACGTGAAGCGCCTTCCCGTGGATACGTACCGCGAGCAGCGCCGGGGTGGCATCGGGGTCATGGGGATGGACCTGAAGGACGACGACTACATCCAGCACCTCGTCGTCGCCTCCACGCACGACTACCTCCTCTTCTTCACCTCGGTCGGGAAGATCTACCGCCTCAAGGTGCACGAGCTCCCGCTCGGCAGCCGGCAGTCCAAGGGCCGCGCGATCGTCAACCTGCTGCCCCTGGCGCAGGGTGAGTCGGTGCGCACGCTCATCGCCACGCGCGAGTTCAAGGAGGCCGAGTACCTCGTGCTCGCGACGAAGAAGGGCACCGTCAAGAAGACGCGCTTCGCCGAGTACAACACGCCGCTGAAGGCCGACGGCATCATCGCCATCAAGCTTCGCGAAGGCGACGAGCTGGTCGCCGTGCTCCACTCGTCGGGTGAGGACGACATCCTCATGGTCTCCCGCAAGGGCCAGGCGATCCGCTTCCACGAGAAGGAGGCGCGGCCGATGGGCCGGGCGACCGAAGGCGTGCGCGGCATGAAGCTGCGCTCAGGGGACGAGGTCATCGCCGCGACCATTGCCCGCAACGACGCCGACCTCCTCGTCGTCACCGAGAACGGCTTCGGCAAGCGCACGCGGATCGACCAGTACCCGACCAAGGGCCGCGGCGGCCTCGGGGTCAAGACGGTGCAGCTCACCGAGGCCCGCGGGCAGCTCGCCGGCTCGCTCGTCGTCCTCGAGGGCGACCAGGTCATGCTGATCTCCACAGGCGGCACGGTCATCCGTGTGCCGAGCGGAGGCATCAAGCGCAGCGGACGGTCGACCCAGGGCGTCATCGTCATGCGCCTGCGCGACGGCGAGCAGGTCTCGACGCTGACCGGCGTCGTCGAGCAGGAGAACGGCGACGCTCCGGAGCTCGGCGAGGGCGAAGAGCCGGTTGCGGTTGGCATCGAGGCCGAAGAGCCGGCCGAGGACGAGCCGGCAGAGACCGACGACGAGACCGAGCCGGCCGTCTAGGCGGGCATGCCGCCAGCGCGCCGTCCGGAGGAGCTGCTGGAGCCGGTCGACGTCGTCCGCCACCTGCGCCGGCTCGACCTCTCGCTGGGCCAGGTCTGCAAGGTTGCAGGCGTGACGAAGATGCAGCTCGACTACTGGACGACGAAGGCGCGGATCCCCACGAAGGGCAAGAAGCAGCGCCTCTACGACCTCGACGCGGTCGAGACGGTCATGCTGATCAAGCAGGGCAAGGACAAGGGCCTCTCGCTCCAGGCGGCGATCGAGGCCGCGCAGCGCTTCAAAGCCGGCCGCTCGACCCGAATCCCGCGGCGGAACTGAAGGAGCCCTCCTAGGACTCGCGCAGGACGCCTGCCGCCGACTCCGGCGCCAGGGTGTTCACGAAGTAACCGGCGCCGAGCTCGATGCCCGCGAGGACTCCGAGCCGAGGGAGGATCTCCAGGTGCCAGTGCCCGCCCGCGTGGAGCCAGATGTTCAGCGAGACGGGACCCTCGTTGACCCGCAGCCGGCGGACTCCCTCGGCCGCGAGCGTGAGCGCCGGCGCGAGCAGGGCGCTCGTGAACGGTTCCTCCTCGCAGTGGAGCGGCGCGGCCAGCATCTCGTAGGGCTGCCGGCCGGCGAAGGGGCAGAGCAGGATGACGCCGTCGCGCTCGTCGACGACCCGCATCCTCTGCGAGCGCTCCTCCTCGAGAACCTCGCAGAGCACGCAGCCGCCTGAGGCTTTCAGGAGCGTATGCTCCTGTGCCACGAGCGGGGGCACGTCCTCGAGCCAGACGAGCTGGGAGTGGGTGTGGGGCAGGCTCGCACCGGCGCCCGCGCCTTCGTTCACGAGCGCGTGGACGTAGGAGAACCCGGCCTCGCGCGCCGCCTCAGCCCGAGCCTGCCACGCCTCCGCAACGAGCTCGAGCTCGCGTACGCCGAGGTCGGCGATCGTGCGGACGTGGCGGGGCGAGTGGACAACGACCTCCTGCCGCCCGACTGCCGCCCTGCGCGCGAGCAGGCTGTCCGGTCGGTCGCCGTCGCGAGGCCAGGGCCCGAACGCGGGGAACTTGTTGGGGACCACGCGCACGCGCCAGCCGGGTGTGTCCGGGGGGCGGCCCGGAGGGCCGATGGCGAACGTCTCCGGCGGCGTTGCCGCCTCTCGACCTTCGTCGAAGGGGCAGCCGACGGGGTCGTCCAGGGCGTCCTGGCCGGCGGCGCGGGGAGCGCCCGGCCGCCGCGCCCGGGCGGGCGCGACCACGACCCAGCGGCCCGAGAGCGGGTCGCGGCGCAGTTCGGGAGGCGAGTGGCGCTCCGTCAGGCCTAGCTCTCGCCCTTGTTGAGGAACGGGCGAAGAAGCTCGAGCGGTAGCGGGAGGATCATCGTCGTCGACCGCTCGCTCGAGATCTCGAGCATCGTCTGGAGGAACCGGAGCTGGAGCGCGATCGGGTTCTCCGCCATGACGTTGGCGGCGTCCTTGAGGCGCTCGGAGGCCTGAAACTCGCCCTCGGCCGCGATCACCTTCGCGCGCCGCTCGCGCTCGGCCTCGGCCTGGCGGGCCATCGCGCGCTGCATGCCGCTCGGGATCTCGACGTCCTTGACCTCGACGATGGAGACCTTGATGCCCCAGGGCGACGTGGCCTCGTCGATGATCTCCTGGAGGATCGTGTTGATCTTGTCGCGCTCCGAGAGGAGCTCGTCGAGGACGTGCTGGCCGAGCACGCTTCGCAGGGTCGTCTGTGCGATCTGCGACGTGGCGACCATGTAGTTCTCGACCTGCACGATCGCCCGCTCGGGATCGATGATCCGGAAGTACGCGACCGCGTTCACCCGCACGGGGACGTTGTCCTTGGTGATGACCTCCTGCGGCGGGATGTTCAGGGTCACCGTCCGCAGGTCGACCCGCACCATCTTGTCCACGATGGGGATGAGGAAGAAGATGCCCGGCCCGCGCGGCGGCGAGTTGAGGCGGCCCAGCCGGAAGATCACACCCCGCTCGTACTCCCGCGCGATCCGGACCGAAGCCGAGATCAGGAAGATCAGCAGGACTGCGACTACGGCGACGGCGATCAGAGCGGCGGTCATCGAGCTCCTTTCGGGCGGGGCCAGGTCATCCTACGACACCGGTGGCGGCCGCCGAGGCTAGCTAGGCGGAAACGGTCGCCGGCTCTTTGGCGCGCGAGACCTCGAGGACAAGGTCCTCCCCGATCGAGTCGACCTGAACTCGCTCGCCCGCTTCCAGAGGCCCGTTCTCGGTGTGCGCGCGCCAGAGCTCGCCGTGCACGAAGACTGCGCCGACGGGGTCGACGCGTTGGCGGACGATGCCGACCTCATCGAGCAGCTCCTCGCGGCCGGTCTTCGTCGGCGCCTTGCGCGCCTGGACGATCTTCGCAACGGCGACCCCGGCGATTAGCGCCATCGTGCCCGCCACGGCGAGGGCGACCCAGATGGAGACCTGGTACTCCTCGCCGGCCGGGTCGAAGAGCAGGAGCGCCCCCACGACGAAGCTCACCGCCCCTGCGACCGCAAGCGCGCCGTGGCTCACGACGACCGCCTCCGCGACGAAGAACGCGAGGGCCAGGATCATGAGCAGGAGACCCGCCCAGCTGATCGGAAGCACCTGGAGCCCGAAGAGGCCGACGATGAGCGAGATGGCGCCGACCGTCCCCGGGAAGATCAGGCCCGGGTTGAGGATCTCGATCGTGATCCCGAGCACCCCGAGCGACATCAGGAGGACGATGATGTTCGGGTCGATGAGGGTGTCGAGGATCCGCTTCCAGAGCGACATCTCGACCCGCTCGACGTCCGCGCCGGCAGTGTTCAGGACGAGGCCCTTCGGCTCCGTCTCCATGCCGTCGATCTCGTCGAGCAGGGTGGTGAGGTCGGGGGCGACGACGTCCACGACGTTCTCTTCCAGCGCTTCCTGGGCGCCGAGGTTGGAGGCCTCGCGCACCGCGTCCTCTGCCCAGTCGCCGTTTCTGCCGTGCGTCTCGGCGAGCTCGCGTGCGTAGGCGGCGGCGTCGTTGATCACCTTGCGCCGGAGATCCGACGGAATCTCCCCGCCGCCGACTGCGACCGGCGTCGACGAGCCGATGTTGGTGTTCGGTGCCATCGCGGCGACGTCTGCGGCAAGCGTGATGAACGCGCCTGCGGATGCCGCGCGTGAGCCCTGCGGCGCGACGTAGACGATGACCGGGATCTCGGCCTCGAGCTCCTTCTTGATGATGTCGCGCATGGCGGAGTCGAGCCCGCCGGGCGTGTCCAGCTCGATGACGACGGCGTCGTAGCCATCGTCCTCTGCACGCTCGATTCCGTCGATGACGTAGTCGGCCGTGACCGGGTTGATGTCGTTCGCGAGCTCGATGACGAGCACGCGCGGCGCGGTGTCCTGAGCAGTCGCTCCGCCCGCGAGTAGAAGCGCCGCGGCGAGCGCGCACATAGTGCAAAAAAGTCCCCGCAAGCGCGGCACTTTGGTGTAAAGATTCTATCAGGGACCTGCCGATGCCCTTGAGGACGCAGGACTCCTCTGCTTCGGTAGCGAAGGAGCCGACCCCCCAGCCATCTCCCTCATGAAGCTTCGTCGTACGCTCGCGTTCGTTCTCGCCACGGCCGCGCTCGCTCCGGGCACGGCCGGCGCTGCCGAGGTCCAGGTCGTCGCCCGCGACGTCCCTCTGGCCGCCGCGCGAGGGTCGGTTCCGCGGGCTGCGCCGATCGAGTTCACGATGGTCGGCACCCATTGGCAGGGCGGCGGCGAGGTCTGGTTCAGGACGGCGACCGAGTCCGGCACCTGGAGCCCCTGGCGCCTCGCCCGCCCGGAGGAGGACGACCTTCCCGACGCAACGAGCGAGGAGGGGAAGGCATCTCGGGCCTGGAACGTCGGCAACCCCTGGTGGACGGGCAGCTCGACGTCGATCCAGTACCGGGTCTCCGGGCCGGTCACGCGCCTGCGGACGTTCTACATTTCGAGCGAGCCCTCGCCGGCCGACGCGACGCTGGCCGGGCCGGCGACGCAGGCGACGCTGCGACCGGATCAACCGCCGATCACCCGCCGGCCGGGTTGGGGCGCCGACGAGTCGATCGTGCGGGCGCAGCCGTCGTTCGCGGACGGCCTCGAGCTCTCGGTCGTGCACCACACGGCGGGGACGAACAGCTACTCGGCCTCGCAATCGGCGGCCATCGTCCGTGGCATCCAGCGCTACCACGTGCTCTCGAACGGCTGGAACGACATTGGTTACAACTATCTCGTCGACAAGTACGGCCGGATCTTCGAGGGCCGCGGCGGAGGCCTGATCCAGAACGTGATCGGCGCCCACGCGCAAGGGTTCAACACGGGGAGCGTCGGCGTGGCCGTCCTCGGGACGTACGGGTCCGGCCGCATCTCGTCAGCGGCGCGGAGCGCGCTCCAGCGCCTGCTCGCCTGGCGGCTCGACGTGGGCCATGTCGACCCGGTCTCGCTCCTCAACTTCACCTCCTACGGCAACGACCGCTTCCCCGCCGGCCGTGTGGTCCGCCTGCGGGCGGTCTCGGGACACCGGGACACCGGCTACACCAGCTGTCCGGGCACGGCTCTCTACGGGCAGCTCGGCGCGATCGCCTCGAACGTGTCGCGCATCGGTCTCCCGAAGCTCTACGACCCCGAGGTGGACGGCTCCGTGGGCGGCCCTGTCCGCTTCACCGCACGCCTCTCGTCCGCGAGGGCCTGGCTCGTGCAGGTCAAGGACGCCGGCGGCGGGGTGGTCGCCCAGGGCACCGGCAACGGCGCTGCCGTCGACTGGACCTGGGACGCGAGCGCCGCTCCGATCGCCTCGTACACCTACGAGATCAGCGCCGGGCCCGACACGCGGCCGGCGACCGGGCCCATTCCCGGGCCGCCGCCGCTTGCGATCACAGGCCTGTCCGCGTCGTCGCGGGTTCTGACCCCGAACGGCGACTGGAGCACCGAGCGCTCGACGGTGTCGTTCCGGCTCTCTCGTCGTGCCGTCGTCGCGGTGCGGGCCGTGAACGTCTCCTCGGGGACGCTGGCGCGCACCCTGCTCGCCAGCGCCGAGCGGCCCGCGGGGAGGCGCAGGGTCACCTGGGACGGGACGACCGGCTCTGGCGCGCCCGTCGCGGACGGGACATACCGGATCGAGGTCTCGGCTCAGTCGGGCTCGGCTCAGGTGACGCGATCCGTCAACATCGTGGTCGACCGGACCCTGGGCGGGGTCGTGATCGAGCCTGCCGCGCTCTCGCCGAACGGCGACGGTCAGAACGAGAGCCTGCGCATCGGCTTCGCGCTGACGCGCGCCGCTGACGTACGCGTCGAGATCCGGCGGGCCGGCAAGACCATCAAGACAGTGCTGACGGGATCGCTCGCGACCGGCGCCTACGCGGCCTCGTGGGACGGTCGAGTGCAGGGCGGCGCTCGGGCGGCTGACGGGCCTGTGACGGCCGTCGTGGTGGCGACCACCTCGTTCGGCACGCGCTCGCTCGCGCGGGTGGCCCGCGTCGACGTCACCCGGCCCGTGGTGCGCTTCATCTCCTTGCGGAACGTGAACGGCGTCGCCAGGCTGAGCTTCAGCTCGAGCGAGGCTGTGCGCCTGAAGATCTGGTACGGCACGGCGCGCTGGAACGACGGCGACATGGTCGAGGTCGACAAGCCGGCAGGCGTCAAGGCCCACTGGCGTCGCGTCCGCGCGCTCGTCGTGCGCATTCTCGCCGTGGACGCTGCCGGGAACCGCAGCCGGCTCGTCTTCGGCCGCGCCGGTTAGCGCTCGAACAGAACCTCGCCGCTCTCCACTATGCGGCGCTCGTGGCCGATCTCGACCTCGAGCCTGCCGCTGCGGTCGATCGCGACCCCGACGGCGCTCTCGCCGTCGACGAGCAGGCGCCGGCCACGCAGGAAGTCCCGTGCTCCCAGGCCGTCGTAGATCGCGTCGAGCCCGCCTTCGCGCCACCGGTCGTAGGCCCGCTCGAGCCGCAGGAGCAGGTCGGCCAGGATCGGGGCCCGTTCCCGGCGCACGCCGTCAGTTGTGAGCAGCGAGCCGGGTGCCACCGTCGTGTCGGGAGGAAGCTCGTCTCGGCTCTGGTTGACGTTCAGCCCCATCCCGAGGACGACGCGGCCCTCGGAGGCCTCGGCGAGCACGCCGGCGACCTTGCGCCGGTTGACGAGCACGTCGTTCGGCCACTTGATCTGGGCCGCGAGCTGGGTAGCCGCTTCGACCGTCTCCGCGACGGCGACGCCGCCCACGAGCGAGAGCTCGGGGACGCTTCGCTCCGGCGGCGGCTCGAGCACGACCGAGCAGAGCACGGCAGTGCCCGGCGGGGCGATCCAGGTTCGGCCCAGCCTGCCGCGCCCCCCGGTCTGGACCTCGCAAACGGCCGCGGCGCCCTCCGCGTGGTCTGAGCCGAGGAGCTGCTGGGTGGACTCGCAGGAGCCCTCGTAGAGGTAGGGGCGGCCGAAGCGGCCGGAGAGCAAGGGCTCGACGGTCTCCGGTGTCAGCGCGTCGGCCATCCGCGGAACTACACTAACCGGGCCGTGCAACCAGCCGCCACGCCTGCGCGTCAGACCGATCGTGAGCCGTCGTACGGGCGGTTTCACGCGTACCGGAAGCTCAGTGACGTGGACCTCGTCAGCAAGGCAAGGAACGGCGACGGATGGGCGCTCGACGCGCTCGTCGAACGGCATGCGCCACGCGTGAACCGGCTCGCCGCGCAGCTCATGGGCGATCTCGAGGAGGCGCGGGATGCCGCGCAAGAGTCGCTCGTGAAGCTTTGCACCCGGTTGCGCCAGTTCCGGGGGGAGGCGCAGTTCGCCACCTGGCTTCACCGCCTGGTCGTGAACACGTGCCGGGATCGCCTCGCACGCCAGCGCCTCCGTCAGACCGAGCCGCTCTCGCTCGAGGACGAGCCTGCGGGCGAGGACAGCGATCCGTCGCGCGCCGCGATCCTTGCCGACAAGCGTCGGGAGCTTACGGCCGCGCTCGCGCGGCTGTCCCCGAACCAGCGCGTCGCCGTCGTGCTCCGGGATGTCTTCGGCCTGACCTACGAGGAGATCTCGCGCGTCGCGCGCATGCCTGTCGGGACCGCGAAGTGCTACGTGCACCGGGCCCGCGCCCGCCTTCGCGTACGGCTGGATGAAACGGCGAACGGGTGAGCCGGCCTCGGTGACATACGCACCTCCGCTCGGTCGGCGGGAGATCGAAGAGATCCTCCCGCACCGCGAACCATTCCTGCTGCTCGACGAAGTGATCGAGCTCGAGCCCGGCGTGCGCGTCGTAGCGCGCAAGCTCGTGCGCGAGGACGAGTGGTACCTCGCAGGGCACTTCCCCGGGCGCCCGATCATGCCCGGCGTCCTCATGGTCGAGGCCATGGCCCAGACCGGCGCGGTCGCCGTCCTCTCCGACGAGGAGAACCGCGGCAAGCTCGCCCTCTTCGCAGGCATCGACGACGTGCGCTTCAAGCGCATCGTCGTCCCGGGGGACGAGCTGGAGCTGACGTGCGAGCTGGAGCGCGTCCGCGGTCCCGTCGGCCGCGGGAAGGCAACGGCCACCGTGGGCGGAAAGCTCGCCGTGCGCGGGACGCTGACCTTCGCGGTCACCGAGGGCGACGAATGATCGGGAACGTCTCCGGCAACGGGATCACGGTCGGGATCACCGGCGTCGGCGCCTACCTCCCCGACAAGGTGCTGACGAACGCCGACCTCGAGGCCATGGTGGACACGTCCGACGAGTGGATCACGACCCGGACGGGGATCAAGGAACGCCGCATCGCGGCGCCGAGCCAGGCCGCGAGCGACCTGGCGTTCCCCGCGGCGCGCGAGGCGCTCGAGCATGCCGGGGTCGATCCGCAGGACCTCGATCTCGTCATCGTCGCCACGGCCACACCCGACATGCTCTTCCCGGCGACCGCGGCGTTGGTCGCGGACGAGCTCGGGGCCAGGAAGGCGGCGGCGTACGACCTGCTCGCCGGCTGCACGGGCTTCGTCTACGCGCTCTCGCAGGCCTACGGGATGGTCGCCACGGGTCTCTCGAAGCGCGCGCTGATCGTCGGCACCGAGGTTCTCTCGAAGATCACGAACTGGCAGGACCGGTCGACCTGCATCCTGTTCGGCGACGGCTCGGGAGCGGCAGTGCTCGAGCCCGTCGCCAAGGGAGGAATCGCCGGCTTCGAGCTGGGCGCCGACGGCGCCGGCGGGCCTGACCTCTGCGTCCCTGCCGGCGGCTCGCGCAGGCCGGTCTCGCCGGAGGTGCTCGAGGAGGAGGCGCAGTTCATCAAGATGAACGGCGCCGAGGTCTTCCGCTTTGCCACCCGGGTCATGGTCACCTCGGCGGAGGAGCTTCTGGCCGAGTGCGGCGCGACGGTCGAGGACATCGATCTCTACGTGCCCCACCAGGCGAACAAGCGGATCGTCGACCACGCGGTCAAGAACCTCGGGCTCGATCCGGAGAAGGTGCTGATGAACATCGACCGGTACGGAAACACCTCCTCTGCCTCCATCCCCATCTGCCTCGCCGAGGCACGGGAAAAGGGGTTGCTCGAAGAGGGGACGCGTGTGCTCGTGAGCGCGGTTGGCGCCGGCCTCACCTGGGGCTCGGCCTACATGACCTGGACGTCGAGGAACTGAGTAGGAGAGGAGAGATGAAGATCGCATTCTGCTTCCCGGGCCAGGGATCGCAGACCGAGGGGATGGGCAGCGCCATTGCCGAGGAGTTCCCGGCGGCGCGAGCTGTGTACGACGAGGCTTCCGAAGCCGTGGGCTTCGACGTGGCGAAGCTGTGCTTCGAAGGATCGATCGAGGACCTGACCCGCACCGAGCTCCAGCAGCCGGCGCTGGTGGCGACCTCGATCGCGTGCCTGCGTGCGGTCGAGACGCTCGGCATCCAGCCGCACTACGTCGTCGGTCATTCCGTGGGCGAGTACTCGGCGCTCGCGGCGGCCGGCGCGATCCAGGCCGGCCCGGCGGTCGCCCTCGTGCGCGAGCGCGGCGAAGCGATGGCGGAGGCCGCACAGGAGACCCCTGGGGCGATGGCCGCCATCCTGGGGCTCGAGGACTCGGTGATAGAAGAGCTCTGCGAGCACATCGAGGGCGTCTGGCCGGCGAACTACAACTGCCCCGGCCAGGTCGTCGTCTCGGGTGAGAACGCTGCCGTCGACAAGCTCATCGCGGAGGCCACCGCCAGGGGGGCGCGAAAGACCGTCAAGCTGCGGGTCAGCGGTGGCTTCCACAGCCCGCTCGTGGCCCGCGCCGCCGAGCGGCTGCGCCCGGCGCTCGCGAAGGTGCACTGGCGCGATCCGGTCACCCCGTACATGTCCACCGTCTCGGCCAGGCTCGAGGACGCGCATCGGATTGCGGGGCTTCTCGCGGAGCAGCTGACGGCACCGGTTCGCTTCACGCAGGCCGTCCGCGGTCTCGTGAAGGACGGTGTGGAGACGTTCGTCGAGATCGGTCCCGGCCAGGTCCTCGGCGGCCTTCTGCGCCGGTGCGACCGGTCGTTGCGCACGATCTCCGTCGGCGACCCGGAGTCTCTCCGCAAGCTCGAGGACACGCTGTCGGCCGCATGAGCGTCGCGCGCCTTCGGCCCGCTCCCGTGGGGGAAACCATGTTTCCCCCACGAGCCCCCTTCTTTGATGCAGTGAGGGAACCTCCCGGTTCCCTCACACACCCTCCACCCGCTCATAGACCAATGTTTGGCCCATGAGCGGGTACGCCTCGCTCCAGGGAAAGGTCGCGCTTGTCACCGGAGGATCGCGCGGCATCGGCGCCGCCATCTCGCGCGAGCTCGGCACCGCGGGCGCGCGTGTGGCGGTCAACTACCGCTCCGGGAAGGACGCCGCCGAGGAGATCGCCTCCGAGATCGGCGGCATCGCCCTGGCGGCGAACGTCGGCGACCCGGCGGAGGCCAAGGAGCTGATCGAACGCGTCGAGTCCGAGCTCGGCGATGTCGACGTCCTGGTCAACAATGCCGGCATCACCCGCGACACGCTCATCGCCCGCATGAGCGACCAGGAGTGGGAGGAGGTCATCGAGACGAACCTCCGCGGGACGTTCAACACCTGCCGAGCCGTGGCGCGAAAGATGCTCAAACGCCGCTCCGGGGCGATCGTGAACCTGACGAGCGTGGTCGGCATCCACGGCAATCCAGGCCAGGCGAACTACGCGGCGTCGAAGGCGGGCATCATCGGGCTCACGAAGGCTCTCGCGCGCGAGCTCGGCTCCCGGGGAGTGCGCGTGAACGCCGTCGCGCCGGGTTACATCGCAACCGAGCTGACCGACGTCCTCTCGGAGGAGATCCGCGGCGCGATTCTCGCGAACACGCCCATGGGCCGGCTCGGGAGCCCGGAGGACGTGGCCGCTGCGGTACGCTTTCTCTGCTCGGACGAGGCCGCGTTCATCACGGGCGATGTGCTGCTCGTCGACGGCGGACTGGGGATGTAGCGATGGCTTCGGAGAACGGACGCAGAGTCGTCATCACAGGCATGGGGGCCGTGACCCCCCTCGGCAACGATGCCGAGACGTTCTGGGAGAACCTGACGGCCGGGAAGGGCGGTGCAGCTCCGATCACGGCGTTCGACCCGTCCGAGTTCGCGGTGCACTTCGCGTGCGAGCTGAAGGACTTCGAGCCGACGAAGTGGATCGAGCACCGCAAGGCGCGGCGGATGGATCGCTTTGCGCAGATGATCATCGCCGCGGCCCGGATGGCCGAGGAGGATTCGGGCATCGACATCGAGGGCGAGACCGAGCGCACGGGTGTCTCGGTCGCGACCGGGATCGGCGGCCTCCAGAGCTTCCAGAACTGCTACGACCAGCTGCTCGAGCGAGGGCCCGACCGTATCAACCCGCTGGCGATCACCGCGATCATCCCCAACATGGGCGCCGCCTGGGTCTCGATGGAGCTCGGGGCGCGTGGGCCGCTCGCGTCCGAGTGCACGGCGTGCGCCGCTTCCAACATGGCGATCGGGGATGCGATGGACGCGATCCGGCTCAACCGTGCCGACGTGATGCTCGCCGGCGGCACCGAGGCCGGGATCACGAAGGTCGGCATCGGCGGCTTCTCTGCCATGCGTGCGCTCTCGCGCCGCAACGACGACCCCGTCGCCGCCAGCCGCCCGTTCGACGCCGAGCGCGACGGGTTCGTGATGGGCGAAGCGGGTGGGATCGTCGTGCTCGAGGAGCTCGAGCACGCGAAGAAGCGCGACGCGAAGATCTACGCGGAGCTCGTCGGCTACGGGCTCTCCTCCGACGCGCAGCACATCACCGAGCCCGACCCGACCGGCCGGCATCCGGCGCGGGCGATGCAGATGGCGATGGACGACGCCGGCATCACCTCCGATCAGATCGACTACATCAATGCTCACGGGACGTCGACGCCGCTCGGCGACTCGGCCGAGACGCGCGTGATCAAGGTCGCCCTCGGTGAGGAGAAGGCGCGCAAGACGCCCATCTCCTCCACGAAGGGCGCGACCGGGCACTGCCTGGGCGCGTCGGGGGCGATCGAAGCGATCATCACCACACTCGCCGTCCAGCGTGACGTCGTGCCGCCGACCATCAACTACGAGGTGCCCGATCCGGCGTGTGACCTCGACTACATTCCGAACGAGTCGAGGGAGTGGACGACGGACATCGCGCTCTCGAACAACTTCGGCTTCGGCGGCCACAACGCCTGCCTCGTGATCAAGAAGTTCAACAGCTGAGCGACACCCATGTCTGAGCGCTGGGCCACGTTCGACTGCTACGGCACGCTCGTCGACTGGGAGGGCGGGATCGGCGGCGAGCTTGCCCGCATCTGGCCGGGCGAGGACGCCGACAGGCTCCGCGAGCGTTACCACGAGATCGAGCCGAGGGTGCAGCTCGAAGGCTCGCTCCCGTATCGCGAGGTGCTGCGCCAGGCGCTCGTCCTGCTCGCCGAGAGCGAGGGGCTCGACCTTCCGGCGAGCGAGGAGCCCGCGCTCGGCGAATCCCTGCCGCGCTGGCCGGTCTTCCCCGAGGTCCCCGGCGCGCTCGCCGAGCTGCGCGAACGGGGCTGGAAGCTCGTCCCGCTCTCGAACACCGATCCAGACTTCCTCGACGCCTCGATGCAGGCGATCGGCGTTCCCTTCGACGGGACCGTCGTCGCGGGCGAGATCGGCTCCTACAAGCCCGCGCATGGGCACTGGGAGGTGTTCTACGAGCGTTTCGGCGCGGATCCGGAGCGCCACGTCCACGTGGCGGCGAGCCTGTTCCACGACATTGCGCCCGCGGCCGAGCTCGGGATCACGGCCGTGTGGATCAATCGTCTGGACGAGACGAGCGACCTTCCGCGGGCGGCCGAGCTCCCCGATCTCGCGCGCCTGCCCGAGACCCTCGAGTCGGTGCTGCCGGACCCCGACGGCTCGCGGTAGCCTGAGCTCGATGTCGCGCCTCCGGGCCCGCTGCCCCGACTGCAGGACGCTCACCGCCGTCGCCCTCGAGGCCGGCGAGTACGAGTGCCACTCCTGCGGAAGCACGTTCGCCGCGGGGCTCGTGCGCGTTCCGCGCGCGTGGGGCACCGACGGCGAATCGATGGCGGAGGCCGCGTTCCTCCCGCTTCCGTACCCCGAGGCGGCCGTCGTCGACGA
This sequence comes from uncultured Actinomycetes bacterium, assembly GCA_963775395.1. GTDB lineage: Bacteria > Actinomycetota > Thermoleophilia > Gaiellales > Gaiellaceae > JAIBJN01. Next base: position 253,648 of record CAVZIX010000004.1, read on the forward strand.
GGACTCGCTGACGGAGCAGAACCTCGCTCTTGCCGCAGGACTGCCGGACTTGCCGTTGGTCCTCGGCGGGTGCTGCTGCTCGCACGTCGGCGCCGTCGAGGGGCTGGCAACAAGGCACGGACGGCTCGCGGTCGTCTGGTTCGACGCGCACGGCGACCTGAACACGCCGGAGACCTCTCCGAGCGGGAACACGTGGGGGATGCCCTTGCGGATGCTGCTCGACTCGGGGACGGTCGAGCCGGCCGACGTCGCGCTCGTCGGCGCCCGCAACCTCGACCAGCCGGAGGTCGAGTTCATCGCCGCCTGCGGCCTGCACACGGACGAGGCGGGCGTGGACCGGGCGCTCGAGGGCGTGGACGCGGTCTATGTGGCCTTCGACGTCGACGTGCTCGACCCTGACGACGACGTCGTCCCGTTCATGCCCGAGCCGGGCGGCCTCACGCTCGTCGAGTCGGCCGCCATGCTGCGCAGGATCGTCGCCGAGCGACCGCTCGCCGGCGCCGGGCTCACCGGCGTCGCCAACACCCCCGGGAACGCGGAGCCGCTCGTCCGCGTGGCCCAGGCGCTCGGGCTGTAGGCCGGGCCGAAGCCCGTAAGATAGGCCGGTCATGGAAGGCCGCATCGACGTGACCGTCGAGAACCGTGGAGCGGAGCGGGACCAGGACGGGAAGCGGCATCCCAACACCTGTCCTCGCTGCCACTCGCACTATCGCGAGGACGAGCTCGAGGCCACGCTCAGAGTGTGTCCCCAGTGCTCGCACCATTTTCCCGTGCGTGCGCGGGACCGGGTCGCGCAGCTCGCCGATCGGGGCACGTTCGCCGAGGAGGACGCCGGCCTCCGCTCGGACGACCCGCTCAAGTTCTTCGACCTGCGCGCCTACACCGAGCGCCTGGCCGAGGCCGAGGTCGCGACGGGTCTCGGCGACGCGATCATCGCCGGCCGGGCCGCGATCGAGCGGAGACCCTGTGAGCTCGCGGTCATGGACTTCGCGTTCATGGGCGGCTCGATGGGCAGCACCGTGGGCGAGAAGTTCGCGCGCGCCTGTGAGCGCGCCGCCTCGCGCCAGGCGCCGCTCGTGTGCGTCACCGCCTCGGGCGGCGCGCGGATGCAGGAAGGAATCCTCTCGCTCATGCAGCTGCCGAAGACCGTGTGCGCGGTGGACGAGCTCCGCGAGGCGCGCAGCGCCTTCATCTCCGTCATGACCCACCCGACGACCGCCGGCGTCCTGGCGAGCTTCGCCAGCCTGGGCGACGTGATCGTCTCCGAGCCGGGCGCGCTCCTCGCGTTCACCGGTCCGCGGGTCGTCCAGCAGACCACGCGCGAGAAGCTTCCGGACGACTTCGGCCTCGCCGAGTCGAACGCGCGCTTCGGGCACATCGACGCCATCGTGCCGCGCGCCGAGCTGCGGCCGTTCGTCGGCCGGTTGCTCGCGATGTTCTCGCGGGAATCGTGAGCGAGAGCCCGTCGACACAGGCCGAGGAGTTGAAGCTCAGGGAGCGCCTGGCGAAGCTTCGCGACCTGCCGCTGCTGCGCGGTGTCGGGGTCTCGGGCGAGATGGCTCGCCTCAAACGGCAGCTCGACCGGATGGCCGAGGAGGAGCCGAGCGAGGACGAGGTCTGGCGCTCCGTCGAGCTCGCCCGACACCAGGAGCGGCCGTACACGCTCGACTACATCGAGCGGATATGCGACGACTTCGTCGAGCTGCACGGCGACCGCGCCTTCGCGGACGACCCCGCGATCGTCGCGGGGCTCGCCCGCTTCGACGGCCGCACGGTCGTCCTCGTCGGGCACCAGAAGGGCCGCGACATCCGCGAGCGCACGCACCGGAACTTCGGCATGACGTACCCGGAGGGGTACCGCAAGGCCATGCGCGCGATGGAGCTGGCCGACCGCCATCGCTTTCCCGTGGTCACGCTTGTGGACACACCGGGCGCGTATCCGGGTGTCACGGCCGAGCAGCACGGGCAGGGAGGCTGGATCGCCCGCTGCCAGCTCCTCATGGCACGCCTCGGGGTTCCGACCGTTGCCTGCGTGATCGGGGAGGGCGGCTCGGGCGGCGCGGTTGCGATCGCGCTTGCTGACCGCGTGCTCATGCAGGAGAACGCGATCTACTCCGTCATCTCGCCCGAGGGCTGCGCGGCCATCCTCTGGCGTGACGCCGGCGAGGCCAAGAAGGCCGCTGCCGCGTTCAAGCCGGACGCCGTCCACTGTCAGGAGCTCGGCGTGGTGGACGGCATCGTCCCCGAGCCGGCCGGCGGCGCCCACACGGACCACGACGAGGCGGCACGGTTGCTCGCGGAGGCCCTCAAGGCCTCGCTGGCCGAGACCGAGCCCCTCGATCACGACGAGCGGCGACGCCTGAGACGGCGCCGTTTCCGGATGATGGGCCTCTACCTCGAGTAGAGGGTCGGACCGTCGCAATCCACAGCGTCCACAGGGTTATCCCCGTGCCCTGTGATCCCTTGTCCAAAGGCAAGGGGCCGGTACGAAGACCGGCCCCCCGTGTTAGCCAACCCCCCGGTCGGCGATCGAAGAGGATGCCTCTTGATACCCGGCCGTCGACGGTCCAAACCTTGCGCGTGAAAATTCGCTGGGCAGGCATGCTGTAGGCCGTGGCGCGGCTACGGGAGTACGAGCGCAAGCGGTCGAAGGGAGCGACGCCGGAGCCGTTCGGCGCGGACGGCGGCTCGTCGGACAAGCCGATCTTCGTCGTCCAGCGCCACGACGCGCGGCGCCTCCACTACGACTTCCGGCTGGAGCGTGACGGTGCGCTCGCGAGCTGGGCCGTCCCCAAGGGCGTGCCGCTCGAGCCCGGCCAGCGGCACCTCGCCGTCCACGTCGAGGACCACCCGCTCGAGTACGCGACATTCGCCGGGGAGATCCCGGCCGGGCAGTACGGAGCGGGGACCGTCGAGATCTGGGACACGGGCACCTACGAGCTCCTCGAGGAGAAGCGCGACGGCGGCCTGACGGTCCGGCTCGACGGCGAGCGTCTCAAGGGCGTCTGGACGCTCGTGCCGGCAAAGCTCGACGGGAACGAGAAGAACTGGCTCCTGCTCCGCAAGCAGGACGAAGCCGCACCCAGGCCGGGTAAGCGCGGGGCCGAGTACGTGCCCATGCTGGCGACCCTGGCGGAGGACGTGCCCGCCGGCGCCGGGTGGTCCCACGAGGTGAAGTGGGACGGCTACCGGGCAGTCGCGCGGGTCGCGGGCGGCGATGCGACCCTCACGAGCCGAAGGGGGCTCGACATGACCGAGCGCTTCAAGATTGTGGCCCGGGCCCTCGAGCGCGCGGTCCGCACGCCGGACGTCGTCCTCGACGGCGAGGTCTGCGCGCTCGACGACGAGGGACGCGCGAGTTTCTCGGTCATGCAGCAGGGCAAGGGCCCGCTCGTCCTCTACCTCTTCGACGTGCTCGAGATCGACGGCGAGCCCGTCGTCGACCTCCCGCTCCGCGAGCGGCGCGAGCGGCTCGAGGAGGTCGTCGACTTCAAGGAGGCGATCAGGCTCTCGCAGGCCTTCGACGACGGCGATGCGCTCTTCGAGGCCGCGAAGGAGCAGGGTCTGGAGGGGATCGTCTCCAAGAAGGTCGAGTCGAGATACCAACCGGGGAAGCGAACCCGCGACTGGCTCAAGGTGAAGGCGACCGGCCGGCAGGAGTTCCTCGTCGCCGGCTACACCAAGGGGCAGGGCCGGCGGGCGGGCCGCTTCGGCTCGCTCGTGCTCGCCGTCCGCAAGGGCAAGGAGCTCGAGTACGTCGGCAACGTCGGCAGCGGGTTCACCGAGGACGAGATCGACCGGCTGCTGGCGAAGCTCCGGCCGCTCGAGCGCGACACCCCGCCCTTCCGCGAGGTGCCGAAGATCCCGAGGGTGCGCAAAGGCGACATCGAGTGGGTCGAGCCCAGGCTGGTGGCCGAGGTGAAGTTCGCCGAGTGGACACACGACGGGCGCCTGCGGGCGCCCGTGTACCAGGGGCTCCGCGAGGACAAGGAGGCGACCGAGGTGCAACGCGAGGAACCGCTCGCCAACGAGATCCGCAAGGGCAAGCGCACGCTGAAGCTCTCGAACCTCGACAAGGTCTTCTGGCCGGACGAAGGGATCACGAAGGGCGATCTGATCGCCTACTACCGCGAGGTGGCGCCGGTGCTCGTCCCGCACCTCCGCGACCGGCCGTTCACGATGAAGCGCTATCCCGACGGCTGGCAGGGCAAGCACTTCTTCCAGAAGGACGCGCCTTCACACATGCCGGACTGGATCCCGACGTTCTCGTACCGCTCGACGTCACGACAGACGCGCGAGAAGCGAACGCTTCGCTACCCACTTGTCAACGACGAGCTCGCGCTCCTCTGGATGGCGAACATGGGCTGCATCGACATGAACACCTGGTACTCGCGGGCCGACAAGCCCGAGCGGCCCGACTGGGTGCTCTTCGACCTCGATCCTTCGCCCGACGTCGGGTTCCCCGAGGTCGTGCGCGTGGCCCTGCTCGTCAAGGACGTGCTCGACGCGCTCGGCCTCGTCGGGCTCCCCAAGACGAGCGGCTCGGACGGCTTCCACGTGCTCGTGCCGATCCAGCGGCGTCACACCTACGGGCAGACGCGCGAGTTCGCCGAGATCGTCGCCGGGACCCTTGCCCGCCTGCATCCGCGCTTGGTGACGACCGAGTGGGCGAAGGCGAAGCGCCGCGGCGTGCTCATCGACTCCAACCAGAACGGCGAGGGAAAGACGATCGCGTCCGTCTACTCGGTGCGCCCGAACGCCGGCGCCCCGGTGTCGACGCCGCTCCGCTGGGAGGAGGTCACCGAGGACCTCGACCCGGCGTCCTTCACGATGGAGGTCGTCCTCGGCCGGGTCGAGCGCGACGGCGATCTCTTCGCGGACGTGCTCGAGCTGAACCAGGCGCTCGGGCCGGCTCTTCGCGACCTCAGGTGAGGCTCGCCGCGGATGGAGCCGGCTTCCTGAGGAAGGACCACGTGTGGCCGATCGTCTCGAAGCCGAGCTTCGTGTAGAGCTCCCTCGGCCAGTTCTCGTCGTTGGCGACCAGGAAGACGAAGTCGTGGCCGGAGGCAAGGGCCTCCTCGACGGCGCGCAGCACGACGGCGCTCGCCAGCCCACGGCCGCGGTAGTCCGCGGAAGTGGCGACGTCCTCGATCTGGGCGGTCCTGCCGTCCGAGTAGAGGTCGGTCGCGCTCACGACCGCACCGTCCAGACGCACGGCGAAGTGCCGCGCGGCGCCCACCTCGCTCCAGAGCAGGTTCGCGTCGAGGACCATCTCGACCGTCTCGTCGTTCTCGGCCCACGGCTCCGTGTGCGCGATCCCGCGGCGGAAGGAGCGCAAATCCCCGGCGGACACCTCGTCGACCGAGACTGGGTCGGCCGTCCGCTCTCCCGGGCCGCGGTAGGCCATGAACACCAACCGGTCGGCTTCCCATCCCAGGCGCGTGAGGAAGGGCTTGCAAGAGGCGCCGACCTCGTCGTCGAGCGCGTCGACACGGCGATGAGCGAGGCCGGCGTCCGTGTGCAGGAGCTCAGCGTCCGAGGCGATCTCGCCAGGGTCCACCTCGCCCCGGGCCTCGACACACACGGCGTTGAGGTCCCAGACCCGCGGGTACTTCGAGTTGAAGTACGCATGGCCGAAGCGGAAGGGGATGACGCGCTCGGCGCAACGCGTTCGCATCGCGGTCTCGAACGCGACCGCTCGCTCGAAGTCGGAGGACAAGCCTCCTAGACTGCCACGCCGAGGACGAGCGCGTCTCGTGCGAGCACACGCTCGAGGGCTGCAACGCAGCCGGGGTCGAAGGCAGAGCCGGTCTGCTCGCGGAGCAGTCCGATGGCCTTGTCGTGCGTCCACGCATCGCGGTAGACGCGGACGGAGAGGAGCGCGTCGTACACGTCGCAGACGGTGAGGATGCGCGTCTCCAGGTCGAGGTCGAGCGCCGTGCGGCCGTTCGGGTAGCCGGCGCCGTCGAGGCGCTCGTGGTGGTCGAGCACGAGCCGGCGGACGAGGTCGGAGAAGCCGCCGAGCTCGCCGAGGAGCTTGTTGCCCCACTCGGGATGCCGCTTGATGACCGCGAACTCATCCTCGTCGAGCGAGCCGGGCTTCTTGAGGATCTCGTCGGGGACGGAAAGCTTGCCGATGTCGTGCAGCAGGCCGCCGGTGGCGAGGGACCGCAGGCGGTTCGCCGACAACCCGAGCTCCTCTCCCACGAGCACGGCGCGAAGGGCGACGCGGCGCGTGTGCCCCTCGGTGTACGCGTCCTTCTCGGCAAGCCTGAGCGTCAGGGCGCGGACGCGTGCGCCGAGGAATGCCTGCTCTGCCTGGACGAGCTCGCCCGCGCGGGGCCCGCCCGTCAGCGAGCGCGAGGGCTGTGCGCGGCTCAGGTCGACGGCCACCGGGATCCCGACGAGGGCGATGCCGACGAGCTCGAAGCCGTGGCCGAGCCACCAGCCGAGCTGCATGTAGTCGAGGACGAGCGCCGCGATCGAGCGCGGTGGCGAGGAACGAGAGCCCGAGCACGACCAGGAGGTCGGAGCGGCGGCGGGTGAGGAGGTAGGTGTTGATCGCCCGCACGCCGAGGAAGGCGTAGAGGAGGAGGCCGACCGCGAGCAGGCCGAGCGCGAGCGGGCTGCCGGCCTCGGGGACATCCGGTACGACGCTCGGGACGAGCATGCCGACGGCGCCCAGGATCGCGATCGCGACGATGAGGATCACCTGGAGGACGACGAGTCGGTTCACGCTCTGCGGCTCCGTCACGGTCGGGAAGCGCGGCGAGCCGAGGACGATGGCACCGAGCAGCAGCGTCGCGCCGCCGGTGAACGCGCCGAGCCCGCCTTCGTACCCCATGATCACGCCGGGGGTGGCGAGGCCGTGGAGCGCGAGCAGCGCGGCCATGACGGAGAAGGCCGTGCCGACGAGAACGGTGCGCGCGTCCTTGCGCCGCCAGCCCACGATCGTCAGCGTGAGCGCCGCGGCCGTGGCGAGAAGGGAGCCGAAGCCGACGCCCCAGAAATGGATGCCGCTCCCCGGGTGTGCCTCGTTCCTGCCGACGAGGAGCAGGACGGCAGCGGGGAGGGCGACACCGGCCGCACAAACTCCAAGTGCGGACGCTGTCTGCCGCCTCAACATCGTGCGCATGGAGGCTCTATCGGCCGGAGTGGCCGTTGGGTTAACGGTCAAGCACGGGCTTGACGGAGAACGAGTTTTCTCATTGACACCCCTTTCGGGTTGGTAGAGACTTGCGTCAATTCGACGCCCCAGGGCAGGAGGGGAACGACGAAGCCGTCTCGATCCTCTTGGGTGGTCCTTGCCGTGGTCGCTCAGACCGGGACAGATCCGGCGCGGACCGGGGGCTGCGACTAACCGTCTCTCCGCGGTCCGGGACGAGAGGGAAAGGAGAAGCGCCAGGTCGAGACTGGAATACGGGCGGCAACAACCGCGCGATCCAGTACGTCGTGGACGGGCTCAAGATCCAGGGATGCGGGCCCGGCCTCGTTGTCGCCGGGGCGGCGATCATCGCCGCTGCGGACGCGCTCGGTGGCGAGGACACTTGCACTCTCTGGGCTGGCTTCTCCCGCCGCGGGCTCGGCTTCAGCGCCGTTCAGGGGACGACGAACCGGGACGACAACTTGGAGGCGTACGACACGATCCCGCCTGCCGCGAGGGCTTCACCGCCGGAGCGGACGCGCCGTACGGGTCGTTGAACAGCGAGCGTGCCGGCGACGTCGTCACCCTGAAGTTCAGGGCGCCGCCGCAGTACGACCGGGACAACATCCTCGCGGGGCCGGTCTTCTCCCGTGAGGTGAACTGCTCGGACTTGCGTGTCCCGAGCGAGACTCCCGGGTTCATCACTCCGCGCGAGCGTCCGCTTCCGACTCGCGCGCAGGGAACCACCAAGCTGACCCAGCTCGGCGGCGGACAGTTCCGCTACCGCTGGCAGACGGAGGTCAGCTGGATGGACACGTGCCGCGAGTTCGTCCTCACGCGCGAGGACCGCGTGCAGCACCGCGCCTTCTTCAGCTTCCCCTAGGACAGGTCAGGGGGAGCGCCCGGCGACGGGCGCTCCCCATCCTGCTCCCCGAGCGGGACGGGCTGTCCGAGCATCGAGAGCTCGGCGATGTCGCGGCGGAAGAAGAGGCCGACCGTCCAGTCGGCGACAACGCGGAGCTTGCGGGAGACGAGCGGCAACTGGAACAGGTGGTACGTGCGGGTGATGAACCAGCCGAGGAAGCCACTGAAGTGCAGTCCGAGGACGTCGGCGATGCCCTTGTAGCGTCCGAGCGTCGCCACCTGGCCGAGCATGCGGTAGCGGTACGGCTTCCGCTCGCCGCGTAGGTTCTTGGCGAGCCGCCGGGCCTGGCGGAGGGCGTGCTGGCAGGTGGGCGGGTCGAACTGGCCGGGCGTCGCCTCGTTGGGGACGCGGGCGTTGTCGCCGAGCGCCCAGACGTTCTCGCGCCCCTCGACGAGCAGCGTCGGGCCGACGACGACCCGCCCGCGCTCGTCCAGCGGGAGGCCGAGGCGCCCGAGCTGGGGGGAAGCCTTCACGCCGGCCGTCCAGACGACCGTGTGGCTCTCGAGCCTTGTCCCGTCGGAGAGGACGCAGCCGTCGGCGTCCACGGAGTCGAGCGTGGTCGAGATGCGGATGTCGACGCCGCGGCTGGCCAGCTTACGCGCTGCGTATTCCCCGAGCCTCCGCGGGATCTCCGGGAGGATCTTCGGCGCCGCGTCGACGAGCACCCAGCGCTGGGGTCGCTCGCGCAGGGTCGGGTAGTGGCGCAGGGCGTCCCGGACGAGGTCGGAGAGCTCCGCCAGCGCCTCCACGCCGGCGTAGCCCGCGCCGATGAAGACGAAGGTCAGGTGGCGCTCCGATTGCTCGGGATGCGCGGCTGCGGCCTCCAGCTCGCGCAGGACGTGATTGCGCAGGTAGATGGCGTCCGCGAGGTTCCTGAAGCCGAGCGCGTGCTCGCTGAGGCCCGGAACGGGGAGCGCGCGTGCGATGGAGCCGAGCGCGACGACGAGCTGCTCGTAGGCGACGTCCACCTCACCGTCCTCGGTGACGACGTGGACCGTGCGAGCCTTCTCGTCGAGGCCGGTCGCCTTGCCCAGGAGGAGCTCGGCCTGGGGGCACATGAGACGGAGGGGGACGACGACGTGGCGTGGCTCGAGCGTGCCGGAGGCCGCTTCCGGGAGCAACGGCGTGTAGAGCATGAAGTTCTCGGGGCTAACGATGGTCGCCCCCGCGGAGCCGAGCAGGCGCCCGACGTAGCCGCCGGCGAACCCGCCGCCGAGCACAAGCGTCCCACCGCGCGCGGCGCGAGCGTTCACCGCGGCAGTCATATCATCGGAGGCGTGCAGATCGCGGTGATTGGAAGCGGCGCGGACTGGACTGCGCAGGCCGAAGAGGTCGGGCGCCTGCTCGCCGCGCGCGGCTGCGTCGTCGTCTGCGGCGGCCTCGGCGAGGTGATGGCGGCGGCGGCGCGGGGGGCGAAGGGAGCGGGCGGGACCACGGTCGGGATCCTTCCCGGGGAGAGCACGCACGACGCCAACCCGTGGATCGACTACGCCGTCGCCACCGGGACCGGCCATGCACGAAACCTCGCAGTCGTGGCGTCGTGCGAGGCGGCGATCGCGGTCGGTGGCCGCTGGGGCACGGCCGCGGAGATCGCCTACGCACGCGTGCTCGGTCGCCCGGTCGTCGTCTTGGGCGACGGGCCCGGCGTCGAGGGCGACGGCATCGAGTGGGCGGAGACGCCGGCGGGGGCCGTGGAGCTCGTCCTCGACCTGGTAGGAATCCGGTAGGAATGGCCCTCGAGATGCGCACCGAGTGCGAGCGCTGTGGTGCGGCCCTCACGGCCGACGGAAGAGCGCGGATTTGCAGCTATGAGTGCACGTTCTGCCCTTCGTGCGCCTCGGCGCTGGAGGAAATCTGTCCCAATTGCGGCGGCGAGCTGGTGCCCGCCCCGCGCCGGTTCGCCTAAAGGGTTCATCAGTCACTGCCGAAACCCGCATCACCTGACCATGGTTGTGCGTATGCGGACAATTGTCACTCTTTCGATCCTCGCGATCGTGCTCGGCGCGGCCGCTCCCGCGCAGGGCGCCGTCAGCTGCGGCTTCGCCGCCGGCACGGCGACCGTGAGCATGAGCGCAGCAGGAGACTCCGCCTCGATCGCCGTGGGCACGGGCGCCAACGCCGGGCGGATCATGGTCGGCGTCACGGCGTGCGCGGCCGCGACGACCGCGAACACGGACACGATCGTCGTCAACGGCACCACGGGCGCCGAGAACGTCACCATCGACCTCAGCGGAGGTCAGTTCGCGCCCGGTGTCTCCGTCGAAGGCTCCGGCCTCTCCGAGATCGAGTTCGTGGTCGACCTGTCGACGGGGGTGCTGGACCGGGTGACGTTCACCGGAAGCGCGGGCGACGACTCGATCGTCCTCGGCGCATCCGGCGCGAACCTCAACGGTGACGACGACGTCGACGTCACCCTCACCGGCGTCGAGCTCGGAACTGCCAACGGAAGCGGTGGGGCCGACGTCCTCTCGGGTGCAGGTGACCTGGTCACCGGCGGCCCGACCTCCCTGTTCCTGACCGTGAACGGCGACAGCGGCGACGACGCGCTGGCCGGCGGACAGGGCGACGACACGATCACCGGCGGCACCGGGAGCAACGTTCTCTCCGGCGGCGACGGCGACGACACCCTGACGGGTGGACAGGGTGACGACACCCTCGCCGGCGGGATGGGCGGGGACACCCTGACCGGAGGGCTCGGAAACGACGTCTTCGACGAGGGTGACTCGCTGAGTGGCACGGACACGATGGCGGGTGGCGGCGGCAACGATTTCCTCACCTACGCCGCGCGAGCGGCCGGCGTCACGGTGACGATGGACGGAGTCTTCGACGACGGTGAAGCCGGCGAGTCGGACAACGTCGGCACGGACATCGAGGACGCGATCGGCGGGAACGGAGACAACGTGCTGGTCGGAAGCACCGCGGGCAACGACCTGACCGGCGGCCCCGGCAACGACCTCATCGACGGGGGCAGCGGCGACGACACCTTGAGCGGGGGCCTCGGCAACGATCGCCAGACAGGCGGAGCCGGCAACGACTTCGTCTTCGGCGACGACGGAGACGACGTGATCCTCGAGGGCGCCGGGAACGACGCGGTCGCGGGCGGAGGCGACGTCGACCTGCTCGACTACTCCGGAGTGACCGGAGGCGTGACGCTGTCGCTGGGCGTGGCCTCGCCGCAGGCGACGGGCGGCGCCGGAACCGACCAGGTGACGGAGTTCGAGAATCTGACGGGCGGCAGCGGCGCCGATGTCCTGGGCGGGGACGGAGGCTCGAACGTCCTGTCGGGCGGCTCGGGCAACGACATCTTCTTGGGCGACGCCGGCGACGATGCCATCGACGGCGACCTTGGCACCGACAGCGTCGACTACTCCGCGTTCACCGAGGACGTCACCGTCGTGCTCGGCCCGGTGAGCGGTGCGAGCCCTGGCTCGGCGACGACCGCGAGCACCGGAACGGACGTCCTGGTGGCCATCGCGAACGTCACCGGCGGTTCCGGGAACGACTCGATCACCGGCGAGGCGGGGAACAACGTCCTGAACGGGAACGACGGTGACGACACGCTCGCCGGGCTTCGTGGGAACGACACCCTCGACGGCGGAGCCGGATCGGACACACTGGACTACTCCGCGGCTGACGCCGGAGTCACCCTCAACCTCGCGAACCTCGCCGCCCAGAACACCGGTGGCGCGGGCACCGACACGCTGCTGGCGAACGAGAACGTGATCGGTTCACCGTTCGGCGACGTCCTCACCGGCACGGTGGGCGACAACGTCTTCGACGGGGGCGACGGCATCGACACGGCCGATTACTCCACCTCCAGCTTGAGCGTGACGGTCGACCTTTCGGTCGCCGGCGGCCAGGACACCGGGAACGCCGGAACGGACACGTTCGTCGCCATGGAGAACGTCACCGGCGGCTCGGGCAGAGACACACTCACCGGCGACACGGGCCCGAACGTCCTCACCGGTGGAACAGGGAATGACGTGCTACGCGCGACTGCGGGCGGCGACCTGCTCGACGGCGGGACGGGAGTCGACACGGTCGACTACTCGCTGCGTCCGCCCGGAGTTGTCGTGAGCCTCACGACCGGGACCGGCGCGAGTCCCGGCGCGGCCGACATCGTCACGGCGGCCGAGAACGTGATCGGGAGTGCCGGGGCCGACTTCCTGATCGGTGACGGCGCCGTGAACTCGCTCGACGGCGGCGCCGGGAACGACAGGCTCCGCGGCCTCGGCGGGGCGGATGTCCTCATCGGAGGCGGCGGATCCGACACGGTGGACTACTCGACCTTCTTCCCGACGAACGGCAGGATCGGCGTGGTCGTGAACCTCACTACCGGCGATGCGGTCGGGGACGGCGCGGATTCACTCTCGCTGCTCGAGAACATCCGCGGCTCGAGCTTCGACGATCGGCTGGTCGGAAACACGCTCGTCAACACGATCCAGGGCTCGGGCGGTGCGGACTACCTCCTCGGCGGCGCGGGCAAGGACGTCCTGCGCGGGGGCGACGGCAACGACACGATCTCACGCCCGCGACGGCTTGCGAGACCAGGTCTTCGGGGACGCCGACCGCGACCGGGCACGTGTCGACCGCGGCCGGGACTTCGTCCGCAGCATCGCCGTCTTCCTGCGCTAGGCAGCGTCGAGCATCCGGCGCAGGAGGGTGAGGGCCGCCTCCTTGTCCAGGAACTCGTTGAGGTTGCCGCATTTCGGGGACTGGACGCACGACGGGCATCCGTCGGCACAGGGACAGCCGGCCAGAAGCCGCTCGGTGTCGGCGACCCAGCCCTCGAGCTCGTCGTAGCCGCGACGGGAGATGCCGACGCCGCCGGCGTGGCCGTCGTAGACGAAGACCGTGGGACGGCCGGTCTGCGGGTGGAGGTTCGTCGAGAGGCCGCCGATGTCCCAGCGGTCGCACATGGCCCAGAGCGGGAGGATCGCGATCATCGCGTGCTCGGCGGCGTGGAGGGCGCCCAGGAGCTTCGGGAGGGGCTCGAGGCCGTCCAGCTGCTCGGGGTCGGGGACGTACCAGATCGCTTCCGTCTCGAAGGTCGAGGGCGGAAGGTCGAGCGTCACGAGGTCGAGCGTCGCCTGGTCGCGCACGGACTTCTTCTGGTAGCCGACGACCTGCTCGGTGACGCTGACGCGCCCGAAGGAGACGTCCATGCCGAGCCGCCGGGTCTCCAGCTCGGCCTCCTCGATCGCGGTCATCGTCTCGCGCTTTGCCTGGGTGTAGTAGTCGCTCGCGAACGGCTCCACGACGGCGGCCCGACCTTCGAGGTCGAGCTCGAGCACGCGGAAGGACTCGCCCATGTGCAGGTAGATCGCACCCTCGTGCACGGTGGAGGGCGCTCGCTCGCGCTCCACGATCCCCAGGACGGAGCCCGTTGCGGCGTCGACGACCGTGATGGACTCGGGGCTCGCCGAGCGCAGTCCGATGCGGCCCGCCGGATAGTCGCGCCCTGCCCACACGATGCCGGCCTTCGTCCTGCGCAACTCGCCGCCCTCGACGAGCGTCTCGGCGCGCTCGAGCGCGGCGTCGCCCAGGGTCTCCCGGTCGCGGTCGTCGAGCGGCGCCTCGAAGGCGGCCGCGAGGACGTGGCCGTCGAGGATTCGCGGGTTGGAGTGGTCGAGGATGGCCGACTCGACGCGACGTCCGAGCAGCGCCTCGGGCTCCCGCATGAAGAACTGGTCGAGTGCGTCCTCGCTGGCTACGAGGACTGCGAGCCCGTGGCTGCGACGCCCGGCGCGACCCCATTGCTGGCGCAGGCTCGCGACCGTGCCGGGGAACCCGACCGAGATGGCGCAGTCGAGGAGCCCGATGTCGATCCCGAGCTCGAGGGCGTCGGTCGCCGTGACGCCGAGCAGCTCCCCCTCGACCAGCCGCCGCTCGATCTCCCGCCGCTGCGCCGGTGTATAGCCCGCGCGATAGGGCGAGAGCCGGGCCGCGGTCTCCGCGTCGAGGCGGTCGACCGCGAAGCGGTGGATGAGCTCCGCCGCCTTGCGGCTCTTGGCGAAGCAGATCGTTCGGAGGCCGCGCGAGACGAGCTCGGCGAGGAGCCTTGACCCGTCCCCGAGCGCGCTCGCACGCAGCTGGAGCGCTTCGTCGAGCACGGGCGGGTTCCAGAGGGCGATCGTGCGCACCGCGCGCGGCGCCGCGTCGTCCTCGATCACCGTCGCGTCTGCGCCGAGCAGCGAGCGGGCCAGCTCGCCGGGGTTGGCGATCGTGGCCGAGGCAAGGAGAAACTGCGGCTCGGCGCCGTAGATCTGCGCGGCCCTGCGCAGGCGCCGGAGGACGTTCCCGACGTGCGAGCCGAAGACGCCGCGGTAGACGTGCGCCTCGTCGACGACGACGTAGCGGAGGTTGGCGAGCACGTCTCCCCAACGGTCGTGGTGCGGTAGCACGCCGACGTGGAGCATGTCCGGGTTGGTGAGGATGACGTTCGCCCACTTCCGGATCTGCCACCGGCGCTCGTGCTCGGTGTCCCCGTCGTAGATGGCCGGCTTCACGCCCGGGACCCGCAGCTCGGCGAGCGAGCGCGCCTGGTCCTGCGCCAGGGCCTTCGTCGGATAGAGGTAGAGCGCGCGGAGCTTCGGCTCGCCGGCGATCTCGTCGAGGACAGGGAGGTTGAAGGCGAGCGTCTTCCCGCTCGCCGTGCCGGTGGAGACGACCAGGTGCTCGCCCCGGCGGGCGGCGGCGAGCGACTCGGCCTGGTGGGCGAAGAGCTCGGAGATGCCGGCCGCCCGCAGGGCGCCATCGAGCTTGGGATGGAGCTCGGGGAGCGGTACGACCTGGGCCTCCCGGCCCGGAACCTCGGTCAGGTACGCGAGCTCCTCGCCCTCGAGCACCTCCGACCACGTTACGGTCGCCACCCCCACGATGCTAACTTCATCCCGCGTTGGTACCCCGGTGCCTCACGATCGCGACCTCGGACTCGGGCGGGGGAGCGGGCATCCAGGCAGACCTGAAGGCCTTTGCGCGCCTGGGCTGCCACGGCATGAGCGCGATCGTCGCGCTGACCGCGCAGAACACCACCTCCGTCACGGCCGTCCACGAGGCGCCGCCGGCTTTCGCCCGCGCCCAGCTCGACGCGGTCTTCGACGACCTCGGCGTGGACGCTGCGAAGACGGGGATGCTCTTCAGCGCCCGGATCATCGAGGCGGTTGCCGACTTCCTGACCGAGCACCACGTTCCCCTCGTGGTCGACCCGGTCATGGTCGCGGCCTCGGGAGCGAAGCTGCTCGAGGACGACGCGGTCGACGTCCTCGTGAGCAAGCTCTTCCCGCTTGCCACCGTCGTCACGCCCAATCTCCGCGAGGCCTGTGTCCTCGCCCGCGTCCCCTACGACGACTCTGCCGACCGGCACGACCTCGCCGAGCGGATCGTCGCCCTCGGCGCGCCGGCGGTCGTCGTCACCGGGGGCCACGGCGCCGAGGCCGTGGACTGGCTCTTCGACGGGAACCGCCACGTGGCCATCCCCGTCGAGCGCTACGGCGAGGAGGCGACGCACGGCGCCGGCTGCACCCACTCCGCAAGCCTGGCCGCGCTCCTCGCGCGGGGCGAGAGCCTCGAGGACGCCGCGCGCGGAGCGGCCGAGATCGCCAACGAGGCCGTGCGGAACGGGCTGGCCGACCTCGGCGCAGGATCGGGCCCGGTCGACGTCTTTCATCTTGAGGCTGTCGGAGCTCGGGGAGTTCGGGCTCCTCGCTGAGCTCGAGCGCCGCGGGCTCGTCCGCGGCCAGGACGCCGAGGGCGCCGTCCTGGCCGGCGGCGTGGTCGTCACCCAGGACACGCTGGTCGAGGGCGTCCACTTTCGGCCCGAGTGGATCTCGTGGCGCGACCTCGGCTACAAGGCCGCGGCTGTCAACCTGAGCGATATCGCAGCGCTCGGCGCCGAGCCGGAGGCGCTGCTGGTCAGCCTGGCGCTGCCGCCCTCGACCGCCTCCGAGACCATCGTCGAGCTCTACGAGGGCCTGGCCGAGCCCGGCTTCTCCCTGTCCGGAGGAGACACGACCCGAGCGGAGATCTTCACGCTCACGGTCACCGCGGTCGGCCGCAGCGAGCGCGTTCCCGGGAGGGCGGGCGCCGTACCCGGCGACGTCCTCGTGGTCACGGGACCTCTCGGCGGGGCGGCAGCCGGCCTCCACGTCCTCGGCGAGGGCCTGGACGGCTTCCCCGAGCTGGTCGAGCGTCATCGGCGCCCGCCGCTCCGGCTGGAGGAAGGCCGACGCCTCGGCCGTGTGGCTCACGCCGTCGTCGACCTCTCGGACGGCATCGCGGGCGACGCGGCCCGGATCGCCGAGCGCTCCCGCTGCCGTGTCGTGCTCGAGCCGGAGCGGATCCCGCGGGCGCCGCGGATCGAGGAGGTCGCCGACCTGCCCTTCTGGACGATGGGCGAGGACTACGAGCTCCTGGCCGCTGTCGCCCCCGGGGACGCAGAGCAGCTCGGCTTCGCGGTCGTCGGCTACTGCGCCGAGGGCGAGGGTGTCGAGCCCGCCGATCTTGCCGGCTGGGACTCGTTCAGGCCGCGGGCCTGAGCCACCGCGCCCAGGCGTCCTCGTAGTGACTTCGTGAGCGAGCGCCGACGACGCTGTCCCTGGCCTCGCCGGACTCGAACAGCATCACGGTCGGGATCGAGAGGACGCTGTAGCGCGCCTGCGTCTGCGGGCTCTCGTCGACGTTCACCTTGACGAACTTCACCCGCTCGCCGTGCTCGTCGGCCATGTCCGAGAGGATCGGGTTGACGACGCGGCACGGGCCGCACCACGGCGCCCAGAAATCCACGATCACGGGCACGTCCGCCTGGAGCACCTCGCGCTCGAACTCGTCGTCTCCGACCTCTGCCAGCTCAGCCACAGCGCGCCACTATAGCCAGCGGCTCTACAAGCGTCGGCGGGCAGCCGCCAGGCGCAGCGCGGGCACCTTGACGATCGCCTCGAGGACGATTCCAGGGCCCATCTTGGAACCGCCCTCCTCGCGGTCGGCGAAGAGGATCGGCACTTCCTCGACGGCGAAGCCGGTCCGCAGCGCTCGATAGACCGTCTCCACCTGGAAGGCGTAGCCCTTCGACTCGATGCGTTCCGGGTCGATCGCCTCGAGCACGTCGCGGCGGTACACCTTGAAGCCCGAGGTCGGGTCCCTCACCGGGATCCCCAGGATCGCGCGGGCGTACAGCGAGCCGCCGCGGCTCACGGCCCGGCGCACGAGGCCCCAGTTCCGCGTGCCGCCGCCCCGCACATAGCGTGAGCCGAGCCCGATCCCCGCGCGATGTGCAGCCTTGACGAGCCGCGGGAGGTCGGCCGGGTCGTGCGAGAAGTCGCAGTCCATGGTGGCCACGTAGTCGGCGCCGGAGGCGATCGCCTGCGTGAAGCCGGCGATGTAGGCAGGCCCCAGCCCTTCCTTCCGCGTACGGTGGAGCACGTCGAGGTTGCCGAGCTCGGCGGCGAGACGGTCGGCGAGCTCCCCGGTCCCGTCGGGCGAGGCGTCGTCGATCACGAGCACGCGGCCGTCGAGGTCGTGCTCGGAGAGAACGCCGAGGATGGCCCGCGCCATCGGCTCGAGGTTCTCGCGCTCGTCGTAGGTAGGGAGGCAGACCACCAGCACGCGCGTATCATCGCCGCCGTGCCCGCGAAGCTGCCGACCAACGCCGCCCTCGCCGAGCAGTTCGAGCTTCTCGCCGACATGCTCGAGCTCGACGGCGCCGACGCGTTCCGGCTCGCCGCCTACCGACGCGCAGCCTCCCGCATCCAGGAATCGGCTGTGCCGGTGGCCCAGCTCGCGATCGATGGCAAGGCAACCCGCCTCTCGGGGATCGGCGGGACGATCGAGGCCAAGATCGTCGAGCTCACCGAGACGGGCGACCTGGCTGCGCTGGCCAAGCTGCGGGACAAGCTTCCTCCCGGCCTGGTCGACGTCATGCACGTGCCGGGCCTCGGGCCGAAGACCGCGCGCAAGCTCTGGGGCGAGCTGGGCATCGAGTCGCTCGACGACCTGAAGGCCGCCGCCGAGCAGGAGCGGCTCCGAGGCCTGCCCGGTCTCGGCGCCAAGACCGAGGAGAAGGTGCTCAAGGCCCTCGCCAAGCCCGCTCGTGCGTCCGCGAACACGGGGCGGACGCTGTTGGGCAAGGTCCTTCCCGCCGTCCGGCGCGCGGTCGAGGAGATCGAGGAGAGCGGCCTCGCCGACCGCGTCTCGGAGGCCGGCAGCGTCCGGCGACGCGCCGAGACGTCACGGGACCTCGACCTGATCGCGACGGCCGAGGATCCGGCGGCGCTGACCGCCTTCTTCGCCGAGCGCCCGTGGGTGGCCGAGGTGGTGGCGAAGGGCTCGACCAAGGCGACGGTCGTTTCCCACGACGGTCACCGCTTCGACCTCCGCGTCGTTCCGCCGGAGAGCTACGGCAACCTGCTCCAGCACTTCACGGGCTCGAAGGACCACAACGTCGCCCTGCGCGAGGACGCCGTTCGCAGGGGGCTCTCGATCTCCGAGTACGGCGTCAAGAACGTCGAGACCGAGGAGACCTTCCATGCCGCCGGCGAGGAGGAGCTCTACGAGCATCTCGGCTACGCCTGGATCCCGCCCGAGCTGCGCGAGAACCGAGGCGAGCTGGAGGCCGCCCGGGAGAAGCAGCTGCCGGAGCTCGTCACCCTCGCCGACCTCAAGGGCGATCTCCACATGCACACGGACTGGTCGGACGGCCGCGGGACGCTCGAGGAGATGGTGCTCGCGGCCAAGGAGCGGGGCCGCAAGTACATCGCCATCTGCGACCACGCCCGGCGGCTGCGGGATGGACGGCTCGAGCGCCAGACCGAGGAGATCGCAGCCATGAACGAGCGCGTCTCCGCGATCACCGTCCTCGCCGGGATCGAGGTCGACATCCGCGCCGACGGCAGCCTCGACTACGACGACGAGAGTCTGGCGAAGCGCGACTGGGTCATGGCCTCGATCCATTCGGGCTTCGACCAGCCGCGCGAGCGCCTCACCGACCGCCTCGTCGCCGCAATGGAGAACCCGAACGTCGACTGCATCGGGCACCCGACCGGCCGCAAGATCAACCGGCGCCCGCCGTACGACCTCGACCTCGAGCGCGTCTTCGAGCAGGCGGTCGAGACGGGGACGTTCCTCGAGATCAACGCGCAGCCCGACCGGCTCGACCTCACGGACAACCATGCGCGCGCCGCTGCGGAGGCGGGCGTCCGCATCGTTGTCTCGACCGACGCGCACCGCATCCACGAGCTGGACAACCTCGAGCTCGGTGTCGCACAGGCGCGCCGCGGCTGGATAACGGCGGAGCAGGTCGTGAACACGCGCACGTGGGCGCAGGTGAAGAAGCTGATGAAGTGACGGATTTCCGAGCCGACGCCGCCGCTACCGCCGACTGGGTCGCCCGCTACCTGGAGGGCGTGCGCGAGTTGCCGGTGCTCGCCCAGGTCGAGCCCGGGCAGATCCGGGGGGCGCTGCCGGCCGCGCCGCCGGAGAGCGCCGAGCCCTTCGCAGACGTCCTGCGCGACCTCGACGAGGTGCTCCTGCCCGGGATCACGCACTGGAACCATCCGCGCTTCTTCGCCTACTTCGCCGTCTCCGGGAGCGAGCCCGGCATCCTCGCCGAGTTCCTCACAGCGGCCCTCAACGTCAATGCCATGCTCTGGCGGACCTCGCCGGCGGCCACCGAGCTCGAGAATCTCGCAGTCGACTGGGTGCGCCAGCTCCTCGGCCTGCCCGAGGGTCTGCACGGGCACATCGAGGACACCGCTTCGACCTCCACGCTGGCGGCGCTGACGGCGGCCCGCCACCTGCGGCCCGAGGGCACGGTCATCTGCTCGGAGCACGCGCACTCGTCCATGGACAAGGCGGCGCGGCTCCTCGGCGTGCCAATCCGCAAGGTTTCCTCCGACGACGAGTTCCGGATGCGCCCCGATGCGCTCGCCGAGGCGCTCGGCGAGGTGGAGGCCTCCGCGGTCGTCGCGACGGTCGGGACGACCTCGACCAGCTCGGTCGACCCGGTACCCGAGATCGCCGCTCTCTCCGCCGAGGCAGGCGCCTGGCTGCACGTGGACGCGGCCTATGCCGGCCCGGCGATGGTCTGCGAGGAGAACCGGTGGGCGTTCGCCGGAGTCGACGAGGCGGACTCGGTCGTCGTCAACCCGCACAAGTGGCTCCTCACGCCGATCGACTGCTCGCTCCTCTACACGAAGCAGCCGGAGGTGCTGCGCGAGGCGTTCAGCATCGCGCCGGTGTACCTGCGTGCGAGCGAGGAGGGCGTCACGAACCTGACCGACTACGGTCCCGCCCTCGGCCGGCGGTTCCGCTCCCTGAAGCTCTGGGCGGTCATCCGCTGCTACGGCCGCGAGGGCCTGCAGGCCGTGATCCGCGAGCACCAGCGCCTGGCGAAGCTCTTCGCCTCCTGGGTGGAGGAGACGCCGGGGTGGGAGGTGGTCGCCCCGGTTCCGTTCTCGCTCGTCTGCTTCCGGCGTGAGGGCTCCGACGAGGAGAACGAGGCGATCCTCGAGCGGGTGAACGCGACGGGCGAGGCCTACCTTTCGAACACGACCCTGAACGGCAGGTACGTCCTGCGCCTGGCCGTCGGCCACCACCGGACGACGGAAGACGACGTTCGTCTGGCCTGGGAGCTCCTACAGGACGCAGCTACCAAGTAACACTTTGTTACTTGGTCTCGCGCGTCAGAGAAGGCGGAGGAGGTCGGCCATCTCCGGCGGGCCGGCGACGACGAGGTCGGCCGCGTCCGCCAGCTCGGCCGGGCCTTCCTCGGACGCGACGGCGACGCGGACCGCGTGCTCGAGCCCTGACGAGACCAGACCGACGAAGGCGTCGAGGTCGGTCGTGTCGTCGCCGGCGTAGAGACCCAGCCGGGCCCCGGACCGCTCCAGCAGCGTCCTGACGGCGGTCCCCTTGTCGGCTGGAACCGTCGGTCGGATCTCGAGCACCTTGCGGCCCCAGCGCGCGTCGAGCCCGGCGGCGCGCGCCTTCACGGCGACCGCCTCCAGGTCGGCGCGGGCGCGCTCCTCGTCCTCCGCCTCGCGGTAGTGGTAGGAGAGCGAGAGCGTCTTGTCCTCGACCGGGAGCCCGACCGCCTCGCGGAACCGCCGGATCTCGCCGGCGAGCTCGGCGGCTCGCGGGTCGAGCTCCAGGCCGTGGTTGCCGACGTACTCGACTCCCTCCACGCCGACGAGCCGGCGCGCATCGGCGCCGGCTCGCCCGCTCACGCAGGCGACGAGGAGGTAGCGTCCGACGAGCCGTTCCAGTTCGGTCCGGGTGTCGTCGGGAACGGCCGCCAGCTCGGGGCGAGAGACGATCGGCGCCAGAGTGCCGTCGACGTCGAGGACGAGCGCGCTTCGCTCGGGAGCGCTCGAGAGCGGGGCGAGGAGCGCGGCGGCCTCCATCGGCCCGCTTAGGATAGGGCCGTGCGGTCGGCCAAGCGCTCCCTCCTCGTGCTCACGGGGATCGGGGTCGCCTCGGGGTTCCTGAGCGCGCTCTTCGGCGTCGGCGGCGGGCTACTCGTCGTGCCGATGCTCGTGATCCTCATGGGCTTCACGGCTCGCGAGGCGACGGCGACCTCGCTCGCCGCCATCGGCATCACCGCCCTCGCCGGGGTGATCTCGTACGCCGTGCTCGAGGAAGTGGACTGGGGCGCCGCCGCGCTCGTCGGCTTCCCCGCGCTCTTCGGGTCGCTCGCGGGCGTCCAGCTCCAGCACCGGGTCACCTCTCGCATGCTCACGCGCCTATTCGCATTCTTCGTCGCCGTGGTGGCCGTGCTCCTCTTCTTCGAATGAGCACCGGGACGATCATCCTCGCGCTCGTGCTCGGTTTCGGGGCCGGGGTCCTGTCGGGCATGTTCGGCGTCGGCGGGGGAATTCTCTTCGTGCCGACACTCGTGTTCGTGGTCGGCCTCGGCCAGCTCGAGGCCCAGTCCACCTCGCTCGCCGCGATCATCCCCGTGGTGGTGTTCGGGGCCTGGCAGCAGCATCACGCGGGCAACGTCCGCTGGCGCGCTGCCCTCATCGTCGGTGTCATCTCCGTCGTCGGCGTCTACGGAGGCGCGTCGCTGGCCATCTCCCTCGACGAGGACCTCCTCCGCAAGCTCTTCGCCGCGTTCCTGCTCCTCGTGGCCGTGCAGCTCGTCTGGTCGACGCGGCGACCGTAGACTTGAAGGGCATGGGTGACGACCTCCTCTTCCCGCTCGTGGACGAGCCGATCGGCGCGATCGTCGACCGGATCCAGTCCGAGGAGGCGGCGATCGCCGCGCTGGCGGCCTCGCCTCGGCGCCAGCTTGCGTTCCGCACCTTCGCCTATGTGCGGGTGGGGATCCTCCTCGGGCGGATCTTTGTCGAACGCGACATCGAGGCGCCCGCGGGGGAGGGAACCTGGGTCGATCAGCTCCTCGCGGAGCCCGAGGTGCTGGAAGCTGTGCGCGCGGAGGTGAGGGCCGTCGCGGACGAGGTCGCGCGCGACCCGAGTCTCGAGGGCACCGAGCCGGTGGGGCCTGACGAGGCCGCTCGCGAGCGTTTTCGCGCGTTCGCGCGCGGCTTGGGACAATAGCTTCGTCGCGCGGCCGCTCCTGCCGATAATCTCTCGATGGTGGCCCACCGCGTCGTCTACGTGACGATCCTTGCCCTGGGCGTCCTCGTGCTGGGGGGATCCGCGGCCGCGCAGAGCGCGCCGGCCTCCTCGGCGAGCGCGTTCGGGGTGCGCGTCGTCCTGCCTGGCGGCGCCGGAGAGACCGCGGGGGCCGTCTCGGCGCCTCCGCGCGGAGGCACCACGCTGAACGGCTGGAGCTACGGCGACGGTGCCGTCAAAGCCGGTTGGCTGAGCACCGGCGCCAGGACGAGCGCCTCCAGCTCGGCAACCGCGAGCGGGAGCGCCACCATCCAGTCCGTCTCGCTGTTCGGCGGTGAGATCACCGCCGACGCCGTCTTCGTCCGCGCCACCGCCCGCGCGTCGGGGAGGGGCGCGGCGGGGTCGCTCGACGCCTCGTCGGTCTCCAACCTCGTCGCACTCGGTACGTCCGTGCAGACGGCGCCCAACACACGCGTTGCGCTCGGTGACTGGGGCTACATGGTCGTGCTCGAGAAGGCAGTCGTCCGCCAGAACCAGGCCCGCCTCGGGTTCCGCGGGTTCGCCACCGGGCTGCACGTCGTCCTCACAGCGGCACACGGCGGACTGCCCGCCGGCACCGAGATCATGGTCGGCTACGCCGAGGCGGCCGCGAGCGCCCGCAAGGCCGCTCCTCCGCCTCCTCCGCCTCCACCGCCGCCCTCGCCGCCGCCCACCACGAAGCCGCCTGGGCAGGGACCGCCGCGTGAGCCCGTTGCATCGCCTCCTGGAACGGCACCTCCGCCGATCGTCCAGAACCCGCCTCAGGGCGTCGAGCCCAAGCTCACGGCTGCCGGGTACGTCTTCCCGGTCTACGGCCAGGCTTCGTTCGGCGACGACTTCGCCGCGGCGCGCGCCATCACGGGCTGGCACCACGGCAACGACATCTTCGCCCCGCTCGGCGCGCCCATCCTCGCCGTGGCCGACGGCACACTGTTCCTCGTCGGCTGGAACGACGTCGGCGGCAACAGGCTCTGGCTCCGCGACGGCGCCGGCAACGAGTTCTACTACGCCCACCTCTCCGCGTATTCGCCCATCGCGCGCGAGGGCGCCCAGGTGAAGGCAGGGGACGTGATCGGCTTCGTCGGCGCGACCGGGGACGCCGTCGGCACGCCGCCCCACCTCCACTTCGAGATCCATCCGCTCGAGCTGCTCTGGATGGGCTACGACGGTGTGATCAACCCGTACCCGTACCTGACCGCCTGGCTCCGCCTGGACGACGTCGCCTTCGGCGGGTGGACGCCTCAGGCCGGGAGGGCGCCCGAGGCCGGCGCCGTGCTCCTCCAGGCCGACGACATCTCCGCGCTCTCCGGCCTGGGCGACGACTCGCTCTCGTCGTATCTCGTGATGCCCGACCTGTTCGGGGAAGGGCAACCCGGCCCGACGATCGTCGGGGCCGAAACGGGCTTCAGCGGCTAGCTCAGCCGCCCGCCCTGTGCTGCCCGCGTTCTAGTTCTCGTTCGTCTGAGTCTCGAACGGCTGCTCGGGGCCGAGGACCTTGTCCTTCAGCCACTTGCGCGTGTCCGGGCCGGTCGCCGGGTTGAAGAGGACGCCCAGCGTGATGCCCGCGAGAAGTAGCGTGACGTTGCGCCCGGTGTGGGACTCCTTGCCCTGGGCGCGCTCGCCGGCCTTGCGGAGCTCCTCGACGGCCTTCCTGAGCTCGTCCTGGATGTCCTTGTCCTTGGCGACGCGCAGCGCGACCGCCTGCGCTCCCTGGTTGCCGAGGAGCTCGTCGTAGATGCTCTTCGCCGAGGCGTAAGCCTTCTTCACGTGGTCGTGAAGCTCGTCGTCCTGCGCGATCCGCTCGACGTAGGGCCGAGCGGTATCGACCGCGCCGCTCACTTTGTCCTTCATGCCAGTCCTTTCGTTCGTCTCGTACGCCGGGATTATCTACCCGACCGCTGCCTCTGGAAACTCTCGGCCCACGCCCTGCGGGAATGCGGCCTCCAGCACTTCCTCGATCCGGTCCGCAAGCACGAAGTTCATCGAGCGGCGGACGTCCTTCGGGAGGTCGTCGAGGTCGGGCTCGTTCTGACGCGGGAGGATCACGGTCGAGATTTCGGCGCGCTCCGCGGCCAGCACCTTCTCCTTCACTCCACCGATCGGGAGCACGAGTCCGGTGAGCGTGATCTCGCCCGTCATCGCGACGTCCTCGGAGACCGGAACGTCCATGGCCAGCGAAGAGAGGGCCGTTGCCATGGCGATGCCCGCCGAGGGACCGTCCTTCGGGACGGCGCCCGCGGGCACGTGGATGTGCACGTCGCGCTCCTCGAACCAGTCCGACGCGAGGCCGAGCTGAGTCGAGTGGACACGCACCCACGAGAGCGCCGCCTGGGCCGACTCCCGCATCACATCGCCGATCTGGCCCGTGATCGTCAGACGTCCCGAGCCCGGCATGGCGGTCGCTTCCACGAAGAGGACGTCGCCGCCTACCGGCGTGACCGCGAGCCCTGTCGCGACGCCGGGGTCCGACGTGCGCCTGCGTACCTCGGCGCGGAAGCGCGCCGGTCCAAGCCACGCGCGAACGCGCCGTTCGTCCACCCTGGCGCCCTTTCGCTTGCCCTCCGCGATCTCGCGCGCGATCTTGCGGCAGATCGCGGCCAGCTCCCGGTCGAGGTTACGGACGCCCGCCTCGCGCGTGTACTCGCGCACGATGTGACGCAGCGCGTTCTCCGAGATGGTCACCTGCTTCGGATCGAGCCCGTGCGCCTCGAGCTGCTTCGCGACGAGATAGGTGCGCGCGATCCCGACCTTCTCGTCCTCCGTGTAGCCGGCAATCGGGATGATCTCCATGCGGTCGCGCAGCGGCCCCGGGACCGGCTCGAGCTGGTTCGCGGTGCAGATGAAGAGCACCTGCGAAAGGTCGAACGGCAGGTCGAGGTAGTGGTCGCGGAAGCTCGAGTTCTGGGCCGGATCGAGTACCTCGAGCATTGCGCTCGAGGGGTCGCCGCGCCAGTCGGCGCCCATCTTGTCGATCTCGTCGATCATGAAGACCGGGTTCTTCGTGCCGGCGTCGCGGAGGGCGCGGATGATCGTGCCCGGCATCGCGCCGACGTACGTGCGCCGGTGGCCGCGAATCTCCGACTCGTCGCGGACGCCGCCTACCGAGACCCGGACGAACTTCCGGCCGAGCGCCCGTGCGATCGACTGCCCCAGCGATGTCTTGCCGACGCCCGGTGGGCCGACGAAGCAGAGGATCGGCCCTGAAAGCTTGTTGGTGAGCTTCTGCACTGCGAGGTGCTCGAGGATCCGCTCCTTGACCTTCTCTAGGTCGTAGTGGTCCTCGTCGAGGATCGTCCGGGCCGCGCCGAGGTCCAGGTCGTCTTCCGTCGTCTCGGTCCAGGGCACGGACAAGAGCCAATCGAGGTACGTGCGGATGACGCCGTACTCGGCCGCGGCGGGCGGGAGCTTGGCGAGGCGGTCGAGCTCGCGCCGGGCCGCGCGGTCGGCCTCCTCGGGGAGCTCGGCCTCGTCCAGCCGTGTGCGGAGCTCGGTGATCTCGGCCTGCTGCTCGTCTCCTTCTCCCAGCTCGTCCTGGATCGCCTTCAGCTGCTGCCGCAGGAAGTACTCCCGCTGGGACTTGTCCATCTCTTCGTGGACCTGGGACTGGATCTTCGTTCCGAGCTCGATGACCTCGAGCTCGCGCGAGAGCATCCCGGTGAGCTTGCGGAGACGCTCCTCGACGTCGACCGCCTCGAGCAGGTCCTGCTTCTGCTCGGTTGAGAGGCGAAGCGTGGAGGCAATGAGGTTGGCGAGGCCGCTCGGCGACTCCGCGTTCGCGGCCGCGAGCAGCAGCTCCTCCGGCAGATAGGGGGCCATCGAGATGATCTGTCCGAAGAGCGACTCGACCGTGTGCGCGAGCGCCTCCACTTCCAGCTCGCGTCCCTCGACGTCCGGCAGCTTCGTGAAGAGGCCGGTGAGGTAGGGCTCCGTCTGCTCGACCTTCTCCAGCTTCACGCGCTCGAGCCCCTGCACGAGCACCCTGAGCGTCCCGTCGGGGACGCGCACCATCTTGTGGACGACCGCCGCGGTCCCGACCTCGTAGAGGTCCTCGGCGCTCTCGGCTTCCTCGTCGCTCGTGCGCGAGGTGACGAGGGCGATCGTCCGGTTGGTGTCGACGGCCTCGTCGATGAGCCGGATCGAGCGTTCCTGGCCGATGGCGAGCGGCGTCATCGAGGTCGGGAAGACGACCGTCTCGCGCAGCGGCAGGATCGGAAGAAGCGAGGTTCCCTCGTCCAGGGTCTCGGGCGTCTGCTCCTCGACTGCGCTCACCGCTCGTCTCCCTTCCTGACCTTCAGGCGGATCGGCCCGGCCGACCGCTGGCGCAGAGGAAGGACGATCGTCAGCAGGCCCTGCTCGTAGGTCGCCTCGGCGGCGGTCGTGTCGAGGCCTTCGCCCAGAGCCAGGCGCCGCTGGAAGGGCCCGTAGTCGATCTCGATGTGCTCGTACCGCCGCTCTCCGCCGGCGGGCCGCTGCCGCTGGCCCGAGATGACGAGTGCGCCGTCGGCGACGGAGATGTCGACCTTGTCGGGGTCGACGCCGGCGAGCTCCACGACGACGTGGACGGCCGGCGGGTCCTTGGTCCGATAAACGTCGACACGCGGCCGGAAGCCTGCGCGCTGCGGCGAGAGGCGGTGGTACCAGAGGTCGCTGAAGAGCTCTTCCATCTCGCCTCGAAGTCGTTCGATGTCCCTGCGCGGGGGCATGCGACAATCGTAGCCATGCCGCGCATCCTGAAAGCCGGGGGAGCCGGTCTCGCGCTTGCCGCCTACGTCTGGGTCGCCGCCGTACGGTTCGCGCCGGGCGTCCGGGCGCGCAAGGCGGCCAGGCGCTCGCTTCGCCGTACTTGACCCTGGCCGTCGGCTAGCCTCGGCGACATGGAGCGCTGGACGCGGGCGATGATCCGCTACCGGTGGGCCGTCCTGGCGGTCTGGGCGGTCGTGTTCCTCGCCTCGGTCGCCGCGACTGTGCGGCTGTCGGACCTGCTCACGAACCGGTTCTCGCTGCCGGGGACGGACACGGCGCGGGCGGAGCGGATCCTCGAGGAGGAGTTCGGGCAGAAGACGACCGGCTCATTCACGATCGTCGCCCGCGGCGACTCCGGCTCGGCGCGTGAGCTCGTCGGCCCGCTGCAGGAGGCGGCCGCCAGGGCCTCTGCCGAGCTCCCGACCTCCGACGTCGCTGCCGTGCAGCCGGTCTCGGACTCCGTCGCCACCGCGCTGATCGTCTCGAACCTCGAGCCGGCGGACGCGAAGGGCTACACGGATGACATGCGCGAGGCGGTCGGCGAGATTCCCGGCGCGGAGATCTACGTCTCCGGCCAGGCGGCGATCGAGCACGACCTCGACCCGGTCTTCGCCAAGGACCTCTTCGTCGGAGAGGTGCTCATTGCGATCCCGATTGCGCTCCTCATCCTGATCTTCGTCTTCGGGACGCTTGCGTTCCTGTTGCCGTTCCTCTTCGCGGCCGCGGCCATCCCGACCACGCTCGGGATCATCTGGATCTTCGCCAACTTCATGGAGCTGACGACCTACCTCCAGAACCTGGTCATGCTCATCGGCTTCGGGATCGCGATCGACTATTCGCTCCTCGTCGTCTACCGGTATCGCGAGGAGCTCCAGAAGGCGGGCTGGAAGGAGGACGCGATCGTGCGAACGATGGAGACCGCCGGCCGGGCGGTGGTCTTTTCCGGTTCTGCCGTAGGAATCGGCCTGGCGGTGATGCTGTTCATGCCGCTGCCGTTCATGCGCGGCTTCGGCATCGGTGGCCTCGTCATCCCGCTCGTCTCCGTCGTCTGCGCGCTGACGCTCCTGCCGGTGCTCCTCTACTTCCTCGCGGCGCGACTCGACAGCGTGCGGCTCGTCCCCAGGCGCATCGTGGAACGGCGCGACGACCCCGAGTCGAACATGTGGGCGCGTCTTTCGCGGACGATCATGAAGCGCCCCGCGATTGTCGCCGCCACGACGACGGCGTTCCTCGTGCTCCTCGCCCTGCCGGTCCTCACGCTCCAGGTCGGCCCGGGCTCGAACGAAGGCATCCCGCAGGACCTCGAGGGGATCCGCGGGCTGAACGTCGTCTCCGAGGAGCTCGGCGACGGGGCGCTCGCGCCGACGGCCGTTGTAATCGACACAGCCCGGCCCGGCGGTCTCGAGGACGAGGACGTCCGGGCGGCGCTGGCTCGGCTGGAGGAAGGCCTCGCGGCCGACCCCGAGGTCGCGCGTGTCTCGTTCGACCCTGCAAGCCCGCAGAGCGTCGACCCGACCGGCCAGTACCTCCACCTCGAGGTCACCGGCCGGAGCGAGTACGGCGTCCCCTCGGCGCTGGACTTCGTCGACCGACTGCGAAACGACATCGTCCCGGCCGCCGGCTTCCCGGACAACGTCGACGTCTACGCAGGAGGCGGCCCACCGAGCGGTGTCGACTTTCTCGACCTCACCTACGGCGCCTTCCCGTGGCTCGTGCTCGCGGTCCTGCTTCTGACCTACGTGCTGCTCCTGCGCGCCTTCAGATCGGTGTTGATCCCGCTCAAGGCGATCATCCTCAACCTGCTCTCCATCGGCGCGGCCTACGGCTTGCTCGTCGTCTTCTTCAAGTGGGGCGCTGCCGGCTGGTTCGGCCTCATCTCCTTCGACCAGATCGAAGGCTGGATCCCGGTCTTCGTCTTCGCCATGGTCTTCGGTCTCTCGATGGACTACGAGGTCTTCCTCGTCAGCCGCATGCGGGAGGAGTGGGACGAAACACAGGACAACGTGCGCGCGGTCTCGCTCGGGCTGGCGAAGACCGGGCGGATCGTCACGGCCGCCGGCCTGATCATGTTCGCCGCCTTCATGGGCTTCGTGGCGGGCTCGATCGTCGGGCTCCAGCAGTTCGGCTTCGGTCTCGCCACGGCGATCCTCATCGACGTGACCATCGTGCGGGCGCTGCTCGTGCCGAGCGCGATGGCCCTCTTCGGCCGCTGGAACTGGTGGCTGCCGGCCGGTGTGGCGAAGGTCTTCTTCGTCAAGCCCTCACCGCTCCAGCCGAAGGCTCCGGGCCCGCCCGCGCCGAGCGCCACCGGCCGCTAGCAGGGCGCGCCGAGCGGGATCTCGAGCCGGCGAGGGGTCGTCTTGCGGTCCGCGTAGACATCGAGCGGCGCGCACGAAGGCTTGGTGGCGAAGACAAAGCCCGACCAGAACGTAACGGGATCGTCGAGGCCGGCGCTGCTGCTGGACGGGCCGCCAGGCCGGCAGGCGGTGAACGTCACCGCGGGGTGCCCGTCGGCGTAGTCGACGTTGCCTTGCGGGAGCGGTCCATATCCCAGGGACACGTAGCCGCTGACGCTGTCAGGCACGCGCACAGTGGCGCTGTGGCCGGCTCTCACGAGCACGGGGAACTTCTGGCCGTCGAAGGAGGCGAGCACTTCCGCAGTCGTCAGCCGAGCTCCGCCGACGAGGACGAACGGCCCGGCGACAAGGTTCTCCGGGTCATGGAAGGCTCCGCCGAAGTCCGCCTCGGAGCGCGTGGAGCACGTTGCGTGGACTGGTTCGGGCCCGGGAGCGGAGACGAGCTGTGCGGACGTCGTCGTGGCGCCCGGTGCCGCCCTGTCATCCGAATCAGACGTGCACCCGGCCGTCAGACAGAACGCGAGAGAGCTGATGAGGAGTGCCCGTGTCACTCGCCATCGATACACCGCCTGCACGCGACTGGTTCCCGTAGTCTGTCGCGCCATGGAGCTGGAGGTCGTCGAGGGAAACATCGCCGAGCTGGAGGTCGACGCGATCGCCAACGCGGCCAACAACCATCTCTGGATGGGAGCCGGCGTGGCCGGTGCGATCAAGGGCGCAGGCGGCGACGAGATCGAGCGCGAGGCGGTGGCGAAGGGCCCGATCGAGATCGGTGACGCGGTCGCCACCGGAGCCGGGAGCCTTCCGGCGAAGCACGTGATCCACGGGGCGGTCATGGGCCAGGACCTGCGCACGGACGCCGACCTCGTCCGCAGGACGACCCGGCGGACGCTCGAGGTCGCCGAGGAGGTCGGCGCCAGCTCGCTGGCGCTGCCCGCGTTCGGGACCGGCGTCGGCGGCTTCCCCCTGCAGGAGTGCGCGGCGATCATGGTTGACGTGGCCCGCGCCCACCAGCCGTCGTCACTCGAGCGCGTCGTCTTCGCCGTGTACGGCGACGAGGCCGAGGACGCGTTCCGCGCCGCGCTGGCCGAGTAGCATCAGGCCGGCATGGAGGGCGGAGCGATTCGGACGCGCGGTCTGATCTGTGCCGGCGGGGAGGCGACCCGTCTCCAGGAGTTGACCCGCATCACCAACAAGCACCTGCTCCCGGTGGGGCGGTGGCCGATGGTCTACTACCCGCTCCAGCTCATGCAGCTGCTGGGGATCCGCGACGTCCTGCTCGTCACCGGGCAGGCGCACGCGGGCGACTTCATCGACCTGCTCGGCGACGGCCGCGTGCGGGAGCGTGACGGTGACGGGCTCCTCTTCGAGCTCGATCTCACCTACAAGGTGCAGACCGAGCCAGGCGGGATCGCCCAGGTCGTGGGCATGGCCGAGTCCTTCGCCGCCGGGGAGAGCCTCGTGGTCTGCCTTGGCGACAACATCTTCGAGCACGCCGAGGCCGGGGCCGTCGGGTCCTGGGCCTCGGATCCCGACAGCGCGCTGATCTTCGTCAAGGACGTGCCCGACCCGGAGCGCTTCGGGGTGGTCGTCTACGGCGAGGACGGCGGTGTCACGGACGTGGTCGAGAAGGCCGGCGTCGTCGACACGCGCTACGACGCGCCGCCTTCGAGCGACGCGGTCGTCGGGCTCTACTGCTACCCCCCGGACGTGTTCGAGATCATCCGAGGCCTTGCGCCCTCGTCGCGCGGCGAGCTGGAGATCACGGACGTGAACCGCTCGTACGCCGAGCAGGGCCGCCTGCGCTCCGCCCGTGTGAGCGGCTGGTGGCACGACGCGGGGACGCACGAGGCCCTCGGGCAGATCGGCAACCTCATCGACGAGACGGGCGTGAACAAGCCGGCGTGATCGACGGGATCCAGATCCTGCCGCTCCGCTACTTCCGCGACGACCGCGGCTGGTTCGTGGAGGTGCGGCGCGAGAGCCTCCTGCCCCACCGCACCGTCCAGACGAACGTGTCCTTCTCGCGCAAGGGCGTGATCAGGGGCCTCCACTACCACGAGCGCGGCCAGGACGACCTCTTCGCCTGCCTGACGGGAACGGCCCGCGTGGTCGTCCTCGACCGCGAGACCGACGAGACCTTCACCGTGGATATCGGCGACGACAACCCGGTGGCGGTCTACGTCCCCGGCCGGCACGCGCACGGCTTCGAGGCCCTCACGGATCTCCTCTTCTGCTACCACGTCACGCGCGAGTACGACCCCGCCGACCCCGACGAGAACGGGATCCCGTGGGACGACCCGCGCGTCAAGCACCTGTGGAGCACGGACAGCCCGATCCTCTCGGAGCGCGACAGCGCGTCCTGATCACCGGCGCCGGCGGCCAGCTCGGCGCCGCGCTGCGTGAGGTGTTTCCGGACGCCGACGCGCGCACGCGCGCGGAGCTGGACGTGACGCAGCCGCTCGACGTCGACCCTGCGCCCGGGCTCGTCCTGCACGCTGCGGCCTGGACGGACGTGGACGGCGCGGAGTCCGACGAGGAAAGCGCGCTGCGCGCCAACGTCGAGGGGACGCGTCACGTCGCCGCGCTCGGCGCACCGGTGGTCTACTTCTCCTCGGACTACGTCTTCGACGGCTCGAAGCCTGAGCCGTACGTCGAGTCGGACGAGCCCGCCCCCCGCTCCGCCTACGGGCGCTCGAAGCTCCTCGGCGAGGGGGAGGTCCGGGACGGCTGGATCGTGCGCAGCTCCTGGCTCTTCGGCTGGACGGGCCAGAACTTCGTCCGCACGATGCTCCGCCTCGGGGAGGAGCGCGACGAGGTGAGCGTCGTGGCCGACCAGCGCGGGTGCCCCACCTTCGTCGGGCACCTGGCCGCCGCGACCCGCGAGCTCCTTGGGCTTCCCGGAGGTGTCTGGCACGTCGCTGCCGAGGGCGAGGCGACGTGGGCCGAGCTCGCCGAGGCGATCTTCGAGGAGGCGCGCATCGACTGCCGCGTCGTCCCGATCACGACGAAGGAGCTGGGACGCCCGGCTCCTCGGCCCGTCTACTCGGTCCTGCGCAGCGAGCGCGAGGGCGCGCCGCGGCTCCCGCACTGGCGCGAGGGGCTGCGCGAGTGCCTCGCCCGCCTCGGCGTGTGAGCGTCCCTCCCGGGCTCGAATGGTGGCGCGAGGAGCCGGGCGGTCCCGAGTGGCTCGATCGCCTGCCCGGTCTCGTCGCCGAGTGCGTGGAGCAGTGGGACCTTCGGGTAGGCGATCCCTTCCACGACGCTCACGTGTCGTGGGTGGCGCCCGCCGATCTCCCGGATGGGACGCGCGGCGTGTTGAAGATCAACTTCCCGGAACGGGAGAGCGAGCGCGAGCCCGACGCACTCGCTCACTGGCACGGCATCGGTGCTGTGCGCCTCCTCCGGGACGACCCGCACCGTCGCGCCCTCGTCGTGGAACGGTGCGAGCCTGGCACCCGCCTCTGCGAAACTCGGGACGGCGACGAGTCGATGCGGATCGCGGCCGGTGTGTTGCGGACGCTGTGGCGCCCGCCTCCCGCGCGGCACTCGTTCCGGCTTGTGGCGGAGGTCGCCTCGGTCTGGTCGGAGGAGCTGCCGGCGACGTGGGAGCGCGCCGGGCGTCCCTTCGAGGGCTTCCTTCTGGACGAGGCGGTCGCCTTCCTGCGCGAGCGCGGGCCGGCGCAGGGCGAGGTCGTCGTCGTGCACCAGGACTTCCACTGCGGCAACGTCCTCCAGGCGACCCGTGAGCCCTGGCTCGCCATCGACCCCAAGCCGCTCGTCGGCGAGCGCGAGTTCGACACGGCGTCGCTCATCCGGGACCGGCGCTGGGAGCTGCGCAACGACCCGGATCCGGTGGGACGCGTTCGGCGTCGCCTCGACCTGCTCGCCTCCGAGCTCGACCTCGACCGGGAGGCGATGCGTGGCTGGGGCATCGCGCACGCTCTCGGCTGGGGCCTCTCGGACCGCGGCGCCGAGGCGGACATGGTCGCCTGCGCCCGCTGGCTGTCCGCGGCGGCCTAGCCCCGGCCAGGTGGACTTCGGCCCGGGCGCGACTACGATCAGTGGCGTGCGCGTCCTCGTCACCGGTGGCTGCGGGTTCATCGGCAGCCACTTCGTCAGGCGGCTCGTCTCCGGCGGGGACGAGGTCGTCGTGCTCGACAAGCTGACGTACTCGGGTCGGAAGGAGAACCTCGACGGCGTCGACTGCGACGTGCAGGTGGGCGACATCGCCGACCCCGAGGCCGTCGCGCGCGCTGCGGAGGGTTGCGACGCGATCGTCAACTTCGCGGCCGAGACGCACGTCGATCGTTCGATCCTGGGCGCCACGGACTTCGGCCGCACGGAGTTCTTCGGGACGCAGGTGCTGCTCGAGGAGGTGCGTCGCACAAGGGCGCGCTACGTCCAGGTCTCGACCGACGAGGTTTACGGCGACCTGGCCGACGGCGGCTCGGCGTCCGAGTCCGATCCGGTGGAGCCGTCGAGCCCCTACAGCGTCGCCAAGGCCGCCGGCGATCTCCACATCCCTGCCTACGTACGCACCTTCGAGGTCAACGCGTCGATCACGCGGGGCTCGAACACGTACGGCCCGAGCCAGTATCCGGAGAAGCTGGTGCCGCTCTTCGTCACCAACGCGCTGGACGGCGAGCCGCTCCCCGTCTACGGCGACGGGAAGCAGATCCGGGACTGGCTTCACGTCCAGGACCACTGCGCCGGCATCGAGTTCGTCTTGCGAGAGGGAGCGCCGGGCGAGGTCTACAACGTCGGCGGCGGCAACGAGCGCGAGAACATCGAGATCACGCGGCGGATCGTCGAGCTGACCGGCGCCGACCCGTCGCTCGTCCGCCACGTGACGGACCGGCCGGGCCACGACCGCCGTTACTCGCTCGACTCGTCCAAGCTCGAAGGGCTCGGCTGGAAGCCGGAGCGCGTCTTCGAGGACGGCCTCGCCGAGACGGTCGAGTGGTACCGGGAGAACCGCGCCTGGTGGGAGCCCATCAAGTCCGGCGAGTACCTCGAGTACTACCGCCGCCAGTACGCCGAGCGCCTCGGCTAGTCGCCCTCGTCGTCCTTCGACTTCTCCTTCTTGCCGCCCTGGGCACCGCACGCGCGTAGCGCGTCCCTGATGTCCGGGTGGTTCCCTTGCAGCTCCCTTGAGCGCTCGAGGTGCGACACGGCCTCGTCGCAGCGGTCGAGCTCGACGAGCGTCCGTCCGAGGTTGTACTCGGCGTAGGCCTCATAGGGGAAGTCGGCCGAGTAGGTGCCGCGCAGCGTCGGGACGGCGCGTTCCATGAGCGGCAGCGCCTCCCGCCAGCGCCCGTCCTGCATGAGCGCGGTGGCCTCGTCTGTCAGGTTGACGGCCTGCTCGACGCTCACGGCGTTGGCGGGGTCCGCCTCGGTGGTCGGGCCCACGGTCGTCGTCGGTGGCGGGGCCGTGGTCGTCGGCTGGATCGGCGCGGTGCGCTCAGTCGCTGCCGCGGGTGGGGCCGGATCGTCTCTGAAGACGAGCAGCGCGGCGCCGATTCCGATGACCGTCAAGAGCATGGCTCCGGCGACCAGCGCAGCCACGGGGGCCGCGCTCGGGCGCCGCGCGGGCGGCGGTGCGACAGGGGGTGGCGAAATCGTGCCGCGCAGCGCCTCGGCGAGCGCGTCGACGAACGCCGCCGCGGTCGGGAACCGGTGCACAGGGCTCTTGGCGAGCGCGCGGGCGAAGACGGCGTCCACGCCCTCGGGCAGGTCGGCCTGCTCCGAGGCGGGTGGGACGATCTCGTGAATGTGGGCGGCGGCCTCGGCGGTCGGCGACTCGCGCTCGAAGGGGCGCCTGCCGGTGAGGAGCTCGTAGGCGACGACGGCCAGCGCGTAGCGGTCACTTGCTGCCGTCGTCTCGTGGCCCTGCGCCTGCTCGGGTGCGAGGTAGCCGGCCGTTCCGAGCACTGTCCCCGGCGCAGTCATGCCGGCCGTCTCGTCGACGACGCGTGCGATCCCGAAGTCGACGACCTGAAGCCTGTCGGAGCTGTCGAAGAGGAGGTTCGCCGGCTTGACGTCTCGGTGGACGATGCCGTGGCAGTGCGCGGCGTCGAGGGCTTCGGCCGCCTGCGCAAGCCAGGCGAGCGCCTGCTCGGGGTCGACGGGACCGCTCCCGGCGCGTTCGGCCAGCGTCCCGCCCGGGAGATGCTCCATGACAGTGAACGGCCGGCCCTCGTGCTCGCCGACGTCGAAGATCGTGACCACGTGTGGCTCGCCCGAGAGCCGGGCCGCGGTCAGTGCCTCTCGGCGGAAGCGAACACGGAGATCTGGGTCCTCCGACAATCGCTCCGCAAGCAGCTTGACGGCCACGATGCGGTCGAGCTTGCGGTCGTGGGCGACGTAGATCTCGCCCATGCCGCCGCTGCCCACGAGGCGTGGAGCGTCATAGCGATCCGGGAGAATGCCGGTGGTGGCCGCCACCGCCTTAGGCTGTTACCGGAACCACGGGGCGCTCAAACGTGGCACCCTTCAAGGAATCCTTACTGCTCAACCGTAGTCTGACTGTCGATAGGGGTCTTATGCGGCTCGTTTCTCGCTTCACCGTCTCCGGCATCGCCGTTCTCGTCGCGCTCGTGCTCGCGGCCACGGCGCAGCCTGCTGTCACGTTCGTGATCAAGGGCCGCGGGTGGGGCCACGGGATCGGGCTCTCCCAGTACGGCGCGCACGGGCTCGCGCAGAACGGGCGTACCTATTCCCAGATCCTTGCCCACTACTACCAGGGCACGGCTCAGGTGAACCGCTCGGCCACGATCAGGGTCCTGCTCATCGCGGGCAACGGCTCGCTCCAGCTCGGCTCGGACGCGAACTTCAACGGGGGCGGCGGCGCGTTCTCGGCCGGAACGTGGGTCGTCAGCGCCGGTGCGGCCGGAAGGATCAAGCTCGTCAAGGGCCCGACGACGCGCACGGTTGCCGACAACACGACCTTCACACGCGGGACCGCCTCGCTCGAGATCGGCGGGTCCAAGTACCGCGGGTCGATCACGATCCGGCGCTCCGGCTCGACCGTCTGGGCGCTGAACACGCTCGGGCTCAACGACTACGTGAAGGGCGTCGTCCCGCGCGAGATGCCGAGCTCCTGGCACGCCGAGGCGCTGAAGGCCCAGTCCGTCGCAGCGCGCTCGTACGCGCTGGCGGCCGGCGGGCACTGCTCGTGGTTCTCGACGAGCGTCATGTGCCGCGACACACGTGACCAGGTCTACGGCGGCCAGAGCGGCGAGGCTGCTTCTTCCAACGCCGCGGTCGACGCGACCTCCGGGAAGGTGCTCGCCTCGGGAGGCGCGGTCGCGACGACGTTCTTCTTCTCCACCTCGGGCGGCCGGACGGCCGCGAAGCACCACGAGTGGGGCGGTGCCCCGATCTCGTACCTCACGAGCGTCAACGACCCGTTCGACAACATCTCGCCCCACCACACGTGGGGGCCGATGGACTCCGAGGTCGACTGCTCGCCGAGCCCGGGGCGCGACTGTGTCTGGACGGGCTCGCACATGAAGTCGATTCTGGGCTCGAACGCGCCCAACGGGCTCACCGACATGACGGTGACCCGCAACGCCTCCATGCGCGTGGCGAACGTGACCGCGACCGGGGCGTCGGGCTCGAGCTCGATCTCGGGCGCGACGATGCGCTCGGAGCTGGGGCTGCGCTCGACGTGGTTCACGATCGGCGTCATGCGCATCACCGGTGGCGGGACGATCAACAGGGGCCAGACGAAGGTGCTCCCCGCGCTCGCGCGCAACCTCTCCGGCGTGATTCTCCAGCGCCGGAGGCTGAACGAGAGCACGTGGACCGACCTGCGCGCAATCTCCGGGAACGTGAACATCAGGGCACATCCCACCGTCACCACGCTCTACCGCCTGACCTCCGCGTCGGGCTCGACCGCGGCGGTGCGGGTCAACGTCCGCCCGACCGTGCAGTTCTCCGCCGAGTACACGAGCCGGTCGCTGAGCGGCTCTGCCGGCGCCGAGCTGGCCGGCGAGGTCGTCCAGGTTCAGCGCCAGACGCCCGGTGGGGCTTGGCAGACCGTCGCGACCGCGATCGTTCGCGAGGACGGGACGTGGACCGCCGATGTGGCCCTCGTGCCGGGCGTCTATCGCGCCTACGCCGCTCCCGGCGGCGGCACCGCTGGGATGAGCTCGACGCTCAGCATCGTTTCCGGCTAGCCCGCGGAGAGAAGCTCGCCCGGCGGGACCTCGCGGATCTGCCGGGCGGGGTTGCCGACGACCACCGTGCGCGCAGGCACGTCCTCGAGGACGACCGCGCCGGCGCCTACGAAGGCCTCCTCGCCGATCTCGATCCCCGGCAGGAGCACGGCGCCGCCGCCGACCCGCGCGCCGCGGCGCACGGTGGGGCCCTTCATGCTCGCCAGGCGTTCCTCGGTGCGTCCCATGAAGTTGTCGTTCGTCGTGACGACGCCGGGGGCGATGAAGACGTCCTCCTCGAGCGTCGTGTAGGCGGTGACGTAGGCGTTCGCCTGGATACGCGTGCGCGCGCCGACCGTCGTGTCGTTCTCGACCAGCGACCCGCGCCCGACGACGACCCCGTCGCCGAGCTCGCAGCGCTCGCGCACGCAGGCCTGGTCGCCGACGATGACGCCGCTTCCCAGGCGGCTGCCGGCGAAGACGACCGCGCACGCCAGGATGCGCGCGCCGTCACCGACGACGAGCGGCGGTAGCTCCTCGACCTTCGCCGTCGAGCGGGCGCCCAGCGACGGGTGCTTCCCGACCACGGCGTTGTCGCCGATGACCACGTCCTCGCCCAGCACGGTCCCCGGATAGACGACGGCGCTCTCGGCGACTCGCGCCTTCATACGCGCTCGTGCTCGAGCGAGGCCTGGAGCTGCTCCAGGGTGCGCACGACGGCCACGCCGGCGCGGGCAGCGGCGGCCGGGTCTCCCTCGCCGCGCAGGAGGGAGAGGAAGTGCTCGCACTCGAGGCGCAGCGGCTCGGCGTTCGGGACGCGCGGGCTGTAGACGTCGCCGATCCTCGTGCTCCACTCGCCGAAGGTGCGGAGCGACGGCTCGGCGGCGCTGTCGTACACGGTCACCTTGCGGTCGAGCTCCATATCGTCGAAGACGGCCATCTTGTCCTTGCCCACCACGGTCATCCGGCGCATCTTGTGCGGGTCGAGCCAGGAGAGGTGCATGTGCGCCGTCTTCCCGGACGGGAAGCGGAGGTAACAGAAGACCACGTCCTCCACCTCGGGCTTGAGGAACGACTCGCCGTGCGCCGAGAGCTCGGTCGGCTCCTCGTCCAGCAGGTGAAGGATGACCGACAGGTCATGGACGCCGAGGCTCCAGAGCGCGTTCTCGTCGCGGCGGATCGTGCCGAGGTTCACGCGGTTGCCGTAGACGTAGAGGATCTCGCCGAGCTCGCCCGAGTCGACGAGCTCCTTCAGCTTCGCCACGCCGGGGTGATAGAGAAGGAGGTGTCCCGGCATGAGCACGAGCTCGCGCTCCTCGGCGAGCGCGACGAGCTCCTCGGCGTCGTCCGCGCCGAGGGCCATCGGCTTCTCGACGAAGACGTGCTTGCCCGCGGCGAGGGCCTTGCGCGCCAGCTCGGCGTGCGTCGGCACCGGCGTGGCAACGACGACCGCGTCCACGCTCTCGTCCTCGAGGAGGTCCTCGAATCGGGTCGTCGGCCTGGCGGTGGGATAGCGGGCTGCGGCGCCGGCGAGCTTCGTCTCGTCTGCGTCGCAGGCCCAGGCGAGCCGCGCCAGCTCGTTGAAGTTGCGGGCGAGGTTCGAGCCCCAGGGGCCGAGCCCTGCGATTCCGACGGTCGGCGGCGCTAGAGCTTCCACACGCGTCCGTTCTGCGTGCCGTTCGCGCCGGTGGCGTTGCGGAAGTCGACGACCAGCGGCGCGCGGTCGGCCAGCGCGTCGTAGTCGATCCCCGTGTGAGCGGTCACGATGGCGACGCAGTCGGCCGTGTCGACAGCCCCGTCGAGCGACTGTGAGACCAGCCCGTGCTCGGGAAGCTCGGGCACGTGCGGGTCGTGGTAGGAGACGATCGCCCCCTCGTCGCGCAGGAGCTCGATCAGCTTGAGTGCCGGCGACTCGCGCAGGTCGCCCACGTCCGCCTTGTAGGCGACGCCGATCACGTGCACCGTGCTGCCCTTCACGGAGCGCTCCTGGGAGTTGAGCGCCCGCGTGACCTTCTCCAGGCAGAAGTACGGCATGTTCTCGTTGACCTTCCCGGCCAGCTCGATGAACTCGGTGTAGAAGTCGAACTCGCGCGCCTTCCAGGAGAGGTAGAACGGGTCGACCGGGAGGCAGTGGCCGCCCAGGCCGGGGCCCGGCTTGAAGCTCATGAATCCGAACGGCTTCGTGGCGGCGGCCTCGACGACCTCCCAGACGTCCACGCGCATCCGGTCGCAGAGCTGCGCCAGCTCGTTCACGAGCGCGATGTTGACCGAGCGGAAGATGTTCTCCAGCAGCTTCGTGAGCTCCGCGGTCTCGGGGGACGAGACCGGGAGCACCGTGTCGAGGGCGCGCTCGTAGAGGGCGACGGCGCGGTCGGTGCACCCTTGCGTGATGCCCCCGACGAGCTTCGGCGTCGTCTTTGTCGTCCAGTCGGTGCGCCCGGGATCGACGCGCTCGGGCGAGAACGCCAGATGGAAGTCCTTCCCGACCTCCAGGCCCGGCGCCGCGAGCAGCGGGAGCACGTCCTCGCGGGTCGTGCCCGGGTACGACGTCGACTCGAGGACGACGAGATGCCCCTTCCGCAGGCGCTCGGCGATCATCCCGGTGGCGCTCAGGACGATGGAGAGGTCGGGCTCGCGGTTGGCGGAGAGCGGCGTCGGGAGCGCCACGAGGATCGCGTCCGCCTCGCGCAGGGCGTCATAGTCGGTCGTGGCGGCGATCGTGCCTGCTTCGATCAGGGGCGCCAGCTCCTCGGACGGGACGTCCTCGATGTAGCTCTCGCCGCGCTGGAGCGTGGCAATGCGGTCGGCGTCGACGTCCACGAGGACCACGGCGATGCCGGCCTCCGCAAAGACCTGCGCGAGCGGAACGCCGACGTAGCCGGCGCCGACGATGGCGACCTCAGCGCTCATCGCGACTCATCGTACAAAGCAGGTCAGCGATTCTCTCCGAGGCCCGTCCGTCTCCGTAGAGCGGCGGGTGGTCGGGCCGGGGCGCCGCATTGCGCGTCGCGGTGACGATTGCGGTCGGGTCGCTGCCCACCAGGCGGTTCCAGCCGGTCTCGAGCGTCTCGACCCACTCGGTCGTCGTCCTGAGCGTCACGCATGGCACGCCGTACCAGTACGCCTCCTTCTGGACGCCTCCGGAATCCGTGAGTACCACCCGGGCCTGGGACGCAAGTGCCGCGAAGTCGAGGTAGCCGAGGGCTGGGAGGATGCGCACGCTCTCCGGAAGGGAGATGCCTGCCGCTTCGAGCGCGGCGGTCGTGCGCGGGTGCGCCGGGAAGACGACCGGCTCGCCGAGCTCCGCGAGCGCGGAAGCGATGCGCTGGAGCGGCTCGGCCTGGACGTTCGCCTCGCGATGGAGCGTGAGGACGAGGTAGCCGCCCGGCTCCACACCCGCTCTTTCGAGTGATTTCGAGCGTTCGCGCGCGAGGGGCGCCAGGCGGAGGTTGGCGTCGTACATGACGTCCCCTACCTGGTGGATCCCGTCCGTGATCCCCTCGGCCGCCAGGTTGACCACGGCCACATCGGTCGGGCAGAAGAGCAGGCTGGAGAGACGGTCGACGAGCATGCGGTTCAGCTCCTCCGGCATGGAGCGGTCGAAGGAGCGCAGGCCCGCCTCGACGTGGGCGACGGGGACGAGCAGCTTCCCCGCTGCCAGAGCGCCCGCGAGCGTCGAGTTCGTGTCCCCGTAGACCAGGACCGCGTCGGGCTGCTCCTCGACGACCGCCGCCTCGATTCCCGGGAGCATCTTGCCCGTCTGCTCGCCATGCGTTCCCGAGCCAGTCTCGAGCCGGTAGGCCGGCGGCGGGAGATCGAGCTCGTCGAAGAAGACCGCCGAGAGCTCGGGATCGTAGTGCTGCCCCGTGTGCAGGACGATCTCGTTTACCCCGCGCTCGCGCAGGGCAAGTGAGAGCGGTGCTGACTTCACGAACTGCGGCCGGTTGCCGACAACGGAAAGGATTCGCACGACGCCGGCGAATCTAGCCGAACGCCATGACCTCGAAGATCCTCCTCGGTAGCCTGACCCTCATCGTCCGCCCCCTCGGCAGCAGCCGCACGCTGGCCTGGTACGCGCAGCGCCGCCTCGGGCGCGCATAGCCCTTTCGGGCCACGCCCCGGTGCCAGGCACCGGGCCATGTCCGGGGTCTGACTCCGGACACGTCTGTCGCGGACCCCTTGGGTTCGCCGTTTTCGGGCGCCCGTTTGCCCTCGAGCCCGCACGGCTCCACGGCCACGGTGGCTTCTCAGAACAGGTCCGGGGGTCTGACCCCGGGCGTGGCCGTTGAGGACACGGACAAGTGTCTGGCACCGGGGCATGGCCGGGGGCGACGGGCTCGGCGACGGCGCTACACTGAGCCGCCGCGGGCCGTTAGCTCAGCTGGTAGAGCAGGGGACTCTTAATCCCAAGGTCGAAGGTTCGAATCCTTCACGGCCCATTCTTAGCCGCGTGGATGAGCCAAAACCGCCCCGGTGCGTACCTCGGGGAAACCGACCGCCGCGCTCAGGGGCGGGCCGGGGCTAGTCCTCCCAGTCTGGATAGCCGCGAGCGCGCTGGAGCTCGACTTCGTCAGCCTTCCGGACGCACTCGAGCTCGTCCCTTGCTGGCGACGACCATCGACGATTCAGACGGGCCGCGCACCTTGGCACGCTGACTTGCGCGGTGCGGGACGTCCCGTGCGGAAGAACATAGACTCAGCGTCTAACCACGTCGATCCGGGCGTGGCGAGTCAGAGGGATGTATGGAGAGGCCCATGAGCGCGGGCTACTGTCGTGGTCGCGGAGCGGTCGGGACTAACCGACCGAACCATCTCGGTCGACGGCAGAGGGCAAGG
Source organism: uncultured Actinomycetes bacterium (assembly GCA_963775395.1). Lineage (GTDB taxonomy): Bacteria > Actinomycetota > Thermoleophilia > Gaiellales > Gaiellaceae > JAIBJN01. The sequence goes on from CAVZIX010000004.1 coordinate 296,424, forward strand.
ACCCCCGCGTGAGAAGCCTCCGCGTGGGGCGCGCAACTCTCCTCCGCTGGATTCCACGCTTCTTTCTCGTCCTCGGCGTTGTGTTCCTTTTGGTCGCCGCGGTCACACTCGTGCTCACGCTCCGATTCGTGGTGGGAGCCGAGCGCACCACCGGGACGGTAGTCGGCCTGTCTCGCGAGACTGACTCCGAGGGGGACGTCTTCTTCTTTCCGACCGTGCGCTTCACAACGTCGGACGAACGGACGATCGTCTTCCGGTCCTCGAGCGGCTCGGGGAGCCCACCGCGGCTCGGAGATCGGATCGACGTCCTCTACGATCCCGATGATCCGCAGGACGCGCGGCTATCCGGCTTCTTCCACCTCTGGCTGGCCCCCATCGTCTTCGGTTTCATAGGAGCCGTGGCGACCTCGGTGTCCCTGGTCATCCTCTGGCGCACGCGTGGACCGAGCAAGGCCGACGCCGACTGGCTACGTGCGCACGGACTCCGGGTGCAGGGCGACTCACCGCGCGTCGTCTACTGCGACGACATCGATGTTCAGGGAAGCTCGCCCTTCCGCGCAGAGGTGGACGTCTTGGATCCCGCGCGCAACGAGGTGCGAGTGCTGCATTCCGAATACGTCTGGTTCGACCCCGCTCCCTACCTGGTGGGCCGCGATACCCTGGATGTCTACCTCGATCCGAAGCGGCCTGAGCGCTACTTGGTCGACCTCTCGTTCCTGCCGCGACGAGCCGACTAGCGCCAGTCGGTGAAGAGCCACTTGACCGCCTAGCAGGCCGATTTGCACGGGTTCGGTTCCTTCACGGCCCAGCGGGCGCCTCTTTGCCCTGCCGCTCGACCCAATAGGCGTCGAGCGGCTCCGCTAACTCCACCGGGCGGCATAGTGGCCGCCGTCCAGCTCGTCCGGTTCGACGCCCCAGGCGTTCGCGGGCGACCCGGCGCTGGAACTCGGCGCCGGGAGCTCGAGACCGACGGCGCGCACATGTCGGGCGTTCCCGTTTCAGTCCCTGGAAGAGGGGAGGCCCAGCGTCCTGCGGCCAGAACGCGAGCCTCCCAAGAATGGGGAGGCGCCGACCGGACCGCCAACCCGCGTCTCCCCACGAACCTAGATTCCACGCTGGGGCGTCGACCAAACAGCCACGCACGGGCGACTTAGGAAGCCCGCCTGCGGCGAACGCTCGCTACGCGTTCTCCCTGTCCTCGATGCGGTCGGCGAGCAGATGAAACGAACGCTGCGTCGCGACGACCAGGCCCATGAGCAACTGGTTCATCTCGTCTACCGGCGGTGCGATTCCAGAACCGCTCGCAGCCTGCGCCTTCTCGTAGGCGGGCAGGGACTTCACCTCGCGCCGGAAGACCTTGTCGATCTCGTCCCCTAGTGCCATTGGCGTCTCCTGTTCGTATTGCGGCAACTCTAGAGCGGGTCGCCTGAACCGGGCTTGGGCCCTCCGCCAGGGCCGACGGATCAGGCAGTCGACCTAGGCACGGAGACCTCCCCTGTGCGAGTCGTCTCGAGCAGTGCGTGAGGGAGCACTGGTGTTCCAGACTCACGGCGCGCGCGGAACGTGAGGAGAAGCGATCCCGCCAGTCCGAACGCAGCCGCGACGAGCGCCGCGCCGGTCAGCAGGAGGCCGGACGCAAGGGCGAAGTTGACCGCCACGCCCTTCGAGACGCCGAGCGCGTACAACACGCCGGCCGTGGTCCCCATGCCCGCGACCGCTCCACCGGCTGTGATGGGCAAGATCGCCGTTGCAGCACTCAGACACATGACGGCCAGCGCGAGCGTCGGCGAGAACGGGACGCCGAGGGCGCTGAGCAGGAAGGTGCTGCCCAGGGCCCGCGACGTCCAGCAACCCAGGAGCAGCACGCCCGCGATGAGCGTCGGCCGCGAGAGCCGCGTGCTGTCCGCGACCCGCCGGTAGACGTTGTGGAGACGGTCCCAGCGTCCGACGAGCGGGAGCCGTGCCACCCGCTGTCCGAGCACGATGATCCCGAGGCAGCCGACGCAGAACAGGACGACGACTATGAGCGGTGCGCGGAGCAACGGGCCCGAAGTCGCGAGGGCGGAGATGGCCAGCGGCAGCATCGCCACCGCGTCGATCATGCCGAGGGTGACGATCGACACAGCGATCGTCTCGAGCCCAAGCGTCACCCCACCGAGCCGGCGCAGCGTCGAGATCTTCACGACGTAGTCCAGCCGGAAGGGCAGGACCACTCCGCTTGCGGCCGCCGCCCCGCAGGCTGCAAGACACCGTGCGCGGTCGGGGCGCTCGTGGCTGGGGAAGAGCTCGTGCCATCCGAAGGCGCGGAACCCGAAGCTGGCGAGGTACAAGCCTCCCGCGAGGAAGATCAGGGGAACGTGTCCGCCCTGCAAGGGCCAGCTCGCGTCGCTCAGGTGTCGAGCGACGAGGAAGCATGCGCCCAGCGAGAAAAGAGAGAACGCAAGCCCACCGAGAAACCTCCAGCGATGCATGAGGCGATGCAGCAGCCCGCGCGCGCCCGTGATGTCTGCAACTCCAACGCGAATCTCCACCAGCAGGCCCTCGCGGCTCGAAGCTTTGACGCCGACCGAGACGTCTTGGTCGGCCAGGTACTGCTCCAACCCGCTGTGCTGAGGGCGGACGTCTTGCGGCGCCGATTGCTATGGCCCGCGGGGTGAATCGCCGCGCCGCTGATTGAGGCGCGTTGAAGCAAGCGTACCGCACTCGAGCGGCCCACGCTGTCGAGCTAGGCCGGCGGCTCGGACCGCGCTTCTGGCTGCCTGAGGGACGGCTGCAACAGGAGATGGCTGTCGACGACGGCCTGGGCGACGTCGACCAGTTTGTGGCCGTTGTGTTGAGAGTGGTCGCGCAGCATCTCGAATGCTCGGCCCGCATCGATTGCGTGCCGCTCCATCAGGATCCCCTTCGCCTGCTCGATCGTGGCCCGGCGCCCGAACGCACCCTGGAGAGTGTGGTACTCGCCGAAGCGCTGCAGCGTAATGTCGATCGCGCTCTGCAGCTCGTCGGGCTCACTGTCCACGATGTACGCGAAGACGCCGCGCTTGGCGGCCTCGTGCACGTAGGAGGGGTCCTTGGCCGAGAGCAGCGCGATCACGGGGCAGGAAGCCTCGCGGACGATCTCGGAGATCAGCTCGAGCGCGTGCTCCGAGTGCAGGCCGAGACCCACGAGAGCGACGTCGGGCCGCTCCCGCGCGGTGACCGCGCCGACCTCTTTGACGTCGATCTCTCTCGCGATCACCTCATGCCCGAGCCCGGCCACGACCTGGGCGAGCAGCTCGAGCCGCTCGCGCCTCTCGTTCGCAATCAGAACGCGCAGGTGCCGGATCTCGTCGCCAGCCATATCGCAAGAACCAATCTAGCGCGGTCCAGGGGCCGCCACGGAACGGTCGTGAAAGCGTCCCTACGAGGGCCTGGCGAGGACCCGGCTCGTCGTTGATCCGAGCCTCGGGAACGCGACGGCCCAAGAGACGATCTCCCCGGACGCGAGCGCGACCGGATTGAGCGCTGCGTCAAGAGCTGGGTCCGCTTTCCGAAAAGGTGCGGTCGTCGTGATCGTCTTCATAGGTGCCTCTCGTGCAAAAGGAAGGCCCGCAAGACGCGGGCCTTCCCTGCATCGAGCCGGGGCAGTTACGCCTTGACGGCTCCGTTCGACTTGTGGGCGATGACCTCGCCGTCCGTCACCTTCGGGGCATTCTTGAGGATCTCGTCGAGCTTCTCGTCGCGCACCCAGGTGGCTGCGACACGAGTCGACTCGTCGGCCTGGGCCGAAGTCTCGAAGAAGCCGATGGAACTCACGACGCCGTTGCCGGCCTCGATGAGGTAGTAGCTGTTGAACCCGGGCAGGTTGCTCAGGCGGGGAAGGAGGGTCTCGCCGACCTTCTTGGTGAGCTCGTCGGTGCGATTCTGGTCGACACCTTCGTAGCGCCTCATGGTGACATGCATTCGATGCTCCTAACTCTCGTACTGAGGGGAGAGCTCGTGTGCGAGCTGTCCTTGGACTGCATTCAGGCCCATGTGACAGGCGAAGAGGAAGAGAGTCGGAGCCTCGACGGCTTCTATGTGGGGACCTTACGTGCCGGCTACTGTAGCATACTTCTTGACAACGTGAATTTACAGCACTACGTTATTCTACGTAAGCCATCTGATAGGAGTGAAGGTGAGTCCATTCTCGGTCACCCTGCAACGTGTTCCTGATCGGGAGCTCGGCCCACTTCTGACCCAGCTTGCGCATGCGGGGTTCCGCAATCCGATCATCAAGCCCGTCGATGCCGACCGAGCACCCGGCGACGGGGCCGTTCCCGCGCGTGGGCAGGGGGCGGACCTCGCAGAAGGTTGGCGGCTCGTGCGGGAGCGGGAGGGCGAGTCGTATCAGTGGCCGGAAGAGCGCGATCGCTACGCCCGCTACCGAGTGTTCATGGGCACGACGCGTTCCGAGGGCGCCGTCCACATCGGACTTGGCGAGACGATTCGCAAGAACAAGTGGGGACGCGACCGGAAGTACGTCGTCGCCTTCCTGAGCAGCGGATCCCCACAGCAGCCGCTGGCCGAGTTCGTTGCAACCGATGACTACGAGGAGACGCACGAGCTCGTCGCAGTCGTTCGTGGGAGCGACGGGGGGCGGCGCATGTACGGCGCCGGCGATGCCCTTCCCGCCGTCTACCGGGAGGGCTTCCGGACCCAGATGTACAGCGAGCGGATCATCTATCGAGGCGTCTGGAACAAGGTCGTAGTGGTCGCGCACGAGGACGACGACGAAACGATGCTCAACCACGCCCTACTTCAGAGCCGGCGGCGCTACCCGACGTAGGTTGCTAGATCGACTCTCGGAGCGCGTTTGCCGCCGCTTGCAGACGCTCGCTGACATCGGCTAGCTCGCGCGCCGCGAGGTCTATGCGCTCCTGCTGGGTGTCCGTTCGCTCGCGGTCGCTTTCGGCGCGCTCGCGAACTTCTCTGAGCTCGCCCGCCATTTCCTCCACGGTGTGGGTGAGCGAGGCCAGCTGGCTCGCGACGTTGGCTATGTCCTCCTCGGCGGTCATGTCCACCGAATTCTACGGGGCTTTCGCGGCCTTCTCCTAGAGCTCAGCCCGGTAGGCCACCAGGCGCTCCGCCAGCTCCCTCGGGCGGCTGATGGAGACGTAGTGACCGCCGTCCATCTCGTCCGGGTCGATGCCGAGGCGCTCGCGCGCGACTCGGCGCTGGAAGTCCGCCGGGAACATGCGGTCGCCGCGGCAGAGGAGGACGCGGGTCGGTACGTCCGGCCAGGCTTCGAGCGGCCACGGCTCCACCATCGACCGCTCCGACTGGCCGCGCTCGTGGCGCTTCGCCTCCGCCTCCAGCTCGGGCGAGACGTCGTGGAAGAAGACGTCCTCCTCGCCGCTGTCCTCGTAGCCGGTGTTCTTCCACCACTCGATCCCGGTCTCCCCCGGCGCCGGGATCATGGGCGCGAGGAGGACGAGCAGCTCGGCGGGCACTCTGGCGCAGACCAGCGGCGCCGTGAAGCCGCCCAGCGAGTGACCTACGACGACGAGGTCGCGCCGGTCGCCCAGTGCCTCGACGACAGCGTCAGCGTTCTCCCACAGGCCCGCGCTCTCGTCCTCGCTCGGGAGGTCGGGCGCGATCACCTCGTGACCGCGCTCGCGCAACTCCGGCTCGACGAGGTGCCAGTCCCAGCCGCTGCCCCCGCCGCCGTGGATCAGGACGAAGGTGGCCACGCGACCAGTGTCACGGATCGGCCCCCCAGTCTGCGACGGCGTCGTGGGTGGTCGCCGTCGTCAGCCGTCGCTTGTCCAGCCCGTTGGGCGCCATCGACCAGACGTCGTTGCTCGTGGTCGTGAAGCGCGTGAAGGCGATCCGCCCGCTCCCGGGCCCCCAGACCGGCCCGAAGTCGCCGACGTCGTTGTTCGTCAGCCGGCGCACGCCGGTGCCGTCGAACCCGATCACGTAGAGCTCGGTGTCCTCGCCGTCCCAGAGCTCGAACGCCAGGCGCGCGCCGTTGGGCGACCACGTGGGCGCGGTGACCGCCCTGGGGGTGGAGAACAGCAGCCGCCTGCCGCTCCCGTCCGCCCGCACGAGCCGGATCTGGCTGCCGCTTGCGTGCGAGCGAACCCAGGCGATCCAGCCGGTCGAGGAGAAGTCCGGGCTGTGGTCGGCCGCGCGGTGGTCGGTCAGCCGCCGGAGGCTCCCGCCCGCGGCCGCGATCGTGTAGATCTCGGCGTTCGTCCGCGTCACGTATCGCGTGAAGGCGATGCGGTTCGAGTCGGCGGACCACGTGGGGTCGACGTCGTCGATCGTGTTGTTCGTGAGCCGGCGCCTGCCCGTGCCGTCTGGCTCCACGACGGCGAGCTCGAACCGGCGCCCTGGGACCTGGAACTCGAACGCGATCAGCTCCCCGTCCGGCGCCCAGGCGGGATGCCCCTCGGCGGCGTCGGTGCTCGTGAGCCGCCGGAGGGTCGTGCCGTCGACGTCGAGGCGCCAGAGGTCGTCATGCCGGCCGGTGCGCCGGCGAACGAAGACGAGCCGGGCGCCGCTCGGCGAGATGACCGGGCCGAAGTCGTTCACCGATCCCGTCGTGAGCCGGTCCTTGCCGGAGCCGTCGCCCTCCATGACCCACACGTGCGAGGTGGACGGGCCGAGGCTCGTGTATGCGACGTTCGACGCCGCCGCGATCCCGGCCGCGGCAAGCCCTGCCGCGAGTGCGGCCGCCGCCAGCAGCCGGTGCGAGGGCCCCATGCCCTGTCCTCCACGTGGATCATGACACTCGCCATGGCCGGGGGACAAGGCCGATCGTGCGACGGCGCCCCCGCCGGATCTGACACGATTCGCGCCATGCTCCCGAGGCTGATCTTCGCCTGGCTCTCGAACGTCGTCGCGCTCTTCGTGGCCACGTGGATCATCTCGTCCGCCGACTACGGCGACGACTTCTGGGTGCTTTTGCTCGCGGCGCTGGTGTTCACGATCGTGAACGTGTTCGTTCGCCCGCTGGTCATCCTGCTCGCGCTTCCGGCCGTGGTCCTGACGCTCGGGCTCGCCCTGATCCTGATCAACACGCTCATGCTCTACCTGACCGACTGGATCGTCCCCAGCTTCGAGACAGGGAGCTTCTGGGCGACGCTCGGCGCGGCCGTGATCGTCTCGATCGTCAACCTGATCCTGAACCTCGTCCTGAAGCCGGACGAGCGCCTGCACGGCTAGGCGCAGTCGGTCTCAAGGGCGGGCTCGCCGCGGCCGATCTTCTAGCCGATGGCCCAAGCCACCCGCCTTCAGGCGCTCCTGGACCTGTCCAGGAGCATGTCGTCGAGCCTCGAGCTCCGCGACGTCCTGCGCGAGTTTGCGACCGGGGCGGCTGAGCTGACGGGCGCGACGGCGGCCGAGCTCTCGCACTACGACGCCGTGAAGGGCGCCCTCGTCATGCTCGTCGAGTACCGCCACGGGGTCGATGAGATCACGACGACGGGCGGGCAGGTCTACCACCTCAGGGACTATCCGGCCACGCGGCACGTCCTCGACACCCAGCAGGTCGTGCAGATCCGCGTCTCGAACCCGGCCGACGATCCTGCCGAGCGCGCGCTGCTCGAGCACCAGGGCCAGAAGTCCCTCCTCATGCTGCCGCTCGTCGCGCGCGGGGAGACGATCGGCCTGATGGAGATCGTCGACGTCAACGACCGGGTCTGGGACGACGACGATGTCGAGTTCTGCCGGGCGCTCTGCGACATCGTCGCCATCGCCGTCCGCAATGCGGTGCTCTTCGCCGAGCTCCAGGAGACGGCCGCGCGCGACAAGCTCACCGGGCTCTACAACCGCCGGCTCTTCGAGGAGCAGTTCGAGGCCGCCGTGGCGCGCTGCCTGCGCAACAAGGAGGACCTGACGCTCCTCGTCGTAGACCTCGACGGGCTCAAGCGCATCAACGACATCAGCGGCCACGTCGCGGGCGACAACGCCCTCCGGACGCTCTCCGACGCCCTGCGGGCGACGATCCGTTCGACCGACGTTGCGTGCCGGATCGGCGGCGACGAGTTCGCCATCGTCCTCCCCGGCTCCAGCGCCGAGGACGCGGTCGGTGTCGCCGAGCGGGCTCAGGAGATGCTTGCGGAGATCGGGCGCGGCCAGTACAGCTTCTCGGGCGGCATCGCGCGCGTCACGCCCGCCCAGTCCTCCGCAGAGGACGTCTTCCGCGCGGCCGATCTGGCCGCCTATCGCGCGAAGGCCGCCGGAGGCGCACGCACGCTCCTCGCGGTCGAGACCAAGCTCGTCGCCGAGGCCTAACTAAGCGCTCGACGAGGCCCTGGAGGCCGAGCGGCGCCGTGCGCCGAGGTCGAGCCTCTCGTCGGCGTGCTCGATCAGGAGCGGGTCGTGCGTTCCGCAGACGACAGCCGCGCCGGTGTCCCGTGCGAGGTCGAGGAGGAGCCGGGCCACTGACAGCGCGTTCGCCTGGTCGAGGCGGGCCGTGGGCTCGTCGGCGAGGAGGAGGCTCGGCCGGGCCGCGACCGCTCGGGCGACGGCGACCCGTTCGCGCTGGCCGCTGGACAGGTCTTCGACGCGGCGTGAAGCCTCGGCTGCGAGCCCGACTGCCGCGAGCGCCTCGGCTGCCCGGGCGCGGGCTTCGTCCGCCTCGATGCGACGCAGGGCGAGCCCGAGCTCGACGTTCTCCGCGGCCGTCAGGAACGGCACGAGGCCGGTCTCCTGGCTCACCAGGGCGATGCGCTCGGCGCGGAAGCGGGCGCGCCCGTCACGGTCGAGGGCCGACAGCGTCTCGCCGAGCACGTGGACGGCACCCGTCGTGGGGACGTCGGTTCCCGCTAGAAGTCGCAGGAGCGTCGTCTTGCCCGAGCCGGAGGGGCCGGTGACGGCGGTCAGGCGCCCGCCCACGAACGCAGCGTCGAGCTCCAGGAGCGCAGAGGCTGCCGCGGCTCCCTCGCCGTACGTGCGCGAGAGGCTGCGCGCCTCGGCGACGATCTCGCCCTTGCCGGCCGGCCGCCGCAGCGCCGGCTCCTCCCGGGCCACGGACACCTCCCCGTCGCCCGCAACGGCTTCGAGGACGATTCCATCCTCGTGAAGCCGCGCGGTCGCGTGCGAGCGGATACCCGTGCGCCGCAGCAGCTCCTCCGAGAGCCGGAGCCAGCCGCCGCGGCCGACGACGATCGCCTCGTCGCGACCGTCGGCGAGCGCCGCCTCCTCGCTCACGCGCCCGTCGCGCACGCGCACGATCCGGTCGGCAATGGCGGCCGACTCGGGATCGTGGCTCACCAGCACGGTCGTCGTTCCCCCGTCGCCGGCGAGCTCGGCGATCGCCTCGTAGACGAGCCGGGCGCTCGCCGCGTCCAGCTCGCCCGTCGGCTCGTCCGCGAGGAAGAGCCGGGGCTTGTGGGCGAGCGCGGCGCAGACGGCGACCCGCTGCTGCTCGCCGCCCGAGAGCTCGCGCGGGTGTGCGTGGCGGCGGTCGAGCAGCGCGACCCGCTCCAGGAGCTCGTCCGCGCGCCTGTGGCGGTCGCGCGCGGTCGCGCCCGCGAGCCCGAGCTGGATCGTGACGAGCTCGCGGATCTCGAGCTCGGCCGCCAGCGCGCGCCAGTAGTGCTGGTCCGCATACCCGAGCAGCTCGGCGCGGTAGCTGGCGCGGCCGCGTCGCCCGAGCCTCGCCAGGTCCCGGCCGTGCACGCGGATGCTTCCCGCCGTCGGCTGGTCGAGCGCGGCGAGCATGCGGAGGAGGGTCGACTTGCCCGAGCCGCTCGGGCCGAGGACGACGCAGATCTCGCCCTCCTGCACCTCGAGCGTGAGCCCCTGGAGCGCCACGACGCCTCCCTCCGGCGCCGCGTAGACGCGGAAAAGGTCGCGGATGTCGACGGCGGCGCTCATATCCGGCGGGACGCTGCGGTGACGAGGGCCGCGGCGGCCAGCGCGCCGCCGCCCAGGGCGACCGCCAGGACGGGCCAGGTCACGGTCGCGTGCAGGGGGAGGTCGGTCGCGCGCGCGTCGGCAGTGACCGCGACCAGATCGACCACGAGCGCGCCCAGGAGCGCGGCGGTTGCAAGGCCTCCTGCCAGCCCCACCCCGACCACGACGAGGCTGCGGAGCCGTACGACCCGGCGCAGAAGGGCGGGGCGCGCGCCCTGCTCCTCGAGGTCGTCGAGGTCGCCGCGTTCGTCCCGGACGTCGGAGACGACGCCCAGCAGCACGCCGACGAGCGCGAGCCCGAGCGCCACGATCGCGGCAGCGAGGAGCGTGAGCAGCGTCCCGCGGGCGAGTGGGTCGTAGCGCAGCGAGCGCTCGATCTCCGTACGGGACTCGAGGGCGAGGACGTCGAAGGGCGGCTCCGCCAGCGCGACTCCGAGCGCCTCGCGCGCTCGTTCGGTCGGCGCCCCGAGCCAAACCTCGTTCGGGACGGCGACGCCGGGGCGCGTGGCGTTGAGCGCCACGCCCAGCGACGTTCGGTCGGCGACCACGAAGTCGCCGCGCGTGCCGGGGAACCGCTCGGCGACTGCGGCGACCTGGACGGTCACCTGCTCGCCGGCGATGCGCAGGGCAAGCTCGCCGCCCGGGGCGGCGGCCGCAGCGACGCCGGGCGAGGCGACGACCAGGACGGGGGTCTCGTCGCTCGACTGGCGGGGCCTGAACCGGGTGGCGACCTGCTCACTCAGTACTCCCTGGAGCACGAGGCCGTCGGGGCTGCGGGACGGCTCCACGCCGTTGACGCCGATCCAGTCCTCGTAGCGGTCGAGCACCACCGCGCCGCCCGCGGTCTGCGCGGTCAGCGGGCCGAGCTCGAGCGCCAGCTCGCGCGGTCTGCCTTCACCGCCGCGCTCCTGGACCCTCACAGGCGGATTGAGCGTGAGGGCGACGATGCGGCCGCCCTGCGCCTCGGGCGGGACGGCCGCGCTCAGGGTCGCGGCCTGCTCGCCGGGCTCGCCCAGCACGAGGTGGACGTAGCCGCCGGCGGGAGTCTCGATGCTCGCCGTCAGGCTCATGCCTTCCCCCCGGGCCGCTACCTCGAGCCGGGATGCGTCGTCGGGAAGCACAGGGCCTCGCAGCTGCGGGTCGCGGGCGGGCTGGATGCGTTCGGCCAGGGCCGAGGGCGAGACGGCGCTGAAGTCGTCTCTCCAGCCGTTGAGGGCCGGGACAGCCTCCGCGTCGATTCCGACGACGGCGATGCCCGTTCGGCCACCGGCGCGGCTCACGTTGCCCGAGAGCCGGAGGACCGGCTCGACCCGGACGTCGCCGCCCAGGTCCGCGAGGCGGTCGGGCGGCGCGGCGTCGTTGACCCGGATGAGCCGGGTCAGGTCCTCCCGGAGGGTGAAGTCGAGGGGGACGGCGTAGGCGGCCTGTTCCACCTGGCCGCGGGCGAGCGTCGAGCGGTAGCTCTCTGCGAAGACGGCGAGGCCGACGCTGACGACGAGGAAGGCGGTCGCGACGGCCGCATGACCTGGGTGCCTGGCCAGCGAGAGCGCGGCCAGGCGCAGCCCGACCGATCGGCCGCGGGAAACGCGCTCGAGGAAGAGCAGGCCGGGGCGCAGCAGGCGGGCGCACACGACCGCCGCCACGAACGTCACGAGGCCGGGCAAGAGGACGAGCGCGGCGGCAGTGCCCGATTCCTGCGCCAGTGTCTCCTGGTCGAGATCGCCCCGGAGCAGCGTGATCGCGATCACGCCGACGGCGCCGAGCGCGGCGGCGTCGAGGGCGGAGAACGAGCGCCTGCCGAAGCCGATCGGCTTCGCCCTCAGCGCGGCCACGAGGACGAGGGCGAGCGCGACCGTGACGACCGCCGCCGCGAGCAGGCCCGTACGCGAGAGCGTCGAGTGCGCGAGGACGTCGGCGACGGGCGCGTCGGCGCGTGAGGCCACGATCGCCCCGGCGAGCGTTCCGAGTGCCCACCCGGCCGCCGTGCCGACGACCGCGACCGCGGCGGCCTCGGTGCCGGTGAAGAGCGAGAGCTGCCAGCGTCTGGCGCCGAACCAGGTCAGCCGCCGCCGCGCCGACTCCGTGTCGCGCCGCATGCTCACTGCGGCGAGGATCGCGAACGCGAAGAGGAGCGCCGCCGACTCGCCGCCGACGAGCAGCAGGCGCCGGCCCGCCACCTCGCTCGCCTCCGAGGCGGTGCGCAGATCGCCGAGGGGCGCGGTCAGGTCGGCGGCGAAGGAGGCGTTCTGGAAGGACGTGCGGGCGCGTGCCACGTCCCCGGCGAACCCGTCGATGTTCCAGGCGCGGACGCTCCCGGGCTGCAGCGGGACGACCCACGCGTAGCTGCGGTACACGGTTTGCAGCTCGGGCGAGGAAACGAGCCCCTCGACGCCCTCCGCGAGGACGAGGGGGGCGGGCGGCGGACGGTGATAGTCGATCGCGTCCCGGTAGAAGGGGCTGAGCGCGGCCCTGGTCCGCTCTTCCTCGGCCGTCGTGATGAAGTCTCCGAAGAGCACGGGCGAGCGAACGGCCGCCGTCCCGACCTCGACGAGCCGCAGGCCCTCCACGTTCGGAAGCGACCCCACCCCGCGCAGGCGCACGACCTCGCAGCGCTCCGGCTCGCACGTCCGTGGCAGGCGGCCGGTGCGAAGCGTCACCCACTGCTCGAGCCCGTCGACGGCCCCCAGCCCGATGTAGCGGCCGGCGATCGTGCTCTCCCGGTAGAGGACGAGGCGCGTCGGGTCGGTACCGCTGACGCCGGCGAGTGCGTCCCGGGCGCCCTCGTCGAGCGTCGAGTAGCCCTCGGTCTGGGCCGGGATCCCGAACCAGCCCGCGCGCAACGAGCGCTGCGCCGCCGGGATCTCCCCGACTGCGCGGCCGACGCTCTCGTCCTTGGCGACGACCGTGCCGGCCAGAACGGTGGCGATCATCGCTGCGCCCGCGGCCACTCCTGCGGCCGCGAGGAGCGCGGTCGGCGCCCGCCTGGCGATGCGGACGGCGGCCAACTTCAGCGGATAGGCGATCGTGTGGAGCGCTCGCACCTCCTCGAACGCTGCCAGCCGCCGCGAGCCTCGACCAGTCATGTTGCTACGCGCTTGGTTAAGCTGTGCTTATGCTCGATGTCAGACGTCTGCGCGTGCTCCGCGAAGTCGCGCTCCGCGGATCGATCGCGGGCGCCGCGGAATCGCTTCGCTTCACGCCGTCCGCGGTCTCCCAGCAGGTCGCGAAGCTCGAGCGCGAGGCGGGCGTGGCGCTCGTGGAGCGCGGGCCGAGGAGCGTCACCCTCACGCCCGCAGGCTGGCGGCTCGTCGAGCACGCCGAGGCCATCCTCGAGCGGCTCTCGGCGGCGGAGTCGGAGCTGCGCGAGCTGGCCGGCTCGCCGCCCGAGCTGCGCGTTGGCGCGAACACGACCGCGGCGGTCAGCATCATCCCGGACGCGCTCGCCCGCTTCACCGCGGTTCGGCCGGACGTGGAAGTGACCGTGGCCGAGTCGGATCCGCTGATCTCGCTGGCGCGGTTGTGTGCGCGTGAGCTCGACCTGACGATCGTGTTCGAGTATGACTACGTGCCGCTGCCCGACGACCCGCGGGTCGCGCTCGAGGTGCTTCTCGAGGAGCCGATGCGCATAGTTCTCCCGGCCGGGCACCCCGTCGCCCGCCAGCGCGCCGTGCGCCTGCTCGACCTCGCCGACGAGACCTGGATCCGTAGCACGCCGCGCTCGTCGTGCCACCCCTTCACGGAGCGCGCCTGCCGCGCGGCCGGCTTCGACCCGCGGATCCGCTTCGAGTTCGACGACTACGCCGCGATGCAGAGCCTCGTCGCCTCCGGTGCCGGCGTCGCCTTTGCCCCGGACATGGGGCTCACGCGCGTGAATCCGGGCGTGGCCGTCCGGCCGATCGCCTTCGGTCCCAAGCGTCGAGTGCACGCCGCGCTTCGTGCAGGCGAGGGCGGCTCCGCTGGCATCCCCGAGATGCTCGCCGCCCTGCGGGAAAGCGTCGCGGCCCGCGAGCCGCTCTTCCCCGCCGTCGCCGGGGCCTAAGAGACGGTTACCGGCTCGTCCGGCGGGGCGTATCCGTAACCTGACGGCATGGTGGGGGGCCGACTTGTCGTCGCCGTGCTCGTCTTCCTGCTCCTGAGCGGGTGCAGCGGCGGCTCGGACGAGCCAGAAGGCACGCCGTCCACGTCGTCGGTCGCGGAGGAGCCGGAGCCGACCGAGACCGCGTCCGGCACGGACACCGGCGGGACCGACGGCGCAGGCTCGCCCGGCCGCGGCGGTCCGCTCTCCCTCCGGGAATTCGTCTCGGGCCTCGAGGCGCCCGTGCACGCGACCGGTGCGCCCGGGGAGCCGGACCGGCTATACGTCGTCGAGCAGGTCGGCCGGATTCGCATCGTCGAGAACGGCCGGCTGCT
>CAVZIX010000005.1:0-332812 GCA_963775395.1 uncultured Actinomycetes bacterium
GACGACGAGCGGCACCTCGGCCTGCTCGATCATGATCCGGATCGTGTCGCGGAGCTTGAGCCCGCGGCCCGTCCCGATGGGCGCGGCCAGCGGCATCACCGTGGCGCAGCCGACCTCCTCGAGCTTCTTCTGGAGCACCGGGTCCGGCAGGACGTACGGGAGGACGGTGAAGCCGTCCTCGACGAGCTCCGCCGCGGCGCGCAGCGTCTCGACCGGGTCCGGAAGCAGGTAGCGCGGGTCGGGGATCACCTCGAGCTTCACCCAGTCCGGCAGCCCGCCCGCCCGGGCGAGCCGCGCCGTGCGCACGGCCTCGTCGGCCGTCTCGCAGCCGGATGTGTTGGGCAGGAGCAGGACGTCGTGGGGCAGGTACGACGTGATGTCGTCGCCGGGCGCGTCGAGGTCGATGCGACGGACGGCGACGGTGACGATCTCCGAGCCGGAGGCGCCGAGCGCCTCCCGCATGGTCTCGAACGTGTCGTACTTGCCGGTCCCGGTGAGCAGGCGCGAGCGGAACGCGCGTCCGGCGATGACGAGTTGATCCTGAGTGCTCATTCACGTCCCTTCGCTGGCATGACCCAGATCAGGTGTTGGCGGTCGCGGCCTCCGTGGCCGCCTCTCAGCCTCCGCAGAGGCTCCCGCTCTGGAAAGGGTACCGAACCGGTGCTTGCCGCCCGATCCTCTCGGGTAAGGAGGCTTCATGCGGTTCAGGCGGGGGGCGAAGCTCGATCCCGGTCAGGTCACGGACGTCCGCGGGCGCCGGGGCGGGCGCGGGCTTGCCGTGGGTGGCGGGGGAATCGGGCTCGGGGTGCTCGTCGTCTATGTGCTCTTCAGCCTCCTGACCGGCGGCGGCGGGCTCGGGCAGCTGGCGCCGCTCGAGGACCAGCAGGTCGGACAGGGCGACTCACCCGGGGTGGTCTCCGAGGAGTGTCGGACGGGCGCCGACGCCAACGAGCGGCAGGACTGTCGCATCGTCGGCGTGGTCAACAGCGTGCAGGAATTCTGGAACGGCGTCTTCGAGCGAAGCGACGAGCAATACCCGTTCGTCGACACGGTGTTCTTCACCGACCAGGTGCAGACGGCGTGCGGCACAGCAAGCTCGCAGGTCGGCCCCTTCTACTGCCCGGGCGACCAGCTGGTCTACATCGACCTCGGCTTCTTCGACGAGCTCGAGTCGCGCTTCGGCGCCGGCGGCGCGCCCTTCGCCCAGGCGTACGTGATCGCGCACGAGTACGGCCATCACGTGCAGAACCAGCTCGGGGTCCTCGAGCGCATCGGCAACGATCGCCAGGGCCCCGAGAGCCGGGCTGTCCGCGCGGAGCTCCAGGCCGACTGCTACGCCGGCGTGTGGGCCGCCAACGCGGTGGAGACCGGCCTGATCGAGCAGCTGACCCAGGCCGACATCAACGACGGGCTCGACGCTGCGTCAGCGATCGGCGACGACCGCATCCAGGAGCAGACGCAAGGGCAGGTCAACCCCGAGTCGTGGACGCACGGGTCGTCCGAACAGCGCCGCCGCTGGTTCTCGCGCGGCTACGAAGAGGGCCGCCCGGCAGTCTGCGACACCTTCTCGGGCTCGATCTAGCGGCCGGTGAACTCGGGCGGGCGCTTCTCGGCGAAGGCAGCCATGCCCTCGGACTGGTCCTCGCTGGCGAAGAGCATCGCGAAGAGCCGGGCCTCGATCTCGAGGTTGCTGCGGTGCGGGCCCTGGAGGGAGAGGTTCACGGCCTCCTTTGCGTACGCGAGGGCGAGCGGGCTCTTGGCCTCGAGGCTGCGGCAGAGATCGAGCGTCTTCTCGCGAAGCTCTCCGGGCTCGTGGACGGCGTTGACGAGTCCGTGCTCGAGCGCCTCCTGGGTGTCGACGGGCCGCCCGCTGAAGATCATCGCCTTGGCGAAGCCGAGGGTCGTCGTCCGTGCGAGACGGACCGAGCCGCCCCAGCCCGGGAGGATCCCGAGGTCGATCTCCGGCTGGCCGATCTTGGCGTTCGAGGAGGCCAGCCGCAGGTCGCACGCGAGCGCGAGCTCGCAGCCGCCGCCGAGCGCGTAGCCGTTGATCGCGGCAATCGTCGGCTTCGGCATCGTCTCGAGGAGGTTGCCGCAGTCGTGACCGAGCTGCCCCCAGCGGCGCGCCTCGAGCACGCCGAGGCCCTGCATGTACTTGATGTCCGCGCCGGCGATGAACGCCTTCTCCCCCGCGCCCGTGAGAACGACGACGCGGGCGGAGTCGTCGCCCGCGAGCTCGCCGAGCGTCTCCCGGAGCGATTCCGCGTGCTCGAGGTCGAGCGCGTTCATCGCCTCGGGACGATTCACCGTGATAATCGCGGTGCCTTCCGTCCGCTCGACGTCGATCAATGCCCCTCCGGGCGATTGAGCCCCGCTTCTGCGTCGCGAGCACCAAGCCAGGGTTCGCACTCGGGCGAAGCCAAGGCTCGAAGCCTTGGTGAGCTCGAGGGTGAGGCCTGGCGCCGCGTGATCGCGGGGCAGAAGCCGGCGGTGGTCGCCTGGAGGGGCATTAGGCTTCGACGGGGACGTTGGCCCGCAGGAAGTCGACGATCTCGGAGACCGGCGCGCCTGGCGTGAAGATCTCGGCGACGCCCTGCTCCTTGAGGGCGATCACGTCCTCGCGCGGGATCGTCCCGCCGACGACGACGAGCACGTCCTCGACGCCGTTCTCGCGCAGCCCCGCCAGGATCCGCGGCACGAGCGTCATGTGCGCGCCCGAGAGGATGGAGATGCCGACCGCGTCCGCGTCCTCCTGGATGGCGGTCTCGACGATCTGCTCCGGGGTCTGGTGGAGGCCCGTGTAGATGACCTCCATTCCGGCGTCTCGGAGCGCTCTGGCGATGATCTTCGCCCCCCGGTCGTGACCGTCGAGGCCGGGCTTCGCGATCACGACCCGGATCTTCCTGGCCATGGTGCGCCAGTATATGGAGGTGCGCCTGACCGTCATCGGCTCCTCGCCTGCCTGGCCGAACCCGGGAAGCGCTCAGTCGGGGTACCTGGTCGAAGGTGAACGGGCGCTCCTCCTCGACTGCGGACCGGGCGTCCTCGCCCGCCTGCGCGAGCTCGAGCTGTACCCGCGCTCGATCGCGATCACCCACTTTCATCTCGACCACTGGGGCGACCTCGTGCCCTGGGCGTGGCTGAACGCCTACGGCCCGCAGGAGCACCGGATCGACTGCTCGCTCTGGCTCCCGCCCGGAGGCCGCGAGCAGCTGCAGGAGTTCGCGTCGCGCTGGGGCAACCAGAACATGTTCGACGAGGCGTTCGAGCTGCAGGAGTTCGAGCCCGGCGTGCCGTTCAGTGCCGCGGGCTTCGAGGTCGAGGCCTGCCGGCTCCCGCACTACGAGCTCATCGCGCACGGGTTCCGCGTGACCCAGAACGGGACGACGCTCGCGTATTCGGGCGACTCTGCCCCGACGGAGGAGCTCGCCGGGCTGGCGCGCGGCGCCGACCTCTTCCTCTGCGAGGCGACGCTCTCGGAGGACGCCGACGAGGGCCTGCCCCGCGGCCATCTCTCCGCCACGGAGGCTCTGGCGGCCGCCGACGGAAGGGTCTTGCTCACCCACCGCCCGATCGAGCTGCCGCCGCCCGACGGCGTCGCGGTGGCGCACGACGGGCTCGTGGTCGACTTCTGATGGCCTCCGAGGCGCCGTACGCGGCGCTCTCGGGCCTCTTCCTGGCCGGCCTCCTCGCCGCGGCGGCGAAGGCCGGGCGCGAACGCGGCGCCGGGCCGACGACGGCCACGGACGTCGTCGCCCTCGGCCTCGCCGGCGCGAAGATCGGGAGGGTCGTCGCGGAAGACCGGGTGACCGTCTTCCTGCGCCGCCCGTTCGCCGACGGCCCCGCGGCCGTGCAGCCGAGGGGCGAGGGCCTCACCCGGGCGATCGGCGAGCTCGTCACCTGCTCGCACTGCGTCTCGCTCTGGGCCGCCGGGATTCTAGGCGCCGCTCAGGTCGCGCAACCGCGCGCAACCCGCTTCGTCACACGGGTTTTCGCTGCATACGCAGTCGCGGACGCCGTCGCTCCGCGGCTCCGCGCCCGCGGCTGAATTTCGCGCAAACTGGTCGAAGGTATGTTGCGCCGGAGGGTGCAAACCTGCACCATTGCGGGTGGAGGCCTGACCCGGGGCCTCCGGGGCGAAAGGAAACTCCAGCATGAAGATCGTGTTCTCGAGCCCAAGAGTGGTGGACTACGGCTCGATCTCCGAGCACACTTTTGCTCGTGCGCAGATTCCGTCGAACATCTGCGTCCCGGCCGGCAACCCGCACCAGAACAAGCAGGGCGACTGGCGCATCTGCCAGCTCGACAAGTTCTGCGAGTACTCCTGCCCGTCCTAGCGGCGGCTTCGAGCAGCTGACGAACGCAGCACCCGTCGTCGAGGCGCACGATCTGTCGCGCCGCTTCGGCGAGCGCGTGGCACTGGACGGTGTCTCGCTCCTCGTCGACGGCGGCGAGATCGCCGCGCTGCTCGGGCCCAACGGCGCAGGGAAGACGACGCTCGTCCGCGTCCTGACGGGCCTCGTCAAGCCGGACTCGGGGACGGCGCGGCTGCTCGGCGTCGACACGTGGGAGTGTCCGCGGGAGCTGCGCGCGCGGATGGGGCTCGTCCCCTCCGGCGACCGTTCCCTCTACCTGCGCATCTCGGGCGTCGAGAACCTCGTCTTCTTCGGACGCCTCCACGGCATGTCGAAACGGGAGGCGACGGCCCGCGCCTGGGAGCTCCTCGAGATCGTCGGCCTCGAGGACGCCGGCCGGCTCCGCTCCGGCTTCTACTCGCACGGAATGCAGAAGCGCCTCTCGATCGCCCGTGCGCTGCTGACGGAGCCGAGCGTGCTCCTCATCGACGAGGCCACGCACGACCTCGACCCGGAGGGCGCCGCCCGGATGCGCGATCTCGTTCGCGGCCTCGCGGACGCCGGGGCGGCGGTCGTCTGGGCGACCCAGCGGATCGAGGAGATCCGCGGCTTCGCGGACGGGGTCACGCTCCTGCGGGAAGGGAAGGCGGCCTTCCAGGGCACCGTCTCGCAGCTCGCGGCGCTCTCGGTCCCGCGGCGGTACGTCCTTCGGCTGCGGAACGGGCGCGTGACCGGTCGGGAGCTGGAGCCCGCCCTGCGCGAGGCCGTCGCCGGCCGGGCGACGATCGTGGCCGCAGACGACGGCGGCGCCGAGGACTTCCTGCTCCACCTCGAGGCCGACGCCGTGCTCGGCGACGTCCTTTCGGCCTTGACGGACGGCGGGGTCGCCGTTCTCGGCTGCCGCGAGGAGCGGTCCGAGATCGAGAACGCCTACCTCAACCTCGCGGGGTCGGACGAGTGACGACCGGGGCCCACCTCGCAGGCGAGCTCCGCAAGCTCCCGGCCTTCATCCGCCGCGACTTCATCGTCGCCTGGAGCTACCGGCTCCCCTTCGTCGGCGACTGGATCGGCCTGGCCCTCCAGGCCTTCATGTTCTATTTCGTCGGACTCATCGTCGACCCGGCGAAGCTCCCGTCGTTCGGCGGGACACCGACCACCTACATGGAGTTCGTCGCCGTCGGCATCGCGATCTCGGCGTTCCTCACGCTCGCCCTCGGGCGAGTCGCGGTCGGGATGCAGCAGGAGCAGTTCGCGGGGACGCTCGAGTCGCTGCTGATGACGCCGACGAGCCCGGCGACCGTGCAGCTCGGCTCGGTGGTCTACGACCTCATCTACATCCCGATCCGCACCGCGGTCTTCCTGGTCGTGATTGCGGTCGCCTTCGGGCTCGACTTCGACGCGAGCGGGCTCCTCCCGGCGCTGGTCGTCCTCCTCGTCTTCATCCCGTTCGTCTGGGGCCTGGGTGTGGCGAGCGCGGGGGCGACGCTCACCTTCAGGCGCGGCTCCGGGCTCGTCGGGCTGGGCTCGACGGTGCTCGTTCTCTTCTCGGGCGCCTTCTACCCGCTCGACGTCCTGCCCGGCTGGGTCGCCTCGATCGCCGAGCTGAACCCGATCACGATCGCCGTCGAGGGGATGCGCGAGCCGCTCCTCGGCGGCACCGGCTGGGAGGGCGTCGGGACGGCGGTCGCGATCCTCGTCCCGCTCTCCGCAGTCTCGCTCGCGGTCGGCGTCTACGCCTTCCGGGCCGCGTTGCGCCGCGAGCGCCGCCAGGGCACCCTTGGTCTCTACTAGCCATGGAGCAGGACGGGGTCATCCGCAGAAACCCGAAGGTCGTCTACCGCGAGCTCGCGGGGGAGGGCGGCGGCGTCCTGCTGCACCTCGACTCGGGCGAGTACCACGGGCTCAACGAGACCGGCTCGCTGATCTGGAGCCTCATCGACGGCGAGCGGAACTTCGCGGCCCTCGTGGACGACCTGCGCGACGGGCTCGAGGACCCTCCCGACGACCTGGCGGACGAGACGCAGCGCTTTCTCGCCGACCTCCGCGAGCGCGACCTGATCGCGGGCTGACCGAGCCGTGGGCTCGATCGCGGTCGTCCACCACGCGCGCCCCGCACCTGACGGCGGCTCCGTCGAGCGCGCGCTTCGCGCCGCTCCGCACAGGGGCGAGGAGTTGGACGTGCGCACGCTCGGGACCGTCTCTCTCGGAGTCTCGAACGCGCCGGAGCTCCGCGACGCCTGGATCGCTGCCGAGGACGGCCGGGCCGCCGCCGTCACGGGGACGCTCGACAACGCCGCCGAGCTCGGCCTCGACGGCCGGGACCCCGCAGGCGCGGTGCTGGCCGCGTTCGACGCCTGGGGCGACGAGGCGCCCGCGCGCCTGCGCGGCGTCTTCTCGGGTGCCTGGACGGACGGGACGAGGCTCGTCGTCTTCCGCGACCAGCTCGGGCTCGCGCCGCTGTTCCACCGCGAGAGCCCTGGACGGCTTCGTGGCCGCGACGGAAGGGAAGCAGGTCGCCGCCGGCGCCGGCATCGCCCGCGAGCCGGACGTCGAGTCGGTGGAGGCGATGTTCTTCGGGCGCTTCGACGCCCGGGGGACGATGCTCCGCGGCGTCGAGCGCTTCCCGCGAGCGTCGACCGCTTCCGTCGCCGGCGGGGAAGCGGCCTCGTTTCGCCGCTACTGGGACCCGGAGCCGCTGCTCGAGTCGACGCGGCTGACCCTCGCCGAGGCGCGCGAGCAGCTCGCCGCCCACGTCGAGCGCGCGGTGCACCGGAGCCTGGCCGGGGCCGACGCCGTGTCGCTCTCGGGCGGGATCGACTCCCCGACCATCGCCGCCTACGCGGCGCCGCGCGCCCGCGAGCTCACCGGCGATCCACTGCTCGCGGTCTCGTCCGTGTATCCGGAGGACCCGGGCGTCGACGAGTCCGAGTGGATCGAGCTCGTGACCCGGCATCTCGGCCTGCGGCTCCACGCGTACACGCCGACTTCCCGCCCGCTCGACGACGTCTCCTACTGGGTCGACGTCCTCGACGGGCCCGTCGACACGATGTCGATCCCCGAGCTCGCCGAGAACTACCGCGTCGCGCACGAGCTCGGGGCCCGCAACGTCCTCACCGGCGAGATGGCCGAGTGGGTGTTCACGTTCGGCCAGCACCTGATCGGGCACCTCGTCCTGCACGGCCGCGCCCGCGCGTCGGCCGGCTGGGTGCGCGACCAGCGCGCACGGGGGGCCTCGTGGAAGGTCATCGCCCAGCGCGCCGGCCCCGTCGCTCGTCTCCCCGCGCCTGGCGCTCGGCTACCTGCGGGCGCGGAATCGCGAGGACTACCGCCAGCTGCCGGAGTGGGTGGACGCCGACGCGGCCGGGACGCCGGGGCCTCGTCCCGATCTCGCCCGGCCTGCGAGGCGCCGCTGGCTCGAGCACCAGCTCGCGCCGCTCGTCGGGGTCGGCGCGTACTCCTTCGACGCGGACGCGATCGTCGCCGCCGTCTGCGGCGTCCACGTGCGCAGGCCCCTCGTCGACGTCGACCTGTGGGAGTTCGTCCTCTCGCTCCCGGCCGAGATCAAGTTCCCGGACGCGCTGCCCAAGAGCCTGCTGCGGGAGAGCGTGCGCGGGCGGCTGCCGGACGCCCTCCTCGACCGCACCGACAAGACGTACTTCAACGACTTCGCGCTCCGCACCGCCGACTACGACGGGCTGCGCCGGTGGGCGCTCGCCTCCGAGGCGCGCATCGCCGGTGTGGACTACGGGCGGCTCGCGGAGCGGATCGACGCCCGTGACCTCAACGTGGTCGAGCTCCTCTGGGCCTACGACCTCGCGCGCGCCCACGCGTATCTGGAGCTGTTCGCGTGAGCGCCGGCGCGTGCTACGGCTTCGGGGTGACGCTCCTCGGTTCCCCTCGAGTACCTGCGCACAGGCTCCGGCGACCGGCTCGAGATCGGCGCAATCGAGGGCGAAGGGCCGCGGCCCGACGACGCGCTCCTCGTCGAATGGGAGCCTTCGCCCGAGCGCCCACTCGAGGCGCGCCTGTATTCGGACGGGGAGAGCTTCCGCCTCTGGATCGGCGACGGCGGCTGGTTCTCGGTCCACCCGGCCGAGCGGCGCATCGAGGCCCCGGCCGACGGCGGAATCCGGCGGGAGGAGCGGCTGTGGGGCATCCCCTCCCTCCTCTGCTTCCTCGCGCGCGGCGACCTGCCGCTGCACGCGGCCGCGGTGGAGACGGACGGCGGCGCCGTCATCGTCGCGGCGCCGCGGACCTACGGGAAGACCACCATGGCCGCGGCGTTCCACCGCGCGGGCCACCGCGTGCTGAGCGAGGACACGACGTGCGTGCGGCTCGGCCCCGAGCCGGCGGTCGTCCCCGGCCCGGCCATGCTGCGCGTGCGACGCGACGTCGCCGCCGAGCTGGAGCTGCCGTCGGTGCGCCGAGTCGGTGAGAGCGACGACCGCATCCACTATGCGCTCGAAAACCCCGGGGACTGCGAGCCGGTGCCGGTCCGCTCCGTGGTCTTCCTGGAAGTGTCCGAAGGCGCGGCCGCGCTCGAGCCCGTCGACCGGGCCGACGCCCTGCGCGACCTCTGGGCGCTCAGCTTCCGCCTCCCGACGGAGGACGACGTCGGCCGCTCGTTCGCGGGTGTCACGGACCTGGCGGCCTCGATCCCGGTTCACCGCCTCCGCCGGCCGCTCGACCTGGGGGCGATCGACGACCATCTGGAGCTGGTGCTCGCCGGTGTCTGAGGCTCCGCTCCCGCTGCGCGCGAAGGTCGCGCTCGCCCTGCGGATCTGGGCGTTGCTCGCGCGGGTGCTCGTCGGGCTCCGGCGAGAGCCGCTGCCGGCGCTCGTCGCCCGACTCGGGGATCCGGGTTCACCCCGGGACGACCGCCATTCGGCGGCGAAGCTCAGCCACGCGGTCGACCGGAGCCTGCGGGTCGGCAACCGCCGGCCTCGCTGCCTCGTCAACGCGCTCGTCCTCTACCGCCTCCTGCGGGAGCAGGACGACGACGCGGAGCTGGTGATCGGGCTGCCGGCCCGGCCGACCGACAAGGACGCGCACGCGTGGGTCGAGCTGGGCGGGGTCGACGTAGGGCCGCCGCCCGGGCGCGCCGGGCACGAGGAGCTCGCCCGCTTCGGCTAACGGCCGCCCTCGTGCTCGGAGCGGCGCACGAACGCGTTGCGCACCGCCCGCACGGAGCGGCGTGCCTTGTTGCCCCAGCTCTCACCTCGCTCGGGCGTGAGGTCGTCCCGAAGCTCGTCGACCGTCGCACGCGCCGCGAGCCGGCGGGGCAGGGCGGCGTGCCAGCCGACCCAGCGCGCGACGTGTTGCTCGAGCACCGTGCGCTCGCGGGCGGCTGAGAGGTTGCGCGCCCAGGTACGCAAGGGGCGCGGCTGTGGCCCCCCGAGGAAGAGCCCCGCGGCGATCGCGTCGGTCGTCCGCCAGAGGCGGGCCATTCCCCACGCCTCGGCGAGACGCTCGAGCTCGTCTCGGTCTGCCTGGGCAGTCATGACGGCAACGTCCAGAAGGTCGCGAAGGCGCGTGAGCGGCCCGTGCGTCCATGCGTGCGCGGCGAGCACGAGCGCGTGGCGCTCGGGCGACGGCGCCAGCAGCCCGTCGACGCCGGTCGCCGAGGGCACGGCGTCCTCGAGCAGCGCCTCGGGCGTGGGCGCCGCGAGCCACGGCGGCCAGTTCGGGCGACCGTGCACCTCGACCTCGACGGGCAGGCCCGGCCACGCGAGCGGGAGCAGGTGCGGGGCGTCGGCGTAGTAGTCGGCGCTCCCGGCCTCGGCGAACCCGGCCGCGAGAAGCCGCCGCTGGACGTCCTCGGGATCCGCCGCGATGAGGTCGACGTCGCGCGAGACCCGCGTGGCCGGATCGGGGTAGAGCGCCGCGACCTCCGGGCCCTTGACGACCAGCAGCGGGCCCTCGACGGCAGCCCGGGCGCGTGCGAGGTGCGCCCCCGCGGCGAGGGAGAACGCCGCTCCGAGGCGCTCGGACTCGGCGGCGGCCTCGGGGACCGCGACGCCCAGAGAGCGCAGGCGGCGCGCGGCGAGGGGCTCGAGCCGGTGCACGGTGAGCGCCCTCTCGTCCGGCGCCAAGCCGATCAAGCGATCGACGCTTTCCCAGATCTCGTCGTTTGACACTCTCACAGGAGTGTCCTACAAGTGGAAGGAGCGTGACCGCTTCCGCCCGAGCCGACGAGACCGGAGCGACCTCGCGTCGGCGGCGGCCACCGCTCGCCCCGACGCTGCGGCGTGCGGTCGCGCTCGTGGGCGGTCTCTTTCTCTTCGTCGGCGCGTTGCAGCTGATGAAGACCGGCGCCGCGGCGCTCGGCGTTCTCCAGCCGGGCAGCGTCCTCGTCGAGAACGCCCTGTCCACGCTCGGGCTCGGCTGGCTCGGCGCGCTGCTCGTGCTCTCCGGCTCGCCCGTCGCCGCGACCTCGCTCGTCCTCGTCGCGGCCGGAGAGGAATCGGGCGGCGCGCGCGGCCTCTCCGAGCTCGAGGGCTTCACCATGCTCACCGGCTCGCGGCTCGGCGCGGCGTTCGTCGTGCTCGTGGTCGCCGTCATCTACGCAGCCCGCGCCGCCGAGGGCCACCGTCGCGCGCCGGTCTCCACCGCTGTCCTCGCACTCACGGCGACCGCGGTCGTCTACCTGCCCGCCGCCGTGCTCGGCGCGCTGCTTCTCACCTGGGAGCCGTACGCCGGCCTCGAGGTCGGCTTTCCCGCCGGCTTCATCGACCTGATCGACTTCGTCTACGGCGACATCGTCGAGTGGGCGAAGGAGCTGCCCGCGTTCGTCACCTTCCTCGCGGGCATCGGGGTCCTGCTGCTCGCGTTCAAGCTCATCGACAGCGCGCTCCCCGACCTCGACGACGACCGCGTCGCGCGCCGGCCCGCGTGGCTCCGCCGCAAGTGGCCGATGTTCGCGCTCGGCTCTGCCGTCGCGCTCGTGACGATGTCCGTCTCCGTCGCACTCACGATCCTCGTCCCGCTCGTGGCCAAGAAGATGGTGCGGCAGGAGTACGTGCTCCCCTACATCATGGGCGCGAACATCACGACGCTCGGCGACACCATGCTCGCGGCCTTCGCGCTCGACTCGCCGGCGGCCGTCCGCGTCGTGCTCGCAGAGGTGATCGCGGCAGGTTCGCTCAGCATCCTGCTCCTGGCGCTCGCGTACCCGGCGGTCTGGAGCGCGCTCTGGAGCGTGCAGACGGCGGTCACGCGCAGCCGGACGAGGCTCGCGGCGTTCACCCTGGGTGTCCTGCTCGTCCCGGTGCTGACGATCGCGCTCGCGGCCGTTCTCGGCTGACCGGGGCGGCGCCACCTCGCGTTTGAGCCTAGTCGAAAGTTCAGCCTGGTGGAAGAAACCGGGCGCGCGGGCCGTCCATTCGTTCATTGCTGGCGCTCTGCATGACTTGTAGGTTCGGACAAGCCTGAACGCGCTAGGGAGAAGCGCGTTCGGGGGGACGCTCGACTAGGGGAGTGGAAATGCGGCAAGATGCGGGTCAGCACACGGCCCAGGCCAGGGGGGTACCGGGCACATGAGCACCGTTCAGCCTTTCGTCGGCCAAGGGCCGACCGAGGCGCCGGTCGTTCTCGACAAGAGGACGCTGCAAATTCTCGAGCGGCGGCGTTCGAGCGGGGTGCGCCTGCGGCGCGGCTGGCTCGTTCGGCGGATGCTCGTTCTCGCCGACCTCCTCGGGCTGACCCTCGCGTTCTTCACCGCCACGGTCATCTTCGACCAGCCCGCCCCCAACGACGTCGTCAGCTCGCAGCTCGAGCTGCTGATCTTCTGCCTGAGCCTGCCGGCGTGGGTCGTCGTCGCCAAGCTCTACGGCCTCTACGACTACGACGAAGAGCGCACCGACCACTCGACCGCCGACGACCTCGTCGGGGTGCTCCACCTGGTCACGGTCGGTAGCTGGCTCTTCTTCGCCTTCGCCGCGGTCACCCACCGGGCCGACCCCGGCTTCGCGAGGCTCCTCGGCTTCTGGCTCTTCGCCATCGCCGCCATCACCGTGGGCCGGGCGATCGCGCGAGGAGTCGCGCGGCGCCACCTCGCCTACGTCCAGAACACGATCATCGTGGGAGCGGGCGACGTCGGCCAGCTCGTGGCCAAGAAGCTGCGGCAGCACCCCGAGTACGGGCTCAACCTCGTCGGCTTCGTCGACGACCAGCCCAAGGAGCGGCTCACCGGCCTCTCGGACATCGCGCTCCTCGGCGGGCTCGGACAGCTTCCGCAGATGGTTCAGATCCTGGACGTCGAGCGCGTGATCGTCGCCTTCTCGAACGACTCGCACGAGGAGATGCTCGACCTCATCCGCGACCTGAAGGACCTCGACATCCAGATCGACCTCGTCCCGCGCTTCTTCGAGGTCATCGGGACGAACGTCGGCATCCACACCGCCGAGGGGCTCCCGCTGATCGGTCTGCCGGCGCTGCGCCTCTCGCGCTCGTCGAAGGTGATCAAGCGGACGATGGACCTGGCGCTCTCGATCACGGGGCTCGTGCTCCTCGCGCCACTCTTCGCCGCCGTCGCGGTCTGGATCAAGCTCGACTCCCGCGGCCCGGTCTTCTTCCGACAGCTACGGATGGGCGCCGGCGACCAGACCTTCGAGATCTTCAAGTTCCGCACCATGGACCTGGATGCGGACGCCCGCAAGCACGAGTTCGTCGCCCTCAACAAGCACAACGGCAACGGCGGCGACCCTCGCATGTTCAAGATTCCCAACGACCCGCGCGTCACTCGCTCGGGCAGCTGGCTTCGCCGCTTCTCCATCGACGAGCTGCCGCAGCTCATCAACGTCGTCCGTGGCGAGATGAGCCTCGTCGGCCCCCGTCCCCTCATTCTCGAGGAGGATCAGCACGTCGTCGACTGGCGCCGGCAACGCCTCAACCTGAAGCCGGGCATCACCGGTCTCTGGCAGGTGCTCGGACGCGACGACATCCCGTTCGAGGAGATGGTCAGGCTGGACTACGTCTACGTCACGACGTGGTCGATGCTGAACGACCTGAAGCTGATTCTGCGCACCGTCCCCGCCCTGTATCGGGCGAGGGCGGGCTAGCGACCTCGTTCTGCGTCACACTGAAAGCCGGGTAGCACATGACCACGGTCGTCTTCGCAGTCGGAACTCGCCCTAACTTCGTCAAGATGGCGCCCGTCATCGAGGCGTGCGGGCGGCGCGGTCTCTTCCGCCAGCTCGTCGTGCACACGGGCCAGCACTATGACGAGCGCATGTCGACGGAGATCCTGGACGACCTCGGCTTCCCGCGACCGGACCGCTTCCTCGGCATCGGCTCCGGCTCCCACGGCGAGCAGACGGGTTTCACGCTCGTCGCCTTCGAGCGCGTCCTCCTCGAGGAGAGCCCCGAGCTGGTGGTGGTGAGCGGTGACGTGAACGCGACCCTGGCGTGCGCGCTCGCAGCCTCCAAGCTCGGGATCCGGGTCGCCCACGTCGAGTCCGGCCTCCGCTCGCGCGACTGGACGATGCCGGAGGAGCAGAACCGCGTGCTCACCGACCGGCTCTCGGACATCCTCTTCACGCACAGCCCCGAGGCCCACGACAACCTCGTGGCGGAGGGGATCGACCCCGCACGCATCCACTACGTGGGCAACACGATGATCGACACGCTGCGCCGGCTCGAGCGCGAGGCGCGCGCCCGCGAGACCTGGAAGCGGTTCGGCGCCAAGGAGCGCGGCTACGCTCTCATCACGCTCCACCGCCCGTCGAACGTCGACGACGAGAGCAGCCTCCGGGCCGTCGTCGACGCCCTGGTCGGCCTGGCCGAGCGAACGAAGGTCCTCTTCCCCATCCACCCGCGCACGCGGGCGAACCTCGCCTCCGGCGACGGCCTCGCGCGCCTCGAGGCGGCCGGCGTGGCCTGCCTCGACCCGCTCGGGTACCTCGACTTCCTCTCGCTGGAGAGCGCCGCCGCGATCGTCGTCACCGACTCCGGAGGCCTTCAGGAGGAGGCCGCCGCGCTGGGGGTGCCCTGCTACACGCTGCGGGCGAACACGGAGCGCCCGATCACGATCATCCAGGGGACGAACACGCTCATCGGCGACGACCCGAAGGCGATCGCCGACATCGATCCGGCAGGAAGAGCGCACGCGCCCTGCGCGATCCCGCTCTGGGACGGCAAGGCCGCCGAGCGGGTCGCCGACGTTCTCGCGACGGCCCTCGGCTCGTCCCTCGACCCGCGGATCGCGACGAGCGCGTGAACGGGAGCAGCGCGTTGGAGGCCCCGGTTCGAGCAGCGAAGTCCCGCGACCGTGCGCGGATCCTCGGCTGCGAGATCGACCGTCTCGACATGCACGCGACCGTCGAGCGCTGCGCGGAGATCATCGACGCCGGCGAGCCGACGCAGCACGTCGCCGTCAACGTCGCCAAGGTGGTCGCCCTGCACGACGACCCGCGGCTGCGCGAGGTCGTCGAGCGCTGCGAGCTGGCCAGCGTCGACGGCCAGCCCCTCGTCTGGGCCTCCCGCCTGCTCGGCGACCCGCTCCCGGAGCGCGTGGCCGGGATCGACCTCATGTTCCGGCTGCTCGAGCTCGCGGCGGAGCGCGGCTACCGCGTCTACGTCCTCGGAGCCCGCCAGGAGGTGCTCGAGACCGCGATCGCGCGCCTGGGCGAGCGCTATCCCGGGCTCGTGGTCGCCGGCTACCACCACGGCTACTTCAAGGACGAGGAGAGCCCGGAGATCTGCGAGCTCGTGCGCGCCTCCGAGCCCCACATCCTTTTCGTCGCGATGAGCTCGCCGCGCAAGGAGTTCTGGCTGGCCGAGCACGCCCGCGACCTCGGTGTCCCCTTCTCCATGGGTGTCGGCGGCTCGATCGACGTCGTCGCCGGGCTGACGAAGCGCGCACCGCGCTGGATGCAGCGCACGGGGCTCGAGTGGTTCTACCGCTTCATCCAGGAGCCGCGCCGCCTGGGCCCGCGCTACCTGCGCACGAATGCGCGGTTCGCGGCCATGCTCGCCCGCGCCCTCGTCACACGCCGACGCGGGTAGCCGTGGGCGGGATGGATCTTCTCCGCCGGTCGGCAGCGCTACCGGCCCTGGTCGTCGGCGACACGGCCAAGAGGGCACGGCGCGCCGTTCCGGACCAGACGGGAGTCCCCGACGGCGCCCTCGAGGCCGCCATCCGCTGGCTGTGCCTCACCCACGACGTGACCGGGCGCCGCGGGTCGGCGCTCGCGTACCACATGCTGCACGGCTGGCGCCCGGCCTTCCCGGAGACCACCGGCTACATCATCGGGACGCTGCTCGAGCACGCCGCCCGCACCGGCGACGAATCGCTGGTCACGCGCGCGAGAGAGATGGGCGACTGGGAGATCGACGTGCAGAATCCAGACGGAGGGGTGATGACCGACGCCGTCAAGTCACCGCCCGGACGATCCGTTGCCTTCAACACGGGCATGGTCATCTTCGGCTGGCTCGACCTCCATGAGACGCTCGGGGACGAGCGCTACCTGCAGGCCGCGGTCAGGGCCGGCGAGTGGCTCGAGCGCGCCCAGGAGGGCGACGGGACGTGGCAGGGCGACAACGACTACGGCGGCATCCCGCACACGTACTGCTCGCGGGTGGACTGGGCTCTTCTCCGCCTTGCCGCCGCTTCCGGCGAGGAGCGCTTTCGCGACGTCGCCGTGCGCCACCTGGACTGGGTCCTCTCCGTCCAGCAGGAGAACGGCTGGTTCGACTGGTGCGTCTTCCGCACGGGCACGTTCCCGAGCACGCACGCGCTCGCGTACACGATGCGCGGGCTCCTCGAGAGCTCGGCGCTGAACGGCGACCCGCGCTACCTGGAGGCCGCGCGGAAGACGGCACGCGTCCTCATGGGGATCTTCCACACCCGCGGCTGGTTGCCGGCGACGTACGACCGGGAATGGACCGCGAGGTCGCGCTCGATCTGCATCACCGGCCTCGCGCAGGTCGGCGGGGTCTGGCTCCGCCTCTACCAGGAGACGGGCGACGTCGACTTCAGGCGGACCGGAATCGCGGCGGTCGAGCAGGCTGCGGCGCTCCAGACGCGCAGCCGCTGGAGCGCGATCGACGGGGCCGTCGCGGGCTCGTTCCCCATCTACGGGCGCTACGCGCCGCTCCAGTACCCGAACTGGGCAGCGAAGTTCCTGGCCGACTCGCTCGCCCTGCGAGAACGGATCCTCGGCAATGGCCGCTGAGCCCGCGTACAGCGTCGTCATTCCGGCGTACAACGCCGAGCGGACGATCGCGCGCGTCGTCGAGGCTCTGCGCGCCCAGACGCACGCGCCGGCGGAGATCGTCGTCGTCGACGACGCGTCGAAGGACGGGACGGCGGAGGCCGCTGCCTCCGCGGGAGCGACCGTGGTCGCCAACGAGACGTCGCGCTCCGCCGGAGGCGCGCGGAACGCCGGCTGGGCCACGGCGACGAGCCCCGTCGTCGTCTTCCTGGACGCCGACGCGATCCCGGCCGAGGGCTGGGGCGCCGGGCTCGCCCGTGCCCTGCAGGAGTTCCCGAACGCGCTCGTCGGCTGCGCGCGCACGTTCGACAGCCGCACGGCCTGGGGCTGGGTCGCGCACCTTCAGGGCGAGACGCCGTACCTGCCGCTCGGAGAACCGCGGACGGTGCCGTTCCTCTCCTCCTACTGCGTCGCGGTCCCCCGGGACGCACCCTTCCGCTGGGACGAGAGCTACGGCGGCGAGGACGGCGTCTTCAGCGCGAACGCCCAGGCCGCCGGCTACCGGCTCGTGTTCGACCCGCGGTTCCACGCGCACCACGACCACAGCCGCGAGACCTGGGGCGATCTGCGCCGCCAGCAGCAGCGCATGGCCTACGGGATCGCGCGCACGCGACGCGTCGTCGACGAGGGCACCGTCCGGCGAATCGCGGCCAAGGTGCCTCTCCACCACTTCGCGCTCCTGCGCCTCCCGGTCATCTACCGCCGGCTCGGGACGGAGCCGGAGCTGAGGCACCGCTTCGTGCGCTATCTGCCGCGCCTCGTCGTCGCCGAGTGGACGCTCGGCGCGAGCGCAACCCGGTACGCGCTCTTCCCGCCGCCGACGCAGGGCCAGTCCGGGCACGGGTTCCGATGATCGGCGACCTCACCGTCAGCCCGCTGGGGCTCGGGACGATGTCCCTTACGGGACGCGGCACGTGGGGCGAGCCGGCCGACTCGGCGGCCGCCCGGTCGCTCCTGCGGCGCGCGGCGGACCTCGGAGTCCAGCTCTTCGACACCGCGGACTCGTACGGGCCCGAGGTCGCGGAGACGCTCGTCCGCGAGGCGCTCCACCCTTACGAGGGGCTCCTGATCGCGACGAAGGGCGGCTTTCGCCGCCACGGCCCCCACGCGTGGGAGGCCGACTGCCGGCCCGAGTCGCTGCGCGCCGCCTGCGAGGCGAGCCTCGTCCGGCTGGGCATCGAGCGCATCGACCTCTACCAGCTCCACCTCGTCGACGCACGCGTGCCGGTCGAGGAGTCGCTAGGAGCCCTCGCCCGGCTTCGGGAAGAGGGCAAGATCCGCCACATCGGAATCTGCAACGTCGACCTGGCGCAGCTCGGGCGCGCCCGCAGCGTCGCCCCGATCGTGTCCGTACAGAACCGCTTCAGCCTGGCCGAGCGGGCCTCCGGCGACGTGCTCGCCTGCTGCCTCGAAGCCGGCCTCGCGTTCATCGCGTGGGCGCCGCTCGCCAAGGGCTTCCTCGCAGGCGCCTCGGGCGCGCTCACCTCGGCGGCGCGGGCGCATGGCGCGACCCCCGGCCAGGTCGCGCTCGCCTGGGCCCTTCGCCAGGGCGCGCTCGCCATTCCCGGCACGGGCTCGGCCCGGCACCTCGAGGAGAACGTCGGCGCGCTCGACGTCGAGCTGACCGACGAAGAGGCCGGGGCGCTCGAGCGCGACTTCCTGCTCGGGTACCGCGCCAAGCGGATAGCGCACAAGGCGCGGGTGCGCGCGGGACGGATCAAGGCCGGCGTAAGGCGGGTGAGCCGGTGAGCGGCACGCGCATCACGGTCGCCCGCACGATGGAGGCCGTCGAGGAGCTCAGGGACACGTGGGGGCCGCTGGCCCCCGAGAGGCTCACGGCGGACATCGACTACCACCTCACCGTGCTCCGATACGCCCGCGGGGTGATCAGGCCGCACGTGGCCTTGCTCGAGCGAAACGGCCACCCGGCCGCGCTGGCGGTCGGACGGGTCGAGGAGGTCGACCTCACCGCGCGCATCGGCTACAAGACCGTCTTCCGGCCGCGCGTCCGCGCGCTCACGATCGCCCAGGGCGGCCTGCTCGGGGTCGACGAGGAGACGGCGGAGCCGCTCTTTGCCGCGCTCTCGGGAGCGCTGGCCCAGGACCGCCTCCATGTGCTGCGGCTCCGGTTGCTCGGTGTTGGAGACCCTGTCCACGAGCTGGCCCGGACGCGACCGGGCATCCTCGTCCGCCAGCACCTCGGCGCGCCGGTCGAGCGCTGGCGCGCACGGATCCCGGGCACCTTCGACGAGTACCTGAGCGCCCGCTCCTCGAAGACGCGCTCGAACGTCAAGCGCTATGCGCGGCGCCTCGAGGAGCGGTACGGCGAGGGCGTCTCCTTCCGCGTGTTCCGGACGCCGGGCGAGCTCGAGGAGCTCATGCGGGACACGGAGACCGTGCACGTCAAGACGTACCAGCACGGCATGGGCGCAGGCCTCAAGGGTACCGAGCTCGAGAAGCGCCTCCGCGAGCTGGCAGCCGAGCGGGGCTGGTTCCGCGGTTTCGTCCTCTACCTCGACGGCACGCCGAGCGCGTTCTGGCACGG
This sequence comes from uncultured Actinomycetes bacterium, assembly GCA_963775395.1. Lineage (GTDB taxonomy): Bacteria > Actinomycetota > Thermoleophilia > Gaiellales > Gaiellaceae > JAIBJN01. The sequence continues at coordinate 19,113 of CAVZIX010000005.1, forward strand.
GACTGCCCATCGGGGGGTTTTCTACACGGGCCCGACGGGCTACGATCCGGCGCATCGCGATCTGCGTCTCGGCACGTACGTGCTCGGGAGGATGGTCGAAAAGCTCTGTGGCGAGGTTGACTGGATGGACTTCGGCTCGGGCGACGCCGAGTACAAGCGGCACTTCTCGGACGAGAGCCGGCTCGAGGAAGACATGGCGGTCTTCGCCCCTCGGCCGCGTCCCATTGCCATCAACCTGGCGCAGACGACGGTGAGAGGCGTCTCGCGCGCGACGCGCTCCGTCCTTGCGCGGAGCGGCCGCCTGCGTGCCGCCCGGCGCGCCTGGCGCGGGCGGCTCACAGGCAAGGCGCAGGGGGTGCTGCCGTGACCACCGTCCGCGTCGCGCGCTCGTTCGAGGAGGCCGAAGAGCTCCGCCCCGCCTGGGAGCGTCTCCAGAACAACCATGTGACGAGCGACATCGACTTCGTGCTGACCTACTGCCGGCACACGCAGGGGATCATCCGACCGCACATCGTCCTCCTCGAGGAGAACGGCGAGCCGGTGGCGCTGGCCGCCGGACGGCTCGAGGACATCAACCTCCCGGCAAGGCTCGGCTACAAGGTCGTTCTCGACTCGCGGGTCCGCGCGCTCACGGTCGTGTACGGCGGCCTCCTCGGAGACACCGCCTCGCTACCCGCGCTGCTCGCCGCGGTCGGTGAATCAGTCAAGGACGAACGCCTCGATCTCGTGCGGTTCCGGATGCTCGAGCTCGACTCGTCCCAGCACGCCACGCTCGCACATGGATCGCCCGTGCTGAGGAAGCAGCGCTTCGCCCCGAAGCTGCGCCACTGGCGCTCTGCGCTTCCCGGCACCCTGGACGACTTCCTGGCGCAGCGGTCGCGGCGACGACGTGAGTCGGTCCGCCGCTATTCCCGCCGCCTCGAGAAGACCTACGGCGACGACGTCCGCGTCGAGGTCGTCAGGGATTGCGCCGGCCTCGAGAAGCTCTTCGCCGAGAGCAAGCTCGTCCACCAGGAGACCTACCAGCACATCCTGGGCGTCGGCTTCTCCGACGAGAACGTTCAACGCCGCCTCGCCGAGCTGGCTGCGGACCGCGGCTGGTTCCGCGGCTACATGCTCTACCTCCGCGACAAGCCCGCGGCCTTCTGGCACGGCAACGCCTACCGCGGCTCCTTCGGGGTCAGCGCCACGGGCTTCGACCCTGCGTATGCCGAGGACAGGCCGGGGACGTACCTGCTCATGCGCGCCGTCGAGGACCTCTCCGGCGACGGGAGCGCGCAAGTGCTCGACTTCGGCTTCGGCGACGCCGACTACAAGCGGCACTTCGGCGACGACTTCGTCGAGGAGCAGGACATCGGCGTGTTCGAGCGGCGGACGAAGACGATCGCGCTCAACGCGGTGCACAGCACGCTGGGCGGAGCCACGGCCGCAGGCCGGACGGTCGCGGGCAGCACGGGCGCGCTGAAGAACATCCGCCGGCGCCGGCGCCTCGGCCAGCACTCGGTCCTCCTGCGAACGTTCGTGGTCACGTTGCTCCTCACGCTCGCCGCCGCGGCCGCGGCCGGGCTCGCGGCGGGGCCGAGGGTCGCGATGGGGCCGGACAAGACGATCTCCAGCGAGCTCTTCGTCGACGGTGTCCGCCGTCCGGAGAATCCGAAGCCGAAGCGAGGCCCGGAGTTTGCCGTGCGCGATCCGGAGGGCCGGGGGGCGGGAACGGCTGAGCCGCTCCTGCGCGCCGCGGCCTGACGGTGCCTCGACCGCTCAGGCTCGCCCTGGTCGTCCTGGCCGCGCTCGTTCTCCTGGCGCTGGCGGCGCTCGGAGCGAGCGCGGCGCTCGACCGGCCGGCACGGATCATGATGGTGAGCTCGACCGTCGAGGCCTCCAAGCCCGAGGTCTGGGCCGTGCTCACGAACTTCGACGACTACGACCAGTGGAACCCGGTGTTCACGTCCGCAGCCGGGGAGCCCGTGGTCGGCGGCTCGCTCGATCTCGAGCTGACGCTTCCCGGCCACGAGCCCGAGGAGCTCGACGCCGAGGTCCTGATCGTTCGCGGTGACCGCAAGCTCCGCTGGCAGGACCGGCTCGTGCTTCCCGGCGTGCGCGACTGGGAGTACGAGTTCGTCATCCAGCCGGTCGAGCCCGGGAAGGTCGTGGTCGTCCAGGTGCTGCACGCGGAAGGGCTCCTGGCGCCGTTCGTCGACGAGCAGGCGGCGCGCGAGGCCCTCGCACTCATCGGCGAGGCACTCGCCGAGCGGCTCGCGGCGACCGGCTAGAGGTAGCCGAAGCGCCTGAGGGCCGGCTCGGCGGTCGTGTTCAGCTCCTCGATCACGCGCTTGCGCCGCAGCTCCCAGCGCCCGAGCGTGTCGGGCGGCCGGACCTCGGCCGCCGCCGCCTCGGCGTCGCCCTCGAGACCGAAGAAGTCGTAGATCTGCGCGACGGCCGACGCCGGCTCCGCACAGAGGTCCTCGAAGCGAACGCGAAGGTAGCGCGACCCGAGCTCGCGCTCGCCGTAGTCGGCGGCGGCGAGGTTCACACGCGTCCAGACCGCGATCGACCGCGTGGGTGTCTTCGCCTTGCGCAGGTCGTCGCCGAGCACGGCGTCGCCGTGCTTCGCGAGCTGCTGCTGGTTCTCCGAGAACGCCATGTCCCGCCCGTCCCGCAGGAAGTGCAGGAAGCGGATGGACGGCATGGTCTCGTTCCAGAAGCGCAGGAGGTAGATGCTGCGGGGCTCCTTCCAGCCCCAGGCGGCGGCCTCGGCGGGGATGTCCCCGGCATGATCCGCGAGCACCGAGCGCAGATCGGCCTCCATCTCGCCGCGCATGTCTTCGGGAAGCTCCCCGGCGGCCAGGTAGCGGTTGATCCAGCGATCCGAGTAGAAGCCGAACTCGACGGCGTCCTCGTACGGGTTCAGCTTGTCGCCGGTGTAGAGGCCGGCCCGGCGCAGGATCTTTGCGACCACGCGGGTGCCCGAGCCGCCTGTCGCCCCGACCAGGTTGGGGCCGGGCACGACCAGCTCGGAGGGAATCACCGAGGGCTTCGTGTCGTCCATGGATTCGCTCTCCATTCTGTCGTGATTCAGGGGCGGACGCGGCTAGGCCGGCGCCGTGTCGGTCTCCCGTCGCATCATCTTCCGAACGACCGGCAGCGCCAGTCCCCGTGCGCGGGGCTCGAGGGCGAAGAGGGTTCCCCCGGCAGCGAGCGTGGAGCACGTGCCCGCGACGATGAGCCCGACGAACGCTGGCACGCCGTCGAGGAGTCCGGTCGTCTCGAGCACGAGCACGGGGGCGATGCCGGCCGCCGCGGCTGCCAGGGGCGTCCAGACCCAGCGGACGAATCGCCGTGGGCGCAGGCCCGTGATCCAGCAGACGACGGCGATGTTCACCGGGATCACGATCGCGAGGAAGTACGCCGCACGCGAGACGGCCATCCCGAACGCCTGGTCGGCGCTCGAGGAGTCCGTGAGCAGCCAGCCGACCAGCAGGACGATGCCGGCACTGAAGGCGGCGAGGATCCAGAGCATCACCGCGCGGAGGTGCGGTCGCGCCACCGCGAAGAGCAGCGGCCCGGTGAAGAAGACGATGGCCTTGCCGATGCCGACGAGCGCGAGCAGCTTGAGCACGTCGGCCGCAGGCTCCCACTCGGAGCCCATGACGGCCATGAGGAAGTCGCTGCACGCGGCCATGACGGCCATCGCGGGCACGGTCAGGATCAACGTCGTCCTGACGCACGAGGCGACAGCCTCCCGCAGCGCCGGCCGGTCGTTCTGGAGGCGCGAGAAGAACGGGAGCGACACGTAGGCGATCGGCCGCATCGTGACCTCGAGGAGGTTGTCCATGAAGCGGTCGGCGAGCCGGTAGAGGCCGACGGCGACCGGCCCGAAGAAGAGCCCCATGAGAAGCGCGTCGGCCCGCCGGTTGAGGAAGCCGCCCAGATTGGCGAGGAAGACGCCACTCGAGAAGCCGACGAGGGAGCGAGCGTGCGGGCGCGAGAAGTTGAAGCCGGGCCGCCACGAGCTCATCGACCAGAGCAGGACGAGCTGCGTTCCCGCAAACCCGAGCTGCTGAGCCACCAGCGCCCAGACCCCGGCGTCCCGAAGCGCAAGCGTGAGCCCCAGCGCCCCGCCCACGACCACGGCGGCCGTCTCCCGGATCGCGAGCGCCTTGAAGCGCATCTCCCGCTGGAAGATGGCCAGCGGGACGATCGTGAGCCCCTGGATGACGAGGAGGATCGACAGCACCTTGACGACGTCCTCGAGCTCCGGGACGTCGTTGACACGGGCCCACCAGCCCGCGAGCAGGAAGCTGACGGCGGCCAGCACGAGGCACAGCGCGAGGTTCATCCAGAACGCCGAGGAGAGGTGCTGCCTCTGGAGGTCCTCGCGCTGGACGATGGCGGTCTGGATCCCGCCCTCGTTGAGGAGCTGCACGAGCGCGATGTAGATGAGCGCGAGCGCGACGATCCCGAAGTCGCGCGGGCCAAGGATCGCGGCGAGGAGGAACGTGAAGACGAGGCCGAACGCGCGGTCGCCCCACGTCTGGAGGAACGTCCACTTGAGCGAGCTGTGGAAAGAGCTCCGTTGCTCGTTCATGCGGTGAGGCTCAGGTCGTCACGGGAGGCGCCGGGGCACGCGATCGGTCCTCCGGGGGCTCGGGGTAGCCGGCCAGCCAACGGCGCCGCTGGCGCCACACGTCGCGCCACGCTGAGCCAGACCCGCCCCAGCGGCCGCGCCCGAAGCCGAGGAGCGCCCGCAGGCCGGCACCGGCGGCGAGGAGGAAGAGCCCGGTGCGCAGGCGCAGTCCGCGCCAATGCTTGCGCAGGAGCGTCGCCTTGCCGCTCGAGAGCAGGATGAGCTTGTCGGCGTGTGCCTTCGACGAGACGCCGACCTCGTGCGTGACGACGGCGTCCGGCGTGACGATCGGGCGGAGCCCCATCGCCCTCGCGCGGAGCGAGAGATCGGCGTCCTCTCCGTACATGAAGAAGCGTAAGTCGAAGCCGCCGAGCCTCTCCCAATGCGAGCGCGTGACGAAGAGGAGGCAGCCGGTGACGATGTCCACCTCGCGGACGCTGTCGCGCTTCCAGCCCCCCATCACCTCGGGGTCGAAGACGCGCGAGCCCCTGAACGCCGTCGTCAGGAGCGTGGCGAAGCAGAAGAGGCTCCAGACCGACGGGGCCGCCCAGCACGACCCCGGGTCGAGCTCGCCGTCCGGGCGCAGCGTGCGCCCGCCGTAGATCCCGTTCTCAGGACGGCCGCGCGCGAACTCGACGAGGTGCGCAACGGTCCCCTCGTGCAGGACGGTGTCGGGGTTGAGGAGGAAGACGTAGTCGCCGCCCGCCTCGGCAGCCGCCCGGTTGCAACCCCCGGCGAAGCCGAGGTTCTCGGAGGAGGCAATCAGCCGCACCTCGGGGAAGTCGTTCCGCACCATCTCCACGGTCCCGTCTTCGGAGGCGTTGTCGAGGACGATCACCTCGAAGTCGACGCCGCTGTTCGTCTCGTAGATGGAGGCAAGGCAGTCCCGCGCCGCCTCCCGACACTTGTATGTGACGATGACGATCGAGACGTCGAGACTCACGCGCTCGTCGTCACCTGCGGCTCTGCGCGCTCCTGCTCGTCCCCGCCGCCGGCCTCCGCGTAATCCTCGCGCCTGCGGACGATGCGCGCCGGGACGCCGACGGCCACGGAGCCGGGCGGCAGCGACTTGGTGACGACCGAGCCCGCGCTGACGACGCTGCCGTCGCCGATGGAGACGCCCGCGCCGACGAACACGCGCGCCCCGAGCCAGACGTCGTTGCCGATCTCGACGTCGCGCTCGTTGCGCTCCTGCTCGGTGATCTTGGCGTCCGGCGCCAGGCCGTAGTCGGAGGCGGTGATGAAGACCTCGGGGCCCAGGCGGCAGTCGTCGCCGATCGTGATCCGACCCTCGGTGTCGCCGGCCCAGAGGTAGGCCCGCTCGCCGACGCGCGTCCGCTCGCCGATGAAAATGCGCTCGCCGTTTCGCAGGGAGGTGTTCGGGGCGATCGTCGTCCCCGGCCCCTTGGTCAGCTTCCTCCGCGGCCGGACGTGCGAGTAGCTGTAGAAGTGGAGCAGGCGGACGGCCTGGAAGTAGGTCATCGGGTCCAGCGCAGTTGCGAGGACCCTGGGCAAGCGTCGGCCGTCCATCATCTCCTCCAACTCACGTCCTACGCCATTTTCGGCGCTCTGCCAAGTCCAGGGTAGATGGTCCAGACCTTCGGCGGAGGCGCCGCGCCGGGCCGTGAGCGAGACTTCGGTTTGCTCCCGCTACACTCCTTCAACACTCCTCTGGAAGTGTCCATGGCCCGACCGAGAACCGGCGACGTCACCCTGAAGATTCCCAGGCCGCTCTACGAGCGCCTCCAGCAGGTGATCCAGGGGACCGGGTTCCACTCCGTGACGGAGTTCTGCGTCTACGTGCTGCGGGACCTCGCGTCGAGCCACGCCCCCAGCGTCGACGAGGAGAGCCTCACCCACGACGAGGTCGTGGCCATCCGGCGCCGCCTCCGCTCCCTCGGCTATCTCGAGGACTGAGGCGTGACCGTAGCCGTCTCCGAGACGGACGCCGTCCGCCCGTCGGACTCCCGTCCGCTCCGGGTCCTCTACAGCTTCCCAGACACGCTCGGCGCGCCCGGGATCGGGGTCGCGGCGCGCCACCACACCGAGCAGCTCGCACGCCTCGGCCACGAGGTGCACGTGTACTGCACCGCGGTCGCAGGGACTCCCCCGGTCGTGCACCAGCTCGTCACGACGCTGACGGTCGCCGGCCAACGGGTCCCACACCGCGCCCTCGGCCGTCGACGTGCCTACCGCTACCACGACCGCCGCGTCGCCTGGGCGTTGCGGCGCGCCGCCGGGCAGATCGACATCGTCCATGTCTGGCCGCGCGCGACGCTCGCCAGCGCGGCCGCCGCCAGGCGCATGGGCGCGCGGACGATTCGCGAGGCGCCCAACACCCACACGGCGCTCGCCTACGAGCGGGTCGCGGCGGAGAACGCGAAGCTGGGGCTCACCGCAGTGGCAGGCCACTCGCACGAGGGCACGGAGGAGGCGCTCCGGCTGGAGGAGCGCGAGTACGAGGCGGCGGACATGGTCGCCGTTCTATCCCCGTACGTCCGCCAGACCTTCCTCGACCGCGGCTTCGATGCCGATCGGCTGGGGATGCACGGCTACGGGTTCGACCCGGGCAGCTTCCCGGAGCCTAGGGACGTGACCTCCAAGGAGGACGAGGGGCTCCGCGCGGTCTTCGTCGGCCGCTGCGAGCCTCGCAAGGGCCTGCACTACGCGCTCGAGGCCTGGATCGAGTCAGGCGCGGCCGAGCGCGGGACCTTCACGATCTGCGGGAATTTCTACGCGGGCTACCGGGAGGTGCTGGAGCCGCTGCTCCGCCACCCGAGCGTGAGCGTCCAGGGCTGGGTGGACGATCCCGGAAAGCTCATGCGCGAGGCCGACGTCTTCGTCCTCCCATCGGTCGAGGAAGGAAGCGCCTTCGTCACGTACGAGGCTCAGGCGAGCGGCTGTGCCCTCGTCGTCTCGGACGCCACCGGAGGCCGCTGCGAGCACATGCAGCAGGGCCTCGTCCACGAGGCCGGCGACCTGCGCACGCTCGTCGAGCACCTGCGCCTCGTGGACGGCGACCGGGAGCTTCTCACCCGCCTCCGCGCGAACGCGGTCGCCTCGCGGCCGAACCTAACGTGGGAGTACTCCGCGCGAGAGATCGCCGGCCTCTACCGTGAGGTGATCGCACGATGAGCAAGGTGATGATCATCGGACTGGACTGCGCGGAGCCCTCGCTCCTGCTCGAGCGCTGGCGCGACGAGCTCCCGGTGCTCTCCGGGCTGATGGAGCGCGGCTCCCACGGTCGCCTCACCTCCGTGATCCCCCCGATCACCGTCCCGGCGTGGTCCTGCATGATGGCGAGCCGGACGCCCGGCGACCTCGGCGTCTACGGCTTCCGCAACCGCGCCGACCACTCCTACGACAACCTCTTCATCGCCAACTCGACGGCGATCAAGGAGCCGCGTCTCTGGGACCTCGCCACGCGCGCAGGGAAGCCCTCGATCGTCCTCGGCGTCCCGGGCACCTATCCGCCGCGCCCGCTCAACGGGGTCATGGTCAGCTGCTTCCTGACCCCGACCATCGACAGCCAGTTCACGTTCCCGCCCATGCTCAAGCGGGAGATCGAGCAGACGGTCGGGGAGTACCTCCTCGACGTCCGCGACTTCCGCACGGACGACAAGGACTACCTGCTGCGGCAGGTCTACGAGATGACCGACCGGCGCTTCGCCCTGGCCGAGCACCTGCTCGACACGAGGCCGTGGGAGCTCTTCGCCATGGTCGAGATGGGCATCGACCGGATGTACCACGGCTTCTGGAAGATGATGGACCCGGAGCACCGCAAGCACGTGCCGGGGAACCCGTTCGAGAACGCGATCCTCGATTACCACAAGCACGTGGACGGGCTCATGGGGCGCCTGCTGGAACGGGCTGACGAGGAGACGGCGGTCTTCGTCGTCTCGGACCACGGCGGGAAGAGGATGGACGGCGGGATCCGCGTCAACGAGTGGCTGCGCCGGGAGGGCTTCCTCGGCCTGCTCACCGAGCCCGGCTCCGCCATGCCGCTGCGCGAGGCCGGCATCGACTGGTCGAAGACGGCCGCCTGGGGCGAGGGCGGCTACTACTCGCGCATCTTCCTCAATGTCGCCGGCCGCGAGCCCGAGGGCACCGTCCCGGCGGAGGACTACGAGCGCGTGCGCGACGAGCTCGCCGAGCGTCTCGCGGCGATCCCGGACGAGAACGGCGAGCCGATCGCGACGCGCGTCCACGTGCCCGAGCGCGTCTACCCCGAGGTGCAGGGCGTCGCGCCCGACCTGATCGTCCACTTCGGCGACCTGCTCTGGCGCTCGGTCGGCACCGTGGGCGGCGACGAGGGCATCCACACGTTCGAGAACGACACCGGGCCCGACGACGCCAACCACGCGCAGGAGGGCCTGTTCGTCCTCGCCGCGCCGGGAGTGGCACCGGGAACGAGGGAGGGCGCGCACCTCCTCGACGTCGCGCCGACCGTGCTCGAGCTGCTGGGGCTGGACGTCCCCGGCTCGATGCGCGGGACGAGCCTGCTGGGTTAGGCCAGGCTAGGAGTCCGTCGGGCGCGGGCCCAGGCGGCGCGCCTGGAGGCCGAGCGCGGCGATGGCGAAGAACAGGATCGTCGACTGCACGAACGCGAACGCGTCGAAGACGAACATGCTGACGCCGAACGCCCCGATGGCGGCCGCACAGACGGCGGCGAGCTCGCTCCTCGGCCCGCGCACCCTGCGCGCGAACCTTCCGACGGTCACGAGGCTCCCCCACACGAACCAGGCCGTTCCGAGAATGCCCAGAGCGCCGAGCGCGACGAGCGTCCCCAGCCACTCGTTGTCGAAGAAGATCACCGCGCCCTCGGCACCCTCGGCCGTCTGCGCGGCTCCTGCCTCCCCGGTCGTGAGCCTGTTGCCGATGCCGTTGCCGACGAGCGGGGAGTCGCTCCAGACCCGCAGCCCCGGCCCGACGTCGGCGAACCGGCCGGAGCCCTGCTCGCCCGAGCGCGTCGTCAGGTCGCCTGTCAGACCCTCCTGCGGGAAGAACGCGTGGTAGATGCCGCCGAGCGCCCCGGGCACCGCGAAGTGGATCGCGATCGGAAGGATCAGGATCAGCGGCCAGAAGCGGAGCACCTGGCGGCCTCGGACCCAGAGCCCGACGAGCAGCAGCGCGACGCCCATGATCACCGTCGTGCGCGAGATCGTCGCCACGGCGCCCATCGCGCAGATCGCCGCGGCCACGATCCACAGCCGGGCGCGAAGCACCGAGCTCGCCCGTCCGACCAGATAGAGCGCGAGCGGGAAGGTCATGAAGAGCGCGGCCGACAGGGCGATCGGGTGCTGCGCCGAGGCGTAGACGCGCACGTTCCCGCCTCGCACGTCGAACGCCGTGCGCGTCTCGCGGACGAGCGCTGGGATCCACTCGTGCAGGTGGTCGAAGTAGTTGTAGCCCGAACGCGACTCGTAGATGGCCGCGAAGGCCACGATCGTCCCCCCGATGACGAGGGCGCGCACGACGGTGTCCATCGCCGCGTGCGTCTTGATCGTGGACGCGACCAGCACGAAGACGGCGAGGAACCCGAGGTAGTACGAGAGCGACTTGAGCGCCCCCGGGTCGCCGGCGACCGTCCCGATCGCCTCGTAGTTCAGGATGGCGGAGACCGTCGCCGTCGTGGCCAGGATGGCCAACGGGATGCCGAAGCCGAGGAACTCGAGCTTCGCCCGGCCTGCGATCAGCGCAACGATCAGCGCCAGAACGAGGCCGGCCAGGACGAGGCGGTAGGGCTCGAGGTTGAAAGGCAGCGTGATCGGCAGGCGGTAGCCCCGGGCAGGGACGAGCCAGATGACGAACGCGAAGGCGGCGATCGCATTCGGCCAGGTGAGCGTCGGCGTCGCCAGCTCGCGCATGGCCAGGACGGCGGCGGCGAGGAAGATGACGGCGCCTCCGAGCGCCTCGTTGGGGCCGATCAGAGCCCCGCCCAGGAGGCAAGCCGACCCGAAGGCCGCCAACCCGATGGCCGTGTTGCGGCGGTCGGCGGGCGCTGCGACGGTGGCCAAGGCCTAGGCGGTCTTCTTGACCTTGACCGGCTGTTCGAGCGGCTCGACGTCCGAGCGTGCGGGCTTCGGCCGCGTGGGCACGAGCCGGTCGAGAAGGATGGCGAGGGCGCAGAAGGCGGCGAAGACGACCACGAACACGAGGAGGGGCAGCGACGTGGACGGCCCCTGCGAGGCGATGGCGCCCTTTGGGGTCGTGAGCTGCTCGACGACCATGCGGTCGCGCCTCTGGATGTTCCGCTCGACCTGCTTCTCTTCGAGCCAGCCGATGAACGCCTTCCCCGTCTTGTCGGCGAGCGCGATCGCGTCCTCAGGGCTCCCGGCGACGGCGACTAGACGAATGACCGGGATTTCCGAAAGCTCGACGCGGTTCGCCGTCACGACGGAGGTCGCGCCGATGGCCGAGATGGCGCCGGGAAGCTCGCCGAACCGCGCACGGCGGAAGTCGGCCACCCCGTCGGACTCGATGAGGAACGGATAGGTGTTCGCGTTCCGGATGATCGTGTTCAGGTCCGGCGGCTGCGAGTACGGCAACAGCTGCGGCGTCTCCTCCTCGGCCGACGGATCGTCCGTGGTGTCCTCGCCAGCCGTGGGGGCCGGCTCGAACGTGGTCTCCGCGCTCCGGATGTGAGGGTTGCTCGCGCTGTTGACGAGGAGCCGCGCCTCGGCCGTGTAGCTGACCTCCTCCTTCTCCGCCAGGCTGGGAGGGAAGAACCCGACGGTGAAACGCGCCGAGAGGGAGGCGAAGATCGCGAAGAGGAGCCCGATCACGAGCACCCACCAGAAACGCTTCAGCGCGCCGACGTAGCTCGCGACATTGGATGTGGCGGCGGCGGCCGCCGCCGACCGCCGGGGGCGGTCCTCGGCGACGACGGGAGGGCTCTGCCGGCGCGGATCGGTCGGTTGACCGCAGCTCGGACAGAAGCGATCGTCATCGCGCGTAGATTGGCCGCAGTTAGGACAAGTTTTCACTGACACCGCCTGGGAAACCTCCCGGCGGCAGCTCTCCCGCTGCCGCATTCCCATGGGAGTCCATTCAGTACGCTGGTTCCTAACTTGTAGCGGGTGTCTTGCCGGGTGTCCAGTCCAGTCTTGACCGTCATCGGCCTCGACTCGGCGACCTTCGACGTCGTCGATCCGATGCTGGCCGCAGGGGAGCTTCCGAACATCGGACGCGCCTGCCGCGAAGGCGCCCGAGGCGTGCTCCGATCGACCACGCACCCACTCACCCCACATGCCTGGTCGACCATCGTCACGGGCGTGAATGCCGGAAGGCACGGAATCTGGGACTTCACCGAGCGCGACGAGACCGGCTACCAGCTCCGACTCGTGAATGGGAGCTTCCGGCGGGCGCCTGCGGTGTGGGATCGGGTACGGGGCTCGGGGCGCCGGCTCGGGATCGTCAACGTCCCCTTCACGTGGCCGGCGCCGGAGGTGGACGGGTTCGCGATCGCCGGCTTCGACTCGGCCGCCCGTGAGCAAGGCCTCATCTTCCCCGCGTCCGTCGGCGAGGAGCTACGGCGCCGGTACGGGTCGCTCGAGCTCGACAACAGGTTCCCGCTCAAGGACGGCCACTTCGACCTCGACCTCGTGCGCCGTGCCGCGTCGCAGAAGCTCGAGATCGTCGAGTGGCTGGCCGAGCGGTTCGACCCCGAGCTCCTCTTCGTCGTCTTCATGGCGGCCGACCACGTCCACCACATCTGCTGGACGGACTGGGAGACCCAGGGCCTGGAGAGCCCCGTCGCCGACGTCTACCGTGTCCTCGACGAGGCGGTCGGGCGGCTCGCCCAGCTGAGCGGGCCGGACGCGAATCTGATGATCGTCTCCGACCACGGCGCCGGGCCTCTGCACGGGGTCGTGAACCTCAACGCGTGGCTCGCCCAGGAAGGGCTCCTGACCTACGCGACCGGAGGCGGAGTGAAGAGCCGGGAGCTGCTCGGCAAGGCTCTCGAGCTGCGCCGCCACTTGCCGGAGCGCTGGCGCTACGCGGCCAAGCAGCGCCTGCCGAAGCTGCGGGACCAGGCTCAGGAGCGCAGCGACTACACCGTCCTCGACTGGTCGCAGACGCAGGCGTTCTCCTACGGGACCTTCGGGAACATCGTCGTCAACGTGCGCGGCCGCGAGGCGCAGGGGATCGTGGAGCCCGGCAAGGAGTACGAGCGCGTGCGCGACGAGATCGTCGCGAAGGTCGGCGAGCTGCGCGGGCCCGGCGGCGAGCCCATCGTGGCCGACGTCCACCGCCGCGAAGACCTCTTCCACGGGCCCGAGCTCGACAAGGTGCCCGACCTCCTGGTCGAGTTCGATCGCTACGCGTGGCTCGGCAAGGGCAACCTGAAGACCCGGAGCGACTCGCTCTGGGACGAGATCGAGATCGAGGACAGCGAGCACCACTACGTCGGGAGCCACAGGCACGAAGGGATCGCCGTCCTGTCCGGGCCCGCAGTCGCGGGCGGGGCGTCGCTCTCGGGCGAGCTCGTCGACGTCGCCCCCACCCTGCTCTACCTGCTCGGCGAGGCGATCCCGAGCGACCTCGAGGGCCGCGTGCTCTTCGAGGCCTTCCGGCCGGAGCTCCTCGACGAGCGCCCGCCCGAGTACGACGACACGCCGTCGGCGGAGTTCGAGGGCAAGCGCGCCGAGCTCGAGGACGAGGGCGCCGCGGAGGTCGAGCGGCGGCTCCGGGGCCTCGGCTACCTCGAGTAGCAAATTCAGGAAATCCTTACAGCCCCAGATTTTCCCTGCTCACAAGCGGCCCCATGCCAGAGGCGGCCCAGAATTCGGCAGGATCCGCTCTCCGCCGCGTTCTGAGGCCGCTGCTAGTGTCGCGCGCCGTGACGACCTTCCCCCCGCTTCGGCTCCTCGCCGTCCTTGTCGGTGCTGCCTGCGCGCTCGTGTTCGCCGGCCAGGCTTCCGCCCAGCCGGCCAAGCCGATCGTGCGCGTGAACGCGACGACGGCGACCTCGATCACGATCGGCTGGCGCGCCGTCCGCGGCGCCGTGCGCTACCGGGTCGCGCGCAACGGCAGCGTCGTCGCCACGACGACGGCGCGCAGCGCCACGGTCAACGGGATCCTCTGCGGCCGCCGCTACACGATCGCCGTTCGCGCGGTCGGCCCCTCCGGCGGGCTCTCCCGGCCGGCGCTGCGCTCGATCCGCAAGGGCACGGGCTGCCAGCCGCGCTCCCGCATCGTGCGCACGAACGCGGGCTTCTCGTGCACGCGCCCGCTGAGCGTGATCGCCCGCAACAACGGGATCAACGGCAACCCCGGCAGGCTGCCGCTCCTCGTCAAGATCAACTTCACCACGTACCGGGCAATCAACCCCGGCACGGTCGAGATCCGGCGCGGGTGCCGCGGCGACGGCAACAACGCCACGATCGACCTGATCCTCGAGATCGAAGGCGACGGGCGCACGAGGGGCGGGACCATCGACGCGATCAAGGTCCGGGAGAACCCGCACAACATCCAGATCACGGGCTACGCGAACTGCGGCCCGGAAGGCCTCGGCCCCGACGGCAGGCCGGACACAGGTGACGACGCGCACCAGGACGGCGCCCAGATCCAGGGCGGCAACCGCATCGAGTTCATCGACTTCACGTGGGGCGACTGGGCGGCGCGCCGGGCGACGTGCCAGGGCGCTGCCGGGACGTTCGTCCCCGGCAGCGTGAACAACTGGCCCGTGCGGAACATGGCCTGCATCCGCTGCAAGAGCGTCTCCTGCAACCACGGCATGCTCATCGCGCGCTCGACGGGCACGGTGGTCGTGGACTCGTGGTGGCGGTCGGGGAACCCGGCGGAGCGAAGAGGCATCCTGGCCAACGGCCAGACGGGCCTCTGCAACCACAGCGGCGGGCCGTGCACGATCACCCCCGGGGAATCGAGGGGGCGGCAGATCGTGGGCAACCGCTGCGACAAGTACCCGTACTCCGGCTAGCTCGACCGAACGCCGCCCGCCGCGAAGCCGGTCCGGAGTAACCCCTCCCCCGTTCGTCCAGTCTTGACCGCGCGGCCGCGACCGCGCCGAAGTTCCATGCTAAGAAGAGGCGGATGGGCGGATTGATCTACGCACGGACCCGGCGATGGGCGATGACGAGCGACACCGTCCGCCGCTGGCGCGAGCAGCGCTACGCGCGCTTCCTCGAGCTCTGCCATGTGGAGCCCGGCGAGCGCATCCTCGACGTCGGCGCGGGCGCCGGCGGGGCGCTCGAGCGCTTCAACACGACGAACGAGATCGTCGCCATCGACCTCGAGCCGCTCGAGAGCGAGTGGCTCGCGCAGGACAACGTCGAGGTGCAGGTCGCGGACGCGACGAAGCTTCCGTTCTCCGACGGCGAGTTCCCGCTTGCGTTCTCGAGCTCGGTCATCGAGCACATCCCGAAGGACCTCCAGCAGGCGTTCGCAGACGAGATCCGGCGGGTCGCCAAGCGCTACTACGTGCAGACGCCGAACCGGTACTTCCCCATCGAGCCGCACTACCAGTTCCCGTTCTTCCAGTTCTTCCCCGAGCGCCTGCAGCGCGCGCTGAACAAGCGCTTCACGCTCGGCTGGCGCAAGAAGGGCGACTGGGAGGAGGCGAACCTCCTCTCGGCGGGCGACCTGCGCAGGCTCTTCCCCGACGGGGAGGTCCACCGCGAGAAGCTCTTCGGCCTGACGAAGAGCCTCATGGTGGTTCGGCGCTAGCCGCCGGCGCAATTCGGTAGCGTTCGGGCCGAGCGGCCCGCGACGCCCCGCGGCGCGTCACCCTTTCATGAAGAAGGCACTCGCAGCCCTCGCCATCCTCGTCGCCCTCGCCGCCGGCTTCGCCGCGGGGACCTTCGTCGACTTGAGGGACGACGGGCCAGGCAAGTCCGACCAAGCGCGCGAGCGGGAACGGACGGACACGACCAACGCCGAGACGCGCGGCTCGGACGACCTGACCGGACCGACCGGGAACTGCGACCACGCCGACACGAGCGGCTGCGCGCCGGGCTCGGAGCTGATCCTGACCGACGACCAGTGGCGCTGCACCCAGCCGCTCGAGCAGGTCGCGCGCGAGGTAGGCGGAACGCTGCCGCTCAAGGTGACCGCGAAGTTCACGACGTTCGTCGAGACCTCTGGCCCGGTGGTCGACCTACGCGAGGGATGCGAGGGCGACGGCACCGACGCCATCGACCTCATCCTCGACATCCAGGGCGACGGGCGGACGAAGGGCGGGATCAACGACGCCCTCAGCGTAAAGCTCGACGCGCACGACATCGACATCACCGGGAACATCGACTGCGGCCCCCGCGCGGAGGGCTCCCACCAGGACGGCATCCAGGCTCAGGGCGCGCGCAACATCTCCTTCGTCGACCTCGAGATCGGCGACTGGGACGAGCAACGAGCCACGTGCACCGGCGCCGAGGCCGGCATCGGCATCTCGCTGGGCGGGGTGGCCGACATCATCCCGACCGGGCACAAGTGCATTCGCTGCCGCGTGATCGCCTGCCGGCGCGGGATCAACATCGGCGCCTCCGTCGGCACCGAGATCGTCGACAGCAGGTTCCGCTCCGGGAACCCTGCCGAGCGCGAGGAGCGGCTGGCGACCGGCATCGTCGGGCTCTGCAGCTTCGCCGTCTCGACGTGCGAGTTCCAACCGACGGCGAGGGAGTACTCCTTCGACGACTCGAACGACCCGAGCGTCTGCGACGAGTACCCGTACGAGGAGGCCGTCCCCGCGCCGGCCGCGAGCGCCCAGCCCTAGACCGGCTCGCGCAGGCTCTTCCGCCGGACCTTGCCGGTCGCGGTCGTGGGGAGCGCGTCCATGAAGGCGACCTCGGCCGGGACCATGAAGTTCTCGAGGCGCGTGCGGCAGGCGGCGATGATCTCCTGCGCGGTCAGCGCGGCACCCTCGTCGAGCACGACGAAAGCCTTGATCGCCTCGCCGAGCACCTCGTCCGGCACGCCGACGACGGCGGCCTCCTTGACGCCGTCGATGTCGAAGATCGCGTTCTCGACCTCGATCGGGCTGACCTTCTCGCCGCGGGTCTTGATGATGTCGTCGCTCCGCCCCACGAAGTAGAGGAAGCCGTCCTCGTCCATGGTGAAGTGGTCCTGCGCGCAGAGCATGCGCTCGCCCGGGAGCGGGCCCTCGACGATCATCTCGGCGGTCTGCTCCGGCTTCCGCCAGTAGCCGACCATGACGTGAGGCCCGCGCACGTAGAGCACGCCGGTCTCGCCGGGCTCCACGGGCGTCCCGTCCTCGCGAAGCACCATCGTCTCCGTGCCCGGGATCGCCTTGCCGACGGACGTCGGCTTCTCGGCCAGAAGCTCCGGCTCGAGGTAGCTCACGCGCTTGCACTCGGTGAGGCCGTACATGGCGAACACGAGCGCGTTCGGGAAGATCCGACCCATCTCCGCGTGGAAGGTCGCCGGGAGCGCCGCGGCCGTGTTCGTCACCCGGCGCACGCTGGGGAGCTCGAAGTCCATCGTCCTGCGCATGGAGAGCAGCGTCGCGTAGACCGTGGGCACGCCCGGGAAGACCGTGGCCTCCTCCTCCTGGACGCGCTTGACGATCTGCGCCGGGAAGGCGAAGGAGCGTTCGAGGACGAGCGTGCCGCCCTTGAGGACGTTCATGAGCAGCTGGTAGAGGCCGTAGTCGAAGGCGAGCGGCAGGAGGCCGAGGATGCGCTCGTCGGGGCCGAGCCGCAGGTACTGCCCGATGCTCCCCGCGGCGAAGACCATGCTCTGGTGGGTCATCATCACGCCCTTGGGAAAGCCGGTGCTCCCGGACGTGTAGATGAGCGCCGCGAGGTCGACCGGGATCGTGCCTGCGGCACGCGGCTCCGGCTGCGCGGAGGCGACGATGTCCTCGAAGCCGAGGGCGCCCTCCACGCCCTCCGGCGGCGAGGCGGCGATCACGGCCTTGACGCTCGGGGCGGCAGCGGCCGCCGCCAGGGCGGTGCGCGTCAGGCTCCCCTCGGTGAGGACGACCGCGGCCTCGCAATCGTCGAGGACGTAGAGGAGCTTGTCCTCCTTCGTCTGCGGGTTGACCACGACGAAGACGCCGCCTGCGAGCATGGCCCCGTAGATCGCGGTCGCGCAGCCCGCGGAGTTGTCCATGAAGATCGCGACGCGGTCGCCGCGCGCCACGCCGAGGTCCTGGAGCGCGCGCGCCAGGCGCAGGGAGCGGTCGAGCAGCTCCGAGTAGGCGAGCCGCTCCGCGCCGGCGACGACGGCCTCGCGCTCGGGGACGCGCTCGGCGGAGGCGAGCAACGTCTCGTGCAGGAGGCGGACGGGAGGCGTCATCGTCAGGCGGCGATCGTCGGCTTGTGGGAGACGCGCAGCTCGTCGCCGACGACGACGCGGTCGGGGACGAGCGGGTCGGCGAGCTGTGGGCTCGCGACGAAGCGGTCGTGGAGGAGCATGGTCGAGAGCACGCCGACGAGCGCCATCTCGTCCGTCTCGGAGACGGCGTCGCGCGGCGCGCCCGCCTCGCACTTGCGCACGATCCGCTCCACGGCCCCCGGGTCGAAGACCCCGGCCGCGGCGAGGCGCTCGGGGGCGAGCAGCTCACGGACGTAGCCGGGCGCCTCCTCACCCACGAACGCGCCCACGATCGGCGCGCGGTAGGGGCGCTTCTTGCGCGCGGCGATCTCGGTCGGCAGGCGGTGCTCGACCGACTTGCGCAGCAGGTACTTCTCGTTCAGCCCGCGGAGCCTGAGCGCGTCCGGCAGCGCGGCCGCGAACTCGGCCACCCGGTAGTCGAGGAACGGGAACCGCCCCTCGATCGAGTGGCCCATCAGCATGCGGTCGCCCTGCGAGTGCAGCAGGTAGCTCTCCAGGAAGGTCGAGATCTCGAGGTACTGGGCGCGGCCGAGCGGCGTCATTTCGCCGAACCACGAGGGCAGGCGCGCCTCCAGGCGCTCGGCGGGGTCGCCGCGACCGGCCGCGCGGGCGACGACGTCCGCGTCGAGGAGCCCGAGCAGCCGCGACGTGTTCGCGAAGCGAAGGCGGTGGCTGTAGAGCGGGTCATCGGTCTCGGTCAGGCCCTTGCGGTAGAAGGCGACGAGGAAGGCGCCCGAGCGCTTGAGGTCCTTGCCGATGAACGCGTTCAGACGGGTGAGCAGCAGCGGGCGCAGCGTCGACTCGGGCTCGCGCGCCCAGAAGTGCCGCACCTTGTTCTCGCGGAAGACGTCGTAGCCGGCGAAGAGCTCGTCCGCGCCCTCGCCGGTCGTGACGACCTTGAGCCCGGCCTCGCGCACGGCACGCGACAGCCGCAGGAGCGGCGCGGGCGCGGTGCGCAGGGTCGGCTTCTCTGACATCTCGATGGTGCGCGGGAGCAGTTCGGCGATGTCGCGGGCGCCGACCGTGACCCGCGTCAGGTCCAGGCCCTGGTGGCCCACGAGCCTGTCCTGGTAGGCACTCTCGTCGAACCGCTCGTCCTCGAAGCCGATGCCGAAGGAGTAGAGCGTCTCGTCCATCTGCTCCAGGGCGAGCGCGACGATCGCAGAGGAGTCGAGCCCGCCGCTGAGGTACGCCGCCACGGGGACGTCCGCGCGCAGGCGAAGCCGGGTCGCGTCGGCGAGGAGTGCGTCGAGCTCCTCGGCGAGCGCTGCGCGCTCGGCGGGCGAGACGTCGCCTTCGTCCGAGAAGCGGAGATCCCACCAGCGCCGCTCCTCGCGAATGCCCTCCGGCCCGGCCACGATGTAGTGGGCCGGCGCCAGCTCGCGGATGCCCGGGAAGGACGAGCCGTCCGGCGACACGCACCAGGTCGTGAACGTCTCGACGAGGCCGGCCGGGTCGAGCTCGCGCCGCGCCTCCGGGTGGCGGAGGATGGCCTTGGCCTCGGAGGCGAAGACGAGGCCGCCGCCCAGCTCGGCGACGAAGAGCGGGCGGATCCCGAAGCGGTCGCGTGCGAGGAAGAGCTCGCGCTCCCGCCGGTCCCAGACCGCGAAGGCGAAGTCGCCGTTCATCCGCTCGAGGCACGCCGGCCCCCACTCCTCGTAGGCGTGAGCGATCACCTCCGTGTCGCTCCTGGTGGCGAACCGGTGGCCGAGGCTCTCGAGCTCGTCGATGAGCTCGACGTAGTTGTAGATCTCGCCGTTCTGCATCACCCAGTAGCGGCCGTCCTCGTTCGAAAGCGGCTGGTCTCCGCCCGCGAGGTCGACGATGGCAAGCCGGTTGTTCGTCATCCCGAACGCGCCGTCGACGTAGAGGCCGGTGCCGTCGGGGCCCCGGTGGCGAAGCTCGCCGGCCATGGTCAGGAGAAGCTCCTGCGGAGCGTCCGAGCCAGGGCGCGCATAGATCCCGGCGATGCCGCACATGACCTTGACGATACGGGCCGTCCGGGCAGGCGGCAAGGCCAGAGTCCGTTCCGAAATGACGCCTCCCCGTCGGGGTGGGCTGGGCGCGTGCGAGGCAAGGACGCAGGGCGCGCGCGTAGCCGGAGGCTACGGTCGCAACCGAGGACGCCGCATCGCGCCGTCCAGCACGGCCCGACGGGTCAGGGCTTCGTTTCGGGACGGGCTCGACCCAAAATCCTGGTCTAACGCGCGAAGGATTGCCTGCTACTCTCAGACGGTCGCCTCGAAGGTTCCGGGCGACTTCTCTTTGTCCGTCATGCCCAGCCCCGACGCCATCGAACAGGAAGTCCGTCAGTTCCTGAGGGACAACTTCCCCCTGAGCGCGGACGGGGTCACGCTCGACGTGGAGGACTCGCTGATCGAGGTCGGCGTCATCGACTCGACGGGCGTCCTCGAGCTGATCGGCTTCATCGAGGAGCGCTACGAGGTCGAGATCGCCGACGAGGAGGTCCTCCCCGAGAACCTCGACTCGATCGCGAACATCACCCGCTTCGTCGGCACCAAGGTCGGCGCGGGCTCGAATGGCGCCGGCTGAGCTGAGCGCCGACACGCTTCGCCTCGACGCGGAGCGGACCGTCGAGGAGATCTCCGAGCGCCTGCGCGAGGTCACCTACAAGGACCTGCGCCGGCGCGGCGCGGTCATCGGCCTCTCCGGAGGCGTCGACTCGAGCCTGGTCGCCCACCTCTGCGCGCACGCCTTCGGTCCCGAGCGCGTGCTCGGCGTCCTCATGCCCGAGGGCGAGTCGGCGCCGGACACGCTCGACCTCTCGCAGGTCGCCGCGGACGCCGCCGGGGTCCAGACCGTCGTCGAGGACATCACGCACCTCCTCGAGGCGGCCGGCTGCTACGAGCGCCGCGACGCGGCCATCCGCACGGTCATGCCGGAGTACGCCGAGGGCTGGAAGGCCAAGATCGTCCTCCCGAGCCTCCTCGGCAACGCGCGCTACAGCCTCTTCACGGTCGTCGCCGAGTCACCCGAGGGCGAGCGGCACGAGGCCAGGCTGACGGCCACCGCGTACCGCGAGGTCGTCGCCGCCACGAACTTCAAGCAGCGCGTCCGCAAGATGCTCGAGTACCACCACGCCGACCGCCTCGACTACGCGGTCGTCGGGACGCCGAACCGCCTCGAGTACGACCAGGGGTTCTTCGTCAAGAACGGCGACGGCTCCGCCGACGTGAAGCCGATCGCCCACCTCTACAAGACCCAGGTCTACCAGCTCTCCGAGCACATGGGCGTGCCCGCGGTGATCCGCGAGCGGCCGCCCACGACCGACACGTACGCGCTCGAGCAGAGCCAGGAAGAGTTCTACTTCTCCGTCCCGTTCGACAAGCTCGACCTCTGCCTCTACGCGCTCAACGAGGGCCTGCCGGTCGAGGCGGCCGCGGCCGCGACGGGGCTCGACGCCGAGGTCGTGGAACGCGTCTTCGAGGACATCGAGCGCAAGCGGAGGGCGGCGGAATACCTGCTTGCTCCTCCAATTTTGCTTACAAACGCCTAGCCGTTCGAGCAGGCCTCGGGGCCTCGTGATCTTCCACACATGTGGACTCCGGCAGATGGAGCCGGTTTCAACAACTTTCTCCACCGGGGTTTGCACACGACCAAAGATCAGTTATGGTCTAGCTTCTTCGTGTAGTCCGATCGAAAGGCGGCCCTTTCGATGAGTCCCTCTGAGCATCGTACGGCGGTACTGCTGGACCAGCACCCCCTCTGGCTGGATGCGGTGGAGCAAGTCATCCACCGGATCGGTGTCGAGGTGAAAGGGAAGGCGACCTCGCCCGACCACGCCCTGGCCCTGATCGAGGAGCACGGTCCGAACCTGTTCGTCACGGGAATCGAGATGAGCGCCGGTGAGATGGACGGCCTCGAGTGTCTCGCCGTGGCGAAGCAGCGCAATCCCGAGCTGAAGGTCATCGTCCTCACGGCGTACGGGGATCCCCAGTACGTCGACGCGGCGCTCGCCGCGGGGGCGGAGGCCTACGTGCTCAAGACCGCTCATGCCGACGACCTCGCCTCGGCGATCCGGCAGGCGTTCGACCATTCCATCTACCTCGCCCGTGGGCACAACGGCAAGCGCCAGCGCACCCGTGAGTCCGTCGAGGAGGCGTGGGGCCTCACCCGTCGCGAGCTCGAGATCCTGACGCTCGTGGCCGAGGGCCACTCGAACGCCCAGCTCGCCCGCATGCTGTGGGTGACGGAGCAGACGGTCAAGTTCCACCTGTCGAACATCTACCGGAAGCTCAACGTCTCGAATCGCACCGAGGCGAGCCGGTGGGCGCAGGTGCACGGGCTGCTGCCGCATCAGACGGCGCAGAGCACCGCAGCCTAGAACGTCCTGAGAAACGGAGCGCGGCCACCCCCCGACCAATCGGGGGCGGCCGCGCGCGCCCTGGAGGAGCGCCCAGCAAGATTTGCCGGACTGGGCCCGCGCGTCTATCCCCCGGAAGGGGTAAGCGGGCCATCCCGCTTGGTCTCCGGGAGTGCCCGCTCACCCAAGTGCGAGGGCCGTGCAGAGGGAAGGCTCACGACGTACCCTCGCCGCTGAACGACGGCTGCGGCCAACCGCCGCTCGCCAGGCGAGCGTACTCCACCGGCCGGTCGGAGGTCTACTAGCCGTTCGACGGGACTCCCACAGGAGTGTCCGCCTCGCGCGCGTGCGTGTATGCGTCCCTAGAAAACGGGTGTCTCGCGCCAGGTGCCCCAGACCTCGCGCAGCGCGTCGCACATCTCACCCATGGTCACATACACGCGCGAGGCATCGACGATGGCCGGCATGAGGTTCCGGTCGTCGACGGCCGCGTCGGCCTTCAGCCTGGCGAGCGCCTCCTCCGCCGCCGCGGTGTCGCGGCGCCCCTTGAGCGCCTGGACTCGCGCCACCTGCTTGTCCTCGAGCGCCTGGTCGATCCTGAGGATCTCGATCGGCTGGGCGTCCTCCTCCTGGAAGCGGTTCACGCCGACGATGACGCGCTGCCCCGCCTCCACCTCGTTCTGGTAGCGGAAGGAGGCCTCTGCGATCTCGCGCTGGAAGAAGTTGTCCCGGATCGCGGCCACGACGCCGCCGAGCTCGCGGATGCGCCCGAAGTAGTCGTAGGCCTCCGCCTCGAGCCTGTTCGTCAGGTCCTCGACGAAGTACGAGCCGCCGAGCGGGTCGATCGTGTCGGTCACGCCGGTCTCGTGCGCGATCACCTGCTGGGTCCTGAGGGCAAGCTTCGCGGCGTGCTCGGTCGGCAGCGCGAGCGCCTCGTCGAAGGAGTTCGTGTGCAGCGACTGCGTCCCGCCGAGGACGGCCGCGAGGGCCTCGATCGCGGTGCGGACGATGTTCACCTCGGGCTGCTGCGCGGTCAGCGAGACGCCGGCGGTCTGCGTGTGGAAGCGCATGAGCCACGAGCGCGGGTTCTTCGCCCCGTACCGCTCGCGGAGCTCGCGCGCCCAGATGCGCCGGGCGGCGCGGTACTTCGCGATCTCCTCGAAGAAGTCGATGTGCGCGTTGAAGAAGAAGGAGAGCCTGGGGGCGAAGTCGTCGACGTCGAGGCCTCGGGCCACCGCCGCCTCGACGTAGGCGAACCCGTCGGCGAGGGTGAAGGCGAGCTCCTGCGCGGCGGTCGAGCCGGCCTCGCGGATGTGGTACCCGGAGATCGAGACCGGGTGCCACTGGGGCACCTCCTTCGCGCAGAACTCGATCATGTCCACGCACAGGCGCATGGACGGCTCGGGCGGGAAGATCCATTCCTTCTGCGCGATGTACTCCTTGAGGATGTCCGTCTGGATCGTCCCGCGCAGCCGGTCGCGTGAGACGCCCTGCTCCTCGCCCACGCAGATGTAGAACGCGAGGAGCATCGCCGCCGGCGCGTTGATCGTCATCGAGGTCGAGACCTCGTCGAGGGGGATGCCCGCGAACAGCTGCTCCATGTCCTCGAGCGAGTCGATCGCGACGCCCTCGCGCCCGACCTCGCCGAGCGACTTCGAATGGTCGGAGTCGTAGCCCATCAGCGTCGGCATGTCGAAGGCGGTCGAGAGCCCCGTCTGGCCGTGCTCGAGGAGGTAGCGGAAGCGGATGTTCGTCTCCTCGGCGGTGCCGAAGCCGGCGAACTGCCGCATCGTCCACAGCCTCCCGCGATACATGGACGGGTAGACGCCGCGCGTGAACGGATAGACGCCCGGGTAGCCGAGGTCCCGCTCGTAGTCGATCTCGACCGAGTCGGGCGAGTAGAGGGGCTCGACGGGCAGGCCCGACATCGTCGTGAAGAGCGCGTCTCGCTCCGGCTTCGCGTCGTACAGCTCGCGCCGCCACTCCTCGGTCGCGTCGAGCCGCCGGGGATCCTCGGTCGTGGCCATGTGGAGCGAAGTGTACGCAGGAAGAGGGCTGCGCTCACAACGCTAACCCTTTAGTTGAGGTTGATACTCCTCCCCCGGCCGGGGGACGGCCTTCTCCCCCGGCGTGGTGATCTCCGCCGCCTCATCCCGTTTTCATACCGGTTACTCGCTCTGAGCCTACGCCTGGCGCCGATTGGTTCGACAGACCAGAACGGCACGACCCCGGCTTACCCATGGCGACCATCCCTCCACTGCGGCCCCTCGACGACGGCTCGTCCGACGAGCGCGCTGCTGTCCTGCGCGGCGCTTCGCCCGTGAAGACAGCCGCGGCGATCGCGGCCGCCGCGGCTGTCTTCCTCCTCATCGTCGTGATCGCCGGCGTCGGTCGGCTCGACGCCGACGTCAGCTTCCTCGAGGACGCGCTCGGCCCCGAGAAGTCGGAGGCTCCGCTCGACCGCACCCCCGCTCCGGGCGTCGACGTGCGCATCAACGCCGAGGGCTACACCGTCTCGCACTGGGGCGCGTCCGTCTCGGTCGTGTCGGAGGACGTGGGAGGCGCTCGGTGGCGCAACCACGTCCACGGTGTCACGCGCGAGACGGACTTCGGGAGCGAGACCATCGTCGTCGACGGGACCCGCACCGAGAAGTTCCTCACGGTCACCGAGCGCCAGGGCGAGAAGACCTGGCGCTGGAAGCTCGCCACGCGCCTCGTCCCCCGTCTCGGCGACGACGGCGCGGTCAGCTTCCTCGACAAGACCGACAACCACGTCACGAGCCTCGTGATCGACCCGGTGCAGATCCTCGACCGCTCCGGCAAGGAGATCACCCCGGAGGGCCTGCGCTGGAACCTCGAGAAGGGCGACTCGGGCTGGTGGCTGACACTCGACCTCGACGACGCCGAGCTCCCCCTCCCCTACGTCATCGACCCTGCCGTCTCCTACCGGACGTCGGCCACGGCGAACAACGGCGCCGGAGCGACGACCATCACGATCAACAAGCCGACCGGCACGGTGGACAAGGACCTGATGGTCGCGCTCGTCTCGATCCGCGGCACCGCGACAGTCACCGCCCCCGTCGGGTGGGTCCAGGTCGTGAACTCCGCCTACAGCTTCTATCTGCGCAAGACGGTCTGGTACAAGGTCGCGACCGCGTCGGAGCCCGCGAACTACCAGTGGACCTTCAGCGCGAGCACCGCGGCTGCGGGCGGCATCGCGTCCTTCTACGGCGTCCGCACCACGAACCCGGTCAACATCGCGGACACGACCCCGCAGACCGCCAACTCGAACACCGTGACGGCGACCTCGGTCACCACGACGGAGAACGACGCGCTCGCCCTCGCCCTCTTCACAGACCGGATCGATACCGCGTTCACCCCGGCGGCCGGGATGACCGAGCGCTTCGAGAGCCGGTCGACCGGCGGCGGCGGGATCTCGGTGGCGCTCGACTCGATGATCCAGCTCACGGCCGGCGCGACCGGCAACAAGACCTCCACGGTCACGAGCGCGCGCAACTCGGGCACGCAGGTCGCCTTCAACGTCGACATCGCCGCGCCGACCGGCACCGTGACGGACCCGGGCGCCAACCTCGCCGGCACCGTCGTCCTCAACGCGAGCGTGAGCGACGCCGACTCCGCCGTCGCGAGTGTCCAGTTCCAGCGCTCGCCCGCGAACGCCGGCACCTGGACGAACATCGGCGCCGCCGACACGACCGCGCCCTACACCGCGTCCTTCGACACGACGGGCGTTACGGACGGCCTCTACGACCTCCGCGTCGTCATGATCGACGTCGCCAACAACACCGCCAACTCGGCGGTCGTCGAGGACCGCCGGGTCGACAACACGGCCCCCGGCTCGACGACCACGTTCCCGACCGCGACGACCTACAGCGCCTCCGGCTGGAACGCCGGCTGCGGCACGAGCGGCTTCTGCGGCACGGCCTCCGACGCCGGCTCCGGCGTCCAGGGGGTGCAGGTCTCCATCCGGCAGGGCACCGGCAACTACTGGAGCGGCGGCGCCTTCTCGAGCGGCTCCGAGGTCTGGAACAACACCACCTACGCGACGGGCAACTGGTCGTATGCCTTCGCCGCCTCGAGCTTCCCGGCCGACGGCAGCTACACCGTGCGCGTGCGCGCCACCGACGTTGTCGGCAACGTCCAGGCGCCGACCAGCACGACCTTCACGATCGACACGACGGCTCCGCAGACGACGATCGACTCGAACCCGACGAACCCGACCGGCTCGAGCTCGGCAGCGTTCACCTTCAGCTCGAGCGAGGGCGGCTCGACCTTCCAGTGCCGCCTCGACGGCGGCGCCTGGACGAGCTGCACGAGCCCGCAGAACTACACGAGCCTCACCGACGCCAGCCACACCTTCGACGTTCGCGCGAGTGACCCGGTCGGCAACCAGGACGCCTCCGCGGCGAGCTACACGTGGCTCGTCGACACGACCGCGCCGTCCTCCACCACGACCTTCCCGGCCGCGAGCGGCGAGTACAACCTCGCCGGCTGGAACGCCGGCTGCGCCACCAGCGGCCTCTGCGGCACGTACGGCGACGGCGCCGGCTCCGGCGTCTCGCAGGTGCAGGTCTCGATCCGCCGCGGCGCGGGCAACTACTGGAACGGCACCGCGTTCGCGAGCGGCGCCGAGGTCTGGAACACGGCGACCCTCGTCGCCGGCAACTGGTCGTACACCTTCCCCGCTTCGAGCTTCCCGGCCGACGACGGCTACACGGTGCGCGTGCGCGCGGTCGACGCGGTGTCGAACACGCAGACGCCCGCGAGCCGGACCTTCACCTACGACGCGACCAACCCGAGCGCCCTCTTCACGTTCCCGGCCTCGAGCGGCAACTACACGACCGCCGGATGGAACGCGGGCTGCGCGACGAGCGGCTTCTGCGGCACGCACTCGGACGCTGGCTCGGGCGTCCAGTCGGTGCAGGTCTCGGTGCGCCGCGTCTCCACCGGCAACTACTGGAACGGCACCGCCTTCTCCTCGGGCTCGGAGGTCTTCCAGACCGCGACGCTCGTCGGCGGCAACTGGTCGCTGGCCTTCGCCGGCTCCAACTTCCCGGCCGACGGCGACTACACGGTCCACGTGCGCGCGACCGACGACGCCGGCAACACCGAGACCGGCCCGTCGCGCACGTTCAAGATCGACAACACCGCCCCCGCGTCGACCACGACCTTCCCGGCCTCCTCGGGGATCTACTCGAGCGCGGGCTGGAACGCGGGCTGCGCCACGATCGGCCTCTGCGGGACGCAGTCCGACGCCGGCTCCGGGGTCTCCCAGGTGCAGGTCTCGCTGCGGCAGGGCACGGGCAACTACTGGAACGGCACCGGCTTCTCCAGCGGCTCCGAGGTCTGGAACACGGCGAGCCTCGCAGGCGGCAACTGGTCGTACGCCTTCGCCGCCGCGAGCTTCCCCGCCGACGGCTCCTACACCGTGCGCGTGCGCGGGACCGACGTGGCCGGCAACGTCGAGACGCCGTCGAGCCGTAGTTTCACGATCGACCGGGCGGCGCCCCAGACGACGATCGACTCCTCGCCCTCGAACCCCACGGGCTCGAACGGTGCGAGCTTCGACTTCTCCTCGAGCGAGGGCGGCTCGACCTTCCAGTGCCGCATCGACGGCGGCTCCTGGACGAGCTGTACGAGCCCGCAGAGCTACTCGAGCCTCTCCGACGCCAGCCACACCTTCGACGTGCGCGCCACCGACCAGGCCGGCAACCAGGACGCGTCCCCGGCGAGCTACACGTGGCTCGTCGACACGACTGCGCCGACCTCGACCGCGAGCTTCCCGGCTGCATCGGGCAGCTACACGGCGACCGAGTGGAACGCCGGCTGCGGCACGGCCGGTCTCTGCGGCACCTACGGCGACGGCGCCGGCTCCGGCGTCGCCGAGGTCGAGATCTCGATCCGCCAGGGCAGCGGCAACTACTGGGACGGTGCGGGCTTCTCGAGCGGCTCCGAAGTCTGGAACGACGCGACGATCGGCGGCGGCAACTGGTCGTACGCCTTCGCGGCAGCGAGCTTCGCGGCCGACGGCTCCTACACCGTGCGCGTGCGCGCCCGCGACGCGGTCGCGAACACGCAGACCCCCACGAGCCGCACCTTCACCTTCGACGCGACCGCCCCGAGCGCCGCCGTCGACTTCCCCCAGGACGCCGAGGACTACAACGTGGCGGGCTGGGACGCGGGCTGCGCCACCAGCGGGCTCTGCGGCACCTACTCGGACACCACGTCCGGCGTCGCCGAGGTCGAGGTCTCCGTCCGCCGCGGCACCGGCAACTACTGGGACGGCACCGGCTTCACGAGCGCCTTCGAGGTCTGGAACGACGCCACCCTCGCAGCCGGCGACTGGGAGTACGCCCTCGACTCGTCCGACTTCCCCGCCGAAGGCAACTACACGGTCCGCGTCCGCGCCACCGACAACGCGGGCAACATGGCTGCCCCCTCGAGCCTCACCTTCACGTACGACACCACGGCTCCGCAGACGACGATCGACGACGGGCCTGCGAGCCCGACGACGTCGACCGATCCGAGCTTCGAGTTCTCCGCGAGCGAGCCCGGCTCGACCTTCGAGTGCCGGCGCGACGGCGGCGCCTGGAGCGCCTGCACGAGCCCGAAGGACTACACCGGCCTTTCTGACGGCAGCCACACGTTCGACGTGCGCGCCACGGACACCGCCGGCAACACCGACGCCTCCCCCGCGAGCCAGACCTGGGTGATCGACACGGCAGCGCCGAGCTCCACCGCCGCGTTCCCGGTCGCCTCCGGCAACTACACGGTCGCCGAGTGGAACGCCGGCTGCCCGACGAGCGGCCTCTGCGGCACCTACTCGGACGGCTCCGGCTCCGGCGTCGTGGACGTCGAGGTCTCCATCCGCCAGGGCTCCGGCGACTACTGGGACGGCACCGGCTTCACGAGCACCTCCGAGGTCTGGGACGCCGCCACGATCGCCGGCGGCGACTGGGAGTACGGCTTCGACGCGGCGAACTTCCCCGCCGACGGCAGCTACACGGTGCGCGTCCGCGCGCATGACGACGCCGGCAACACCGAGTCACCGTCCGCGCGCACCTTCGACTTCGACGCGACCGAGCCCGAGACGACGATCGACTCTGTCCAGCCCGACCCCACCAACTCGCCGAACGCGACCTTCGACTTCTCGTCGAACGAGCCCGGCTCGACCTTCGAGTGCAGCATCGACGGCGGCGCGTGGAGCGTCTGCACCAGCCCGAAGAACTACCTCGGCCTGGCCGACGGGTCGCACAGCTTCGACGTGCGCGCGACCGACCCGGCCGGCAACACCGACGGCAACCCGGCGACCACCTTCTGGAGCGTTGACACCGTCGATCCGAGCGCCCTCTACAGCTTCCCGGCGGGAGGCGCCTCGTACAACGCGGCCGGCTGGAACGCGGGCTGCGCGACCAACGGCGCCTGCGGGACGTACTCGGACTCCGGCTCGGGCGTCGCCCAGGTCGAGGTCTCGGTGAAGCGCGTAGCTACCGACCTCTACTGGGACGGCGACTCCTTCGACGCCGCCTCGGAGACCTACGTCTCGGCCACACTCGGCGGCGGCGACTGGTCGCTCGCCTTCCCGGCGGCCAACTTCCCGGCCGACGGCTCCTACACCCTGCACGTCCGCGCCACCGACGACGCGGGCAACACCGAGACCGGCCCGTCGCGGACGTTCACGTTCGACACGACGGCGCCTCAGACGACGCTCGACTCGAGCCCGTCCAACCCGACGACCTCGACCTCTGCCAACTTCGACTTCTCCTCGAGCGAGGGCGGCTCGACCTTCCAGTGCCGCCTCGACGGCGGCGCCTGGAGCGCTTGCACCAGCCCGAAGAGCTACGCGAGCCTGACGGACGGCAGCCACACCTTCGACGTGCGCGCCACCGACCAGGCCGGCAACACGGACACGAGCCCCTCGAGCTTCACGTGGACGGTCGACACGACCGCGCCGAGCTCGACGACGAGCTTCCCGGCGGCAAGCGCCGAGTACAACGTCGCCGGCTGGAACGCCGGCTGCCCGACGAGCGGGCTCTGCGGAACCTACGGCGACGGCCCGGTCGGCTCGGGCGTCGACACGGTCGAGGTGTCGATCCGCCGCGACTCGACGGGTCTCTACTGGAACGGCGCTTCGTTCTCCGCCGGCAGCGAGACCTGGGCAAACGCGGCCCTCGCGAGCGGCGACTGGTCGCGCGCCTTCCCGGCCTCGAGCTTCCCGGCCGACGGCGCCTACACCGTGCGCGTCCGCGCGACGGACGAGGCGGGCAACGCCCAGACGCCCGCGAGCCGCACCTTCACCTTCGACGGCACCGCCCCCACGGGCGCGCTGACGGCGCCGGCCGACGGCGCGGCCCTGCGCGGGGCATCGGTCGCCGTCTCCTCGGACTCGGCCGACGCCGGCTCCGGCGTCGCCTCCGCCGAGTTCCAGCGGCGGCCCGCCGGCGGCGGCGCCTGGACGACCATCGGCACGGACGCGAACGCCCCCTACTCGGTCAACTGGAACACCACCGCGCTCGGCGACGGCGACTACGACCTGCGCGTCGTCACCACCGACGACGCCGGCAACACCTTCACCTCCGCCACCCGCACGGTCACCGTCGACAACACCGCGCCGAGCTCCGCCACGCTGGACACGCTCCCCGACGCCGTCCGCAACGGGCAGCAGCTCACCGGCTCGGCCGCGGACGCGGGCTCGGGCGTCGACTCTCTGACCTACCTCTACTGCGAGGGCACCTCCTGCTCCCCGTCCACGCCCATCGGCTCCAGCTCCACGGGCCCGAGCTACGGCGTCACGTGGTCGAGCCAGCCCGCCGACGGCGACGTCCGCGTCCTCGTCCGCGCGGCCGACGAGGCCGGCAACACGCTCGACTCCGCGGTCCAGACCGTCCTCGTCGACAACACGAACCCGACCGGGTCCCTCACCGCCCCCGCGAACGGCGCCGAGCTCGCCGGCACGGTGGCCGTCTCCTCGGACTCGGCCGACTCCGGCTCCGGCGTCGCCTCCGCGGAGTTCCAGCGGCGGCCCGCGGGCGGCGGCGCCTGGACGACCATCGGCACCGACGCGAACGCCCCCTACTCGGTCAACTGGAACACCACCGCGCTCGGCGACGGCGACTACGACCTCCGCGTCGTCACCACCGACGACGCCGGCAACACCACCACCTCGGCCACCCGCACCGTCCGCGTCGACAACACGCCCCCGACCGTCTCCCTCACGGCGCCCGCCGGCTTCGTCAACGGCGCCGCGCCCGATCCGTTCACCGCCACCGCCACGACTCCCGACGGCGACGTCGACCAGGTCGAGCTCTTCCGCTGCTCCGACGCGAGCGCGAACTGCGGCGCGGGCTCGTGGGTCTCACTCGGCGTCGACGCGAACGCCCCTTACTCGGCCTCGTGGCCGATCGACGCCGACGGCAACCGCGCGCTGCGCGCGATCGCGACCGACGGCAGTGGCAACACCGGCTCGGACGTCGTCAACGTGACGATCGACCGGACGAACCCGACCGGCGCTCTGACCGCTCCGGCTGACGGCGCCTTCGTGACCGGCACCCTCGCCGTCGAGTCCAGCTCGGCCGACGCCGGCTCGGGCGTCGACTCCGCGGAGTTCCAGCGGCGGCCCGCAGGCGGCGGCGCCTGGACGACCGTCGGCACGGACACGAACGCGCCCTACTCGGTCAACTGGAACACCTCGGCCCTGAGCGACGGCGACTACGACCTCCGCGTCATCACGACCGACGACGCCGGCAACACCTTCACCTCCGCCACCCGCACCGTCACCGTGGACAACTCGGCCCCGTCGGCGCCGAACGTCACGCTCTCCGAGTCGAGCCCGTTCGCCCACGTCACCGGCAGCGAGATCTTCGTCAACACCGGCCAGACGGGCACGTACGACGTCGACGCGACGACCTCCGACGCGCACTCGGGCATCGACAAGGTGCGCTTCCCCGGCCCGACCGAGGACTCGACGAGCCCGTACCAGGCCTCATACGACCTCGACGACCTGACCGGCGCGCAAACCGTCACCGCCTTTAACGGCGTCGGCCTCACCGCCTCGAGCCCCCTCACCGTCACGCCCGACACGGCTGCGCCCGCCGGCGGGTCGGTCTCCTACCCGGACGGCTACGACGCCGACGGCAACGTCACCATCGTCGTCGACTCCGGCACGGACGCGCTCTCCGGCATCGCACCCGGCTCGGCCGTCCTCGAGCGGCGCACCGCGGCCCTCTCAGACGGCTCCTGCGACGCGTTCGCCGGCGCCTGGACGGCTGTGACGAGCCCGAACACGGTCGCCTCCGGCCTCTGCGCCCAGTACCGGTACCGCGTCTCCGACCGCGTCGGCAACGAGGCCGTCCACACCTCGGGCAACGTCGTCAAGGTCGACCTGGTCGATCCGTCGGCGCCCGCGCTGACGCTCGACGAGTCCAGCCCGCACGCGCACGTCGCCGGCACCGAGATCTTCCTCAACACGGACGAGTCGGGCACGTTCGACGTCGAGGCCTCGAGCTCCGACGCGGTCTCCGGCATCGCCAAGATCGCGTTCCCGAACGGTGTGGACGACACGAGCGTGCCGTACGCGGCCACCTACGACTTCGACGACCTGCTCGGCAACCAGACGGTCACGGCGCACGACCGCGCGGGCAACACGGCGGACTCCAGCTTCACCGTCCGCGAAGACGTGACCGCCCCGTCGACGACGGACGACACGAGCACGATCGGCTCGAGCTGGAAGACGGCTCCGGTGACGGTCACCCTCACGCCGAGCGACGCGCGTTCCGGCGTGGCGGCGACGTACTACACGACCGACGGCAGCGTCCCGACGACGAGCTCGTCCGAGGGCACCTCGATCGACCTCACCGCCGACGGCGTCTACACGATCCGCTACTTCTCAGTCGACAACGTCGGCAACGTCGAGCCCGTCCGCACGGCCTTCACCGCAGATCCGGATCGACACGACTGCACCGGGCACGCCCGTGATCTCGCTGAACGAGACGAGCCAGTACGCGCACGTCTCCGGCGGCGAGATCTTCGTCAACTCGGACGAGAACGGCACGTTCGGCGTCTCCGCGACGAGCTCCGACGCCGGTTCCGGGATCGACAAGATCGTCTTCCCGAACGGCGACGAGGACACGAACGCGCCCTTCACTGCCACCTACGACCTCGACGAGCTGAGCGGCTCCCAGACGGTCACCGCGCACGACGCGGCGGGCCTGACGGCAAGCGACACGTTCACGGTCACCCCGGACACGGCTGCGCCCACCGGCGGCTCCGTCTCCTACCCCGACGGCTACGACGCCGACGGCGTGGTCACGGTCGTCTTCAATCCCGGAACCGACGCGCTCTCCGGCCTCGACTTCGGCTCGGGCGTCCTCGAGCGGCGCACCACGCCTCTGACGGCCGGCGTCTGCGGCCCGTTCCTCGGCGGCTGGACGCCGGTCACGAGCCCGGACTCGGTCCCCTCCAACAACTGCGCCCGCTACCGCTACCGCATCTCCGACCGGGTCGGCAACGAGGCCATCTACACGCTCCCGACGAGCACGGTCATGGTCGACACCAATGCGCCCGAGACGACCATCGACGTCGCCCCCGGCGATCCGTCGGGCGACGCCTCCCCGTCCTTCGAGTTCTCCTCGAGCGAGGGCGCCTCGACCTTCGAGTGCCGCCTCGACGGCGGCGCCTGGAGCGCGTGCACGAGCCCGAAGAGCTACGCGAGCCTCGCCGACGGCAGCCACACCTTCCAGGTGCGCGCGATCGACCCCGCCGGCAACGCCGACCCCTCTCCGGCCAGCCACACCTGGACGGTCGACACGGCCGCGCCGAACACGTCGCTCGACGACGTCCCGGCCGACCCGTCCAACGACGACGCTCCGACCTTCGAGTTCTCCGCGAGCGAGCCCGGCTCCACGTTCGAGTGCCGCGTCGACGCGGGCGCCTGGGCGACGTGCTCGAGCCCCGAGACGATCGGCCTCCTCTCCGACGGCAGCCACACGTTCTCCGTGCGCGCAATCGACGGGGCGGGCAACGTCGACGCCAGCCCGGCGGCCCACACGTGGACGGTCGACACCGTCGCGCCCGAGAGCTCCTTTACGGTCGTGCCCGCCGACCCGTCCAGCAACGCCACCCCGACCTTCGAGTTCTCCGCGAGCGAGCCCGGCTCCACGTTCGAGTGCCGCGTCGACAGCGGCGCCTG
The DNA here is from genome assembly GCA_963775395.1 of uncultured Actinomycetes bacterium. Classification (GTDB taxonomy): domain Bacteria; phylum Actinomycetota; class Thermoleophilia; order Gaiellales; family Gaiellaceae; genus JAIBJN01. The sequence continues at coordinate 53,583 of CAVZIX010000005.1, forward strand.
GGCGCCCTGCGCGAGCCCGGCGACCACCGCCCCGCTCGCCGACGGCAGCCACACGTTCTCCGTGCGCGCGACCGACCAGGCTGGCAACCAGGAGTCGACGCCCGAGTCCTACACCTGGCTCGTGGATGCCGGCGCCCCGAGCGTCCAGATCACCCAGCCCTCCGGCGCCGTGAACGCCTCCGACGCCGACCCGTACACCGTCACCGCCACGACCCCCGACGGCGACGTCACGAGCGTGGAGTTCTTCCGCTGCTCCGACGCCTCAGCGGCCTGCGGCACCGGCTCCTGGGTCTCCCTCGGGACCGACGCCGCGGCCCCGTACGAGGCCTCCTGGCCGCTCGACGCCGACGGCAACCGCGCGTTGCGCGCCGTGGCCACGGACGCCGCCTCCAACACGGGCGCCGACGTCGTCGACGTGACCATCGACCGCACCGTCCCGGCAACGACGATCGACTCCGGCCCCGCCGACCCGAGCGCGAGCGCGAACGCGAGCTTCACCTTCAGCTCGACCGAGCCCGGCGCGGGCTTCGAGTGCCGCCTCGACGGCGGCGCCTGGGGCCCGTGCACCAGCCCGAAGAGCTACACGAGCCTCGCCGAGGGCAACCACACCTTCCAGGTGCGCGCCGGTGACGCCGCGGGCAACGTCGACCCGACCCCGGCCAGCCGTAGCTGGACGGTGGACACGATCGCCCCGCAGACCACGATCGATGTCGCCCCGACGCACCCGAGCGCCGACGCCTCGCCCGACTTCGAGTTCTCGGCGAACGAGCCCGGCTCGACCTTCGAGTGCCGCCTCGACGGCGGCGCCTGGGGCGCCTGCGCCAGCCCGACGGGCTACGCCGGCCTCGCCGACGGCAGCCACACCTTCCAGGTGCGCGCGACCGACCCGGCCGGCAACGTCGACGCAACGCCCGCGACGCACACGTGGACGATCGACGCGACGGCGCCCGGCGGCGGCCTCGCCGACCCCGGCCAGTTCCTGCGCGGCACGGTCGCCCTCTCGGCCTCGCCGAGCGACACGGGCGCCGGCGTCCAGAGCGTCGACTTCCAGGTCTCCCCGGCCAACGCGGGCACGTGGACGTCGGTCGGCACCGACACGACGGATCCGTACTCGGTCAGCTGGGACACGACCGGCGCGGCGGACGGCCTCTACGACCTGCGCATCGTCGTCACCGACAACGTGGGCAACTCGAGCGCGTCCGCCGAGGTCGAAGACCGCCTCGTCGACAACACCGCCCCAGGGGCGACCATGAACGATCCCGGCGCGTACCTGCGCGGGACGGTCGCCCTCACCTCGAACACGAGCGACGCCGGCTCGGGCGTGGCGAGCGTCGCCTACCAGCGCTCCCTCGCTGGTGTCGGCGCCTGGACGTCCGTGGCACCCTCCTGGAACACGACGAGCGTCGCCGACGGCGTCTACGACCTCCGGGTCGTCGTCATCGACAACGCCGGCAACTCGACCACCTCCCCGGTCCTCGCCAACCGGCGCGTGGACAACACGAAGCCGAGCGTCTCGTCCTCCGTCCCGGCGGACGGCACGACGATCGCGGCTGCCGGCGCCCTGCAGGTCGCCGCGAGCGAGGACGTGACCGGCATCGTCAACGCCGTGCTCGACGGCTCGGCGGCGCCCGCCCCGACCATTCTCGGCAACCTCGTCACCTACACGCAGGCCTTCGGCAACGGCCCGCACACACTGGCCGGCGAGCTCGAGGACCTGGCCGGCAACCGGCAGCCGTTCCGCGTCCACTTCACGATCTGGTCCGGCGCCACGGCCGACTATCCGTACATCGAGAAGAACTCCGAGGCCGCGACCATGTCCCTGCGCTCGCCGAGCGACACGACGACGGTGACGGTTCCGGCCGGCGCCTGGTCGGGCGCCCCGGCAGGCGACTGGCTCGTCCTCCGCCTCGACCCGCAGCCGGCCACCGGCGTCTCCGGCGGCTTCCAGGCGGCGAGCGAGGTCCTCAACGTGACCGCCTACTGGGCGCTCAACGGCGGCTCCGTGACGACCTTCGACCTTCCGCTGGAGATCGAGATCGACAACACGACGACCAACGTCATCCCGGCGACCTTCGAGAACGGCGTCTGGCGGACGATCGCCGAGATGCCCGGCTCGAACCTCCCGGCGGCCTGGAACGACGGTTTCGAGCGCGACGGCTCGAACATCCGCATCCACACGCGCCACCTCTCGATCTTCACGCTCCTCCGGGACGTGCAGGCACCGACGGTCCCGGGCGGCTTCAAGGGCGTCGTCTCCGGCAAGAACTTCTCGCTCTCCTGGACGGCGGCGAGCGACAACTCGGGCCTCGTCTCGGCCTACCGCGTCTACGCGAACGGCGTGCTCGTCAAGACCGTCGACGGTGCAGCCCGCACGGCCTCGATGGGCATGCTCAAGCTGACCGACAAGCGCGGCTTCCAGGTCGCCGCTGTCGACGAGGCCGGGAACGCGGGCGCGAAGACGAAGGTGCTGAAGATCGTCCCGAAGCTCGCGAAGCTCAAGATGACGGCGGCCATGAAGGCGCTGAAGGGACGCGGCTTCAAGGTCGGCAAGATCTCCTACGCGGTCTCCAAGACCGTTCCGAAGGGCAAGGTCGTCAAGGGCTCGATCGGCGGCCTCCAGCCCGCCGGAGCGAAGATCGGCCTCGTCGTCTCGAAGGGCAAGCAGAAGGCGCGCCGGGCTTCCGTCACCCCCGTCCCGCCGACCTCGCCCGGCACGACGACGCCTCCCCCGAGCTCCTTCGTCCCGCCGTCGGGCCCGGTCGCGTTCGTCCCGGCCCCCGCCCCGGCCCCGGCTCCGGCGCCGGCTCCCGAGACTGCGCCGACGACGACGGAGGCCCTCACGCACGGTCAGATCCCGTCGCAGCCTCGCCGCGCCGGACTCAAGGAGCTGCGCCAGGAGCTCGGTTTCGGGCTTCTCATGGCCGCCTTCTCGGTTGCGATCGGTTCCGCCCTCCGCGCCCGCCGCTCGAGTGTCCCGGCCGGCGACCAGCCCGGCGAAGAGCTCTTCTGGGATGCCCGGCTCCTGCACGGCGTCGGCCGCGCCCTGCGCCGCCTCTTCCGCCTCGGCTAGTCGGACACGAGCGCCGTGACGGCGATCGTCGCCGCCACCGCCAGGAGCGCGACCCCGATCAGCCGCCGCAGCGTCCGCTCGGGCAGCCGCCCCGTATAGCGCGCTCCGAGCCAGGCGCCCGGGAGCGCACCGGCGAGGCTGACGGCGAGCACGAGCCACTCCACCTCGAGGCGGACGACATGGGCGGCGAAGCCCGCGGCGCCCAGGAAGAACCCGACGACGAGGTTCGTCCCGACGGCCGTGTGGGCGGGCAGCCCGACGCTGCGCAGGAGCGCGGGCATCCGGAGCGTCCCCAGGATCAGGCCGACCGCCCCGCCCAGCAGGCCGATGACGGCGCCCGAGACCGAGGCGGCAAGACGCGGCCGGCGCGATGTGGGCGCGGCCCGCAGCTCGAAGAGGATGTCGAGCCCGCTCCACGCGAGCACGATCGCGATGACCGCGAGGAGGGCGCGTGACGGCACCTCGTGCGCGAAGTAGCCGCCGACGAACGCGCCCACGACGGACGGCGGCGTCATCCACGCCACGATGCGCCAGCTCACCCGGCCCGCGCGCGCGTGGGCGAGTCCCCCGGAGAAGGCCGCCGCCGCGCTCACGGCGATGTTCGTCCCCGCCGCCGCGGCCGGGCTCCCCGACGCGAGCAGGACGGCGGGAAGCCGGAGGCTGCCGAGCACGAGCCCGACGATCGACCCGAGAGCCCCGGCCGCGAACGACCCGGCGAACGCGAGCGCGAGCTCGAGCGCCCTCACGTCGGCGGCTCTCGTCTAGGTCGCGCCGCCGGGACGCCAGAGGGGCTCTGGAGTCCCCGAGTTGGCCGCGCGGGCGAGGATGAAGAGGAGATCGGAGAGGCGGTTCAGGTACGCGAGCGCGGCCGGGTTGACGCTGCCCTTGCCAGCCAGGTCGACGGCGAGGCGCTCGGCCCGCCGGCAGACGGATCTTGCGACGTGCAGGCGCGACGCTGCCTCCGTCCCGCCGGGGAGGATGAAGCTCTTCAGCGGCTCCAGGCTCTCGTTGACGAAATCGCACAGCTCCTCGAGGCGCTCCACCTGCTCGGTGGTGACCCGCAGCCGCTCGCGCTCGTCCTCGAGCGGCACCGAGAGGTCGGCGCCGAGGTCGAAGAGGTCGTTCTGGACCTGCTCGAGCCAGGGGCGGAACTCCGCCGGGAGCTCACCGGCAAGCGCCAGCCCGAGGAGCGAGTTGAGCTCGTCCACCGCGCCGTAGGCCTCGATGCGGGGATCGGTCTTCGGGACGCGGCTCCCATCGCCGAGGCTCGTCTCCCCTGCATCCCCGGCGCGGGTGTAGATCCGCGTCAACCGAACTGGCTCGTCGCGCCGGCGCCCCACGCGGGCGAGTATAGAGCCCGGTCCGCCGCGCTAGACGCGCGGCTGCGGGATCTTCACCGGCTCGTTGACGCCGGTGATCGTGAAGTCGAGGTGCATGTCGGCGCTCTGGCCGCCGGCCTCGATCGTCATGTCGACGAGCGTGTGGAGCGGCAGGTGGCTGCGCTCGGAGACGTAGAGCACGACGCGCGTGTCGCCCAGGCCGTCGAGCACCTGGGACGCGTCGCTCCCGCCCAGGAGCGGGCCAAACTGGCCGAGCATGCCCTCGACCATCGCGCTGGTGTCGAGGACGCCGGTCAGCTTCGCCGCCGGCTCGCCTGCGACCTGCTGCCCTTCCTCGACCTTGACGTCCTTCACGTACGGCGTGAAGTCGAACTGCTCCAGGCCGGTCGCCTGGCCTGCCGGCGCGACCGAGCGCGTCCACGCGCCGTCGCCCATCTTCGTCCAGACGACGTCGCCGCGCGTGACCACGGAGAGCGGAAAGCCGGGAATGCCCTCGGCCTGCATGGTGACGATCGACGCCGGCGTGCCTGTCTGGCGGCCGGCGCCCGTCATCGTGAACGTGAAGCTGCCGGCGGGCATCTCCATCGTCATCCGGCCCGCGAAGCGGAAGGTCTCGACCTGGGCGAGCGCCTGGTTCGACTGGGTGAGGAGCTCCTGCGCGCGCTGGCCGTCCGCGCCCGCGCAGCCGGCGACGCCCAGAGACGCCAGCAGAAGGGTCGCGAGAAGGGCGACTCTGCGCATGAAAACGTGATCGGCGCCGTCGCCGCCCCTTCGTGAGACTCGAATGAGTGAAGCTACGCCGCGAGCTCGGAGCGAACGAGGCGGAGGGCGTCTTCGCGCTCGACGAACGGCCCGCACCACGCCCGGGTCGAACTGTGCCTCGGACTGCGCAAGCACTTCCTTGCCGGCCGTGGCCCACGAGAGCGCCGGGCGGTAGGGCCGGTCGCTCGTCATGGCGTCGAGCGCGTCGGCGACCGCGAAGATGCGCGCCGCGAGCGGAATGTCGGTGCCCGAGATCCCGTCGGGATAGCCACTGCCGTCCCAGCGCTCGTGGTGCGAGCGCACGATGTGGAGCCCTTCGCCGCGGAGGAAGGCCACGCCGCCGAGCATCTGCTCGCCGAGGAGCGTGTGCGTCCGCATGAGCCGTGTCTCCCCTTCGTTCAGCGGCCCGGGCTTCTGGAGGATGCGGTCGGGGATCCCGATCTTGCCGACGTCGTGGAGGAGGAAGCCGTACTCGGCGCTCGGGTCGTCGATCAGGTCCGGGCTGACCTTGCGGGCCAGCTCGAGCGCGTAGCGCTGGACGCGCTGGGAGTGGGCTCGCGTGCCCGTGTCCTTCGACTCGAGCGCGCTCGCCAGCGCGGCGACGGTCTCCTGGTAGGCGTTCTGAAGCAGCGCCCGCTGCCCCCGCTCGATCTCCAGCAGGTGGCGGAGGTCGCGCGCGTAGAGGAGAAGCTGCTGCTCGTCGCCCTTTCGCTCGCCCGAGAGCGGGGGCGGCACGGCCTCGACACTGCCGGTCAGGCGCTCGACGACGTCGAGCAGCTCCAGAGGGCTGAACGGCTTCCGCAGGTACGCGTCCGCGTCGCCCGACTCGCCGGCGAGCGCAAGGTCGCTGACGGAGCCCGAGAGGAGGACGATCGCAACGCTCTGCGTCACGGGATCGGCCTTCACGCGCCGGCAGAGCTCGAGCCCGCCCATCCCCGGCATGCTCACGTCGAGGACGATCGCGTCCGGTCGCCTCAGCTCGACGATGTCGAGCGCAGCCTCCGCGGTCGAGGCTTCCTCCACGTCGACGTCCACGACCTCGAACGTCGTGCGGAGCAAGGCACGGAAAGCATCATCGTCGTCAACGATCAGAAGGCGCACTGGCGGCTCGGCTCCTGGTATTCGCTGGTACGACCCTTATCGGTTTTCCAGGTCTACCTCATTAAGGACGACCTGAAAGCGAATTTCCTGCTGTCAAGGGTACTCGTAGAAACCCTGGCCGCTCTTGCGGCCGAGGCGCCCGGCGGCGACGTGCTCGCGCAGGAGCGGGCAGGGCTCGTACTTCGAGTCGCCGAGCCCGTCCCGGAGGACCTCCATGATCGACACGCACGTATCGAGGCCGATGAGATCGGCGAGCGCCAAGGGCCCCATGGGGTGGTTGAAGCCCAGCTTCGCGATCGTGTCGATCGCGTCCGCCTCCGCAACGCCGTCGGCGAGGGCGTACGCAGCCTCGTTGATCAACGGCATGAGGATCCGGTTCGAGACGAACCCTGGGAAGTCGTTCACCTCGGCAGGCGTCTTCCCGAGCTCGCGTGCGAGCTCGGCGATCTCGCTCACCGTCTCGCCCGACGTGGCCGGCCCGCGCACGACCTCGACGAGGTCCATGACCGGCACCGGGTTGAAGAAGTGCATCCCGATCACGCGCTCCGGCCTGCCGGTCACCTCGGCGAGCGAGGCGATGGGGATCGAGGACGTGTTCGAGGCCAGCACCGCCTCGGGGCCGAGCGCGGCGTCCGCGCGGCGGAAGACATCCTGCTTCACACCGGCGTCCTCGACGACTGCCTCCACCATCAGGTCGGCGTCGACGAGGTCGTCGACGGGCTCGACTCGCGAGAGGACGTCGTCCGGGTCGTGCGGTGCGCCCTTGGCCGCCAGCTTCTCGAGGCTCTTCCGCATGCCGGCGAGCCCCTTCTCGACGGCGCCGGGGGCGGCGTCGTGGAGAAAGACGCGACGGCCGGAAGCCGCCATCACCTGCGCGATCCCGCCCCCCATCTGGCCGGCTCCGACGACGAGGACCCGCTCCCGCTTCACGGCGGAGGACACTACTGGAACCCGTGCCGATTCGATGGTGTACTGAGAGTGATGTTCCGTTCGCTCGCCCTCACCGGCGCCGCCTGGCTCACCCTTGCCGCCTGCGGCGGGACCGACGAGGCCGCGCCGCCCCCTCCACCCCCTGCCGCGCCAGCGCCGAGCGACGCGGTGCTCGCCGCCTGGAGCGACGCGAACGGTAGCGAGCTCTTCTGGGCCGACGGCCGCACGCTCGAGCCGGTGAACCAGAGTTCCTACCCCATCCCGTTCTTCCACGGCGCCGCCGAGCGCTCGCCCGACGGCGCGATGCTCGCGTTGGGCGGCAGCGAGACGGCCGTGGTCGACATCGTCGATCTGAAGCGCATGCGGTCGACGGGGTCGATCGAGCTGACGCCGGGAACGACGGTCGACCGGCTGCACTGGCCCGAGACCGACCGGATCCTGGCCAGTCTGTGGGGCGAGCAGCCGCAGGTCGCCGCGCTCCAGCCCGGCGCGCGCAAGCCGATCGCCGTCCACGACCTCGACGGGATGATCCTCAAGACCAGTCCGGCGGGCGACAAGCTCGCGATTCTGCTCGCGCCCGCCGACCGGATCGGCCCAGCCCGGCTCGCGCTCTTCGACGGCGACGAGGTGCGGTACGTCGACCTCCCGGGCGTGCGGGCCGGATGGGACGAGTCAGGGGAGCAGGAGGACTACCGCGCACGCCAGCTCGTCCCGGCCCTCGCGGTCGATCCTTCGGGAAGCCGCGCAGTCGTCATCGCGCCCGGCAACCGGGCCGTCGAGGTCGACCTCGCGAGCCTGACCACGACCTCGCACGACCTCGTCCAGGCGGCCTCTCTCCTCGAGCGCTTCCGCAACTGGCTCGAGCCGGGTGCGTGGGCGAAGATGATCGACGGCCCGGAGCTGAACGCTGTCTGGCTCCCCACCGGCCTGATCGCGCTCAGCGGCGTGACCTACACGACCGAGGGCGATTCGGTGCGCGCGATTCCGGCGGGCCTTGGGCTCGTCGACCCCGCCAACTGGAGCCTCCGCCACGTCAGCGACGCGCCGGCCTGGGTGACGGTGCGCGGCGATGCCTTGCTGGGGTCAGCGTGGAACGAGGACTCGAGCGCGCAGTCCATGCACGTCTTCGGCCCCGACGGGACGCCACGCTTCGAGCTCGAGCGGCCCGGTCAGGCCGACCTCTCACAGACCGCAGGCGAGCACCTCTACGTCTCCACGCAGGATGGCCGGAAGTTCGAGATCGTCGACCTCGCGACCGGCGAGACGGTCGGCCGGGCCGCGCCGGAGCGCCCGGCGTACATCGTCTTCACCGAGTAGCTCAGACTTCGAGCAGCAGGGCGTCGCCCTGGCCGCCGCCCGAGCAGATGGCAGCAAGGCCGAGCCCGCCGCCGTTGCGGCGCAGCTCGTAGATCAACGTGCCGAGGATGCGCGCGCCCGAGGCTCCGACCGGGTGCCCGAGCGCGACGGCGCCGCCGTTCACGTTCACCTTCTCGGGGTCGGCGCCGAGCATCTTCACGGAGTTGACGGTGACCGACGAGAACGCCTCGTTGATCTCGACGCGCTCGACGTCGTCGATCGTCTTGCCGGCCTTCTCGAGCGCTTTGGCGGCCGCCTTGGCCGGCGTGCGCGCGAGGTAGGCGTACTCGTCGGCGATGTAGGCGCTGGAGACGATGGTGGCGAGGATCTCGAGCCCGCGCTTCTGTGCGAACTCCTCGCTCGTGACCACGAGCGCCCCCGCCCCGTCGTTGACGCCGGGAGCGTTGCCGGCCGTCGTCGTCCCTTCGGGGTCGAAGACGGGCTTGAGGCTCGCGAGCTTCTCGAGGGACGTGTCGGCGCGAGGCGCCTCGTCGGCCTCGACGCCGTTCACCGAGACGAGCTCGTCTGCGAACTTGCCCGACTCGCCTGCGGCCACGGCCCTCTGGTGCGAGCGGAGCGCCCACTCGTCCTGCTCCTCGCGCGTGATGCCGAGCTCGCGCGAGACGAACGACGCCTGCTCGACCATGTGCTTGCCGTCGAACGAGGAGACCAGGCCGTCGTGGAGCATGAGGTCGATCACGGCTCCGTCGCCGAGCCGGTAGCCGAAGCGCGCCTGCTTGAGGATGTAGGGCGCGTTCGACATCGACTCCATGCCGCCGGCGACGATCACGTCGTGGTCGCCGGCGCGGATCATCTGGTCGGCGATCTCGACCGCGCGCACGCTCGAGGCGCACACCTTGTTGATCGTGTCGCTCGGAACCTCCTTCGGCAAGCCGGCACCGACGGCCGCCTGGCGGGCCGGCGCCTGGCCGGCGCCTCCCTGAAGAACATGGCCCATGATCACGTACTCCACCTCGTCGTCGCGCACGTCGACGCGGTCGAGGGCTCCGCGGATCGCGATCGCCCCGAGCTGCGGCGCCTCGTGGTCGCGCAAGCCGCCTCCGAGCTTCCCGAAGGGGGTGCGAACGGCCGAGACGATGACTGAGCGGGCCACGGAAATCAGCCTACCAACGGGGACTAGCGTTCCCGCCGGTCACGCCACGCCTCGGCCATCGCGACGCGATCGACGATGACCGGGTGCGTCTCCGTCAGGTGGTACGACCACCAGGGAGGATCGGGATCGAGCAGGGCTTCGCGCGCGAATCCCTGGAAGAGATTGCGGGCACCGTCAGGATCCTGCGTCGTCTCGAGGGCGATCCAGTCGGCCTCCTCCTCCATGTGCCTCGTGATCGCGTTCTGGAGCGGGAGGGCGAGCGTCCCGAGCACGACGAAGACGAGGAGCGCCAGTGGGACGGCAAGAGGCTCGCGCATCCCTCCCCGCCGGCGGGTGATCAGCGCAATCGCGAGCGCGCCGGGGAAGGCGAAGAGCGCATACCAGCCGATGTTCTTCCAGAGGTGGTTGGCGGAGTGGTGCCCGAGCTCGTGGCCGAGCACGACACGGATCTCGTCCTCGCTGAAGGAAAGGAGCATCGTGTCCCAGAGGATCACGCGCCGCGTCGGGCCGAGACCCGTGGCCGCCGCGTTGGGCGCCTCCCACGACTCGACGACCTGGACGCGCACCGGGATCTCGGGCAACCCCTGCTCGGCCGCGAGCTGGTCCGCCTGGTCGACGACCCACGGCGGCGGCTTCTCCTGGGCGGGGATCATGTACGGGCTCACGAAGGTGAACAGCGCCACGAGCCCCACGAACACGGCGCCGCCCGGGATCCACCACCAGAAGCGGAAGAGCCCCGCGAGCCCCATGACGATGAGGAGCGCGAGGCAGATGAACAGAAACTCGCCGCCGAGCGCCAACCAGTTGAGGATCAGCCAGTCGCCGTAACCCAGCTCCGAGACGTCGTGACGCCGCTGCCACCAGTGGTCGAGGAGTCCGAAGGGCGTCTGCACGAGCCAGAGGATCGCGAGGCCGAGCATTCCGAGCAGCATCCCGGTTCCGATCCGGCCGGCGGCCGACTCGCGGACGAACCGGCCGCCGTAGCGCGCGTAGAGCGCGAAGACGACGATCACGACGACCAGGGAGACGATCTGGCTGATCCGCAGGAAGCGCTCGAAGTCGCGCGCCTCCTCGAGCAGTTCGGCGTCCAGGACGGCCGAGGCCTCGACCTCGGGTAGCCGCAGGCCTTCGGGAACGTCGGTCTCCCAGAGCAGCCAGGCAGCGACGCCGAGAAGGGCGGCGAACGCTAGGAGGCCGAGAACGAGGGCGGGTCTGGCGGCTCGGGCCATGTGTCGACCGGCTCTGCCTCCTCGACAGCCTCAGGAAGGTCGACCGCGGGCGGACCGCTGTAGGGATAGCTGCCCGTCAGGAGATACAGATAGCCGTAGGTCTGCCCGTAGTAGCCGAGCGACCATTCGCCGAGCGCGCGCAGACCTCCGGGCATGCGCCCGGTCGCCATGGACGCGAACCAGCCGAGGAAGGCCACGACCCAGAGCGCGCCCGCGAGCGCCGCGTCGACGAAGATCGCGGGAAACGCGAGCGGGGAGCGGAAGAGGATCGTCCAGCGGCTCTGGCGCTCGGGCGGGTCGATGTGCAGGTCGACCGGGTATGTGCCGGGCGTTCCCGTGAAGCCCGGGAACGGGTTGGCGACGAGTGTCACGAAGGCGAAGAGATGGATCGAGTACCGCAGGTAGGCGCCGACGAAGCGATGGAACGGATCCGGGAAGCGTCCGAGCGCGATCGCGGCGAGCCACCCGATGATGAGCACGAAGATGACGGGAATCGACCAGAGGACGAGCCAGACGAAGTGCGGGATCGCGAGCAGCAGGCGGAAGAACACGGTCAGCCGGCTGCGCTGGAGGTCCTCGTCCGCCGATAGGGCAACCGGTCGCGGCGGCGGCGGGGCGGGCACCGGGTTTTGTCGGGGATCGCCGTGCGGATAGCGGTCGGTGAGGAAGAGCAGGTAGCCGTAGGTCTGCGCCGCGTAGCGCAGCGCGAACGCGAGCGCGTCCCGGAAACCGTTCGGCATCCGGCCCTTGCACGAGGCAGGCGAACCACGCGAAGAACGCGATCGAGAACGCGAGCCCCAGCGAGCCGCTCCAGTAGTACGCCTCCTCCGACTCCCCCGTCGTCGTGCTGCCGCCGCCAGGGCCGCCGGGCGCGCCGACGAGGACCGAGGCAATGAGAAACGCCGGGATCGCCAGGAGGATCCTGAACGCGGTCTTCCAGCGAGACTGCCGCGCGGGCGGGTCGATCTCGAGATCGATCGGATAGCGTGCCCTCCGCGCCGATGAAGCCCGGGAACGGGTTCGCCGCGAGGAGCAGGTAGCCGTAGACATGCGTGCCGTAGCGGACGTACGCAGACGAGAAGTCGTGCAGCCCCTGCGGAAGCCGGGCCGTGAACAGCACGATGAACCAGCTCAGGATCGCCACGAAGAACACGGCGATGCCCCACAGGAAGAGCCAGATGAAGTGCGGGATCGCGAGGAGGAGCCGGAAGAAGACCGTCAGGCGCGACCGCTCGAGGTCGTCCTCCACCACCATCCGGATCGGATGCGGCTCCATCGGGCCTGATTATCCGTGCAACGCCGGATGAATGTCGGGCGGCTGGATCACCACTTCGCAACCGGACGGCAACCGCTCCGCTGCCCACGCGGCGACCCCGGATCCCTACGCTCGCCTCCGTGGCCAGGCACACCCAGCGACTGACGGCGGTCGCAGTCGCGTTCTCGCTCCTGACGGCCTTGACGGCCGGCGCCGCCGGCTCGAAGGCGACGCCGGCGCTCGAGCTCTCCGTGCTCGGGACCTACGCCAGCGGCGTCTTCGCCGGCGGCGCGGGCGAGATCGTCGCCTACGACGAGCGCTCCGAGCGCCTCTTCGTCGTCAACGCGAGCCTCGACACGGTCGACGTGCTCGACGCGAGCGATCCCATGTCGCCCGAGAAGGTCAGCGGCACGACGACGATCTACCGCATCGACCCGCGCTCTTGACGGGCGCCCGCGGAGTCGCCTACGCTCCGCGCACGATGACTCCTCCCGTCCGCACCTGGTGGGCCTGGCGCCGCGAGCGGAGCGGGAGCGTCGCCTGCTAGGCCAGAGGCTCGAACACCCCGCTCCGCTCGAGGACCCCCACCAGGAGGGTCTTTTTCGTTTGCCATGTCCGTTGCTCCGGAAATACACGCCGACCTGATCACCCCGCTCGGGGCCTACCTCCGCCTGCGCGCGGGCGAGCGCGCCGGCTTCCTGCTCGAGTCCGTGGAGAAGGGCCGACTGGGCAGGCACAGCCTGCTCGGCACCGGGGCGCGGATCGTCACCTTCGAGGAGGCCGAGCAGGAGGTCGCGGCGGGCCGGCCGGTCGTCGGCTATCTCGGCTACGACCACGTAGCGAAGCTCGAGCCGACGGTGGCGCTCCCGTCCACGGGGCCCGACCTGCCCGAGAGCCGCTTCGTCGTCGCCTCCACGCTCGTCCGCTTCGACCACGCGGCCAGCCTTGCCGAGGTGCTCGTGGGCGACGCTGCCGAGGTGGAGGCACGCTTCAACGGCCCTCTCGCCGAGGAGCCCGGTGCCGCCGGGCAAGCCGGGCCCATGGAGCGCTTCCCGTCACGCGAGGCCTACGAAGGTGGAGTCAGGCGCGCCAAGGAGCACATCCGGGCCGGAGACGCGTTCCAGATCGTCCTCTCCCAGCGAGCCGAGCGCCCGACGAGCGCGACGCCGCTGTCGATCTACCGCTCGCTGCGACGCATCAACCCCTCGCCGTACCACTTCCTCCTCGAGCTCGACGGGATCTCGCTCGTCGGCTCCTCCCCGGAGACCCTCGTCAAGCTGGAGGGCTCGCGCGCGTCCCTGAACCCGATCGCCGGCACGACGACGCCCGGCGAGGGCGACGCCGAGGAGCTGCTCGCCTCCGAGAAGGACCGGGCCGAGCACGTCATGCTCGTCGACCTCGGCCGCAACGATCTCTCGCGCGTCTGCGCGGCGGGCAGCGTGCGCGTCGTCCGCTTCCTCGAGGCCGAGCGGTACTCGCACGTCACGCACCTCGTCTCAGAGGTCGCAGGCGAGCTGGCGCCCGACCGCACCGCCTTCGACCTCCTGCGGGCCTGCTTCCCGGCCGGCACCGTCTCGGGGGCGCCGAAGGTACGCGCGATGCAGATCATCTCCGACCTCGAGGGGCACCGGCGCGGGCCCTACGCAGGCGCGGTCGGCTACGCCCTGCCGGACGGCTCGATGGACACCTGCATCACCATCCGCACGGTCATCCTCGCCGATGGCCGCGCGCGTCTCCAGGCCGGCGCGGGGATCGTGGCCGACTCCGACCCGGCCGCCGAGCACGAGGAGTGCCTCCGCAAGCTGGCCGCCCTGGAGGCGGCGCTCGCAGACGCAGAGCACAATGGGAGGACACCAGCGTGATCCTCCTCGTCGACAACTACGACAGCTTCACCTACAACCTCGCGCACCTCTTCCAGGAGCTCGGCGCCGAGGTGACGGTGATCCGCAACGACGCGCTCGACGCGGACGAGGCGGAGCGGATGGCGCCCAGCCAGCTCGTCATCTCCCCCGGCCCCGGACGCGCCGAGGACGCGGGCGCCACCGTCGAGATCGTGCGCCGACTCGGCCCGAGTGTGCCGACGCTCGGCGTCTGCCTCGGCCACCAGGCGATCGTCGCCGCCTTCGGAGGCGAGGTCGGCCAGGCGCACCGGCTCCTGCACGGCAAGGCGAGCGCGATCTCGCACGACGGCCAGGGGATCTTCGAGGGCGCGCCCGAGCCGCTCGAGGGCGGCCGCTACCACTCGCTCGCCGCCACCCGCGTGCCGGACGAGCTGGAGGTCTGCGCCACGTCGGACGACGGCGAGGTCATGGCGGTGCGCCACCGCGAGTTCCCGGTCGTGGGCATCCAGTTCCACCCGGAGTCGGTGCTGACGCCCGACGGGCCGCTGCTCGGCCGCAACTTCCTGGAGGGCAGGCGATGACGATCCAGGAGGCGCTCGCGCGGCTGCTCGAGGGACGCGACCTCACCCAGGCCGAGGCCCGCGAGGTCATGAACCAGATCATGGGCGGCGAGGCGACGCCGGCCCAGATGGGTGGCTTCCTCGTCGCGCTGCGGCTCAAGGGCGAGACGCCGGACGAGATCGCCGGCTGCGCCGAGGCCATGCGGGAGCACGTCCTCTCGGTACGGCCGAAGCGCACCGACCTCGTCGACACGGCGGGGACGGGCGGCGACGGCGCACGGACGTTCAACATCTCCACTGCGGCGGCGCTCGTGGCCGCGGCGGCGGGTGCCGGCGTGGCCAAGCACGGCAACCGCGCCGTCTCCTCCGCGTCGGGCTCCGCCGACGTCCTCGAGGCGCTCGGCTTCAAGCTCGACCTCGCCCCGCCGCAGATCGAGCGCTCGATCGACGAGCTCGGCTTCGGCTTCCTGTTCGCGCAGGCACACCACCCGGCCATGCGCCACGCCGCCCCGGTACGGCGCGAGCTCGCCACCCGCACGGTGTTCAACGTGCTCGGCCCACTGACGAACCCGGCAGGCGCGCGGGCGCAGGTTGTCGGCGTCTACGCTCCGGAGCTCGTGGAGACGATCGCGTCCGTCCTGGCCCGCCTCGGCGCCCGACGCGCCTACGTCGTCCACGGCGCGGGCGGGATCGACGAGCTTTCCCCGGCCGGCCCGAACCTCGTCTGCGAGGTCACCGACGGCCGCGTCGAGCAGCGTGAGATCGATCCAGCCGACTTCGGCGTGCCGCGCTGCTCCTCCGCCGACCTCGCGGGAGGCACGCCCGAGGAGAACGCCGCGGTCGTGCGCGAGATCTTCGCCGGGGCGCCCGGCCCGAAGCGCGAGGCCGTGCTCCTCAACGCGGCGGGCGCGATCGCCGCCGGCGGCCATGCCTCCGGCCTCGAGGAGGGCTACCGCCTCGCCGTGGAGGCTGTCGACTCGGGCGCCGCAGGTGAGCGTCTCGAGGCCCTGGCCGCCTTCTCGCGGCAGGAGGTCGTGTCCACGTGAGCCACGTCCCGGTGCCAGGCACTTGGACCTGGCGGGTTCAGGCATGGCTGCCGCATGGATTCGGTTTCCGCGACGCGTTCGCGGCCCTCAGGGGCATGCCCAGGTGCCAGGCACTCGGACGTGGCCGCCGAGGACAGGTGCCCGCCTGATGGGGCGCTTCCGAGATTCGCTCGCCGAGCCGGGCCTGCGGGCGATCGCCGAGGTGAAGCGGCGCTCGCCGTCCGCCGGCGACCTGCGACCCGACGCCGACGCGCCCGCTCTCGCGCGGTCGTTTGCGGAGAGCGGCGCGGCCGCGGTCTCGATCCTCGTGGACGAGCGCTTCGGCGGCTCGTTCGCCGACCTGGAGGCCGCCCGGGCCGCGACCGACATCCCCCTCCTCGCCAAGGGCTTCTTCGACGACCAGGGCGACCTGCTCCAGGCCCGCATCGCCGGCGCCGATGCCGCGCTGCTCCTCCTCCGCGACCTGGACGACGAGCAGGCGCGCCTCATGCTCGAGGGCGGGCAGACGCTCGGCCTCGACCTCCTCGTCGAGGCGCACGACGCCGACGAGCTCGAGCGCGCGGTCGCGCTCGGGGCCGAAGTGATCGGGATCAACGCGCGCGACCTGGGGACGTTCGCCATCGACCGCGGCGCGCAGCTCGAGCTCGTCGCCGCCGCTCCGCGCGATCGCGTCATCGTGGCCGAGAGCGCGATCGGCAACCGCGCGCAGGGTGCGGAGGCCGAGCTCGCCGGGGCGGACGCGATCCTCGTCGGCTCCACGCTCATGCGGGCCGACGATCCCGGCGCGACGCTCGCGGAGCTGCTCGCCCGTCCGCTCGTGAAGGTCTGCGGGCTGACGCGCGAAGAGGACGTTGCCGCGGCCGCGGAGGCCGGCGCGGACCTCGCCGGCTTCATCCTCGCGGAGAGCCCCCGCCGAGCAGCCGCGCCGCTCCCCGTTCCCGACACGATGCTCTCGGTCGGAGTCTTCGTCGGCGAGGCCGAGAAGGTCGGCACCGACCTCGTTCAGCTCTATCCCGAGGAGGACGGCCACCGCGCCCAGGACGGCGTGCTGCTCCGGAACGGCGAGGTCGTCGCGTCCGTCCTCGACCTCCCCTGGCTCAGCATGGACGCGCACCACTGGGAGCGCGCCGCTCACGTCGAGGGCCGAGTCGTCCTCGCAGGCGGCCTCAGCCCGGAGAACGTGCGGGCGGGCATCGAGGCGGTCAGACCGTGGTGCGTGGACGCGAGCCGGAGTCTCGAGCTCGCGCCGGGCATCAAGGACCACGACCGCATCCGCGCCTTCGTCGAAGCCGTGCGCATCCACGAGGCGGTGCGGTCGTGAGCGTGAACCTGCGCGGCACGTTCGGCGATTACGGCGGCCAGTACGTCCCCGAGACGCTGATGCCCGCGCTCGAGGAGCTGGAGCGCGGGTGGGCCGAGATCAAGGAGGACGCCGAGTTCCGCGCCGAGCTGGAGGCCCTGCAGGCCACCTACGTGGGCAGGCCGACGCCGCTCTACCTCGCGGAGCGGCTCCCGGGAGAGCAGCGCGTCTACCTCAAGCGCGAGGACCTGTGCCACACCGGCGCGCACAAGATCAACAACGCCGTGGGGCAGGCGTTGGTCGCGCGCAGGCTCGGCAAGCAGCGCATCGTCGCCGAGACCGGCGCCGGCCAGCACGGCGTTGCCTCGGCGACCGTCTGCGCACGATTCGGCCTCGACTGCGTGGTCTACATGGGCGCCGAGGACATGGAGCGCCAGAAGCCCAACGTCGAGCGCATGGGGCTCCTGGGCGCCGAGGTACGCGCGGTCGAGTTCGGCACGGCCACGCTCAAGGAGGCGACGAGTGAGGCGATTCGCGACTGGATCACGAACGTCGAGACGACGCACTACCTGATCGGCTCCTGCGTCGGCCCGCACCCGTACCCGGAGCTCGTGCGCGAGCTCCAGTCGGTCATCGGGCACGAGGCCCGGGAGCAGGTCCTCGAGGCCGAGGGTCGGCTCCCCGACGCCGTCGTGGCCTGCGTCGGCGGCGGCTCGAACGCGATCGGCATGTTCGCCGGCTTCCTGGCGGACGAGGACGTTCGCCTGGTCGGAGTCGAGGCGGCCGGCGCCGCCAGTCTGGGAACGGGCCGGCCCGGCGTCCTCCACGGTGCCCGCTCCTCGATCCTCGCCGACGACGACGGCCAGATCGCCGACGCCCATTCCATCTCGGCCGGCCTCGACTACCCTGGCGTCGGCCCCGAGCACGCCTTCCTGCGGGACACGGGCCGGGCGGAGTACCTCCCGGCCACGGACGAGGAGGCGCTGGCCGCCCTCCACCTCCTGGCCGAGCGCGAAGGCATCATCCCCGCGCTCGAGCCCTCCCACGCGCTCGCGAGGGCGCTCGAGCTGGACGCCGAGCTCGTCGTCGTCTGCCTCTCGGGGCGGGGCGACAAGGACCTCGCGGTCGTCCTCGGGCACGACGCGTGAGCAAGAAGCTCTGCGTCTACCTGATGGCGTTCCCCGAGACGCCAGAGCTCGTCGAGGCCGCGGTCGCGGGCGGCGCCGACCTGATCGAGATCGGCTTCCCGTTCTCCGACCCGCTCGCCGACGGGCCGGTGATTCGCCTCGCGGGCGAGCGCGCGCTCTCGCGCGGGATGCGCACGCGGGAGTGCCTCGAGTGCCTCGCCGAGACGCGCAGCCGAGTCGGCCCCGACCTCCCGCTCGTCCCGATGACCTATGCCTCGATCCTCGAAGCCTACGGCTACGAGCGCTTCTGGGAGGACACGCGGGCGGCGGGCGCGACCAGCCTGATCGTGGCCGACCTCCCGCTGGAGGCCGCTCCCGGGATCCCGCGTGTGCAGCTCGTGGCTCCAACGTCGACGGACGAGCGGATCCGCAGCGCGGCCGAGCGCACGGACGGCTGGCTGTACCTCGTCTCGCTGACGGGCATCACCGGCACGCGGGACAGCGTGTCCTCCCAGCTCGCAGGCTTGGTGGCGCGCGCGCGGGCTCTGACCGACCGGGAGCTCCTCGCAGGCTTCGGCATCTCGACGCCGGAGCAGGCGGCCGACGTGGCCGCACTCGCCGACGGAATCGTCGTCGGGAGCCGTCCCATCCAGGTCGCCGACGAGTCGGGGCCGGAAGGCCTCCGCGAGTACGTCGGGACGCTCCGCCGCGCCGTGGACTCCGCCGGCGTGGTCACAGCCTGACCGGGGCGGTTCGCGGCGGGCCCGGCCCCGCCCTGTCCGAGGGGCCACCCCGGGCCACCACCCGCTTTGGACGCTAACGAGGAAACGCGCGCCGGTGGCGCGCGACATGTGTCGAGTGTGTGTGGCTTGGCCGGAGCGGGGCCCGACAGGCGGGGCCCCGCTTCCGGTCAGTGCACGTCTCTCGCTAGTTCGCGAGAGTCCGGACGAACTCGCAACCCACCGCCGTGTCGCCGGGCCTCAGGATGGCGCGGTCGCGATCGTCGGCGTGCTCGCCGCAGTTGAGCGTGTCGGCGGCGTTGTCGTCCGCCGCCGCGAACAGGCGGTCGTTGCCCTCGCCGCCCGAGAGGGTGTCGGTTCCCCAGCCTGCCCACAGCCAGTCGAAGCCGGGGCCGCCGTTGACGCTGTCGTCGCCGGGGCCGCCCCAGGCCCGGTCGGCGCCGCCGTCCCCGTTGAGGGTGTCGTTGCCCATCTGACCGAAGAGGAAGTCGGTCGCGCCGAGCCCCGACACGGTGTCGTTGCCGGCCCGCGCGAGGATGAAGTCGCGGCCGGCCGTGCCGGTGAGCGTGTCGTCGCCCGGCGTGCCCCGCTGGAAGTGGACGCGGGAGCGGCGCGCGGGCGCTGTCCTGACGCGCTCGCAGTCGACGGCGACGTCGCCCACGCGGATCAGGGCCGTGTCGCGGCCGCCGCCGCAGTCGAGGACGTCGGGCAGGTTGTCGTTCTCGCCCGCCCTCAGGATGTCGTTGCCCGGCCCGCCCTCGAGCGTGTCGGCGCCCCAGCCGGCGTGCAGCAAGTCGGGCCCGTCCCCGCCCTGGAGTGTGTCGTTGCCCGGCCCGCCCCACAGGAAGTCGCGCCCGTCGTCACCGCTTGCGGTGTCGTCGCCGCGCTGGCCGAAGAGGAAGTCCGAGCCGCCGTTTCCGGCCATGGCGTCGTTGCCGGCGCGACCGTGGATGAAGTCGCGCTTGGCCGTGCCGGCCAGCGTGTCGTCACCGGGCGTGCCGACGATCACCTTCGCCGACGCGGCCGGGGCGGCCGCCAGCACGAGAAGTGCCGTCGCCGAGACGAACAGGAGTGTGCGCTTCACAGGTGGTTCCTTTCCGATTGATGCCTGCGGAGGAAACTGAACCACCGCGCTGTTCGGAAGCCGTGGCCGTTCTGTTAGCGCGCCGTAAGCGTTTCTTGAGGGGTTAGCGACGCAGCTTGACGACGATGACCCGCTCGCAGAACGCCGGGTCCATGATCTGGTCGATCGCGCGCTTCACGACGCGGTCGTTGCCGTCCCCGCAGGTGATCTCGTCGACGTGCGGATCCATGTCGATGGAGATCAGCTCGTCGTCGTCGATTCCACCGAACAACCGGTCTCGTCCCCAGCCGCCCCAGAGCCGGTCGTTGCCCTCGTTGCCCTGCAGCAGGTCGTCGCCGAGCCCGCCGAGCAGCCAGTCGCGGCCGTTGCCCCCGACCAGCGTGTCGTTGCCCTCGTTGCCCCAGAGGACGTCGCTCCCGGCTTGCCCATCGAGGACGTCGTCTCCCTCCCAGCCCGGGACCAGGTGCCGAATGGCGTTGGCGCAGCACCCGTCCCAGACATCGTTTCCCGCCGAGGTCGTCGTGACGACGGTGCCGTTCGGGATGCGCCCACGGATGTTGACGCGGCGTACGGTCTCGCAGCCGAACACCTGGTCCTTGCGGCTTACGAACGCGGTGTCCTTCCCCGGCCCACAGTCGACGCTGTCGACCTGACCGTCGTTCTCGGGTACGTCGAGGACGTCGTTCCCGTCACCGCCGTCGATGACGTCCGGGCCCCAGCCCCCATGGAGCCGGTCGTTGCCCGGCCCGCCGTCGAGCGTGTCCTCGAGCGCGTCGCCCCAGAACGAGTCGTTGCCGACGTCGCCCTGGAGGATGTCCGCCCCGCGCTGCCCGTAGAGGAAGTCGTTGCCGCCCCTACCCCAGACGACGTCGTTTCCGCCGCGCGCGAAGATGTCGTCGCGGGCCGCGGTGCCGTTCACGATGTTCGTTCCGGCCGTGCCGACGATGCGCTTGGCGGCCGCCGTGCTCGCGAGCACGAGAACGAGGCCACACGCAAGCAGCACGAACAGAGTCCCCATCCCCCGGAGCCGCATTTGATCCACAAGGTAGCGCTCGGGTAACCCGTTTTCCAGTCTGGACCGGCCTGGTATCCCGGCCAGGGCGTAGGCTACGAGCCATGCACACGATCGAGCTCACCGACGACGAGCTGCGCCTGGTGCGAGCGGCGCTGAACGCCTATCTCGAGGACTTCGGGCACGAGGAGGCCGACGTGCTCCGAGCGGTGAAGGCGGTCATCGCCAAGCTGCCGCAGCCCGCCTAGTGGCCGTCCTCGACTCGCGGGCGGACCGGGCGGCCGAGGAGTATGCGGCCAACCGCGACCGCATGGAGGCCCTCGTTGCCGAGCTGCGCCAGCGGACGGCGCAAGCGGCGACGGAGCGCCCGCCGGAGAGCGTCGAGCGGCATGCGGCGCGCGGGAAGCTCCTCGCGCGCGAGCGCGTCGAGCGGCTCGTCGATCCCGGGTCGGCCTTCCTCGAGCTGAACGCGCTCGCCGCCTGGGACGTCTACGACGGGGACGCCCCGGCAGCCGGGATGATCGCGGGCATCGGCGTGGTCGAGGGCACTGAGTGCGTCATCGTGGCGAACGACGCCACCGTGAAGGGCGGCACCTACTACCCCCTGACGGTCAAGAAGCACCTGCGCGCCCAGGAGGTCGCCCAGCAGAACCACCTGCCGTGCCTCTACCTCGTCGACTCGGGCGGCGCCTTCCTGCCCATGCAGGACGAGGTCTTTCCCGACCGCGAGCACTTCGGCCGCATCTTCTTCAACCAGGCGAACATGTCGGCGCTGGGGATCCCGCAGATCGCCGTCGTCATGGGGTCGTGCACGGCGGGCGGCGCCTACGTGCCGGCGATGAGCGACGAGACCGTGATCGTGCGCGGCACGGGGACGATCTTTCTCGGCGGGCCTCCGCTCGTGAAGGCGGCCACGGGCGAGGAGGTGAGCGCCGAGGAGCTCGGCGGCGCGGACGTCCATTCGCGCGTTTCCGGCGTCACCGACCACTACGCGGTCAGCGACGAGCACGCGCTCGCCCTGGCGCGCCAGATCGTGCGCAACCTGCATCGCCGCAAGCCCGACCCGCCCTGGGACGTGCTACCGCCGGAAGAGCCGCTCTACGACCCCGACGAGCTGTACGGGATCGTCCCGACCGACTACGCGAAGGGCTACGACGTCCGCGAGCTGATCGCCCGCCTCGTCGACGGCAGCCGCCTGCACGAGTTCAAGCCGCTGTACGGGGAGACGCTCGTCTGCGGCTTCGCCCGCATCGAGGGCTACCCCGTGGCCATCCTGGCGAACAACGGCGTGCTCTTCTCCGAGTCGGCCCTCAAGGGCGCCCACTTCGTCGAGCTCGCCTGCAAACGACGTGTCCCGCTCCTCTTCCTCCAGAACATCACCGGCTTCATGGTCGGCAAGGAGTACGAAGCCGGCGGGATCGCCAAGGACGGCGCGAAGCTCGTCACCGCCGTCGCCTGCGCGCAGGTACCGAAGTTCACCGTCATCGTCGGCGGCTCGTTCGGCGCCGGCAATTACGGGATGTGCGGGCGCGCCTACGCGCCGCGCCAGCTCTGGATGTGGCCCAACGCCCGCATCTCGGTGATGGGCGGCGAGCAGGCCGCGAACGTCCTCTCGACCGTCGGGCGCGCAGATCCGGACGAGATCCGCGCGAAGTACGAGCGCGAGGGGAACCCGTACTACTCGACGGCGCGCCTCTGGGACGACGGGATCGTCGACCCGGTCGACACCCGCAAGGTGATCGCGCTCGGGATCTCGGCGGCCCTCAACGCCCCGATTCCCGAGACGACCTTCGGGATCTTCCGGATGTAGCGCGTCGCTCGCTCGGGCACGGCCTGCACTCTCCTGACGGCGCCGTCGACCTCGCGCTGCGCGGTGGTCGTGAGCTCCGTCAGGCCGGTAACGACCCTGGTGGTCGTCTCGGTCAGCGGCCGCCCGACCGCCTTGGGCTGCGCCGTCTCCTTCAGCTGCTGCTTCGCCGGCGCCTGCTTCGAACCGGGGCGGGTCGGGTCGGCGGGCTCGCCGGCGACCTCGGCGCTCTGCGCGCTCTGTGGCTGCACGGAAGCGGGCGCGGCCGGCGCCGGGCCCGGATCCCCCCTGAGCACGAGGCCCTGCTGGATCCCGACCCCGGTTCCGAGCACGGCGGCGGACACGGCCCCAGCGACCTTCACCGACGCACCGCGGCCCGAGAGCCAGCCGAGGATCGACGCGTAGCCGTCCCACCCGATCGGCCACGTGAGCAGGCCGCCGAGCACGCGCCGTCTCGTTCGCGGAGCCTCCTCTTCGAGCTCGAACCTCAGGGCGCGGCGCGCGCGGAAGAGAAGCGTCTCGACCGCCGGAACGGACATGTCCATGGTGGCTGCGATCTCGATGTACGAGCGGCCGCCGATCTCGCGGAGGACGAGCGCCTCGCGCTGGGCAGGGCGAAGGCGCTCGAGGGCCACACGGATGTCCTCGGCCGACGGGCCCTCCCGGTCCGGGGCGGCGAGGAGCTCCGGGTCCAGCTCGACCTCCGAGGGGCGCCCGAGACGAGACCGATACCGCCGGCGCGAAGCGTTCTGGGCGATGGTCAGCAGCCAGGCGTGAGGATGCTCGGGCTCGTCCCCGCGACGGAGCGCTCGAAAGGCGTCGAGGAACGCCGTCTGCGTGATGTCCTCGGCCTCGTCCGGATCCCGCACGTCGCGCAGGACGCAGCGGTAGACGTCGCGCCTGTGGCGCGCGTAGAGGCGCTCCAGGTCACGCCCAGCTTTCCTTTCCGCCGCAACTGTGCCCATCGTTGCCCTGGTCACCTACCCCGGAGACCGGGAATTTGCACATCGGCCGCAAGTTCCGGCGCTCCCGCGGACTCTTCCTCTTGAGGGGACAGACAACGCCCGCCGGCTCTGCGGCCCCGGCGGGCGTTCCTCTTTTTCGCAGCCGGAAGGCGTCGATGGAGCCGCTGCCCGCGCACTCGTCACGCTTTCAGCACGTTGCGACACCCACGAGTGCGCTCTTGCCCGCTAGCGTCCAAAGCGGGTGGTGGCCCGGGGTGGCCCCGCCGGGACGAGGCGAATCGGGCCGCGTCTAGTGGATGGCGCGCTCGCCGCTGGGCTGGCCGAGCCAGTCCGGCACGAGCGTGTCGAGCCGGTCGCGCTCCTCGTCCGTGAGACCGCGGAGGGGCGCACGGACGTCCTCGCGCACGGAGATCCCGCGCAGGGCGAGGATCCGCTTGAGCGCGGCGTGGCGCGGGAACGCCTCCAGGCCCTCCCGGAGCTCGCCCAGACGAGCGCTGCGCTCGGGGCTCGGCTCACGCACGGCGGCGGCGACGAGCTCGGGAAACGCGGTTGCGAGCGCCGAGACCGAGCCGCTGGCGCCCTGCCGCATGCCGGCGCCGATGAGGCTTTCCGCGCCGATGAAGATGTCGAGCCCTTCGATCAGGTACGGCTCGACGGCCTCGAACGGGGCGTCGGAGACCTTCATCCCGGCGAGGTTGGGAGCGGCGTCACGCAGCTGCTCGACGACGCCGACCGGCACGGCGTATCCGCTCACCTTGGCGAACTCGTAGACGTAGAACGGCGTCGGCGCACAGGCGCTCGCTGCCGCGGCCAGGTGCGCGAAGAGCGACTCGTCGTCGAGCTGGAAGTACGGCGGAGCGATGACCGCGACGGCGTCCGCACCCCCTGCCGCGGCATGCTCGGCGAGCGCGAGCGTGTCGGCGGTCGTCTGCGCACCGCAATGGACGGCAACGTCCAGCTTTCCCTCGCACGCGGCGAGGAAGAGGTCGGTGACGCGCTTGCGCTCCGCGAGCGAGAGGAGAATGCCCTCGCCGGTCGTGCCCATCGCCAGGATCCCGTCCAGACCGGCGCCCTCGAGGAAGTCGACGAGCGGCCCGAACGCATCCTCGTCGAGGGTCGCGCCGCCGTCACGGAATGGGGTCACGGCGGCGGCCAGGGTGCCCTTGATCACGGAGCGAACCTTATGCTCTCGCACGATGAGCGCGCTGAGGATCGAGCAGGACGGAGGCGTCCTGCGCGTGACGATCGCGAAGGCCGAGCGCCGGAACGCCTTCGACGCGGCCCTGATCGCCGAGCTGACCCACGCCTTCGCCGACGTGGGGGACGCGCGCGTGGTGGTGCTCGCGGGCGACGGACCGAGCTTCTGCGCCGGCGCGGACGTGGAGTGGCAGCGGGCCTCGATCGACCTCTCCTACGACGAGAACGTCGAGGACGCCATGCGCCTCTACCGGATGCTCGAGACGATCGACGAGTGCCCGGCCCCCGTCGTCGCGCGCGTCCAGGGCTTCGCGCTCGGCGGCGGCTCCGGGCTCGCGGCGTGCGCCGACGTCGTCGTGGCGGCGCCCGACGCGGTCTTTGGCTTCACCGAGGTTCGGCTGGGGATCGTGCCCGCGGTGATCTCGCCCTTCGTGCTGGCACGCATCGGCGGAGGCGCCGCCCGGCGGTACTTCCTGACAGGAGAGCGCTTCGGCGCCGACGCCGCCCTGCGGATCGGGCTCGTCCACGAGGTCGCCGACGATCTCGACGAGGCGGTCGAGCAGGTCGTCGCTCACATCCTCGCCGCCGGCCCCGAGGCGGCCCGCGCGGCGAAGCGCCTCGTGCTCGAGCGCCCGCGCGGGGAGGCGACCGCGCAGCTGGCCGCCCGCCTGCGGACGAGCCCCGAGGGGCAGGAGGGCCTCCGCGCGTTCCTCGAGAAGCGCGCGGCGACCCTCCCGGACGGCGGCTCGTGGGGGGTTTTCTCCGAGCAGGAACCTCGCTAGCCCGGCCCGCTCCCGCTTCCCCCGGTGCCCGTGCCCCAGGTGAGGAGCACGACCAGGGCGACCAGCGCGACGAGCGCGAGCACGACGGCGATCAGGCCGCGCCGGGCCAGGCGCCTAGTTCCCATGCGCGTACCCCCAAGCGCCGCCGGGGTAGCCGGTCAGGCGCACCCACGGCGTCTTCGTGTTGAAACAGAACTGGTAGCACTGCTGGAACTTCCCCTGCGCCCTGACGCGGTACATGCTCCGGCCCGCCCCGCCGTCGATGTCGAGGCTCGTGTGCCCCTTGAAGTCCCAGCCGGAGAACTGGAGGCAGCACTCGGCGGCGCGCCAGTACGTCGGTGACCACGGATTCGTCGTCTTGACGATCAACGAGCCCCCGGCCTTCCAGCACCAGCGGATCGTCAGGATGTACTTCCAGTAGAAGTAGCCGAACAGCGGGTGCTTGAGGCCGTGCCACCCGTGAACCTTCCTGCA
This sequence comes from uncultured Actinomycetes bacterium, assembly GCA_963775395.1. Lineage (GTDB taxonomy): Bacteria > Actinomycetota > Thermoleophilia > Gaiellales > Gaiellaceae > JAIBJN01. Next base: position 79,675 of record CAVZIX010000005.1, read on the forward strand.
CCTGGTGCCCGCGCCCGCGACATCCGTGACGGCCTCGTCCGTGAACTCGGAGACTGCGAGGAGCGTCTCGCCGTTCTCCAGGACGACAGGCTCCTCCGTCGAGATGGTCTCCGCGGACGCGACGGTCGCCGCGGTGAGAAACGATGCCACGACCATGAGTAGCACGCCGATCCGTCCCGCACCAGCGAGGCTCCGGGGGCAGTTCTGGCGGGATGCGGCGTTTCTCCGCATCGCCGTGGCGAGCAGCGTGTGCATGTGCGACCTCCCAGTCCAGAACCGAGTCGAGGCCGCGGGCTGCGCCGCTCGAGTTCGCTTTCCTCGAGGATAGACGAAGGTTGCCATGCCCGACAACGGCCCTTTCGGACATGGCCGCTCGGGCCGGAGACTAAGCTGCGGGCGCGCCGAGGGCGCATGAGCCGATGACGATCCGAAAACTCCTCGTGGCGAACCGCGGCGAGATCGCCGCGCGGGTCTTCCGCACCTGCCGGCGCCTCGGGATCGAGACCGTGGCCGTCTACGCACCTGACGACGAGGGCTCTTTTCACACGCGCCAGGCGGACGAGGCGGTCTCCGTGCTCTCGTATCTCTACTCGGAGGAGATCGTCCGCGCGGCGAAGCAGGCGGGCGCCGACGCGATCCACCCCGGCTACGGCTTCCTGGCGGAGAACGGCGACTTCGCCGAGGCCGTGGACGCGGCGGGGCTCGTCTTCGTGGGGCCAGGCCCCGAGGCGATCCGGTCTGCCGGTGACAAGCTCGAGGCCAAGCGGCTCGCACGCGAGGCAGGCGTCCCGGTCGTCGAGTCCGGGGAGCCGGACGAGATCGGCTACCCGCTGATCGTCAAGGCAGCCGCGGGAGGTGGCGGACGCGGGATGCGCGTCGTGCGCTCGCCCGACGAGCTCCAGGAGGCCCTCGAGGCGGCGAGCCGGGAGGCCGAGGCGGGCTTCCGCGACGGCCGCGTGTTCTGCGAGCGCTACGTCGAGCGTCCGCGCCACGTCGAGATCCAGGTTCTCGCGGACAGCCACGGGACGACGATCCATCTGGGGGAGCGCGACTGCTCGATCCAGCGCCGCCACCAGAAGGTGCTCGAGGAGAGCCCCTCCCCCGCGCTGGACGACGACCTGCGCGCGGCCATGGGCGAGGCCGCGGTCGCCTTCGCGCGCGCCGTCGGCTACGAGAACGCGGGAACGGCCGAGTTCATGCTCGACGGCGAGCGCTTCTACTTCCTCGAGCTGAACGCGCGCCTCCAGGTCGAGCACCCGGTGACCGAGCTAGTCGCAGGGGTCGACCTCGTCGAGCAGCAGCTTCGCGTTGCCGGCGGCGAGCCCCTGACGGTCGAGCCACGGCCGCCGGAGGGCCACGCGGTCGAGGTGCGCCTCTACGCCGAGCACCCGCTGACCTTCCTCCCCCAGGCCGGCCGCCTCGAGCGCCTCGAGCTCCCGGACACGGTGCGCGTCGACGCGGGGGTCGAGGCCGGCGACGAGATCCCCGTCGCCTACGACCCGCTGATCGCGAAGCTGATCGCGCACGCCGAGACACGGGAGGAGGCTCTCGACGACCTCTCCCGCGCGCTCCGCGCGACGCGCGTGGCGGGCGCGACCACGAACCTCGGCTTCCTCCGCTGGCTGGTCGACCATCCGGACGTTCGTGCCGGCCGCGCGACGACTGCGTTCCTGGAGGAGCATCCGCCGCTCTCGCCTTCCACCTCGCCGCCCGGACCGTGGTCGGGCGCGTGGAGGCTCAACCGCGACCGGACGGGGGCGCCGCCTCCGCTCCGCCCCCCGCCGACCGTCGAGCAGTCGGCTCACGCGGCCGACTCGGGAGGGGAGCAGAGCGCGATCACGGCGCCCATGCCCGGCGTCGTCATCCGCGTCCTTGCGGCGGAGGGCGATCGCGTCGAGCCGCGACAGCCGCTCGTCGTCCTCGAGGCGATGAAGATGGAGACGCCGCTCGTCTCGCCCTACGAGGGAATCGTCAGGCGGGTGCACGTCGCCGAGGGCGACCGCGTCGCCGGGGGCGCCGTCCTGGTCGAGCTGGAGGAGTGATGGAGACCGCCGACCTCAACCCGGACCCGATCGCGCAGTTCCACCGCTGGCTCGAGGAGGCGGTCGCCGCGGGCGTCGAGATGCCCGAGGCCATGACGCTCGCAACCGCCGACGCGGAGGGGCGGCCGTCGGCGCGCACCGTCCTCCTGAAGTCGGCGGCTGAGGACGGCTTCCGGTTCTTCACGAACATGGAGAGCCGCAAGGGCCGGGAGCTGGCCGAGAACCCGAACGGCGCGCTCGTCTTCCACTGGCCGCAGGAGCCGCGACGTCAGGTGACGGTCGCTGGGCCCGTCGCGCCGCTTCCCGGAGAGGAAGCGGAGGCTTACTTCCGCACGCGGCCTCCCGGGAGCCGGCTGGGGGCCTGGGCATCTCGCCAAACCAGCGTCATCCCCGACCGGGAGGTGCTCGACCGGGCGTTCGCCGAGGCCGAGGCGACGTACGGGGACGACCCGCCGCTCCCGCCCTGGTGGGGCGGCTACCTCCTGACGCCCACCCGTTTGGAGTTCTGGCAGAACCGCCCGAACCGCCTCCACGACCGCTTCCGCTACACGCGCGACGGCATTTCCTGGCGCCTAGAGCGCCTGGCTCCCTAGGAAGCTCCGCACCGCAGCGTTGAATTCCTCGGGCCGCTCCGCGCACGCGACATGCCCGGCACCCGAGAGCACCACGAGCTGCGACCCGGGGACACTCGCATGGAGCTCCTCGGCGACGTGCAGCGGCGAGCGCGCGTCCAGCTCGCCGTAGAGAAGCAGCGTGGGCACGTCGATACGAGGGAGGACGTCGCGCAGATCGGCCTTCGCCATGGCACGGAGCATCGTCCGGCTCCCCGCGGGATGGAAGTCGCGCATGATCGTCAGGAGCTCGTCGGCGAGCCCGGGCGGCGCAGCGTCGGTGATGAAGCCCGGGATGTAGGCCCTAGCCCATTCATCCGGCGGACGCTCGAGCTCGGCTTCGGCCCGCGCCAATCGCTCCGCGACGACATCGGGAGGGAGCGACCCTGCCCACCCCGCGTAGGCGCCGGTGAGGACGAGCGAGGACGGGACGACGGGGTGGCGACGATAGAGCTCGAGGGCGAGAGCGCCTCCCCATGAGAGGCCGAGGACGTGAGGGCGCTCGATCCCGGCGGCGTCGAGCCAGGCCGCCAGGCAGTCCGCGTAATCGCTCATCTTCCAGCCGGCGGGCGGATCGGAGCTCTGTCCACAGCCGGGCGTGTCCCACGCCGCGACGGCGAAGTCCCCACTCAGCCCCTCGAGCTGCCTGCGCCAGTGACGGTGGTCGCCCCAGCCGCCGTGGAGGAGGACGAGCGGCGGGCCCTCGCCGGCAGTCGCGTAGGCGATCCGCAGCTCTCCGACGCGGACGTCCTGAATGCGCATGAACAGGGCATTTTAGACGCCTCCAGAGCACGTTTCCGGCCGCAGCCCGCGGGTAGGTGAAAGAGAGCGAAAACGATCCGAAGGAGGCTCGATGGGTACCGAGCTGAATGGCAAAAGAGTCGCATTCCTGGCCACCGACGGCGTCGAGCAGGTCGAGTTGACCGAGCCGTGGGAGGCCGTCGAGAAGGCCGGCGGCGAGCCCGAGCTGGTCTCGCTCGAGACCGGCAAGATCCAGGGCTTCAACCATCACGACAAGGCGGACACGTTCCCGGTCGACAAGGCCGTCAAGGACGCAGAGCCGACCGACTACGACGGGCTCGTCCTGCCGGGCGGGGTCATCAATCCCGACGTCCTGCGCATGGACGCGAAGGCGATGGCGTTCGTGCAGGCGTTCTTCGAGCAGGGCAAGCCGGTCGGCGCGATCTGCCACGGCCCCTGGAGCCTCGTCGAGACCGGCGTGGTCAAGGGTCGGACAGTCACGTCCTGGCCGAGCCTGAAGACGGACATCCGAAACGCCGGCGGCACGTGGGTCGACGAGGAGCTCGTGGTCGACCGCGGCCTGTTCACGAGCCGCAAGCCGGACGACCTGCCGGCCTTCTGCAAGAAGCTGGTCGAGGAGCTCGCCGAGGGCGAGCACGCCGAGCAGCGTGAGGCGGCCGAGGAGGCCCTGGCCCGCTAGCCGGTCAGCCGAGGAGGTCCTTGAGGCGCATAGCGAGCCCTGCGTCGCCCTCGACGCGGATCTTGCCCATCAGGAAGGCGCCCATCGGGCTCTGCTCTCCGCGCACGATGCGGAGGAAGAGCTCCTCAGGGGCCGAGATGACACAGTCGGCGGCGGCGTCCGTCTCGCTCACCGAGACGGCGCCGTCGTCGACGGCCACACGCCAGCTCCCCGCGCCCTCGACGTCGAAGCGATACGTGGCCTTCAGGCCGCGGGTGCGGGTGGCGCCTCCGGCCGTGCGCGCGGCGAGCTCGTCGAAGAACTCCCTGGCGCTCGTCGGAGCCACGGCCTAGATCGCCGCCACCGGCGCGGGCTCCGGCCCCGTGGGACGCCGGTACCGCGGCGCCGGGAGGAGCAGGGTGAGCGCGATGCAGACGAGCGGCCCGAGAGCCGTGCAGAGGAGCGCCGTCTCGAGGTCGACCGCGTCGGCGACGGCGCCCAGCGCGAGCGCGGCGATGCCGCCGAGGCCGATCGCGAGCCCGATCGAGAGCCCAGATGCGACACCGACCCGGCCGGGCAGGTACTCCTGGCTCATCACGAGGCTCACGCTGAACGTCCCGATCACGGCCGCTCCGGCGAAGAAGAGAGCGACGAGCCCGACCGTGCCGCCCACGAGCACATAGGTCGCGATCAGCGGCGGGGAAACGATGAAGCTGCCGAGGAGCACCTTGCGACGGCCGACGCGGTCGGCCAGCGGGCCGCCCAGCAGGGTGCCGAGGGCTCCGGCGAAGAGAAACAGGGCCAGCACGCGCGTCCCGTAGGCAGCGCCGTTGCCGCGCGAGACCTCGTACAGGGGGATGAACGTGAAGAGGCCCATGTGCGCGAGGCTCCGCAGACCGACGATGGCGAGGAGCATCAGGGTCCCACCCCACTGGTCTGCCGCCGCGGCGGCCCGCACCGCGACCTGTGCCGGCGCGAACGACGCCAGGTGCGGGAGCGCAAAGAGCAGCATCGAGGCGACGAGCAGGCCCGGGAGGGCAATGAACACGCCTCCGTCGAGGCCCAGGCCGAGCGTGATGACGAAGAACGACGCGACCAGCGGCCCGAGCGCGAACCCGATGTTGCCCCCCACCGAGAACAGCGACATCCCGCTCGCACGCTTGCTTCCGCTCACGTAGCTGGCGAACTTCGAGCCCTCCGGGTGGTAGGCGGCGACGCCGAGCCCCGAGAAGAGCACGCCGACGACCACGAGCCCGTAGCTCGGCGCGATCGAGGCGAACGCGATCCCGATGCCGGCGAGCGAGACGCCGGCGGGCAGCAGCCAGAGCGCCCCGCGCGCGTCCGACCAGAGGCCGAACGCCGGCTGGATGATCGACGAGCTGATCGTCGCCACGAGGATGAGCGCGCCCACCATCGTGTACGAGAGGTCGAACTTGGTCTCCAGAAAGGGCAGCAGCGCGGGCAGCGACCCCTGCGCCAGGTCGGTGCCCAGGTGGCCCGAGGAGAGGGCGGCCATGCCGCGGGAGTCGAAGCCATCCTTCACGCGCGCAACGTTACCCGGGCGGCTTCGCGGCAAGTCCTCCCCAACCAACGATGAAGCCCTCCTAAGGGGAGGGCTTCGAGGGGAGAGGTATTCGCCCGCGGGGGAGGGTGCGGGCTGGGGAGAGGGTGGAGCTGCGCTCTGTGGCGCACTCTTGGTATCGGCCTCGCCGGGCAGGGGCTGATCCCTCGAAAGAGGCACGATCGGACCGCGCTCCGATACCATCCTGCCCGCCCATGGAGATCGACGTTGTCGAGGCGCCGCCGGGTGGGGTCGAGGCAGACGTCCTCGTCTTCCCGGTCCCCGACCCCGTGACGCTGACAGAGGCCGCGCAGGGGGTCGACCGCCTGCTCGAAGGACGCCTCGCCCGCCTCGCGGAGGACGGCGAGCTGCGCGGAGAGCGCGGCCGTGTCGCCCTGCTCCATTCCGAGGGCCGCGTGGGAGCGCGCCGCGTCGGCGCCGCCGGCACGGGCAAGGGGCCGCTCGAAGCCGATTCGCTCCGCACCGCCGCGGCCGCGGCGGCCCGGCGGACGAAGGAGGTCGGGGGCACGTCGATCGCGTGGCTCCTCGAGGGCCAGGGCGACCTGCCACCCGCGGAGCAGGCGCGCGCGATCGTGGAGGGGACGCTGCTCGGCCCGTACGAGGCAGGGCGCTGGAAGACGAACGGCGACGAGCGTCCCGACCTCGAGCGCCTCGTCCTCTGCGGCCCAGGCGCGGCCGCGGGAGCGGACGAGGCTGCGCGCGCCGGTATCGTCGCCTCCTGGGCGAACCGCTGCCGCGACCTCGTCAATGCACCGGCGAACGAGCTCACGCCGGAACGGCTCGCCGACTGGGCGGAGGAGACCGCGGCCGGCAGCCCCTCGCTCCGCTTCGAGGCCCTCGGCCCGGAGGAGATCCGCGCGGCCGGCATGGGCGCGTTCTCGGCCGTGAGCCAGGGAAGCGACAACCCGCCGCGCCTCATCACCCTGAGCTACGAGCCGGACTCGCCTTCCGACCCGGACTTCCGCCTCGGCCTCGTCGGCAAGGCGATCACGTTCGACGCCGGGGGCCTGTCGCTGAAGCCCGCCTACCGCATGGACGAGATGAAGTCGGACATGGGCGGCGGGGCGGCCGTGCTCACCGCGACCGCCGCGATCGCCGAGCTCGGGCTCCCGGTGCGGATCCTCACGGTCGTGCCCTCCTGCGAGAACATGCCGGGCGGCCACGCCTTCCGGCCCGGCGACATCGTCACGTCCATGAGCGGCAAGACGATCGAGATCTCCAACACCGACGCCGAGGGCCGACTGATCCTCGCCGACGCGCTCTGGTACACGCGCGAGTCGGGCGCGACGCACATGATCGACCTCGCGACGCTGACCGGCGGCGTCGTCGTCGCCATGGGCGACCTGTACGCGGGCCTCTTCGGGACCGACGACGACTGGGTCGCCGAGATCCAGGACGCCGCGGACGCGAGCGGCGATCACGCCTGGCGCCTGCCGCTCCACGAGCGCTACGCGCGCTACAACGACTCCGCGTTCGCCGACCTGAAGAACTCCTCCGACTACCGGCAGGCCTCCCCCATCCTCGCCGCCGCGTTCCTGCAGGAGTTCGCCGGCGAGGGCCCCTGGGCTCACCTCGACATTGCCGGAACGTCCTACCTCGAGCGCGGGCGCGGCGACTACTACACGCGGCTCGGCGCGACCGGTTACGGCGTGAGGCTCCTAGCCGAGCTCGCTCGACGCCTGACGTCGTAAGTGGACTTCGACCTCTCGGACGAGCACGACCTTCTGCGCAAGACGGTGCGCGAGTTCGCCGAGGAGCGAATCGCACCGATCGCCGAGGAGCTCGACCGCGAGCACCGCTTCCCGTACGAGATCGTCTCTGAGCTGGCCGGGCTCGGGCTCATGGGCATCCCGATTCCCGAAGAGCACGGGGGCGCCGGCGGCGACACCCTCTCGTACGCCATCGCGATCGAGGAGCTGACGCGCGTCGACTCGTCGGTGGCGATCACCGTCGCCGCGCACACCTCGCTCGGGACGATGCCGATCCTGCTCTACGGGTCGGAAGAGCAGAAGGCGGAGTGGCTCCCCGACCTCGCGGCGGGCCGCAAGCTGGCCGCCTTCGGCCTGACGGAGCCCGGCGCCGGCTCGGATGCGGGCGCGACGCGCACCCACGCGGAGCTGCGCGACGGCTCGTGGGTGGTCAACGGCGCCAAGATCTTCATCACGAACGCCGGCACGGACCTGAGCGCGTGCGTGACGATCACCGCGCGGACGGGCGAGGACGAGATCTCCAACCTGATCGTCCCGAACGGCACGCCGGGCTACGAGATCTCGGCGCCGATGCGGAAGATGGGCTGGCGCGCCTCCGACACGCGCGAGCTCTCGTTCCGCGACTGTGAGGTGCCCGAGAGCAACCTGCTGGGCCCGCGCGGAGCAGGCTTCAAGCAGTTCCTCGAGATCCTCGACGGCGGACGGATCTCGGTCGCGGCCATGGGCCTCGGCCTCGCGCAGGGCGCCTACGAGCTCGCGCGCTCGTACGCCCGCGAGCGCGAGCAGTTCGGCAAGCCCGTGGCGACGTTCCAGGCCATCCAGTTCGCCCTCGCGGACATGGCGACCGAGATCGAGGCCGCGCGCGGGCTCGTCTACAAGGCCGCGTGGCTCAAGGATCGGGACCGCCCCTTCGCCCAGGAGGCCGCGATGGCGAAGCTCTACACGGGCGAGCTCTCGAAGCGCGTCGCCGACAAGGCGCTGCAGATCCACGGCGGCTACGGCTTCATGGACGAGTACGCGATCTCCCGCCTCTACCGCGACCAGAAGGTGCTGGAGATCGGCGAGGGCACGAACGAGGTCCAGCGGATGGTGATCGCGCGCCACCTCGGGCTCTAACTACGCGGGAGCTCAACAGGACGCTGCTCGAGCGGCAGGGGTTGCTCCGGCGGGTCGAGCGACCGGCCGCCGAGGTGATCGAGGACCTGGTCGGCCTGCAGGCGCAGGAGCCGCGCGATCCCTACGTGACGCTCTGGTCTCGCATCGAAGGGTTTCAGGCGGGGGAGCTGGAGGGGCTGATCGAGGGCCGGAAGGCGGTGCGGATGACGCTCATGCGCGGGACGATCCACCTCGTCACCGCGCGGGACTGCCTCGCCCTGCGACCCGCGATGCAGAGCGTCTGCGAGCGCATGTTCTGGAGCGGGAGCCCGTTCGGGAAGCGGCTCGGCGACGTCGACGTGAAGAAGGTCGTCACCGCCGGGCGCGCCTGCCTCGAGAAAGAGCCTCGCACGCGCTCGCAGCTGAAGGCGCTCCTGGCCGAGCGCTGGCCCGGCGAGGACGCCGACTCGCTCGCCTACGCGGTCGCGTACCTCCTCCCCCTCGTCCAGATCCCGCCCCGGGGGCTCTGGAGCCGCAGCGGGCGGGCGACCCTGACGACTGCAAGCTCCTGGCTCGGGCGGCGGGTTCCTCCCTCCGCCAAGCCGGACGACGCGGTGCGCCGCTACCTCGCTGCGTTCGGCCCCGCGAGCGTCAGGGACATCGCGACCTGGTCGGGCCTCACCGGCGTCCGCAAGATCGTGGAGCGGTTGCGCACCGGCCTGCGCACGTTCCGCGACGAGAACGGCGTCGAGCTCCTCGACATGCCGGACGCGCCGCTCGCCGATCCCGACACGCCGGCGCCCGTGCGCTTCCTCGCGGAGTACGACAACGTGTTCCTCTCCCACGCGGACCGCTCGCGGATCGTCGACCTGGTCGACCGGCCGCAGTTCGGCTCCTGGGGGGACGGACGCTTCTTCCGCATGGTGCTGGTCGGCGGCTTCATCCGCGCCGTCTGGCGGCCCGAGGACGGTGACGTCGTCGTCAAGCCCGTGCGCCGCCTGTCCAAGAAGGACACGGCTGCCGTGGAAGCCGAAGGCCGCCGCCTGGCCGCGTTTCTCGGTGCCGGCGAGGTCCGCATACTCAAGCTGTGAGCGGCACCCTCTACGCGGGCGCCTCGGGCTTCTCTTATCCGTCCTGGAAGGGCGGCTTCTACCCGGCGGACGCCAAGCCGGACACGTTCCTCTCCCACTACGCCGGGCGGGTGAACACGGTCGAGCTCAACAACACCTTCTACCGGGTGCCGGAGGAGGGCCAGTTCGACCGCTGGGCCGCGCAGGTGCCCGAGGGGTTCCGCTTCGCGGTGACGATGAGCCGGCGGCTGACGTCCTTCGGGCGCGTCGAGGGCGTGGACGCCTTCTGCCGCATGGCGCTGCGGCTCGGCGAGCGTTTGGGCCCGCTGCGCGTGAAGGTGCCGCAGGCGCGCGACGACGGCTTTCTGAGGCTCTTCCTCGACTCGCTCGAGCCTGACGTGCCGGTCGCGATCGACTTCCGCCACGACTCGTGGGACGCGCCCGACGTGACGGCGATGCTCGATGAGCGAGGCGTCGTGAGGATCGACGCCGTCGAGGCGGCGGCCTCCTTCCGCTACCTCCGCTTCCGCGAGCCGCCCTACGACGAGGAGGCGCTCTCGCTGCTGGCTCGCAAGATCCGACCCCTGGTCGAGGCTGGCGTGGACGTGTACGGGTTCTTCCGCCACGAGGACGAGCCCACCGCGCCGCTCTACGCCGAGCGGTTGCGCGAGCTGGTCGGCGAGTAGGCTTCCGCCGATGAACGGCCGCCCCGAGGTGATCGTGGACGTCGTCTTCGAGGACGGGCTCCTCTACCTGAGCGTCGCGAACATCGGCGACCGCCCCGCGCTCGACGTGAAGACGACTTTCAACCGCAAGCTCGTCGGCCTCGGCGGGACGAAGGACGTTGCCGCCCTGCCGCTCTTCGCCAACATCCCCTTCCTCGCACCGGGCAAGGAGATCCGGACGCTGCTCGACTCGACCTCGTCCTGGTTCAGCCGGCGCAACGCGAAGACCGTCGTCGCGCGCGTCGCCTACCGCGACCCCGAGAAGAAGGAATACAAGGGCGCCATGACCCACGACCTCGACATCTACCGCGAGATCGCCTACGTGAGAGGAGACTGACCGTGCCCGCTGCGTCGAGACGAGATCCGTTCAAGAACTACTCCTTCCTCGTCGAGATCGACGGGATCGCCTCGTCCGCCTTCAAGAGCGTGAGCGGCCTCGCCGCCGAGGCCGAGGTGATCGAGTACCGCGAGGGCTCCGATCCGCTCTCCTCCTCGCGCAAGCTCCCCGGCCGCGTGGAGTACCCCAACGTGAGGCTGAGCCGCGGGCTGACGACCTCCCGCGACCTGTGGGACTGGTGGCAGACGGTCGTGGACGGCTCCCTCGAGCGCCGGAACGTCTCCATCACGCTCCTCGACGACACGCGCACCCCCGTGCTGCGCTGGCTCCTGCGCAACGCCTGGATCGCCAAGTTCGAGGCGCCCGAGCTCGACGCGTCGGCGAACGAGGTAGCGATCGAGACGATCGAGCTGGCTCACGAGGGTCTCGAGCTCGACACCTGAGTCGACGGAAGACGCTCAGCGGCCACGCCGTCGTGAAGGCATGGCCGATCACCCCCTCACCCGCCTCGCACGCGAGCGAGCGCGGCTGGAACGCGTCCTCGAGGCCGAGCGCCGGCACAAGCTGCGGCGCGGCGCCCTGCGCCTCGTCGTGGCTGCGCAGCGCTCCTACCGCACCCGCTCGACCGGGTAGCCCTCAGCGTCCAGCCGGGCGAAGAGCTCGTCGCAGTGCTCCTCGTCGCGCATCACGAGCGTGAGCTCGATCTCGGTGCCGGTCACGGGCAGGTCCATGCCTTCTCGGTGGTGGTCGACGCCGAGGACGTTGGCCCGGTTCTCGGCCACGAGGGCGAGGAGCTCGGCGAGGTTGCCCGGGCGGTCGTCGACGCGCGTGCGCACGACGAGGTAGCGGCCGGCACGGGTGAGGCCGTGGCGGAGCACCTCGATCAGCATGCTCGCGTCGATGTTGCCGCCCGAGAGGAGCGCGCAGACCGGGCCCTCGCCTTCGACCTTCCCGGCGAGGAGCGCGGCGACGGAGGCCGCGCCGGCGCCCTCGACCGTCAGCTTGCAGCGCTCGCTGACGAGGAGGATCGCGCCCGCGATCTCCGCATCGGTGACGGTCACCACCGCTTCCAGCTTGCCCTCGAGCAGGCTCCGTGTCAGCTCGCCCGGCTGCTTGACGTGGATGCCGTCGGCGATGGTGCTCCCGGTCGGCTCGTGGCCGGCGAAGGGCGCGCAGGCCGCCGCCTGTACGCCCACGATCCTGATCTCCGGGCGCAGCTCGGCGAGGGCCAGCGCGATGCCGGAAGCAAGCCCGCCGCCTCCGATCGGGACGACGAGGGTCTCGACGCCGGGGTCGAGTTGCTCGGCCAGCTCGAGGCCGAGCGTCCCCTGTCCCGCGACCACCAGCGGATCCTCGAAGGCGTGAACGAACGTTTCCCCCGCCTCGACCCGCTCCTGCGCCAGGGCGGTCGCGTCGTCGAAGCTACGACCGGCGAGGACGACCTCGGCGCCGTAGCTCTTCGTCGCCTCGATCTTCGCCGTCGGGGCGTCCTCGGGCATGAAGACGGTGGCGCGGACGCCGGACTCGCGCGCTGCCCACGCGACCGCCTGGCCGTGGTTGCCCGCGCTCGCCGTGACGACGCCGGCCGCCCGCTCGGCGTCGGTCAGCTTCGTGATCCGGTTGTAGGCGCCGCGAATCTTGAAGGAGCCCGTGCGCTGGAGGTTCTCCGCCTTCAGCCAGACGGTGCGGCCGGCGAGGCGGCCGAGCGTCTCCGAGGAGAGCATGGGCGTCTCGCGCGCCACGCCCTGGAGGCGCGTCCGGGCGTCCTGGATCTCAGCGAGCGTCGGACCCGTCATCTCGCACCTTGAATACCCGCTCCATGATCTCGCGCACCGCGCTGAGGGGGTCCAGCTCGCGGCGCTGGACCTCGCCCAGGAGCCGGCGCAGCTCCTCGTCCTCGGCCACCGCCTCCTGGAGCCGTGTCTTCGCCCGCGCGCTCGCGACCGCGAAGACCTCGCCCGCGAGGTTCCGCGCGCGGCGCTCGGCGAGCGTGCCGCTCGACTCCAGGTGCGCACGGTGTTCCTCGATCTTCTCCCAGAGCTCGTCGACGCCCTCGCCCTGCACTGCCTCCGTGAGGACGATCGGCGGCTTCCAGTCGCGCTCGGTGTCCAGGGCGAGGATCGAGCGCACCTCGTTCACCATCGTCTTCGCGGCCGGATGGTCGCGCTTGTTGACGGCGATGACGTCGGGGATCTCCATGATCCCGGCCTTGAGAGCCTGGATCGAGTCGCCCGAGCCTGGCATGAGCACGAGCAGGACGGTGTCGGCGATCGTGATCACCTCGACCTCGCTCTGGCCGGCGCCGACGGTCTCCAGGAAGACCAGCTCCTTGCCCGCGGCGTCGAGCAGGAGCGCGGCCTGGAGGGTGGTCTCGGCGAGGCCGCCGAGATGCCCGCGCGTCCCCATCGAGCGGATGAAGACCTCCGGGTCGAGGAAGTGGTCGGCGAGGCGGATACGGTCGCCGAGGAGGGCGCCCTTCGTGAACGGGCTCGACGGGTCGACCGAGATGACGCCGACACTGCGGCCGTCCCCCCGCACGCGCCTGACGAGGGCGCTGATCAGGCTCGACTTCCCGACGCCGGGCGGCCCGGTCACGCCGATCGTGTACGCGTTGCCCGTCTCGCCGTAGAGCTCCTTCACGAGCTCGTACGCGAGCGGGTCGGAGCTCTCCACGAGCGTGATCGCGCGCGCGAGCGCACGACGGTCTCCTTCGCGAACGCCGTCGGCGAGCGACTCGGGGGTCCAGCGCGTCGGCATTAGGAGACCTCGGCGAAATAGTGGCGGTGCCGTCGGGGCGCGCTGCTCGCCCCGAGGACTGCGTCCTCAGTCGCGCCCGTATCTACTTCGATACGAACGCTCCCTGCGTCCTTGCCTCGGAACGACCATCGCACCCCGACTGCGAGCACCATTCCGCCAAGGCCTCCTAGCTGTTCGTCGCCGGCGCGGCGACGCGGCGCATCGCCTGTGCGAAGAGCTCGTTCTCCTCCCGCGAGCCGACCGTGATCCGAATCGCGCCCGGCGCCCCGAACGGGCCCAGCGGGCGGACGATGACGCCCTCGCGGAGCAGCGCGTCGAACACGGGCCGGGCGTCGTCGGCGACCTCCGCGTAGACGAAGTTCGCGACCGGCGGCGAGGCGATCGTGAGCCCGAGCTCCGCGCACAGCTCGACGAGGTGCGTGCGCGACTCGCCGGTCACGCGGCGGCGCCGCTCGAGCTCGTCCGGGTCGTCGAGGCTCGCCGCCGCTGCGTCCTGGGCCTGCTGCGTGATATCGAAGGCGTTGCGCACCTTCTTGATCGCGTCGACGACCTCCTTCTGGCCGACCCCGTAGCCGACCCGGAGGCCGGCGAGCCCGTAGATCTTGGAGAACGTCCGCAGGACGAGCACACGGCGGCCCGCCTTGAGGTGCTCCTCGATTCCGTCCGGGTAGTCGGGCTCCTGGAGGTACTCGAAGTACGCCTCGTCGAGCACCGTGAGCACGTGGTCGGGCACGCGCTCGAAGTAGGCGTCGACGTCGTCGCGGCCGATCATCGTGCCCGTCGGGTTGTTCGGGTTGCAGAGGTAGACGATCTTCGTCCGCTCGGTGACCGCGGCCAGCATCCGCTCGACGTCGTAGCGGTGGCCGGTGAGCGGGACGCGGACCGGAGTCGCCCCCATCTTGATCGCGGCGAGCGGGTAGCTGGCGAAGGAGGGCCAGCCGAAGACGACCTCGTCGCCGGGGTCGAGCGTGGCCAGCGAGAGATAGGCGATGATCGCGTCCGCGCCCGCGGCTACCGCCACGCTGGACGGCTCGACGCCGTGCCGCTCGGCGAGCCGCGTGACGAGGCGGTACGCGCCCCCGTCCGGATAGCGGTTCAGCTCCGGGAGCCCGCGCTCCAGCGCCGCGAGCGCGGCCGGGAAGGGCCCGAACTGCCCCTCGTTGGAGGCCAGCTTGACGACGCGGTCGAGACCGAGCTCGCGCTGCACCTCCTCGACCGGCTTGCCCGGCTCGTAGGGGATGAGATCCGCGATCGCGGGCCTGAACAGGTCGCCGGGCACCCGGAAACCTTAACCTGTGGCCCGTGGACGAGATCGGCCTCTTCCCACTCAACCTGGTGCTCGTTCCGGGCGAGCAGGCCCCTCTGCACATCTTCGAGCCGCGCTACCGCGAGCTGATCAGCGAGTGCCTCGACTTCGGCAACGACTTCGGCCTCGTGCTCGAGGACGATGAAGGACTGCGCGAGGTCGGAACGCGCTGCAACGTCGTCGAGGTGATCGACCGCTTCCCCGATGGGCGCCTCAACGTCGTCGTCGAGGCGACCGAACGCTTCCAGCTCCTCGAGGTCACCGACGGCCGCGCCTTCCGCACCGCCGAGGTCGAGACGTTGCCCGACGAGCCCGACACGCCCCTGGAGGACGAGGTGGAGGAGGTTCTGGCTGCCTACGCCCGCGTGGTCGCGGCTGCGGAGGCCGAGCTGGACGACCTCGACCTCGACGCCGACTCGGTCGCGTACCAGATCGCAGCGCGCATCGACTTCGGCACCGAGGTCAAGCAGGGCCTGCTCGAGCTGCGCTCGGAGCGGGAGCGCGTCGTCAAGCTCGCGCCGATGCTCAACCAGGCCGCCGAAGCGGTCGAGCGGGAGCGCGAGATCAGGACGCGAGCCGCCGGCAACGGCCGCGTCGAGCCGCTCTAGCCCGCGCGGGCCCTGTCTCACGCCGGGCGGCGGACGCCGTGGACCGGGCGGCCCGCGGCTTCCCACGCGTAGTAGGACGCGCTCGGGCCGAATGACCGCTCGTAGGGGACGATGCGCGGGTTGCGGCCCACCTCCATCGCGCGCTGGGCGTGCCAGAGGAGGTTGGGGTCGTCCCGCTCGACCCAGACGAGGATCAGGTGCACGGCGGTCATGAACTCGGCCACGAACGCGCACCCGGGCGCCGGGCACGGGAACGGGTCGGTGCGGACGCAGAACCAGCCGGAGTGGTCCTCGTCGGTGTCGTCGATCCACAGCTCCTCTTCCTCCAGGAGCTCCTGCTCCTGGAAGAGGAGCGATCCGCGCCTGGGCTCGGCCGGCTCGGTCATGCGACCTGCTTCGCCATGAGGATCGCGTCCACGAAGCCGCTGCCGCGCCGGTAATGCCGGTGCCGGTAGCCCTCGCGCTCGTAGCCGAGCTGCTCATAGAGGGCGATCGCGGCGTGGTTGTAGGGAAAGACGTGCAGCTCGAGCTTCGTCACGCCGACCTCGCGTGCCCAGGCCTCCCCCGCCTCCATCAGCGCGCGACCGATCCCCTGCCGTCGGCGCTCGAAGGCGACCATGATCCCGAGGTCGGCGATGTGCTCGCTCGCCGGGTGCGGGTCGCGCGCGAGCGAGATGCGCCCGACGATGCCGTCTTCGTCCTCCGCGACGAAGACCGCCGCGTGCGGGTGACGGCGCACCGTGCGGAGGTAGCGGCGCTCCTCGGAAGGGCTTCGCCACTCACCGTTCGTGATCAGCCACCCCTCGTCCTCGGCCCCGACGGCGCGCGCGAGCTCGACGAGCGCGGCGGCGTCGCCCGGAGCGGCCCGGCGGACGACCACCGTCATGCGACCACCAGGCCAGAGCCGCCGCGGCGCGGGTCACCGGCGGCCTCGAGCTCGCCGTTGCGGGCGACGACCGCTGCGGCGCCGCCGAAGTACAGATTCCGCCCGGCCCAGCGCGTGACGTCGTAGCCCTGCTCCTCCAGGAGGTCAGCCGCCGCGGAGTCGGTGCCGCCTTCCAGCTGCAGCGCATCATCGTCGAGATGCACACGGGGGGCCTCGATCGCCTCCTCGGCGCTGAGGCCGTGGTCGATGACGTTGACGACGATCTGGAGGATCGCCGCCCGCAGGCGGATCGAGCCCGCGCTGCCCACGACCAGCCGCGGGCGGCCGCGGTCGAGCACGAAGGACGGCGCCATCATGCTCGTCAGGCGCCCGCCGGGGCGCACTGCCCTGCCCGGCGGGTTGAGGTCGGGCTCGCCGAGCATGTTGTTCAGCTGGATGCCGGTGCCGGGGACGAAGAAGCCCGAGCCGCAGCCGGTCGAGGCCGAGAGCGACGCGGCGTTGCCGTCGCCGTCCACGACGCTGATGTGCGTCGTCGAGGGGATGCCGCCGGCTTCGTGGACGGGCGCCCTCCCCCGCTCCCGCGCAGCCTGCGCCGCTTCGGCGACGCGCTCGTCCGCGAGGATGCGCCGCGTCGCGCCGCCGCGGTAGAGATCGGCGACGAAGCTGCCGCCGCGGATCCGCGCGGTCTCGCGCATCGCCTCCGTCAGCACGGAGATCGCCTCGGCGCTCCCACGCGCCGGCATGGGCCCGAGGCGGTCGAGGATCCTGAGCGCGAACGCGATCAGGAGGCCGCCCGAGGACGGCGGCGGGTTCGAGACGAACTCCGTGTCCCGGTAGGCGGCCCGCACGGGGCGGCGCTGGATCACCCGGTACTCGGAGAGGTCGGACTCCGTCACCCGGCCGCCGCGCTCGCGCACTGCGCCGGCGACGCGGCGCGCCAGCTCCCCGCGATAGAAGGTGTCGGCGCCCTCCACGGCCAGCCATTCGAGCGTCTCGGCGAGCTCCTCCATCACGACCTCCTGCCCCTCCTCGAGCGGGCAGTCGCCGCCGTAGACGCGGCGGCCCTCCTCCTCGTGGCGGAGGATCGCGTCGAGGATGTCGTGGAGGAACGCCTGGGCGGCGTTCAGGGGGACGCCGCGGCGGGCGATCTCGACCGCGGGCCCGACGAGCTCGGCCCAGGGCAGCTTCCCGAAGCGGCGGTGCGCCGCGGCGAGGCCGGCGGGCGCCCCTGGGACGGCGATCGCGGCGGGGCCGATGAGGAAGACCTGCTTCGTCCGCTCGTCGAAGGGGACGTCCACCGCCAACATCTCCGGGCTCTCCCCCGGCGGCACGCCGGCGCCGGGAACGGCGACGAAGAAGTCCAGGAGCCGGTCGCTTCCGTCATGTGCGGAGTGCACGAGCATGAAGCCGCCGCCGCCGGGGCCGGTCAGCGGGCTCTCGGCGACCCAGGAGACGAAGGCCGACGCGATGCAGGCGTCGACCGCGTTCCCTCCCTCGGCGAGGATTCTCGCTCCCGCCTGGGCGGTCAGCGGGTGGCCCGCGGCCACTGCGCCCTTCATGGCAAGAGCGTAGCGCCGACGCTTCGTCGGCTACAGATCGGTCAGGAAGCTCGGAGGCTCGAGCGGATCGGGCTCCGCCGTCGCACGGAGGACGCGCTCGGCCGGCTTGCCGATTCCCGTGGCGATCACGGTCACCCATACCTGGCCGGCCAGCCGCTCGTCGATCGTCGCGCCGAAGATGATGTTCGTTTCCTCGGTGGCGCCCCTGCGGATGACCTCCGCCGCCTCGTTGACCTCGAGCAGCGTCAGGTCTTCGCCGCCGGCGATGGAGAGCAGGATGCCCCTCGCGCCGACGAGCTCCGTGTCGATGAGCGGCGAGCGCAGCGCGCGCTCGGCCGCCTCGTGGGCGCGGTTGTCGCCCGTGGCGAAGCCGATCCCCATCAGCGCGGTGCCGGCGTTCGACATGACCGTGCGGACGTCCGCGAAGTCGAGGTTGATGAGCCCCGGCATCGTGATCAGGTCACAAATCCCCTGGACGCCCTGGCGAAGGACGTCGTCGGCGATGCGGAACGCGTCGAGCATCGAGGTCGAGCGGTCGAGCACCTCGAGCAGGCGGTCGTTCGGGATCATGATGACCGTGTCGCAGACCTCGCGGAGGGCGTCGGCCCCGGCCTGGGCCTGCGAGCGGCGGCGCGTGCCCTCGAAGCGGAACGGCATGGTGACGATGCCGACCGTGAGCGCGCCGACATCCCGGGCAAGCTGGGCGACGACGGGCGCGGCGCCCGAGCCGGTCCCGCCGCCCTCGCCGGCGGTCACGAAGACCATGTCCGAGCCGCGGAGGACGTGCTTGATCTGGTCCTCGGCCTCCTCGGCGGCGCGGCGGCCGATGTCCGGGTCGGCGCCCGAGCCGAGTCCCTGGGTCAGGTCACGGCCGATGTGGAGCTTGATCGGCGCCTCGCACTGCTTCAGCTGCTGAATGTCGGTGTTGACCGCGATGAACTCGACCTGGGAGATGCCGGCCTCGATCATCCGGTTGACCGCGTTCAGCCCGGCGCCGCCGACGCCGACGACGCGGATGACCGCGAGATAGGCGGCGGAGTCGGGCCTCGGCGTCGTGCGCATGCGCGGCGCGGGCTCGACGAGGCGGCGCATGGCCTGCCTGCGCTCGACCTCGGGGTCTGCATAGGGGCGCTCGGGCTCGGCCTCGCGCTCGGGCGGCGCAACCGGAGCAGGCGGAGGCGGGGCGGCCGACTCGGCCTCGACGGGCGCCGGGCGCTCGGACGGCGGAGGCGGGTCGGCGAAGGTGCGCTCGTCGTCGGGTGCGGGAGCAGGCTCGGGCTCCGAGGCCGGCTCGGCGTGGCGCTCGCCCGGCGGCGGTGCCTCGGGCGCGGGATCCGGCACGGCGGCGGCCGACTCGACGGTCGCCATCTCCTCGGGGCGCGGCTCCTGAGCACCCGTTTCCCGGCCGGGCTCGCCCTCCTTCTCGGACTGGCGCTGCGCTGCCTCGGTCGCCTTGAAGAGCTCGGCGAGCGGGCCCTCACGCATGCTGGCGCGGCGTCGCGCCATCGAGCACCTCCTTTGCGAGGTCGCGGTAGGCCTGAGCGGCCGATCCGGACGGCTCGTACTTGAGCACGGAGCTGCCCTGCACGGGCGCTTCCGCATAGCGCACGGTCTTGCGGATCCTCGTGTCGAAGACGAGGTCGCCGAAGTTCTCCTTGAGCATCTCGACGGCTTCCTTCGAGTGCAGCGTGCGGCCGTCGTACATGGTCGGGAGGATCCCGCGGATCTCGACCGTCGGGTTGAGGTTCTCGCGGATCATCGAGAGCGTGTTCTCGAGCTGGACGAGCCCGCGCAGCGAGAGGTACTCGCACTGCACCGGGACGATCACGCTGTCGGCGGCGGTGAGCGCGTTGATCGTCAGGAGCCCGAGCGACGGCGGGGTGTCGATGAGGATGTAGTCGTAGCGGCTGCGCGCGGGCAGCAGGCCTTTCTGGAGCGCTCGCTCGCGCCCGATCATGCTCGAGAGGGCGAGCTCGGCGCCGGCGAGGTCGATCGACGAGACGGCGAGGTCGATCTCCGTGCGGTGGATGACCTCGTCGATCGGGAGGCTGTGGACGAGGACGTCGAACATCGAACGCTCGACGCTGTCCGGGTCCATGCCCTGACTCATGGTCAGGTTGCCCTGCGGGTCGAGGTCGACCCCGAGCACGTTGAACCCCTGCTCTCTGAACGCGACGGCGAGGTTGAGCGTCGTCGTCGTCTTCGCCACGCCGCCCTTCTGGTTGGCGAGCGCGATGACCTGACCCAGCTTGACTCCCTGTGAGGTAGGCGTCTGCTTGCGCGGACGCGTGAGGATTCCGGAAAGGCCCATTGAGGGCTCCTGTTTCGTGCCAGGGTAGCACAATCCTTCCCCGGTTCCCGTCCCGCAATCCGGCTTGGCAAGCGGGCCTGCGGGGTTTTTGCCCTCCGGGGGAGCCCCGATCTCTCGCGGTCGCGACCTAGCGGCGGAGCGCGAGCAGCGAGAGCATCTCGAAGCAGGCGTTCGCGGCCACGAACGCCGTCACGCCGGCAGGGTCGAACGGCGGCGAGACCTCGACGCAGTCGAACCCGCGGAAGTCGAGGCCCGCGAGGGATCGAACGTATGTGAGCGCATCGCGGCTCGACGGCCCACCGACCTCCGGCGTCCCGGTGCCGGGCGCGAACGCCGGGTCGACGAAGTCGATGTCGAACGAGAGGAAGCACGGGCCTGTGCCGACCCGGTCACGGGCACGCTCGGAGAAGCCCCCCGGGCCGAGCGCCGCGAGCTCTTCATAGGTGAGAGCGTCGATCCCGAGCTCCGCCGGATACCCGGCCTCGGCGGCCGACGACAGGGATCCGCGCAGGCCTGCCTGGATCGACCGCGAGGTGTCGATCAGGCCCTCCTCGACCGCACGACGAACGACGCTCCCGTGGAAGAGCTTCTGCCCGAAGTACTCGTCCCACAGGTCGTGGTGCGAGTCGAACTGGATCAGCGCCAGCGGGCCGTGCACGGCGGCGAGCGCCCTCAGCTCCGCGAGCAGGACCGTGTGGTCGCCCCCGAGGCACAGCGTCGTCACCCCGGCGCGAGCGATCACCTCGAGCGCGACGGCGGAGCGCTCGAGCGAATCGGCGGTCGAGCCCGGGACCGTGGGCACGTCGCCGTAGTCGACGAGGGAAAGCTTGTCGACGACGTTCACGCCCAGGAGTGGGTTGTAGTTGCGCAGCATCACCGAGGCGCTGCGGATGCCCTCCGGCCCGAAGCGGGCGCCTGTGCGGTAGACGACCGCCCCGTCGGTCGGGATGCCGACGATCGCGACATCGACGTCCTCGAGGTCGCGGACGTGCGGGAGCCGCATGAACGTCCGCGGGCCCGAAAAGCGCGGCGTCTCGAACGCGTCGGGCGGCCCGTAGCGCGGCATCGGGCCGCGATTATAGGGCGGGACTGCCGGCGCCTTCGGGCACCACCTCCTTCACCTCGTCCATCGTCGCGCGGCATCCTCGCAACGCTGCCTCCGCCGCGGCGGTCTGCCCACACCCGGCTTCCCCGTTGCCGGATGCCCTCGTTCCGTGCTCGACCGCGAGCCAGGCCTCCCCTTCGCGCAGCAGCTGCCTGACCTCCGCAAGGAGGTCGGCTGC
Organism: uncultured Actinomycetes bacterium; assembly: GCA_963775395.1. Taxonomy (GTDB): domain Bacteria; phylum Actinomycetota; class Thermoleophilia; order Gaiellales; family Gaiellaceae; genus JAIBJN01. Next base: position 100,976 of record CAVZIX010000005.1, read on the forward strand.
CGGCGCCTGTGCGCCCTGGAGGGTCTCGATCCGCTCGAGACGACGGATGACTCGACGTGCCTCGTCCATGAGACCGAGGCTACGCCTACGAATCGCGCGGGTGTGTGTCCTCGTGTTCCGGTTCTTGCGCGAATGCGCCACGACATTCGCGCCGGTAGACGATCAGAAGCGCAACGACGCCGGTAGCGGCGACCGCAAGCGTGATCCAGCTGAACTGGAAGATCGGCAGGAGGACGCCGAGAACCATCCCGAAGGCGAGCAACCGACAGCGGCGCCGGCGCAGGAGCTCGGCGCGCGAGGGGATCATCCGGCCGCGAGGGCGCGCGACGACGTGCTCACCTGCGGACGTGGCCGCAGGCCGAGCAGAGCCTCGTCGAGCGTCGCGACGAGGCGCTCGCGCGAGCCTTCCAGGAGCGTCTCCACGAGCGCGCGCCTGACGGCGTCCTCCGCCCGCGCGCCGGGGCCGTCGCCGTCCAGGAGCGCGCGGAGCGAGATGAGGAGGTCCTCGCGCTCGCGGGCGGTCTCGCCGAGCAGGACGGCCGCGCGCATCGCAGCCGCCCACGGCCCCTCGTCGCAGCCGAGAAGCGTGTCGAGCGCCTCGCGGAGCTCGTCCGAGCGGTGCGCGCCCCCGTGGAAGAGGGCGAGCTCCCAGCGGTCGAGCGCCTCGAGCAGCTCGTCCGGCGCCTCGGCGAGGCGCGTCTGGAGGTCGACGACGAGCGGGGCGCGGAAGACGTCGAGGCGCGTTGCCTCACCGGGCGGGACCTGAGCGGCGGTGGCCGGCATCGGGCGCACGCCGTACGGCCGGTAGTCGAGCCGCTCGAAGACAACCGGGCCGGCTGCGATCGCGCCGGGCGTCGCCAGGCGGAGCGCGCTCACGACGCGCCCGAACTCGCCGGGGGCATCCGGCACGCGGCAGGCCTGCGCGTCGAGCTCGGCCTCCAGCTCGAGGACGAGCGTCCGGTCGAACTCACGCCCCCAGTCGCGAGGGAGCAGACGTCCGGCGTCGGGCCACGACGCGGTGAGCTCGCCGACCGCGGCCGGCCGCACGTGGACACCGCGCCCGAGCTCGGCAGCCCCACCGGCGGTCAGCCCGACGAGCGGCGTGACGGCAGCGTACGAACGGCGATCGCCGTACAGGGAGCGCTCGAGCTCCACGTAGGCGCGCTCGAAGGCGGAGTCGTCCCAGTCGAAGCCGCCCAGCGTCTCGGCCGTGCGGACGAGGAGCGGGATGAGGATCGTGCGCCTGAGCGCCTCGTCCTCGCCGATCCGCTCGTCGGCGTGGGCGCTGGCGAAGATGCCGGCAGCGGGCTCGTCCTTCAGCGCGGACAGAGCCTCGCGCGCGTCCTCGCGGAGGGCGAGGCGGCCGGCGCGCTGCTCGACGAACGACCCGACGAGAGGCCGGTACTCGTAGAGGGTCGGCCGGTTCGGGCCTCCGTGCTCCTCGAGCGCGATGGGGATGTCGGCGCCGCCCTCGAGCTCCATCCCCAGATCGAAGAAGGCACCCAGGCAGAATCCGCGGAGAGCGGTGAAGAGCCCGGGCGAGCGGGGAGCTCTGCCCGTGCCCCCGTCATGGGAGCTGCGATCGGAAGCCCGGTCGGACACGCGGAACGGTTACGCCTTCGCGGGGCCCGTTCCTGCCTGGCAGCCCGGGCACCAGTACGCCATGCGCGCCTCGTCGCCCTGCGGAAACGAGCGGATGTCCTCCCCGCAGCGCCGGCACGGCCGTCCCGCCAGGCGGTACACCCGGTGCCGTCGGCGGCCCGCCCGCATCAGGCGCGCTGCCTCGCCGACGATCCGTTCGAGATCCTCGTCGGCCAGCTCGCCGAGCGGTCGCCAGGGCGAGATCTCGGCCTCGAAGAGGATCTCCGCCTTCCACATGTTCCCGATGCCCGAAAGGAGGCGCTGGTCGAGGAGCGCGTCGCCGACCTGGCGGGAAGGACCGGCCGTCCGCAGGCGTGCGACCATGGCTTCCAGGTCGGGCGGATCGGCGAGGACGTCGGGGCCGAGCCGCGCCACGGCAGGCGACCGGCCGCGGGTCAGCTCGAGCACCGGGCCGTTCCAGAGCACCGCCTGGCGCTCGCGCCCGCGCAGGACGAGCCACGGCGTCCCGAACGGCTCCGTCCCTGCGGACTGCACGCGCCAGCGTCCGTGCATCCGGAGGTGGCTGCGGAGGAGCAGACCGCCCTCGAAGCTGAGGAGGAGGTTCTTTCCGACCGCCTCCACCCGCTCGAGACGCAGGCCGTCGAGACGCTCCGGAAGCCGCAGGACGGCCGCCCGCGGATGCGGTGTCTCGACCGCGACGACCTCGCCCTCGAGCACACGAAGCCGCTCCGCGGCGCGGTGGAGCGCGTCGCCCTCAGGCATCGGCCGGCATCACGCGCGCAGGACAGCGCGGCGCGGGCCCGCGAGGAAGCCGGCCTCGAGCAGGAGCGGCATCACCTCGGTCTCCCCCACCGGCTCGCCGTCGAAGCGCTCGACGGCCAGCCGCTTGAGGCCTGTCGCCCGCGCGTGCTCGACGAGGGCCGTGAGCGCGGTGCGCAGCCAGCCCTCCTCGGGGTCCCGCAGCGGCACGAGGGAGCGCCCTCCGCGCTCGACGAAGAGCGCGGCCTCACCGCCGAGGAGAACCACGTGGGCGCCCGCCACCCGCGCAGCGCGCGCGCCCGACCGCTTCGGCCACGAGAGCGCCGCGCCGTAGGGCTGTGACGGATCGGCGGCTGCGAGAACGAGCGGGGTCTCCTCCTCCGGACGCTCGCGGAGGCGCTCGACAGCACCGGGCAGCGCGAACTGCGCTCCGCCGAGCCCCTCGACGAAGTACCCGCGGCGGCAGACGCCGAGCGTCTCGAGCTTCCGCAGCTCACGGTAGACCGGCGCATAGCCGCCCGGGATCCCCTCCGCGCGGACGCCATCGCGCGTGACGATGCCGTGCCTCTCGAGCAGGAGCTCCGCGAGCGCGCGGGGATCCGGCTCGCCGGGGAAGAGCCCGCCCGTCGAGGACCAGCGACCCTGGGTTGCGGTGATGGCGTTCGCCCGGGCCCGCGAGAACCGGCGCGGCCGCTTCTCCGGACGCGCGGCCTGGAAGCGGCGGCTGGCGCGCAGCGGCTGCCACGCGTCGTTCGTCGCCTCGCCCGCCCAGACGAGGTCCCAGAGTGCCGGCAGGGCCACTTCGCCCTCGAGGCCGGTGGCGGCCAGCAGGTCGTACCAGAAGAGCGCGCCGCCGCCCAATGCCTCCCTGATCGCCTGGTGCGCATCGCCGTCCGGAGGGGGCAGCGCGCCCGGCCTGCCGAGCGCGGCCGCGTCCTCGCGGAAGTAGAGCGCGACCCGCTCGAGCCCGGCGCCGACCCAGACGACCTCGCCCGACGCGGTGAGCTGATCGAGCCAGGCCGGCTGGTAGCCGGGGACGCGGCGCGGGAGGAGATCGCCCTCCCACAGAGCCACCGGGAGCGAGAGCCCCTGGAGCGGCACGAGCGCCTCCCTGAGGGTGGCCCGCCGGTCCACGCCCTGCCACCCCGGCAGGAAGCGTCCGAGAGCGCCCGGGTCGACCGGCTCGACCTCCTTGCGGAGACGCGCGAGGCTCGCCCGGCGCAGTCGGCGCAGCACGTCGGGGTCGCACCACTCGCGCTCCGTGCCTCCCGGTCGCAGCTCGCCGCGAACCAGGTCGAGCCCGGCGAGGATCTCCTCGGCGCGCGCCGGGTCGAGCGCGAAGCGGGTCGCGACCTCTTCGGTCGTGAAGGGCCCGCGGCCCCGCGCGAAGCGCCGCAGGATCCATCCGAGCGGATCCTCCCCGCCCTCGAGGTACGCATCGGGGAGGCCCGACGGCGGCATCGCGCCGAGCGCGTCGCGGTAACGGCCCGCGTCCTCGGCGGCGATGAGATGCTCCCCGGCGGCCAGGCGCACGCGAACCGCGCGGCGCTCGGCCTCCAGCGCGGAGGCGAGCCCTTCGTCGAACTCCCCGGCAAGGATGTCGCCGCGGCGAAGGAGCAGGTCATGAAGCTGGTCGGGCGAGCCCGCGCGGCCCCGGAGCTGCTCCTCGACCTCGTCCACGGCGTCGCGGTCGATCAGGTCGCGCAGCTCCTCCTGGCCGAGGAGCTCCTTGAGGAGATCGCGATCGAGGGCGAGCGCCTGCGCGCGGCGCTCCGCGAGCGGCGTGTCGTCCTCGTACATGTACGTGGCGACGTAGTCGAAGAGAAGCGACGAGGCGAAGGGCGAGGCGCTCGGCGTCTCGACCTCGACGAGGTCGATCCGGCGCTGCCTGAGCGCCTCGAGGAGCGCGCGCAGCGCGGGGAGATCGAAGACGTCCTGGAGACACTCACGGAACGTCTCGAGCACGACGGGGAAGTCCGGATAGCGGCGCGCCACCTGCAGGAGGCCCTGCGCCTTGAGGCGCTGCTGCCAGAGCGGTGTGCGCTGCCCGGGGCGCCGGCGCGGGATGAGGAGCGCGCGGGCGGCGTTCTCGCGGAAGCGCGCGCCGAAGAGCGCGGCGCCTCCGAGCTCGGCGACGACGAGGTCTTCGAGCTCGTCGGGCCCGACGAGCAGCTCCTCCAAGAGCGGCGGCGCGTCCGCGTCGGGCAGGTGCAGGGCGATGCCGTCGTCCGACCAGATGAAGTTCACCTCGAGGCCCAGCGACTCGCGCAGGCGGGCTGCCAGCGCGAGCGCCCAGGGCGCGTGCACGCGGGCACCGAACGGCGTAAGGATGCAGAGCCGCCAGTCGCCGATCTCGTCACGGAAGCGCTCGACCACGATCGTTCTGTCGGAGGGAAGCACGCCGGTCGCCTGCTCCTGCTCGCGCAGGAACGTGAGCAGGTTGCCGGCGGCGCGCTCGTCGAGCTCGTGCTCGCCCGTCAGGCGGTCGCGTGCCTTCGCATCGGGGAGCGCGACCAGCTCGCGGCCGGCGCGCCCGATCGCCTCCCCCAGTTCGTACGGCCGCCCGACGCCCTCGCCCTTCCAGAAGGGCACGAGCCCGGGGACGCCCGGGGCCGGCGAGACCAGCACGCGGTCGCGCGTGATCTCCTCGATCCGCCACGTCGAGGCGCCGAGCAGGAACGTCTGCCCCGCGCGTGCCTCGTAGACCATCTCCTCGTCGAGCTCGCCCACGCGCCCGCCCCCGTCTACGAGATACACGCCGAAAAGCCCGCGGTCGGGGATCGTGCCGGCGTTCGTGACGGCGAGGCGGTGGGCGCCCTCGCGGCCGCGCAGCAGCCCTGCCGTGCGGTCCCACGTGATGCGCGGGCGCAGCTCCGCGAACTCCTCGGACGGGTAGCGGCCGGCGAGCATGTCGAGGACGTTCTCGAGCTGCTGGCGGGAGATGTCGCGGAAGGGCCACGCGCGGCGGGTGAGGTCGTGGAGCTCGTCGACTGCGATCTCCTCCTGCGCGCAGATGGCGACGATCTGCTGCGCAAGGACGTCGAGCGGGTTGCGCGGCACGCGCGTCTCCTCGATCAGGCCTTCCTTCATGCGCTGAGCGACCACGGCGGACTCGAGCAGGTCGGCTCGGAACTTCGGAAAGATGCGGCCCTTCGAGGCCTCGTCCAGGCGGTGCCCGGCCCGCCCGACGCGCTGGAGCCCGCGGGCGACCGACTTGGGCGACTCGACCTGGATCACGAGGTCGACGGCGCCCATGTCGATCCCGAGCTCGAGGGACGAGGTGGCGACGAGGCACGGGATCTCGCCCTTCTTGAGCAGCTCCTCGACCTCGACCCGCTGCTCGCGCGCGAGCGAGCCGTGGTGGGCCCGGGCGATCTCCTTCTCCGCGAGCTCGTTGAGGCGGAGGGCGAGGCGCTCCGCGAGCCGGCGATTGTTGACGAAGACGATCGTCGAGCGGTGCTCCTGCACGAGCTCGAGCAGCGCCGGGTGGATCGAGGGCCAGATGGAGCCGCCCTCGCCGGGCTCGCGCATGTCCTCGAGCGGCACGACGACGCGGAGGTCGAGCTCCTTGCGCGTCCCTGCGTTGACGAGCTCGATCGGCCTCCCGCCCGAGACGAACCGCCCGATCTCCTCGAGCGGGCGCTGGGTCGCCGAGAGGCCGACCCGCTGCACGGGCCCGCCGGCCAGCCGCTCGAGACGTTCGAGGCTGAGCGCCAGGTGGGCGCCGCGCTTCGAGCCGGCGACGGCGTGCACCTCGTCGACGATCACGACCTGGACGCCGCCGAGCGTTTCGCGCGCCCGCGAGGTCAGCATGAGGAAGAGCGACTCCGGGGTCGTGATGAGGATGTCGGGCGGCGACTTCAGCATCGCGGCCCGCTCCTTGGGCGGGGTGTCGCCCGTGCGGACGGCGACCGAGAGCTCTGACCCGATGCCTGCGAGCGGCCCTCGGAGGTTGCGCTCGACGTCGTAGTTGAGGGCCTTCAGCGGGCTGACGTAGAGCACCTGCGTGCCCTCGCCGGGCCGTGCGCGGTCGAGCGCCCAGAGGAACGCCGCGAGTGTCTTTCCGGAGCCCGTCGGCGCCTGGATGAGGACGTGGCGGCCGGAGGCGATCGCGGGCCAGCCTTGCGCCTGTGCGGGCGTCGGGCCCTCGAACGTGCGCTCGAACCAGGTGCGGACTGCGGGCGTGAAGGGTGCGAGCGGCTCCACGATCCCAGCCTACCGGCGCAGCAGCGCCGAGCCGCGTAGCCGCTCAGGTCAGCAGAACGCGTGGAACGCGCAGGCGTCCAACGAGGAGCAACGCTGCGGGCAGGAGGGCGGCCGCGCGGAGCACGCAGACTCCGGCGAGCTCCCAGTTCGTGGGCGAGCCGGCAACGAGAGCGGCGCGTTCGACGTCGTAGTGGGAGACGAACGCCGCGGCGAGCGCGACGGCGACGAGAGCGACGCCCGCAGCGGCGGCCGACCACCGTCGGCCCGCCAGAGCGAAGAGGGCGACGACGACCGCTGCGAACAGGCAGGCCTCGGCGGCGCTCGACTGCCAGGCCACCGCCGAGGGTGCGGCATCCTCCGGCCAGGGCGCCGGCTGCACCCAGCCCTCCATCAGGCGCTGGACGCTTACGAAGAGCACGCCTGCGCCGCCCAGCACGGCGGCCGCGGCCAGCCTGGTGCGAACGCGCCACTGCCGGTTGAAGCCGGCGGCGAGAACCTCGACCGGGCCGAAGCGGTCCAGAGCTGTCTCCGCCGCCTCGTCCCGGGCCACGCCGGAGGCCACGCCCTCGTCGACGGAGGCCTGCAGGTGATCCTCGACCTCGACCAGGATCCTCCGGCGGCGTAGCGGGCCGACCGTGAGCTCGCGGGCCAGCGCAGCGACGTAGTCGTTCAGGGTCATCGGGCCTCGCCCACAACCGTCGTGACTGCGCCGGCGAACGCGCTCCAGTCGCTCCGCCCGCGCTCGAGCTTGCCCCGCCCACGGCGCGTGAGCCTGTAGACCCGTCGCCGCCGGCCGCCGTGAGCCTCCCAGCTGCTGGTCAGGAACCCAGACGCTTCGAGCCGGTGGAGCGCCGGATACACGGTTCCCTCTGGGAGATCGAAGGCGCCCGCGCTCTGCCGTCGCAGCTCCTCGATGACTGCGTAGCCGTGGGCCGGAGCGTCCGCGAGGACCGCGAGGACGAGCAGGTCGAGATGTCCGTGGAGCTCGCTCATTCGTACCTTAGGGATTCTATACATAGACGGGCTAGGTATCAACGTTGTCGCGCCCCTCGGACAGGAGTACGCTTGCCCCCAGACTCTGGGAGGTCGAGATGGCTAAGAAGATCGAGTTCGACGTGATCGACCGTTGCCCAGTCCCTCGCGCCTTGGCGGACGAGGTCCGGTTCCTCAAGCAGAAGACGGGCGCGACGCTCAACTCGTGCGATCGCTCGCCCGAGGCTGAGCCGCTGCTCCGGGCCAACGGGAAGAAAACCCAGGAGAAGCTCCATGCGGAGTTTCTGGCGGGCGGCACACCTGCAAACAAGCCAGGTTTCTCGACGCACGAACGCCGGAACGACGGGACGGCATACCCCGGGAGGCGAGGTGCGCGCCTCGAGGACTGGCAGGTCGGGATGGACTGGAGCCCGCCCGGCGCCAGTCGTCCGTGAGGCGTCGAAACGGGGCTGGATCGTCACCGTGACCTACCCGGACAACCCGAAGGAGGCTCACCACCTGAACTTCCGCAAGGCGCCCGAGCTCGACATCGAGCTCGAGAAGGGCGACTCGGGCAAGCGTGTCAGGGAGTTCACGCAGAAGCTCGCCAACCTCCGAAGCCCGAAGACCGCCGAGCCGTATCTCGAGCACGACCACTTCCGCTACGACCGGTTCGTCGTCACGGCCGTGCGGCGCTTCCAGGCCGACTACCAGCAAAAGCGGGACGGCAAGTTCGGATCACAGACGGCCACGCAGCTCGAGGTCGCGCTGCGCGAGCAGAAGGAACGGGAGAAGCGCGACTACAAGCGTGGCGACCGGGGCCCCGAGGTCTTCCGGCTGAGCAAGGCGCTCAGCATCGTCCTGGACCCCAAGGGCAAGCCATACCTGAAGCAGCCCCATCCGCGGTACGACAAGTTCGTCGAGGCGGCCGTCAAGCGCTTCCAGGACGACCGCAAGATGAAGGACGACGGCGTCTTTGGCCGCAAGACGCGCGGAGCGCTCTACCGCGTGCTCGCGCGGCAGACCGCGCCTCCCGAGAAGCCGGCCACGTCCACAAGGAAGAAGAAGACGAAGAGCGAAGAAGGCGAAGCCCTCCAAGTAAGATCGGGGCGTGGCCACAACACGCCCGACCCACCTGTACTTCACCGGCGACGACGAGGCCGACCGCCTGCTCGCCGAGGAGCCGCTCGCCCTCCTGGTCGGCTTCGTGCTCGATCAGCAGGTCACCGTGCAGAAGGCGTTCGCCGGGCCGCTCGAGATTCGCCGGCGGCTGGGGACGTTCGACGCGGCCGCGATCGCCGGCGCAGACCCGGGCGAGCTCGAAGCGCTCTTCCGCACTCGACCGGCCATCCACCGCTTCCCGGGGAACATGGCCAGGCGCGTCCAGGAGCTGTGCGCCGCGATCGTGGAGGACTACGGCGGTCGGGCCGAGCGCGTCTGGCTCGAGGCGGAGAGCGGCAAGGACCTCGAGAAGCGCCTGCTCGATCTGCCGGGCATCGGGCCGATGAAGGCGCGGTCGCTGATCGCGATCCTGGTCAAGCGCTACGGCGTGCGCCCGCCCGGCTGGGAGGACGTCGCGCCGACGCATCCGACCCTCGGGGACGTGGACTCCTACGAGGCCCTCGAGGCCTACCAGGAGAAGAAGCGCGCCTACAAGGCGTCGCTCAGGGCCGCGAGCTCGAAGTAGCCGTCAGGAAACGCCGGCGAGAAGCGAGGCCCGCGTCTCGCGGAGCATCTCTCGGGCGATGACGATGCGCTGGATCTCCTGCGTGCCCTCGTAGATCTGGGTGATCTTCGCGTCCCGCATCATGCGCTCCACCGGGTACTCCTTCATGTACCCGTAGCCGCCGAGGATCTGCACGGCTTCTGTCGTGACCTCCATGGCCGTATCCCCGCAGAAGAGCTTCGCCATCGCCGAGACCTTCGTCAGCGGCTCGATGCCCTCGTCGATCGCCATCCCGACCTTGTAGAGCAGCCCGCGCGCCGCCTCGCATTTCGTCTCCATCTCGGCGAGCTTGGCGGCAATGAGCTGGTGCTCCCCGATCGGCTTGCCCATCGTCTCGCGCGTCTTCGCGTACTCGAGCGCGTAGTCGGTCGCGCCCTGTGCGATGCCGAGCGCCTGGGCGGCGATCCCGGGGCGCGAGCGGTCGAGCACCCGCATGGCCACCTTGAAGCCGTCGCCCTCCTCGAGCAGGCGGTTCTCGGCGGGGATGCGGCAGTCGTTGAAGAAGACCTCGCCCGTCGTGGAGCCCTTGATGCCCATCTTCGGCTCGATCCGCCCGACCTCGAAGCCCGGGGCGTCGCTCTCGACGAGGAAGGCCGAGATGCCGCTGGGGCCGGCATTCGGATCGGTCTTGGCGAAGACGACGTAGAGGCTCGCCACCCCCGCGTTCGTGATGAAGCGCTTGGAGCCGTTGATGACGTACTCGTCGCCCTCACGTCGTGCCTCGGAGCGCATCGCCGCCGCGTCCGAGCCCGAGCCTGGCTCGGTGAGGGCATAGGCCGGGAGCCACTCGCCGCTGGCCAGCTTCGGCAGGTAGCGCTCCTTCTGCTCCTCGCTCCCGTCGTTCTTGATGGCGAGCGCGCCGAGCTCCTGGAGGGCGAGGATGAGGCCCGTCGTCGCGCAGACCTTCGAGATCTCCTCGATGGCGACAAGCACCATCAGCGTTCCCGTGCCCGTGCCGCCGAAGCGCTCCTCGAAGGGCAGCCCGAGGATCTCGTGCTCGCGCAGCAGCTTGACCATGTCCCACGGGAACTCGCCCGTTTCGTCGATCTCGGCAGCGCGCGGCGCGATGCGCTCGCGGGCGAGTGCGCGGATGAGGTCGCGGATCTCGCGCTGCTCGTCGGAGAGCGGCTCGTACCCCACGGCGGGATTGTAGGGCGCAGGGCGCGCGACACGCTCTCGTCACGATCCGTGAGCCACGGCTGCGCTTTTCAGCGTTACGCTCGAAAGCGGGAGGAGGGCGGGGTGCCCCTAGATTAAGAGCCTCTTTCCACGCCGCCCCAGTCCAGGTCGCGGACTCCCAGCGGGACACGGACCATCGGGTCGTAGGGCGCCGCGGCCGGGAAGACGTACACGGCGTCCTCCGTGGCGAGCGCTGCCCAGCGCTCGTCGGGTGACCACGCGACAGCGTGAGGATCGCGCGCCGCGGCCGGCAATGCGAGCGGGCCCGCGTCGCGGTCGAAGAGCCGCACGCCGTCGTCCGGGCCGAAGAGCGCGAAGTACGTCCCCAGAGGGCTGGGCCGCATGAAGCGGGCCTCCCGCACGACCCACGGCGGCTGGACGTGGATCACGCGCCCGTTCTCGATGAGGACGAGCACGCGCTCGGCCGGGTCGGCGGTCGACTCGGCGAGGACGATGACCCGTTCGGGGCCGAGCGCAACCGCCTGGACGGCGCGGAACGGGCCGCTGCGCGGGGCACCCGGCGGGGAGAGCCAACGCGAGATCTCCCGCCGAAGCGTCCTCCCGCTGACGACCACCTGCACCGCTCCGTACCCCAGCCCTGCCCAGACGACGTCCCCGTCCACCGTGCCGAGCCCGCTCGAGTCGGTGAGCGGACGGCACATCTCGAACGAAGGGGCGCGCGCCGGTTCCAGATCGGGGAGCGACACCGCGCTCAGCCGGCAGTCGTCGTCGGCGTAGGTGAGGACGCCTGCGACACGGGCTTCACGAAGGCGGGCCGCCGCGGGGCCGGCCTGGCCCGTCAGGCCCTGAATCGCGGCCGTGGTCGTCTGCTGCCGAGATTCGCGCGCGACCACCTCCTCGCTACGCAGGGCGTCGAACGCAGCGACGACGCCCAAGGCGACGACGGCCGCGACGAGCAGCCAGGTGGCGATCCTGCGCATTGCGCTCAGTCAGTCTTAGCAGCGAATCGCGCGTGCAGGTGGTTGTCGTGGTTCCACAGGACCTGCACGATCCCCGGCGGGCCGGTGAAGCCCGTCAGCGGGCCGACGTAGACGACCTGCGCGCCGGCGCGCACGAAGCGGTCGACCAGATCTTGCGCGAGGCGGCGATGGATCTGCTCGACGCGCCTCGGCGGCCGCTCGCGCCGGTCGAGGCGCGGGTAGTACACGTCCACGTCCAGCCCGTTCTGGTGCGAGGCGTGCTTGGGCCCGAACGGGCCTCCCCGCGGCCGGCTGAGGTCGCCGATGCCGATCCGGGGCGCGCTTCGGGTGCGCGGCCGCGTACTCGCGGACGACGCGAAGGACGATCCGCACGAGCCGGTCGGTGCCCCACCTCCGCCAGGCCCGGTTCGGCCGCTCCCGCCGCACGGGATCCCAGGTGAAGAACCCGGCGCGCTCGGCCGGGAGACGGACGCCGCGCACCAGCCGGCCCGCTGAGGGCGTGCCGAGGGCGACGGAGTCGTGCCAGACGACCGGCGCGACGGACGGTGTCGGCTTCACCGGCTGGGGCCGTCCCGACCCCGAGTCCACGAAGGCGGCGGCGGGCGCGGCGAAGGCGCAGGTGAGCGCGAACATGCCGGTGACGGTTCTCACGCGGGTGTCCCGGGTACGCTGGACGACCGAGATGGGGTCCCGGACCTACACCGGCCGATGCGCCGTACAAGCCGTCGTGGCCGCCGCCCTGCTGACGTCAGCCCTGCTGCTCGCCTTCCCGCCCGCGGCGAGCGCGGACGAGTACCACAAGGCGATCGGGCGCTCGGAGCAGCTGCGCGTGATCCGCGTGCACCGGTTCGGCGACTTCTCGAGCCCGCGCAAGATCCTCGTCTTCGGCTGCATCCACGGGACCGAGTGCGAGGGGATCGAGATCACCCGCCGGCTCGCCCGCGGCCCCATGCCGACGAACATCGACCTCTGGATCGTCCATGACCTCAATCCGGACGGGCATCGCCTCGGCGTGCGCCAGAACGGGCGGGGCGTCGACCTCAACCGCAACTTCGCCTCCGAGTGGACGCGGATCGGGCAGCGGTGGGACCCGCAGTACTCCGGTCCTCGACCCTGGTCGGAGCGCGAGACGCGCATCGCCCGACAGCTGATCCTCCGCGTGAGGCCCGACGTCACGATCTGGTACCACCAGCCGCAGAACCTCGTGCGCGCCTGGGGTCAGAGCCGGCCGCAGGCCCGCCGGTACGCGAGCCTGGCGGGCGAGCGCTACGGCTCGATCCGCTGGCCACGGGGAACGGGGCCCAACTGGCAGAACCACACGTTCCCCGGCACGGCGTCGTTCGTCGTCGAGCTTCCAGCCGGCGAGCTCGCCGACGCACGGGCCGCCCGCCACGCGCGCGCCGTGCGGCGCCTGCTCGTTCCCTAGGGCGCGATCAGACGAGCGTCTCGGCCTCGGAGGCGTCGACGCGCTCCGCCAGGAAGGCCGACAGCCTGGCCGCCTCCTCCTCCGTGAGCGAGACCGCCGCCTGGGCGCGCGGCGTCTGGCCGCCGGCGTTCCACACGCTGAAGCGGACGTGGCGGCGCTCCTTCTCCTCGGCGAGGTAGCGCGAGACACGCAGCGCCTTGGACGCATCGCCTTCGACGAGCGGATGCGGCGGGAAGAGCTCGACCAGCTTGACGCGGAGCGGCGCCGCGCACCAAGGGCAGAAGCGGTACCGCTCCTCGACCTCCCTGCGGCAGCTCGCGCACTCGCGCATCGTCCCGGCAAGCGTACGACGCAGGCTGGACCTCCGCAAGGCGCGCGGGCGTATCCGTTCGCGATGGACCGGATGCGCAGATCCGCTCGTATAGTCGGCACGCGATGGCGGGAGCGGGCCGTGACGAGCGTGCTTGGGTACGGGCCGCACAGGCCGGGTCGGTCGCCGACCTGGAGGCGCTCTTCCGCGCCCACTGGGGCCGGGCGTACAGGGCTGCCTTTCTCGTCGTCCACGATGCCGGAGCGGCCGAGGACGTCGCCCAGGAGGCCTTTCTCGCAGCCGTGCGGAACCTCGACCGCTTCGACGCCGCCCGTCCGTTCGGGCCCTGGCTGCACCGGATCGTCGTCAATCGCGCGATCGACTGGTCACGTGCCCGCGCCCTGCGGCGAGAGGTGGGCGCCGGCGACTCGATCGAGGAGGCTGCGGCCCCCGAGAGCGGGGCTCCCGCCGCCCCGCTCTCGGGCGACGTCATCGCCGCTCTGGCCTCCCTCTCGCCCGACCATCGGGCTGTGATCGTCCTGCGCTACGTCCTCGAGTACTCGCCCGGCGAGATCGCCCGCATGCTGGAGCTGCCGCGCGGCACCGTGAACTCGCGCCTGCGGCGCGGCCTCGACGCGCTCCAGGGCGTCGTCGACGTGGAGGAGCCGGAATGACGGCGCGCGACGTCCGCTCCGCACTTCTTGCCACGCCCGTGCCCGACGAGCTCGAGGCGCAGCGCCGCGCGTGGGCCGTCGTGAGAGGCGCCTACGCCGAGCGGGAGCCGGTACGACGGCCTCGCCGCCTGCGGCTGCTGGTCGCGCTCGCCGTGCTCGCCGTGCTCGTGGCCGCGGCGCTCTCGCCGCCCGGCCGGGCGGTGGGCGACTGGATCCGCGACCGTGTAGCCGGCCAGGAGGAATCGGAGCCTGCGCTCTTCAGGCTGCCCGCGGCCGGGCAGCTTCTCGTCGTCTCGGAGAGCGGCCCGTGGCTCGTTCGGCCCGATGGGTCCAAGCGCCTCCTCGGAGCCTACGACGACGCATCCTTCTCGCCCAGCGCGCGCTTCGTCGTCGCCACGCGCGGGCGCCGTGTCGTCGCGCTCGAGCCCGACGGGGACCCGCGCTGGTCCGTCACGAGACCGCTCCCGGTCGCGGACGCGCGCTGGGCGCCGAGGCCGGGCTTCCACGTCGCCTATCGGGCGGGCGAGACGATCCGCATCGTCGCCGGCGACGGCACGGGTGACCGCCTCCTGGCCGAGAACGTTGCCCCGGTCGCGCCGGCCTGGCAGCCGCTCGAGGGCAGCACGACGCTCGCCTACGCGGACGCCGCCGGCCGCGTGCACGTCGCCGGTGCCGATGGCGACGAGCTCTGGTCCGCCGATCCCGGCGCAACTCCCGCCAAGCTCGTGTGGTCGTCCGACGGCGGCCTCCTGCTCGTGGTCACCAACGGCCTGCGGCACCCGCTCTACCGCCAGGGCGGACGCCGCGCGGGCACGCTGAGGACGCCGGCTGCGCACGCGGTGCTCGACGCGGAGTTCGCTCCGGGCACTCGGCGAGTGGCCTATTCGGCCTTCGACGCCGAGAACGGCAGAGGAATCGTCGTCCTCGGCGAGGAGCGCCTCCAGCGGGTCGAGGGCAGGATCAGCGACCTGCTCTTCTCTCCCGACGGGCGCTGGCTCCTGGCCGGCTGGCCGGAGGCAGACCAGCTGCTGTTCCTCCGTCTGCCGGGCGTCGGGCGCATCGTCGCGGTCGACGACGTCCGCCGCGAGTTCGACCCCGGCGGCCCCGGCCTCGGCGAGTTTCCGCGGCTCTCAGGCTGGTGCTGCGGGCCGTAGGTCGGGCCTAGTAGCCGTAGTCGTAGCCGCCGTCGTCCTCTGTCGTCGTCTCGTCGGTCGTCGACCCGCCCCCACCGCCGCCGCCGACCGTGATCGTCCCTTCCATCCCCTGATCCCTGTGCCCGTCGACGGGGCAGTAGATCTCGTACTCGCCGGCCTCGGAGAGCTCGACCTCGAGATCGGCGGACGCGCCCGGCTCGAGGTCCGCGGTCTCCACCTCGCCGGACGGCCCCTCGACCTCGAAGGCATGCACGACCGACCCGTCGTTGACGACGTGGAAGGTGTACGACCCGGGATCGAGTGAGAACGAGGCCGGCTCGAGGGCGAACTCGCTGAGGGCGACCTCGACGACCTCGCCGACACCCGTGCCGGCCCCGTTCGGGCTCGCCCCGTCCGGCGTGTCCTCCTCACCGCAGGCCGGGAGGAGGACGGCGGCAAATGCGACAAGAAGGGCCAGACGACGCATCGGGTGTTCATACGACGGCGCGGGTCGCGCGGTTTGGCACGAACCGGGCGGGAAGGCGGCGCGAACAACCGCCGACCGACGACACCGACATTGGAGACACGATGAGCATCCGAACACCACTCGCACTCCTTGCCGTCATCGTGGCCGCCGCCTTCGCGCTCGTCGCATGTGGCGGCGACGGCGACGACGATGCGTCCCAGCCCCCGGCGCCCGCGCAGACCGAGACGGCCGACGGAATGTCCGACGGCATGACCGAAATCGCAGCGGCCAGCCCCGCCGCCGACCTCCGCGTCGCGCTCGACACGCTGCTCGGCGAGCACGCCCTGCTCGCGATCGCCGCCACCCAGAAGGGCCTTGACGGCGACAAGGACTTCGAGGCCGCCGCGGCGGCCCTCGACGCCAACAGCGTCGAGCTCTCGGAGGCGATCGGCTCCGTCTACGGCGACGAGGCCGCGAAGCAGTTCCTCGACGGGCCCAGCCTGTGGCGCGACCACATCGGCTTCTTCGTCGACTATACGGTCGGCCTGGCCAAGAAGGACAACGCCGCGCAGATGGAGGCCGTGGACAACCTGACCGGCTACAGCGGCGCGTTCTCCGGCTTCCTCGCCGGCGCGACCGGCCTGCCACAGGACGCACTGCAGGACGGGATCCAGATGCACATCGGCCAGCTCAAAGGCCAGATCGATGCCTACGCTGCGAAGGACTACGACGAGGCCTACGGCCTGACGCGTGAGGCCTTCGCGCACATGATCGAGACCGGCGACACGCTCGCAGGCGCGATCCAGGAGCAGTCGCCCGACACGTTCCCGCTGGAGCCCGCCACGATGTCCGCCGCCGACCTCCGCGTCACCCTCGACCGGCTCCTGGGCGAGCACGCGATTCTCGCGATGCTGGCGACCCAGAAGGGCGTCAGCGGCGACGCGGACTTCGAGGCGATCGCCGGCGCGCTCGACCAGAACGGCATCGAGCTCTCGCAGGCCATCGGCTCGGTCTACGGCGACGAGGCCGCCGAGCAGTTCCTGAACGGCCCGAGCCTGTGGCGCGACCACATCAAGTTCTTCGTGGACTACACGGTCGCGCTCGCCAAGAAGGACAAGGCCGGCCAGCAGGAGGCCGTCGACAACCTGACCGGCTACACCGGCGCGTTCTCCGGCTTCCTCGCCACCGCGACCGGACTCCCGCAGGAGGCGCTGCAGGAAGGCGTCACCCAGCACGTCATGCAGCTCAAGGGCCAGCTCGACGCGTACGCGGCGGGCGACTACGAGGAGGCCTATCGCCTCTTCCGCGAGGCCTACAAGCACATGGTCATGACGGGCGACACGCTCGCCGGCGCCATCGTCGAGCAGAACCCGGACATGTTCTCGGAATAACCGAACCGCTTGCCCGCGGGCTGCGAATCACGGCGGCCCGGCTCCGGACCGACGCCCCGATGGACACCCTGCCGTCCGTCGGGGCGTCGGCGTTTCAGTCGCGGTCGAGGGGCGGCGGCTCGTAGCCCAGCAGCTCCGCCCAGGCGCGGATGGCACGTCTGTCGGTGTCCGAGCACGACAAGGTCTGTCCGAGATCCTCTCCGCCGTAGGTGCCGCGAAGATTGGCATAGAGGTAATCGACCGGAATGGAGCACAGGATCGACTCCTCGGGGAAGTAGATCTCTGGTGCCCGCCGGATCTCGGCGCACACGGCGGACTCTTCCTCGGCCGGGTCGCATTCGACCTCGAAGATCGTGGATCCCTCGATGCTCGGGTTCGCGAACTCCACCCGAACGTCGATCGGGTCGACGCGCTCGCCCTCGCAGCCCCCGAACGCCAGGAGCACGAACGTCAGGAGCTCGGCGCCGCGGCGCATCTTCAAAGAGTACGCCCGCGACGATCTATGGTTGCTCTGTGATCCTCGAGAACGGCGTCGTCCGCACTCTCGACCCGTCGCTTCCCAAGGCGGCGGCGCTTGCGATCGCGGGCGACAAGGTCGCCGGCGGGGTCGGCACGCACGAGACCGCACTGGCCAGCCCGGATCGAGTCGACCTCGGCGGGCGGTGCGTCCTGCCGGGCTTCACGGACTCTCACGTGCACTTCCCGAGCTGGGCGCTGGCGCAGGGCCAGGTGCGGCTCGAGGGCTCGGAGTCGCTGGACGACGCGCTCTCGCGCATCGCCTCGGCGGTCGGCGAGGTGCCCCAGGGCCGATGGCTGCGCGGGCTCGGCTGGCGGAACAGCGAGTGGTCGCCGTCGGTCGAGCCGACGAAGGAGGCACTCGACGCTGTCGCCGGCGACGTGCCGGTGGCGCTGATGGCCAAGGACTACCACTCGCTCTGGGTCAATTCCGCGGCACTCGCGCTGGCCGACGCCGACCTCCAGGTTCCCGGCGGCGTCGTCGAGCGGGACGAGCGCGGCGAGCCGACCGGCGTCCTGCGCGAGGAGTGCGCCTGGCACTTCCGCGACACCTACGTGCGCCCGACGGAAGACGAGATGGTCGACGCGTCGCGCGAGGCGATCCCGCTCGCGCTGTCCCGCGGAGTCGTGGCCGTGCACGACAAGGACGGCTGGCTCGGCGCCCTGCGGGTCTTCCAGCGCCTGCAGGACGAGGGCTCGCTCAAGCTGCGCATCTGGCAGTCGCTTCCCTGGGATCACCTCGACCGGCTCCAGGAGATCGGCATCTCCTCAGGTCTGGGCGACGACTTCCTGCGCGTCGGCTACATCAAGGCCTTCCTCGACGGTACGCTCGGCTCGCGCACGGCGCTGATGCTCGACGGCACCGGGGTCGAGATCGTCGGCTACGAGGAGTTCGTGGACATCGTCCGCCGCTCCGCCCTCGCCGGCTTCCCCGTCGCGGTGCACGCGATCGGCGACCGGGCCAACCGGCGCGCCCTCGACGCCTTCGAGGAGACGCGGGACGAATGGCAGCCGAAAGGCCTCCGCCAGCGCATCGAGCACGCGCAGCTCCTCTCGCCGGAGGACGTCGGCCGCTTCGCAGAGCTCGGCGTCACCGCGTCGGTGCAATTCAGCCACGCAGCATCCGACCGCGACCTCGCAGACCGTTTCTGGGCCGAGAAGACCGCAGGCGCGTACGCCTTCCGGTCGCTGATCGACTCCGGCGCGCTGGTCGCCAACGGGTCCGACGCGCCGGTCGAGGAGCTCGACCCGCTCTTCGGCATCAAGGCAGGCGTCACACGCACGCTCGACGACCGTGAGGCATGGCATCCGGAGCAGGCGGTCACCGTCGAGCAGGCGCTGCACGCCACGTGCGTGGCCCCTGCTTGGCTCACCGGGGACGAGCGGCGGCGCGGCAAGCTCCTGCCCGGCTACCTCGCTGACCTCGTCGTGCTCGATCGCGACCCGCTCGAGTGCCCGCCGGACGAGCTCGGCGTGCTCGAGGTCGTGGCGACGATGCTCGGCGGCCGCTGGGTGCACAACCCGCCTCCCTGGGGCTGATCGGGCACCCACATCGTCGGGGTTACAATGCGCCCATGCGCACGATGAAACCCGTCCACGACGAGGAGTGCGCGGTCGCCTGTACCGCAGACATCATCGGCTCGAAGTGGACGGCGATCATCGTTCACGATCTCTCGGAAGGGCCGCGCCGGTTCTCCGAGCTCGAGCGTTCCTGCCCGGGCATCAGCCCGCGGACGCTTTCGGAGCGCCTGCGCATGCTGGAGCAGGACGGCGTGCTCGAGAAGCACTCCGCGACCCGGCGCGTCGAGTACGAGCTGACCAGAAAGGGCCAGGCGCTGCTCCCCGTCATCGAGGAGATGCGCCGGTTCGGCCACACCTGGCTCGTGCTCGACGAGGGCCACACCCACAGCCAGAAGAAGTCGCGCGTCGCCCCCGCCGCGTAGCTACCTGGCGAAGAGGTTCTTCGCGAGGAAGAGCAGGTTGGCCGGGCGCTCGGCCAGGCGGCGCGTGAAGAACGGGAACCACTCGGGCCCGAACGGCGTCGCCACGAGCACCTTGTAGCCGCGTCCGAGCAGTTCGAGCTGGAGCTGCGGGCGCACGCCGTAGAGCAGCTGGAACTCGAAGCGGTCGCGGTCGATCCCCTCTCGCTCGGTGAAGGCAACGGCGTGCTCGATCATGCTCTCGTCGTGCGTTGCGATCGCGGTGTAGCCCTCGCCGCGCAGCGACGCCTCCATCATCGAGACGTACGCGGCGTCGACATCCTCCTTCTTCGGATACGCGACCGAGGGAGGCTCCAGGTAGGCGCCCTTGACGAGTCGCAGGTTCGGCTTCAGCGGGAGCAGCTCCTCGAGATCCTTCGGCGCGCGATAGAGGTAGGACTGAAGCACGATGCCGACGTTGTCGAGGCCGGCCTCCCGCAGCGCACGGTAGATCCGGAGCGTTGGGTCGACCGCCGCCGAGTACTCCATGTCGATGCGGACGAAGTTGCCGAGCTCGGCTGCGCGCTCCACGACCGTCCGGACGTTCGCCTGCGCGAGCTCCTCGCCCAGGTCGAGCCCGAGGTGCGTGAGCTTGAGCGCCACATTGGCGCGCAGGCCTTCGGCCTCGATGCGCTCGAGGATCCGCAGGTACTCGTCCACGACGACAAAGGTCGCGGCCTCGTCGAGAACGTCCTCGCCGAGGAGCGTCGTGTTCGCATGGAAGCCCTTCTCGTTGAGGCCGCGCAGCACCTCGACGCACGCGTCGAGCGTCTCGCCCGCGACGAAGCGCGAGGCGCCGAGGCGCATCCCGTGGCGGTCGGCGACCCGCTTGACGGGCCGGCTCCGGGACGACCCCAGGATGACCTTGCGCAGGCCGGAGTTGACCGCGCCCCGGATGCGGCTGCTCAACGCGGCAGGTTCCCGAGCGCGACGAGCGTCTCGCGCGCGGCTTCGACCCCGAGAGGCACGTAGCGTGCGAGCAGGCGCTCGTTCGGCGAGTGCATGTTCGCGTTGGGGAGGGCGAAGCCGGACAAGATCGTGGCGATGCCGCGGTCGGCGAGGGCCGGCACGAGCGGGATCGTGCCCCCGGAGCGGAGGAGGAGCGGACGGCGGCCGACGACGCGCTCGAACGCGTCAAGGCCGAGGCGGACGGCCGGGGCATCCGGAGGGATCAGGCCGGCCGGGTGCGCGACGAGCAGGCGCTCGATCTCGAGCTCGGCGCCCGCAGGGGCTGCGTCGCGCAGGAGGCGCTCGAACGCGGCGCTGATCTCGTCGACGTCCTGGCCCGGGGCGAGCCGGATCGAGACGTTCGCCTGCGGCGAAGACCGGCAGCACCGTCTTCTGGAGGACGGGCTCGCCGCCGGTGAGCCCGTTCACGTCGACGGCGGGGCCCGCGAGAGTGCGGTGGTAGAAGGCCTCGGCCGCCTCGTCGTCCATCGGCCTCGCGCCCGCGCTCGCCGAGCACGACCGCGCCGGGCTCGAGCTCCGGCCCAGGAGTCGATCTCCTCCTGCGTCGGCGGGATGACTCCGGCCCGCAGCTCGTCGGGCACGGCGACGACCGCCTCGAGCGACTGCATGAGCGCGTGGACGGCGTTCATGGCGGCGCCGCCGAAGACGCCCGAGTGGAGGTCGCGCTCGCCGGCCCGGAGACTCACGTGGAAGTAGACGAGGCCCCGCACGCCGAGATCGAACGCGGGCGTGTCCTCGCGGGGCATGCCGCTGTCGAAGATGATGCAGGCGTCGGCGCCCCGTTCGTCGGCGACGAGAAAGTCGACGATCGAGTGGCCGCCGATCTCCTCCTCCCCGTCGAAGGCGACGCGGACGTTGACCGGCAACGCGCCCTCTTCCGCGAGCAGGCGGGCCGCCTTGAGGACGAGATAAGAGTTGCCCTTGTCGTCGACGGCGCCGCGCGCGTACAGGTAGCCGTCGCGGATCTCGGGCTCGAACGGGTCGGACTCCCAGAGGTCGAGCGGCGCCGGCGGCTGGACGTCGAAGTGGCCGTAGAGGAGCACGGTCGGCGCCTCGTCGGCGCCCGAGGAGGCGCGGATCTCCCCCACCGCGAGCGGATGCCCGTCCGTGTCGACGAGCTCGGCCTCGCCGCCTGCCGCGCGGACGAACTCGCACACCCACTCGCCGGCGCGGCGGACGTCGTCTGCGTGCGCCGCGTCGGCGCTCACGCTGGGGATGCGGAGCCACTCGGAGAGCTCGTCGAGCCAGGCGGGGTCGAGCCGGTCGTTCATCGACCGAGGAGTCTACGGTCCCGCCGACCGTCCCCTTCCGGGGAACGTGATCGCTACCCTGACCGGCGTGGCAGAGACCTACCGCGTCGCCTGGCAGGGCGAGGACGGTCCACGCCCGGGAGGCCCGACCGTCACGCTCGAGGCGCCGCCCACCGAAGGAGAGACGATCCACCTCGACGACGGCACGCGCGTCGCCGTCGAGCAGGTGGAAGAGGTCGCGCACTGGCGCCCCGTCGTCTGGGCCCGCCGCCTGCGCAAGAGCGAGCCCTAGCGGCTACGCCACGTCGCGGAGCTTCTGGCTCTCGGCCAGCGCCTGGAGCTTCTTCAGGCACTGGTTCTCGATCTGGCGGACGCGCTCGCGCGTGACGTTGAACGTGCGCCCGACCTCGTCGAGCGTGCGCGGGTGCTGGCCGTCCAGGCCGTAGCGCATCTCGAGGACGCGGCGCTCGCGGAGCGAGAGCGTCTGGAGGATGCGCGTGAGCGTCTCCTTGCGGAGGGCCGTCTCGGCGGCGTCGTCGGGCGCCGGCGCGGTCTCGTCGGCCAGGAAGTGCCCGAACTCGGACTCCTCGTCGTCGCCGACCGGCTTCTCCAGCGAGACGGGCGCCTGGGCGCTGCGCTTGATGTGCTCCACTTCGGTCGGCTCGAGCTCCAGCTCGCGCGCGATCTCCTCGAAGGTCGGCTCGCGGCCGAGCTCGCCGAGGAGCTTCCGCTCGATGCGCCCGATCTTGTTCAGCTTCTCGACCACGTGCACCGGCATGCGGATCGTGCGCGCCTTGTCGGCGAGCGCCCTCGCAACCGCCTGGCGAATCCACCAGGTCGCGTAGGTCGAGAACTTGAAGCCCTTGCGGTAGTCGAACTTCTCCGCAGCGCGCACGAGCCCGATCGTCCCCTCCTGGATCAGGTCGAGGAAGGGCAGGCCCTGGTTGCGGTAGTTCTTGGCGATCGAGACGACCAGGCGCAGATTCGACTCGACCATCTTCTGCTTCGCCGAGTGGTCACCGCGCTCGATGCGCTTGGCGAGCTCGACCTCCTGGGCAGCCGTGAGGAGCGGCACCTTCCCGATGTCCTTGAGGAAGAGCTGGAGCGCGTCGGTCGAGACCTCGCGCGATTCGGGCTGGAGGTCGAGGCCCTCCTCCTCGTCCCGCTCGTCCACGACTTCGATGTGGAGCTCCTCGAGTGCCGTGTAGAACTCGTCGAGCTGGAGCGGCTCGAGGTCGTCCCCGAGCGCGAGCGCGATCTCCTCGTGCGTGAGAAAGCCAGCTTCCTGGCCCTGGCGCACGAGCGCCTTGGCGTCTTCGTGGTCGAGCAACACGACCGCCTCGCTCCCCTTCCTCTCCACGATGCCCCTAACCCCCTACTCCTAACGTAGCCGGGTCTCGCAACTTGTCAACGGCTCCTCTGCGCCGAATCTGCCGCATCCGCGCCGCGACTCTTGCACGCCTGCCGGACGTTCGCCATGGGCCGGAGGTCCCATCTTCGCCTCGGCGGGACCTACCCCGTTTGGGGGACGGCTTACGGCTTGGTGCCGACGCTCTCTAGACGATCGAGGAGCCGCTGTGCTTCCCGCCCGTAGAAACCATCCGGATCCTCGTCCACGGCAAGGCCGAGCTGGCGCTTGGCCTCGTCAACCTGGCCGATCCAGGAGAGCGCCAGCCCGAGGTGGTAGCGGACGACGCCACCCTCGTCCGTCGAGGCCATTGGGCCCAGGCGCGAGAACGTTTGCGAAGGGTCGTCCTTGTCGAAGCGACCGACCGCGGCGGCGACGCGCGCGGACAGGTCGTCCGGGTCGGCGACGGCCGCAGCGTCGAAGGCCTCCCTGGCCGAGAGCGGCCGGCCGACGCGCTGAAGCGCGATGCCGTACGCGAGCTTCTCCTCCACCCCGCCGGCTGCCGCACGCCTCTCGAGCTCCTCGAGCTGCTCCTGAGGGGTCAGGCCCTCGAGCCCCGGTGGAGCCTCGATCGGTGCCACGAACGGCGGACGGCCGGGCGCGAAGTCCGGGTGCAGGATGTCGTCGGCGCGGACTGCGGCAGGCGAGTCGGGCTCGCGACGCTCGACCTCGCGCCACTCCCGCGCGGCGCCCTCGCCGTCGCCGGCCGCCAGGAGCGCAAAGCCCAGGTGCAGGCGGGCGACGCCGCTCTCCGGTTCCTCGGAGACCAGCGCCTCTAGGCGTTCGACCGTCCCGTCGGGCCAGGAGGCTATGGCCGCTCCGACCGCGGCCTCGACCGAGTCGGGGTTCGCCGCCAGCAGCTCCTCGAAGCTCGCCCGGGCCTGTTCGCGCTCGCCGCTCTCGAGCTGCGCCTCGGCGTCGCGGAGCGCGCGCGCCTCCGGGTCGTCCCTGACGAGAAGCCCGAGCTCGAGGGGCGGAGGCCGCCGCTCGGTCTCGGACGCAGCGGGCTCCGGGCTCGGCTCGTCGCCGGCCTGAAGGACGGTGACGCCGACGACGAGCGCGGCCGCTACAGCCGCGGCGACGCCCACGAGAAGACGTGCGCGGACGCGGGAAGACACGCGGCAATGGTGCCGCAAACCCCTTGCTTGAGGCCGCACGGAGGTCGCTATACTTCCTGAAGCAATGCCGAGCTATCGCGAGCTGCTGCAGCAGGTCAAGAGCGAGATCGAGGAGATCGACGCCGCGCGGACGGCCGAGCTTCGGGAGACCGACTCGCCCGTCCTCGTCGACGTGCGGGAGCGCAGCGAGTGGGACGAGGGCACCATCCCGGGGGCGATTCATATCCCTCGCGGCAACCTCGAGTCCCGCATCGAGCAGGCGGTGCCCGACCGGGACGCGCACGTGATCCTCTACTGCGCGTCCGGCAACCGCTCCGCGTTCGCGGCCAAGGCGCTCGAGGAGCTCGGCTACGAGAATGTCGCGTCGCTCCAGGGGGGCTTCGGCGACTGGAAGCGCAACGGCTTCCCGTTCGAGGTCCCGCGCGCGCTCGACGACGCAAAGCGCCGCCGCTACTCCCGCCACCTCCTGATTCCGGAGGTCGGCGAGGAGGGCCAGCTGCGCCTTCTCGACGCGCGCATGCTGCTCATCGGCGCCGGCGGCCTGGGCTCACCAGCCTCGCTCTATCTCGCGGCCGCCGGCGTCGGCACGCTCGGGATCGTCGACGACGACGCCGTCGACGAGACGAACCTCCAGCGCCAGATCGTCCACTCCACCGACCGCCTCGGCGAGTCGAAGGCGGAGTCGGCGAAGCGCACGATCGAGGCGCTCAACCCGGACGTGACCGTGAAGGTCTTCAAGGAGCGTCTCACCTCGGAGAACGTCGACCGCATCCTCGGCGAGGGCTGGGACGTGATCGTCGACGGCGCCGACAACTTTCCCACGCGCTACCTCCTGAACGACGCCTCGGTCTGGCACGGCATCCCCGTCGTGCACGGATCGATCTTCCGCTTCGAGGGCCAGGCGACCGTGTTCAAGCCGAAGGAGGGGCCGTGCTACCGCTGCCTCTTCCCGCAGCCGCCGCCGCCCGAGCTCGCCCCGAGCTGCGCCGAGGGCGGCGTGCTCGGCGTCCTGCCGGGCATCGTCGGGTCGCTCCAGGCGAACGAGGCGCTCAAGCTGGCGCTCGGCGTCGGCGAGCCGCTCGTCGGCCGCCTGCTCCTCTTCGACGCGCTCGAGACGCAGTTCACCGAGATCACGCTGCGCCGCGACCCGGACTGCCCGGTCTGCGGCGACCAGCCGACCATCACCGACTACATCGACTACGTCGAGTTCTGCGCCGGCCCGCGGGCCCAGGTGACGCGGTGATCCGCGTCCGCATCCCGCCGACCCTTCGGAACGAGGTCGGCGGAGCGCGCGAGGTCGAGGCTACGGGCGGCACGCTGCGCGAGGTGCTCGGCGACCTCGCCGACCGCTTCCCCGGGCTCGGGAACCAGGTGCTCGAGAACGGCGACGGCATCGCCCCGTTCGTCAACGTCTATCTCGACAGCGAGGACGTGCGCACGCTCCAGGGGCTCGACACGCCGGTGGGCGAGGGCTCGACCGTGATCCTGCTACCCGCGATGGCGGGCGGCGAGCGCACGCTGACCCCGTCGCTCCTCGAGACGATCGGCGATACGCCGCTCGTCGAGCTGCCGCGCCTCGCGCCCCACCCGGGCGTCCGCCTCTACGCGAAGCTCGAGGGCCAGAACCCCACCGGCTCCATCAAGGACCGCGTCGCCAAGGCGATGATCGAGAGCGCCGAGGCCTCGGGCGAGCTCGAGCCCGGCCGCGAGCTCCTCGAGCCCACGAGCGGGAACACCGGGATCTCGCTCGCCATGGTGGCCAAGCTCAAGGGCTACCCGCTCACCTGCGTTCTTCCCGAGAACGCGACGCCGGAGCGCATGAAGCTCCTCGAGCTCTACGGCGCGCGGCTCGTCTTCTCCCCGGCGTCCGAGGGCTCGAACGGCGCGGTACGGATCGCGCTCCGTCTTGCGGAGCGCGATCCGCGTCTGTTCATGCCTTTCCAGTACGCCAACGAGGCCAATCCCCGAGCGCACTACGAGGGAACGGGCGCCGAGATCGCAGACGCCCTCCCGCATGTCGACGCCCTCGTCGCCGGTCTCGGCACCGGCGGCACCCTGATGGGCGCCGGCGACCGGCTCCGGGAGGCCAATCCCGATCTCGTCGTTGCCGCCGCCGAGCCGTTGCAAGGCGATCTCGTCTACGGGCTTCGCTCGCTGGCGGACGGCTACGTGCCGCCGATCCTCGACCTCGCCAAGCTCGACCGGAAGGTGCTCGTCACCAACGAGGAGTCGGTCGAGGGCCTGCGCCTCCTGCTCGACCGTGAGGCGATCTTTGCCGGCGTCTCGTCCGGCGCCGTGCTCCACGTGGCGCGCAAGATCGCCGAGGAGATCGAGGAGGGCGTCGTCGTCGCGGTGTTCGCCGACGGCGGCTGGAAGTACCTCTCCGCCGACTTCTGGGCCCGCCCCGCAGACGAGGTCGGGAAGTCGATGGAGGACCGCATCTGGTGGTGATCCCCGCCGAGGTGCGCTCGGCCCTCGTCGAGCACGCCCAGGCGGAGCTCCCCAACGAGGCCTGCGGCCTCATTTCGCTCCGCAACGGAGTTGCGGAGCGATTTTTCCCCGGCCGGAATCGAGCCGCGAGCCCGTACAGGTTCGAGCTCGAGATCGACCCAGAGGTGTGGTTTCTGGAGGACGACGGCCTTCAACTCGCGGTGTTCCATTCGCACCCGTCGTCGCCGCCGCGTCCGTCGCGGACGGACGTCGAGAACATCGGGCTCTGGGAGGGCCGCCCCTACGTGATCCTCTCGCTTCGCACGGGGGAACTGGCGGCGTGGACGATCGCGGACGGCTCCGTCGACAGCCTGCCCCTGTCCTAGGCTGCGGGAACCTTTCCGGCGGGCCGCCGGTCAGATGGGCATGAGGACGATCTCCCTCTTCGCAACGCTGGTTGTCGCCCTGGCACTCGCCGCGTGCGGCGGCGAGGACGAGGCCGCGGGCGATCGCCCTGCAGAGATCTCGGTCGAGGAGGCAGTCGACCACGACGGGCCGGCCGTGGTTACCGGGAGCCTGCTCGCGAACGGGGACGACGTGAAGCTCTGCGGTGCCCTGGCCGAGTCCTTCCCGCCTCAGTGCGGCGGCGGGTCGATCTCCGTGGTCGGCCTCGACCTCGGGTCGCTGGACGGCCTCACGGCCGAGGGCGACGTGACGTGGAGCGACCTGCCAATCGAGGTCGAGGGCGTTCTCGCGGACGGAACGCTCGCGGTGGACGAGAATGCACCCGAATGACGGACTTCCCAGAGGGCTGGAACGAGGTTCGCGGCGCGCTGCAGCGCGGCTTCCGCTTCAAGGACTTCGCCGAGGCGATGGTGTTCGTGAACCGGCTGGCGGAGGCCTCCGAGGCTGCGAATCACCATCCGGACATCACGATCAGCTGGAACGCGGTTACGGTTCGGTGGTGGACACACGTCAAGCGCGCCATCACGGACACCGACGTCGAAATGGCACGGCGCACCGACGAGCTCGCCTCGTCCTCCTCGCAGCACTCGTAGCGCTCCTCGCGGTCGGCTGTGGCTCGGAGTCCGGGGGCTCCGACGACGCGGGCGGCGGCGACACGGGCGCAGCCGAGACCCCGGCGGGGACCGAGCTCACGATCACCGTCTGGCTCGAGGGGAAGGACGGCGCTTCGCAGGAGGCGACGCTGACCTGCGACCCGCCCGGCGGGACACACCCGCGGCCGGAGGAGGCCTGCATGGTGCTCCAGGCCGACCCGGAGGCGCTCGAGCCTCTCCCGCCCGACAGCGTGTGCACGCAGATTTACGGGGGGCCGGAAGAGGCGACGGTCGTCGGCACGCTCGACGGCGAGCAGGTGAACGCGACGTTCAGCCGGCAGAACGGCTGCGAGATCGACCGCTGGATGCGGATGGCCGGGATCCTCCAGCTCGGGGATTGACGACGACGCGCCGGGAGGCCACAACGAGCCTATGAGGCTCGCCCTCGGATCGGCGCTTGCCGCGGCCCTCCTCGCCGCCCCGGCCGCGCTTGGTTCACCGCTCCCGGGGGCGCCGAACTGCCCGGTCTTCCCCGCGTCGAGCGTGTGGAACAAGCCGGTCGACAGGCTGGCGGTGCGGAAGGACTCGCGCACGATCGTCAACGCGATCGGGGCCACGCAGTACGTCCACGCGGACTTCGGCTCGGGCCTCTGGGACGGCGGCCCGATCGGGATCCCCATCACCGTCGTCGGCTCCTCGCAAGCCAGAACGGCCGTCGACTTCCACTACGACGAGGAGAGCGACCCCGGGCCATACCCGATCCCACCCGACGTGGCGATCGAGGGCGGGCCGGACGCAGACGGCGACCGCCACGCGATCATCGTCGACCGCGACTCGTGCACCCTCTACGAGCTGTTCGACCTCCATCCGGCCTGGGACGCGGGCTCCGGCGCGATCTGGAACCTGCGCACGAACCAGATGCGACCCCTCGGCTGGACGTCGGCTGACGCCGCCGGCCTCGCGATCCTGCCCGGCCTCGCGCGCTACGACGAGGTGGCGAGGGGCGTCATCGACCACGCACTGCGCTTCACGGTCAAGCGCTCGCGGCGGGCGTTCATCTACCCGGCGCGACACTTCGCGAGCAGCTACACGAGCCCGAGCCTCCCGCCCATGGGCCTGCGCCTGCGGCTGCGCGCGAACTTCCCCGTGGCCGGCTTCCCGCCCCAAGCGCGTGTGATCCTCCGGGCGCTGAAGCGCTACGGGATGATCGTCGCCGACAACGGCTCGAGCTGGTACATCTCCGGCGCCCCGGACCCGCGCTGGTCGAACGACCAGCTGCACACGCTCCACCGCGTCAAGGGCTCGGACTTCCGCGTCGTCAACACCTCCAAGCTCCGCCCCTAGTCCCTCCGGGCACGCCCGGGGTCAGACCCTGGCCGTGGCCGCGGAGGACGGTGCATCACGGATCCATGAGCCCTCGCGTGCCGGCGCAGGGGACTAGAGCCGCTCGTGCGCACGTCTCCTCCGGACACGTCAGGGGTCAGACCCCGGCCGTGGCTCTTCAGGACGTGCCGATGCGGGCGAGCTCGTCGTCAGTGAGCTCGAGCTCGGCCGCGGCGACGTTCTCCTCCAGGTGCTCGAGCGAGGCCGTGCCGGGGATGACGACGACGACCGGCGAGCGCGCGAGGAGCCACGCGAGAGCGACCTGCGCCGGCGTTGCGCCGTGCGGCCGCGCGATCTCGTCGAGCGTCCCGCCGGGCCGGGCGAGGTCGCCGACGGCGAGCGGCCACCAGGGGAAAAACGCGATGCCCTGCTGCTCGCACTCGTCGATCACGTCGTCCGAGGCGCGGTCGGCCAGGCTATAGCGGTTCTGGACGGAGACGACCGGGACGATCTCCTGGGCGCGGTGGAGCTCGTCGACGGTCACGTTCGAGAGCCCGACGTGACGGATCTTCCCCTCCTCGCGCAGGCGCGCAAGCTCGCCGACCGACTCCTCGAGCGGCACCTTCGGGTCGGGAGCGTGCAGCTGGTAGAGGTCGATGCGCTCGAGCCGCAGGCGGCGCAGGCTCCCCTCGCACGCCTCGCGGAGGTGCTCCGGGCGCGCGTCGCTCGGCCACGGGCCCGGGCCGGTCCGAAGGAGCCCGCCCTTGGTGGCGACGACGAGCCCGTCGTATGGATGGAGCGCCTCCGCGACCTGGAGCTCGTTCACCTCCGGCCCGTACGAGTCCGCCGTATCGACGAGGTCGACGCCCAGCTCGACGGCGCGGCGCAGGACCTCGAGCGCGTTCTCGCGGTCGTCCGGCCAGCCGAGGATCGACGGCCCGCACAGGCGCATAGCGCCGTACGCCATCCGGCGCACGACGAGGTCGCCGCCGATCCGAATCGACTCAGGCGCAGAGCTCACGAGCGACGGCCGTGTAGATCTCCACACAGCGTTCAACGCTGGCGAGATCCACCCATTCCTCGACGGCATGCGCGCCCTCGCCCGCAGGGCCGAACACGACCGTCGGGATGCCCGCGGAGGAGAGGAGCGCCGAATCGGCCCAGAACGGGACTCCGACGATCTCCGGTCCCCCCGCGTGGCGCGAGACGAGCTCGGCGATTGCCTCGTCTGCGGGCGTCTCGAACGGGTGGCGCGCGACGACGACGCGGATCTCGCCGTCGATGTCCCCGAGCAGCTCGCGCAGCTCGCCCTCGACGTGCTCCGTCGACTCGCCCGGGATAGTGCGCCGCTCGCCTTTGAGCAGGCAGCGCTCCGGGTAGCTCGAGAACTCCTGCCCGCCTTCGATCACGGAGGCGTGCAGGGAGCCGCTGCCGAGGAGCGGGTGCGTCGGGTCGGCGCGGAGGCGGCGGTCGAGCTCCTCGATGCCGACGAGGACGTGGCCCATGTGGGCGATCGCGTCGATGCCGAGATCGGGCCTGGAGCCGTGCGCAGCCCGGCCCTTCGTCTCGATCTCGAAGCCGACGAAGCCCTTGTGCGCGAGCGCGAGGCGCATCTCGGTGGGCTCGGAGACGATGGCGGCGTCGGCGCGGTACCGCTCAGCGATCCGCGCGGAGCCGATGCTGGCGACCTCCTCGTCGGCGACCGCCGTGACGATCACATCCCCGCGCAGCCCGGCCCCCGCCGCGTCGGCTCCCGCGAGCATGATCGCCGCCAGTCCTGCCTTCATGTCGTACGAGCCGCGGCCGTGCATTCGACCGTTCTCGACGGCAGGCTCGAAGGGACGCTCCATGCCGGCCACGCCGACCGTGTCCATGTGCGCGTTCAGGAGCAGCGAGCGCCCACCGCCGGAACCGCGAGCGATCCCGACCGTGTTGAACCGGCCCGGCGCGAGCTCCTCGATCTCGACCTCGAGGCCCGCATCCTCGAGCCAGCCGGCGACGAAGCGCGCGATCTCGCCCTCGCCGGCGGCGCCGTCGACCATCTCCGGGTTGATCGAGTCGATGCGGACGAGCTCGGAGAGCAGCTCGGAGACGGCCATCAGTACTTCTGGACGAACTCGACGGGGGCGCCGTCCACCTCGACGAACGAGACGCGGACCTCCCCGAAGACGTCGAAGGGCTCGGCGATCATCCGCTCGCCCGCCATCGCGTCCTCCAGGCTCTCGACGAGGTAGGCCACGTGCGGGACACTGCGGATGAGCTCGAGCTCGGGGCTGTCGGGCTCATACCACAGCCACTCCACCCGGTAGGGATGGTCGCCCGGGCTCGTAAGCCAGAGCCGCTTGGACTCGAGGTAGCGCATGCCCTCGCGCCTGGCCGGCGCGGGCACGCCGATGTGGTCGAACTGCACGGCGGAACTCTACTTCCCGCCGCTCGCCGCCTCGGGCGAAGGCTCCTCCTCCGCCAGCGGAGCTTTGAACTCGACCTCGAGGCGCTCGATGCGCGGGCCGTCGACCTCGACGACCCGGAAGAGCAGGCCGTCGGCCGTCCACCTCGTCGCCCGGCTCCGCGGCGCGCCCGAGCATCCCGAACACGAGCCCGGCGAGCGTGTGGTAGTCCTCCTGCGGCAGCTCGGTGCCGAAGCGCTCGTTGAAGTCGTCGATCGTGAAGGTGCCGTGGACGCGGATGCGGTCGTCCGCGAGTCTGCTCGATCGACTCGTCCGGAAGGTCGTACTCGTCCTCGATCTCGCCGACGATCTCCTCCAGCAGGTCCTCGAGCGTCACGATCCCCTGCACCGAGCCGTACTCGTCCACGACGAGCGCCAGGTGCTGGTTCCGGCGCCGGAACTCGGCGAGGAGCGAGGCGAGGTCCTTGGTCTCCGGCACGACGTACGCCGGGCGGACGATGTGCTCGATGACGACGTTGTCGATTCCGCGGTCGTACAGCGCGTGGAAGAGGTCGCGGACGTGCAGGATCGCCCAGCACGTCGTCCAGCGAGTCGCGGTAGACCGGGTAGCGCGTGTAGGGCGAGTCGATGACGGCCGCGAGGGCCTCCTGCGGGGGCAGCTCGACCGAGAGGGCGACGACCTCGGGCCGCGGGACCATCACGTCGTGGGCCTCCTTGTCCGCGAAGTCGAAGACCTTGTAGAGCATCTCCTCCTCCGCGGCGGGGATCTCCTGCCGTCTGCGCCACGATCAGGCGGATGTCCTCCTCGGTGTGCATGGTCATCCCGGCCGGCGCGGGTTGGACGCCGAAGAGCCGGGCAATGCCGTGCGCCGATTTCTGGAGGAGCCAGACGAGCGGGTTGGCGACTCTGCCGAGCCAGTCGAGCGGGACCGCGAGCCACACGGCGAGCCTCTCCGCGCGCTGGAGGGCGATCGACTTCGGCACGAGCTCGCCCAGGACGACGCTGAGGTACGTGAGGATGAGGAACGAGAGGATGAACGCGATCTCCTCCGGCATCCAGTCGTCGAAGAAGCGCGTGAGGAACGACGCTCCGATGGCGCCGAGGAGGATGCTGAAGACGGTGATGCCGACCTGCACCGTCGAGATGAAGCGGACCGGCTCGTCGAGCAGCACGAGGGCCGTCTTGGCCCGGCGGTTCCCGCGCTTCGCCATCTCCTCCAGGCGCGGGCGCCGCGCCGTGACGAGCGCGTACTCGGCCGCGACGAAGATGGCATTCCCCAGCACGAGCAGGAGAATGATCAGGATGCGAAGGGAGTCGCTCACGGCACGTCAGCGAGGGGAGGGTGTGTGAGGGAACCGGGAGGTTCTCCCATGGGGGAACCCCTGGTTCCCCCATGAACCCCCTCCTCAGAAGGGCTGAAGAAGGGGGCCCGCGGGGGAAACATGGTTTCCCCCGCGCTCGGAAACATGGTTGCCCCCACGGGAACGAGCCTCAAGCGAGTGACGGTCACGCCTGGTCGCCCCAGGCGTGGGTACTAGGCGGTATCTCGTCCAAGTGTCGAACTGACAATAGCGGAGGGGTCAGACCGTTTCGCCTGCGGCGATCGTCTGCAGCGGCCGCAGCTCCGCGTCGAGGATCGCCAGGTCGGCGCGGTAGCCGGGGGCGATCCGTCCTCGGTCGCTCAGGCCGAGGAGCTGTGCGGGGACGAGGCTCGCCATCGTGGCGGCCTCCTGGAGCCCGAAACGCGCCATGTGCGCGACCAGCGCGGCGCCGGAGCGATCGCCGCCCAGAAGCGAGCCGTCAGGGCGGTGCGCGGGGAGCGGGACGACGTCGCTCGTGAGCGCGATGCGCGCCGGGCCGGCGATCCGGACGGTCAGCTCCTCGATCAACGGATGGAGGTGCCGTCCGTCGGCGATCAGCCCGACCGTGACGCGCTCGTCGATCAGAAGCGTCGGCACCGAGCCCGTGGTGCGAGCACGCACAGGGCGCGACGCGTTCCAGAGGTGCGTGGCGAAGCGGGCGCCCGCCTCGATCGCGGCGTCGGTCGTGAGGGCGTTCGCACGCGTGTGGCCGAGGGCGACCACGATGCCCGCTGCGGCGAGCCGCTCCGTCACGTCGAGCGCCCCCTGCAGCTCGGGCGCTAGCGTGACGAGCCGTACGGCGCCGTCGGCGGCGATCCACTCGTCCGCCAGGCCCGCGTCGACCGGGAGAAGCTCGTCGACCGGAATCGCGCCGGCAGCCTCCGTGTTGAGGAACGGCCCCTCGAGGTGAAGCCCCAGACAGAGCGGATCGTCGACCGCCCGCAGCTCGCGCGTGGCGAGCAAATACCCGGTGACACCGCTCGCGGCGAGCCCGCTCGGGTCGTAGACGTGCAGGTCGATGAAGCCAGGAAAGATCAGCGGTTCGCGCGCTTCGAGCTCTCGCCGCTCGACCGACGCGATGCGATCGCCCTCGATCGCGACCGTGCCCGCGTAGACCCCCTCAACAGGGTCAATGACAACTCCCTCTAAAGTGTGACGGCTTCTCACCCGATCTATCATCGTGCCTGGGGAGCGAGCCGCGATGACCAACGAGATCACCTGCCTAATTGCCGACGACCACGAGGTCGTCAGGGAAGGCCTCCGCCTTTCCCTCTCACGCGCGCCGCAGATCCGCGTCGTGGGTGAGGCCTCGGACGGCGCCAGCGCCGTCGCGGTGGCCGAGCGCCGCCGCCCGAACGTCGTGATCATGGACGTGCGCATGCCCGGGATGGACGGGCTCGAGGCGACGAAGATCCTCGCCGACCGCCTGCCCGCCACCGCCGTCCTCATCTTCACGGCCTACGGCGAGCGCAGCCTGCTCGGACGCGGCCTCGAGGCGGGCGCCAAGGGCTACATCCTCAAGGAAGCACCCCACCAGACTCTGCTCAGGGCCATCGAGAAGGTCGCGAGCGGCGAGGGCTACGTCGACCCTGCGCTCATGCCCGCCCTGCTCACCCGCGAGCGCGAGGAGATGCTCACCCAGCGTGAGCGCGAGATCCTCCAGCTCCTCGCCGACGGCATGTCCAACGCGGACGTCGCGGCGCGACTCTTCATCAGCCAGGAGACGGTGAAGAGCCACGTACGGCATATTCTCGCCAAGCTTGAGGCGGACACGCGCACCCATGCCGTCGCCATCGCGCTGCGGGAATCGATCATCGACTGATCTCACCACCGGCGGTTGACGGTGGACGGTCGTTTCTCCCGTAACGCGCGCGGCATCCTCGTCGGCTGCACCGTCGGGGCTGCGCTCGTCGGCGCTCTGGGGCTCGCCTTCGGTGAGCCGGCCGTGGCAGCCGGCGGCCTCGTCGCGTCGACCACGTTCTTCGGCGCCTTCGCGCTCTACCTGATCGTCACGGAACGCCGGCGCCACGAGTCTGCCGAGGACGAGCTCCAGGCCCAGACGACCTTCCTCGAGTCGCTCGTCGATTCGATCGCGGCCGTCTCCTCGACCCTGAACGCGACCGAGATCCTCGACCGCACCTGCGACGAGGCCCGGCGCCTGTTCGACGCCGACACTGCGCGGATCCGGCCGCCGGGCTACGACGCCGGGGCCGAGCGCAGCACCGGGGGCGAGCGCATGGTCGTACCCCTCGCCGTGCACGGCGAGCTCCTCGGCGACCTCGAGCTCTCACGGCCCGAGCCCTTCCACCGCTGGGACCACATGCGGGCGACCGTCCTCGCCGACTTCGCGGCCCGCATGGTCGAAAACTCGCGCCTGCTCGAGGAGGCACGCGACCGCGAGGCCGAGCGCGAGCGGCTGACCGAGCGGCTCATCACGGCCGAGCAGGACGAGCGCAGACGCCTGTCGCTCTTCCTCCACGACGGCCCACTCCAGTCCATGTCCGGCATCGCCCTCATGCACGACGCCTCGCTCGCAGCTCTCCAGGACGGCCGTCACGAGGAGGCCGCCAAGATCATCGAGAACTCGCTCCAGAAGGAGCGCGACACCATCCGGGTGCTCCGCGACCTCTCCTTCGCCATCGAGCCGCTCGTCCTGCGCGACCAGGGCTTCTACGCCGCCGTGCGCGCGCTCGCCGACCAGATCGAGGGGACGCACCGCATCACGGTGATCACGCACGTCGAGGCGGGCGAGCGGCTCGGCGAGAAGACGCAGGTCGCCCTCTACCAGATCATCCGCGAGTCCCTCAACCAGGCAGTCCGCAGGCGACCCCTCAAGATCGAGGTCGCGGTGGGCGAGCGCGAGGACGGCGGCTTCCAGACGGAGATCGCCGACGACGGCGTCGAGGAGCGGCGCCGCGCGTCCATCGAGGCGATCGACGAGCGGGTCAAGATCCTCAACGGCCGGCTCGAGATCGACAGCGGCGAGAACGGCGGGACGCTCGTACGTGTCGTCGTCCCACCGTACGTCGCCGCCGCGAGCGGAAGTTAGAATTCGCGCCGCATGGCCGACAAGCACCTGCTCTTCGTGACCAAGCCGAGCGGCTACGAGCTCATCGAGCGCGACGGCGATCCCCCGGCGGCAGGCGAGGCGATCGAGGTCGAAGAGCTGAGCTTCACGGTGACCAAGGTCGGCCCCTCCCCGCTCCCCCAGGACGAGCGGGCGTGCGCCTACTTGGAAACCGCGTAGGCGTCTAACCGACCGCGGACTCGGCGGCGATCTTGCCGAGGACGAGGGCGGCTGCCAGCGCGCTCGACCAGCCGCCCGTCGAGATCCCGCCGACGTCGGCGCCCGCGGCCCAGAGGCCGTCCGCCGCCCGGGCACGCTCGTCGACGCGGATGCCGCCGAGCGTCGTGGTGATGCCGGCGACCACTTCCACCCGGGTGGTGCCGTCTCTCCGCTCAACAGGCGCGCCGCGGCGCTCGGCGAGCTCGATCACCTCGAAGACCGTGCGCTCGCGCACCATCTCTCCCAACGCCTCGTCGGCGACGACGTACCAGGCACGCGCCCCCGGCTGTCTCGCCGTCCACTGGACGACGTCGATCTCCGACCACGACTGCGCCTCGTAGCGCTCGCCGTGGACATTCTCGACGACCGCGTGCCGGGCGTAGACCTGGGCGAGAGGAACGAAGTCCTCGGGATCGACCGCCGGGGCCGCGGCGAGGTTGCGCCCGTAGAACTCGTCTAGCCCGACCGAGGCCTCGGCGCCCTGGGCGAGCGCGAGCCGCAGGCCGTCGCCCACGCTCCACGGGTTTGCCCGCAGCACGAGCTGGTCGGCCTCTGGCGTGATGTGGCGGCGGACGAGTTCCCGGTCGCCCTGGAAGCCGCCGGTGGCGAGGATGGTCGGGTCGGCCGGCACTTCCTCGAGCGGGCTCCCGAGCCGGATCTCGCCAACGCGCCGCGCGAGCGCTTCCGTCAGGCCGTGCGGATCGAAACGGAGACCGGTCGTGCGCGGATTGCCTGTCTTCTCGTCGACCACGGGCGCCTCGAGCGACCGCAGCCAGGCGAGCGCGTCGTCGAGCCCTTCCCACACGACCCGCTGAAGCGCAGGGTCGCCGCCGGGGCACTCGGCCCTGAAGACCTCCCAGTCGCGGTAGCGCCAGACGACGCAGGAGGAGAGCAGCATCGACCCGCCGGGACGGTCGCCCTTCTCGTGGACGACGACGTCCGCACCGAGCTCGCGCGCCCGGGCGGCAGCGGCCAGACCGGCCATCCCGGCTCCCGCCACGACGAGGCGGCGCACGGCGCTAGGTCAGGGAGAACGTCGGCTTGTGCTCGACGTACTCGAGCTTGATGCGATCCGGGCCCCAGACGAAGACCGCGTAGGTGTTCGCCGCGTCGACGACGTCGGCGATCTCGAGGCCACGGCGCTCCGCCTCCTCGATGTGGTCTTCGGCCGACTCGACGCGCAGCCCGAGGTGATTGTAGAGCGGGCGCTCGCTCTCGCCCGGGTCGCCGCGCTCGAGCACGATGGCCGCGTCACCCGCCAGCAGCCGGCCGTCTTCGACGCCGAAGCCGAGCTCGGCGAGGCGGGCGAAGGTCGCATCGGGGTCGGGCACTACGAACGCCACGTGGTCGAGGTCGTAGGCGACGCCCTCGTCCACCTCGACGAGAGCGAGCCGCAGGCCGGCGGGAGCGTCGAGCTCCGCCGTGCGGTCCGTCCGCTCGACGGGGTGCCCCGACGGGAGCGCCGCGAGCGCCTCGTCGAGGTCGAAGACACGCAGGCCCACGCGCCCGAGCACACCCGGATCGCGCTCTCCCTCGGCGGCGAAGAGCGTCAGCTTGCCGCGCCGGGCATCCGATCCGACGAGCGTGAACGTGTCCGTCCGGTCGATCACGTGCATGCCGACATGCGCGGTGAGGAAGTTCGCGAGCGCGTCGCGGTCCTCGACCCAGAGGGCCACGTGGTCGAGTGTCTCGATCTGCATCGCGCTGAGGTTACCCATACCCCACAGGGCTAG
Source organism: uncultured Actinomycetes bacterium (assembly GCA_963775395.1). Taxonomy (GTDB): domain Bacteria; phylum Actinomycetota; class Thermoleophilia; order Gaiellales; family Gaiellaceae; genus JAIBJN01. The sequence continues at coordinate 138,601 of CAVZIX010000005.1, forward strand.
AACGCGACGTGCCGCGCGGGCATTCCGGCCTCCGTGGGACGAGGCATAGAATCGAGCCTTCCCACCCCCGCAGGAGGTCCGATGCTCACGTTCGGCGTCACCGTTCTCCCCGACCCGCCGCACACGCGCTTCCTCGAGCTCATGCAGCTCGCCGAGCAGCACGGCTTCGACTACGGCTGGACGTACGACTCGCACATCCTCTGGCACGACGGCTACCCGCTCCTGACGCTGCTCGCGTCGCAGACCGAGAAGCTGAAGTTCGGGCACTGCGTCACGAACCCGGGGACACGCGAGCCGACCGTGACCGCCAGCTCGTACGCGACGCTGCACGCGATCTCGGGCGGGCGCGCGGTGCTCGGCATCGGTCGGGGCGACTCGGCCCGGCGGGTGATCGGCCAGCAGCCGGTGAAAATGGCCGAGTTCGAGGCCTCCTGCGCGATGATCAAGGACCTGATGAACGGGCGGCCCGTGGAGTGGAACGGGAAGGAGCTCGAGCTCACGTGGGCCAAGGACCGGGAGCGGATCCCGCTCTACATCGCCGCTTACGGGCCGAGGGCGCTCGGGGTCGCGGGGCGGATCGCCGACGGGGTCATCATCCAGCTCGCCGACCCGGTCATCATCCAGTGGATCATGGAGCAGGCCCGCGCGGCCGCGGTCGAGGCCGGGCGCGACCCGGACGAGCTCGAGTGCCTCGTGTGCGCGCCGAGCGTCGTCACCGACGACCTCCAGGGCGCGCGAGACGCGACGCGCTGGTTCCCGGCCATGGTCTCGAACCACGTCATGGACCTGATCGAGCGCTACGGCGAGAACTCCGAGATCCCCAAGGACCTGACCGAGTACGTGAAGGCCCGGAAGTTCTACGACTACAAGGACCACAGCCGCGAGGGGGCCGCCCACGGCGAGTTCGTGACCGACGAGATCGCCGACCGCTTCAGCGTCATCGGCGACGTCGACGCGGTTCGCGCCAAGCTCCGCGAGCTCGACTCGATCGGCGTCGACCACTTCAACATCTACCTGATGACGCAGGGCCAGGAGGACATCCTCGAGGCCTACGGCAGGGACATCATCCCGGAGCTCAAGCAGGCCGCCGTGTGATGGCGGTGCACGAGCACCTCTTCGACGTCCATGAGGCGAAGCGGCGCCTCGAGGCCGCGAACGGCGGCTACGAGGTCGTCCACGAGTCGCCGGGCCTCGAGGTGGGCGTGTACGTCCTCGTCGCGCCCGAGCCCGACCGCCAGCAGCCGCACGAGGACGACGAGGTCTACATCGTCCTCGAGGGCCGCGGGACGCTCCAGGTCGAGGACGAGGAGGTCGACCTCGTCGAGGGCCAGGCGATGTTCGTCGCCGCCCACGCGGAGCACCGCTTCACCGGCTACGAGTCGCTGAGCCTGCTCGTCATCTTCACCCGCGAGACCCGGGGCGCCTGACGCAGCTCTGCGCCGCCACCGGCGACGGCGTCGCGCTTCTGGAGCCGGCCGAGCGCGGCTGGCGGGCCGTCGCCGCCAGCCAGGGCTCCAGGATCCAGTGCCTCGCCCGCGACCCGCGGGAGCCTGACTTCCTCCTGGGCGGCTCGCGCGATCACGGTGCGTGGCGGAGCACGGACGGCGGCCAGACGTGGGCGCAGGCCGACTTTCCGCACCCCGACGTGTTCTCCGTGTCGGTTTCCCCTGCGGACGGCGCGCTCTACGCGGGCTGCGAGCCGAGCATGCTCTTCGTCAGCCACGACCGCGGCAATTCGTGGCGCGAGCTGGAGAGCCTGCGCGCGATCCCGTCCGCGCCGACCTGGAGCTTTCCGCCGCGGCCCTGGACTTCGCACGTCCGCTGGATCGCGCCGAGCCCCCACGACGCCGGCCTGCTGCTGGTCGGCATCGAGCTCGGCGGCGTGATGAGGAGCGAGGACGGCGGCGAGACGTGGAGCGACCACCGGCCGGGCGCACAGCTCGATTGCCACTCGCTCGCCTGGCATCCGACCGTGGCGGGACGCGCGTACGAGGCGGCCGGCGGCGGCGCCGCGTGGAGCTTCGACCGGGGCGCCACCTGGGCCGCGGCGGACGAAGGCCGCGACCGCCACTACGCGTGGGCGGTCGCCGTCGACCCTGACGATCCCGACCGCTGGTTCGTCTCGGCGAGCACCGGGCCCTTCGCGGCGCACGGCCGCGAGGGGGCTGAGGCCGTCGTCTACCGCTGGCAGGGCGACGGCCCCTGGGAGCCGCTGGACGGCGGGCTCCCACGGCCGCTCGATCACATGCCCTACGCGTTCGCCTACATCGACGGGCTGCTGGCCATGGGCTTGTCCGACGGGAGCGTGTACACGAGCGCTGACGCGGGCGACACCTGGAAGCAGGTCACCGTCGAGGGCGAGCAACCGAAGCGGATCGTCGCCCTCGCCTGAAATGCGCCTTCTCGACGCCTATCCGGTCGTCGTGACCGACCGCCTGCGGGAGTGCCGAGACTTCTACTGCCGCTGGTTCGGCTTCGAGGTCGCCTTCGAGGCCGACTGGTTCGTCTTGCTGCACAACGATGCCGAGCGCCCCGTCGCACTCGCGTTCATGCACAGCGCCCACCCTTCCTCCCCGCCCTCGCCCGCGCCGTTCTCGGGCGAAGGGAGCTTCCTGACGTTCCAGGTGGCCGACGCACGGACCGAGCACGAGCGGCTCGTGGCGGGAGGGATCGAGCTCGCTCTCGGGCTGACGGACGAGCCCTGGGGGCAGCGGCGCTTCGGGGTGCTCGACCCGGCCGGGATGTGGGTCGACGTCGTGGAGCAGATCGAGCCCGCTGCCGGCTGGTGGGACGAGTACGTGAGCGGCTAGCGGGCGGCCGACTCGAGCGCGAGCCGTACCGCGCGGGCCAATGGCTCGGGCACATCCACGCCCGGCGTCGAGAAGTGGTTCCAGGCCCGCTCCGGCTTGTTCGAGTGACCGCGAAGGCCGGCGACGGCCTCGAAGTCGGGCGCCAGCTCGACGACGCGCTCCTCACCGGCGATGTCGGAGATGAGCACGTTGAGCTGCTGCTCGGATGGGATCGGATCCTTGCCCGCCTCGGCGTCGCGGTCGTGAACGACGGCGAAGGGAATGCGGCACGCCTGGCAGATCCGCGCGAAGACGGGAATGTTCGACTTCCCGCCGCACTCGACGATCGAGACCTCGGCGCGGTCGGCGTCGTGGCCGAGCGCGGCGAAGATCGAGGGGAGGACGAGCTTCTCGGTGCGGCCCTCGACGAGGATCGCCGAGCGGGCGAGGAAGAGCTCGCTCCGCTCCGCGTCGAACTCGCTCACGATCCGGAACGCCTCGTCGGCCTCGAGGGGCTCCGGCCGGACGACGTGCGTGCCGCGCTCGGGATCGTGACCGACGAGCACGAGCTCCTCGAGGCGCGCGACGTTCAGGAAGGACGGCGCATGCGTCGAGTAGAGGACCTGGTTCCCGCCGGCGGCGAGCTCGCGCAGCCGGCGATAGAGGTAGCGCTGCGTGTGCGGGCGGAGGAAGAGCTCGGGCTCTTCGACGATGAAGACGACGCCGGAGATGTTCGCCTCGCAGCACGCCTCGACCGCGGCGACGAGCGCGCCGGCGCCTGCCGCCTCGGAGCCGCCGCCCTCGTGACCCTTCGCGGCCGCGTCGAAGTGCCGGGCCGCCTCCGCGGCGTCTGGGCTTGCCTCGACGAGCGTCTCGCTCCGCAGGCCGGCCGGGAGGAAGACGACCGGCGGCGCGCCCTCGCGCTCCGCGGTCGCCTCGGGCGGCCGGGCGCGGAGCGACACCTTCCGGCCGTCGACGAGCTCCGCCTCGACCGCGACCGACCCGTCCTCGTCGCGGCGGACGTCGTCACGCTCGACGGGCGCCGTCGGGTCGAGGAGCGCGCGCACCGCGCGCAGGAGGTTGGACTTGCCGGCCCGCGCTTCGCCGACCAGCGCGACCACCGGGCCGAGCTCGAGCTCGACGTCCGCAGCGGAGCGGTACGCGCGGATCCGGACACGCCTGAGAAGCGCCATGGGCGCCGACGATATCCGGCGGCGAACCGCCTAGCCGCGGTCGGTCGCAGCGACCTGACCGGCGACGGCGTCGATGCTGACCGTCTCTTTCCTCACATTGGTCGCCCGATCCGGCCCGACAACCTCGTAGACACCCTGGGCATAGCCGGCCGGCACGAGCCTCCGGTTGTCCGGCGACCCGAGCGGGCGCCATTCCGCGAAGATCAGGTAGCGCTCGCCAACGCCCGCAGGAAACGTGGCCTCGCCGAGGGCGAGATTGGTGATGTCGATCTGGTCGACGGCATCACCTCGCAGGACACGGTCGATCCGGTACCGGACACGATTCGCCTCGAGGGCGAACCCCTCCTCGTCTCGCGACAAGATCTCGGTGCCTCCGATCTCCGCCACCGTGCCGACGAACACGAGGTTGGCGCGCGCGATCATTTCCTCAAGTGACACATACTCGACGGCGGCCGTGCCGCTCGCTCCCTCAAGCCTCTGTGGGCCGGGCGGAAGCGGCGGCAACGCGACATGACGCAAAGTGGTCTCCGAGCCAGCGACGCCTCTGTCTCGATCTCCGTCTTCATCCAGGAGCTGCACGCTAAGAACGACGACGGCTCCCACGAGCAGCGCGGCCGCAACCGCCGCAGGAAGAAACGGCCGACGAGGCCGTCGGGTACGCGAGCGCGCGTGCGAAGGCCCCTCGTCGGCGCTCAGCACAGACCGGAGCTCGTCGAGGGAGATCAGACTCTCTTCGTTGATGGTCATTCGACCGTCTCCTCTCTGGGCCTCACGGTGACCGGAGCAAAGCCGCGCTGCGCGAGGGCCTTCGTGAGCCGCTTGCGGGCGTCGTGCAAGTTGGACTTGACTGCACCGACAGAGCAGCTCATCACTTCGGCAGTCTCGGCTTCGCTGAGCCCGACGTAAGTCCGAAGGACTGCGGTTGCACGAAGGCGTGGCGGAAGTCGCGCAAACGCATCGCGAAGGGCCTCCGCACGGCCCCAACCTGCGTCGGCCGCGAGTACGCGGTCGACGGGAGGCGTCCGCCGCAGGGACATCAGGCGTTCGCGACGAGCGACCTTCATCGCGCGGGTTGTCGCAATTCGAAGCGCCCAGGACCTGACCGCCTCCGGCTCACGGAGACCTGCCAACCCCTGGGTGATGTCCAGCATCGCCTCTTGAGCCGCATCCTCGGCAACCCAAGAGCCCGAACCGACGATGAGCCGCGCGGTTCGGACGACCATGGGCTCGAGTTGGCGCAGCAACTCGTCGAGCGCCTCTCGATTGCCGTCAACGGCCCGGCGAGCAAGGGTCGGCAGCGAATCCGCGGTTTTCGCCGTCATCCTCCTTAAGGAGCGCGCCTTGAGCCCAAAGGTTGGGCCAAGACTGCTGCTAGTGAGGCGTCCGGGTGTCCTTGGGATTGGGGAGCGGGGTCAGGATGGTTTCCAGCCGCTCCCGTAGCGGCTCGTAGTTCGGCGGGAGCGAGAGCCCTTCGCCGAGCGTCTCCAGCGGCTCGTCGGCGGTGAAGCCGGGGCCCATGGTGGCGAGCTCGAAGAGGACGCCGCTCGGCTCGCGGAAGTAGACCGAGCGGAAGTAGAAGCGGTCGATGACCGGCGTCGGGCGCAGGCCCGCCTCGGCCACGCGCTGCCGCCACGCCTCGTGATCGTCCGTCGGCGACGACCAGGCGACGTGGTGCACCGTGCCGGCCCCGCCCCGGCCGCTCTCGGGCGGCGGCTGGTCGTAGGCGTAGAACGAGCCGCGCTGCTCGCCGCGCACCTCCCAGGCCCGGTCGCCGTCGGGCTCGAACCCCAGAGTCTCCTCGAGGGTGGCCCGGCTCGCCTCGGGGTCGATCGTGTAGGCGCGGACGCCATGGAAGCCCTGGAGGGCGTGCTCGGCCGGAATCTCCGGGTGCCGGGCGACGAGCGGCTCGTCGTCGACGTCGACGGCCACGATCTCGAGGCCCATTCCCTCGCGGTCGGCGAAGCGCAGGCGGCCGCCGTCGCGCTCGACCTCGATCCCCTCCGCGGTCAGCCGGTCGGCCCAGAACGCGACCGCCTCCTCCGAGCCGACGCGCCAGACAATCGTGTGCACCATGCCGGCGCCCGCACGCCCACGCTGGAGGCCGGGGTACTCGAAGAACGTGAGGTCGGCGCCCGGGCTCCCGAGCTCGTCTGCGTAGAACAGGTGGTAGACGGTCGGGTCGTCCTGGTTGACCGTCTTCTTGACGAGCCGCAGACCGAGCACCCGGGTGTAGAAGTCGACGTTTCCGGGTGCGTCGGCGGTGATGGCGGTGACGTGGTGGATGCCCTCGAGCTTCATAGGCGACCTTCCCTCGAAGTGGTCAGCCCCATCCTAGGGACCCTCTGTCAGTGTGCCGGGTGCTTTCGAGCGTCGTAGCGCCTGAACGCGGGCAGAGCCAGGGCCGCGAGCGCGACCCCGACGACGCAGAGGACGCCGCCGGAGACGATCGACGCCCGGATCCCCGCGAAGGAGGCGACGACGCCCGCCTCCAGGTTCCCGAGCAGCGGCCCGGCCGAGTAGCTGACCTGCTCGATGCCTGCGAGGCGGCCGCGCAGGTGGTCGGGGATCGTGGTGTTCCAGATCGTCCCGCGGAAGATCCCGCTGATCATGTCCGCCGCGCCGGCGAAGCCGAGGGCGATGAGAGCGAGCGCGAGGTTCGGAGCGAAGCCGACGGCGGTGATGGCGACCCCCCAGGCCGCCGCAGCCCAGATGACGGCCAGGCCGTGTCGGTGCACTCGCCCTGTCCAGCCGCTCGTCGCCGTGGCCACGAGCGACCCCGCCGGGATCGCCGCGTACATCAGCCCGAGCACCCCGGCCCCGCCGAACTCGGACGCGAACGCGGGAAAGAGAGCCAGCGGCATCCCGAAGAACATGGCGAGCATGTCGACGCCGTAGGTTCCGACCAGCTCGGGGCGGCTCGTCGCGTACCGGAAGCCCTCCGCGATCCCGCTCAGGCTCGGCCGTGCGGCACCGGGCGGCGGCGGGACGGCGCGCATCAGCGCGAGCGCTCCGAGCGAGGCGCCGAACGTCGCCACGTCGATCACGTAGGTGGTCGGCAGCCCGAGGGTGGCGATCAGGATGCCGCCCACGGCCGGGCCCGTGACCATGCCGATGTTGCCCCGGAAGGAGTCGAGGGCGCTGGCCGCGATCAGCTCGTGCCGCTCCACGAGTCGCGGTGTGAGGGCGTCGAGCGGCGGGCGCTGGATGCCGTCGAGCCCGGCCATGACCGCCCCGACGACGAAGATGACCCAGAGCTGCGGGCTCTCGAGCGTGGCGTTCAGCGCCAGGACACCGGCGCAGACCGCGAGCGAGGCCTCCGCGATCTGCACGAGCCGCCGACGGTCGAACGCGTCTGCGAGCGCGCCGCCCACGAAGGCCGTGACCAGGAGCGGCCCCAGCTCGGCGAGACTGAGGAGGCCGACGACGAGCGACGAGCCCGTGAGCTGGTACGCCTGGTAGGGCAGGGCGACGTACGTGATCATCGAGCCGAAGAACGAGACGCCCTGGCCGAAGAAGAGGAGGCGGAAGTCGCGGTGCCGCTTCAGCGGACCGATGTCGATCGTCGCCAGCTTGAGGGCTGACCGAGCGCGTCCCGGTTCGGGCACCGGCGGTGCTGGTCCGAGGCGCTCCCCCTCGCGGAGGTCGTCCCCGCTCACCTGGGTGTGCTGCCGACGCCGAAGCGGAAGCAGGAGACCACGTGGTCGTCCACGAGCCCGGCGGCCTGCATGAACGCGTAGCAGACCGTCGGCCCGACGAAGCGGAACCCGCGACGCTTGAGCTCCTTGCTCATCGCCTTGGAGACGGGCGTCTCGGCGGGGATCTCGCCCACCGACTTCCACCCGCCCACGAGCGGCTCGTCGTCCACGAACCCCCAGAGGAGCGCCGCGAAGCTCCCCAGCTCCTCCTGTGTCTCCAGCACGCGGCGGGCGTTCTCGATCGTCGAGGAGACTTTGAGGCGGTTGCGGACGATGCCCGGATCGGCCAGGAGCTTCTGCTCGCGGCGCGCGTCGAAGCGCGCCACCTTGGCGGGGTCGAAGCCCGCGAACGCCCGGCGGTATCCCTCGCGCTTGTGCAGGATCGTCGACCAGGAGAGCCCGGCCTGTGCGCCTTCGAGGGTGAGCAGCTCGTAGAGCGCGCGATCGTCGCGCTCGGGGACGCCCCACTCCTCGTCGTGGTAGGCGACGTACAGCGGATCGCTCTCGGGAACCCATGCGCAGCGCTCGGGCACGGCGCGCAGGCTACGCGATGGCGACGAAGTCGACGCCGTCCTGCCGGCCCTCGGCGGCGACCGCCTCCCGGATCTCGGCGCGGGCCACCTCTCCCGCGACGGCGCCGACGGCGAACGACTTGCGGAAGCCGGCGGCGTCCTCGATCGAGACGACCGGCGCTCCGTGAACCTCGTGACCGATCTTGCGCGGGTCGACGTCGACGAACGCGGCGACCTGCGAGCCCTGGGCCACGAGCTCACGGGCGAAGGACTTCCCGACCGGCCCCGCGCCCCAGATGACGACGGCGGGGAAGCCGCGCAGGAGGGTCGCCCGCAGGTGGTGCACCTTGCAACGCACGAACGCCTCGAGCGAATAGGCCGGATCCGAGCGCGAGCGGCGCGCGCCGTGCTCTCGCCAGCGAAGAACCGGCGTCTCCACGTTGCGGAAGCGCGCCCCGGCGGCCCAGAGGCGCAGGACGAGGTCGTAGTCCTCGGGCCACCCCTGGTCGCGGTAGCCGCCGACCGCCGCGAGCGCCTCGGCCCGAACCGTGAGCGCCGGGTGCGGGAGCGGGCACTCGATGAAGACGTCGCGCGCCGCCGCATCTGCGGTGACGAGGCCGTTCAGCCAGCGCTCGTAGCGGCGGGCACCGTCGCGCACGGACTCCTCGGGGAAGTAGGCGACCCGGCCACCGCAGGCCGCGAGCTCTTCGGCGGCAAGCGCGTCCACCTGGGCCTCGAGGCGCTCGGGCAGGACGACGTCGTCACCGTCCATGCGTGCGATCAGCGACCCTCGAGCCTCGGCCCTGCCGCGCTCGAGCGCCGCGACGATGCCGGCGGGCCCTTGCCTCAGGACGCGGAACCGGTCGTCGCTCCGCGCGTGGGCCTCGGCGATCTCCGCCGAGCCGTCGGTCGACCCGTCGTCTATGACCAGCACCTCGAGGTGGGAGTAGGTCTGCGCAGAGAGCGACGCGAGTGCGTCTCCGAGGTAGGCGGCTTCGTCCCGCACCGGCAGGAGAACGGAGACGGTCGGCGCGGTCACGGGACGCCGAACGCGCGGCGCAGCGCGTTCCGCATGGCCCCGACGTCCGGCTCGACGCCGGTCCAGAGCTCGAATCCGATCCTGCCCTGCTCGACGAGCATTTCGAGGCCGTCGAGCGTCTCGCAGCCGAGCTCTGCCGCCGCGCGGAGGAAACGTGTCTCCGGCGGGTTGGGGATGACGTCGGCGACGAGGGCTTTGCCGGCCACCTCCGTTAGATCGAGCGGCACGACGGCGTCAACATCGGGGAAGAGCCCGATCGAGGTGGCGTTGACGACGAGATCGGTGTCCGCCGGCACCCGGAAGCCGTCGCCGAGCTCTTCGATGCGGACCTCCGTCGGCGACTCGACGCCCTCGAGAAGCGCGCCCAGCTCGCGTCCCCGCTCGGCGCTCCGGTTGACGATCGTGAGGCTCGCGGCGCCCGCCAGCGCGAGCTCGACCGCGATCGCCCGGGCGGCTCCGCCGGCGCCCAGCGTCACGACCCGCGACCCCGCGGGGTCGCGTCTGCGCCGCACCGCCTCGAGGAAGCCGGCGCCGTCGGTGTTCTCCCCGACGAGCTCGTCGCCGCGCCGCACGACGCAGTTGACCGCCCCCATGAGCGCCGCCGAGCGCCCGAGGCCGGTCCAGGTGCTCGACGACGGCGACCTTATGGGGGATGGTGCAGTTGAAGCCGCGCAGCCCCATTGCGCGCGCACCGCGCACCGCGTCCCCGAGATCCTCGGGATCCACCTCGATCGTCAGGTAGCGCCAGTCGAGGCCGGCCGCCGCGAAGCCCGCCTCGATCATCGCCTGCGTCGGGTTCTCGTCCACGGGCTGGCCGAAGAGCCCGACCAGCTCCTGCCGGAAGCCGGGCATCAGACCGCCGGCCCCCTGGCGACCTCGGGATCGAGCCGGCGCGCGAGCCACCGCCCGTCGTCGGGGCTCCCGAGCAGCTCGCCGTGCTCGACGACGACCTTGCCGCGCAGCACGGTTGCCACCGGCCAGCCGCGCACCTCCCACCCCTCCCACGGGCTGTAGTCCGACTCGTGATGGAGATCGTCCAGCGCGATCGTGCGCTCGGCAGCGGGATCCCACACGGCGAGGTCGGCGTCGCTCCCGACCGCAATCGCGCCCTTGCGCGGATAGAGGCCCATGAGCTTCGCGGGGTTCGTGGAGAAGACATCCGCGAAGCGCTCGAGCGTCAGCCTCCCCTTGCCATGGCCCTCGGAGAAGCCGATCATCCCCCGCGTTTCGATCCCCACGTGCCCGCCAGGCGTCGTCTCCAGGTCCGTCCCCGCCATCTTCACGGCGAAGGAGGTCGTGTACTCGTCGGTTGCGAGCGTCGAGAGCCGGCCGTCCGCAAGGCCCTCCCACAGCGCCTCCTGGTGGCCCGGCGGCTTGAGGCCCATGCCGATGTGGTACTTCGCGCCGTCGGGTCTCGCGTAGTCGTCCGTCGAGAAGCACAGCTGGTTGTGGAGGGCCTCACCGTAGACAGGCCGTCCGGCAGCCCGCGCCTCGGCGATAGCCCCCATCGGGTCGCGACCGCCCACGTGGACGATGTAGAGCGAGGTGCCGGCTTCCGCGGCCATCCGATCGCACGCGCGGACGGCCAGCTCCTCGCCCATGAGCGTGTGGACGAGATGGACGTTGTCGAGCCCGTTGCGCCCCTCGCGCCTGAGCTTCGCCTCCATGTGCTTGATCAGGTCGTCGTCCTCCGCGTGCACCATGACGAGCGCGCCGTGCTCGGCGCAGACCCGCATCACCTCGAAGGCGGAGCCGTTGTCGATGCGCACGCCAGCCTGCCCGGTGGTCAGGTCCGTCGTGAAGAGCTTCATCGTCGACGTGCCCTCGGCGATCGCGTCTGCCACGCTGGCGATCGTCGCGTCCGAGGGCGAACCGGTGAGGACTGGGTGGAACGCAAAGTCGGCGTACGAGCGCCCGGTGAAGACCTCTCGCCGGTGCTCGACCGCGAGCCGCGCGTCGAACTCCTGCTCGGTGACGTGGATCGCCATGAACGCGAAGGAGAGCACCGTGGTCGTGCCGCCGAAGATCGCAGCCCGGGTCGCGCCCTCCGGCGTCTGAAGCCAGATGTCCTCGCCCTGCGTCCAGCCGCGGTACATCGGCTCGAAGATGTGAGCGTGCGGCTCGACGCCGCCGGGGAAGACGAGCTTCCCGGTCGCGTCGAGGACGCGGCTCGCCTCCGGGGCCGACCCGGGCTCGGCGACCACGGCGATCGTCTCGCCCTCGACGCCAACGTCGAGCTCGCGGGCGCCGTCGGGCGTGAAGGCGATGCCGCCGCTGACGAGGAGGTCAAGCATCCCGGAAGCGTGGCAGGACGAGCCGCGCCCAGGAGCCGATCCGCTCGCGGTGCTCCGGAAGGTCGGCGTCGATCGCGCCGTCGAACCTGCCCGCGCCCGCGGCGATCGCCGCTCGGATCTGGGCCTCGACCTCGTCCGGCGTGCCGGCGAACACGAAGCGCCGCCGCAGGTACTCGCCGACACCGAGCTCGTCCGCCAGGCGCGCGTAGTGCACCTGCTGCTCCTGCGGGACCGCGCCGTGCGTGACGAGGTCGTAGGCCCGGCCGAGCTCGACGACGCCCTCCTGGAGCTCCTCCGGGACGAACCGTCCCTCGACGCCCCAGCGCGCGAAGTGGAGGGAGAAGGCGGTCGCGGCCCAGGCGCCGCGCTGCGCGGCCACGCCTGGCTCCTCGTCCACGAACCAGAAGCACGTGAACCACACGTCGAGGTCGGCCGCGGAGCGGCCCGCCGACCGGGCGCCTTCCTCGAGGAGCTCGAGGGAGCCGGACACGACCTCCGGCGTCACGCCCAGGCCCACGATCACGCCGTCGCCGACCCGTCCGGCCACCCTGAGCGCCTGTGGGCCGTGCGCGGAGACGACGATCGGGATCTGCCGGCCGGCCGCCCAGGGAAGCCGCACGGTCTCGCCTCGATACTCCGCCTCGCCCTCGGCCAGAAGCTGCCGGACGGTGACGACGTACTCCTCCAGCAGAGCCAGGCTCGCGGTCTTCATGCCCAGATGCCAGACGCCGGTGCCGCCGGCGCCGATACCGATGTACACCCGCCCGGGCGCGAGATCGTCGACGCTCGCCGCAGCGCTCGCGGTCACGACGGGGTGGCGGCTGAGCGGGTTCGTGACCCAGGTGCCGAGACGGACGCGTTCCGTCCCGCGCGCCATCGCGCCGAGCGTGACCCAGGGCTCCCTGAAGAGGGCGGGCGAGTCCCACACACCGATGCGGTCGTACCCGAGCGCCTCGGCCTCGGCTGCCTCCGCCGCGACACCGTCGGCGGGACCGGGCGTGACGCTGAAACCGAACTGAGGCCGGGCACCCACGCCTAGCTGAACGTTTCCAGGGCGCCGTTCATGCTGCGCACACCCTCGACGCACGCACGCCGGGCCGCGGGGTCGGGCAGCGACCCGCACCCGAACTGCTCGAACGCGCCGTCGGTCAGCACGGCCAGTACCTTGCCGAGCCAGCGATAGCACGCGAGCGCCGTGTCGCCAGGGAATCCGTCGCACTGGCGGATGAGCGCGACCAGGTCCTCCGGCGCGGCAGTCGCGAGGAGGTTTTGCACCTTCGTGCCGCGGATGCAGCTGACGGCGTCCTCGCCCCCGAACTCGGTGCAGATCGCGAGCTGCGCGCTCGGGTCAGGAGGCCCGACGACGGAGGCCGCCGTGATGCACGCCTGACGCTGCAGGCCGCCCAGGCCCGTGCACAGCGCCTCGATGTCCTCCGCCCCGTTCACGGGCTGGTCCGGCCGGTCGTCGACGAAGGCGCGGTACCAGCACGGGCGCACGAACTGGGGATCCTGAGCCCCGCACAGCTCGCGCGGGTCGCCGACGACCTCGTCGGGCGGCTCGGTCTCGTCCGCGCCGATGACCGCGAACCAGTAGTCATGGAAGGCGCCCTGCGAGCAGTCGGGCGCGCTCGCGTCGCCGAGAGCCGCACAGAGCTGCAAAGCTCCGTCGATGTCCTCGCGGACGAGGCGCATGAAGGCATGGCCGAAGCCGTGCACGCAGCTGTAGCGCTGGTAACGGGTGTCCGTCTCGTCGCAGACGGCGGCCGACTCCGCCGGCCGGCTCAGGTCGATCTGCGGCGCGACGCCGGTGACCAACCCATGTGCGAAGCCCGCAGTGCAGCCCGGCTCGTTGGACTGCGGCAGGTACGTCATCAGGTTCGCGAGCGTGACCTCGTGCTCGGCGGCGAACTCGCGCCCGACCGTGTGCATGAGCCCGTGGCAGTCGCCGAGGAGCCGCCCGCTGGGGTCGGAGTAGGCTGCGACCGCGGCTTCCTCGAGCGGTCCCGCCGGGTCGTCCTCGCCCTCGAAGAGGGCGGCGAGCGCGGAGGCGTAGCAGCCGCGGGCTTCGTCGGCATCGGCGAGCTCCCCGCACGCCTCCAGCCCGAGCTCCCCGACCGGGAGCGTCTCGACCGCCGTCGACGGCGGCGACGACTCGGGCGCCTGGTCATCGCCGGAGCACGCGACGAGGCTCGCCGCAAGGGCGGCAAGCACCGCAATTCCGAGGATCACCCGCCGCACACGAGTCATCGTAGTGCGGCCCGCCGGGGCGACTAGCTCGAAGCAGTCAGCAAGAGCCCGATGCCGGAGGGGTCGCGCACGAGCACGCCGTCCTCCCTGGCGTCCGGCTCGCCGCCGGTGTCCGCCACTCGCGCCGCGACCCGGTCGCGCTCACGCGCTTCGGGAAGGACGATGGTCGCGTGCCGGAGCGCTGCGGTGCCCGGAGGAGGCGGGGGCGCCCCCAGGCTGTGCCAGGTGTTCGCGCCGACGTGATGGTGGTATCCACCGGCAGCCAGGAAGGCCGCGGACCCGAACAGCTCGCCCATGACGTCGAAGCCGAGAACGTCCCGGTAGAACTCGATCGTCGCGGCGAGGTCCGCGACCTGGAGGTGGACGTGACCCATGTCCGTCCAGGCCGGCAGGCCGTCGAAGGGCTCGGTGGCCGGGTCGTCCAGCTCGCCCATCAGGTCGGCGACGTCGAGTGGATCGGTCGTCATCCGCGTGCCGACGAGCCCCTCCCAGACCACCCGCGGACGGTCGTGGTAGATCTCGATCCCGTGCCCGTCCGGGTCGGTGAGGTAGATCGCCTCGCTGACGAAGTGGTCGGACATCCCGAGCAGCGCGACCTGGTCGCGCGCTGCGTGGGCAAGCCAGCGCGCGAGGTCGGCGCGCTCGGGGACGCGCAGCGCGAAGTGGTAGAGCCCGGTGTGGCGGCTCGCCGGCCGGGCGCCCGGCTCCTCGACGAGGCCGAGAAGCTCGACGTCCCCGACGCCCAGCGACGCCGCGCCCGGCCTCTCCTCCAGGACCGCGAGGCCGACGGCCTCCCGGTAGTAGGCGAGCGACCGCGCGAGGTCGGCGACGGTCACGTGCACGGCCCCCATGCTCGTGGTCGCGGGCAGCGACTCCGTGGCCGTCGTCATGCCGATCACGATAGCCGGGCCGAAACGCCTCGTCGCAGGTGTCTCTTTACGAATCGCTGACAGGACGCGTACCTCCTGCTGACAGACCGGCCGTAGTTTGGCCCGCGGAATCCCTTGACCTGGGGTCGGGGCCGTCGCCTCATCAGCCGATCAGGGTCGAGGAGCCGTACGCCGTATGCGTTTCCGACGCCTACTCCCCCCACTCGTCCTTCTTGCCGCGCTCGCGGTTCCCGCGACCGGCTCGGCCAACGACCTCCCGAACGGCTCGTTCGAGAGCCGGCTGCAGTCCTGGGCGCCGATGGGCTCGGCGCTCGCGACTCGGTCGGGTGGGGTGCACGGGTCGCGCTACGCACGTGCGGCGCTCCGTCGCGGAACCGCGTTCGGCCTCTTCACCACGCCGAGCCTCGACCTCGACGCCGGGCAGAGCATCTCCGCCCGCGCGTCGATGCGGGCTCCGAGAGGGAAGCGGGTCTGCGTCCGGATCCGCGAGCGCCGCGCCGGCACGCTCGTCGCCCAGGCCGTGCGGTGTGTGGCATCCACCGGCGCGTGGCAGCGGCCGCCCGCGCTCGGGTACACGGTGCGGCGCGGGGACAGCACCCTCGCGCTTGCGGTGTTCGAGCGGCGCACGAGGGCTCGCAACTGGATCGACGTCGACAACGTCGTGCTCAGCGTCGCCCCGCTCGGCACGCCGCCGGCGGGGACGGTCATCGTCACCGACCGGCCATGGAACTGCACCGGGGCCCTCTCCGCCTTCGGGGCGCTTCCGATCAAGGTCGTCTCGACGATCGCCAACGCGAGCGCCAACGACAACGACAACGCCGTCAGCCTCCGAGGCTGCTCGGGTGACGGCGACCCGGCGACGATCGACCTGATCCTCGACATCCGCGGCAACCGCGGCGCGATCGGCACGTCCTACGACGCCGTTCGCATCGGCCAGAACGCGCACGACCTCGTCGTGACCGGAAACGCCGAGTGCGGCGCCCGCAGCTCGAACCCGTCCATCCACCAGGACATCGTGCAGGCGCTTTCCGGCAGCAACATCACCTTCGTCGACTTCACGTCGGGCGACCCCTTCACGGGCCGCTGGACGTGCTGGGGCGCGGGTGGCGGCTGGTACATCACCTGGGCCAACGCCGGCATCCCGACCGACCTGATGTGCCTGCGCTGCATCCTGGCGACCTACAACCAGAACCTGCGCATCGGCGAGTCCGTCCGCTCGGGCGCCCGTGACTCCGTCTTCGGGTACTCGCGCTCGTACGGCACCTTCGTCGAGTCGGGCGCGCAGAGCCCGGTCAACGTCAACAACCGCGTCATCCGCTACTAGGCAGCGAAAGGCGCGGCCCGCATCGCGCGGGCCGCCCCGCCCTACCGGGCGGAGCCGACTCGGCGCTCGGCCTCGGCCTTCAGGTAGCGAACCCCGTCCTCGAGCGCAGCGTCCAGCGTTTTCTGTATGCGCCCGCGCATGAGCCGGGCGAGCAGGCCGGAGAAGGATTCCTCCGTCTGGACGTGCGTGCCGCCGTCTCGCGGCTCGAGTCGCCACACGTGGACGGCTCCGATCCCCATCGTTCGCCCGGTCCAGCCCACGAGTCGCGGCGGGTCGAGGCGCTCGATCCGCGACTTGATCGTGCCCGGCTTGGACTTCCAGCGGAACTCGGTGCCCTCGGCCACCGGGCCCTTCACCTCCACGGACTTCACGTCCGGGTTCCAGCTGGGCCAGAGCTCGAAGCCCGTGAGCACGCCCCAGACGACCTCGGGCGAGGCGTCGATCTGACCCTCGCTCGAGCCGACGACAGGCGCCTCACGGTCGACGTCCATGCGGCGACCCTACGCCCGTAGGCGCGTTCGGTCTAGCACGAGTCCGGGTAGGCGACCTGTGACACCGAGACACAGGGGGACACACATGGGACGGATCTCGATGCGCCCGCTGCTCGTGGCGCTCGCGGTCGTGCTGCTCGCCGCGCCCGCCGCGGCCACGGCGACGCAGACCAGGACATCCGAGCCGGTCAAGGAACCGACCGCGATCGGCCGGGGCGGCGCCGCCGCCACGGTGGACGTGCTCGCCACGGCGGCGGCAGTCGACGTGCTGCGGCGCGGCGGGAACGCCGTCGACGCCGCCGTCGCGGCCGCCGGCGTGCTCGGCGTGACGGAGCCGTTCTCCGCCGGGATCGGCGGCGGCGGCTTCATGGTCATCCGAACGGCGAAGGGCAAGGTGACGACGATCGACGCGCGGGAGAAGGCGCACGGGGCGATGCAGCCGGACTCCTTCTGGGAGAACGGCGTGCCGCTGCCCTTCAACGACGCGCGCTACAGCGGGCTCTCCGCGGGCGTGCCGGGCACCGTCCTGGGCTGGGAGACGGCCCTGCGCCGCTACGGGACGATGTCCCTCCGCAAGGTTCTCGAGCATGGGATCGAGGTGGCCCGCAAGGGCTTCGTCGTCGACCAGGTCTTCTTCGACCAGACGCTCGCGAACGTCGACTGGTTCAACGACGTCCCCTCGTCCGAGGCGCTTTACCTCGACCCGGACGGGACACCTCGCGACGTCGGCACGACCCTGCGCAACCCCGACCTTGCGCGCGCCTACGAACGGATCGCCAGGCTCGGCTCGCGGGGCTTCTACCGCGGCGACATCGCCGAGGCGATCGTGGATGCCGTCCGGCAGCCTCCCATCGCCGTGGACGCCAACCACGTCTGGCGCCCGGGCCTGATGACCCTGGACGACCTGAAGCGCTACACCGCGCCCGAGCGGAAGCCGACGAAGATCCGCTACCGGGGCCTCGAGGTCTACGGGATGGGCCCGCCCTCGAGCGGCGGCTCCACGGTCGGCGAGGCGCTCAACATCCTCGAGGGCTACGACCTGCGAAACGCGACCCGGACGCAGGCGCTGCACCTCTTCCTCGAGGCCTCGCGCTTCGCCTTCGCAGACCGCAACGCCTACCTGGCCGACCCGGAGTACTTCGACGTGCCGCTCAGGGGCCTGCTCTCGGACGGCTTCGCCGCCGAGCGTCGGGCGCTGATCAACCCGGCCCACGCAGCGACGAGCCCGGTCGCGCCCGGGAACCCGTACCCCTACGACGGCGGCGGGGCGGGCGGCCAGGCATCCGTGACCGCGACGCAGAGCGAGACGACGACCCACCTGACGGTCTCCGACCGCAAGGGCACGGTCGTCTCGTACACGTTCACGATCGAGTCCACCGGCGGCAACGGCATCGTCGTGCCGGGCTGGGGCTTCCTGCTCAACAACGAGCTGACGGACTTCAACTTCGACTCGCTCACGCACCCGAACCGGGTCGAGGGCGGCAAGCGCCCGCGCAGCTCGATGAGCCCGACGATCGTCCTCGACCGGGGCAAGCCGCGCCTCGCGCTCGGCTCGCCGGGCGGGTCGACGATCATCACGACGGTGCTCCAGCTCCTGGTCGACAGGCTCGACCTCGGCTCGACGCTGCCCGAGGCGATCGCGGCGCCGCGCGCGACGCAGCGAAACACCGCGTCGACGCTCGCGGAGGCTGCGTTCCTGGCCTCGCCCGAGGCGCAGGCTCTCGTCGCCACCTATGGGCATGTCCTCGCCCCGACGGGCGAGATCGGCGCCGCCACGGGGATCGAGTTCCTCCGCGACGGGCGCGTGCTGGCCGCAGCCGAGCCGGTCCGCCGCGGTGGAGGGAGCGCGATGATCGCGCCCTCCTGGCGCTGGCGCCACTGAGGCTCGAGCGCACGAGGAACAGAGAAAGCCCCGCGCGAGCGGGGCTTTCTCGTGGCGTGAGGAAGCTCGCTAGTGCTGGGCGCCTTCGAGCGCGGGCTCGCCGCCCGGCTCTCCGTGATGCTGCGGCATCGTCGAGCGCAGGAGCGCAAGGCCGACCGCGGCCGCCGTGAGCACGAACGCCGCTCCGAGCAGGAAGGCCGCGTGGTAGCCGCCGGTCAGGGCCGACGCCGTGCTCTCCCCCGAGTCCAGCAGGCTGTCCGTGCGGAAGTCCGCCAGGCTGGCCAGGATGGCAAGTCCGAGCGCGCCGCCCATCATGAACGCCGTGTTGACGATCCCGGACGCGAGGCCGGACTCCTCGGGCTTCACGTCGCCCATGGCCGCCAGCAGCAACGGGTTGAAGGCGATGCCGCCGCCGAGCCCCACCGCGAGCGTGGCCGGAATCACGTCGACCAGGACGTTCCCGTCCACCGGCACGCGGGCGAGGAGGAGCAGCCCGAGCGCCATGAGCCCGAGCCCGACGCCGAGCGGCTTCTTGATCCCGTAGCGCATGACGAACCTGTCCGAGTAGAGGGACGAGGCGCCCCAGACCACCGTCGAGGGCAGGTAGGCAAGGCCGACCTCGAGCGGCGTGTACCCGAGAACCTGCTGCAGGTACAGGGCCGAGAAGAAGAAGTACGCGAACATGCCGGCCGCCATCAGCGTGCCCACGGTGTTCGCAACGGAGACGTTGCGGTGGCAGAAGACCCCGAACGGCACGAGCGGCTCGGCGATCCGCGACTCGATGATGACGAACGCGGCCAGGAGCGCGACCGCTCCGCCGAGCAGCCCGAGCGTCTCCGCCGACGTCCAGCCGGTCTCGTTGCCGTTGACGATCGCGTAGACGGCCAGCATCAGGGACCCGGTCACGGTGATCGCGCCCGCGAAGTCGATACGCCGTCCGGCAATGCCAGGCGTGACCGGCAGCAGCTTCAGCGAGAGGGCGAAGACGAGCACGCCGATGGGCAGGTTGACGAGGAAGATCCAGTGCCAGTTGAGGATGTCCGTGAGGACCCCGCCGGCGAGCACCCCGAGGGCCCCGCCTCCGGAGAGGACGAAGCCGAAGATGCCCATCGCCTTGGCACGGTCGGCCGGCTCGGTGAAGAGCATCATCGTCAGCGAGAGCGCGACCGCCGAGACTAGCGCGCCGCCGAGGCCCTGGATCGCGCGCGCGGCGACCAGCTGACCCTGCGAGGTCGCGAGCCCGCAGGCGAGCGAGGCGAGGGTGAAGAGCGCGATGCCGATCAGGAACATGCGGCGCTGCCCGAAGAGGTCGCCCAGCCGCCCGCCCAGCAGCAGGAAGCCGCCGAACGTGAGCAGGTAGGCGTTGACCACCCAGGCGAGCGAGGTCTGCGAAAAGCCGAGGTCGTCCCGGATCGTCGGGAGGGCGACGTTCACGATCGTCATGTCCAGCACGATCATCAGGTCGCCGAGGCAGAGGACGATGAGCGCGAGCCAGCGCGCGCGCGGCGTGGCCATCAGCTTCCCCTCCTTTTCTTCGAAGTCTTGGTCATCGTGTCTCCGAGTCTTGGGGTCATGGCTTGAGACCGGATGGGCCGGCTGAACTCATCGGTCGTCGTGAGCGGGGCGATACCCTTTCACGCTATCGACTCCCGCCACGGGCGCCGTTTCCACGCGTTAGACGCCGGCGAGAACACTGTCCTTCGTTCGTCTTGACAGCCTGTCGAAACGCGGCCCGATGTTCTGGCCGTATCCGGTCAGATCGAGATGCTGACGGGGAACGTGGCGATCCAGATGACGGTGCCGACGAAGACGACGAGCCCGAATGACAGCATCACCGCCCTCAGGCGGCGGGTCCGCAGCTTCGCGCTCATCCCGGCAAAGAACAACGCGGCGGCGAAGAGGACGACGCAGAGAACGTAGTTCGTGGCCCGCTGCACGTTGGTCCTTGCCTGCGCGGCAAACGCTTCGGCCTCCGCCTCGAGCGCCTCGGCTTCCTCCCGGGCGGCGAGGCGGTACTCCGGCATCGCGAACGGCGTCAGCGGCGCGTCGGCGTTCTGCAGCGGCCGCGTGGCCACCCAGGCGTCCACCGCCGGCTTGAACTCCGCCCGGAAGCGCTCGAAGTAGAAGTCCGCCAGCTCCGTCTGCTCCTGGGCGTAGGCGTCGGCCCAGGACGTGAAGGTGGCCACGTCGATCTGGGTCTGGGTGTCGGCCAGGCCCGACGCCCGGGTCGACTCGATCCGCGCGGCGTTTCCGCGGCTGAAGGCCTTCGCCTGCTCGCCGTTCCAGCGGCTGGCCTGGTAGCCGCTCCAGGCGGTCGCGACGGTCGCGAGGGCCAGGAGCACGGTGGCGACGATCTCCAGACGCTCGGCCCGCTCCTCGGGGGCCGCGCTCGTCAGTTGGCGCTCCCTTCCGCGTCGCACGGGATGCGAACGTCGATGGCCGCGGCGTCGATCGCTTCGTCCACGATCCGCAACGTCCGCTCCATCGCGACCGGTCGCAGGCCCCCCACATCCGTGTGAAACGGGTTGTCGAGGAAGTTGAGCAGCAGCAGCATCGTCGTGATCACCGCGGTGACGGCGCCCATCAGCATCGCTTGGGTCACCGCACGCTCACCGCTGTCGGCGAAGAAGAGCATGAAGACGAAGATGACCGTGGAGATGAAGAAGAGGACGATCCAGAGAGGGCTCGGGATGACCCCCACCGCTCCGTGGATACGATCCTGGCGCGCTCCCTCGCGCGCCGACGTCTGCTCGAGCCATTTGTCGTACGCCGACTGCTCGCTCGCCGTCTCGGGCTCGACGTCCTCCACCGTCCTGAACAGCTCCACGCCCCAGGGGTTGATCGCGTCTCCCAGGGTCCCGGCCTCCATCCGCTCCCACTCCTCGTTCACGACGGAGCGCGCGTAGCAGATCAGCTCCCCGGTCAGCTCGGCGCCGACCGAGCCCGCGAAGAACTGGGCAGTCTCGACCTGCTGCGTCAGGACGAGCGCCTCTTCCTCCGCCCCGGCCCGGGACTGGTCGTAGCTCGTGAAGGCGAGGAAGATGATGAACCCGAGGAGGACCGAGAACCCGGTCGCCAGCACGCCGAAGACGCCGGAGGCTCGATCACCGTCGGAGAAGTAGCTCCCCTCGGGCGCCCGGCGGCGCACCAGGAGCATCGCGGTGACAGTCACGGCGGTCACCCCGGCGGCAATGAGGAAGCCCCAGACGACGTTCATCGGCCGGGGACCCTCTCACCTCAGAGGACGGCGGGACAAGCTCCAGGCGGACAGTGGGTGCGAGTTTGACAATAAGAAGATATCTTCCTATCGTGAGTTGCGATGCCGCGACGGAAGCCTGGAACCCTGCTGCCTCTCGAGACCGAGATCCTCGAGCTGGCGCTGTCGCTGCTGCGGTCAGGGCAAGCCACCTTCCATGGATTCGGTCTTGCCCAGACCATGCGCGAGCAGAGCGGGTCACGCTCGCTGACGGCCCACGGGACCCTGTACAAGGCCCTGGGCCGGCTCGAGGAGTTCGGCCTGCTCGCCTCCCGGTGGGAGGACGCAGCGGCGGTTGAGGGACGACCGCGCCGGCGGCTGTACGAGCTCACGGGACAGGGAGCCCAGGTGGCCGAGCACGCCCTCACCGACAAAGCCGGCAAGGCCAGTGGACGCTCCCCACGCGTTGCTTCGGAGCCCGCATGACATCGGAGCGCATGGCCGAGCTGGTGGCACGGTGGGTGCGGCTCTACACGCGGGACCTGCCCACTCCGACGGCCCAACGCCGGGTCGACGAGATCGATGCCGACCTGCACGACCACATCGAGCACGAACGGGCCAACGGGATCGGCGATCGGCGGATCGCGCTCGGCATCGCGTCCCGGATGCTCCGCGGCCTCGCCGCCGACGCTGCCTGGCGCGGGCGGCACGCGAGGGCGGCCGGCCATCCCTCGACCCTGGAGAAAGCGATGAAGACGAGCAAGGCTCTCTCTCGATCTGCTGTTCGGGTCGCCCTCGGCGTAGCGTTCATCTTGTCGCTGCCGCTGCTGGCGATGCTGATCACCGACGACGTGGTCTGGAGTCTGGCCGACTTCGTCGCCGCCGGCGTCTTCCTGGCGGCAATTGGTGTTGTGCTCGAGCTGGCAGTGAGGAGGGCGGGGAATCTCGCCGTCGCGCTCGGCATCGCCGCCGTCGGCGTCGCCGCGGGCATCTTCGGGGAGGCCGATGACGCGCCCGGCCTCGTGCTCCTCGGCATCCTGCTCATCGTCAGCGCGTGTGCGCTCGGCGTAAGGACCGCCCAGCGCAGCAGATAGCGCCCGCCCCGAGACCGACAACAGAAAGCCCCGTTTCCGGGGCTTTCCGAGTAGCGGGGGCAGGATTTGAACCTGCGACCTCCGGGTTATGAGCCCGGCGAGCTACCTGACTGCTCCACCCCGCGTCGCGAAGGCAAGGATAGCATCAGTCCTATGCCTTGGTGGACATGGCTTTGCCTGGGCGTTCTGGCGCTCTCGCTGCTCGCGACGGCCATCTTCATGGCGGTCGCAGTCACGCGCCTGAAGCGCCTCGCGGCCCTCGCCGAGGCGATCCGGGTGCAGCTCGACGAGCTGGCGCGGAAGGGTGAGGAGCTCGAGCGCCGCATGGCTCACGCCGAAGCACGCGCTGCGGAGTTCGAGCAGCACCGGGCGCAGCTCGACCGCTCGCTCGCCCGCCTCCAGGTCCTCACCTCGGCGCTCTCGGAGGCGCGCGCGGGGGTCACGCGTCTCCAGAAGGCCTACCTCCGCAAGTGACCCGGGTCGGCGTGGTCGACCTCGGGACGAACTCGACGCGGCTGCTCGTCGCCGAGGTCGAGAACGGCACGGTGAGCGAGCTGGAGCGCCGCCTGACCATCACGCGCCTGGGCGAAGGCGTCGACGGCCGGCGGCTCCTCCTCCCCACCGCAATCGCACGCGTGCGCAACGCGCTCACCGACTACCGCCGCACTCTGGACGGAATCGGCGTGGAACGGACGCTGGCGGTCGCGACGAGCGCGGTGCGGGAGGCCGAGAACGGTGAGGCGTTCCTCGGCGAGGTCGAGTGGAGCTACGGCTTCGACACGCGGCTGCTCTCGGGGGACGAGGAGGCGCTGATGACGTTCGCGGGCGTCTTCGCCGGACGCGACGCCGCGAACGGGACCCTCGTGGTCGACGTCGGAGGCGGCTCGACCGAGCTCGTGCTCGGCGGTCCCTACGGGGTGGCATGGCACATCAGCCTCGCACTCGGCTGCGTGCGGCTCACCGAGCGCTTCCTCCACTCTGACCCGCCGGCGCCGGATGAGCTCGAGGCCTGCCGGAACCACATCGGCGCGCTCCTGGCCGAGCATGTCCCCGACGAGGCCCGCCCGTCGCGCGCCATGGGCGTCGCAGGGACGGTCACGACCCTCGCGACGCTGTCGCTCGAGCTCGACGAGGAAGATCCGGCCCTGGTGCACGGGCACAGGATGAGCACGGGCTGGATCGGCGCCGAGGCCGAGCGGCTGGCCGCGCTGCCCGTGTCCGCGATCCGCGAGAACCGCGGAATCCACCCGGACCGCGCCCCCGTGATCGTCGCCGGCACCATCGCCGTCGCCGAGACCCTGCGGCACTTCGGGCTCTCCGAGCTCGAGGTCAGCGAGCGGGACCTGATGCACGGCGCCGCCCTTGAAGCGGCAATGCTGCCCGAGCGCACGGAGGGCAACGCGCCCCCGGGCGCCTACACCTGCTGCTAGGCCGCGTCCTCGGGCTCGGGCGGGGGGTCGTCCTCGGCCAGGCGGCGGACGACGGGCTCACGCGGGAGGATGCCGAGGAGGCGGCCGTCCTCGACCACCGGCAGGCGCTCGAGGCCCTGCTCGACCATGAGGTGAAGTGCGTCTCCCAGCGACGTCTCGGGCCCGACGGTCGGGACGTCCCGGTCGGCCACGTCGCCGACGGTGAGCGAGCGCAGGTCGCGGGACTCGGCCACCGCGGCCACGATGGCCTCCTTCGTGATGGAGCCGAGCAGCTGCTCGCCCTCGGCGACGAGAACGCTCTCGACGTGCGGCTTGACGAGCAGGGCGGCAGCCACGGGAACGGGCTCGCCCGCCTGCAGGATCGGCGGATCGGCGACGAGCGCCTCGCGAACGATCACGGCTGAAGCCGCCTGGGCTGGCTCATGGGGCCGCGGAGCCTTGCACGAATGGCGCCGGCAGTCCAGCCCATCAGCCCGAGGCGCGTTCGACCACGAGGGTCAGTTCCTCGAGCGCCACGACGCGGACAACCTCGCCGCGCTCGGCGGTCTCGTCGCAGCGCGCACGCCAGATCTCTCCCTGCAGCCGCGCCTGGCCCAGCGGCGCACAGCGGGTCACCACCTCGGCGAGCTCGCCGACCAGCGTCTCGGCCCCCACTCTCGCCCGGTGACGCCGCGAGTACCAGACCCAGAAGAACGTCTCGGCGACCTCGACGATCGCGCCGAGCACGATCACGGGCACCGCCCACTCGGGCGGCACGACGAAGACGGCCAGGAGAATCGCGCCGAGAAGGATCACGGCGCGATTCTCCCTGGTTCCGCGTTACCTGAGGAGCAGGAACCCGATGGTGCGGCGTCCGACGACGACCGCGTCCTGCTGCTTCGTCGTCGTGGCCCGAATCGCCCCGTTGCCGAGGCGGAGGCGCGCGACGACGTCGTCGCCTCGCGGCGCGTTCTGGAACCCTGCGAGGAACTGGTCGAAGGTCGGCTCCGGCGCGTCCTCCTCGCACTCCTCGTCGAAGATGAAGCACGGGATGCCCGACGAGGCGGAGGCGCCGCCGAACACCTCGACCCAGCCGCTCCGGCGTGCGTTTGCGGGCACCTTGAGCTGGACGTCGACGTTCTTGAGCCCGGCGACGTGAGCCGGCTTGAGCACGATGCGGAGCTTCAGCATCTGGCCCGGCCGCCCACGCAGGAACTCGCGCGCGACGTATCGGGCGCCGTTCCACTGGAGGATGCTCCGCACCTGGTACTGCTCGAAGCTCTTCTCGATCTCGAGCTTGGGCACGTCGATGCTCGTGACCTGTATCTCCTCGCCCTCGAAGAACTGCAGGAGCTCGGCCGTGAAGGCCACCTCGGCGACCGACTCGAACGAGATGTCGAAGTCCGAGGCGTAGTGGTTGGAGCGCGTGAGCTCCCACGTCCGGCCACCGTCGCGCGTACCCCGGATCGTGAACGCGGCCTCCGTGTTCCCGGGCCCGATGCGGTCGATGGTCACGTCGACGTTCATGAAGAGGTGCTCGAACGCCAGGAAGGGCAGGAACTCGGGCAGCACGACGTCGCTCCGCCCGCTGCGGCTCTTGCCGGTGTCGAGATCGGTGACCGTCGACGTGATGGGCGACCCGGTCGGACCGTCACCGAGGTCGGCGACGATGCCCGCCAGGCGGTCCTGGGTGACCGTCCCGAGGTTCTCGCCGATGTTCGCGAGCTTGTAGGAGCCGAAGATCGGGTCGTTCACGATCGTGATCGTGTCGCCCGCCCTGGCCGCCATCGTGGTCTCGCCGGTCCAGTTGAACGGATGCCCGAAGGCGACCGCGCGGCCGTCGCAGACGAAGGTCGTCGTGCCCACGCCCGCAACCGTGACGTCGCCGAGCGACATGGCGCCTACGAAGGTGTCGCCTGCGCGCAGCGTCGCCGGCGGGCTGGGCGGCGGGCTGGTCGAGGCGGACGAGCCCATGTAGGCGATGAACGGCAGGCCCTGCCGGTCGATGGCCGCCTGCATGTGCTTGAGGCCGCGATCCGTGAGCCCCGATGCCGAGACAGGCGTCTTCAGGCGCGAGAACGTGGTCAGCCGCGCCATCGAGAGGCCGGTTTTCGCGGAGATCGTGTTCGCGAGCCCGTTCGGGATCCGAACCGGCTTGGAAGCGAGGCTGGGATCCGTGCCCAGCGTGAGCAGCTCGTTCATGTCCTCGGCAGGCGTCAGGCCGGCGAGCGTCGAGCCTCCGCCTGCGAGGCCGTAGGCGATCGCGCCGGCGAGCTCGTCCCTGCCGGTCGACGGATCGCGGAAGAACACGGGGGAGCCGGACGCGCCCGCCCAGAGCCCTCCGGCCTGGGTGACCGCCGTTCCGCTCAGGTTGACGATGATGATGTCGCGGCCCGGGCCGACCGCGTCCCGAAGGACGCCGAGGACCTCGGCGCCGAACGTCGAGAGCGTCCGCCCTCGCACGACCGAGACCGCCGTTCCCCGCATGCCGGTCGACACGTCTGCCAGAGGCATGATCGACGGGCACTCGCCCGTCAACGTCCCGGGACTCGCTGTCTTGCCCGTTGCGGGCGCCACCCCAACCGCCGCAACTGCGATCGCCAGAACGAAGAGCCCGGCGATCGTCCGTGGTGTGCGCCATCCCCTCATCTGCGTCTCTCCTCCAAGATTCGGTCCCGCGCCGCACGGGACTGCTGGGGGGTCCAGCATGCGGCATTCGGCACGCGATTCCTAGAGTCTTCGGCCATTCCTGGCCGAATGTATGGGGTCGCGGAACCCCCGGAACTCCTTCTCCAGTGCCGGGGGTGAGATTCGAACTCACACGCCCTTGCGGGCAGAGGGTTTTAAGCCCCCCGCGTCTACCGTTCCGCCACCCCGGCGCACGTGCCCGGGCGCGGGAGCCCGGGCTATCCCCCGCCCTGCTGTAACTGGTCGAGCTCGAACTTCTCGGGCCCGTCGCCCTGCGGCCCGCGGTAGTCGTCGCTGAACTCGTCGAGGGCGGATTCGTCGAACGTCGTGCACTTCATCATGTGCGTCCAGGCGGTGGCGACGATCTTGTCCGAGAGCGTCGGGTCCTCCTCCTCCATCTCTTCGCTCAGCGGCGCGACGATCAGGCCCCGCGTGTCCTGCTGGTACCAGTTGGCCAAGGAAGCGATGTCGGCGTCCGAGACCTCGCTCCCGTACTGGATCACCATGCCGCCGTGCTCGAGGTTGTGCACGTAGTTGATCTGCGGGACGGGCTGGTCGTAGAGGTTCCAGATCGCGGTCTGCGAGTTATGGAAACCGCTCGTGGCCGGGATCGAGTTGTATTCATAGCCCTCCGGCAGCTCCTGCACGTGGGTCGCCTCGAGCGCATCGAACGTCTCCAGCTGGCAGGTGCCGCTGTCCCCGATCGGGCCCGTGTCGGCGCCGCCTCCGCCGCTCGACACGATGAAGCCGATCCCGACCGCGGCCGCCGCGAGGATGATCACCGCGGCGATGACGATGAAGATCAGCTGCGTCCGCCGGGGGTTGTGCTCCGGCTTGTAGGCCTTTGGTGCCTGGACGGGACGCTTGGGCGGTGTGGGGACGCGATCCTTCTTGGCCACGGGTGAAAAAAGGTATCAGGCTGTCGCGCGCTCACCGACGCCAAGAAACTCGGCGACAGCGTCCAGATCTCCAACCAGCGGAGCGGGCGGAAGCGCCTCCAGGAAGCGGCGGCCGTACGCCTTCGTGCGCAGGCGCGGGTCGAGGATGGCCACGACGCCGCGGTCGGCATGGCTGCGCACGAGGCGCCCGAAGCCCTGGCGGAGCTGGAGGATCGCCGTCGGGAGCGCGTAGTCGGCGAACCAGTCGCCTCCCGCGCGCGAGATGCGCTCGCACCGCGCTTCCACGAGTGGATCTCCTGGCGCCGCGAACGGGAGCTTGTCGATGACGAGGAGCGACAGCGACTCCCCCTGGATGTCGACCCCCTGCCAGAAGGTCTGCGTGGCCATGAGGACCGTGTCGACCTCATCGCGGAAGCGCTCGAGGAGGCGCTCCCTCGGCGCGTCGCCCTGGATCAGCACAGGGAAGGGGATGCGCGGCGCGGCGCGGTCGGCCAGCTCGTCGAGCGCGCGATACGAAGTCGTGAGTACGAGCGCCCGCCCCTCGGAGAGCCGGCAGAGCGCGGCCACCTCGTCCGCAAGCCGCGCGTCGTACCCCTCCGAGCGCGGCTCGGGGAACGCACGCGGGACGTAGAGCAGGGTCTGCTCGCGGTAGTCGAACGGCGACGCCAGGGAGACCTCGCGCGCCTCGTCGAGCCCGAGCCTGCTGCGGAGGAAGCGCGGCGCGAGCGTCGCCGAAACGAGGATGGAGACGACGGGGCGCTCCCACAGCGCTTCCCGGAGCACGTCGGAGACATCGACCGGCGCCCAGGCGAGCGTCCCCTGCTCAGCCCAGGAGACGCTGTCCTCGTCCTCGACGGCAAGGCACGCCCCGAGGTCGTCGACCGTCGTGAGCGACCGTCGTGCGAGCTGGTCGAGGTCGTCGCTCCCGCCCTTGAGTGCGTCGGCCAGGTTGACGAGCGCCCCGGCAAGCAGGCGCGCGGGGCCGGCGGCGGCCTCGGCGTCGGCCTCCGTGAGACGCCTGCGGCCGCGCCCGGGATCGAGCCCCGAGAGCAGCTCCTCGCCCCGCTGGTCGATCTCGGCGAGGCCGCGGGCAGGCGCAGGCTTCTGGCCCTCGCGGCACGCGCGCTCGACGTCGCGGAGCAGCTGGCGGAGGCCGGCGAGCGACACGCGTCCGCCGAACCACGCGACCGCGGCTTCCTCCAGCCGGTGCGCCTCGTCGAAGATCACCGCGTCGTGCTCGGGAAGGACGCCGGCGCCGTCTCCGGTCTTGGCCCGCAGCGCCAGATCGGCGAAGTAGAGCGCGTGGTTCGCGATCACGAGCTCGGCGTCCTGCGCCCGCGCGCGGGCCTGCTCCGAGAAGCATGTCGCGAGCAGCGGGCATCGCCGGCCCGCACAGCGATCGGGGCCGACGGCGAGCTCCGCCCAGAGGCTCGGGCTCGGCTCGAAGGAGAGCTCGGCGCGGTCGCCGGTCTCGGTCGTCTCGATCCAGTCCTGGAGCCGCTCGTACTCGGCGGCGTCCTGGGCCGTCCGGAAGAGCGGCATCGCCAGCATGTGCAGGCTCTTGCGGCAGAGGTAGTTCTGGCGGCCCTTCAGCACGGCCACGTCCACGCGGCGGCCGAGCGCAGCCGCGGCCGCGGGAACGTCCTTCGTGAGGAGCTGCTCCTGGAGCGCTTTCGTCGCCGTCGCCACCACCACCCGCTCGCCGGACGCGAGGGCGGGGATCAGGTAGGCGAGGCTCTTGCCGATGCCCGTGCCCGCCTCGGCCAGCAGATGCTCGCCGCGCTCGATCGCATCGGCCACCTCCTGCGCGAGCGCAGCCTGCTCCGACCGCGGCTCGAAGCCGGGAAGCGTGCTGGCGAGGCGACCGCCGGGACCGAAGAACGCGCGCATCTGGGGGCCGTTGAGAGTAGAACGCCCGCCGGTCAGCATAGCGAACACATGTTCGCAGTGGTAGGGTCGCCCGATGGAACAGCGGCTCAGCCTCGTCACCCTCGGCGCCGTCGACCTCCAGCGTGCCCGCGCGTTCTACGAGGCGCTCGGCTGGGTGACCGGCGCGCAGCCGGGCGACGACGTGGTCTTCTTCCAGGCCGGCGGGATGATCGTCGCTCTCTGGGGCCGCGCCGAGCTCGCGGAGGACAGCGTCATGCTCGACAACGGCGGCTGGGGCGGCGTCACGCTCGCCCACAACGTGCGCTCGCCGGAGGAGGTCGACGCCGTCCTCGCGGAGGCCGAGAAGGCGGGCGGGACGATCGCCAGGCCGGGCGCCCCGACGTTCTGGGGTGGCTATTCGGGCGTGTTCGTCGACACCGAGGGTCATCCCTGGGAGGTCGCGCACAACCCCGGATGGACGATCGCCGAGGACGGCTCGACCAGGCTCGCCTGACGCACTACCCTTTGTGACGATGCTATCGCTCTTCCGTCGCAGCTCGCGCCGGCGGGCCGAGCTCGATCGGCGCCGGATCTACATCGAGAGCTACTCGTTCCCGGGAGCGTTGCGCGAGAAGCTCGAGGCGCATCCGGATCTCGACCTGACCGGGTCGCAGATCTCGCTGGTCCTCGACGGCCTCCGCACCTGGTTCGTCGCCTGCCTGTACGCCGACGGCAAGACCCTCGGGATGCCCTCGAAGGCCGTGGACGTCGCCTGGCACGAGTTCATCCTCCTGACCCGCGAGTACCAATCCTTCTGCGACGAGGCCTTCGGCTACTACCTCCATCACAGCCCCGAGGAGGCGATGGACGAGGCCATGCCCGAGGCTCTGCGGAGGACGCTTCTGACGACGGAGCGAGAGCCGATGGTGCCGGGCTACGTCGGCATCCCGTTCCTGTTCGCCATCGACGGCGAGCTGGGGATCCCCGACGGCCAGAGGTGGACGCCGGAAGAGGTCGACGGACTGCGCGGCTCCGGAGCCGAGGACGCCGGCCCGGGTGTCTTCGGCGACGGTGGCGGGACCGCCGGGGACGGCGGTGGGTGGTTCGGCGGCGACGGCGGCGGTTTCTCCGGTGGAGACGGCGGCGGCGGGGGCGGCTGCGGAGGCGGCGGAGCCTAGAGCTCGGGCGGGACCGCCCGCCGGGCGCCGAGGCTGGCGCCCGCCGACGCGACGACAACGCACAGGATCGCGACCCACTCGACGGCGCCCGGCACCTGCGACAGGGCGACCGCGCCGACGAGTGCGGCCACGACGGGCTCCAGGCTGAGCAGGATCCCAAAGGTCGCCGTGGAGAGCTTCCTCAGGGCGGCGAGCTCGAGCGTGAACGGGAGCGCTGACCCGAGCACCGCGACGGCGAGCCCGGTCGCCAGCACGCCGGGATCGACGAGGTCGGCACCACCGCCCGCGATGCCGAACGGCGCGAGGAGAACGGCCGCCACCCCGAGGGACACAGCCAGACCGGTCCCGATCGGCCAGTCCTGGAGCATCCGCTTGGCGAGCAGGATGTACGCCGCCCAGGCGACGGCCGCCCCAAACGCCCAGGCGAGCCCCACTGGGTCGAGGTCCACGCTCGGGCTGCCCAGGAGCGCCACGCCCACGCCGGCCAGGGCGACCCAGAGGAAGTCGACCGCCCGGCGCGAGCCGATGACTGCGACTGCGAGCGGACCGAGAAACTCGATCGTCGTCGCGAGGCCGAGCGGGATGCGGTCGATCGCCTGGTAGAAGCAGCCGTTCATCACGGCGATGGCCGCTCCCGACGCGACCACCCACGTGAGCGGAAGGCGTCCGGTCCGGCGGAGCGCCGCGAAGTTGACCGCCACGAGGATGACCGCGGCCAGGGCCACCCGGATCCAGACGAAGCCGAGCGGGCCCACGGCGTCGAAGGCGCTCGTGGCTAGCGCCGCACCGGACTGGACGGAGAGGGCCGCGCCGAGGACGAGCAGCGGCGCCGGAGCCGCCGCGAGCCTCCTGAGTGGGCTCAGAGAATCTCCTCCAGGGCGGCGAGGGCCCGCCCGACGTCATCGGAGTCGTTGAAGACGTGGAGCGAGAACCGCACGGCGCCGAGCCGTGGAGAGACGATCACCCCGGCATCGCCGAGCCGGGCCGCCACCTCGGGCCCTTCACGGCCCGGAAAGCGGGCGATGACGATGCCGGCCCGGCCGTCGTCGTCGGCCGGGGTCAGGACCTCGGCGCCGAGTCGCTCGAGCCCTTCGCGCAGCTCTCCCGCGAGCGCGAGGTCGTGCTCGAGGACGTTCTCGATCCCGAGATCGAGCAGGTAGTCGACGGCCGCCGTGAGCGCCGCACCCGCGGCGTACGACGGCGTCGAGTACTCGAGCCGGCGGGCGGCGTTCGCCAGCGGAATCGTCCGCGCGTCGAAGGCAATCGCGTCCTCGGTCGACTTCCAGCCCACGAACGGCGGGTCGAGCTGCTCCCACAGCTCGCGACGCAGGTAGCAGATGCCCGCACCGGGAGCCGAGCAGAGCCACTTGTAGCCCGAGGAGACGAGCACGTCCACGCCGAGCGAGGGGGCGTCGAGCGGGACGACGCCGGCCGACTGGGTCGCGTCCAGGACGAGGGTCGCGCCGACCGAGCGTGCGAGCTCCACGAGCCCCGCCGGGTCGAGCCGGTGGCCCGTCGCGTACTGGACATGGCTGACGCAGATGACCTCGGTGCGCTCGTCCACCGCGGCCGCGATCGTGTCGAGCGAGAAGGAGGCGGGGTCGTGGAGCGCGGGCGCAAGGCGCACCTCGACGCCGGTGTCGCGCGCGATGCGGAGCCACGGATACGTGACGCTCGGGAACTCGAGGTCGGCCGAGACGACGTTCTTCCCCTCCCCCGGTCGCAGCCACCACGCCACCTGGCAGAGCGCCTCCGTGGCGTGCGTGACGACCGCGACGTCGTCGGGGTCGGCCCCGAGGAGGCGGGCGACCGCCGCGCGGGGGATGTCACCGACCCGCTTCTCGATCTCGTCGTCGAACCCGACCGTCCCGCGTCCGGCGATCTGGCGCCCGAGCTCCTCCCCCGCCCGCTGCACCGGCAGCGACTCGAGCCCGATCGAGCCCGTGTTCAGGTACACGACCTCCTCGAGCACCGGGAAGTCGCTGCGCGGCGCGAGCGCGGGGCGGCCGGCGTTCACTCGTCGGCCGGCGCGTTGACTTCGAGCTTGAGGACGTCGGGGCGGTGGTAGTGACCCGAGGGATCGAAGCGCTGGCGCTCCTCGTGCAGGCGCACCGGGTCGAGCTCCGCGTACAGGATCCCCTCCTCGTCGTAGAGCGGCCCTGCGAGGTAGGCGCCGTCGGGCCCGAGGATCGCGCTGCCGCCGCGGCCGATGACCTCGACGCCGTCGAAGGCCTCACGGAGCGGGAAGTCCTCCGGATAGGCATCGGCGCGCTGGAAGTGGCACGGGGCGATGACGAACGCGCGCGACTCACGCGCGATGTGGACGAGCGTCGCCTGCCACTCGTCGGAGTCGTCGGCGGTCGAAGCGACGTACAGCTCGATCCCCGACTCGTAGAGCGCGAAGCGCGCGAGCGGCATGTAGTTCTCCCAGCAGATCAGCCCGCCGAGGCGGCCGAGGCCCGTCTCGATCGCGCGAAGCCCGCGCCCGTCGCCGGGGCCCCAGACGAGCCGCTCGTGGTTCGTGGGCACGAGCTTGCGGTGGTGGAGCGCGAGGCGCCCTTCGGGATCGTGGTAGAGAAGCGTGTTGTAGAGCGTCCCGGGCCGCTCGGGGTCGATCTCGGTGACGCCCGTGACGAGCCAGACGCCGTGCTCGCGCGCGACCTCTCCGAGCCGGTCGGCCGCAGCGCCCGGCACCTCGACGGACTCCTGGGCGAGCCGGGCGAACGCGGCCTTCGCACGCGGATCCGACCAGCCGGCGAGGTACTTGGCCCAGACGGACGAGGGATAGGCCGGCAGGAAGGCCTCCGGGAAGACGACGAGCTCCGCGCCGGCGCCCGCCGCCTCCGCGGTGCGCTCCGCCAGTCGCTCGAGCGTCGCCTCGCGATCGAGCACGACCGGCTGAACCTGGAGGCACGCGACGGTGACGGGGCGACGCACGAGAGAGGTTCTACAGAAAAAACATGCTCTTTGCGGAGAGTTCCGTCGCAGAGTCCTTGACGGTCTGCGAGGGCCGCCGATAGGCTCGCGCATGCCAGATCCGGTAAGCCTTCGGGCTCGCCGGATTTGGCGCTTTAAAGAGCCTCTTGCGTAATGACGCCTCGTCGTCGGGACGGTCTGGGCGAGTGCGAGTCTAGGACGCAGGGAGTGTTCGTAGCTGGAGGCTACGGGCGCGACTGAGGACGACGAATCGCGCCGCCCAGGGCGGCACGGCGACATAGGGCTTCGCTTCGCGAGAGGCTCAGGACAACGGGCGGTTCGGGGATGCCGTCCGACGCCCTTTCTACTGTTTATCGGCCCATGACCGGGACCGTTGTCATCCTCGTGCTCCTGACTGCCCTCCTCGCGGCCGGCGCAGTCTGGCTCGTTCGCGTGCTTCGCACCGAGCTCGCCGGCCTGCGCGCGGAGAGCGCCGACCAGCTCGAGGGTCGCAACGCCGACATCGACAGGCGGCTCGTGGGGATGACCGAGACGATGGACCGGCGCTTCGGCGAGCTCGACACGAAGGTCGATCGCCGCCTCGGGGAGCTCGACCTCAGGGTCG
Organism: uncultured Actinomycetes bacterium; assembly: GCA_963775395.1. Taxonomy (GTDB): domain Bacteria; phylum Actinomycetota; class Thermoleophilia; order Gaiellales; family Gaiellaceae; genus JAIBJN01. The sequence goes on from CAVZIX010000005.1 coordinate 172,831, forward strand.
ACGGCAGGCTCGCCGGGATGACGGAGACGTCGACCAAGATCCACGAGCGGCTCGGGAAGGTGGACGAGGCGACCGCGCAGATGAACGAGCGCGCGAAGGACTTCCAGCGCTTCGAGCAGCTCCTCCGCCCGCCGAAGGCACGGGGCGGGGTCGGCGAGCTGATGCTCAGGCAACTCCTCGCCGACGTGCTCCCCCTGGACAAGTTCACGCTCCAGCACGGCTTCACGAGCGGCGAGCGGGTCGACGCGGTCATCCGGCTCGACGGCATGCTCATCCCGATCGACGCGAAGTTTCCGCACGACAACTTTCAGCGCTTCGTCGAGGCCGGCGACGACCAGGCGCGCGAGCTGCATGCCAGGGCGTTCGCACGCGACGTGAAGGGCCACATCGACGCGATCGCCGAGAAGTACATCCGCCCCGAGGAAGGGACATGCGAGTTCGCCTTCATGTACCTGCCCACCGAGGGGGTGTACTACGAGCTGGTCTGCAACCGCATCGGAGGCGACGCGAACCCGGTCGAGCACGCGCAGAAGCGGAGGGTCTTCCCCGTGTCGCCGAACTCCTTCTACACGTACCTGCTCACCCTCGCCCAGGGTTTCAAGGGACTCCAGATCGAGGAGCACGCCCACGAGGTCATGGCGTACGTCGCCGACCTGAACCGCGACTTCGACAAGTTCAAGGGCGACTTCGAGCTGCTCGGGAAGCACCTCGGCAACGCGCAGACGAAGTACGGCGACTCCGAGAAGCGGCTCTCCCGGTTCGAGACGAAGCTCGAGCGCGCGGCCGAGTCGGAGCTGCCGGAAGCGACGCGAGTCGAGCTCGCGGAGCTGCCGCGCGCCGTCGACGCCGCCTAGCGCCTCGCCACGACCCCTCGAGTCGAGGTTTGAGATCGGCCGCGCGCTCCTATACTCGCCTACAGTTCCTACTGTGACGTGGCCTCGTCGCCGGAGGGTGGTAGCGGCCCGGCGCTCGGCGCCTCAGAGCGTTAGGAGCTTCTAGGACACGGCGTGGAGATCGGTTGGTTCTTTCTGTGGCTCGGCTTGGCCCTGGCTGGGCTCGGGCTCCTCCTGCTCCGCACCTGGTGGCGGGAGCGCCGTTTCGAAGGCGCCGCCCTCACGCTCTCGGCCGGACTGCTGCTGCTCGGCGCCGCCGTGCAGCAGTTCATCCTCGTCGGCATGGCCGAGAGCGACGGCCGCGCGGTCGACTCGCCCGCGTTCATCACGGTCTCGATCGTCTCGGCGGCCTTCGCCACCGCAGTCTGGATCGCACTGGCGACGAAGCGTGGCCGCGAGAGCCTGCGCCGCGGAGCCGAGCGTCCGCGGCGCATCCGCGAGCTCGAGGTCCTGGGCGCGATCGCGCGCCTGGCCTCCCAGCCGGGATCCGTCGAGGAGATCGGCGGCGCGATCCTCGAGGCGGCCGCACCCGCAGTCGGCGCCGATTCCGCCGTCCTGCTCCTCTACGACCCCGAGCGAAGGGTCCTCTCGGCAGAGGCGGCGAGCGGGATCCCGGACGAGTCCTGGCGCTCGTTCGCCTTCGAGGTCTCCGACGACTTCAACCAGACGCTGCTCGCGAGCGGGAGGCCTCTGGTCGTCAGGGACGTGGCCGGCGAGCGGCGGCTGAAGATGCAGCTCGCCCGGTCGCTCGGCGCGCGCAGCGCTCTCGTCGTCCCCATCCGCCACGAAGGCGACGCCGTCGGCACCCTGACCTTCTATGCCGTCCGGGCACCGAGGCGCTTCGACGCGGTCGCCCTCGCAGTCGCCGAGCTGATCGCCAACGAGGCGGGCGACGTCCTCCAGCGCATTCGGCTCCAGGCGGAGGTACGCGAGGAGCGCGAGCGCGCGGCGCGCGTGCTGGCCCACGTCGGGGACGGCGTCTTCTTCGTCGACGGCGGCGGCGTCGTGCGGCTCTGGAACCCCGCGGTCGCGGCGATCACCGGCCTCGAGGCGGCGGAGGTGCTCGGCCAGCGACCCGAGGACGTCCTCCCCGGCTGGACGGCGATCGAGCCCCTCGTGCCAGTGGCGAGCGCGCCGATCTACGCGGCCAAGCACGCCGAGACGCTGCCCCTCGACCTCGGGGGCCGGGAGGTCTGGATCTCGATCTCCGCCGTTCAGTTCCCCGACGGCACGGTCTACGCGCTGCGCGACCTGACCGAGGAGCGCGGCATCGAGAAGCTGAAGAGCGAGTTCGTCGCCACGGTTTCCCACGAGCTCCGGACCCCGCTCGCCGCCGTGTACGGCGCCGCGATGACCCTGCGCCGGCGGGACGTCGAGCTCGACGACGAGCGCCGCGGGCGCCTGCTCGCGGTGATCGCCGGTGAGTCGGATCGCCTCGCGCGCATCGTCGACCAGGTGCTCGCGGCGAGCCGCCTCGACTCGGGCTCGTTCGTCTTCTCCGTCGAGCATTGTGACCCCGGGCCGCTCGCCCTCGAGGTCGTGGAGGCCGCCCGCGCCCACGTGCCGGACGGAGTCGCGATCGAGCTGGCGCACGGGCACAACCTCCCGACGGTCGCGGCCGATCCCGACATGCTCCGCCAGGTGCTCTCCAATCTCGTCGAGAACGCCGTCAAGTACTCGCCGTCCGGCGGCCAGGTGCACGTCTCGCTCGAGCGTCAGGCCGGACGGGTCCTCTTCGCCGTGCGCGACGAGGGCCTCGGCATCCCGCTCAACGAACAGGAGCGCATCTTCGAGAAGTTCTTCCGGCTCGATCCCAACCTGACGCGTGGGGTGGGCGGCACGGGTCTCGGGCTGTACATCTGCCGCGAGCTGGTGCGGCGGATGAACGGGCGCATCTGGGTCGCCTCACGCGAGGGCGAAGGCTCGACGTTCTTCTTCGAGCTCCCGGCAGCGGAGAGCTCGCCGGGCGCGGACGACGAGACGGACGCGTTCGAGGCCCGCGCCCAGGCCTAGTCCTAGAACCGCAGGAGAGCGCCGACGCCGGCGACTGCGTCGAGGTCGTCGCGGCCCCGCACGGCCCAGATCGTCCCGCCGTGGGCGAGCGTCTGGTGGACCGCGAGGTCGAGCCCGTCCTCCGAGTCCTCGAGCTGGTTCCCATCGAGGGGGCACTTGGCACCTTCGAGCGAGAGACGGCCGCACGCAGGGCAGCGCTTGGCCGGATGGTTCGCGCCCTCGCGGAAGAGGAGCAACTCGACCCGTCCATCGGAGGCGGCCTCCAACGTGTCCGCCCAGCCGGCCGCGCCGCGCCCGTTGCGTCCGTGCTCCGCGACCCAGCGCTCGACGAGCTCCTGCTCGCGCTCGGCGCGCCAGCGCTCGAGCACGGGCACGGCCACCTCGAGAAGCTCGGAGGGCTGCGCGTGAGCCTCGGCGTGCGCGATCCCCGCGATCGCGGCGCGCGTGTCGTGCGCCACGAGGTCGAGGAACTCGGCGCCCGTCTCCTCGGAGGCGACCACGACGACGCGCGGGCCGTGCAGCCGGCGCACTACCCGGTCGAGCACGTCGGCGACCCTGCGCAGGTGCTCGTGGGCGAGCTCGTCGGCGTGGCGCTGAAGGCGCGCCTGCGCCCAGCCGCCCTGGTCGTGGCGCCTCGGCTGCTCCTCCGTGTGGTCAGCCAGGTCTTCGAGCCGTCCGCCGCGGAGCCGGTAGAAGCGCCCCTGCTCGCGGCTCACGACGAGGACGAGGGCACCCTCGCCCCTGCCGACCAGCGGCACGAGCGGAGCGAGGTAGAGGCTCTCGCGCACACGGATGTCGTCGGGAACGACCTCAGTGAGCGGGAGCGTTCGCCAGACGTTGTCGAGCCCGGCGCAGAAGATGGCCAGCCCGTGGGCGCCCTCCCGCTCGAACTCCGTCTCGAAGTAGCGCCGGATGCGCTCGAAGTCGTCGCGCAGGGCGAGCCGTTGCTGGTGCGTCAGCTCGCGCTTGTCGGACCCGTGATTCTTGGACGCCTCGTCCAGAAGGGAGTTCAGGCGCGTGTGGGCGTCCCCGGCCGCGTGAAGAAGACTGGGATCGAGGTCGAGATAGAGGCTGATCGCAACCCCCTGCTCGGCCTGGAAACCGGCGAGATCGCGCAGCTCGTCCCAGGTGACGGTTCGTGCCATCGCTCGCCCCTTGTAGGTTTCCCCTGCGGCTCAGACGCTACACAATCGGAACAGCGAGCCCTGCTCGAACGTTAAGAAACGTAGACGGAAAAATGACAGGAAGGAACGACGTGAGCGCAGACGTACGCGAGGTGATCGTGATCGGCGGGGCGGCCGCGGGATATACCGCCGCCCTCTATTCCGCCCGGGCGAACATGGCCCCGCTCGTCATCGAGGGGGTCAACTGGGGCGGCCAGCTGATGATCACGAGCGACGTCGAGAACTACCCCGGCTATCCCGGCGGCGTGCTCGGCCCGGAGATGATGCAGGAATTCCGTAAGCAGGCCGAGCGCTTCGGCGCGGAGTTCATCACCGACGACGTCACGAAGGTCGACTTCTCGGAGCGGCCCTTCCGCGTCTGGGTCGGCGAGGACGAGTACCGCGCGGAGACGGTCATCGTCGCCACAGGCGCGAACGCGCGACAGCTCGGGCTCGACTCCGAGCGCACGCTCCAGGGCCGAGGGGTCTCGTACTGCGCAGTCTGCGACGCGGCGTTCTTCCGTGACAAGGACGTGGTGGTCGTGGGCGGCGGCGACTCGGCGATGGAGGAGGCCACCTTCCTCGCGAAGTTCGCCTCGAAGGTCAGCGTCGTGCACCGACGCGACGTCTTCCGGGCCTCGCCGATCATGGTCGACCGCGCGCAGGCGACCGAGAAGATCGAGTTCGTCACCGACTCAGTGGTCGAGGAGGTGCTGGGTGACGGCCTCGTCACCGGCGTCCGCGTTCGCAACGTGAAAACCGACGAGACCACCGACATCCCCGCCGAGGGCTTCTTCGTCGCGATCGGCCACGATCCGACGACCGAGCTCTTCAAGGGCCAGCTCGACATGGATCCCGAGTCCGGCTACCTCGTCACGAAGGGGAAGACGACCGAGACGAACATCCCCGGAGTCTTCGCCGCGGGCGACGTGCAGGACGACGTCTACCGCCAAGCTGTGACCGCGGCCGGGTCGGGCTGCATGGCCGCGCTCGACGCCGAGCGCTGGCTGGCCGCGGAGCGCGGCCGGCTGCTGGACGCTCTGGCGGCGCCCCGCAGCTAGCTTTCACCCATGCCGTACTTCATCTGCCCGAACTGCCGGCGACGGTCGGTCGACGACGACGGCATCGAAGGCCTGACCGGGCGGCCGGTCGCCTGCACGAGCTGCGGCTTCGGCTTCCTCTACCAGATCCTCGACGACTACTACCCGGCCCCGGGGACCGGGTTCCTCGTCTGCAACAACGAGGGCCGGATCATCGCCACCGGCCAGGGCGTCTTCGAGCTCACGGGCTACCGCGAGCGCGACCTGCTCGGGCACGACGTGATGACGACGCTCTTCGAGCCCGAGGGCAACGGGCCGACGCCGGCGGCCCTCACGCTCGAGTACGGCGTGCGCCGCTTCGACCAGAAGCTGACGCTGAAGACCCGCTCGGGCGTCAAGAAGATCGTGCGCGCCGACTTCTTCCCGGCGTACGACGAGGACGGCGGCCTCCTCGTCGCGGTCGCTCCTCGCTGAGCCCCGGGTCAGACTCGGCTCGACGGGCAGAGGTCGGCGAGGACGCATTCCTCGCAGCGCGGCCGGCGCGCGTCGCAGACGCGGCGGCCGTGCCAGATGAGCAGGTGCGGGAAGCGCGGCCAGTCGGCCCGCGGCACGATCCGCATCAGGTCACGCTCGATCTTGACCGGGTCCTGCTCCTTCGTCAGGCCGAGGCGCTGGGAGAGACGGCGGACGTGGGTGTCGACGACGATCCCCTGCGCCGCTCCGCGCTCCGCCGCGACGACGTTCGCCGTCTTGCGCCCGACGCCGGGCAGCCGCACGAGGTCGTCCAGCCGCTCGGGCACCTCTCCCCCGTACTCCTCAAGGAGCATGTGCATCGTCCCTCGCAGGTTCCTGGCCTTCTGGCGGAACGTTCCCGTCGGGCGGATGTCGGCCTCGAGCTCCTCGAGCGGCACGGCGAGGTAGTCCTCGGGCCGGCGGTACTTCCGGAACAGCTTCTTCGTGACGCGGTTCACCGTCACGTCCGTCGTCTGGGCCGAGAGCATCACCGAGACGAGCAGCTCGACCGGGTCGCGGAAGCGGAGCGCGATGGTCGCGTCCGGGTGGGCCCGCGCGAGCCGCTCGACGATCTCGCGGATGCGCTCGCGCTTCGGCCCGACCCGGCGGCGGGCCTCCAAGACGTAGTTACGCGGCGCTGAGAGTGCCATCCGGCGCTGGGAGTATTTTCCGCGCGTGGCTCAGGATCGACCTCGCAGGGATCCGTTCGAGCGTCGCACGATCTGGGTGTTCGCTCTAGCCGTGCTTGCGCTCGTGCTCCCGCAATGGTCGTTGTCGCTGTTCGGCGGGCCTGATTGGTGGAACGTGGCGCTCTGGATCGCCGGGAGCGTGGCCATCCTCCTCGCAGTAGGCGCAGCCGGAGTCGCGTTGATGCCCGGAAGCTCGGTCATGCCTCGGCAGATCGACGCCAGCCGCGCCGAGATCGTTTCCCTGGCGATCGTTCTCCTCTGGCTCGGGCTCGCGCTGATCCTGGCCAACTTGTCGGTCATGGCAGTCGACTTGATCGGCGAGTCGGGCTTCTAGCTAGTAGTACGCCTCGGCGTACTCGTCCATCGGCTCCGGCGACAACAGGCGTGGGCCCGCGCAGACCCGGTCGCGCGCCGGGCAGCCCGAGCACGTGAACTCGCTCGGCGTCGGACGGAACTCCCCTGCGTTGATCCGGTCGATCGCCGCCGAGAGCTCGGCCTCGAGTGCCGACGTGTCGGCGACCGTGAACCGGGTCGAGACGACCGCGTCCGGCCGCTCGAGGAAGTGGTAGACGACCTCGACCTCCTCTGCCCCGGTCCTCAGGCAGGCGAGCGCGTAGACGAGCCGCTGGAGCCGGTAGTCGGCCTCCACGATCTCCTCGGGCGTGCCCTCGGCCAGCGAGTTCGTCTTGTAGTCGAGGACGAGTGCCCGGCTGCCGTCGCTCCAGTAGACGTCGAGCCGGCCGTGAAGGAGCACGCCGTCGTGCTCGAAGGCGAACGGCCGCTCGGGCGCGGCCCCCTCCAGCGAGGCGATCCGCTGCGCCAGGTCCGAGCCGCAGTACGAGGCGACGAAGTTCCCGATTCGCTCGAGCTCCTCGTCCGTGACCGCCGGATACCAGCCGCGGACGGGGTCGAGATCGGGGATCGCCGGCGCGGCCATCTCGACGGTCTCCAGCAGCCGGTGGACGGCGTCACCGACCTCGGTCGCCGCCAGGCCGGTCTGTCCGGGAACGGAGCCGTGCGCGTCCTCGGGCCGCATGCCCGCGATGCGCTCGGCGTAGTAGCGGTACGAGCAGCGGTCGAAGAGCGCGAGCGCGCTGTAGGAGAGGCGGCGGACGCGATGGAGCGGCGGCGTGGGCACCGGGGCCAGCTCGGGGAGCCGCGGGGCAAGCGGCGGCAGAGGCGCGAGCTCCACGCCGGCGAAGAGCTCGAGCTGGCCTTCGTCTGCGACCGCCGGGGCGGCAACCGGCACCGTGGAAGGCTCCGGCGCCGAGTAGCGGTCGACGCGGACGAGCAGCCGGGCGCCGTCCCGGACGATCTCGAGCGGCCCGTCGCCGGCCGCGTCCAGCTCCTGCGCCTCCAGGCGGGAGAGCACCCAGCCGATCGGCGTGCCGGCGTCGGCGGTGCGCCCCGGATCGATGGCTCCGGAGACGATCAGGCGGTCGATCGCGCGCGTCATGGCGACGTAGTAGAGGCGCAGCCGCTCCGCGCGCTCGGCCTCGCGCTCGGCTTCGCGCACGCGCTCGTACTCGAACGCCGGCCTGCGCGAGCCCGTGGCCGGATCTGCGACGCGGAAGCCGAAGCGCCCGTCGGGCAGGCAGAGGATCTCGTCCGGGGAGGGCGCGTTCCGGTCGCGGCCCGCGTCGGCGACGATCACGACCTTGAACTCGAGGCCCTTGGCCGAGTGGATGGTGAGGAGCCGCACGGCGTCGCCGTCCTCCTCCTCGGCAACCGCTTCCAGCTCGCGCGCACCGACGGCCTCCTGCTCGCGGACGAACCGTACGAAGCCTTCGATGTCGCGGCCGCGCAGCTCCTCGTAGGAGCGGGCGAGCCGCGCGAGCTTGCGCATGTTCGCGTAGCGGCGCCGGCCGTCCCAGCGCGCGAGCACGGCGAGGTCGTAGTCGTGGTCGGCGACGATCCGCTCGCAGAGCTGCTCGAGCGAGAGCCCGTTCGCCGCCTGGCCGAGCCGCTCGAAGCGCTGCAGGAAGGCGCGGCAGAGATGACGGTCGCGCTCCGACAGGTCGGCCGGGAGCCCGCGCTCGAAGGGCTGGAAGAGCGGGCGCCTCGTCGCCGCCGAGCGCAGGAGCACGAGCGCGTCGTTCGAGAGACCGACGAACGGCGAGGCGAGCACGGTGACGAGCGCCTCGTCGTCGTAGCGGTTGTGCAGGAGGCGCAGGTAGGCGAGCAGGTCGACGACCTGCTGCTGGCCGAAGTACCCGCGCCCCGTGGCGCGGTAGGTGCGCAGACCCGCGGCGCGCAGCTCCTCCTCGTAGTGCTCGGCATCGGTGCCGGCGGCGAAGAGGAGCACGATCTCGCCGGCCGTCGCCTCGCCCGACTCCACGAGTTGCTTCACGCGCGCGGCGATGTGCCGAGCCTCGGCGCGGCGCCAGTGAATCGGCGTCCCCGAGTACGTGGACTTGTCGGTCACGAGCAGCTCGACCGGCGCTCCGAAGACCGGGTCGGGGAAGCGCCCGGCAGCCTCGAGGGGCTGGAACTCGTCCCCGAACTCGCTCGAGAACAGGTGGTTGACGGCGGCGAGCACCTCCGGGCGTGAGCGGTAGTTCTGGGTGAGGGCGAGCACACCGCCGGAGCGCTCGCGGCGCTCGCGGAAGACCTCGACGTCGGCGTGCCGGAACCGGTAGATGGACTGGAACTCGTCGCCGACGAAGAAGAGCTCCTTGCCGTCGGGCCCCTCCGCCAGCAGGTCGACGATCTCGCACTGGAGCCGGTTCGTGTCCTGGAACTCGTCGACCATGATCGAGCGGAAGCGCCAGCTCTCGCGCTCGCGCACCGCTGCGTCGTCGCGAAGCAGGTCGCGCGCCGCGAGCTGGAGATCCTCGAAGTCGAGCGCAGACTCGCGGTCCTTGCCGGCGCGGTAGGCCTCGCCGAAGCGGTCGAGCAGCTCCTGGAGCAGGTCGCGGTCGCGGGCGGCGAGCTCGTCGAGGGCCGCCTGTTCCACGCCCCGCCGGGCCTCTTCGTAGCTGACCGCGCGCTCGCCGCGCGCCTTCAGCTCGCCGAGGTCGAGGAGCCGCTCGGGCAGCGTCCGCTCCGAGAGGAGCTCGAGCGCCCGGGCCGCCGTCGCCCGCGCGGACTCGCCCCCGTCCGCATCGTCCACGAGGCACTGGGCCGCCTCCTTGAGCTCCGCGATCCGCTCCGGCAGGCCCGGGCGCTCGCCCAGCTCGAGGACGAGCGGCCGCCCCGCGGCGCGCAGCGTCTCGTGCACGCCGGTCAGCATGCGCCGCAGGCCCCGGGTTCCATAGGTGGCGAGCAGCCCGAGGCGCTCCGGGTCGCCGTCCGCGCAGAACTCCGCGAGCGCCGCCTCGAAGGCCTCGCGCTGGAGGACCCGCGCCTGGGCCTCGTCGAGGACGCGGAAGCGCGGATCGATGCCCGCCGCGAAGGGGTGCGCCTTCAGCAGCCGGAAGCAGAAGCCGTGGATCGTCGAGATCCAGGCGGCGTCGAGATCGCGGGCGAGCTCGGCGCGCCCTGCCTCGACGAGCCGCGCGCGGATGCGGTCGCGCAGCTCGCCGGCGGCGCGTTCCGTGTAGGTGATGACCAGGAGCGAGTCGACGTCGAGCCCGCGCTCGCAGACCGCCTTGGCGAAGCGCTCGACGAGGACGGTCGTCTTCCCCGTCCCGGCGCCCGCGGAGACGAAGACGAGCCCCGGCGCTTCGATCGCCGCGGCCTGCTCGGGGTTGGGTGCGCCGACCGCCGTGCTCATTGCCTCTTCACCCGGCACATGGGCGCGAGATCGCACCAGGACGGGCAGCCGGCGTCGCCGAGCGGGTCGTGGCGCACGTCGCCGCCGCGGATGCGGCCGACAAAGCCACGGGCGTGGTCGGTCGCCCGGTCGATCTGCGCCCAGAACTCGTCCTCGTCGCGGTAGTCGTTCTTCTGGAAGCCGGGGATGCCGTCCTCCTTGGCCGAGGCCCGCAGGAGCCCGCGTGCGTCGCGGTCGCCGGCGAGCGCCCGGTAGAGCCCGCCGAGCGGCTCGATCCCGACGAGGTCGCGGAGGACGAGCATGTAGAGCGGGATCTGGAGCTTCAGCTCCGAGTCGATCTTCGCCGCCGAAAAGGCCGTCTTGCCCGACTTGTAGTCCCACACGATCCCGCGGGCGCTGAAGGGGTCGACGTCGATGCGGTCGATCTTGCCCGAGAGCGCGAAGCCGCCCAGGTCGAGGCCGCGCTGAAGCTCGGGCGACGAGCGCTCGGTCCCGAACGAGACCTCGAAGCGGCGCGGGACGAGCGGGGCCTCGGTCTCCGCCTCGTCGCGAACGAACTGCTCGAGGTCGCGCCAGAGCTGACCTTCGAGCTCGCGGCGCTCCAGGTCGGAGAGCTCCTGGCGGATGCCGTCCAGCGCCTCGTCGAAGCACCGGCGCAGGAAGCGCACCGCGTCCTCGATGCGCGCCGCGTCGACGCCTTCGATGCCCAGCTCCTTGGGCAGCCCTGCGAAGAAGCGGTGCAGCGTCGTGTGGGCAATCGAGCCACGCAGCTTGGCGTCGACCTCGGCGTCGATCGAGCGCGGCGAGACGACGCGCTCGACGAACCAGATCGACGAGCAGGTGGCGAAGGCCTCCAGCTCGGTCACGTTGAAGGTCGTGCGACCGGCGAGCTCGGCGAGGACGGCGGGATTCGAGAGCTCGGTGGGCCTGTCGAAGGCGCTCCGCGCACGGTCGAGGCGGCGCTCCCAGCCGTTGGCGAGAGCCAGCGCCTCGGCGCCCGACGTATCGTCCGAGGCCAGCGCGGCGAGCGAGCGGAGACGCTCCCGCTCCGTTGGTGCATCCTCGAGGGGCCACGTGAGCGCGGAAAGCGCGCGCCTGCGCGTCCAGCGCGCCACGTCGGAGGGGTCGAAGAGGCCGCGCACCTCGTGCCAGAACGGGCTCGCCTGGCGCGGGCCGCCGTCATCGGTCGCCGCCTCGCGGACGAGCGTCAGGCGACGGGACGGGCGGGTGCACGCGGCGTAGAAGAGGAACCGCTCGCGCGCGACGATGTCGGGGCGGACGAGGCGCGCGCGCGTCCGCTCGTCGAGGTCGCGCCGTGCGTCGTCGTCGAGGAACGGCGAGGCCGTCGACCGCCGGGGAAGGCTGCCCTCCTCGAGGCCGAGCACGAAGACGGCTTCGAAGCGGCGTGTGCGAGCGCGGAGGAGGTCGATCACCGCCACCCGGCCCGGCTCGGCGGCGCCGGCCAGGCGAACCGGCACGCGCTCGAGCGCGGCGAGCACATCCTCACGGCTGACCGCGCCCGCAAGGTCGCGCCAGCCCTCGAGCTCCCGCAGCAGGCGCAGGACCTGCTCGTGGGCACGCAGGTCGACCCGGGAAGACTCGCTCGCGGGCGGTGACTCGAGCCCGTGGGCGGCGCGCAGCATGCCCGTCGCCAGCACGCGGACAGCCTCGGTCGGCGAGGGAGCGGCGCGGACGTCGTCGAGCTGAGGCAGCGGCTGGCCGCGCAGGCGCACAGTCCGCTCCTCGATGTCGGTGCGGACGCCGTTGCCGCGCAAGCGGCCCTCCAGGTAGTCCGCGTGCGCGCGCGGCAGGCCCGAGTACGGCGAGCGGAGGAACCCGAAGAGGTCGCGTCGCCCTTCGCCCTGCCACAAGAAGCGAAGCGCTGAGAGGAGTGCATGGCCGAAGGGGATCTGGCCGAGGCGCACACGTCCCTCGAAGGCGAAGGGGACACCGGCCGTCGAGAGCGCCGTCTCGAGCGGCGCGCGGAGGCGGTCGAGGGACGGGCAGACGAGCGCGATCTCCTCCGGCGCCGTGCCGTCGCGCACGAGCCGCAGCACCTCGTCGGCGACGAGCTCCAGCGTCCCGCGCGACCCTGCCGCCTCGAGGAAGCGCACGGCGCCCTCGAGCGGCGGTGGATCGAGCCTCTCACCCTCGCTGAAGAGCGACCGCTCGAGGTGGGCGAGCGCCGGATGGGCGATCTCCGCGTACGCGGGAGGGAGCTCCTCCACCCGCCCGTCCGCGAGGCCGCCCAGGTCGGCCGCCGTCCGGCCGAGCGAGGCGAAGGCGGGACGCCCGGGCTCGTACGGAAGCGAGACGGACACGTCCGTGCGGCCGGCGAGCGCCTGGACGAGGGCCCACTGCGCGCCGGTCAGGTCCTCGAAGCCATACGCGAGCACGGGCCTGCCCTCCCACGCGGCCAGCTCGCTCTCGACCCGCTCGACGGCATAGCGGCGCTCGAGATCACGGTCGCTGAGCTCGAGCTGCTCGAGCTCCTCGCGGTAGGCACGGTAGAGAGGCGCCAGGTCTCCGCCCGCCTCGTCCGGGTCGACGAGCCCGGACTCGAGCTCGGAGATCGCGGACAGCAGGGTCTCGCCGAAGCCCGCGAAACGGGAGGACGGCCCGAGGCCGTTCAGGCTTGCGCCCGCGAGAGCGCGGCGAAGGACGAGCGTCCGCTGCGCGTCGGTGACGACGGGCGGGCGGCGGTCACCGCCGCGCGCGACCAGGTCGAAGAGGTCGTCGAACGTGCCGATCGTCCCGCCGAGCAGCGCCGGACGGCGTGCGAGCAGGTCCCGCTCCACGCGGTCGACCTCCGCCCGGTTCGGGACGACGAGGAACGGCTCGCGCTCGAGGTTCTCGAGGTATCGATCGAGGAGCCGCGCGACCTTCCCCGCATTCGCCGGGCCAACCAGCAGCGAGAGCGGCACCGACCCATCTTACCCGCCACTCCGGAGGCCCCCTCGTCCCCCGGAGTGGCGTTCGAGAACGCTCTAGACCGCGGACTTCGGCCGGCGGCCCCGGCGCGCCGCGGCCCGTCCGGGCATCTTGCCCGCGCAGTCGTCGCAGAGGTCGGCGGCCTTCGCGCCCCGGCGCGCGTCGGTGTAGGTGATGCGCAGTGCGGCGCCCTTACCCTCTCCGACTTCGGTATTACAATTGTCACAAACCAGGATCGTCTTTCGGGCCACGTGTTCCTCCCTATTTCGGGTGGCTGGGGAGAATGACCATACAGAAATCGAGCGCGAACTACCGGGAGGTAATGTCGGCGTCCGCGAACGCGCCCATCGTGTGTCGCGTTCGGGAAACGTCATTGTCCTCTACCTCGGTGTGGGCGAAGTAATGGGACACGATCCCATAGCCTTCGCGCATGCTGTCCGACGATTCGTCATCGCGCCGAATGCCCGAGATCGAATTCTCGCGGATATCGCACATCGAGTAGTCGCTGCAGAGGATGCCGATCCCGACGCCGTCCTCGACCGTGTTCCCATCCACAGTGGCCATGGCCATTTCAGTCACGGTGATGCCTCGCAGCGTCGTCTGGCGCACGTGGTTGTCGACGGCCATCGCGTGCACCGAGTCGAGGAAGATGCCTTCCTGCCCGCCGGTCAGCAGGCAGTTCTCGACCATGCTCGGCTCGAGGTCTGCGGTGAACGAGATGTCGATTCCCTGGCCGAACTCGTTCCCGACCATCGAGACGGAGCAGTCGCGGATGGTGACCTCGCTCCGGCGCACGTTGATCCCGTCCAGGTGCGCACCGAGGATGCTCACACGTTCGATGAGGACGTTCTCCGCCAGATCGACCTGGATTCCATGGTCGCCCCCGATCACCGTGACGTTCCGGATCGTGACGTCGTCGGCCGTGACGATGATCCCTCCGCGGACGACGGCTCCGGGCTCGCCGATCAGGTGCTGTGAGTGGTCGAGCACCAGCGGGCCCTGATGCACGCCCGCGGACAGGTGGACGACCGGCGGCTGCGTCGCCCAGGCCACTCCGCCCGCGGCGGCGAGGACGACGAGCGCCGTCGCGGCCGCACCAGGCCCCACACGGCCGAGCTCGCCGCCGTCCTCCCCGTACGAGAGCCGCGCGAGCGGAAAGACGGCGTGGCCGAGGGCCTGCGTGAGCAGCCAGGCACCGACGAAGAAGCCGAGCGCGCCGGCGAGCGGCGCCTCGACCTGCAGGAGCCGGGCGAGCCCCATGACCAGCCCGAGCTCGAGCAGGCCGAGCGGAACCGCCGCCCAGCCAGGCTGGTAAGGGACGAGCCGGTGATAGGCGGCGTCGAGCGCGAGACCGACCCCCAGCATGAGGCCGGCGAGCTCGACCGGCCACCAGGCGTCGAGCGCGAGCGCGAGCACGCAGGCGACGAGGAGGGGTGCGAGCGCCGCTGCGACCCGGGACTCGACGCGGCCTCTCAGCGTGTATGCCACGCAGCCACCTTTCGCGCGAAGCGGCGCGCCGCGTACTTGGCTCCCATGAGCGTGTCGGCGGCCGGGAAGGCCCATTGCGCGGGCACGCCCGCCAGAGCCAGCGTACGGGTCGCGTCCGTGAGCGAGTCGACCGTCGAGTCCGGGGTGAGGACGATCCACTCGCCCGCGGTCTCGAGCGCATGCTCGGCGACGAGGCGGGCGAGCAGCGGGTCGTGCCGGAAGCCGCGCTCGAACCCGGTCGCGCACACCACCTGCGGCGCACCGTTCAGCTCCGCGGCGACCTTGAACCGGCCTGCTCGGCGCGCGGCCTCGACGGGCTCGTCCCAGCGACGGCCCGCCGGGTAGGACGGCGCGCCGAAGCGCTCGAGGACCGAGACTCGCTCGGCCTGTGACATCTTGTGGAAGCCGGCGAGCCCGCGGCGGCTGAAGAGCACCCGCGGGAGGTTGAGCGGGCGCCGCTCGGGCTCGCGCCGGCGCACGGAGATCACGGAAGCTCCTGCGTCGAGCGCGTTCAGCCACTCGGTCGCGGCGGCCATGCCGGCCCCCACGATCTCCACGGTGTCGTCGAACTCGTGCGGCTCGTACGCGTGCACCGCGCGGGGGTCGCTCTCGAGCCCCTCGGGCCAGGCGAGGCCTGGGTGGCCCGGCGCGAGCAGGACGTGCGGGAAGACGCCGTGCCCGTCCACCTCGAACCCGCCCTCGACCGCCCGCAGGCGCTCGACGCGCGCGGCCTGGAAGCTCTCGTCCCAGCCGGTGGCAGTGCGCAGCTCGTCGACGTGGTCGAGGAACTCCGCGACGGTCGGGTGGTAGCTGTCGAAGAGCGTCTGGACGAGCGGCGCGGGGCTCCTACGGCGGATCGCCGTGCGGACGGCGAGCCCGGGGAACGAGCTCGGCGCGCAGTGCCCGTCGCTCTCGGAGCGCATCCGCCGCTGGCGGATGGCCGCGGAGCGCACCCGCCACACGGCCGCCGGGTCCGGATCCGTGCCGAACACGGCGATTTCGGCCGGTTCGAGCCCCCCTTTCCGGAGGGTGGCATGGGCACACAGGCCGGCGAGGCCACCGCCGACGATTGCGCACGTTCTCGTCACGGCTACTTGACGGATCCCGCGAGGAGGCCCTGGACGAAATAGCGCTGGAACGCGAAGAAGACCGCGAGCGGGATCACGAGGGAGACGAAGGTGGCCGGCGCGATGATCTCGATGTTGGCACCGAACTGCGCCAGCTGCCGGTAGATGGCCACGGTCAGCGGCTGGGTGTCGCGGCCGAAGACGAGGGCGACAAGCAGGTCGTTCCATGTCCAGAGGAACTGGAAGATGGCGAGGGAAGCGATGGCCGGCAGGCCGAGCGGCAGGATCAGCCGCACGAAGATGCGGATCTCCGAGGCGCCGTCGATGCGCGCCGCTTCGAGCAGGTCCTTGGGGATGCCGATGAAGAAGTTGCGGAGGAGGAAGATCGCGAACGGGAGGCCGAAGGCCGTGTGGAAGAGGATCAGCGCCCAGATCGTGTCGTTGATGTGGAACGTCTCGTAGAGACGGAACATAGGGATGAGCGCCATCTGGAGGGGCACGACGAGGAGGGCGATGACGACGATGAAGAGCCAGTCGCGGCCCGGAAACTCGAGCCAGGCGAAGGCGTACCCGGCGAGCGCCCCGATGAGGATCGGGAGCAGCGTGCCGCCGATCGCGATCCAGATCGTCGTCACGAGCGACGACATGATCGTCTCGTTGTCGAAGATCGCCGAGTAGTTCTCGAGCGTGAACTTGCTCGGCTCCGCGAAGATCTGCCACCAGCCGCCCTCGAGGTAGTCCTCCGCCGAGAGGAGCGAGGTGAGGAAGAGCCCGATCGTCGGGACGAGCCAGAGCAGCCCGACGATGACGAGCAGGATGTGGACCGGCGTGCTCGCGAGGAAGCGGCCGAAGCGGCCCTTCGAGGCGCGGGTCTCGACCGGCACGCGCTCGGTGGCTTCGACGGTCGCCATCGACTAGACCTCCCTCCGGAAGCGGCGGACGTTGAGGAGCAGGACCGGGATGACGAGCACGAAGATGAAGACCGCGATCGCCGACCCCACACCCAGATTGCTCGTGCCTCCGAACGCCGTTCGCCACATCGCGAGCGCGAGGACGCTGGCGTCGTCCTGCACCGAGCCGGGGGCAACGGAGATGACGATGTCGAAGACCTTGAGGACGTTGATCAGCATCGTGATGAACACGACCGTGAGGACGGGCATGAGGAGCGGCGCGGTCACCCGGCGGAAGACCTGCCACTCGGTCGCGCCGTCTGTGCGCGCGGCCTCCAGGACGTCCCGCGGGATGGCGGCCAGCCCCGCCGCGATCACGACCATCGAGAACCCGGCCCAGATCCAGATGTAGGCGATGATGATCGAGGGGGTGATCAATCGTGGGCCTAGCCAGGAGACGCCGTCGAACGGCTCCGCAAACGTCTCCGCGCTGATCGCCACCTCGAACTGGCCTTCGCCGACGTCCTCGAAGGCGAACGTTCCGTCGGCCTCGGTTGTCGTCAAGGCGACCTCGCCGCCGTCGGCGTCTGTGAGCTCGACCGTCACGCCGGGGAGACCGACCTCCTCGGGCTCCACCTCGCCGGGCGTGCCGCCACCCGGCTTGAAGTCTCTCCAGACGACGCCGTTGATCCCGCCCTGGAGCGCCTCGGGGAGCACGGCCTGGACGGCGTCGTCGGGCACCTCGTCGCCCGAGATCCGGGTGAGCCCGAGTGAGGCCACGCTGCCGGCCTCGACGGGCTCGGCCAGCTCGATCCCCCCTTCCGCATCACCCACCAGCGCATCCGTCGATGGCGCAGCGTCGGAGAGGACGCCCGGCGGGTTGATCGCATCCTTCACGGCCGCGATGCCGGCGTTGATCGCACCCTGTTCCGGATCCTGCTGGTACATGATCCGCCAGGTGACGCCGGCGGCGAACGCGGAGATCGCCATCGGCATGAAGACCGCGGTCTTGAACGCGACCGACCAGCCGACCCGCTCGGTCAGGACGGCAAAGATGAGCCCGATGGCGGTGACGAGCGCCGGGACGACGAGTACCCAGATCGCGTTGTTCTTGACGGCCGTGAAGAGGACGTCGCTGGTGAAGATCTGCTCGTAGTTGTCGAACCAGATGAACTCGTCGCCCGAGCGGCTGTAGAAGCTGCGCTTGAACGTGTTGACGGCCGGATAGACGATCCAGAGCCCGAGGAAGAGGATCGTCGGGGCGAGGAAGCCCGCCGCGATCGCGTAGCTTCGCCAGTCGCGACCTTGGCCGGCCGGCGGAGCCCCCTGTGGTGGGGGCTCCGCCGTGATGCTGGCACCGCTCACGAGCGGGGCTCCTGGTGCCTCTTACTCTCCGTAGGCGGCCGCAGCTGCAGTCTCGAGCTGCTGGGCCGTCCCATCGATGTCGTCCGGATTCGCCACGAAGTCCTGGAAGATCTTCCAGAGGCCCTGGCCCTCCGTGCTGCCGAACTCGGACGGCTGCAAGTCGGACATGTCGAAGCGGAACTCCTCGGCCTCGGCAATCGCGCTCGCCGTCGTCTGCGTGATCGGATCCGGGTAGACGCTCGAGTCGAGGTTCTGGTTCGCCGAGGAGAACCCGCCGCGGCCGGCCCAGATCTCCGCCGCCTCCGGGGTCGCCAGGTACTCGATGAACGCCTGCGCCGCGGGAGTGTCGTTGAACATGACCGCGAGGTCACCACCGCCAACGACGGAAGGCGGCGAGTCGTTGATGGCCGGGAACGGGAAGACGTTGTAGCCCGACTCCGGCTCGAGCGGTGACTCGACGACACCCGGGACGAAGTCGCCCTCGAGCACCATCGCCGCCTTCGGCTCCTCGGCGAAGACGTTGCTGACCGACGTCGGGAAGTCGGACTGCAGCGCGGCCTGGGTGCCGCCGGCGATGTTGTCCGCGTCGCCGACGATCTTGGCCATCTCCGTCAGCGCGTCCTTGACGGACTGGTCCGTCCAGGGGATCTCGTGGCGCGAGAGCTGGTCGTACATGTCGCCGCCCGCGGTGCGGAGATAGATGTTCTCGAACAGGTCGGTGAGAGTCCAGCCCTCGGCGCCTCCGATCGAGTACGCAGGTAGGCCGGAGGCCTTGATGGTCTCCGCGTTCGCGAGGAAGTCGTCCCAGTTGTCCGCGGCCTCGACACCCGCGTCCTCGAAGGCCTGGACGTTGTACCAGACGGTCGACTTGTTGGCCGCCTTGAAGAGCAACGCGTAGAGCTGCTCGTCGAAGGTGCCGACCTCGATGACGGACTCGCCGAAGTTCTCGGCGATCGTCTCCTGCGCGAACTCGATGGGCTGGAGCGCGCCCGCGCTCGACGTAGCCCTGGATCAGGCCCGGCTGGGCCACGACGGCGACGTCGGGCGGATTGCCGCCCTCGACCGCGGTGGAGAGCACCGTGGGCAGCGCGTCGCCCGCGGAGTCGTAGCTGACGTTGACGTCCGGGTACTGCTCGTTGAAGCCGGCGATGACCTCCTCGAAGGAGGCCTGCTCGGGACCGGACCAGGTGCTCACGACAGAGACCTCGCCGGAGACGTCTCCGCCTCCGTCGCCCCCGCCCGTATCGGCGGCACCGGTGTCTCCGCCTCCTTCATCGTCGTCGTCGCCGCCGCAGGCGGCCGCGAAGACGGTGAGGAAGAGCACGAGCACCAGCGCTAGGAGATGAAGGCGGTGTTTCTTCATCAGCTGGCTCCTTTCGTTTCGTCGTAGATCCCGGCTCCCGTTTCCGGGTCGAAGAAGTGCAGGGCGCCCGTGTCGACCGTGAGCTCGGCCGTGTCGCCGATGTTCAGCGACGAGCGCGCATTCACGCGGCCGACGAGGGTCGCCTTCCCCTCCTCGGCCTCCTTGTCGATGTCCTCGCCGATGTCCTGCGCGAGCTCGCGGACGTCCTCGGTCAGGGCCGGCTTCGCCTCGATGGCGATGTGGGCGACGATCTCGGAGCCCAGCGCCTCGGTGAGCACGACCTCGCCGCGCAGCCGCCGGTCGGGCGGCGCCTCCACGAGAGCGGCGTCCTCGACGTGCTCGGGCCGGATGCCGACGATGACGGCCTTTCCCTCGTAGTTGCGCAACGCAGGCCGCGACCCGAGGGCCTCGTCGAGCGCCAAGCGCTGGCCGCCGACGTTCACGGCCAGACCGCCGTCGCTCCGGGCGAGCTCCCCTTCGAGCATGTTCATGGCAGGGCTGCCGATGAACCCGCCGACGAAGAGGTTGACCGGCCGGTCATAGAGGTCCTGTGGCTGCCCGACCTGCTGGAGCTCGCCCCTGCGCATGACGGCGATGCGGTCGCCCATCGTCATGGCCTCGACCTGGTCGTGCGTCACGTAGATCGTCGTCGTCTCCAGGTCGGTCTGCAGGCGGCTGATCTCGGCGCGCATCTGCACCCGGAGCTTCGCGTCCAGGTTGGAGAGCGGCTCGTCCATCAGGAAGGCTTGCGGGTTGCGCACGATCGCGCGGCCCATGGCCACGCGCTGGCGCTGGCCACCCGAGAGAGCGCGCGGCTTGCGCTTCAGGAACGATTCGAGCCCGAGGACCCGGGCGGCCTCATTGACGCGCCGGGCAATCTCCGCCTTCTTCTCGCCCTGGAGCTTGAGGCTGAATGCGATGTTGTCGTAGACCGTGAGGTGCGGGTAGAGCGCGTAGCTCTGGAAGACCATTGCGATGTCGCGGTCCTTGGGCGGGACGTTGTTGACGACGCGCTCGCCGATCCTCAGCACACCCTCGGAGATGTCCTCGAGCCCCGCGACCATGCGGAGAGCCGTCGTCTTGCCGCAGCCCGAGGGCCCAACGAGGACCATGAACTCGCCGTCCTCGATCTCTAGGGACATCTCGGAGACGGCTCGAGTGCCGTCCGGGTAAATCTTGCTCACCCGATCGAACGTGACTTCGGCCAGCGGGAAAGCCCCCTTTCTCCTCTGGGTCCGGAAAACGGCGGGGCGAGGCTACCAGTTGTTGACCGTACCCTGCGGCCGGTCGCTCTACACTCAGGCCGCGATGGAGACGCGGACGATCGTGGTGCTCGAGGGCGACGACACCGGGCAGGAGCTCCTCGAGGACGCCCTGCGCGTGCTCGCCCCCGACGTTGTGGGGCTCGAGCTCGACCTGCCGCGCTTCGACCTCTCGCTCGATTCGAGGCGCGCGACGCAGAACGCCGTCGTCCTCGAGGCTGCGCGCGCCGTGCGCGAGCACGGCCTCGGGCTGAAGGCTGCGACCGTCACCCCGGAGGGCGCCGGCGACGTGGGCAGTCCGAACCGCATCCTGCGCGAGGAGATCGGCGGCCACGTCATCGTCCGCACCGGCCGGCGCATCCCCGGCGTGGTGCCGATCGGCGGCGCGCACTTCCCCATCTCGGTCGTGCGCATGGCCGTCGGCGACGCCTACGGCGCCAAGGAGTGGCGCGAGGGCGAGGGCGAGAACGAGGCCGCCTACCGCACCGAGCGCATCGAACGGCGAATCTGCCGCGCCGTCGCCGAGTTCTCGTTCAGGCACGCCGAGCGCACGAAGGCCAAGGTCTTCGGCGGGCCGAAGTACACGGTCTCCCCCACCTACGAGGGCATGCTCAAGGAGGAGATGGACGCGGCGGCCGAGCGCCACGCAGACGTCGAGTACGAGCCGCAGCTGATCGACGCGACCTTCGCGCTCCTCATCAGCTCGGCGGGCGAGCCGCTGGTCATCCCCGCGCTGAACCGGGACGGCGACATCCTCTCCGACCTCGTCCTGCCGCTCTTCGGCTCGATCGCCGGCTCCGAGTCGCTCCTGGTCGCCTTCAACGACGACTACACGCCGAAGGCGCTCATGGCCGAGGCCGCGCACGGGACGGCGCCCGCGCTCAAGGGCAAGAACGTCGCCAACCCGATGGCGATGATCCTCGCGGAGGCGGCGCTTCTCTCCCACATCGACGACGAGGAGGCGCGCACGGCCGGCCGCGCCATTCGCGAGGCCTGCCTCGAGGCGGTCTCTGCGGGCATCCGCACGGCCGATCTCAGCGGCCACGCGTCCACGACGGAGTACACGGACGAGGTCATCTCGCGGGTCCGCTCGAAGCTGGAGGTCTGGGAGACACTCGGAGAGGGTTGAGACCCCCTCTCCGCTTCGTCCGGAGCATCGATCCGAAGCGCCTGCCGCGCGAGCTGCGCCTGACCCCCGCCTAGCGCAGGCGGTAGAGCCGGAAGAAGTCGTGCTCGATCGGGAGGACCTCGACATCCGCGAAGCCGGCCTCGGACGCGTAGCGGCGCACGGTGTCGGCCCGCATGACGGTGCCCGTGCCGGCCGAGGGCGAGTCCGCGAGGCCGACGGGGAGGCAGCAGAGGATGCTGTACGTGTACATGAGCCGCTCGATCTCGTCGCCGGGGGCGGTGAACGAGTCGGCGACCCGCTCGTCCATGACGATGACGGCCCCGTCGTCCGCCACGAGGCTGCCCAGCGCACGCAGCACGTCCACCGGCCGGGACATGTCATGGAGGGCCTCGAAGACCGTCACGAGCTGGTAGGAGCCGGCCAGCTCGGGGTCGCCGGCGTCCCGATGCTGGAACGAGACCCTGTCCTCGATCCCGGTGCCGGCGAGGTTCCCCCGCGCGAGCTCGACGGAGGCCGCGTCGAGGTCGAGCCCGTCCACGGTCACGTTCGGGTACGCGCGTGCGATGGCGATGCTCGACCAGCCGGCTCCGCAGGCGACGTCGGCGACGCGCGCCGGCGGATCGCCGACGAGCCGCTCGTGGACGTCGGCGATCGACGGCAGCCACTCCGCGCCCAGGAGGTTGGAGAACACCGGGCGGTTGGCATCGGCCTGGGCCTCGCGGCCGAGCTCGCCGAAGTCCTCCCAGGACACACCGCCCCCGCTCCGGAACGCCTCCTCGACGGCGGGCAGGACGTGCGCGAAGGCGACGCCGTACCGCGCGAGCGGCGTAACGTGGGCGAGCGAGTCGCGGTCGCTCAGCACCTCGGCGTGCGCGGCGGGGAGGCTGAACCGTCGCTCGGCGGGATCGGCGCCCACGTTGTCGACCTCGAGGATCCCGGCGACCGCCTGCTGCTCGAGCCACTCGCGGGCGTAGCGCTCGGCAGTGCCGGTCGCGGCGGCGAGCTCCGTCGGCGTTGCCTCACCCTGCTCGGCGAGCGCCCGGTAGTAGCCGAGGCGGTCGCCGAGGTGGACGGTCATCAGCTCGTACGCGCCGAGGGCGGCGCCGAAGAGCCGCTCGGCGAATGCGTCCCGCTGAGCGGCGTCCACGTCTGTTGCCATGAGGGCCTCCTAGCGCTCGTCCAGCGGGGGGTTCTGGACGTCGTTCTCGTCCGCGTACGTCTGCGCCAGCTGGTTGACGACGTCCATGCCGTCGCCGTAGGCGTAGTTGATCTTGACGAAGGGCTCCCACTTCTCGGGGAGCGCATCCTCGGGGAAAATCGCCTCGACCGGGCACTCCGGTTCGCACGCGCCGCAGTCGATGCACTCCTCCGGATCGATGACCAGCATGCGGTCGGCCTCGTGGATGCAGTCCACCGGACAGACGTCCACACAGGACTTGTCTTTGATGTCGATACAGGGCTCCGCGATGATGTACGTCACGGGTCCCGAGTCTACGCGACGAGCTCGTCCACCAGCTGCGGTGCGCGCTCGGCCAGCGCCGAGCGAACCACGATGCGGTCGAGACCCGCCGCCTGGGCGGCGCGCAGGCCCGCTGTGTCCGTGTGGTTCGTGAATCCGAGGATGGGGACCTCCGGATACGTCTCGGCCACTTCGTCGGGCTCGACGCGTGCCACGTCGACGATGACGAGGTCGGGCGGGTCGATGCTCTCCGTCGTAGTCAGCCGGTGATTCCCGCCGAGGAGCACGTCGAGCTTTCCTCGAAAGAACAGGTCGACCCCGACGAGCAGGATCGTCGCCACGGCGGCAATGTACCATCACGAAACCGCTCCCTCAAAGGGCTTTGGTAGGTTTGCGCGCGATGCCGGTCGGCCAGCTTCACACCGTCGCGCGAGTCGAGGAGGTGCCGCCCGGCGAGGCCCGCGTCGTCATGGCAGGCGAGCGCGAGCTGGCGCTCTTCAACGTCGAGGGAACCTTCCACGCGACGCAGAGCGATTGCCTGCACATGGGTGGCCCTCTTGGACACGGAGAGCTCGAGGGGTGCGTGCTCTCGTGCCCCTGGCACGGCTGGCAGTACGACGTCAGGACGGGCGAAAACGAGTTCGACCGCGCGCTCAAGCTCGAGACCTTCGAGACCGTCGTCGAGGACGGCGAGGTCAAGGTCGTCCTGTGAGCCGCCCATCTCAGAGCTCGAGCGCGGCCTCGAGCTGATCCGCTCCGGCGAGTACTTCGCCGCCCACGAGGTGCTCGAGGACGTCTGGCGTGCCGCCGAGCCGGCCGAGCGGGACTTCTACCAGGGCCTCGTCCACGTCGCCGTCGCCTGGTACCAGGCGGGTCGCGGGAACCCGGTCGGCTGCGAGCGCCAGCTCGAGAAGGCCACGAGGCGGCTCGGGCCCTACGCGCCCGTGCACCGCGGGCTGGACGTTGCCGCGGCGCTGGCGTCGGTCGAGGCCGCACGGGGCCGGTTCCCCGACCTGCCCCCGCCCGTGCTCAGAGCTTCTTGAGATAGCGGCGCGAGACCTGCTCCAGCCCGACCGACTCGTAGAAGGCGTGTGCGGCGTCGCGCCCGGGCCGCTCCCCGGTGGTCACCTCGAGGTAGCGGCAGCCGGACTCCAGCGCCCGCCGCTCGGCCTCGGCCACGAGCGCGCGTGCGATTCCGCGACGGCGGTGGCCGCTCGCGACGACGAGCGCGGACAGGCGGCACCACGAGCCGTCCTCGTGGAGCAGCGGGACGACCGTTGCGGCGGCAAGGCCCGCGAGCTCCTCCCCCTCGTCCTCGGCGACGAGCAGGAATGACCCCGCATGGCCGCCGAAGGCCTCTGCGCGCGCGAGCACGCGCTCCTCGTCGTCGGGGTAGCCGAGCTCCGAGAGCAGGCGTGCAAGCCCCGGCGCGTCGCCGGCCCGGGCGTCGCGGATCCTCACACGCCGATCCCGAAGAACTCGAAGAAGCGGTTCACCGCGACATTCAGCCACCAGAAGCGGTCGAAGAACAGGAGCAGGCCGAGGGCGACGAGGAGCGCCCCGCCGACGACACGCATGACCTGGTAGCGGTCTCGCAGCCAGCGGGACGCGCCCATGGCGCGCCCGAAGCCCACGCCGACGGCGAGGAACGGCAGCGCGAGGCCCGCCGAGTAGATGAGCAGGAGGATCGTGCCCTCCGCGATCGTCTGCCCCTCGCCCGCGAGCGCGAGGATCCCGCCGAGCACGGGCCCGATGCAGGGCGCGGCGCAGAGGCCGAATGCGGCCCCGAGCAGCGCCGCGGAGCCCGTATTGCTCGCGCTCTGGACGAGGCCCGGCGCCGCGAGGCGGTCGAGGTACGGCAGCGGGAGCAGGCCCATCATCGCGAAGCCGAGCACGACCACGAGCAGCCCCGCGACGGCGAGAAAGAGCTCGCGGTTGTCGAGGAAGAGGCTCCCGGCCGCGGCGACGGCGGCGCCCAGCGCGACGAAGACCGCCGTGAAGCCGGCCACGAAGGGCAGGCTCGCCAGCACGACGCGCCGGCCCCCCACACCCGCTTCCTGCCCCGAGACGACCGCGAGGTAGCCGGGGACCAGCGGCAGCACGCACGGGGTCGCGAAGGAGACGAGACCGGCAACGAAGGCGAGCGGGATCTTGGCCTCCACCGCGCCCTCTCAGCCGTCGTAGCGGGCCAGTTCCTCGTCGAGCCGGCGCTCGAGCTCCGGGTCGAGCGGAGGGCCGCCGTTCGCGGACGCGGACGGCGGCTCGGCCGCCTCCGGGCGCACGCGGCTCCACCGGACGAGGGCGAACGCAAGCAGTCCGAGCGCGAGCGCGGCCCCCGCCAGGGGCAGAACCCACGCGAGCAGGTTGAAGCCCTTCTTGGGCGGCGCCGCGAGCACGCTCTCGCCGAACTGCTCCACGAGCGCGGCCTTGATCTCCGACTTCGTGTCCCCGGCGGCGATCCGCTGCCTGATGAAGGCGCGCATGCGCTCGGCGACCGGCGCGTTCGAGAGCTCCAGGGTCGTCTGGCACGTCGGGCAGATCAGCTCGCGCTCGAGCTCGGCCAGCGTCGGCTTCTGCTCGCTCGCGCCTGCCGCGGCGGCGAGCGAAAGCGCCAGGAGCGCTACGGCGAGGAGCGCCCGGCTCATCTGGCCGCCGTCTCGAGGGCTTCTCGCACGTTCTCCTCCAGCTGCTCGGCGTCGAACTCGCCGATGATGTGCTCGCCGACCAGTCGGCCGTCGCGCCCGACGAACCACGTCTCGGGGAAGCCGGTGTTCCCGAAGCGGCCGAGGCTCTTGCCGTTCCCGTCGTAGGCGATCGGGTACGTCAGCTCGTAGCGTTCGACGAACCTGCGGGCATCCTCGCGAAAGTCCTGCGCGTCGATGCCGAGCACGACCAGGCCCTCGTCACGGTAGCGCTCCCAGGTCTCCTGCAAGAGCGGCGCCTCCTTCTTGCACGGCTGGCACCACGAAGCCCAGAAGTTGAGCACCACCGCCTTGCCGCGATAGTCGGCGAGGCTGATCGTCTCGTCGCCCTCGAGCGTCTCGAAGGTCAACGTCGGCGGGTGCGGGCGCTCGCCGCGCTCGAGCGCGGCGGAGAGGCCGCGACCCTCCTCCTGCTCGGCCACCTTCCAGCCGAGGAGCGCGACGAGAAGCGCGATCACGAGGACGGCCGCCGCCTGCAGGATGAGCTTCACGCGGCGTGCCATGGGCCGCGCTCCAGTCTACCGGGGTGCCGGAAGGGCCTAGGCCGAGCGAATGAAGACCGGCGTGCCGACCCGCACGCGCTCGAAGAGCCACTCGGCGTCCGAGATCCGCATGCGGATGCAGCCGTGGGAGGCCGAATAGCCGATCGACGCGGCGTCGGGCGTTCCGTGGATCCCGACCGCGCCCACGTTCAGGCCCATCCAGCGGGTGCCGAGCGGGTTGCCGGGCCCGGGCGGAACGGGCTTGGCACCCTTCGCCCAGTCGGCGGCCGGCGGATACCACCACGGGTTCCGCTGCTTGGTGGCGATGCGGAAGTTGCCGGTGGGCGTCGGATAGGCGGCCATCCCAGTGGCGATCCCGAACGAGGCGACAGCGCTCATCGCTCCCGCCCTGGTGCCACGGTAGAGCACGAGGCGCTTCGACCCGCGCTGGATGACGACGACCGGCCCGTGGTTCGACGGCGTCCGCGTGGGCTTGAGCGCCCGCCAGGGCATCGTCACGTCGCGGTCCTGGCTGCGCAGCGCGGCCACGATCTTCCGGCGGCCGTAATAGGTCATGAGCTCGCGCCCGTTCCTTGGCTTCGTCAGGTGCGGCGTCAGCCCGGAGAGGACCGCGCGCGTCGAGACCGGCGCACGGCGGAAGAACTTCGCCCGGGTGTTGACCCAGATGCGAATCGCGTTCTCGTTGACGATCACCTGGAGCGGGATCGCCGTGCCGGGCGCGGCCGCCAGAGCGTCGCGGACGGCCAGAAAGACGCGGCCACGGGCACGGATTGCCTCGGGACGCAGGCCGACCGTGCGGGCGCCGAGGTGCACCATGATCCGGCGGTCGAAGAACGTCTGGATCTCGTCGGTTGCCTGCGCCTGCGTGAGGCCGCCGACGTCGTTGCCGGCGATCGTCACGCCGGTCGCGATGACCGGAGGCGTCTGGGCGCCTGCCGGGGCGCTCACGACGAGGGCGGCGATGACCAGAGTGAGGGCGAGAAGCGCGCGATGCATCGTCATGCGATCTTAGACGAGCCGACGGCTGCAATCCTTCGCACCATGGACATCCAACTTCGCAAGCGATGATCGTCTCCCTCCACGTGGCTTCCGGAGGCCTGGTCGGCGTGCTCGCGGGCAACCGCCGGCGGGCGCTGGTCCTCGGACTCGCCGCCCACGCGGCAGGCGACGCCGTGCCGCACTGGGACGTCTCCTCCCGCCGGTTCGAGATCGCGAGCGGGGTCGCCGGGCTGCTCCTCCTGGCCGCGACCCGCGGGCCGACCTCCCCCGCCGTCGTCGGCGCGATCGGGGCGTCCGTCCCCGACGTGGAGCACGTCCTCTCCCTGCCGCGGCCGGGCGGCCGCAAGCTCTTCCCCAGCCACCGGGTGCGCGGCTGGCACAAGAGCGGGGGTCTCACCACGTCCACGCAGCTCCTCGCCGCGGGCGTGATCCTCGGCGCGCTCGCCTCGACGGGCTACGGACGCGTCGGCAAATAGTCCTCGTCCAGCTCGCCGCCGCGGGAGACGAAGTCGATGATCATGCGGTCGGTGAGCCACTCGACGGGGGCGCGGTCGTCCGTGAGCGGCCTCTCGGTCGCGTCGACCGGCTCGAGGCCGCCCTGGAAGAGCGGGACGAGCGGGTCGACGGCCTCGGGGGCGCCCTCGACGCGCTCGACGAGCTCGTCGCGGCCGACCGGCGTCGTGAAGCCCAGCATGAGCTCGTTGAAGCGGAGCGGCTCCCAGCGCCAGGCCTGGGGGAACGCGGCGAGGAGCGTGCTCCCGATCGCCTCGGAGAGCCGCTCGTCGCCGGGGACACCGGCGACGTTGAGAGCGATGACACCGCCCGGCCGCAGATGCTCCCGCGCCGCCTCGAAGAACTCCCGCGTGGCGAGGTAGAACGGGATGTAGGGCTGGTGGTAGGCGTCCGCGACGATGATGTCGTACGACTCGTCCGTGAGCTCGAGGTACGGCCGGCCGTCCGCTGTGATCACGTTCAGGCGCGGGTTGTCGTCGAGCCCCATGAACCGCCGGGCGGCGTCGCTCACCTCCGGGTCGATCTCGACGCCGTCGATCTCGACGTCCGGATAGAGCTCGCCGAATGCCCGGGCGATCGTCCCGCCCGCGTTCCCGATCACGAGCATGCGCTCCACGGGGCGGTCGAGCAGCGGCGGGACGAGCAGGAACGTGTCCCAGACGCCCCCGGTGAGCACCGAGTCCCGGTGCCAGACCGAGTGCACGGCGACGCCCTCGTTGAGCTTGAGCGCGCGGGACCCGTCGCTGCGCTCGACGATCTGGATGTACTGGTAGGACGACTCCGTCTCGTAGAGAAGCCCCGAGGTCGCCTTGATCGTCCCCGCCGGGACGAGCAGGAGGGCCGCGACGCCGAGCGTCAGGAGCTGCCAGCGCAACCCCAGGAGGAGTGCCGACGCCAGGACGAGCAGTGCGGCCGAGCCGAGCATCGTGCGCTGGGTGCCGGCGAGCGGGATCGTCACGATCGCCGACAGGAACGTCCCGACGATGCTCCCGATCGTCGAGATCGCATAGAGCTGCCCCGCGACCCTCCCCGCCTCGCTCACGTCCCCGAGCGCGAGCCGGATGGCGAAGGGCGCGACCATGCCGAGCAGCGTGATCGGGACGGCGAAGAGCGCGAGCGCGGCGAAGAACGACCCGACGACGGCGCCCACCGAGACGGCATCCAGCCCCTCGACCGCGAGGTCGAGGATCGGGCGCGCGATGAACGGGGTCGCCGCGACCGCGAGTGCCGCGACGAGGATGATCCAGCCGAGAAGCCGGGCTTCCGGCCGGCGGTCGGCCACCCGCCCGCCCAGCCAGTACCCGACGGAGAGGTACAGGAGGATCAGCCCGATGATGTTCGCCCAGACGATCGTCGAGCTGCCGAAGTAGGGCGCGAGGAGGCGCGAGGCCGCGATCTCGGTGGCGAGCGTGGCGATGCCTGCCGTGAAGACGACGACCGACAGCCGCGCCCGGCCGACCGCCGCGGCAGGGGCGGCCGGGGCGACGGCGACGTCCGAGCCGGGGGTCACGAAGTCAGCGTGCCAGCTTGAGACAGACGATGGCGCAGTCGTCCGAGAGATCGCCGCCCGAGTACCGGCGGCAGTCCTCGAGGATCGCCGAGGCAAGCTCCTGGGCCGGGAGGTCGTGGCGCTCGGCCAGCAGGCGGTCGAGGCGCTCCTCCCCGTAGAGCTCGCCGTCGCGCCGCGCCTCGAGCACGCCGTCCGTGTAGAGGACGACCACCGACCCGGGCTCGAGCTCGACGCGCTCCGACGGGTACTCCTGGTCGGGTTCGATCCCGAGCGGGAGGCCGGAGACGCCGAGAGTCCTCACGCGCCCGGACGGCCCGACGATCCTCGCCGGCGGGTGCCCGGCGCTGCCGCAGGCGAGCTCGCGGGCGATTGGGTCGATCACCGCGTAGAGCAGGGTGACGAACTTCCCGGGCTCGATCTCCTCGTAGACCACGTCGTTGGCGCTCGCGAGCACCGCCGACGGCTCGGCGTCCCCGCGCGCCAGGACGCGGAAGCTGAACTTCGTCATGGCCATGTCCGCAGCGGCCGAGATGCCCTTGCCGAGCACGTCACCCACGGCGACGGCGAGCCGCCCGTCCTCGAGCTGGACGAAGTCGTAGAGGTCGCCGCCGACGTCGACGCGCGCCGCCGACTGGTAGACGTGGCCGACGTCCAGCCCCCTCACCCGCGGGAGCTCCCGCGGCAGGAGCGACCGCTGCATCGTCTCTGCGAAGTCCTTCTGCTGCTGGTAGAGGCGCGCATTGTCGATCGCGAGCGCCGCTTGCGCGCCGACGGCGAGCGCGACGTCGATGTCGTCGGACTCGAGCGGTCGCGCGGGGTCGAACGAGACGATCGTGAGCGTGCCGAGCACCTCGCCGGGCGTCGCGAGCGGGAGCACGGCCGCGGACGCGCCCCGGCGGAGGAACGGCTCGAGCACCCGGTGGACGTCCTCGGGAGAGAACATCCCGGGCCGCAGCACGACCGCGCGCTTCGCCTCCAGGAGCTCGCGGGCGAGCGGCGCCGAGAGGGGCTGCGGGTGTGCGGCGAGGCCCTCGACGACGTCGGCCAGCCGCGGGTTGGCAACGTGGACGGCGCGCGCCGTGAGCCCGCCCGTCCTCGGGTCGGGCATCCGGATGACGGCGACGTCGGCATCGAGAAGGCCGACCATCGTGCGGGCGACCGCCTCGAGGGTCGCGTCGAGGGAGAGGCTCTCGGTGAACGATTGGCTGATCTCGTACAGGCCGCGCAGCTGTCGAGCCGCGCGGCGCTCGGAGTCGAGCGTCTGCTCGAGGATCGCCGAGAGCTCCTTGGTGCGCTCGTGCAGCCGCGCGTTCTGCACGGCGACCGCAAGCTGGCTGGAGAGCGCGATCAGGAGTCCCTCCTCGCCCTCGCGGTACGGGCGAGGCCGCGTCTTGAAGACCCCGAGGGCCCCGATGACCTCGTCCCGCACGAGCAGCGGGATGAAGAGCGCGCGGCGGACGTTGCTTTCCTCGAGTGCAGCGTCCAGGCCCGAGAGCCGAGGGTCGCCCTTCATGTCTTCGATGAAGAGGAAGCCTCGGCTGCGGAAGGGCCCGAGCGCGAGCGCGAGCAGGCGCTCCGCGAGGTCGGTGTGCGCGCCGGCGAGGTTGCGCGAGGCCGCGTCGACGAGCCGGCTGCCTTCCTGAAGATAGATCCCGACGTGTCCGCTGGACGTGAGCTCGGCCACTCGGTCGACTGCGGTCTCGAGCGTGTGGGTGAGCGAGAGCTGCGCGATCGCCTGGCTGACGACCGCGACGAGCGTCTGCGAGCGCTTGAGCGCGAGCGCGATGAGGCTGACGCGACGGCTGCGGCGCAGCGCGAGCGCGGCGCCGACCGCGAAGGGAGCGAGCCGTGCGAGCTCGGGCTCCTCGGTCTGCCCCGGCTCGAATGCCAGCTGCAGCGCCGCGACCGGCGGCTCGCCGAGCGGGACGGTGTGCACGAGCCATGGTCCGACTTCCTGTGGGACGGACTCGCCCTCGTCGACCGCGCGGCGCACCACCTCGGGGAGCTCGGTCAGGTCGGGGGTGCGCCCGCCGAACCCGTCTGCTGCGAGGAAGGTCGGGGCGGATTCCGGCTCGATCCGCCAGAGCAGCGCACCCGCCGACTCGGCTGCCTCCCCGGCCACGCGCACGATCTGCTCGGCCGCCTCGGCCTCGTCGGCGCCGGCGGCGAGAGCCTCGCCCAGGAGCTCGAGCTGGGCGAGCGTCAGGTCCGGACGCCCGTTCGCGCTCTGGTCGAGCCGCAACGCGAGCGTCAGGTGGGCCGCCGCCGCCCGCGCGAGCGCCTGCTCGTCCGGCCCGAAGGGCAAGCCCGACCGGTAGAGCTCGAGCGCGGCGACGACCTCGCCCTCGGACGTGACGGGGACGACCCGGACGATGGGCGCGCCGGCCCGCGCGGCGGCGCGCCGCACGGCGGCGGGGGCCGACGGGTCTCCGGGCGCGTCGTCGAGGTCGAGCTCCTCGGTCCCGGCGTCCGCAAGGGGCATCCGGGTGCCCTCGAGCTCGGCCACGAGGGCTGCCGACTCCGAGTGGACGGCGCGGGCGACGAGCCCGTTCCCGTCGGCAGCGACCCGCGCGACGACGAGGTCGGCGCCGGTGCCGAGCGCGACGGCCCGCGCGAGAGCGCGAAGCCCGGCGTCGGCCGACTCGCCGCGAACGAGCTCGAGCGCGGCGGCCGCGAAGGCGGTGAGCGCGTGGCCGGCCGCCTCGCTGGTTGCGGGGTCGGCCTGGCTCGATGCTGCGGAAACCCGCTCCATATCGTCATTATCGCCCCGTCACGAGGGTCGGCGGAAGGTCGGCTCCGGTTGCAGCATCCGTCCCGAACGGCAACAATCGCGTGCCATGGCAGCACCTGCACCGCGCCGAGTCGACTGGGAGGAGCTTCCACTCGAGGATCCGCCCCCCGTCGACCCACACGCCGTTCGGCGCCGGCTCCGCAAGGAGCGCGCCAAGCGACGGGCTCGCATCGACCACCGGCACGAGCAGCGGCTCGCCGGCCTGCGCTTCCTCTTCCTCATCGGCGTCCTGATCTTCCTGACGCTCTTCCTCGGCCTCTCGATCTGGGAAAAGATCGGGTCGCTCTTCGGGCTGTAGCGCGGCATGGAGGACGTGCCGGGAGCGACGGGAGGAGTCCGGCTCACGGCCGGGCCCGGGCCTCAGGCTGCGGGGCTCTGGCGGACGGGCGAGCTCCTGGCCTGGCTGGGTGGCCTCGTCCTTACGCTGGGAGCGTTCATGGGCTGGTACTCCGTGTCGGTCGACCTGCGCGGTGGGCTGTCGGTTCTCGGCTGGAACACCGGCGCGATCGGCAAGCTCGTCTTTGCCATCGGGCTCGCGGTGCTGCTGCTCCTCGGGCTCCGCGCGTTCGGCGTCGAGCTCCCGCCGAGCATCCCGGACGGCATGGTGGTCGCCGGCCTCGGTCTCGCCAGCACGATTCTCGTCCTCATCCGGCTGATCGACATCCCCGAGAAGTTCCAGCCGGCGGTGGGCCGCGGAATCGGCCTGTGGCTCAGCCTTCTGGCCTCGCTTCTACTGATCGTCGCGGGGCTCCTGAAGTCGGCTGAAGACGCCTGACGAGCACGACCGCGACCAGGCCGACGACGACTCCCAGGGCGGCGCCTGCCGCGACGTCGAACGGGTAGTGAACGCCGACGTAGACGCGGCCGAAGGCAACGGCCGCGGCAAGGAGGCCGAGCGCCCAGGCCCAGCGTCCGCCGAGAAGGTAGGCGAGGATCACCGCGCCGGCTGCGCTCGCCGCAGCATGCCCTGACGGCATCGAGCTGCTGAGGTCCCACCGCAGGAGCGGATCGGCCTCGGGGAGGACCTCGTACGGCCGCTGCCGGTCGAAGGCCGTCTTGAGGAGCGCGGCGAGCAGGTCCGCCGTCCAGACGGTCGCAGCCGTGACGAGGCTCGTCAGGAGGGGCGGCTTGCCGGCGACCAAGGCGAGCAGCGCCGCCAGAACGATCCACAGCAGGGCGGCGTACGTCGCCGCCGACAGGCCGACGAAGAGCCAGTCGAACGGTGCCGCGCGGTGCTCGACGACCCAGGTGAAGAGGTCGCTGTCCAGCCCTCCCAGGGCTACGACCGTAGCAGCTGCTTCGTCGCCGCCAGGAGGCGGCTGGGGTCGAGCGGCTTGCCGATGAACGCCTGGGCGCCGCGCGACTTCGCCTCGCCGGCCTGGTCGAGCTTCCCGCTGTACATGATCACCGGGATCGTGTCGACGCCGTGGCGCTCCTGGACGCGCCGGAGCATCTCCCAGCCGTCCATCCTCGGCATCTGCACGTCGAGCAGGATCAGGTCCGGCGGCTCGGCGTCGAGCGCCGCGAGGCCTTCGTCCGCGCTGGCCGCCTCCCGCACGGTGTAACCGTCCGCCTCCAGGTTGGCGCGGATGAAGTCGCGGAGGCCCGGGTCGTCGTCGACGACGAGCACGCGCAGCCCGCTGGTTTGCCTGGCAGAGGCGTCAGTGCGCGGTGCGGCGAGAAACGCCTCCAGGTCCGAACGGCGGAAGCGACGGTGGCCGCCCGGGGTGTAGAACGCCGGCAGAAGCTTTCGGTCAGCCCACTTGCGCACGGTGGACTGCGCCGCCCCGAGAAAGGCGGCGGCTTGGCCGAGGGTAAGCCACTCCCGGCCGACATCCGCCGGCTGCCGCGCGCCGCCGGACTCCCGCTGTCCGTTGCCTGGCATTGGCCGCAACTAAAAAAACTACCAAATCTTGACCTTTCTTCCCGCCCGGCCGCGAAATACTGTACGCCCGTCTAGCCCCCGCCGGTGGTGACGGTGACCGTCCGCTCTCTCGGCTCGACGGTCAGGGGCTCGATCGTGCGGACGATCGTTTGCGTGCCACCAGGCTCGGGAGCCTGCTCGACGGCCCGCCCGATCGCGAGCCCGGCAAGGAAGACGACGGCGAGGACCGCCAGGCGGACGATCCAGCTCACGACGCGCCGTCCCGTGGACGAGCGCCGCGCGCGTTCGCGCTCCCGAGCCCGCGCTCTTGGGGATTCGACGGCCATCGATTCAGGGCCGGTAGTCGCTCGCGCCGCGCGCGTAGTGTGCAAACGCCGCATCCTGCACGAGCGCGGAGTCCCGAACTCCGGCCCGCGCGCGGGGCGGCGTCGACCGAACGACGACGTCGCGCACCCAGTCCTCCGAGCCCGCGTACACGCCGGCGAGATCCGCGAGCGTGAAGGTCTGACCCACGCGGCGGCGGAGCTCGGCGACCACCTCGTCGATCAGGATCCAGAGATGGCGCGAGCGGGCTGTGTCCTCGCCTTCGGCGTCGAGGCGGCGAAGGCCGTCGTCCCACTGGTGGCGGGCAGCCTGGAGCATCACGCCGACCCGCTCCCGTTCGCGGCCGCGCCGCAGCGGGCGTCCGGACACCACGTCTCGCCGGCCTCGGCCACGACGGCCTCCCCGAGGTCGTAGCCCGGCCGCGCGAGGGCGAAGGCGGCGTGCGCGTGGAGGCACTTGAGCTTCCCCGGCTCGCGCGTGCCGCCGATGCCCACGTCGAGCTCCGGCCGCAGGTCGCGCTGCTCGCGATCCGCACGCTCGAGGCTCGCCCGTAGGGCCGGGTCGGAGGCCGCCTCCTGCGACCAGCGCTCGACGCCGCCGGCCGCCTCGAGCCGCGCGATCGCGGCAACGAGCCAGGGACAGGTCAGGTAGTACGTCGTCGGGAACGGTCGGCCGTCGTCGTCGAACGGCGCCTGTTCCGTAACCGCGGGAAAGCCGTGCGGACAGCGGACAGCCACCCGCCGAAACGGCCTGGCGGGACGTCCGAGCTGCCAGGAGACCACCCTCCCGTCGTCCATCCGATCATGGTATCCGCGGCCCGGCGCCGCCCTGCCGGTCGCGCGTCCACTGACTCACATCGACGTGGAAGAGGCGCTCGCCCGGCTTGACGAGACCGAGCCGTCTGGCCGAGCGCTCGATGAACTCGTTCGTCCCGGCCTCCTCGAGATTCTCCTCGAGCCGGGTGTTGCGCTGCTCGAGGCGCTCGACCTGGGCGCGGCGCGCGGCGACATCCTCCTCGGCCTCGCGGTAGGCCCGTAGCGGCTGGACGTAGCCGACGGCGACGACCAGAAGGATGGCAATGCCGATCCACCGAAGCGCGAGTGCGGACTTCGACGGACGTTTGGATGCGCGACGGCGACCCCGGGCTGCCATGGGCATGCGAACTTCGACCGCAGCCCATAGCCTCCTTCCCGCGGCACGAAGAAGCGTACGAGCCGCGTCGGACGGACACGGCCCGCTCCCGGCTCAGGCCGTCTCGACCTTGATGACGTTCGTGGTGCCCGGCACGTTCACCGCGGTGCCTGCGGTGATGACGATGCGGTCGCCGGGGTTCACGAGCCCGGTCTCGCGCGCGGCCTCGAGCGCACGGGCCCAGAGGTCGTCGACGTTCTTCGCCTCCTCGATCTCCGAAGAGACCACGCCCCACTCGAGCGCGAGCTGCTGCACGGCCTGGCGTTTGTGCGTCACGGCGATGATCGGCCGGCGTGGCCGGTGGCGGGCCACGGCCGAGGCGGTGCGCCCCGAGTACGTGGGCACGAGGATGGCCGCGGCGCCGAGCACCTCCGCGATGTCGCAGGCGGCGTTGGACATCGCCTCGCCGACGGTCGGAAACGGCTGGTCGGCGGCCTGCGCGAGCTCGTGCCGGTAGCTGACGCTCGGCTCCACGACCCTCGCCATCCGGTCCATGAACGCGACGCTCTCGAACGGGTACTGGCCGACGGCCGTCTCCCCGGAGAGCATGACCGCCGAGGTCCCGTCGAGGATCGCGTTGGCCACGTCGCTCGCCTCCGCCCTCGTCGGCTCGGGCCGGGTGATCATCGACTCGAGCATCTGGGTTGCGGTGATCGCCGGCTTGCCGTGCTCGAGAGCGGAGAGGATCACGCGCTTCTGGACGAGGGGGACGGCAGCCGGCCCGATCTCGACGCCGAGGTCGCCGCGGGCGACCATCACGGCGTCGGATGCGCTGATGATCGCGTCGAGCTCCTCCAGTGCCTCGGCCTTCTCGATCTTCGCGATCACGAGCGCCTTCGCATCCGCGGCGTTCAGGAGCTCCCGCAGGCCCCGGCAGTCCTCGGCCGAGCGGACGAAGGAGAGGGCGACGTAGTCGATGCCGAGCGTGAGGGCGAACTCGAGGTCGTGCAGGTCCTTCTCGGTCACCGAGGGGACCGGGATGGGCACGCCGGGGACGTTGACTCCCTTGTGCGCGCCCACGGCGCCGCCGACGACCACCGTGGTGCGGACGCGGACCCCGTCGACCTCCTCGACGCGCAGGCGCACGAGCCCGTCGTCGATGAGGACCTCGTGCCCGGGCTGGAGCACCTGCGTGAGCACGGCCGGAAGCACAGGCAGGTCGCCGGTCGCGCCGTTCTCGCCTCCGCTGAGGATGACCGAGTCGCCCTCGACGAGGATCCGCGGGCTCTCGAGGTCGCCGACCCGCAGCTTCGGCCCCTGGAGGTCGGCGATCAGCGCGAGCGGCCGGCCGGCGCGCTCCTGCGCGTCGCGGATGATCTGCGCCCGCTCGCCGTGCTCGTCGTGCGTCCCGTGCGAGAAGTTGAGCCGGGCGGCGTCCATGCCCGCCGCGACGAGCCGGTCGACGGCCGCCGCGGACGACGTCGCCGGCCCGATCGTGCAGACGATCTTGGTGCTGCGATGCCCGTCCGTCACAGCAGGCACGTTAGCGCGCCCGCCTGCCGCTCCCGCGCCTCGATTCACATCCTCGGGGGCCCCCCGATTTTCGACACTACGGCGAAAAAGCGCACGCGTGGCGCGCGGAGTCGCGTCGAGTGTGTGTCAAGCGCCGGCGCCCGGCTCACGCCTAGCGGCCGGCGCGCGGGAACGCCGCCCAGCCCGGGTACTCGGCGCTCGCGCCGAGCTGCTCCTCGATGCGGAGGAGCTGGTTGTACTTCGCGACCCGGTCGCTTCTCGACGGCGCGCCCGTCTTGATCTGGCCGACGCCGGTGGCGACTGCGAGGTCGGCGATCGTCGTGTCCTCCGTCTCGCCCGAGCGGTGCGACATGACCGACGCGTATCCGTTCGCCCGGGCGAGCTCGATCGCCTCGAGCGTTTCCGTCAGCGTCCCGATCTGGTTGACCTTGACGAGGATGGCGTTCGCGACCTGCTCCTCGATGCCCCTGCCGAGACGCTCGACGTTCGTGACGAAGAGGTCGTCGCCGACGAGCTGCACGCGGTCGCCGAGCCGCTCGGTGAGCCGGCGCCAGCCCGCCCAGTCGTCCTCGGCCAGCCCGTCCTCGATGGACACGATCGGAAAGCGCGCAGCAGAGGTCCTCCCAGAGGCCGATCATGCCGTCCGCGTCGAGGTCCCGGCCTTCGCCGGGCATCCGGTACCGGCCTCCTTCGTAGAGCTCCGTCGTCGCCGGGTCGAGGGCGATGGCGACGCGGTCGGCATGGCCGGCCCGGTCGGCGGCCTCGAGGACGGCCGCAATCGCCTCCTCGCTCGAGCCGAGGTCCGGGGCGAAGCCGCCCTCGTCGCCGACGCCCGTGGCGAGCCCGCGCTCGTGCAGGAGCTCCTTGAGGCGATGGAAGGTCTCGGCGCCGACCCTCAGCGCCTCGGAGAAGGACGCTGCGCCGGCGGGCACGACCATGAACTCCTGGAGGTCGAGCGAGTTCTGGGCGTGCGCTCCGCCGTTGACGACGTTCATGAGCGGCACGGGGAGGACGTGCGCCTCCTCCCCGCCGACCCAGCGGTAGAAGGGAACTCCCGCCTCGGCCGCAGCGGCCTTCGCGACGGCCAGCGAGACGCCGAGCACGGCGTTCGCTCCCAGCCGCGACTTGTTGGGCGTGCCGTCGAGCTCGAGCAGGAGGCGGTCGACCGCACCCTGGTCGCCGGCGTCCGCTCCCGCGAGCGCGGGGCCGATCTCGCGCTCGACGTTCTCGACCGCCTTGAGGACTCCCTTGCCGAGATAGACCGCCGCGTCGCCGTCGCGGAGCTCGGCCGCCTCGAACTGCCCCGTCGAGGCGCCGGAGGGCACGGCCGCCCGGCCGAGCGCCCCCGAGTCGAGCTCGACCTCCGCCTCGACCGTCGGGTTGCCCCGCGAGTCGAGGACCTGCCGCGCGTGCACGCTGGTCACCTTCACGGAATGCCCTCCTTTGCCCGGTCGAAGTATCGATCCTGCTCCTCGAGCGGGAGCGACTCCCACACCCTGCCCTCCTCGCCTGCAAGCTGGGCGGCGCGCTCGACGCGCCCGACGAAGCGGCGGCTTGCGGCCCGCAGGGCAAGCTCGGGGTCGACGTCGAGCCGCCGCGAGACGTTCACGGCGGCGAAGAGGACGTCGCCGAGCTCGTCGAACACGTGCGCGTCAGGCTCCGTCTCGGCGGCACGCTCCGGCGCGGCTGCGATCGCCTCGCGCAGCTCGGCCAGCTCATCGTCGAGGTCGCCGAGCGCGCCCGCGAGCTCCGGGTAGTCGAAGCCGGCGGACGCCGCGCGCTTCTGGACCTTGCGCGCGTGCAGGAGCGCCGGCAGCTGCTCGGGGACGTCGTGGAAGATCCCCTCGCGCTCCTCCTGCTCGCGCTTCAACTCCTCCCAGCGCCCCTTGACGGCGGCCGGCGTCTCGAGCTCGGCATCGCCGAAGACGTGCGGATGGCGGCGGATCAGCTTCGCCCGGATGCCGCGGGCCACCTCGGCCAGGTCGCCTGACCCGCGCTCCTCCAGCAGGAGCGCGAGGAACACCGTCTGGAAGAGCAGGTCCCCGAGCTCGTCCAGGAGCTTCGCGTCGTCCTCGGCGAGCGCGGCGTCGGCGACCTCGTAGGCCTCCTCGACGGTGTGAGGGACGATCGTCTTCGCCGTCTGCGCGCGGTCCCACGGACAGTCGCTCCGCAGCCGCTCCGCTAGCTCCTGTAGTTCGACGAGCGCCTGCTCGAGGCCGTCGCCGCCGCCCACCCCGGGCTACTCGGTCTCGGTCTCGGCCGGCGTCGGGCCCGTGTCGCCCTCACCGGTTGTCGTCTCGGCGGGCGGGGGTGGCTCGAAGCCGGGGGCGTACCCAGTCTGATCCTCGAAGCGCGCCCGCAGCTCCTCGATCCACTCGTTGATCCGGGTGTTCTTCTTCTCCTCGAGCAGCGTCTCGCGGATCTGCTCCTCGACCGCGGAGAGCTCCTGCGTCGAGGCCTCCTCCACATCTGCGACGGCTTCGATGAGGTGCCAGCCGAACTGGGTCTTGACCGGCTCGGAGAGCTCGCCGGTCTCGAGGTCGAAGGCGGCCTTGTCGAACGGCGCGACGGTCGCGCCCTGCTGCGCGGTGAACTTGCCGCCGTCCTTCTTGGAGGCCTCGTCCGTCGAGTACTGGCGCGCGAGCTTCGCGAAGTTCGCGCCGCCCTCGAGCTGGGCGCGGAGCTCGTCGGCGCGCGCCTTCGACTTGACGACGATGTGGCGGATGTCGCGCGAGGCGGGTGTCTCGAACTGCGCCTGGTTCTCCTCGTAGTAGGCCTGGACGTCCTCGTCGGTGACCTCGACCTCGTTCGTGACCTGCTCGAAGACCTTCTCCGAGAGGAGGCGCGTCCGCAGGTCGCTCTTGACCTGCTCCTCGGTGAGGCCCTGCGCCTCGAGCTCGTCCTTGTACTTCTGCTCGTCGCCCTCGAAGAACTGCTCCTTCAGCTCGTCCAGGCGCTTCTCGACGTCCTCGTCCGTGACCGTGACGTCGAGCTCCTCGGCTGCGATCTCGAACTGCGCCTGCTCCACGAGGCTCCGGACGATCGCGTTGCGAAGCTGCGCGAACTCCGGCGTCCCCGCCGCCGGAAACTCCTGCTCGCGCGCTTCGTAGGTCTTCTCGGCCGAGGCGAGGAGCCTGTCGTACTCCGCCTTGGTGATCTCCCTGTCGCCGACGACCGCGATCGCGTTCGCCGGGACCTCGATATCGCTCGCGTCGTCTCCGCTGTCATCGCCGCCGCAGCCGGCGGCCGCCACGGCCAGCGCGAGCGCAGCAAAAAGGGCGATGTAACGAGTCCAAAAAGGCATGTGGGCGAACCCCTAGGCCGAAAGCCGTAGATCGAGGATACCATCGACCAGCGCGAGCGCCTGAGGGAACCCGTCCCCTCGTTGGGTGAGCTCGCGCTTCGCGGTCGAGTAGACGGCGGTCGGCGCACTCGAGCGAAGCGTCCGCAGCTCGGCCGAGCCCAGGACGAGCGGTCCCACGACGGCACGGCCCCCGCGGAAGACGAGGTAGTCCGCCCCGATCCGTGCGAGCTTGAGCTTCGCCTCCTGGATCGCGAACAGGTTCTCGACCGGCTCGGGGACTGGCCCGAAGCGGTCCTGCGTCGCCGCGTGGAGCTCGCGCAGCTCGTCCTCGGACTCCGCGAGCGCGAGGCGGCGGTGGAGGTCGATCTTCTGCGCCTCGGCCGGCATGTAGTCCGTCGGGACGTACGCGTCCACCTGGGCGTCGACGCGCACGGGGCGGGCGACCGCCCGGCGGGTGCCCGAGAGCTCGGCGACGGCCTCGCCGAGGAGCTCGACGTAGAGCTCGAAACCGATCGCGGCCACGTGGCCGGACTGCTCCGCGCCGAGGAGGTTGCCGGCGCCGCGGATCTCGAGATCGCGCATCGCGATGGCGAAGCCGCTGCCCAGCTCGGTGTGGTCGGCGAGGGTCGCGAGGCGTGCGCGCGCCTCCGGGGTCAGCTCCTGCCCGTCGGGGTAGAAGAGGTACGCGTGGGCGACCTCGTCGCTGCGGCCGACGCGCCCGCGGATCTGGTAGAGCTGGGCGAGCCCGAGCGCGTCCGCGCGCTCGACGATCAGCGTGTTCGCCTGCGGGATGTCGAGCCCGGACTCGATGATCGTGGTGGAGACGAGGACGTCCGCGTCCCCCGCGAGGAACGAGAGCATGTGGCCCTCGAGCTCCCGCTCCGGCATCTGACCGTGCGCGACCGTGATGCGAAGCTCGGGAGCGAGCTGGCGGAGGTGCTCGGCCGCCTCCTCGATCGTCTCGACCCGGTTGTGGAGGAAGAACGACTGGCCCTCGCGCCGGTGCTCGCGCAGCAGCGCTTCGCGCACGAGCTCCTCGTCGTACTCGCCCACGTGCGTGCGGATCGGCCGTCGCCCCTGCGGCGGCGTCTCGATGACGCTGATGTCACGGAGGCCGGCGAGCGACATGTGGAGCGTGCGCGGGATGGGCGTGGCCGAGAGCGCGAGGACGTCGACCTCGAGGCGCAGCTGACGCATGAGCTCTTTCTGTGCGACACCGAAGCGCTGCTCCTCGTCGACGATCACGAGTCCGAGGTCCTTGGGCACGACGTCGCGCGAGAGCAGGCGATGCGTCCCCACGAGGACGTCGACCTTCCCCGCCGTGAACTCCCCGAGAATGCGCTTCACCTCGGCGGGCTTGCGGAAGCGCGAGACGAGCTCGACCGACACGGGGAGATCGCGATAGCGCTCCCGGAAGGTGTTCCAGTGCTGCTGCGCGAGGATCGTGGTCGGCGCGAGGAAGAGCACCTGCTTGCCGTTGGCGACCGCCACGAAGGCGGCGCGCACGGCGACCTCCGTCTTCCCGAAGCCGACGTCGCCGGCGACGAGCCGGTCCATCGGGCGGGCCGACTCGAGGTCCTCCTTCACCACCTCGATGGCGACGCGCTGGTCGGGCGTCTCCTCGAACGGGAAGCTCGCCTCGAGCTGCTCGACGAGCTCGTTGTCGGCCTCGTAAGCGATGCCCTCCGCCCGCTGGCGCTGCGCGTAGAGGGCGAGCAGCTCGCCCGCGAGCTCGTGCGCGCCCGCGCGCGCGCGGCTCTTGATCGTCTGCCACGCCTTCCCGCCCAGCTTCGAGAGTGCGGGCGCGTGACCGTCGGCGCCCACGTAGCGGGAAACCTTGGCGATCTGCTCGTGCGGGACGTAGAGGCGGTCGTCACCCCGAAAGGCGAGGAAGAGGTAGTCGCGCGTGACGCCTGCGACGGTCTTCGTCTCGAAGCCGAGGAGCTGTCCGACGCCGTGATCCTCGTGGACGACGTAGTCGCCCGTGCGCAGGTCGGCGAAGCTCTGGAGCGCGCGGCCGACCCTGACGTCGGCGCGCGGCGGGCGCTTGCGAAAGACCTGGGTGTCGGGCAGGAGCGCGATGCCGAGGTCGCGCAGGACGAAGCCGCGCCTCGCCGGTGACACGGCGAAGACGAGGCCCGGCTCCTCGGGAAGCCTCTCGCCCGGCTCGACCACGACGGCCTCGACGCGCCGGAGCAGGGCCTTCGTGCGCAGCGCCTCGCCCAGGTGCGCGAACGCGACCACGACCCGGTTCCCGCCGCGCACGAATGCGAGGAGGTCCCGCTCGGCCTCAGCGAGCCCCCGGGCCGCGACGGCCGGCCGCTGGGCCTCGAACGAGTGGCGCTGGCCGGCGGGGAGCTGCGACACGCGCAGCGCGTCGCCGAGCTCGATCCCCGAGCCGAGCTCTTCGCGGACCACGTCCTCGACCTCGTCCGCCTGATAGACGAGGTGAGGCGTCGGGAGCGGCGCCACGAGATCGGCCGGCACCGGCGGCGACTCGCCCGCTTCGTCGTCGGCGAGCATCGGCTCGAGATCGCCGGCGAGGCGCTCGGCGGCCGGGTAGACGGTCGCCTCGTCGAGCTCGTGGAGCGTCCGCTGCGTGAAGGGAGAGAACGCGCGCAGCGACTCGATCTCGTCGCCGAACAGCTCGACGCGCACCGGCTCGCGGCCGGTCGAAGGGAAGACGTCGACGATGCCGCCGCGGACGGCGAACTGCCCGCGCTCCTCGGCCTGTGCGACGCGTTCGTAGCCGGCCAGGGCGAGGTGCTCGGCCAGGCCCTCGACGCCGGGCTCGTCGCCGGCCCGCAGG
The DNA here is from genome assembly GCA_963775395.1 of uncultured Actinomycetes bacterium. Lineage (GTDB taxonomy): Bacteria > Actinomycetota > Thermoleophilia > Gaiellales > Gaiellaceae > JAIBJN01. The sequence goes on from CAVZIX010000005.1 coordinate 215,815, forward strand.
ACGATCGGCTCGGGGCGCGAGCCCTCCGGCGGGATCCCCTCGGCCGCGCCCAGCGCGGAGGCGCAGACGAGCCCGCCCGCGGCGAGCACCTCGAGCGCGCGTGCCCGCTCGCCGACGAGGTGCGGCGGCGGCTCCAGGCCGCTCCCCCAGCGGACGCCGCGTGAGGCGAAGAGCCCGACGCGCTCCTCGCCGAGGAACCACGACGCTCCCTCGGCGGCGTCGCGCGCCTGCGCGTCGTCCGGGAGGACGCAGACGAGCGGCCCGCCGCGCGCGAGGTGGAGCGCGGCCAGGAAGAGCGGCAGGATCGGCTCTGAGACGCGGGTCTCGCCCGGGTCGTCGAGGAGCTCGCGCATGCGCTCGCCCTCCGCGAGCACGCGGGCGATCGGCGTGAGGGCTGTTGTCTCGGTGCTGGTCGGCCGGTCCATGACGACTGGCGGAATCTGCGTTCCGCGCGGTCATCGTATCCGCGGCGCGAAGCTCTACGATCCCCGCATGGCCGGCGAGCTACGCCCCATCGGAACCCGTCCGACGCTAGTCGCGTCCTTCGACCCGCCCGGGGCGGCCGAGGCATTCCTCCGCTGGCAGGAGGAGCACGCAACGGCGCTCGCCAACGTGCCCGCCGAGTCGCTGCGGGTCGAGTACGGCCGCGCGGCCGAAGGCGGGTTGGTCGTTCGCGTTCGGATCGACGAGCGCCACGTGCCCGGCTCGCTCGGCCGCTGAGGTTCTCACCCCTCGAGGGCTAAGGTCGGGCCTCGGTTCTGCCGAAATTGTGTGCAGCACCGGCGTCGGGCCGCTACGGCGCGCGGAGCATCTGCGGCGGGTCGTCTCCAGGCGGGGGCGGCCCGCCTTCTAACGCTGCGCCCTCCCGCGGCCGGGGGGATCCCCCAACGTTCACGCTAGCCGTGAATTTCGCGCTGGTGGCGCGCGAGAGCGCGACGAGTGTGTGCCGGCTACGGGCGCTCGTTGAAGCGCTGCTGGGCTTCCTCGATACCGTCGCGGGCGATCGCCTCGACGGCGTCCGCAGCCCTGGCGACGAGCACCTCGACGTCGACTGTGTCGTCGAACGGCGACAGGACCCAGTCGGCGACCGGCCGCGGGTCCCCGCGCTCGGGCCGCCCCACACCGACGCGCAGCCGCAGGAACTCCTGCGTGCCCAGGTGCTGGCCGAGCGAGCGCAGGCCGTTGTGCCCGGCCAGACCGCCTCCGGCGCGCGCCTGCAGACGCCCGAGCTCGAGGTCGACCTCGTCGTGGACGACGAGCAGCTGCTCAGGCGGGAGCTTGTAGAACCGCGCCGCGGCGCCCACCGAGCGGCCCGACTCGTTCATGTAGGTCTGCGGCTTGAGCAACGCGATGCGGGCGCCGTCGAGGCGGACGTCGGTCAGGTCGCCCGAGAACTTGGCGCGAAAGGACGCGGCGTGTCGCCGCGCAAGCTCGTCGACGACCATGTGGCCGACGTTGTGTCGCGTCGGGGCGTACTCCTTGCCCGGATTTCCGAGCCCCGCGACGAGCAGATCGAACGACGGGGCCGACTCGCCCCGCCGGAAGAGCCTCACTCGCTCTCGTCGGCCCCTTCGGCCGTCTCGCCCTCGGCCTCCGGCTCGGCGCCTTCCTCGGCCGCCTCTTCGCCCTCAGGCAGCTCGCCCTCCTCGAGCTCCTCTTCCTCGACCTCGGGCTCCTCGATCTTGGTCGGCGGCGTGACGTTGAGGACGACGGAGTCGGGGTCGTCCAGGATCGTGACGCCCTCCGGAGCTCTGAGGTCCGCGATCCTCAGGCTGTCCCCGATGTCCATGCCGGAGATGTCGAGCTCGAGGCGGTCGGGCACCTCCATCGGAAGCGCCTCGACGTTGATCTCGCGCAGCACGAGGGTGAGGACGCCGCCCTCCTTCACACCCGGCGACTCGCCGATCGGCTCGACTGCGACCTGAGCCTGGATCACCTGGTCGAGCCTGACCTCGTGGAGGTCGACGTGCAGGAGCCGCGGGCGGACCGGGTCGAGCTGGTAGTCCTTGAGCACTGCGTGGTGCGCGGTCTTCTGGTCGTCGAAGACGACGTCGAGAATGGCGTGCAGGCCGTGGTCGCCGGTGAGGACGCGGCGCAGCTCGCGCTCCTCGACCACGAACGCGTGCGCGTTCTTGCCACTTCCGTAGAGGACTCCGGGGATCATCCCGGCCGCGCGCAGGCGGCGCGATTCCGCACTGCCCGCGGTCTCGCGTGCCTTCACGCCCAGCTGTATCCGTTCGCCGGCCATCGGCGGGCAAGTGTAGCGAAGGCGCCGAAGCCGAAGAAGCTAGCTGGCCTGCGGCTCGAAGCGGCTCTGGAGCTGCGAGACGTAGACCCCGAGTTCGCGCTGGCGCTCCTCGAGACGCTCCTCGCGGATGGCGAGGAGATCCTCCCGCCGCTCGACCTCTTCCTCGCGCAGCTCGAGATCGGCGTCGACGACGGCCTTGCGGGCCTCGTGGTCGTTCTCGCGCTGCTCGAGATCCTGAGCGCGGTCGCGGAGGCTGGTCTCGAGCTCCCGCACGCGCCGCTCGCGCCGGTCGATGCTCTCGCGGGACTCGAGCGCGTCGGCCGCAGGGCCGAGCGTCTCTTCGAGCTCCGCCACCCGGCGCTCACGCTCGCGGAGCTCGACCGCGCTGGCTGCAAGGCGCGCCTCGCGCTCCTCGAGCTCGCGGGTGGCCGCAGCGACCTGCGTCTCCCTCTCCGCAACTGCCGAGTCTCCCACAGGGCTCGCGAGTCGCTCGATGTTCTGGATCTCGACCTTGATGACGGGCGGGATCAGACCGCCGGCCGGAGCCGGAGGGCTCGAAGCGGGCTTGCGCCGCCGCCGTCCGCGACGCCGCGGGGGCCTTGCGGGCTTGTCGGGAGTGGAGTCGTTGCGTTCAGTCAAAGCCTCGCGGCATGAGCAGACGATGGCGGGTCGAGAGGGTCACGGCCATCCCCCACATTGGCGATCCTGGCGCCGATCCCACGTTTCAGGGATGCCGTCGAGCGCGAACGCGCCCGAAACATGTCTTGACGTACCAACCACCTGCAGCAAACGAAAGGCGGCATCGGATGTCTGCGGATCTCCTCCGGATCAAGATCCGGAACTTCCCTCAGCCCCATCTCGGGCGGCGGCTTCTCATCGCCGGCCTGAAATAGCGGCGGCTACACCCCACGTTCGAGCGGCCCGGCTGGGCCGCTCGGTGTTTTCCTGGACTTGTCCGCACCCTTTCGGCCTGCCACGCTCCGCCCAGGGACAACTCCGGGGAGGGAAGCCCGATGCTCAAGAAATCGTTGCTCGCGCTTGCGCTTGCGACCGCGCTCACGGCCGCCGGGCCGGCGCAGGCCAATCACACGCTGGCGCACAAGGTCGCGCTGCTCACGGCGAAGCTCAACTGCCTGCAGAAGTACCCCGTGTACTCGTTCGGGGACTACGCGTACTCCGAGATCAACACGGACCTGGCGGATCAGGGACCCGACCAGATCGAGGTGCTCGTTCCCGACGTGCTGCCGGTGAACGCTCTCGACTTCGACTACGGGAACACCAATCCGGAGCCGAGCGACGCGTTCCTGCTCGGGGTCAAGAACACTTCGGCCTGCAAGGCAAAGTTCCCAACGGCCCCCAACCCGGTGTCGGCCCTACGCGCCGCACCCACGAAGCTGGCACGCCTGCAGTGACGGACTAGTCGACGATCTCGCCCGGAACGTCCGGGTGGAGGAGCTCCCAGACGAGGAGATGCGTCTCGATCTCACGCCTGGCCTGCTCCTCGTCGGGCGCGTCGGTCCGCTCGACGTCCAGCTCCCGATCGCCGACCGGGCGCACGGCAAAGCCGGAGCGCGCGTAGTGCACGCTCAGCTCCTCGCGAAGCGAGGGATCTGAGATTCGGATTCGTACTGGCCGCAGTTGTGCTGTTTCCATCGGCCGCCGGCGGCCTCCGGGGCACCCTCGACCGGGGGCTTTTCCTCAGGCGATCTGAAAGAGCAGGAGGAAGACGGCGGCCCAGATTGCGACGCCCAGCACGACGGCAAGCGCAGTGCCTCGGAAGAAGCGCATGAACTCGCGGGGCCGCTCTGCGCGAAGGTCGTCGTCGCATTCCCAGTCGACGTCCTCCCCTGCCCAGGGGTCGTCGGCCTCCGTCGGGCGGGGTTTCCGGCTGGGCGGCGCATGGGCCGCGAACAGGCGCGGCCGGCTGGGTGGCTTGAGCTGCATCGCGTTCTCCGAACCGCAGAGAGACGCGTCCCCTGACGCCGAGAGGGCGTTGTCCCGCCCCCACTGTACTCCGGTGCAGGGATTTCGCAACCGCCCAGGCTTCCGCTCTCGCGGTCAAGCCTCGCGCGCGTGGCGCTTCCGCGCCATGCCTCTCAGACCGACGGCCGAGACGACGACCCAGAGCACGTTGGTAATCACGAACCCGAGCTGAAACGCCAGCAAGGCCATGACCGCGAGGCCTGCCGCCGACAGCATGTTGATGAGCAGGAAGCTCAGCTGGTCCGGGCGCATCAGCTTGAACTGCACGAGGCCGTAGGTCACGACGATCGGCAGGGCGAGCCCGATCTGGACGATCTGCAGAGCCACGGCGAGAGTCTCTCCACTCACGTCGTGGAGCACGCCTCGAGCGGTGCGAATTCTCTAGAAGAGCTGGTTCTCGCCGGCGAAGATCGCCGAGACCGACTCGTCCGAGAAGACGTTTTCGATCGTCTCGGCGAGGAGGCCGGCGACCGGGAGCACGGTCAGCTTGTCGGGACGGCGGATCTCGTCGAGCGGGACGGTGTCCGTGACCGCGAGCCCGGTGAGCTCGCTCTCGCCCATCTTCTCGAGGGCGTCGTTCGGAAACAGGCCGTGGGTCGCGCACGCGTAGACCTTCGTTGCGCCGGCGGCCAGAAGCGCCTGCGCGCCCGCGACGAGCGTCCCGCCCGTGACGATGATGTCGTCGCTCATGATCGCCACCTTGCCCTGCACGTCACCGACGACCTCGGTCACGGAGGCGACGTCGTGCGCCGGACGCTGCTTGTTCATCAGCGCGAAGTCGGCGTCGAGCATCTGGGCGAACTTGGTCGCCATCTTCGCGCGGCCCGGGTCCGGTGAGACGGCGACGACCCCGTCGCCGTGCAGGCCGAGCGTCTCGCGGTAGTAGCGCGCGAAGAGCGGTAGCGCCGTCATGTGATCGACCGGGATCCGGAAGAAGCCCTGGATCTGGCCGGCGTGGAGATCCATGGTCAGGACGCGGTCGACCCCCGCCGCGTCGAGGATGTCCGCGAGCAGCTTCGCCGTGATCGGCTCGCGAGGCGATGACTTCTTGTCCTGGCGCGAGTACGGAAACCACGGCATGACTGCGGTGATGCGGTTCGCGGAGGCCAGCTTCGCGCCCTGGATCATGATCAGGAGCTCGAGCAGGTGATCGTTCGTGAGCTTCCCGTGGCAGGCCTGGACGAGGAAGACGTCGGCACCGCGGATCGACTCCCGGTAGCGGCAATAGGTCTCGCCGTTCGCGAAGGTCTTGAGCTTGACGTCGCCAAGCTCGATGTTGAGCTGGTCGGCGATCTTCTGGGCCAGCACCGGGTGCGACCGTCCGGAGAAGAGCATGAGCTTCCCGGAGGGGCCGCGCTCGATCCACCGGCCTCGTTCGCCGTGCGGTTGGGGCGTGTGCTCGGGCGTCACGTCGAGGCCCGGCAGCGACAGCTCAGTCGTTCCGCTTTCCACGCGTGTAGCCCTCCTTGGTCACCTGACGGGCCCGCCCGATCGCGAGCGAGTCCGGCGGCACGTCCTCGGTGATGTACGAGCCGCCGCCGATCCATGCGCCGTCTCCAATCGTCACAGGAGCCTCGAATCCATTGTGAATGCCGGTCCTGACGTTCCGGCCGATCGTCGTCTTTCCCTTCTCGCGACCCGGCTCGTGCGGGAAGTTCGCGGTGATCGTTCCCGCGCCCACGTTCGTACCCTCGCCGACCTCGGCATCGCCGAGGTAGCTGAGATGCGGCACCTTTGCGCCCTCCCCGATGTGGGCCTTCTTGAGCTCCACGAACGTCCCGGCCTTGGCCCGCGCAGCGAGCACCGTGCCCGGGCGAAGGTAACAGAACGGCCCCACGAGAGCGTCCTCGCCGATCTCGGCCTCGTCGACCACCGCGTGCGGCCCCACCTCGGCGCCGCGACGAACGACGGTGCGGCCTCGGAGGACGGTGAACGGATGGATGACCACGTCCGGCTCGATCACGACGTCGGGCTCGATCCAGGTCGTCGCCGGGTCGACGATGGTGACCCCGGCTTCCAGGTGCGAGGAAACGATCTGGTCGCGAAGCCGCGCGCCGGCGGCAGCGAGATCGGCCCGGGTGTTCACGCCTTCGCCAACACGGGGGTCCTCCGCACGGTACACGGCTACGACGCGCCCGTCATCCACCAGGTGTCGAACCGCATCGGTGAGATAGAGCTCGCCCTGGGAATTGTCGGTGTCGAGCCGGGCGAGGGCGCCCCACAGGGCGGCCGCGTCGACGATGTAGACCGACGAGTTGACCTCGCGCACGGCCAGCTGATCGGGCGTCGCGTCGCGCGCTTCGACGATCGCGACCAGCCGGCCGTCGCCGCCTCGGAGGACGCGGCCGTACGAGCCCGGATCGTCGGGCTCGAAAGAGAGGACCGTCGCGGCCGCTCCTTCGGCCCCGTGCGTCTCGAGCAGGCCGGCGAGGGCCGTGGAGGAGAGGAGTGGCGCATCGCCGGCGAGGATGAGGACGTCCCCCTCGAAGCCCTCGAGCTCCGGCTGCGCGGCGGCGGCGGCGTCACCGGTGCCGCGCGGCTCCTCCTGGACGGCGAGCACGGCTCCCGCCGGCAGCGTGCCCTCGAGCTCGGCCACCGTCCCGGGCGAGGTCACGACGACGAGCGGGTCGGCGTCGAGCTCGCCCGCCGCCGCGATGACCCAGTCCACGAGGCGGCGGCCGAGCAGCTCGTGCAGGTGCTTCGGCCGCGTCGAACGCATGCGCGTGCCGAGACCGGCGGCCATCACCACCGCTGCGATGGGGGAGCGAGTCACGAGGGCGTCATGGCTGGGGCGGGAGGATTCGAACCTCCGGTCACGGGACCAAAACCCGTTGCCTTACCACTTGGCTACGCCCCACTGAGAGCGAGTATACGGCCGCCTACCGGCGGTCCATGAGGAGGATCACCAGGAGGATCCCGGCGATCGCGACCAGGGCGAGGATCGCCAGGAAGCGGAAAACCTCCCAGAGCACCGGGACGATCACGGCGATCAGCTGCGAGGCTGCCGCGATCCACAGGATCTCCCGGAGGAAGTGCGAGCCCGTCCGCCGCCCGACGAAGATGTAGAGGGCGGTCATGGAGGCCGCCGCCGCGAGGACGAAGAACCATCCGACTCCTCCGAGCAGGACGGCGAGGCTCTCCACGAGGCCGATGAACAGCGCAAGCCGAAGCCTGCGGGCCTCGAGCCACGGCCCGGAGCCTCTCTCGCGTGCCTCGATGACGGGCGTCGTCTCCACGTGCGACGAAGTTACCAAACGGGCGCGACCACCCAGGTCCGGGCCCGTCGCCCGATTCCGCTGGCCGCGGCCCTCGCGTCCTCGCGGCGGTTGAAGAGGCCGTAGACCGTCGGGCCGGCGCCGCTCAGATCGGCTCTGAAGGCCCCTGCCGCGCGCAGCTCGTCGGCCAGCGGCGCACCTCCGGACGCTTCCGAGAGGTCGTTGGCCGGGAGGGCGGCGAGGTCGCGCGGGCGCCGAACCTCTTCCAGCGCAGACAGAAGCGCGGCTCTCCGCTCGGCAAACCCGGCGCTGCCTCCCAGCTCGTCGAAGCGCGCGTAGACCGCGCCCGTCGACGGCTTGGTCGCGCCCGGCGGGAGGGCGAGCAGCACCCAGAAGTCCTGCGGGATGTCGAGCGACGTGAGCTGCTCGCCGGCGCCCTCGGCCAGCTTGGGGCCGGGCTCGAGGAAGAACGGCACGTCCGCGCCGAGCCGCGCGGCGAGGGCGTGCAGCCGCTCGCCCGCAAGAGGCCGCTCGAGCGAGGCGTTGGCGAGCCGGAGGGCTGCGGCCGCATCGGCGCTCCCACCGCCCAGGCCGGCGGCGACGGGGATCTCCTTCGTGATCCGTACGCGCCACGCGGGATCCACCTGCGCCTCGCGCCCGAGCTCCTCGAGCGCGCGCCTGACGATCGTGTCGTCCTTGAAGCCCTCGACGGCGAGCCCGCGCGCCTGCTCCAGCTCGATGCGGTCGCATACGTCGACGCGCTGGAGGATCGAAGCGATCTCGTGGAGCCCGTCGTCTCGCCGCTCGCCCACGACGAGGGCGAGGTTGACCTTGGCCGCCGCGACCGCGCGCGCCGGTCTCATGCGAGCTGCTCGGCAAGTCGAAGGAGCTCGCCCGGCTCGAGCTCCTGGGCGCGCACGCCCGCAGCCCGGCCGAGCTCGGTGAGCGCCTCGACGGCCTGCTCGCGGCCTGCGACCCCCGCGAGCTCGAGCGAGTTCGCGAGCGTCTTGCGCCGGTGGGCGAAGGCCGCCTGCACCACCCGCCTGACGCCGGCGAGCTCCGGGCCCCAGTCACGCGTGCGCCGGAACGCGACGAGCGCGGAGTCGACGTTGGGCGGCGGCGCGAAGCAGGTGCGTGCGACCGGGTGCAGCCCCGTCCGCTCCGCCGTCAGCTGGACGAGCACCGAGACGGCGCCGTAGCTCTTCGTGCCGGGAGAGGCAAAGAAGCGCTCGGCGACCTCGCGCTGCACCATCACCGACCAGAGCCGCACCGTGGGAAGCCCGCCGAGGCTTTCCGCCACGAGCGGCGTGGCGATCTGGTACGGGAGGTTGGCCACGAGCTTCTCCGGCGGCGGATCGAGCCGGTCGAGGGGGAGCCGGAGCGCGTCGCCGAACACGAGCTCGACGTTCCGCCGCTCGCCGAGCCGCTCGCGGAGGTGCGGTTCGAGGCGGCGGTCGAGCTCCACCGCGTGCACGGTCTCGACGCGGTCGGCGAGGAACGCGGTCAGGACTCCGAGGCCGGCGCCGACCTCGAGCACGACGTCGGACGGGTCGAGCTCGGCGAGGCGGCCCGCAACGCCGAGGATGTTCTCGTCCACGAGGAAGTGCTGGCCGAGGTCGCGGTTGGGGGTGACGGGCAGGCTCATCGCGGGTCGGTCACGGCAGGCCGAACAGCGCGGCCGCGTTCGCCTCGACCTGCGCCTCGAGGGCGGCGACCTCCACCCCGCGCGCCTCCGCCGCCACCGCCAGCGTGTGCACGACATATGCGGGCTCGTTCCGTTTTCCGCGAACCGCCTGGGGCGGGAGGTACGGGCAGTCCGTCTCGAGGAGGAGCCGCTCGGCCGGCACGCGAGCAGCGGCCCACCTGAGCTCGGGCGCCTTCGGGTACGTGAGGTTCCCCGCGAACGACGCGTACCAGCCGTGCTCGAGCGCAGGCTCGAGGAGAGCGGCCGACGAGAAGCAGTGCAGCACGACCGGCGTGCTCGCGGGCAGCCCGCGCAGGGCAGCGACGGTGTCCTCGTCGGCGGCGCGCGTGTGGACGACGAGCGGCTTCCCGAGGGCCACGGCAAGCTCCGCCTGGGCCCGGAACGAATCGGCCTGGCGGTCGCGGGGCGCCAGGTCGCGGTAGTAGTCGAGCCCGGTCTCGCCGACCGCGACCGCCTTGGGGTGCGCGAGCAGCTCCCGCAGCTCGTCGAGCTCCCGTTCGCCGACGCCGCCGGCTTCGTGCGGGTGCAAGCCCAGCGCTGCAAAGACGCCCTCGTGCCGCTCGCAGAGCTCGAGGCTGACGCGGCACGACTCCACCGTCGTCCCGACCGTGATCACGCGCTCGACCCCTGCCTCGCGCGCGCGCCCGACAATCTCCGCCGGCTCCTCGAACGCGTCGAGGTGGGCGTGCGTGTCGATCACGGGCCGGAGAGCGGCGACTCGGCGGTGCGGCTCACGCCGCGGCCGCCGTGGGCGGGTCGACGCGGGGAAAGAGCGGTGGCGCCGGCTCGATCCCCTCGCTCGCCTGGGTCCTACCCGCAGCGACGAGCTCCCACCCGACCTCGGTCGACTGCCCCAGCGCGGAGAGGACACGGTGCGACGTGTCGGGCACGAAGGCGGCGAGGGCGACGGCGACCGCCCGCAGGCCGTCGGCGAGCTCGAAGAGCACCCGGTCGAGATCCTCTGCTCGGGCCTCGTCCTTGGCAAGCTCCCATGGAGCGGTCTGTTCCACGTGACGGTTGAGGCGCCGAACCAGCTCCCAGACGACCTCGAGGGCGCCCGTGATGTCGAACACGTCCAGTCGTGTGGCCACCTCCCCGCCGAGGCGGTCGATGTCCGCCGTGAGGTCCGGCGAGCCCGCAACCTCGCGGAGCCGGCCCTCCCGGTAGCGCGCGATCATGGCCGTCGTGCGCGAGAGCAGGTTGCCGAAGTCGTTCCCGAGCTCACGCTCGTAGCGTTCGTGCAGACCCTCGACCGAGATGCTCCCGTCCTGCCCGAACGTGGCCACGCGGAACAGGTAGAAGCGCACCGGGTCGACGCCGTACACGTCGATGAGGCTCAGCGGGTCGATGACGTTTCCGACCGACTTGGACATCTTGCGGTCGTCCATGAGCAGGTAGCCGTGGACGAACAGCTGCTTCGGGACCTCGAGCCCCGCGGCGAGCAGCAGCGCGGGCCAGATCACGCAGTGGAACTTGAGGATGTCCTTGGCCAGCAAGTGGCGGACCTCGGGCCAGTAGCGCGGCCGGAGGTCCTCGCCCTCCCGCGCGAAGGCAAGGGCGCTCCAGTAGTTGATGAGCGCGTCGACCCAGACGTAGACGACCTGATTCGTGTCCCACGGCACGGGAACACCCCAGCGCTGGGAGGCGCGGCTGACGCTGATGTCGTCCAGTCCCTGCTCGACGAACCTTCGCGCCTCGTTGTAGCGGAAGCCCGGCAGCACGATGTCGGGCCGCTCGTCGAAGAGGCGAAGCAGCGGCTCGGCATAGGCAGAAAGCCGGAAGAAGTAGTTCTTCTCCTCGACGAACTCCGGCGGGATCCCGTGCTGCGGGCAGAGCCCGTCGACGAGCTCGGCCTCGGTGTAGAACGCTTCGCAGCGGCTGCAGTAGAGCCCCGAGTAGACGCCTTCGTAGATGTCCCCGCGCTCGTAGATCTGCTGCAGGAACTCCTGAACGCGCTTTCCGTGGCGCGGGTCGGTCGTTCGGATGAAGAAGTCGTTCGAGGCGTTGACCTTGAGGGTCATCTCCCGGAACGCGGCCGCGTTCCGCTCGACGAAATCCTCGAGGTCGAGGCCCGCTTCCTCCGCGACCCGGGGGATGTTGGAGCCGTGCTCGTCCGTGCCCGTGAGGAAGAAAGTGTCCTCCCCGCGCTGGCGCCGATGGCGGGCGATGATGTCGGCCGCGATCGTCGTGTACGCGTGCCCGATATGAGGCGTCGCGTTGACGTAATAGATCGGCGTTGTGATGTAGAAGCCCACTGCCGCCCATCATACGGAGCGCTTTCTCCCGCCAGCTCTTCGGTTTGAGGCCTTTGAAGAAGGGAATTGATTGGAGACAGCGAGTCATCGGATCGGGCGGGCCGCAGGCCTTGCAGCTCGCCGACGATGACGAGGAGGTCGAGGAACCACCTGATGGAAGCGTCTACGCGAAGCCGTGGCGGGAAGACGACAACCGGGATCATCCGGCATCTGGACGAGCTCGGCCGGATCGTGATCCCAATTGAGATCCGGAAGCGATTCGGGCTCACGGAGCGCGACGCTCTCGAGATCTCCGTCCGCGACCAGACCATTCTTCTCAGCCGTCCCCGGGACGGTTGCGTCTTCTGCGGCTCGACACGCACGGTCGCCGAGCACCGCGGGCGTAGCGTCTGCGCCTCCTGTGCGGCCGAGATCACGTCGGCGGCGAGCTAGCCCGACCAGGCCCAGGGCCACGCCACCCAGAGCGGTCACGGCGGCGCTCAGCAGCAGGCCGCTCTGACCCCCGTCCCCGGCGGCGACCCTCGCGGAGACCAAGGCGCCGCGCCGGTCGTCCCACCCCTCCGACAGACCGGGCGCCGGGAGCTCGAAGCCCCTCTGGAGCGCCTTCTCGATCCGGCGGCTGGACCCCGCGGCCCTCCGAGGGGAGGGATCGGCTGCCCGCGGCTGTTCGCCTAGCGCGACCGGGGCAGCCGGACGCCCCACTGTCGGCGCGGCCGCCGGTTCGAGCGGCAGGGCCGCGGCAACCGGCACAGGGGCCGGTGACTCCGGCGCAGGTTCGGGCTCGTGAGGCGCAGGCGCCGGGACTTCCGGCGTCTCGGGCGAAGGCGGCGGCTCGACGGGAGCCTCCGGCACCTGCTCCGCGGGAGGGGCCGGCGGCGCGGGCGGCGGCGGTTGGCGAGCCGGGAGCAGTCCGAGCGGGTCGAGGTAGCCGTTCGGATCGGCGGTCACGCGGACGCCCATGTGCACGTACGGCTCGGCGTGCTCGGCCTGGCCGGACCGCCCCGCCGAGCCGACGCCGGCACCTTCGGCGAGCTCCTGGCCACGCTCGACGCCGACGGCGCCGAGGTGGACGAGGGTGACCGAGTAGCCGTCCGCGGTCTGGATCGTCACCGTGCGGCCGCCGCCCGGGACGGTGCCGGCGAACGAGACGACGCCGGACGCGGGCGCCCGGACGGGCTCGCCGGACGACGACGCGATGTCGACGCCGCGGTGCTGCGCCGCAGCGTAGGGATCGTCTCCGAGAACGAAGGGTCGTAGCACCGGCCCGTCGGCGGGCCAGGTCCAAGCGAGTGCGGGCGGCGCGCCTGCCTGGAACGCGATGAGGACCGGAAGCAGGGCGACCAGGTGTCTCATTCCTGCCTCCTGTTGTCCGTTATGTCAACGGAGCGCAGACTAGCAGGTCGGGTCGGACGTTGTCAACGCCGACGACACGTGGAGGCTACAGGGAGCGGCGGTAGAGGCGGTTGCGGGGAACGCCGGTGAGCCGCGCGACGACGTCGGCCGCCCCGCGCCGCGCCGCGCCGGCCGCGAGGAGCGCCTCGAACGCCTCGAAGGCAGCGTCCTCGTCGATACCGGCCGCCTCGCCGACGGCACCGACGACGACCGTCACCTCTCCCTTGGGCGGCTCCGCGAATCGGTCGGCGACCTCGCGCGCCGTTCCGCGCACGACCTCCTCGAAGCGCTTCGTCAGCTCGCGGCAGACCGCAATCGGCCTGTCGGGGTCGACCTCGGCCAGGCTGGCGAGGCTGGCGGGCAGCCGACGGGGCGACTCGAACGCCACGGCCGGCCACGTCCAGGCCCGCGCCTCCCGCCAGAGCTTGTCGAGCCCCGCGCGGGTGCGCGGCAGGTAGCCGAGGAACACGTAGCGCTCGCCGAGGAGCCCGCTGGCGACGAGGGCGGTCTCCACGGCGCTGGGGCCCGGCAGGACCGTCACCGGCAGGCCGCGGTCGAGCGCCGCCGCGACGAGCTGTGCGCCCGGGTCGTTCACGCCCGGCAGGCCGGCGTCGCTTGCGACGGCGATCCGCTCGCCTCGTTCCAGCCGCGGCAGCACCTCTTCCGTCCGGCGCGCCTCGTTGTGGCGGTGGAACGAGAGCAGGCGGGCCCCAATCCCGTGCCGGTCGAGCAGGATCTTCGTGCGTCGCGTGTCCTCGCAGAGGACGAGATCGGCCTCCGCCAGCTCCCTCAGCGCTCGCAACGTGACGTCCTCGAGGTTCCCGATCGGCGTCGGGCACAGGACGAGCGGCATCGCGTCCCCGTACGCCCCGTCAGGGCGAGACGGGCACCTCGCCGACGTCCAGCGCCTCGAAGGCGACGAGACCGGCTCCGACCAGCCCTGCGGCGCTCCCGAGCTCGGCCAGCACGATGGCCACGTCGTCCCGGGACGGTGGAAGCGCGCGCTCGGCGACGACCCTCCGCGCCGGCCCGAGCAGGAGCTCCCCGGCCTCCGCGAAGCCGCCGCCGACGACGACGACCTCCGGGTTGAAGACGTTCACGTACGAAGCGATGCCGACGCCGAGGTGGAAGCCGATGTGGTCGAGCACGTCCTTCGCGTCGCCGTCGCCCTCGCCGGCCAGCTCGACCGCGAGCCGGGCGTCGACGACGCGACCGGCCGCCGCGGCCCGGCCGAGGTCGCCGTCCGGCCGCTCGGCCGCGGCCGTCGCGGCGAGCTCGTCCGCCGCGAGCCCCGATGCGAGCGCCTCGAGATGACCGCGCCCGGGGCAGGCACCCTGACACGGCGGCCCGTCGACGTCGATGGTGATGTGACCGAGCTCCCCCGCCGCGCCGACGGCGCCGCGGTACAGACGCCCGTCGAGGATCAGGCCTCCTCCCACGCCGGTGCCGAGCGTGAGCATGATCATGTGCTGGGACCCCCGGCCCGCGCCGAGCCGGTGCTCGGCCACGGCCGCGGCGTTGCCGTCGTTCTCGATCATCACCGGCACGCCGAAGCGGGCCTCGAGGCGGTCGCGCAGGTCGACGCCGGCGAGCGGGATGTTCACGGAGGTGACCGCGTGCCCGGTGCGCTGGTCGATCGTCGACGGGACGCCGACGCCAAGCGCCGAGAAGCCCTCGCCGGCCACCGCGTCGATGACGTGCTCGAGCTGGGCGAGGAGAGCCTCCTCGCTCGAGAGGTCGGTGGGCTCGACCGTGCGGTTGAGGACGGCCCCCTCGCGGTCTACGACCCCGGCCGCCAGCTTCGTCCCGCCAAGATCGACCGCGATGACGTGCGCAGCGCTCATACGGCGTCTGGCTACGATACTCGGTCGCTGTGGCGTCGAAGGACAAGCCGTACCGCGTGTATCGAGGCGGGCGGGCCAAAGGGCCCGTTCCGAAGGAGGCTCCTCGTGGACGCGCCAAGCGCGGCACGGACGGCGAGGATCCCTATGCCCGCCCGTCGCGAACGGGCAGGGGCAGGCCGCGCCGCAAGCGCCGCTGGCTGCGGATCGCCGTCATCGTCCTCCTGATCGTCCTCCTGGTCTCGATGGTCTGGGCCGTGCTGGGCTATCTCGCGTTCCGGAGCGGGGTCAAGGAGGCGAACGCGCGGCTCGACTCGCGCGCGTATCGCGCGCTCACGCCGCAGGACGGGCTCGTCCTCTCGAACCCCTCGACGATCCTCGTCCTCGGCACCGACGAGGGGCCGAACCGCACGGGGCCGTTCCGCTCCGACGCGATGATGCTCATCCGCACCGACCCGGACGAGCACCGCATGGCACTGCTCTCGATCCCGCGCGACCTGCGCGTGGAGATCCCCGGGCGCGGGTCTGACAAGGTGAACGCCGCCTATGCCTTCGGCGGCTCCACGCTCGCCATCCGCACCGTCGAAGGGCTGACCAACATCCCGATCAACCACGTCGTGGTGGTCGACTTCTCCAAGTTCAAGGACGTGATCGATGCGCTCGGAGGGATCACGATCAACGTCCCCGCCCCCATCCTCTCGAACAAGTTCGAGTGCCCGTACCCGACGCAGGCGCGCTGCGACCGTTGGGACGGGTGGCGCTTCGCCAAGGGCGAGCAGACGATGGACGGGCGCCGCGCGCTGATCTATTCGCGCGTGCGGCAGAACCAGCTCGACCCGTCCGAAAACGACATCACGCGCGGGGAGCGCCAGCAGGCCGTGCTCCAGGCGATGATGGACGAGATCACGAGCCTCGGGACGTTCGTGCGCATGCCGTTCATCGGCGACGACCTCGTCGCCCCGCTGGCCACCAACATGTCGGCGAACCAGCTCCTGCAGCTCGGCTGGGTCACGAAGCGAATGCCGTCGAGCGGCGAGCTCCGTTGCCGGCTCGGCGGGCAGATCGCCGACATCGACGGGCAGTCGGTCATCATCGGCAGCGAGGAGAACGCCTCCGTGATCGCCATGGTCACGGGGGATTCCGCGCCGCAGCCGCCTCCGCCGGGCTCTGGTCCTTTCGGGCCGGGCTGCCGGGTGGGGAGAAGCGGCTGAGCGGGGCTAGGACTCGGCTGCCTTCGCCTTCGGCTCCGGCTTGTCGCTCGACTTCTTGTCGCCGGAGTCGCCGCCGCCGTCCGAGCTCTCCTTGGCCGTCGAGCGCTTGTTGCCCCGGCCGTAGTCGGTCGAGTAAAAGCCCGAGCCCTTGAAGTGAATCGCGGCCGGGTACAGCACCTTCGTGACGGGGCCCTCACCGCAGATCTGGCATGTTTCGGCAGGCGGATCGGACATCCGCTGAAAGAGTTCGAACGTGTGCCCCTTGGGGCATCGGTATTCGTAAGTAGGCATCGGAGAAAGGCCGCCCTTTGCAGGGGGAGATGCTAGCAGGGGGGCCGGGGGCTCCCGGCACTCGCGACGCCGGAGTGCCAGCCCCTCCCAGGCGCGGCAGAGCCTTCTCGTGGGCCGGCGACGGCTTCTGGCTCGGGGTGGGCGCGGTCGCCGCCGGGCTCGGCGTGTTCCTGCTCGCGCGCCTCCACGCGCTGCCTCCGAACGAGGATGAGGTCCTCGCGTTCTTCGTCAGCCACGGAAGCCTCGGCGAGGTGCTCGAGACCGTCCTCGGCGAGCGGGGCGGCGCCCCGCTCCACTATCTCCTCGCCTACCTCGCGGGACAGGTCGACCCGGGCCTGACGAGCCTGAGGCTGATCTCGGTCGCCTTCGCCGTCGGGAGCGTTCCCGTGGCTGCGGCGGTCGTGGCCCGACTGTCCGACCGCCGGACGGCCCTGCTCGCAGCCGTCGTCGCCGCCGCGAGTTGGACGACCCTCTATCACGGCATCTACGGGCGGATGTACAGCCTCTTCCTCTTCACGAGCGTACTCTCGCTTCTCCTCCTCCTTCGCGCGCTGGAGCGGAGCACGCGCGGCCGCTGGGTGGCCTGGGCGGCGGCGACGCTCGCGCTCCTCGCCGCGCAGCCCTACGGCGTGCTCGTCCTCGGCGCGCAGGTCGCGTACGTCGCCGTGCTCCGCATTCGGCGCCCGCTGCCGCTGCGCGCGCCGCTGATCGCGCTCGGCGCCGTCGTCGTGCTCGCCGGGCCGCTCTGGCGGACGTACTTCGTGCTCGCGTCGCGGTTCGAGGTCGGCCTCGGGTCCGGCAGCGGCTCGGAGCTCGGTTCGCCGGTCGACGTCGTCGACTACCTCTGGGACGTCCTGGGCGACTTCACCGCGGGCTGGTTCTGGGTCGCGCTCCCGGTCGCGGTCGTGTGCACGGTCGGCTTCGTCGTCCTCGCGCGAGCGCGGCCGGAGGCCGCGATCCTCACCGCCGCGATCGCCGCAGTTCCCGTAGTCGCGCTCGTCGCCGCCCGCTCCGGCGCAGGCGCATCGCTGGAGACGCGGCACCTCATCTTCGTCCTGCCCTTCACGGCCATGCTGTTCGTGCTCGGCCTGCGGTGGCTCGCCGACGGCGCCGGCAGGGCCGGCCCGCCGCTGGTCGCCGGGACCCTCGTGGGGCTCGTCGTCTTCGAGATCGCCTGGGGGCTCGACCGAACGCGCTGGCTCTACACGGGCGAGCCCGAACGCCGCACGGAGGCACGCGAGGACGCAGCCGCGTGGCTCGCGGCGACGGGGCGCGCCGACGACGTCCTCCTCGGCTTCGAGCCGACCTATCTGGACGCCTGGGAGAAGGGGGCGCCGTTCGGCGACATCTTCATCCCGCGGGCCGACCCGAAGCTGGCCCTCGACGCGCTCGAGGAGGTCGACGAGCCGCTCGGACGGGGCGTCTGGGTGCTCGACGCCTCGGACGAGCTCAACCAGGACCGCGTGCGCCTCGACATCCCGCTGCGCTCGCCCGGGGCGGAGTTCGAGGCGCGAGCCTTTGGGCCGTTCCTCATCATCCGGACGCTGGAGCCCGTGGACGACGCCGAGTCGTTCCTCGAGGCGACGCTACGGGTTCAGCAGCTGAGCGCCGAGCTCGAGATCGGCGACGCCGGGCGCAACTACGTCACGGCAGAGGAGGCGCTGAAGCGGCTTCGCGGGGGCGGTTAGGGACGCTCGCGCGTCTCGCGCTCGACCAGCTCCTCGTAGCACGGAGCCTCCTCGAAAGCGGCAAGACCGGCGGGCGTCTCACGCCGTCGCGGCCGAGTGCGCACCCTCATCCGGCCCGCCGCCGCGAGGCCCGCCATGCTGCCGACGAGGCCGGCGAGCAGGAAGGTGCGAACCCGCTTGCCTCGCTCGCCTTCCACGAAGCCGATTGTAGGGTCCGGGGCGTGATCTGCACGCTCGGAGACCTTCTCCTGGACGTGATCGTGCGCCTGGAGGGGCCGATCGCGGAAGATACGGACACCTATGGACGCACGCGCGTCGGAGCCGGAGGTCAGGCCGCCAACGTCGCCGCCTGGGTGGTGGCGCTCGGCGGACGCGCGCGCTTCCTCGGGAAGCGGGCCCGCGACCCTGCCGGGCGGCTGCTCGCCGAGGAGCTCGCAGGTCGCGGCGTGGAGCTCGCCGGGCCCGAGGTCGAGTCGGGCACGGGCACGGTGGTCTCGGTGGCGACGCCCAACGGCGCGAGGACGATGTTGAGCGATCGCGGAGTCTCGACCACGTTCGCGCCGGACGAGCTCGACGCAACCTGGCTGGACGGCTGCGAGTGGCTGCACATTCCCGGATACAGCCTGGTCCGCTCGCCGCTTCGCGAGACGGCGCTGGCCGCCGCGGAGCGCGGCGTTCGCATCAGCGTCGACCTCAGCTCCACCGCCGCCGTCGAGGAAGCCGGCCTCGAGCCGTTCCGAGTGACGCTGGAATCGCTAGAGCCCGAGGTGATCTTCGCCAACGAGGCCGAGGCCGATCTGCTCGGGTCGCTGACCGCGCCGACGGTGGTCGTCAAGCGCGGCGCGAACGGAAGCGTCGTCCGCGACGCCAACGGTGAGACCGAGCTGCCGTCGCTCGACGTCGAGGTCGTGGACACGACCGGCGCCGGCGATGCATTCGCGGCCGGCTTCCTGCTCGCGGGGCCGGAGCTCGCCGTCCAGGCCGCCGCACGCTGCGTGGCCAAGATGGGAGCGATGCCCTAGCGATGGCCGACCTGATCCGCATCCATCCCGAGGTTCGCGCCGCGCTCGAGGCCCGCAGGCCCGTGGTCGCGCTCGAGACGACGCTCGTCTCGCACGGCTTTCCGTCCGGCGAGGGCGGCGCCGTCGCCGCCGAGGCCGAGCGGCGCGTGCGGGCTGCCTGGGCGGTCCCGGCGACGATCGGGGTGATCGACGGCGTCATCCAGGTAGGGCTCGAGGAGGAGCAGCTCGCGCGCTTCGCCGACACGCCGGACGCCCGCAAGGTCGGCCCGCGCGACCTCGCCGCGTGCGCGGCGCAGGGCGACCTCGGCGCGACGACCGCCGGCGCGACGCTCGCGATCTGCCGCGCCGTGGGCATCGGCTTCCTCGGCACGGGCGGGCTCGGCGGTGTCCACCGCGGCTGGACGAATCGGCCGGACATCTCCGCCGACCTCGGCGAGCTTGCGCGCACGGAGGCGCTCGTGGTCGCCTCGGGCGCGAAGTCCATCCTCGACGTCGACGCGACAGCCGAGCTGCTCGAGACCATCGGCGTCCCCGTGCTCGGCTGGAGGACGGACACGATGCCGCTCTTCTACTCACGCGACGGCGGGCCGCGTGTTTCCGCGCGCGTGCTGACCGTGGAGGAGGTCGCGCAGATCGCGCAGTTCCACTGGCGTCTCGGCAGGCACTCCGCGCTCCTGCTCGCGCGCCCGACGGACGAGAGCCTCGACGTCGAGCCGCTGATCCAGGAAGGCGTCGCCGAGGCGGAGAAACAGGGCGTGCGCGGCCCCGACGTGACCCCGTTCGTCCTCGCCTATCTGCACGAGGCGAGCAACGGCGCGACCGTCGAGGTCAACAAGAAGCTGATCGCGGAGAACGCGGCTCTCGCGGCCGAGGTCGCGGTCGCCTACTCACGGCTCCAGTGAGACGTCTCAGCGCCCTGGGCGCGCTCGTGATCCTGGCTGCCTGCGGCGGGAGCTCGGAGCCTGAGTCGGCGCCGACCACCGAGCCCGCGCCGGAGCCCACGACTTCGACCCAGGCCGAGCCGACCACCCAGGAGACGACCACCGCGGAGACGACGACCGAACAGGCGGAGCCTCCGCCGCCGCAGGCTCCTCCCGGCGTCCCCAGGTTCGTCGCCGGCTACCGCGGCTGGTTCAAGCTCAACGACGCTCCGATCCCTCCCCGCGCGTCCGATCCCCACGACGGCACGAAGAACGTCTTCGCCTCGAAGCGGCGCAACGCGGACGCGCAGTTCCCGAACGGGACGATCGTCGTCAAGGAGGCGATGCGGCCGGGCGCCGACTTCATCGGGCTGATCGCGATCATGCGCAAGCGCGAGGGCGCCGACCCCGCGCACAACGACTGGGTCTTCGTCGAGTACACGCGCGAAGCCCCGGACGCGCGCTTCCAGGAGATCGCCAGCGGCTCGGTCTGCTGGAGCTGCCATATGGGCGCCGCCGACCTCGACTACGTGTTCACGCGCTGAGCGCGGGCGTCACTCGTCGATGCGCTCGATGGCGACGATGTCGTCGGCCGCGAACGACTCCTCGCCCGCCTGGCCCCAGCCGACCACGTCGCCGCTCGGCAGGACCGCGACCGGCTCGATCACGCGGCCGTCGCGCAGGAGCAGGCGCGTCTGATGGGCGCCCCAGGCGTCCTGGGGCCACGAGGCGACCTCCGTTGCGAGCCAGTCCGGCAGTCGGGTCGGCTCGTCCACCCTGACGCCTTTGCCGGCGCCTACCCGCCGAGGAGCTTGATGAGGTCGTCGACCTCGAGCATCTCGTACGACTGCGTCTGCACGCTCCCGCGCGCGCCCAACGAGATCGAGACCTCGGCGACAACCGAGGCGTTGTCGGCCTCGACGATGTTGACGAAGTCGTAGGGGCCGAGAACGAACCATTGGTGGAGCACCTTCGCGCCCAGCTCCTCGACGTCCTTGTTGACCTCTCGCAGGCGGTCCGGGTTCGCGCGGAGCGTCTGCAGGCCCTGCTCGCTCAGCGTCGACAGCATCAGGTACTTGGGCATCTCTCCTCCTAGGCGGCTTCGCGGCCCGAGGATACAGCGGCCCGCGCCCGTTGCTCGAAGTAGAGGACGGACAGGCCGATGAAGAAGAACGGCGCGAGGACGACCTGGACGATCGCGATGGCGATGCGCGTCGCGTTGTCGGCGAAGCCGATCAGCAGCCCGGCGAGCAGGACGCCGAAGAGCACGTTGACGATCAGCAGCGCCGCGACGACGCCCGTCGCGTGCAGGTAGTCGACCTTGGCGAGCGCGAGCGTCCGCTCGAGCGCGTAGGTGACCACCTGGTAGACACCGCCGCTCGCGCGCGTCTGCTCCACCATCGCGGCCGGCACGGCGAAGACGGTCAGACCCAGCCAGAACGCGACCAGGATGAAGAGCAGCGAGAGGTAGCCGGCGAGGGCGAACGGGAGGCCGACCACGGCCGCCAGGAGCAGGATCACGGGAAAGCGCACGAGGACCTGCGCCCAGGCCTCGGTGAACGTGTCGCCCGCAACGAGCCGCACGGCGACGCCGCTGGCCATGGTGAACATGATCGCGGTGACCAGGTAGTAGACGGCGACGTGCACGATCCCAGCGAGCAGGAGGCCCCCCGCGTAAACGAGCCCCAGCCCGATCGCCGGGCGGATCCGGTTGCCGTAGATGCTCACGGTCTCCGCGAGGAGCTCGCCGAGCTTGAGCGGACGTTCGGGAGGCGACACGTCGAAACTCTAGGGTGCAACCGTGGAGATCCGCCGTGAGAACTACGAGGGCTTCACATCGCAGGCGCTCGTCGCGGCACTGAACGCCGAGCTGCTCGACCGCTACGAGGGCTTCGACGGCTCGGGCGGCGAACACGCGGCGGCCGACTTCGCGGCGCCCGACGGGGCGTTCGTCGTGGGCTGGGAGGACGGCGAGCCGGTCGCCTGCGGCGGCGTGATCCGCTACGACGAGACGACCGCCGAGATCAGGCGGATGTACGTGGCGCCGTCCGCCCGCGGCCGCGGTCTCTCCCGGCTTTTGCTCGCCGCCCTCGAGGACGAGGCGCGGGAGCTTGGCTACGAGCTCGTCCGCCTGGAGACGGGCGACCGGCAGCCCGAGGCGATCAAGCTCTATGCCTCCTCCGGCTTCGAGCCCATCCCGCGCTACGGCCCGTTCGTCGACGACCCGCGCAGCGTCTGCTTCGAAAAGCGCCTGTGATCTAGGCTTCCACCGTGGCCTACACGGTCTTCCAGGCAGGCGAGCTGGCCTTCGAGCCGCGCGGCGAAGACGACCTGCGCATGGTCGCGCGGATCACCGACGCACTCTCCGCATCGAGGGCGAATGTCTGGCGCTACCCGCCTGGGGCGCAGGGGAAGCGGCACCGCGACCTGGGCCAGGAGGAGATCTTCGTCGTCCTCGACGGCACGCTGACGATCGACCTGGGCGACCCGCCAGAGCGGCACGAGGTTCCGAAGGGCGGGGTCGTGGTCGTCGAGCGTGGGACGATCCTCCAGCTCCGCAACGCCGGCGATGAGGAGGTCGTCCTCTTCATCTACGGCGCGCCGCCCGAGACCGGCAAGTCCGAGTTCTTCGACCCGGTTCCTTAGGCCGCGGCCGGCTCGGCGGCCGGGGCCTTGGCGAAGACCAACTCGCCGTCGGCCACGTCCACGCGGACCGCGTCGCCCTCGGCGAAGTCGCCTTCCAGAAGCCGCAGCGCGAGCGGGTTCTCGACCAGGCGCTGGAGGGCGCGCTTGAGCGGGCGGGCGCCGTAGGTCGGGTCCCAGCCGGCCTCGGCGACGTGCTCCTTCGCCGCGTCGGTCAGCTCGAGGGCGAGGCCGCGCTCGGCGAGACGGTCTCGGAGCCGGGCGAGCTGGAGCTCGACGATCTCGCCCAACTGCTCGCGGGTGAGCGCCTGGAACTCGACGATCTCGTCGATCCGGTTCAGGAACTCGGGGCGGAAGTACTCCCGCGTCGACTCGGCCGTGCGCAGGTTCGAGGTCATGATCACGACCGTGTTGCGGAAGTCGACCGTGCGGCCGTGGCCGTCGGTGAGGCGGCCGTCGTCGAGGATCTGCAGGAGGACGTCGAAGACCTCGGCGTGCGCCTTCTCGATCTCGTCGAGGAGGAGCACCGAGTACGGACGCCGGCGGACGGCCTCGGTAAGCTGCCCGCCCTCGTCGTAGCCGACGTAGCCGGGCGGCGCGCCGATCAGGCGCGCGACCGTGTGCCGCTCCTGGTACTCGGACATGTCCAGCCGCACCATGGCGCGCTCGTCGTCGAACATGAACTCAGCCAGGGCGCGGGCGAGCTCGGTCTTCCCCACGCCGGTCGGGCCGAGGAAGACGAAGGAGCCGATCGGCCGGTTCGGGTCCTGGAGCCCGGTGCGAGCGCGGCGAAGCGCGTTGGCCACGGCCTCGACGGCCTCGTCCTGGCCGACGACGCGCTGGTGGAGGCGCTCCTCCATGTGGATGAGCTTCTCGGTCTCGCCCTCGAGCAGACGGTCGACCGGGATGCCTGTCCAGCGCCCGACCACGGCGGCGACGTCGTCCTCGTCGACCTCCTCCTTCACCATCGGCTCGAACTCCTGCTCCACGCGCTCGGCCAGCTCGGCCTCGAGGGCGGGCAGCTCGCCGTAGCGGATCTCGGCGACGCGCTGGAGCTCGCCGGCGCGCTCGGCGCGCTCGGCCTCCATGCGCAGGTCGTCGATGCGCTGGGTGATCTCCTTCACGCGGTCGAGCTGCTCCTTCTCCTTGGCCCAGCGGGCGGCGAGCTCGTCGCGGACGGCCCTGGCGTCGGCGAGCTCGCGCTCGATCGGATCGCGCACGTCCTTCGACTCCTTGCCCATCGCGGCGAGCTCGATCTCGAGCTGGCGCACGCGCCGCTCGGCCTCGTCGAGCTCGAGCGGCGAGGAGTCGATCTCCATGCGCAGGCGCGAGGCGGACTCGTCCACGAGGTCGATCGCCTTGTCGGGAAGGAAGCGGTCGGAGATGTAGCGGTCGGAGAGCACGGCGGCGGCCACGAGGGCGGCGTCGCGGATGCGGACGCCGTGGTGTGCCTCGTAGCGCTCCTTCAGCCCGCGGAGGATCGCGATCGTGTCCGCGACGGACGGCTCGCCGACGAGCACCGGCTGGAAGCGGCGCTCGAGCGCGGCGTCCTTCTCGATGTGCTTGCGGTACTCGTCGAGCGTCGTCGCGCCCACTGCACGGAGCTCCCCGCGCGCGAGCATCGGCTTGAGCATGTTCGCCGCGTCGACGGCGCCCTCGGCGGCACCCGCGCCGACGATGGTGTGCAGCTCGTCGATGAAGAGGACGATCTCGCCGGCCGACTCCGTGATCTCGTTGAGCACGGCCTTGAGCCGCTCCTCGAACTCACCCCGGTACTTGGCGCCGGCGAGCAGCGCGCCGATGTCGAGCGCCCAGACGCGCTTGCCCTTCAGGCCCTCGGGGACGTCGCCGGCGACGATGCGCTGCGCGAGGCCTTCGGCGATGGCGGTCTTGCCGACGCCCGGGTCGCCGATCAGCACGGGGTTGTTCTTCGTCCGGCGCGAGAGCACCTGGATCACGCGCCGGATCTCCTCGTCGCGCCCGATCACCGGGTCGAGCTTGCCGGCCTCGGCGAGCTCGGTGAGGTCGCGGCCGAACTTCTCGAGGGCCTGGTAGGAGCCCTCGGGGTCGTGGGAGGTGACGCGCTGCGAGCCGCGCACCTGGGTGAGCGCCGACAGGAGCGCGTCGCGCGGGACGACATCGAGGGCGAGCAGCAGGTGCTCGGTGGAGAGGAACTCGTCCTCGAGCCTGCGCATCTCCTCCTCGGCCTTGTCGAGCAGCGTCGAGAACTCCGTCGAGGCCCGCGGCTGCTGGGCCGTGCCCTGGACGGACGGCTTCGCGGAGAGCGCGGCCTCGGCCCTGGCCCGCACGTCGGCGACGCTCGACCCGGCGCGCTCGACGAGCGTGCGCGGGAGCTCCTGGTCGAGCAGCGCGAGGAGCACGTGCTCGCGGTAGATCTCGGGGTTGCCGGCGCGGCGGGCCAGCTCCTGTGCGGCGCCGACCGCCTCCTGCGACTTGGTTGTCAGCCTCGAGAAGTCCATGTCCTCTTCGCTGGTTGGGGGAGTGTCTCGCCAGGATCGGTGTAGAGCACGATTTCGCGCCGGTACTGGCGGTGGACACGCTCGACCTCCTCGCGCATCTCGCGCTCGAGCCGCGCCAGGCGCGCTCGCAGCCGGCCGAGCTCGTCCTCGAGGCGGAGCACGGTCTCGACGCCTGCGAGGTTGAGCCCCAGCTCGCCGGTGAGCCGCTGGATCAGCCGGAGGCGCTCGAGGTCGGCCTCGGAGTAGAGCCTCGTGTTGCCGGGGGTGCGGCGCGGGCGCACGAGGCCCTTGGTCTCGTAGACGCGCAGGGTCTGCGGGTGCATGCCGACCAGCTCGGCGGCGATGGAGATCATGTAGCGCGGCCTGTCGTCGATCACGTTCTCAGCTCCTCGCGCACGTCGCGGTTGGAGACCTTCTGGAGGTTCTCGATCGCCTCGCGCTCGGCCTTCGAGACCTTCGTGGGCACGGAGAGGCGCACGCGGGCGAGCAGGTCGCCCTTCTTGCCGTCGCCGTTCAGCTTCGGCGCGCCCTTGCCGCGCACCCGGAGAAGCTTGCCGTCCTGCGAGCCGGCGGGCACCTTCAGCGAGATGCGCCCCTCGGGCGTCGGCACCTCGACCTCGGCCCCGAGCGCGGCCTCCGAGTACGTGACCGGGACCTCGATGACGAGGTCGGCGCCGCGCCGCTCGAAGAGCTTCGAGGGCGTCACGCGCGTCGTCACGATCAGGTCGCCCGCGGGCCCGCCGCCGACGCCTTCCTCGCCCTTGCCCTTCAGGCGGATCTGCGTGCCGTCGCGCACACCTGCCGGGATCTTCACCGTGTAGCGCTTCGTCCGCCGCTCGCGGCCGGAGCCGTGGCACCTTCGGCACGGCTTCTCGATGACGGTGCCGTCCCCGCCGCAGCGCTCGCACGGGCGCGAGAAGGCGAAGAAGCCCTCGTCCTCGGACGTGACGCCGCGACCGCGGCAGACCGGGCAGATCGTCGGGGTCGTGCCGGGCTCCGCCCCGCTGCCCCTGCAGGTCGAGCAGGCGGCTTCGAGCTCGACAGGGATCTTCACGGTGAGGCCCTTCAACGAGTCCTCGAAGGACAGGTTGACCGTCGCGCCTACATCGGCGCCGCGACGGCCACGGGCGCGCTCGCGCTCCGCCCCGCCGCTCCCGCGGCCGAACAGGCCGCCGAACAGATCGCCGAGATCCCCGAGGTCGCCGACGTTGCCCGACCACTGGAAGCCTCCGCCGGGCGCACCCTGGAACATGCGCGAGCCCATCTGGTCGTACTGCTTGCGCTTCTCGGGGTCGGAGAGCACGTCGTAGGCGCCCTGCACCTCCTTGAAGCGCTCCTCCGCGCTCGCGTCTCCCGGGTTCCGGTCCGGGTGGTACTGGCGGGCGAGCTTGCGGTAGGCCTTCTTGATCTCGTCCGCAGTGGCCGTCTTCGAGACGCCCAGGGTCTCGTAGAGGTCCTTCACGCCTCGGGCGCCTCCTGCGAGATGACCACGCGGGCCGGGCGCAGCACGCGGTCGCCGAGCCGGTAGCCCTTCTGGATCACCTCGAGGATCGTCCCGTCGTCCTGGTCGGACGGCTGCGTGAGCAGGGCCTCATGGACGTGCGGGTCAAACGCCCCCTCGGTCTCGATCTCGACGAGGCCCTCCTTCGAGAGGGCCGAGCGGAGCTCGCGGTGCACGAGCCGCACACCCTCCTCGAGCTTCGCCTCCTCGTGGTCCTCGGCGGCGACGAGCGCGCGCTCGAGGTCGTCGAGGACGGGCAGGAGCTCCTTGACGATCCGCTCGTGCGCACGGGAGACGAGGCTCTCGTAGTCGCGCGCCGCCCGCTTGCGGAAGTTGTCGAACTCGGCCGCAACCCGCTTCAGGTCGGCGAGATACTCGTCACGCTCCCGCTCGAGGAGCGCCAGGCGCTCCTCGAGCTCGGCGACGGCCGGCTCGGCCTTGTCGGGTCGGGTCTGCTCCTCGGAGGCCATCAGGACTGCTTCGCCTCCTCGTCGATGACCTCGTAGTCGGCCTCCTCGACGACCTCGTCCTCGTCGGGCGCGCCGTTGCCGCCGTCACCGGCCGGCTGAGACGCGGCCTGCTCGGCCTGGACCTTCTGGTACACGGCCTGGGCGAGCTGGTGCGAGGCCTGCATGAGCTCCTCGCTCTTCGTGCGGATGGCGGAGATGTCGTCGCCGCCGACGACGGCGTTGAGCGCCTCGATCCGCTCCTCGATCGTCTTGACCGTCTCCTCGTCGAGGGACTCGCGGTGCTCGGCGAGGCTCTTCTCGGTCGAGTAGACGAGCGTCTCGGCCTGGTTGCGAGCCTCGGCCAGCTCGCGCATGCGGTGCGCCTCGCCGGCGTGCTCCTCGGCGTCGGCGACCATGCGCTCGACCTCCTCGTCGGAGAGACCGGAGCCGCCCTCGATGCGGATCTGCTGCGTGTTCCCGCTGCCGAGGTCCTTGGCCGAGACGTTGAGGATGCCGTTCGCGTCGATGTCGAAGGCGACCTCGATCTGCGGCATGCCCCGAGGCGCCGACGGGATGCCGACGAGCTGGAACTTGCCGAGCGTCTTGTTGAACGAGGCCATCTCGGACTCGCCCTGGAGCACGTGGATCTCGACCGACGGCTGGTTGTCCTCGGCCGTCGTGAACGTCTCCGACTTCTTCGTCGGGATGGTCGTGTTGCGCTCGATGAGCGGCGTGAAGATCTGCCCCTTCGTCTCGATCCCCAGCGAGAGCGGGGTGACGTCGAGCAGGAGCACGTCCTTGACCTCGCCCTTGAGGACGCCGGCCTGGATGGCCGCGCCCACGGCGACGACCTCGTCCGGGTTGACGCCCTTGTGCGGGTCCTTGCCGACGAGCTCCTTGACCTTCTCCTGCACGGCCGGCATGCGGGTCATGCCGCCGACGAGGACGACATGGTCGATCTTGTCCGCCGTCAGGCCGGCGTCGGCGAGCGCCTGCTTCGTCGGCCCCACCGTGCGCTCGAGCAGGTCGTGGGTGAGCTCGTTCAGCTTCGCGCGCGTGAGCTGGAGGTCGAGATGCTTCGGGCCCTCCGGCGTCGCGGTGATGAACGGGAGGTTGATCTGCGTCGACGTCGTCGAGGAAAGCTCGATCTTCGCCTTCTCCGCGGCCTCGTAGAGGCGCTGAAGCGCCATCTTGTCCGCGGCGAGGTCGATGCCCTGGTCGCGCTTGAACTCGGCGACCATCCAGTCGACGACGGCCTTGTCGAAGTTGTCGCCGCCGAGGTGGTTGTCGCCGTTGGTGGCCTTGACCTCGAAGACGCCCTCGCCGAGCTCGAGGACGGAGACGTCGAACGTCCCGCCGCCGAGGTCGAAGACGAGGATCGTCTGGTCGGCCTCCTTGTCGAGCCCGTACGCAAGCGAGGCCGCGGTCGGCTCGTTGATGATGCGGAGGACGTTGAGGCCCGCGATCTTGCCCGCGTCCTTCGTCGCCTCGCGCTGGGCGTTGTTGAAGTAGGCGGGCACGGTGACGACCGCGTCCGTGACCGTCTCGCCGAGATAGGCCTCGGCGTCGGCCTTCAGCTTCTGCAGGATCATCGCGCTGATCTCCGGCGGCGCGTACTCCTTGCCGCCCGCGTTCAGGCGGACGTCGCCGTTCGGTCCGGCGGCGACGGCGTACGGGACGATCTTCTGCTCCTCGGAGACCTCCGAGTGCTTGCGCCCCATGAAGCGCTTGATCGAGGAGACGGTGTTCTCGGGATTCGTGACCGACTGCCGCTTCGCGGGCGCGCCGACGAGCCGCTGACCGTCCTTCGCGAACGCGACGACGGACGGGGTCGTGCGGCCGCCCTCGGCGTTCGGGATGACGGTCGGCTCGCCTCCTTCGAGCACGGCGACACACGAGTTCGTCGTGCCGAGATCGATGCCGATGGTTCGTGCCATGTGCTGATTCCCTCCGTTTTGCTGGCTCTTTTTGACTAGGCTCAGAAAATCTAAGCCGAGTTATAGCAGATCGTCGGCCGGCCCGGCAGGGCAGCGGTGAAGCGGATTTCGGGTAGCTCAGGAGGCCGCAGCGACGAGCCGGTCGAGCGCCTCGCGCAGGTGCTCGCGCATGGCGTCGCGAGCCTCGGCGTCCGGAAGTTTCTCGAGGTGCGCCGTGATCGTCGTCTTCCCCGACTGCGAGCGTGAAAGCGCGAGCTGGAGCGTGGCCGGCGCAGCCCAGCCGTCCGGCTGCCAGCTAAGACGAAGGCGGTCGCCGGGCTTCACGACGCGGATCTCGCCCGACGCTCCCGGAACGGAGTAGCGCTCGCCCTGGCGGAACGCGACGGGCCTCCCGAGCCACAGCTCGGGCCGCGACGTGAGCAGCTCCCAGACGTCGGTCTCGGAAGCGGCGACGCTGCGGCGCACGCCGACCTCGAACCCGGCGGCGGCCGTCTCCCCCACGACCCGCTTGCCGCGGGCCTGCTCGTAGCCGACCGTCAACGACTGCCGCCACCAGCCCGTCGTCGTGTCCCCGTGCTCGCGCTTCAGGTAGGCGACGATCTCCTTGTGGTCCCAGTCGGCAGCCCCGGCTGCGTCCAGCGTCTCCAGCCACTCGTCCCAGCCGCGGCCGGTCGCCTCGCGCAGCGAGTCCGACGAGATCCGGTCGAGCATCTGCCCCTTGCTCATCTCGCCACCATCGTTACCGATCGTCGACGACCTGAAGCCTCGCCAGCGTGGGATCTGCGCAGTACGAGAGCCGCGTCCCCCCGGCAGCGGCCTCCCGCAGGGCATCGACGAGCTCCTGGGCGACGACCTCGCCTGGCGCGATCGCAGGGATGCCGGGCGGGTAGGGCACGACCATCTCGGCCGCCACCCGGCCCCCGGCGGCCCCGGCGGCGACGGTCTCCCGCGCCGCGAAGAAGGCCTCGCGGGGGGTCATGGCGGTCTCGGGATCGACGTCCCAGACCGCGCTCGCGGCCCCCGGCGGCCGCGGCTCCCCGCGGCGCCTGGCGAAGGAGGCGACGAGCGCATCGCAGAGCTTCTGGACGCCCGCCTCCGTGTCGCCGATGGTCAGCAGCGGGACGAGCGTGTCGCGGTTGGCGAGCTCGAAGCGGATCCCTTCGGCGAAGAGGTCGGCCTCGACCTCGAGCCCATCGGCCCCGGTGCCGGGGAGGGCGAGCGCGAGCTTGGTGGGGTCGTCGGAGTCGACGATGGCCAGCCCATCGACCTCGGCCAGCCGCTCGCGGACGAGGGCGGCGAGGCGCAGCGTCTCGGTCAGGAGCTCCTCTCCGCGCGTCGCCATGATTTGGCGCGCCCGGTCGAGGCTGGCGAGCAGCGCCGCGGAGACGCTCGTCGTGTGGAGGAGCTCGAACGACTCGTCGAGGCGGGCGAGGTCGAGACGCTCGCCGCGCGCGAGCAGGTACGCGCTCTGCGTGAACGCGGCCAACGTCTTGTGGGCCGAGGTGACGAACCCGTCCGCACCGAGTGCGATCGAGTGCGGAGGCAGATCGGGGTGGAACCCGAGGTGGGCGCCCCACGCCTGATCGACGACCAGCGGGATACCCGCCGCGTGGGCGAGCTCCGAAATGCGCCGGAGGTCCGAGAGGACGCCGACGAAGTTCGGCTCCACGAGGAACACGCCGCGCGCGTCGGGCGTCGCAGCCAGGGCGTCCGCAACCCGCTCGGGCGGCAGCGCCAGCGGGAGGCCGGTCTGCGGGTCGACGTCGGGGCGCACCCACACCGGCTGGAGCCCGGAGAGCACGAGGCCCGCGAGGACGGATTTGTGCGTGCTCCGCGAGACGATTGCCCGGTCGCCGGGCCGCCCGAGGGCGAGCGCGAGTGCCTGGTTCCCCTCCGTGGAGCCGTTGCCACAGAACCGGCAGAGGTCGGCGTTCCAGAGCGCGGCCCCAAGGCCCTCGGCCTGCCCGAGCACGTCGGAGCGCATGTGCAGGTCGTCCGCGCCCGAGGAGAGCGGCAGGTCGAGGCGGAGGAGGTCGTCGGCCAGGTGCGGCGCGCGCTTGTGCCCCGGCGTCGTGAAGGGCGTGATGCGCGGGTCGGCCAGGTAGGCGGCGGCCGCGTCGGCGAGGGGTGTC
Source organism: uncultured Actinomycetes bacterium (assembly GCA_963775395.1). Lineage (GTDB taxonomy): Bacteria > Actinomycetota > Thermoleophilia > Gaiellales > Gaiellaceae > JAIBJN01. Next base: position 246,728 of record CAVZIX010000005.1, read on the forward strand.
CGGCTCTGGTCCACGGTGGGCCGGTTCTATCCGATCCACCGGCCGCGAGTCGGCAGTGTCGCTCTCAGCGTGCGGAGTCAGGCAGCGGGGCCGGAGCGCGGCCACTGCGGCGCCGGAGGCCCCGGCCCGGCTCGAGGGCGGCCCCGCTCGCGCGGAGGATGAGCGCGACCGACACGACGATCGCCGCGCCGGCGAAGACCATCTGCACCGTGATCTCCTCGCCGAGGAGCACCCAGCCGAGGATGACCGCGACGATGGGGTTCATGTACGCGTACGTGGCGACGAGCGACGTCGGTGCCGCGCGGAGGAGCCAGACGTACGCCGTGAAGCCGATGAGGCTCCCGACCACGACGAGGTAGAAGACCGCCAGGAGCGCGTCCCAGGTCCAGGTCGCCTCGCCGAGCTCGCCGCCGGCGATCGAGACGATGGTGAGCAGGATGCCGCCGCAGATGGCGCCGAGGCCGGCCGAGACGAGCGGTCGCTTCGGTAGCGGCGCGCCGCGCGAGTAGAGCGAGCCCGCCGACCAGGCGAGAGCGCCGAAGACGATCACGAGCGCGCCGACGCGGTCGACCGAGCCGTGACCGAAGGGGTCGAAGAGAAACGCGAGCCCGACGAAGCCGAGCGCGAAGCCGACGTACGCCGACGACCGCAGCCGCTTCCCGAAGAAGACGCGGTCGAGCAGCGCCATCCAGATCGGGATGCTCCCGACGAGCAGGGCGGCCACGCCCGCGGGCACCGTCTGCTGCGCCCACGCGAGGCTCCCGTGGCCGAGCACGAAGAGCGCTCCGCCGAAGATGAACCCGGCTACGATCGTCGGGCCGCCGATCCGGTCGCCTTCACGGTCGCCGCGCGGAAGCGCCCAGACGAGCAGCGCCGCTCCCGCGACGAGGTGGCGAAGCGCCATGGACATGAACGGAGGCAGGTCCCGGACGGCGATGGCGAGCGCGATGAACGTCGACCCCCAGACGACGTAGATCGTCACGAGAGCGAACCAGACACGCGCGCTGTACCTGGCGGCCATGACACCAGCATGCCGGTAGCCGCTCGATCAGCTCAAGTCGAGTTCGGGCGAAGTTCGATCAGCGGTGCTGATGTAACAGGCGGGGCGCCCGAGCGAATCGGGCGCCCCGCGTCGAGCGAAGAGGAATCGAACGGCTAGATGCGCTCGCGCGCCTCATCCTTTGCGTCTTCGAGCTGTTCCTTACCCTCGCCGACTTTCTGCTGCGCCTGACCCTGCTTCTCGCGCAGCTCGTCGTCGGTGAGCTTGCCTTCGGTCTCCTTGATCTTGCCTTCCGCCTTGTCTCGCATGCCTTCCACGAGTGACCCCTTTCGTCGCGGCTTGAGCCCTGTGAGTTCCCGAGGCCTACGGGCCGGAAACCTCGCAGAAGCTACGCTTGACGCGTGGAGCGGCTCGTCGACAGGCTGGGGCGGCCGATCCGGGATCTCCGCATCTCGGTCACCGACCGCTGCAATTTCCGTTGCGTCTACTGCATGCCGAAGGAGGTCTTCGGCCGCGATTATCCGTTCCTCCCCAGAGCCGAGCTCCTGACCTTCGAGGAGATCGAGCGCCTCGCCCGGACGTTCGCCGGCCTGGGCGTCGAGAAGATCCGCATCACGGGCGGGGAACCGCTGCTGCGGCGCGACCTGGAGACGCTGGTCGGCATGCTCGCGTCCGTCCCGGGCGTCGACCTGACGCTGACGACGAACGGCGCGCTCCTCGCGCGCAAGGCACAGGCGCTCAAGGACGCAGGGCTGGATCGCATCACGGTCAGCCTGGACTCGCTGGACGACGAGACCTTCCGCACGATGAACGACGTCGACTTCCCCGTCGAGCGCGTGCTCGCGGGCATCGACGCCGCCCTCGCGGCGGGCCTCGATCCCGTGAAGGTGAACGTCGTCGTCAAGCGCGGCGTCAACGAGGACGGGGTTCTTCCGATGGCGCGCGCGTTCCGCGGCACCGGCGTCGTCCTGCGCTTCATCGAGTACATGGACGTCGGGCACACGAACGGCTGGCGGCTCGACGACGTCGTCCCCGCGGCCGAGATCGTCGCGGCGATCGCCGCTGAGCACCCGCTCGAGCCGCTCGAAGCTCAGTACCGGGGTGAGGTCGCGAACCGCTGGCGCTACGCCGACGGGAGCGGCGAGATCGGCGTCATCGCGTCGGTCACGCGGCCGTTCTGCGGCGACTGCACGCGGGCGCGCCTCTCGGCCGACGGCAAGCTCCACACCTGCCTGTTCGCCACCCGGGGGCACGACCTGCGTGCGCTCGTGCGCGGCGGGGCCTCCGACGCCGAGCTCACGGAGACGATCGCCGGCATCTGGGCGGTGCGGGACGACCGCTATTCCGAGCTCCGCACCGCAGAGACCGCCGACCTGCCCAAGGTCGAGATGTCCTACATCGGCGGCTAGCCTAACCGCCGCAGGGCGGGTCGGCGAGCGCGCTGGCGCATGGGTCGGTGCACGCCGTATGTGACTTTCACCACTTGTGAGACGGGGGAAAACCGAACCGACACCGCCGCTAGACTGCGCTTGTGACCGCCGCCGGCCGCTATCTGCCCAATGGCTGGAGAGACTTTTTCTTCCAGCTTTCGCTGTGGCTTGGTTTCGGTCTGGTGTACCAGATCGCCCGTGGCATCGCCGATCGAAGCACCCTCGAAGCAGTCCAGAACGGCCTCACCGTCATCGACGCCGAGCGGGCGTTCAACGCCCTCATCGAGGTGGATATCCAGAGGGCGGTCTTGCACGGCGGCGACCTCGCGCTCGAGGCCGTCAACCTCACCTACTGGCTGTCCCAGTTCCCGGTGCTCGGCCTCTCGCTGCTCTGGATCTACTTCATGCGGAACGACGCGTTCATCACCGTCCGCAACTGGGTCTTCGCCACGAACCTGCTCGCGCTCGTCGGCTACGTGCTCATGCCGACCGCGCCGCCGCGCATGTTCCCCGAGCACGGCTTCGTGGACACCCTGGCCCAGTCCTCCGCGGTCAACCACGGCAGCGGCTTCATCGAGCTGGCCTCGAACCCGTACGCGGCGATGCCGAGCGTGCACGCGGCCGACGCGCTGATCATCGGCTTCGCCATGGCGACGCTCGTCAAGAGCCGCTGGGCAGCCATCCTCTGGACGCTGTGGCCGACGTGGGTCTGGTTCTCGGTCATGGCGACGGGCAACCACTACTGGCTCGACATCGTGGCCGGGGTGGGCGTGGCCTTCATGGGCGCGACGATCGTGTCGTGGGCCCAGGAAGGGCGCCCCGCGGTCACGCCGGCGCTCTACCGCTGCGGCCACCGCCGGTGGTAGCCTCGCGGCGTTGAGCAGCCCGCCGCAAGCCGAGCGCGCCAAGAAGACCTACCAGGACGAGGCCCGCCGCATCGCGAGCCGTTCGATCGCAGGCCTGGAGCGAACGAGCGTCACGCCCGACGCGCTGACGGTCTCCGGCGTCGGGCTCTGCATCGCAGGCGCCGTCCTCGTCTATTTCGAGTACGTCTCGCACTGGTTCTTCTTCGTCGGCGGACTGCTGTTCGTGATCGGGAGCGTGCTCGACATCCTCGACGGCGCGCTCGCGCGCCGCAGCGGCAAGGGCACGCCGTTCGGAGCCTTCCTCGACTCGACCGTGGATCGTGTCGGCGAGGGCTTCATGCTGGGCGCCGTCGGCCTCGTGCTCATGCGCGACGGCTACGAGTGGGGCGTCGCCGTGGCGTTCGCGGCCATGGGCGGCTCGTTCCTCGTCAGCTACACGCGTGCGCGCGCGGAGGCGCTCGGGCTCAAGGGGGACGTGGGCATCGGCAGCCGGGCCGAGCGTGTGGTCGTGCTCTCGATCGGGCTCGGCCTCGCACCGTTCCACGAGCTCGTCCTGCCGATCACGATCGCCGTTCTCGCGACGACGGCCTGGATCACGGTCGCCCAGCGAGTGCTATCAGTTCGGCAACAGCTCCGCGCCAGCTGATACTCTGCTAGCAGCTTTATGGCTGCTAGCAGAACAAGCCTCCTTGTCCGAATGCCCTCCGCACTCAAGCGCGCGCTCGCGCGCGAGGTCTCGCGGCGGCAGGGGACGATGAACGACGTCGCCGTCTCGATCCTCGCCGAGCGCTTCGGCGTCGAGTTCGAGCCGAGCGGGCGCCGCGGCGGCTCCACCCCTGGTGCGAGCGGCGCGGTGCTCCTGCGCGTGCCTCCGCCTCTGAAGGCCGCGCTCAAGGACGAGGCCGACCGTTCTGCTAGCACGACGAACCAGCTCGTCGTGACAACACTCACGGCAGCACTCACAGGAAAGGACGATATGGCCAGCACGAACGGGAAGACCAACGGCAGGGCGCGGTCCGAGGACAAGGTCCGCGTTGCCGTCATCGGCGTCGGCAACTGCGCCAACTCCCTGCTCCAGGGAGTCGAGTACTACAAGGACGCCGATCCGGACGCCTTCGTCCCGGGTCTCATGCACGTCGACCTCGGCGGCTATCACGTGCGCGACGTCGAGTTCACCGCCGCCTTCGACGTCACGACGGACAAGGTCGGCAAGGACCTCGCCGACGCGATCTGGGCGCACCCGAACGACACCTACAAGTTCGCCGACGTCCCGAAGACGGGCATCACGGTCTCCCGCGGCATGACGCACGACGGGCTCGGCAAGTACATCTCCGAGGTGGTCGAGAAGGCTCCCGGAGACACGGACGACGTGGTCGAGATCCTCAAGGAGACGAAGACCGACGTGGTCGTGAACTACCTCCCGGTCGGCTCCGAGGAGGCCACCAAGTGGTACACGGAGCAGATCCTCAAGGCCGGATGCGCGATGGTGAACTGCATGCCCGTCTTCATCGCCAAGGGCGGCTACTTTGGGAACCAGTTCGAGCAGCACGGCCTGCCGATCATCGGCGACGACATCAAGTCCCAGGTCGGCGCGACGATCACGCACCGTGTCCTCACCTCGCTCTTCCGCGAGCGCGGCGTCCATCTCGACCGGACGATGCAGCTCAACGTCGGCGGGAACTCGGACTTCCTCAACATGCTCGAGCGGGAGCGCCTCGAGTCGAAGAAGATCTCGAAGACGAACGCGGTCACGTCCATGCTCGACTACGACATGGGCGCCGGCAACGTGCACGTCGGCCCGTCCGACTACGTGCCGTGGCTGACCGACCGCAAGTGGGCCTACATCCGCATGGAGGGCACGTCCTTCGGCGACGTGCCGCTGAACGTCGAGCTCAAGCTCGAGGTCTGGGACTCCCCCAACTCGGCCGGCATCGTCATCGACGCCGTCCGGATGGCCAAGCTCGCGCTCAACAACGGCATCTCCGGCGCCCTCGAGGGCCCGAGCGCCTACCTGATGAAGTCGCCGCCGAAGCAGATCATCGACGACGAGGCGCACGACCTCACCGAGGCGTTCATCAAGAGCTACGCGCGCAAGACCGCCAAGGTCGCCGCGAAGTCCTAGCGCCAGGCACGACGAGGGGCCGGCTCACGCCGGCCCCTCGATCTCTAGTAACACTTTGTTACTTGGGGGTCGCGCCTACCAGGAGGCGACCACCCGGCAGGGCCCGCCCGAGCCCTCTTCCCACGGGATCAGCCCGACGTACGCAGTCGCGCCGCTCGGCGGGATGCAATCGAGCCCGGTGAGGTTCTCGATCCCGTAGCGGTCGGTCCCCAGGTACTGGACGTGCACCGGGAACGTGGCGGAGTTGCCTGGGTCGAGGCTGAGCGTGTCGATTCCGATCGCGGTGACGTCGCGCTTCTCCGCGACGTAGAGCGCGGCCTCGAGGCCCCAGCCCGGGAAGTTGTAGTTCGGGAAGGCCGTGCCGCCCTTGAACGCGAGCGGATCGTCGACCTTCTCGGCCCAGCCCGAGTCGGCTGCGACGAGGGCCCCTCGGGGGATCTTGCCGTGCTTGCGCTCGAAGCGCCTGATGTCGTCGACCTCGACCATCGCGTTCGGGTCCCGCCGCGCCTTCTTGCGGATGTCGACGACGACGACCGGGATGATCAGCTCGGGGACCGTGATGTCCGGCGACAGCCGGCCGCCCGGGATGAAGTGCCCGGGGACGTCCATGTGGGTGCCCGAATGCTCGCCGAAGGTCCACTTCTGGGCGTAGAACCCGTCCGTCGCGTAGTTCGCGATCGTCTCGCGCTCCGGCTCCTCGCCGGTGACGAAGACCGGGAAGCCCTCCCTGAAGGTGTGCGTGAGGTCGCAGAAGCGCTGCTTTCGTCCGCGGCCGTTCGCGAGCGCGCTCGCGGGGAAGCTCGCGGCCAGCGCGGCGCCTGCGGCGCCCGCCAGCACGGACCGGCGGCTCACCCTCGGCGTCCCCTCCGCCTCGAGCTGGTCACGAACGATCTGAGCAGTGCCCGGAGAACACATTCTTCCTCCTCTCCACGGGGTTGAAGGTGCGACGCTACCGGGGCCCGCGGAACCCTTCAAGGGCGGACGTAGAATCGACCCCGTGACGCTTCGCATCTGCATGGTCACGCCGTTCGCCTGGTCGCAGCCGCACCCGGTCAACGACCACGTCGCCGGAGCGGCCGCGGAGCTCCGCAGGCGTGGGCACGAGGTCGTCGTCCTCGCTCCCTCCGGGCGCGCAACCGAGCTGGCCGCCGGCCGGCGGGCGCTGAAGCAGCTCGGCCGCCGCGGAACGCCGCTCGCGGACGTCGTCGCGCTCGGCCCGGCGATCCCGATCTCGCGCAAGAGCCGTCTCGGCGTGCCGATCGGCGTGCGCGCGAACCTCGAGCTGGCGCTCTCGCGCGACCGCTTCGACGTCGTCCACGGGCACGAGCCCGGCCTCCCGAGCCTCTCCTACCTGGCCCTCCGCGACGCGCGCGGCCTGGCGGTGGCCACGTTCCACTCGCCCGAGCGGCTCGGGTATCCGCCGGGGAAGAAGCAGCGCGAGCGGCTCCTCGGACGCGTGGACGCGCTGACGGCCGTGAGCGCGGAGGCGGCCACGGCCGCCTCCGCGAGGTTCCCGGGCGACTATGTGCTCCTGCCGCGAGGGGTCGACCTCGAGCTCTTCAAGCCCGGGAAGCCTCGTACGCGGTTCGTGCTCGAATGGCGCCCCGAGGAGCTCCCACGCCTGCGGGCCGCCTTCCGCGCGCTCGCGGAGCTGCCGGGTTGGGATCTGCTTGGTTCTGCGGACGACCTCGCTCTCCGGAAGGCCGTACGTGCCGCGCGCGTTCCGCGGCCGAGTCACCGTCCGCACCGCGCTCGACGCCCGCGGGCGCGCCGAGGCGCTGGCCGGCGCCGCCGGCCTCGTCCCCGCGGCGCGAGGGAACGAGCGCCTACCGCTGGAGGCGGCCGCGGCCGGAGTCCCCGTCGTCGATCCGCCCGGCGCGGACGACCAGCCGGAGCTGGTCGGCGCCGCGCTTGCCCGCCTCGGCGAGGACGAGACGTGGCGCGCCCGTAGCGCCGAGGCCGCGAGGCGGGAGGTCGAAGGCCAGGGCTTCGCGGAGCTCGCCGACGCGCTCGAGCGAACGTACTCCAAGGTGCTGGGCAAGCGCCGGGCCGCTCCCGCCCAGGCGTCCGACCCGCTCGCCGACCGGCCCTTCGTGCTCGCCGACCTCCACATGCACACGGACCACTCGCACGACTGCGCCGTTCCCGTGCCGGCGCTGCTCGACCATGCGGAGAGCATCGGCCTCGGCGCGATCGCGATCACCGACCACAACGTCTTCTCGGGCGCCCAGGAGGCCCTGGAGCTCGCCCGCGGGCGCGAGCTGATCGTCATCCCCGGCGAGGAGGTCAAGACCGACTCCGGCGAAGTGATCGGCCTCTTCCTCGACCAGGAGATCCCGCGAGGCATGTCGATGGGGGACACGATTGCGGCGATCCGCGAGCAGGAAGGCGTCGTCTACCTCCCCCACCCCTTCGACCGGCTCCACACGATCCCCGACGCGACCACGCTGCACCGGCACCTAGCCGAGATCGACGTCTTCGAGGTCTTCAACGCACGCCTGCTCTTCGAGGCCATGAACGACGAGGCCCTGCGCTTTGCGCGCAAGTACAACCTGACCATGGGCGCCGGCTCGGATGCCCACGTGCTCCAGGGCGTCGGCACCGGCCTCGTCAGGCTGCGCGCCTTCGAGACGCCCGAGGAGTTCCTGATCAGCCTGCGGAACGCGGAGATCGTGCGGCGCCCGAAATCGCTCCTCTACCTCCAAGGCCTGAAATGGGTCGCGCAGGCGCGCGAGCGGAGGGCGAAGGCAGCGGTCCGGTAGGAGGTCGGCGAGGGGACCCCGAATACCGTTCGCGACCCGTGCCCGTGTCCGCCGACGACATCTCCGAGCGCTACCTGAAGAAGGCGATCGCCGAGATCAACGATCTCGGCCACGAGATCGCCCAGTCTGCAGGGCCCGAGCGCGTGCCCGTCCTCGGATCGGGGCACCCGCTCGCGGACATCATGCTCCTCAAGCACACGCCGCAGGTCGCAGAGGTGCACGAGGGCGTCGCATTCTTCGGCCGCGCGGGGCAGGCCGTGCTCAAGTCGATCCAGCGCCTCCGGGTCGACCCGATGGCGATCTACGGGACGAACTGCGTCAAGTTCGAGGGAGCCTCCGAGGAGGACACCTCCAGCTGGCTGGCGCGGGAGCTGCACGTCGTCCAGCCGAAGATCGTCGTGATCATGGGGCAAGATGCCCTCTCATGCCTGAACGCCGTCAGGTTCCCACTGGCGACGGAGGTCGAGGACCGGATGGGCGAGATCCAGCGGTTCACGCCGACGATCGACGCTCTGCTGACCCCGAGCGTCGACGACTCCCTGGACGAGACGCGCTCCAAGCGGGCGTTCTGGGACGCGTTCAAGGCTCTCGGCCCCTGGTGGTCCGAGCTGCCGCCGTACTAGCGGTCCTCACGGCGCTCGCCGTCTACTACGCCGTCTCGGAGTCGCTCTTCGACCTCGGCCTCTGGGGCGACGTCGCGTTCGTCGGGCTCGTGCTCATGCCCGCGTTCTTCTCGCTGACGTGGCTCGCCGTGCCGTTCTGGCAGCGGGCCCATCCGTCGATGGTGCCGGTCGCGATCGTCATGCTCTTCGTGATCACGGTGACCTTCGAGCTCGCCGGGCTCGACGTGGCCGCGAACTTCGCCAAGTTCGCCACGGTCACGGCGATCGGCTTCTGGGTGTTGACGTTCTTCGAGGCCGTGAGCTGGATTCTCCTCGTCGCGCTGCTGATCGTCCCAGTGGACATCTACTCGGTCTTCCGCGGCCCGACGAAGGTGATCGTGGAGCAGCAGCCGCAGGTCTTCGACGCGCTCTCGATCGCCTTCCCGCTCCCGGGCGAGCACAACTCGGCCCAGCTGGGCCTCCCGGACGTGCTCTTCTTCGCGCTCTTCCTCGGCGCCACCATCGTCTTCTCCTTGCGCCCCGGCCTAACCTGGGTGCTGATGACGCTCTCGTTCGGCACCACGCTCGCGCTCGCGGTCGGGTTCGAGATCTCCGGGCTGCCGGCGCTGCCCCTTCTATCCGCCGCGTTTCTCCTCGCCAACGCCGACCTGCTCTGGCAGCGGATGCGCGCGCGTCCGCCCCAGGAGCCGACGCCGCCGTGAGGATCGCCGCGCTCTACGACATCCACGGGAACCTGCCCGCGCTCGAGGCCGTGCTCGCCGAGGTCGAGGAGGCCGAGCCGGACGTCGTCGTGGTCGGCGGCGACATCGTCCTCGGTCCCATGCCGGGCGAGACGCTCGAGCTCCTCCTCGGGCTCGGCGAGCGCGCGCTCTTCGTCCGCGGAAACTGCGACCGGCTGATGGGTGAGGAGATCACCGAGGGCGGCCTCAACGCCGACCGCGCACGTTGGTCTGCGGAGCAGCTCGACCGGGGGCAGCGCGCCTGGCTCGCCGGGCTCCCCGACACGCAGTCGGTGGACGTGGACGGCCTCGGCCAGACGCTCTTCTGCCACGGGTCGCCGCGAAACGACGAGGAGATCCTGACCGCGATCTCCTCGGAGCTGCGCGTGGCGGAGGCAGTCGCGGGTGTCGCGGAGCAGACCGTGGTCTGCGGCCATACGCACGTGCAGTTCGACCGCGCGACCGCCGACAAGCGGCTCGTCAACGCGGGCAGCGTCGGCATGCCCTACGAGTCGCTCCCGGGTGCCTACTGGGCGCTCCTGGGCCCGGGCCTGGAGCTGCGCCGGACCGACTACGACCGCGCGGCCGCGGCGGAGGCCATACGCGCCACCGGCTTCCCGGACGCCGGCGAGTTCGCCGAGGAGAACGTCCTCACGGTCCCGAGCAGCCAGGAGGCAACGGAGCTCTTCGAGCGCATGGCCACCGCGGAGGCGCCGCCTAGCGAGTGAAGAGCGCGACCGTCTCCACGTGCGGCGTGTGCGGGAACATGTCGACGGGGCGGGCGCGCTCGAGGCGGTAGCCGAAGTCCTGCACCAGCTCCTTCGCGTTGCCCGCGAGGGTGGTCGGGTTGCAGGAGACGTAGACGAGTCGCGGGGCCTCGAGGGCGGCGATCCGGCGCACCGCCTTGCCGACGAGCCCGGCCCGCGGCGGGTCGACCACGATCACGTCGGGCGGGCCGGCGCGGTCGCGGAGCTCGTCGAGGTCGCGCGCGGCGTCCCCGGCGAAGAAGGCGGCGTTCGAGATCTCGTTGAGCCCGGCGTTCTCGACGGCGCAGGCAACGGATTCCTCCGAGTACTCGATTCCCCAGACGGTCAGCGCCTCGCGCGCGAGCGTGAGCCCGATCGTCCCGATGCCGCTGTAGAGGTCGTAGACGGTCTCGTTCCCGGTCAACGCGGCGTACTCGCCGGCGAGGGCGTAGAGCACCTCGCACATCTCCGTGTTCGTCTGGAGGAAGGCGTTCGGGCGGACGCGGAAGCGCAGGCCGAGGATCTGCTCCTCGATCGCCTCGTCGCCCCAGAGGAGATCGGACGGCAGGTTCGTCACCTCGGCCGGAGTGTCGTTGACCGCCCAGTGGATGGAGCGCACCTCGGGAAACGCTCGCAGGGCCTCGATGAAGCCGTCGGCGCCCTGGAGGTCGCCCGGGGCGGTGACGAGCACAACCAGCGCCTGGCCGGTGTTCCGGCCCTCGCGGACGACCAGGTGGCGGAGATAGCCCTCCTGGCGCTCCTGGTCGAAGGCGGGCAGTCCTTCGGTCCGCGCCCACGCCTTCGTGGCCTCGCGGATCCCGTTGCCGAGGTCGGTCGTCAGCCAGCAGCGCTCGACGTCCAGGACCTCGTCCCAGCGGCCGGCGCGGTGGAAGCCGAGCCCGACCGTCCCGTCGTCGAGCGTCGTGAACGAATACTCGAGCTTGTTGCGGTAGTGGAAGACGGACGCCGCGGGCACGGCGGGCTCGAGGTCGACCTCGAGCCTCCCGATGCGCGCGAGGGAGTCGGCCACCTGGTGCGCCTTGGCATCGAGCTGCGCCTCGTAGGCGAGATCCTGGAAACGGCAGCCTCCGCACTCCGGGTAGTGCAAGCAAGGCGCCTCGACCCGCGGCGCACCCGGCTCGACGACGGCGACCGAGACCGCCTCCGCGTGGCTCTTCTTCACCTTCGTGACACGCGCGCGCACGACGTCGCCGGGAAGCGCGCGGTTGACGAAGACGACGAACCCGTTCAGACGGGCGACGCCGCGCCCGCCGTAGGCGAGCGAGTCGATGCGGAGATCAATCTCCTGATCCTTCTTGACGGGGACGGCCACCCGGAGAGCCTAGCCGCGCCCCGGCCGCCTACACGAGGCTCGTGACCAGAACCTTGCGCGTCCGCGGGCCGTCGAACTCGCAGAAGAAGATGCCCTGGTAGGTCCCCAGGGCGAGCTCGCCGTCCTTCAGCGGTACCAGCACCTGCGGCCCGACGACCGAGGCGCGAATGTGCGACGGGGCGTTGGGCCCGTCGGCGTCGACGTGCTTCCAGGACCAGCCGTCGTCGACGATGCCCTCGAGCGCCATCTCGAAGTCGTCGAGCAGGTCGGGATCGATCTTCTCGTTGATGACGACGCCTGCCGTCGTGTGCGGGACATAGACGAGAGCCGCGGTTCCCTGAGCCTCCGAGCCGAGCGCCTCGCGCACCCCCGCTGTGATGTCCAGGAGCTGCGTCTTGCGTTCCGTCGTCAGCTGGATCTCCCGCACGGGCGGGTATCCTACGCGACCCATGGCGACGGCCCCTCCGAGAAGCCTCGAGGCATACCGCGACGAGGCAGACCGGTTCATCGCGGCCCTCGACGAGGAGCATTACCTCCACTACGCGGGGCTCAAGGAAGGGTTCGAGCTCGAGCCGATCTACGAGCGCTTCTCCGATCTGACGACACTCGAGGCGGCCTCGAGGCTCGCCGAGGCGGCAGGCGAGGGAGGCCACGGGGAGACCGAGCTCTGGCGCTTCGCCTGCGAGGGCTACCTGGGCAACCTGACCCGCGCCGAGGCGGAGGAGATCGCCGGCCTCGAGGCGTCGCTGACGGCGAGTGTGGACGGCGAGGACATCCCCTACCGGATGCTCCGCCCCGCGATCGCGAACGAGCCCGACAGGGCCAAGCGGGAGCAGCTCGACGCCGCCCGTGTCGCGCTCACGCAGGAGCGGCTGACGCCGGGCTGGATCGCGCTGGACGAGAAGCGCCGCGAGGGCACCCGCGCGCTCGGCGCCCCGACCTACCGCGAGCTCTACGACCGCTTCGGGTTCCCGCTCGACGAGCTGGCCGAGCAGTGCCGCACGTTCCTGGCCGAGACCGAGGATCTCTACGTCGCCGCGTTCGACCCGCTCCTGCGGCGCCGGGCGGGCGTGTCGCTGGAGGAGGCACGGCGCTTCGACGTCCCGCGCGTCTTCCGCGCCAGCGAATGGGACGAGGGCTTCCCGGGCGACCGCATGGTGGCGGCGCTCGAGTGGACGCTCGACGGTCTGGGAATCGACCTGCGCTCGCAGGAGAACGTCCACCTCGATCTCGAGCCGCGCCCCAAGAAGAGCCCGCGCGCCTTCTGCGCTCCGATCGAGGTTCCCGGGCGCGTCATGCTCGTGATCAAGCCGATCGGCGGGCCCGACGACTGGCACGCGTTCTTCCACGAGGCCGGGCACACCGAGCACTTCGCCCACGTGTCGCCCGACCTCCCCGTCGAGTTCCGGCGGCTCGGCGACAACTCGGTCACCGAAGGCTGGGCGATGCTCCTCGAGCACCTCGTCAACGACACGGCCTGGCTCTCGCGGCGCCTCGACTTCGCAGGCCTGGACGACTTTGCCCGTGAGGCGGCTGTCGGGCTCCTCTACTTCGTGCGCCGGTATTCCGCGAAGCTCCTGTACGAGCTCGAGCTCCACGGCGACGTCGAGCTCGACGAGATGCCCGCGCGCTACGTCGAATGGCTGCGCGAGGCGACGAAGATCGAGCCCTCGCCGGTCGACTTCCTCGCCGACGTCGACGCGGGGTTCTATGCGTCGTGCTACCTGCGCGCCTGGGCGCTCCACGCGCAGCTTCGGTCGTTCCTGCGCGAGGAGTTCGGGCGCGCCTGGTTCACGCGGCCGGAGGCAGGCTCCTTGCTGAAGGAGCTCTGGAGCGAGGGCCAGCGGCTGACTGCGGCCGAGCTGCTGGACCAGGTGGCGGGAGCTCGTCTCGAGCTGGGGGCCGTGACCGAGCGAATCCGCGAGGAGGTGTCCGCATGAGGCGCGTCGTCATCGCCGGAGCGGCCGGCCGCGACTTCCACAACTTCAACGTGGTCTACCGGGGCCGCGAGGACGTCGAGGTCGTGGCATTCACCGCCACCCAGATCCCGGACATCGAGGGCCGCGTCTACCCGGCTGCCCTCGCGGGCGAGCGCTACCCGAAGGGGATCCCGATCTTTCCGGAGGAGGAGCTCGCCGACCTCATCCGTCGCGAGAACGTGGACGAGGTCGTCTTCGCGTACTCGGACGTGACCCACGAGCACGTCATGCACGTCGGCTCGCTGGCCATGGCCGCCGGGGCGGACTACGAGCTGCTCGGCCCGCGCGCGACGATGATCCCCTCGGACAAGCCGGTCGTCGCCATCTGCGCCGTGCGGACGGGATCTGGCAAGAGCCAGACGACCCGCTATGTCGCCGGGCTCCTCCACGAGGCGGGCAAGCGCGTGGCCGTCCTCCGCCACCCGATGCCCTACGGCGACCTGACGCAGCAGGCGGTCCAGCGCTTCGAGCGCTACGAGGACCTCGACGCCGCCGAGTGCACGATCGAGGAGCGCGAGGAGTACGAGCCGCACCTCGCCGAGGGCAACCTCGTCTTCGCGGGCATCGACTACGCGGCGATCCTCTCCCGCGCGGAGGAGGAAGCCGACGTGATCGTGTGGGACGGTGGCAACAACGACACGCCGTTCATCAAGCCCGACCTCCACATCGTCGTCTGCGACCCGCACCGGCCCGGGCACGAGCTCCGCTACCACCCGGGAGAGACGAACCTGCGCATGGCCGACGTCTGCGTCGTGAACAAGACGGATACGGCCCCGCCGGAGGGCGTCGAGGCCGTGCTCGACTCGATCCACCGGCTCAACCCCGAGGCCGACGTCGTCCTCGCCGCCTCGCCCTTCCACGTCGAGGACGGGCGCACCGACGAGATTCGCGGCAAGCGCGTGCTCGCCGTCGAGGACGGCCCGACGCTGACCCACGGCGAGATGACCTACGGCGCCGCCGTGCTCGCCGCGAAGCAGCACGGCGCGGCCGGGCTCGTCGACCCGCGGCCGTTCGCCGTCGGCTCGATCCAGAAGACGTTCGAGGCCTACCCGCACGTCGCCGAGCTCCTGCCGGCGATGGGCTACGGGCGCAAGCAGATGGAGGAGCTGCGGGAGACGATCACCAGCTCGGACGCCGACCTCGTCCTCATCGGGACGCCGATCGACCTCCGCCGCGTCATCGACATCGACAAGCCGGCCCTGCGGGTCACGTACCGCCTCCAGGAGCTCGGCGAGCCGACGCTGACCTCGATCCTCGAGTCCCGCGGCATCATCGAGCCGAGCACGGCGCTCGCCTGACCGGCGCGGAGAGCTCAACGTGCTGACCGTCCTCGCGCTCGGGGGGAACGCGCTCCTCGGCCCGGGGCAACGCGGGACGGCCGCCGAACACCGTGCGAACCTGGCGACGACGTTCGCGGCAGTCGCGCCGCTGCTCGAGGGCGAGCTCGTGGTCACGCACGGCAACGGCCCGCAGGTGGGGAACGAGCTCCTGCGCCAGGAGCTTGCGGCCGCCGAGGCGCCGCCGCTGCCGCTCTGGGTCGCCGTCGCGCAGACGCAGGCCGAGATCGGGACCCTGGCGGCGGCCGAGCTCGCGCCCGTCACCCACCGGCCGGTCGTCGTCGTGACGACGCACGTCGTCGTCGATCCGGCCGACCCCGCGTTCGACAACCCGACGAAGCCAATCGGCCCCTACTATCACCGCCCGCGGGCGGAGGAGCTGGAGCGCGACCGCGGCTGGACACTCCGCGAGGACGCGGGGCGCGGCTGGCGCCGGGTCGTTCCCTCGCCGCGGCCGCTCGAGGTCGTCGAGCTCGAGGCCGTGCGCACGCTGCTCGCCGCAGGCCAGCTCGCGATCGCGGTCGGCGGCGGCGGCATCCCCGTGGTGCGCCGCGACGACGGATTCGACGGGATCGACGCGGTCATCGACAAGGACCATGCCTCCGCCCTCCTCGCGGTCGGCCTCGGCGCCGAGCGGCTGGTCGTCCTCACCCAGGTGCCTGGGGTCTACCGCGAGTTCGGCCAGGACGAGGAGCCCGGCGAGCCGATCGCCGAGCTGAGCCCCGACGCGCGACGCGGACATCGTGGAGACGCTTCCCGCCGGCAGCATGCGCCCGAAGGTCGAGGCCGCGTTCGCGTTCGTGAACGAGACGGGCGGCGAGGCGCTGATCACGAGCGCCGAGGCTGTCCGGAACGGCCAGGCCGGAACCCGAATTAGGATGCGCGCGTGATTCCGGCACACCTGAAGGGCCGCGACTTCCTCCGTGTCAACGACTGGACGCCGGAGGAGCTCGTCCTCGTGCTCGACCACGCCGACCGCCTGAAGGCGCGGCAGCGCGAGCGCGTGCCCCACCCGCTCCTCGAGGGCCGCTCGGTGGGGATGATCTTCCAGAAGCCGTCCACCCGGACGAGGGTGAGCTTCGAGGTCGGAATCGCCCAGCTGGGCGGCACGGGACTGTACCTCGCCTCCGGCGACCTCCAGCTCGGGCGTGGGGAGACGATCAAGGACACCGCAGTCGTGCTCTCGCGCTATCTGAACGGGATCATGATCCGCACGTTCAAGCAGGCGGACGTGGACGAGCTCGCCGAGCACGCCGACATTCCGGTCATCAACGGACTCACGGACGAGTTCCATCCGTGCCAGGCGCTCGCCGACGTCATGACCATCCGCGAGCGGTTCGGCGGTTTCGAGGGGGTGCGCGTTGCCTACCTCGGGGACGGCAACAACGTCTGCCACTCCGTGATGGTCGCCTGCGGGAAGCTCGGCATGGACTTCGTCGCCGCGACCCCGGCCGGCTATGAGCCGTCAGAGGAGGTCGTTGGCTGGGCCCGGACGGCTGCGAACGTCGCCGGCTCGTCGGTCGAGCTCACGAACGACCCCCGCGCAGCGGCGAGCGGCGCCGACGTCCTCTACACGGACGTCTGGACGAGCATGGGCCAGGACGAGCAGCGCGAGAAGCGTCTCGCCGACCTCGCGGGGTACGACATCGACCAGGACATGGTCGCCCTGGGAAGCGAGCGCGCGATCGTCCTCCACTGCCTCCCCGCGCACTACGGCGAGGAGATCACCGAAGACGTGCTGTACGGGCCCAGCTCGGCCGCCTGGGATCAGGCGGAGAACCGCCTGCACGCTCAGAAGGCCCTGATGGCGCTCATCATCAAGTAGGCCGGCAACCTCGTGCTCCCGCTCCGGGACAACCTCCCGACGCGGCGGTTCCCGGTCGTGACCGTCGCCCTGATCGCCGCGAACATCGTCGTGTTCGTGCTCTACCAGGGCGCCGGCGAGGGCGAGGGCTTCTTCTCCTCGGTCGACGACTTCGCGTTCCGGCCGTGCGAGGTCGAGGAGTCCTGCCCGACCGCGGGCGAAGGCTGGCTCGTCACCCTCTTCAGCTCGATGTTCCTGCACGCCGACTGGCTCCACCTGCTCGGGAACATGCTCTTCCTCTGGATCTTCGGGAACAACGTAGAGGACACGTTCGGCCGGCCGCGCTTCGTCGCCTTCTACGTGCTCGGCGGGGTCGCCGCGATGGCGACGCAGTCCGCTGTCACGCTCGTGTTCGGTACCCAGGCGGACGCATCGATTCCGAATCTCGGCGCCAGCGGGGCCATCTCGGCCGTGCTCGGCGCCTACTTCGTCCTCTTCCGGCACGGGTACGTGCTCACGTACGTGTTCCCGTTCTTCATCTTCCCCCTCCCTGCGTTCCTCTTCCTCGGCATCTACTTCGTCCTGCAGGCCTTCGTGGGCGGCCTGTCCTTCGTGGGCGCGCAGGAGAGCGGCGGGGTCGCCTATTTCGCGCACATCGGCGGCATCGTCTTCGGCATCCTGACCGCGCGAGCCTTCGCCGCGGGCCGGCCGCGGGCGAGATACTGAGGACATGACCTTCGAGGACCACGTCCGGTCGGCGCTCGACTCGCTCCCGCCCAAGCTCCGCGACGCGATGTCGAACGTCGAGATCGTCGTCGAGGACGAGAACGACGAGGATCCCGACCTCTTCGGCCTCTACCTCGGCATCCCGCTGACCGAGCGGGGGATCGACGGCTACGACGGGGCGCTACCGGACAAGATCGCCATCTACCGGATCCCGCTGGAGGATGAGTTCGGCGACGACCCGGCGCTGCTCGAGGACGAGATCCGCATAACCGTCGTCCACGAGATCGCCCACCACTTCGGGATCGACGAAGACCGGATCGCCGAGCTCGGCTGGGCCTAGGACCGACGCGCGAGCCGGCTGACTGCCGGCGTCCCGGTGACGCCGTGGGCGACGATCGAGACGACGACGCAGGCCGCCACCGCCCAGAAGATCGTCTGGGCGTCGTCGACGGCCAGCGAACCGGCCACCAGCGCGACGGCGACGTAGTAGAGCGAGCCGATCCCGCGCACCCCGAACCAGCCGAGGAAGGCGCGCTCCCTGAGCGGCAGCGCGGAGCCGACGAAGCCGAGGAACACGGCCGCGGGCCTGATCGCCAGAAGCAGGATGGGCACGAGCGCCGCGCCGGCCCACCCGGCCTCAGCCCAGCCGGCGATCGTGACCATGCTCCCAAGCAGGAGGATGGCGGCGAGCTCCGAGAACTTCTCCACGACCTCCGCGCCCTGGTGGACGCGCTCGTTGACCTCGTGGTCGCGCTCATAGCGGCGAAAGCCGACTCCGCCCGCGAACGCGGCGAGGAACCCGTAGGCGCCCACCAGCTCGGTGATGCCGTAGAGCACGAGCACGGCACCGACAGCGACCCAGCCGTCGAACTCGGCGCCGAGAAGGTGGCGGTCCCTCAGCCACAGCACGATCGCCGCGAGCAGGTAGCCGCCGCCCGCCCCCAGCGCCAGCCCCACCGGCACGGCGTAGAGGACGTCGGCCAGCAGCCACTCCACAATCCAGTTGCCGCCGCGGTCCTCCAGGGCGAGGAAGAGGCCGAGGGCGACGAACGGGAAGGCGAGCCCGTCGTTCAGCCCGGCCTCGGCGGTGATGGCGAAGTGCGGCTCCCGCTCGTCCTCCTCCCCCGGCGGCCCGACTCCGATGTCGCCGGCCAGCACCGGGTCGGTGGGCGCGAGCGCCGCGCCGAGGACGACGGCCGCGGCGAGCGGGAGCCCCATCACGCCGACGCCGAACAGGGCTATTGCGGCGATGGTCAGCGGCATGACGACGCCGAGCAGGCGCGCGACCGAGCCCCACGAACGCCACGAAAGCTCGCGGTCGAGCTTCAGCCCAGTGGAGAAGAGCGCGACGACGACCGCGAACTCGGCGAGGCGCATCACGATCTTGGCGTCGTCGACCGGGTCGAGCCAGGGGATCTCGAACGCACGAATGACGACCGCGGCCACGAGGCCGAGCGCGAGGTAGATGAGCGCCGCGGAGAACGCGCGCTCGTCCTGGTTCGAGAGCGCGCCGATCGCGGCGAAGACGGCGATCCCGAGGAAGGCGAGCGCGAGGACGTACGCGTCCCCGAGGTCGAACCCCGGTCCTGCTACGGCGACGAGCGTCAGCGCGGAAGCGGCACGGTCGTCAGGCGGCCTTGCTCTTCGCCTTCCGCGGCCTGCGAGCCTTGCCGCGGCTCTTCTTCGCCGCATTCACGCTGTCGCGCAGCGCGGCCATCAGGTCGACGGGCGGCTCGGGCTGCTCCTCCTCCGCGACATCGACGGTCTCGCCCTTCTCCTTCGCCTTGATGATCTTGACGAGCGTGTCGCGGTAGGTGTCGCTGAACGCCTCGGGCTTGAACGCCCCCGTGAACTGCTTGACGAGCTGGCTCGCCATCGCGAGCTCCTTCTTGTCCACCCGCACGCCCTTGGGCGCAAGCCCCTTCGCAGGCCGGATCTCGTCGGCGAAGTGCATCCGCTCCAGCGTGATGACCCCGTCGCGGACGCGCAGGCAGCCAAGGTGCTGGCGATCGCGCATCACGAACGTCGCCACGGCGACCAGTCCCGACTCGTCCATGGCGCGCGCGAGCAGCGCGTAGACCTTCTCGCCGCCGTCCTTCGCGGTCAGGTAGTAGGTCCGCTCGAAGAAGATCGGGTCGATCTCGTCCTGCCCGACGAAGGCGCGGATGTCGATGGTCTTCTGCGCGTTGTCGAGCGCGGCGCCCTTGAAGTCCTCGTCCTCGAGGTAGACCCACTTCCCCTTGCGGATCTCGAACGCCTTGACGACCTCGTCGTCGTCCACCGGCTTGTCCTCTTTCTTGCAGACCTTCTGGTAGCCGATGCGGCCCCCGTCCGGCTCGTGCACGAGGTTGAAGTGGAGCTTGTGCTCCTCGATCGCGCTCTCCATGCGCACGGGCACGCTCACGAGCCCGAACGCGATCGTCCCTGACCAGATCGCTCTCGCCATGTCCAGGGAGTTATTGCCAGCGACGCTGCCCCGAAACGTCGTGACGGTGGGCGCTAGCATCCCCCCGTGCCGCAAAGCACCGTCTGCCTCACGTTCGACTTCGACGCGCTCTCGGTCTGGCTCGCGTACGACCGCGTGACGCCGGCGATGCTCTACCGCGGCGAGTACGGCGCGCGAGTCGGCGTCCCTCGCATTCTCGATTTCCTGGACGAGCGCGAGCTCGACGCGACGTTCTTCGTCCCCGGTCACACCGTTGAGTCGTTCCCCGACGAGGTGAGCTCGATCCTCGAGGCCGGGCACGAGGTCGCCCACCACTCCTACGCGCACATCGACCCGAGCCTCCAGAGCGCCGACGAGGAGCGCGCCGACATGGAGCGCGCGCTCGACGTGCTCGAGGGCATCGGCGTGAAGCCGCTCGGCTTCCGCGCTCCCTCGGCCGACCTCTCGGACGCGACGCTCCCGCTCGTGGAGGAGCACGGCTTCCTCTACGACTCCAGCTTGATGGCCGACGACTACCGGCCGTTCCACCCGCGCATCGGCGACCAGGTCGCGCGCGGCGAGCCGCTCGTGCGCGGGCGCGAGTCGACCGTCTGGGAGCTACCGCTCTCCTTCGAGCTCGACGACTGGGTGCACTTCCAGTTCAACTTCGACCCGTACCGCAAGGGCGGTGCGACGCCGAGCGACGTGCTCGAGATCTGGCAGGGGGAGCTCGACTGGATGGACGCGAACCTCGACGGCGGGATCCTGACGGTGACGATGCACCCGCAGGTGATCGGCCGCGGCCACCGGATGGCCATGCTGGACACGTTCGTCGAGCGCTGCCGCGAGCGCGGCGTCCGCTTCGAGCGCATGGGCGACGTCGCGCGCGGTCTGACCGGCTAGCCCAAGGACAGGAGCCGCTCCACCCCGTCCTCGACCGGGGTTTGCGCGTCTTGGGGCCGACCCTGCCCTGGTTGCGCCCGGCCTGAGCGCCGGCCGAAAGCATCGATGCCCGCCCGGCGGCAAGGCGCGCGTTGCCGTTCGTCGCAGTTTGAGCCTCACCGCTTCCGGGAAGTCATCACGGTTGGAGCTAGCGCGGCTCGACAGCGCCCACCGGGCTACTCTCGAGCCACGCACGACTTAGGGGGGAGCCAGATGAGAAGCAAAGCCTGGTGCAGGACGCTCATCGCGATCGCGGCGGTGACGCTCGTCCTTCCGGCGACCGCGACCGCACCACCGAAGGAGAAGACCGGCTCGCTCAGGCAGGTCGGGCACGAGCCGCTGATGAGCCGCGGGATGAACTCCGCCGGCGCGATCCACGGGGATTACATGTACATCGGGAGCCGGACCGATGGAGGCCACGAGGGCATGCCTCATGGCGGCGTGATGATCGTGGACATCTCAGACCCGTCCGACCCGACGCTCATCACTGATGAGCCAATAGACGCGAGCCCGGGCGAGTCGTCGCGCGAGCTCAGGGTTTGGAGGTCACAGGACATCCTGATCGTCCTAAACACGAACTGCGGCGTCGGCGACGAGCTGCATCACTGCACCCAGCCGTCGATCAGCAACTTCCGCTTCTACGACATCTCGGGAACGAACGCGACCGATCCCCAGTTGCTCTTCCAGTTCAATGCGGACACGCACGAGTTCTTCCTCTGGCAGGACCCGAAGAACCCTGAGCGGGCGCTGATCTTCGCCGGCAACGCCTCCTCGACGTGCGCGATCAGGGGTGGCTCGCCGAGCTGTCCGTTCTCGGTCTGGGACATCTCGCCCGTGCGGAACGGGCAGTCGCCCGTCACCCTCTTCAGCGGGCTGCACGGCTACACCCGGTTCCCGGCCTTCCCGGAGCCAGTGCAGAAGCCGACGGGCGGCCTGCACTCGCTCTCCGTGAGCAACGACGGCAGCAGGGCGTACTTCGCGCTCCTGACCGGAGGATTCGCCGTCGTCGACGTGTCCGACTTCGCAAAGGGCGTGCCCTCTCCGCAGCCGCGCCCGATCACGCTCAACGAGGCACGGCCGACGTGGTCGGGGCCCGGGGCTCACAGCGCGATCAAGCTCTGGGGCCGTGACTGGGTCTGGGTCTCCGACGAGGTGTACGGGACGGCTACCGGGCCCGGACACGGCTGCCCGTGGGGCTGGGCGCGGATGGTCGACATCTCGGACCCGCGCGTACCGACGGTCGAGGCGGAGTACCGGATTCCGGAGAACGATCCGTCGACTTGTGACGACTGGAACCCGCCGCGTACGTCGTACTCGGCGCACAACCCGACGCTCACGCCGCATATAGCGTTCAGCACCTGGCATTCGGGCGGTTTCCAGGCCGTCAGCATCCAGCGGGCACACAGGCCGTCGCAGCTGGCCGAGTTCTTCCCCGAGCCGCTTCCAGAGGTGATGCTCGAGGATCCGCGGCTCTCCTCCGACCCCGACACGGGTCGGCACGAGAAGGTCGTGATGTGGAGCTATCCGATCATCAAGGACGGCTTGATCTACGTGATCGATCTGCGCAACGGCCTGTACGTCCTCAAGTACCGGGGCGCGTTCGAGAAGGAGGTCAGGCGCATCGAGTTCCTCGAGGGCAACTCGAACCAGGGCAACGCGCTCTGCTACGAGCCGGTGGGCAAGGCCCCGAGATACTGCTGAGCGCAGCGAGCCGCGCCGCGGCCGCATCTGGACGGACGGAAGCGGGGGAAACCCCGCTTCCGTCCTTAGATTGAGGTGTCGGCCGGCCGTCTTCCCGCGGCCGTAGCCGGCGAAGGCACCGAGCAAGGAGGAAGGGGCACCCGGGCCGGGCGCCCCTCCCGCCGCGCGGGTGCTACCAGTCGAACGCGTTCGCGAAGGTCGAGAGGCCTCCGACGATCGGCAGGTTCACCTCGCTCTTCTTGAGATCCAGGGTCAGCTCAGTGCCGGGCGCCGGCCGGATCGTGTAGTCATAGTCGCTCGAGAGGATCATCACTCCGAGCCGCCGGCCCGCAGGGATGACGGAGTCCTTCGGCTGGAGGTCGAACCTGAGCTTGTAGCTCTTGCCGGTTCTGATCGGCTCGGTGACCGCCGGAGAGTGCCGGTTCTCGGGATCGATCCAGCCCCGGCTGATCACGGTCGCGCTTCCGGCGCCGTCCGGATAGCTGATCAGGTGGGCCGTCACGTTCGCCTTCGGCTTGCTGAACGCCAGCGTGAGCGTGATCGTCGGCGTTCCGCTGATGCGAATCGGCGTCGTCAGAGTCGGCGTCTTGAAGACGAGCCGGTTCGGCGACGAGGCCGCGTCCATGAGCGTCGCCGGGCTGATCGTCGCGTCATCGACGAGCGTCTGGAAGTCGCGTTTGCTCTTCCCCAGGGTGAGCTCGCCGACCTCGAGCCCGTTCCCGCCGAAGCTCACGGTCACACGGGCCGCATCGGGATCCGGCCACTCGGGATACGGCGTCGGGCTCTGCGAGCTCTGCCCTTCGCGGACGACCCACGCCTTCGGGTCGTTCTCGACCCCGTTCTGGTGATCCCACAGGTAGCGGCTGAACCAGCGATTCGTGCGAATGAGCGGCGGCGAGCCGCCGTGCATGCCCTGGTGCCAGTAGAGCTGATGCGGCACGCTCCGCTCCCGCAGTGCCTTGTAGAACGTGGCCGCGTGCTTCGTCATCACGTTCCAGTCGTTGTTGCCGTGAGCGACGAGCGCGGCGGCCTTCAGGTTGTCGATGTCGTTCATGTAGTTGCGCGCATCCCAGAAGGGCGTGTAGTCGCCCGTGACGCGGTCCTGGTTCGCGGCGAGGCTCGCAATCACAGGCCGGCAGATGGTCTGGTCCGGCCGCGTGTAGGTGTACTCGGCGAGCACGTCGGCGTCCTCGCCCTGGAAGCCGCCGGGCGCCCGCACGGCCCCGTTCGCGCGGTAGTAGTCGTACCAGCTGTTGATCGCCGAGATCGGCACGATGGCCTCGAGGCCCTCGACGCCCGTCGTGGCGACGCCGATCGGCAGCGTGCCGTTGTACGACGTCCCGATCATGCCGACCTTGCCCGTGGTCCACGTGGCGGCGACCTCGGTGCCGCCGGTCTGAGCCGTGAAGGCCTTCGCGCGACCGTTGAGCCAGTCGATGACCGCCTTCGGGCCGAGCGTCTCGGCCGGGTCGCCGGTCGTGGGGCAGCCGGTCGAGAGGCCGGTGCCCGTGCCCTCGGCGTGGACGACCGCGAACCCGCGCGGCACCCAGGTCGCAGTGTGCGAGTTGGAGATGATCGGGCTCGTGTCGAAGAACGTCGGCGTGGCGGTCGGCCGGAAGGTCGGCGGCTGCCCGATCTCGTGGTCGACGCCCCAGTTGACGACGGGCACGTCACCGCCGTAGTACGGGCTCACCTCCATAACGACCGGGACCTTCAGGCCGATCGTTTCGGTCTCCTGAACCCTCGCGACGTCGATGTGGATCCGGTCGAGCTGCCCGTCGAAGTCGCTGTCGATCGTCGTCTCGACCCAGAGCTCCTGCCGCACCCAGGTGGCCGGAACCGTGGAGAAGACGGGCTGCGCCTGACCGTCGATGAACACCGGGCCGGTGACCTGCGCGGCCGCCGGACCGGCGAGCGCGAGGACCACGACTGCTGTGACGGCGGCGGCGATTGCCGCGACGACGCCCACAGCCGCTCGCCCCGGTGTCGGCCGCGCGCGCTCGCCGCGGCCGGAGCCTGCCATGGAGTTCATGAGGTTGCTCCCCCCTCGTGTCGGTGAGCTAAAGGCAGCTCGATCCTTCCCGATCTCGGCCGCCCTGACAAGTGACGAGGGCGGCTCTCGCCGCCCCCGTGGTCACCGCGTCCCGCCGGATCGAGACTCGGAGCCCGCCAATTTGGAGGCTCCTGGCTGGTGACACCTGTTATCGAAGCCGTCGCCGCCGGACTTCGATCTTGGTCTTGTCGCCGTGCTGCATCTCCCGCTCCTCTCAGATCTGCCGCTGACCCCAGGACGGGCGACGCACCGGCCATCTTCCCCGGACGAACGAGGGGCCGGCTGTCGCCGGCCCCTCATGTCCTCTAGCGCGTTCGCGAGCTACCCGCGCCAGTACTGATAGATCCAGAGGCCGCTGTCGCGGTCGCTGGCGAGGATGACGGTCGGCTTCTTGAGCTGGCGCAGCTTGTGCACCTCGATGCCCCAGAAGTTGTTGCCGTCCTCGTCGATGTGATGCCCGACCTCCTTGAGGCCGTTCGGGCCGTACTCGATCACGCGCATCCCGCCCGCATAGTAGGAGAGGTACGCGATGTTCGGCTTGTATGGATCGACGGCCACCTCGTGCACGGACAGGTCGCCGAACCCCTGAGCGAAAGCCGGGTCCATGGCCTCGTCGATGGCGTAGGCATCGACCTGCTGCATGGTGTTGGCGTCCAGCAGCCGGACGTAGCCCCAGCCGTCGAAGTCCGAGCGAGCGAGGATGTCGGCGCCGAGCGTCCCGATCGCCGGATCGTCCGCGTGCGGCGGCCCGGGCGGATCGTAGTTCGGCGTCGTCCCGAGGAGCAGGTGGAACGCCCGGTGGCCGATGCAGATGGCCCCGATCGTGGGCGTGAACTCGTGCCCCTGGCTCCCGCACAGGATCCCGTCCGGTAGCGAGCCGTTGCCTGCGCCCGCGTGGTGGTTGGCGATCGCGACGGCGTTGTAGCCGGCGTTCTGCGCCGTCTCCACCTTCTCCGAGAAGAAGCACTGGCCGCGCTGCAGGATGAGGATCTTCTCCTCGCCCGGATCAGCTGGCAGGCTCGAGGCCGGCGGGACCGGCAGGTCGAACGGAGGCGGGTTGTCGACGGGGCCCGGGCTGATGTCAGGACACCCGTAGCCGCCGTAGATCGTCGGTCCGTTGATCTGGCTGTCCGGGTAGGTGCGGATCGGCACCGTCCAACCGAACTCGCCGCCGGGGTAGCTACCGGCGTTGGCGCCACTCGTGATGGAGAACGAGTCGTTCAGGAGCCTGAACGGCGAGAAGTCCTCGTCCGTTCCGATGATCCAGCGGTTGTTCCGCGTGAACTCGGCCTGGTGGGCGTTGCCCTCGGGGAACATGTAGTCCGGGAACAGCGTGTCCGGCAGCGGGTAGTCCGAGTCGCTCATGTACACCGGGTTCGCCGGGTCGTTCACGTTGAACTTGACCCAGCCGCCGTCCCAGTAGGAGACGAGCAGCGTCCAGGTGCGGCCGATCCTCTTCACGACCATGTCGTGGAGGAACGAGCCCTGGAAGTTGCCGTGGGAGACAACCCCTTCGCGTGCGACGCCGAAGTCGTTGGCGTCGGTCTCGGAGACGAGCACGGGATTCCGCGGGTCGGTGATCTCCATGATGTCGATGTCCGTGAATTCCATGTTGTCGGTCATCACGGCGAACGCGCGGTCCTTCTGCTGCCAGATGAAGACGCTGTGGATGTGGTTGAACGCGTGCGGGAAGCCGGCGTTTCCGGCGTCCGGGTCGCCCGCGTGCATGGTGAGCACCTTCGCGTCGAGCGGGTTGGTGACGTCCCAGAGCGAGAGGCCGCCCTCACCGGTCTCCTCGTTGCAGAGCTCGTTGTTGCCGGCGAGGACCTGCCCCTTGAAGAACTTCGTGTTCAGGTCGATGACGTGCGCGCCCTCACCCGGGAACGACCCGTCCGTCGAGTCGATGAAGTCCACCTGCTTGGGATTCCGCGGATCCTTGATGTCGATGACCGCGAAGCCTGCGTCCGTGCAGCCCTCCGGATCCCGCACCGCGAGATACGCGTAGTTTCCGTAGGCGGTCACGTCGGCGACGTCGCCCGGCGCCGCGTTGTCGATGTCCACCTGGCCGAGCAGCGTGACGTTTTCGCTCGAGCCCGGCAGATGGTCGGTCTGCGCGCCGTGCTGCATGCCGTGCATGCCGTGGATCTCGACCGGCGAGTCGGCGACCTCGTCACCGATGACCCGGAAGTTCGGGTTCGCCTGCGCGCGCTGGTCCTGCGCCGCCTGGGCCGAGTGCCGCTGAAGCTGGTCGCCGCCGGCCGCCGGGACGGCCAAGAGCGCAAGCGCGGCAAGCGCGGCAAGCGCAACCAGCGTTGTGAGGATCGATCTCCTCATTTCACCCCTCCTTGCTGCGACGCTGGAGGCGGGCGCCGCAATTCCCAAGTTGCCCCAAGCACAACCTCCGAGGGAGGCGACTATAGACGACCTCGCGCCCGCTTGACCGCGCAGCTAGCGTCGCGGGACGACGCGGAGCGTCGCGCGCATACCCCAGTCTCGGTGCCCCGCGATCGCGCACCAGACGTGGTATTGACCGCGGGTGAGACGCAGGGTCTTCGTCGAGCGCTCGCCGGGGAGGGTCTCGGGAATCGTGTACGTGTACCTGCCCCCGACGCGCCGGATCTTGAGGTCGTGCGGGTCCTCGCCTCGGTTGACGAGCTCGAACCGCACTCGGCCACCCGGGACGACGACGCGGGACATGGTGAGCCGAAACTCCGTCGAGGTCACCTGCACCCGCGTCGGGAACGGCGCCGAGGCCGGAGCCGCCTCCCTCGGGGCGAGAACGAGCACCAGCGAGGCGAGCAGGGCGACCAGCAGGATCGTGGCGAGGTCGGGCCGGCGGGTCATCGAAGGAGCGCCACCCGCGGGAAGCTCGCCGCATTCGGGATGACCGCCGCCGCATCCGTGGCGAACCACTGCTCGAGCAGCGAGGTGTAGAGCGAGCGGTAGTCGAAGGTCGCCATCAGGTTCCCGTCGTCGTCGAGGCCCGTCTCGAGCCCGGGGAACTCGCCGAGCATCTGGCCGCGCACGCGCGAGCCGATCAGGAGCCCGAGGCCGGCGGCGCCGTGGTCGGTGCCGTCGGAGCCGTTCTCCTCGCCCCGGCGGCCGAACTCGCTCCAGACGTGGATGAGCACGCGGTCGGCGATGCCGCGCGCCTCGAGATCGCGCTGGAAGGCGCGCAGGGTGTTGGCGGTGAGCGCGAGCGAGTTGGTCAGCTCGCCGGCCTGGTCGGCGTGGGTGTCGTACATCCCAGGGGCGGTGACGGACACGCAGCGGAGCGGAAGCCCGGCGTGGATGATCGCGGCGAGGCCGGCGAGGCGCGCCGGGAAGGCGTTGCCGCCGGTCGGGTAGGCGACCGGGCTGCCCCAGTTGCCGCCGTCGAACGGGAGCAGCTGTCCGCGCAGTCGCGCGACCTGGGTCGCCACCTCGGCGACCTTGGCGGTCGCCGGGCTCGATCCGGGCGGGAACGTGCCGAGCGCGTCCAGCATGCGCTGCTGCACGGGGCCCCACACGCCGCTCGCCCAGAAGTCGTAGTCGTCGATCCGCGAGACGCACGCCACGGGCACGTTCGCCGAGGCGAGGGCCGGATGGAGCGACCCGGAGAGCGCGAGGCCCTGGAGCGGGTTGTCCATCGCACCTGCGACGTCGAGGTAGCGGCCGAGCCAGCCCGTGCGCAGGTGTGCGTCGGTCGCGCCCACCTCCCAGTAGTGGCGGGAGGTGAAGTGCGACTGGTCGGCGTTCGTGTAGCCGACCGCGGGGAGCACGGTCACCTTGCCCTCGGCGTGCAGCTCGGCCAGCGGAGCGAGCGAGGGGTGCCACCGGAGCCGCGCGTCCTCGCTGAATGGCTGGCCTTCGCCGGGCTGGAGCGCGAGCGTCGGGCGCAAAGAGTGGTAGCGGCCGTTGCCGGCCGGGAAGAGCATGGAGAGCGAGTCCGCACCGCCTTCGAGGAAGACGGAGACGAGGATCGGCCCGCCGGCGGACTGTGCGCGCGCGATGCCCTCGTCGAAGAGGCCGAGCGGGAGCTTGCCGGCGCCGTAGACGGCCAGCGCGAGCCCGGCGGTGCGGGCGAGGAAGCTGCGACGGTCGAGGCCGCTGCCGGCCGGGAGGGGCATGCCAGGCTCGATGGCCGGGAGGCCGCGGCCCGCCTCCGCCACGGAGCGGCGGAAAAGCGAGGCCCGGGAGAACTCGTTGCAGGAGCAGCTCATGTCAGCAGGTCTGGAAGTCGGGGGAGACGGCGATGAGCATGCGCAGCGCGTTGACGATGAGCACCGGGTACTCGGCGCGCTCCCAGCTCTGGTCCGCGTCGCCGAGCGCCGTCGCCGCGAACGTCTGCAGCGCCTGACGGGAGGCCGGCGCGATGGTGGGGTTGCCCCAGAAGGCGAGAGCGCTGTCGACCAGCCGGCCGGGGTCGAGGGAGAGCTTGCCGCGCCACCGGTCGGGATCGAGCGCGTAGGGCATCGCCACGTAGTTGGCCGCCGTCCAGCGGCCACGCATCGACGACGTGTCGAGCCAGCGATCCTCGTTCCACCCGGCGACGTTGGGCGGGAGGAAGAGCCGCTGGCCGTCCAGGGTCGAGATCCACGACCAGGCGTCGGTGTCGATCGGCCGGTTGCGCGCCCGGTGCATGCCGGCGAGCTGGACAATTGGCGGCTTCATCATGCGCGGGCCGGTGTAGAGCCGCGGGTGACGGAGGATGGCCGAGACGACGGGGCGGATCTTGTAGCCGGAGCGCCGGTAGAGCGTGCGCAGCGCCGCCTCGGTGGCGGCCGGGGGCGGCGTCGGGATGAAGTAGCTCCAGAGCCTGCGGACGAAGAACGAGGCGTGCGCGGGATGGCGAAGGCAGAGGCGGCACGCGTCGATCCAGGTGAATCTGCCGCTCTGGCCGAAGATGACCTTCACGCCCGAGTCGTGGCGGTTCGCGTCGTACCTGAAGTTCACGTCGCCGAGGCCCTCGCGCCAGTCGTTGCGCCAGCCGGTCAGCGCCCGGGCCTGCTCGCGGACGTCGTCCTCCGTGTAGCCCTGCCCCGCGCCGAGCGTGAAGAGCTCCATCAGCTCGCGGGCGTAGTTCTCGTTCGGGTCCCACCGCGTGTTCTGGTTGCCGTTGAGCCAGAGGAGCATCGCCGGGTCGTGCGTCAGCGCCAAGCAGCAGCGACTCGAACGAGCCGAGCGCGTGCGTGCGCATCGTCTGGTTCTGGACGAGCATCCACTTCTGCGAGCCGACGCCCTCGATCGACGTCGCGAACCAGTCGTGCCAGGTCAGCGTCATCCGCTCGACGAGCGGCTGGTTCGTGCGCACCATCCGGTCGAGCCACCAGAGGTGGTCGTGGCCCCAGGCGTCACGCGGCGCGAGCGGGGCCCCGTCGTCGTCGGTCGGCGCCTTCCCGGTCATGCGGGCGCGGGGCGGGTACACGAGGTCGTCGACGGCGCGCTTCAGCCCCTTGCGGGCGACGCGGGTGGCCTCGCCCGGGCGCGGCCCGAAGCCCGCTCGCCAGAGAAGGCGCTCGGCTTCCTTCCGTCCGAAGGTACCTCGGTACACGGGCACGCGGCTTGCCACCCTCTGATGATCGAAACGCGCGGGCCGTTCCGCGACCCCTTTTCGTGTACTGCGACCGTTAGTCGCGGCCGGCCTCGGCGAGCGCGATCCGTGCGGCTTCGTCGAACGAAGTGAGCTCGAAGGGCACGAGACCCCGGATCCTCTCGTCGTGGGCGACCGTCTCGGTGCGTAGACCATCGACCAGCGGGCGAGCGACTCCTGCTTTCACGGGTGTGACGAGATGCAGCCAGAGCGAGGAGAGGCGCGGTGTCAAGAACGGAACCTCGACGATGAGAGGCCGTCGTCCGCGCAGGCGGGCCACGCGTTCGATCATCTCCCGGTACGTCATCACCTCGGGCCCCGCCGCGTCGTATGCCTCGCCGAAAGCTTCGTCCCGGCCGCCCACCCCGGCCAGGTGCCGAACGACGTCCGCCAGGGCGATGGGCTGCGTCTTCGTCGTCACCCAGCGGGGACAGATCATCGCGGGCAGGCGGTCGACGAGCGCGACAATCGTCTCGAAGGCCGCGCTGTCTCGGCCGACCACCACAGCTGCGCGGACGATCGTGACCGGGACAGGCCCGGCGGCGAGGACCTTGGCGGTCTCGGCGCGGCTGCGAAGGTGTGCCGACACGTCCTCGCGCTCGTCCCCGAGGCCGCCGAGAAACACGATCTGGCGGGTTCCGGCCCGGTCAGCGGCCGCAGCGACCGACTCCGCGGCCTGACGATCGCGCTCCTCGAAGTCCTTTGCGCCGAGGGAATGGACGAGGTGGTAGACGACGTCCGCCCCGCGCAGCGCAGGCTCGAGCTCTGGGCGTTGCGTGACGTCGGCCGCCACCCAGCGAACCCGGTCCCCGGATGACTCGCTTGGATGCCGCGAGACGGCGACAACCTCGTTTTCGCGGGCGAGCTCGGCCACGAGTGCGCGCCCGATCACGCCGCTGGCACCGAGGACGGCTGCTCTCACACGCGTGCCCCGCGGACGAGGTGGGCCACGTACCTGCGCGCGACGGCCCGGTGAAGGCGGGCCTGCACGTGGGCGTAGAGGAACCCGGTCCAGGCGGGCCGGCCGGGCAGCGTGCCGAGGCGAGGGAAGAAGCCGCGGATCGACGTGCGCAGGCACCAGTCGTCGGCTCGCTCCTGTGCGAGCGCGAGCACGCCCCCATCACCGCGCGCGAGCAGCCCCCCGCGTATCGGGTACGAGCAGGAGACGACCGTGGCGCGCACCTCGAGCTTGGGGTGGCCGAAGCGGAGGAGGACCGGCCCCTCCCGGAGCAGCCGAAGCTCGACGCCTTCGGTCGTCGCCCTCGCCCTGACGAGCCTCCGCGTCGTTCGCTCCACCTCCTCCCAGTAGGCCAACCCGAGTCTATGAGCGCCCGAGGCGTTCATCGGCACGACGGGAACCGGCAGCGGAAAGGCCTCCTCCGACTCGACGGAGACCACGGTCGAGAGTTCTCGGCGTACCGGACCGGAGGGAACCGGCCGGCGTGTCGGCCGGCCGGTTCCGTATTCGGCGTTCTTCCTCAACTACGCGGCCGCGACCTGCGCGTCTCGGCTTCGGCGGCGGACGCCGACCAGCTGGATGAGCTGATACACGGCGGAGACGCCGACGAGGCCGTAGACGATGCGAGTGGCGGCGTTCGTCTCCCCGAACTCCAGGCCGAAGATCGTGGCCACGAGGTCGAACTCGGCCACGGCGACGAGCCCCCAGTTCAGGCCTCCCACGATCACCAGGACTGCGGTGACGATGTCGAGCTTCTTCATGTTCGTTCCTCCCTGTAGAGACTGTGTCTAGATTTTGTACAGGTCAATGAGTATCCTGTCAAGGGTGTGTGTAAACATCGTCCCGAGTTCGTGAGATGACCGAAGGCCACCTTCGGATCGGCGAGCTCAGCCGGCGCGTCGGCGTCAGCCCCGAGCTCCTGCGCGCGTGGGAAGGCCGTTACGGCCTCCTGCAGCCGACTCGCTCGGCCGGCGGCTTCAGGCTCTACTCGGAGGCGGACGAGAACCGGATCAGGCGCATGCGCGCCTACCAGGACGAGGGACTCTCGGCGGCCGAGGCGGCGCGGCTCGCCCTCGAGGCTGGTAACGACCAGCGCCCCACGTCGGAGACCCCGGCGCTCGACTTCGGCGCGTTTGCCGAGGCGCTCGAGCGCTTCGACGAGCCCGCGGCCCAGGCGGCCTTCGACCGTGCGCTGGCGACCTTTAGCCTCGACGCTCTGCTCCGGGACCTCCTGCTCCCGTACCTGCACGACCTCGGCGAGCGTTGGGAGGCGGGCACCGTGACGGTTGCCCAGGAGCACTTCGCCAGCAGCGTCGTGCGCGGGCGCTTGCTCGGCCTCGCACGCGGCTGGGGCCAGGGAACCGGCCTGCTCGCCGTCCTCGCCTGCGCGCCGGGCGAGCACCATGACCTCGCGCTGATCGCCTTCGGCCTCGCGCTCCGCGCGCGGGGATGGCGCATCGCATACCTCGGCCCGGACACGCCGCTGGAGACGCTTCGCGAGACCGCACAGTCGCTCGAACCGCGTGTCGTAGTGGTCAGCGCGACCGCGCCCCGGCATCTGTCTCGCCTCGGCGACGAGCTCGCCGCCCTCGGCCGGGACGCACCGCTCGCCCTGGCCGGAGCCGGGGCGACGCCGGCGCTGGCCGAGGCGGCCGGCGCCGCTCTGCTCTCCGAGGACCCGGTGACGGAGGCCGACCGGGTCGCGACGGGGGTTGAGCGGACCTAGTGTCGGCCGACCCGTAGACGCATCTTCAGCGCCCAGTGACCGAAGTTCGCCTGACTGAAGCTCGAGGCTGCGCGGAAGGATGACGTCGTGGCCACCGCGCCGGGCTTGGTCGTTGCAAAGAGCCACGCGTCGAAGAGCTCGCTCAGCTCCTCGCCGGAGACCCGCTCGGCATAGGCGACGAAGTCGTCGGTCGTCACGTTCTCGTCCTTGTTGCGCTTCGCCCAGCCGCGGAGGATGTGGAAGAAGTCGCGGTCGCCGACCGCCAGCCGCAGCTGGTGGACGGTCATGGCCCCGCGGGTGTAGACCGGGAACTCGAAGAGGAAGCTCGGCCCGGGATCACCGATCGCGAGCGTCCAGAACGGGTCGTCGGCAGGGATGACGCCGTACCAGAAGTCGAACGCCTCCTGGGCCGTTCCGCGGCCGACGTGCTCCGCCCACAGCCACTCCGCGTAGGTCGCGAGGCCTTCGTTGAGCCAGATGTGCTGCCAGCCCGCGAGGGAGACGCTGTCACCGAACCACTGGTGCGCGAGCTCGTGGACGAGGATGTCCTCGCCTTCGACCGGGTCGAAGAAGAAGTTGTCGCCGTAGATCGGCCGTGTCTGGTTCTCGAGCGCGAAGCTGACGCCCTTGACGTCGTCCACGATCCCGCCCAGGGCGGAGAACGGGTAGTCGCCGAACATGGGCTGGAAGAACTCGACGACGTCGTCCTGCATCGCGAACACGCGCCGCACCTCGTTGCCGAGCGGCTCGGGCGTGTCGCCGGCGGTGCCGACGATCCAGTCGTTCGGGTTCGGCACGACGCTGTCGGCGGGCGCTCCGGGCACCGTCCAGCCGTCCATCGTGTTCCCGTCCCTCTCGAACGAGGTCGAGCCGGCGCCCGTGGAGACGACGATGTCGTCGACGAAGACGCCCTGGCGCTGGAAGATGTCGTCGCTCGCGTACGTGAGCGACAGCTCGACCGTCCGTCCCGCGAACGCCGCCAGGTCGACGTGCCACTGCTCGTAGCCGTCACTCCAGCCGCTGACGGCGTGCCACGCGCCGGAGTCGCCGGTCGGACCGCACGTGCCGTCGCCGTTGTCGGTCTGGTAGTGCGCGAGGAACGGATGCAGGAAGAGCCAGAACGGGCAGGAGGAGCCGGTGTCCTGCGAGGAGTGGCCGTTCAGGTCGGGCAGCGTCGTCCAGTCGTCCATGCCGACCGTGTGCGCCTCGACGAAGAAGAAGTCCCAGTTGGGCTCGGTGTCGCGCGTGACCCAGAAGGACACGGTCGCGCCGCCGCTCGGGACGCTGATCGTCCGCTGGAGCCGCTTGTAGGACGGCATGCCGCGCTGCGAGATCGCGAACCGGCGGCCGGTGCGCGGCGACGCGGGCGGGCCGAGCAGGTCGGAGTCGATCGCGTCCCAGAAGCGGATGCCGTCGCGCTTGTACGCGCGCAGGTCGAAGTCGCCGATCGTCGCGGTCGTGAGGTACGAGGCCATCGGCTCCTTCGCGTCCCAGGTCCAGGTCGTCCAGCCGCGCCTCGTCCTCTTGTCTTCGAGCTCGCCGTTGGCGACCGCCTCGAGCCCCGCGGGGACGGTGATCTCGAAGGTGTACGACGCCTTGTCGGTCGGATGGTCGTTGACCGGGTACCACGTCGCCGCCACGTGAGGCTGGCCCACGACCAGCGTGCCGTCGTCCGTGTGGATGAAGCCGGAGCCGTCCTCGAGAGTCTCCGGGACGCCGCTGTAGCGCACGTCGACCCGGAAGCTCTCGCGCTTACGGAGGCCCTGGCGCAGTGTGACCGTCAGCTCGCTGCCGTCGCGCCCCCAGGACGCGGAGCGGCCGTCGACCTCGATTGAATGGACGGTGAGGCCCTGGAGGTCGAGGTTGAAGCGCGAGAGGTTCTGCGTCGCGCGGGCGCGAATGGTCGCCTCGCCCTCGAGAAGGTCCGTGGCGGGGTCGTAGGTGACCTCCAGGTCGTAGTGGTCGACGTCGTAGCCGCCGTTGCCGTCCAGCGGGAAGTACGGGTCGCCCGCGCCCGGCGCCCCCGGCGAGAAGGAGCCTGATCCGCCGCCTGCGCTCGCCACCGCGGGCCCGAGGGCCACGACCGCGCCGGCGAAGGCCAGGCATGCCGCCCAGTGCGCAGCGCGTCGACGATTGCGAACGAACTCGGACGGAACGTCAGACGCCATAGCCGCAGCTCCTGGGGTTCAGGGACAGGCCCGTTACGGCGAATTGCCGGGGGGCCCGCCCGGCCTTGTGCCAACGCGTAGGACCATCGGATCCGCGTCGCTGCGGGCCAAGACCCCGAACGAGGGTCGTGGCGAGGTGACCGATTACAGGCTCGGTCGCATGCAACGTATGCAAATGACCTTGTTGTGTATTCCCTAGACGCCTAGGATGTTCGTGTCACTCGTCACCAAGAGGTTTGAACTTGCGGCAGGCCAAGGCTCTTCTCACAGCTGTTCTCCTCGCCCTTGCCACGGCAGCAACTGCGCTGGGCCAGGCGGGAGGCGGCAGCTCCGACTACGACGGCGGGGGAAGCGGCGGTGGTGGCGGTGGCGGAGGCGGCGGCGGCGGCGGGTTCGACGGCGGCTTCGATGGGACCAGTGGCGGCGAAGGAGGCGACTTCTCGCTCGGTGTCTGGATCGCGATCGGCACCGTGATCGGCCTCGTGCTCTTTGCCCGGACTCCGTACTTCGGACGGGCTACTTCGGCGTTGAAGGACCTGCTGGCCGGCCCGCTCGCCTGGCGGCGTCGGCGGGGGCGCCGCGAGCGCGTCCAGGACGCGGAGATCGCCGCCGTCGAGGCGGCCACGGATCACGAGCGCTTCGCCCCCGAGCAGGTGCGGACCGCCGCCGAGACACTCTTCCGCGACGTTCAGAGCGCGTGGGACTCGCGTGACGCCGCGCAGCTGGCGACGCTCCTCGGGCCGGATCTTCTCACCGAGTGGGAGCGCCGCCTGGCCGATTTCGAGGCCAAGGGCTGGCACAGCCGAGCCGAGGTCCTCGGAAGCGTTAGCGTCGAGTACGTCGGGCTGACGAATCGCGAGGACGAGGACGATGACCGCGCGGTCGTCCTGATCGAAGCGACGCTCCGGGCATACGTCCAGGACAAGAACGGAAATGTGATCCTCCGCAACGACGAGCAGGACGACGTCATGAGACTCAGCCAGTACTGGACTCTCGGAGCACGGCAGGAAGGATGGGCTCTCCTCTCGATCGAGGAGCTCGTCGAGGGAAGGCACAATCTCGCTGATCCGCTCGTCGCCACGCCGTGGGCCGACGACCAGAGGATCCACGACGAGGCCGTGATCGAGACCGCCGCCGCCGACGCCCTGCCGGCCGGCTTCTCGCCCGCGGACCTGCCCGACCTCGACTTCACGGACGACGCTCGCGCCGCCGCGCTCGACCTCTCGCTCGCCGACGCCCGCTTCGCGCCGGACGTGCTCGAGGCTTCGGCACGTCGGGCCGTTACAGCCTGGGCCGAGGCCGTCGACGGCGACGACCGGGCCCTCGCCGAGCTCGCATCCGAGCCGGCGCTCCGGCAGCTGCTGCACCAGGGGGACGAGAGCCGGAAGCAACGTGTGGTCGTCAGGGGGCCCCGCGTCGAGCGATTCGCGCTCATTCGGCTGGACGCCGCTTCGGAGCCCGCCACGATCACTGTCCAGCTCGAACTGGAGGGGAAGCGCTACGTCCAGGACCGGGACACGGCGGCGGTCCTGTCCGGCAGCCGCGACGAGGCCGTGACCTTCACCGAGCGCTGGACGCTCGCCCTCGACGGAGACGGGACGACCCCGTGGAAGATCGTCTCCGCAAATGTGACGGACGGGGCGTCGGCTCCGTAGACATCTCGTGCCTGCGAGGTGGGCCACGATTCTCGTGACCGGCGTGCTTCTGCTAGCCGGTTGCGGCGAGACCCCTTCCGTCGACCAGTTGGGGGCGGGTGCCGAGTCGAGCACGGCGGTCGAGACCGAACCCCCTGCACCAACCGCGTCGGACGCGCCGCCGCCGGTCACCGTTCGGTACCTCGACGACTCGGTCTCCCTCGAGGCCTGGACGTATTGCTATCGCAGCCTCTGTGTTGACGGAAGCCCGCCGGCCGAGCCGCCGGACGTGGGTAGTCCCGAGGAGGTTCTCGTCGAGTTCCCGCTTCCCGGCTGGTCGTTCACCGCAAGCTTCCAGCCGGCCGGGAAGCCGTGCGGGCGGATCCAGGAGACCCAGCTCGAGGCCGCGGGCGACGGACGGTTCGTCCTCCGGCCGGCCGGGCACGCAGGCACCTACGACGTGACCCTCTTCGGCCGCGGGGACGGCGACCTCTTCACCACCTTCCGCTGGACGACGCCGTTCGACGGCCCGCTGCCGACGCCGCAGGCGCGGCTCGCCGTGCTCGCCAACCACGACGGGCGACCCGACAGCTACGGCGTAGAGCTGGAGCTGACCAACCTCGCCCACACGCCGAAACAGGCTTCGGCGCGGATCACGGTTCGGGCAGCCGACGGAGACGCGGTGACCTTCGACGGGACGCGTTCCGACCTCGGCTGCTTGCCCGAGGGCACCGTGTACTGGGACGGCCCGGACGACAAGGGTCTCGCAGCAGCCGCCCTCGGCAAGGGCCCGTTCAGCTACCGAGTGGAGCTGGTCCTCGACGGCGTCCGCTACGTCGCCGACGCCACCTGGCCGACCGACGAGATTGCCGGCAACGAGCCGTCGGTGGCACTCGAGTTCTCTCCGGGCCTCCCTGCGCTCTCCTAGCCTTACTCGGTGATTCGTCCCGTGAAGACTCCGACGGCGAAGACAACTAGGGCCACGATCAGCAGCAGCCAGAGCAGGCTGTGTATGGCGATGCCGCCGGCAACCGCGGCTACGACGAGGATGATCCCGAAAATGATCAGAAGCAGTTGCATGCTGACGTCCCTTCGGCTGGGCGCCTATTCTCGCGGCCCGGGGTCAGCTTGACAAGCCTGACGGAAGCGATGGGCTCCGTCCGACGTCCGGGGCGGTGGTCACTCGACTGCCGGCCGGGCGATGGCCGGCGGCTCGCGGCCGGCGAGGAGCCAGCCTGCCGCGGCGGCCGCCACGGGGATGCCCACGACCATCAGGGCGAGGTAGAGCACCGGGATCCGACCGAGATAGTCGAGCTTGTCGAAGTACGTCGCCGCGAGCATGAGATAGGCGCCGGCGACGCCGAGGAGCGCGCCGAGGAGCGCGAGCGCGCCGGCTGTGGCGGCGGTCAGCGTGCGGCGGATCCTGCTCGTGGCGCCGGCCGCGGTCAGGATGCGGAGATCGCCGGCGCTCTCGCTGCGGATCAGCCCGACGGTCATGGCGAGGATCGCCAGGGCGAGGAGGGCGCCAGCGGCGATGGCGATGGCGATCGGCGTCGCGAAGGAGGTGCTCTCACGCCGTGTCTCGATCGTTAAGCCAGCGTTGGCCGCGAGGTCACGGGCATCCGCGATCTGTCCGCTCGTCAAGGGCCGGCTCGACTCGATCAGCCAGCCGGACGGGATCTGTTTCCAGCCGAGCCGGCGGAGACCGTCGAGCGTGATGAACGAGGCCGGCGCAACCCCGGTTTCCCCGCTGGGAGCGCCGAAGAGCTTCCGGCTGTCGATCCTCCGGACGTTGGTGACGGCTCGTTCGGTCACCCTTGGTTCTCCGCGTGCCCCGGTCGTCTCCAGGCTGACCGTGACGAGCTCGTCGGTCTGGACGGTTCGGTCGACCAGAAAGTCCGTGCTCGGATCGACCGCGGTGGGGTCGACTCCGAGGTACCTGAGCAACGCAGGCGTGGCGACGTACAGGCGCGATTCGGTGAGGTAGCAGCTCGCCGGTGGAGGGGCAGGACAGAGGATTGACCCTCCTCCTCCCGAGCTCTCGGGGTTATCGATCTTCCGTGAGAGAACCTCCGCGTCGAGGACTCGGACGCCGTCCATGATTCCGGGCTGTTCGCCCCGTGGGACGGCGCTCTGGAGTGGAACCACCGTCGCGTCGTCGAGACCTGCCGCCAGTTGTGGGACGCGACGGGCCATGCGTTCGAGCTCCGCCTGCGTCTGGACTGCGATGATCTCGGGATCCGGCGTTTCACCGGTGTACACGCGGATCTGTCCGCTGGACAGGTTGGCCGGTACGGCCGCTGACTGCTTCTCCTCGGCCGCCGCGATGATGACGACCGTCGCGGCGATACCGAGAGCGAGGGTGATGGCGGCGAGTGCCGCCCCCGAGCGGGCCTGGTAGCGGGCGAGGTCTCGTAGCGCCAGGCGCATCGCGATCGGGGCGTGCCCGGCCGGGCGGGCGAAGAGGCGAATCGCGAGCGGGCCCAGGAGCAGCGTGCCGAGGATCGTCGCCACGATCCCGGCGACGATGAGCACCGGGGTGCTTCGGTCGGAGAGCACGAGGCTGCCGATTCCCGCCGCGATCAGCACGACCGCGACGATTGCCGATTGGCGTGCGGGTCTCGGCCTCGGCGGGCGCGCCGAGAGGGCGAGCGCGACGGGCACGCGAGCCACCGCTCGCCCCGGCCACCATGCAGCGGCGGTCGCCCCGAGCATCGCGACGAGAACGATCATGGCGAGCAGTGGCCAGGGCAGGCTGAGCCGGTCGAGG
Source organism: uncultured Actinomycetes bacterium (assembly GCA_963775395.1). Classification (GTDB taxonomy): domain Bacteria; phylum Actinomycetota; class Thermoleophilia; order Gaiellales; family Gaiellaceae; genus JAIBJN01. The sequence goes on from CAVZIX010000005.1 coordinate 286,124, forward strand.
CGATGGCCGAGCGCCGGCTCGAGCGTCGGCGCGACTGCGAGCCAGAGGGCGAGACCCACGATCGTGCCGATCAGCGCGCCGATCGCACCGACGATGGCGCCGTTCGCGAGCAGCACGAGTCGAAGGTGCTTCTCGGTCGCGCCGATCGCGGCGAGCATGCCGAGCTGGCGGAGCCGTCGCAGAGCGATGACCGCGAAGCCTGCGGCGGCGATGAGCGACGCCAGGAGCAGGAACACGGTGGCGACGGAAAACAGCAGGAGCTCGTCCGCCGGGAGGTCGCTACCTCGAATCCTCATCGACATGACGGCCGGTAGGTCACCTTGGCCCAACGCCGCACTGCCGGCCAGGACGGTGACGTGGTCCGGTGCCGCCGCGGACGGGGGAGAGACGAGGGCGAACTCGTCGCCTAGATCGGCGGGGTTCTCGACGACGCCGACAACGGTGCGGCGATTGCCGTCGAGGGCCAGAGTTCCGCCGAGCTCGAGCCCGAGGACCTGGGCGACGCCGTCGGTGACGCCGACCTGGCCGCGGCCTTCCGGGTAGCTGCCTCGACGGAGTGCGAGGCGCGGGCCCCCGTACGGTCCGCGCGGGTCCTGAGCGCGGTACTCCACCTTTTCGACGCCGCCGGGGACGGTGAACGAGCGGTGGCCGATGACGTCGATCGTCCCGAACTGTTGGCTTGCGGCGGCGAGACCCGCCTCCAGCTTGCGAGGATCGGCGCCGTCGAAATCGAGTAGTTGACTGGCCGAGCCGAACTCGGCCTCGTTCGAGGTGTCTGCGCCCGAGTTGGAGGCGATTGTGACGCTCGCAATCGCGGCCGCGACCGCAAGGGTGAGGAGAGCGATGACGAGGATCTGCTGGCGCCACTCGCGGCGGAACAGACGCCAGGCCCAGTGGACGACGGCGCGGCGCGCGGCCACGCCGCCGTCCGCTGGGCCCCGCAGCGCCAAGCGGTTCGCGAGAGTCGTCATCGCCGCTCACCGGCGGCGAGGAGCGACTCCGGCCCCGGAGGCGCCACCGTCTGATCGACGACATGGCCGTCCCGCAGGAACACGACGCGGTCGGCCCAGGACGCCAGCTGCGCCTCGTGCGTGACGACGACACCCGCGACGCCCCGCTTCGTGGCGGCCCGCAACAGGCGCATGACCGCCTCGCCGTTCACGGAATCCAGAGCGCCGGTCGGCTCGTCCGCGAGCAGCAACCCGCGCTCGCCGACGATCGCCCGGGCGATCGCTGCCCGCTGGCGCTCGCCGCCCGATAGCTCGTCGGGGTAGCGATCGGCGATGTCCGCGACATCGAGCTCCTCCATCGCCTCGAGGCCCGTCACGCGCGCGGCTCTGGCGCGGATGCCGTCGAGCTCGAGGGGCAGGGTGACGTTCTCGATCGCCGTCAGCCCGGGGAGCAGGTTGAAGTCCTGGAAGACATAGCCGATCGACCGGCGCCGCATCTGCGCCTTCTCCGAGCGCGAGACGTCCGACAGGTCGACGCCGTCCACCAGCACTTGGCCGCTGGTCGGCTCCTCGAGGCTGCCGGCGATCGTCAACAGCGTGCTCTTGCCGGAGCCGCTCGGCCCCATGATCGCCACCAGCTCGCCGGGATCGACCATGAGGTCGACTCGGACGAGCGCATGCACCTCGGTGGGCCCGGAGCCGTAGACCTTCGATAGCTGGTGCAGTTCGAGTGCGCTCGTCATTGCGAGACCTCCATCGGGTCAGGTGCTTCGAGAGGCAGGTCGGTCACTGCGACCGGCGCGAGTGACGGCCGTTGCTTCAAGCGGACGTCCGCGGAGTCGAGCCAGCGGACGATCGCTTCGAGCCGAAAGAGCTCGGCGTCGGCGACGAGCACCAACGCCGTGTCGTCCTCTGCAGCCGCGGCCTTGACCTGGGTGTAGCGCTGCATGACCTCGATCACGTGCCGGCGGTGCGTCTGCAGGATCTCGTGGATGTTGGTCCCGGGGACTTCCAGGGCGACCAGCACCTTGATCACGAGCTCGTCGCGCGGGGGAGGAACGAGCTCGGGCGGGGTCCGCAGCCAGTCGGCTAGCTCGCGGTCGCCGGCGGACGTGATCCTGTACCGCTTCCGCGAGCGCTCCCCTTCCCCGTCGTCGGTCTCGACGAGCCCGTCCCGTTCGAGGCGCTGAAGGGTCGCGTAGACCTGTCCGACGTTGAGCGGCCAGACCTCGCCCGTCCGGGCCTCGAACTCGTTCTGAAGCCGGAGGCCGTACTTCGGCCCCTCGCTAAGAAGGGCGAGCAACGCGTGGGGGACGCTCATGAGTGGCTCCGCGGAAACAGCATACTGAGTACTATACCGGGTATACAGTGTTGGCGCAAGTCGCCCGGGCGAGCCCGGCGTACGCGGACGAGTCAGGCCGGTACAAGGAGGAGGTCGGCGACGTCGGCCGCATGTGCCGAACTCAATTGGCCACCTCTGATACTCCCGATGGAGCGTACCGGGATCGAACCGGTGACCTACTTCTGGGATGACTCTCTACAAACCTTTGACAAGCTGTAGGGAGTTTGTATAGAGTATGCCTCCGACCCTGTACAAGCAGTAGACAAGGAGGAACAAATGAAAAAGGTCCGAACACTGCGCTCGGCTCGGGTTCTGGGCGCAATCGGCTTTGCCACAGTGGGGCTCGCCGTCGCGGCGTGCGGCGGCGACAACGACTCCTCGCCGGAGGGGGCGACGACGACCGCATCGCCGGCGACGACGATGGAGGAAACGACGCAGGAGAACATCGTCGAGACGGCCGTCGCGGCCGAGGACTTCACGACGCTGACGTCCCTGGTCGAGCAGGCCGGCCTCGCGGAGACGCTGTCGGGCGAAGGTCCCTTCACGGTCTTCGCACCCACCGACGATGCCTTCGCCAAGGTGCCGCAGGAGACGCTCGACGCGCTGGCGGCTGATCCCGAGGCGCTGAAAGCAGTCCTGCTGTACCACGTGGTCGCCGGTGAGTCACGCGCGAGCGACGTCGCAGAGCTGAGCTCGGCCGAGACCCTGAACGGCGAGTCCGTCGAGCTCGAGACGACCGACGGAGGCGTCATGGTCAACGACGCCATGGTCGTGCGGGCTGATGTGACCGCCTCGAACGGCGTCATCCACGTCATCGATGAAGTGCTGATTCCCTAAGGTGGGACGCAGCTGAGCGGCCCGCCCGGCGCTTCGCCGGCGGGCCGCTCTCGATCCGTCGATCCACTCCTCGTGGGTGAGTGTCTCGTTGAGGAAGGAGAGGCGAGGCGGAACGGCACGTAAGGCACCCGACGATGGGCGAGCCGCGTCGTCCCAACGGGTCAACAGTTCAGGCCGATTTCCAGCGCCTTCCGATGGAGCGTACCGGGATCGAACCGGTGACCTCCGGCTTGCAAAGCCGGCGCTCTCCCAGCTGAGCTAACGCCCCAAGTCGAGCTCACTGTAGCTGGCCCGGCGGGCTAGCTCTCGTCGACGACCAGGTGCTTGACGGGGAGGTTGAAGCGGGCGAGGGCCTCGTCGGCGGCGCCCTCCTCGAGCCAGCCGGCGTCGTCGTCCTTGCGGGTGACGAGGACGAGCTCGTCGGCCGGGAATGTACGCAGGGCGTCCTCGATCGCCTGGACGGGGTCGGTGTCCCCCACCTCGGCCTCGACGCGGTCGGCCTCGGGCGCCACGGCGCGGCCGACGCCCTCGGCGCGGGACTCGGCCTCGGCTCGAGCGTCGTCCTCGTCGTTCGCCAGCCAGTCGAGCGGGGAAAGGTCGGACGCCGTGGCGACGACCTTCACCTCGGCCCCGGCGTCGTCCGCGTCCTCGAGCACGCGGTCGCGCAGAGCCTCGCCCTCGACGGGCGCAGTCGTGACCACCAGGATGTGCCGGCTCACGTGCCGTCTCTACCCGGCTACAGGCGGAGCGGAAACACGGGTGCCACGGGCGACGCGAGGAGTGAGTAGCGGGCTAGTCGCCCCAGTCGAAGTCGCGCGAGCGACCCCAGAGGGTGTCCTCCGGATCGACAGGGGGGTCGGTGTCCTCGCCGGGCCATGCGAGCACCTTGCTCGGCTCGAGCTCGGGCTCGTGGCCGCCCAGCGTGTCCTCCAGACGGGCCTGCTCCTCGGTCTTGAAAAGTGGATGGTTCTCGAACGGATCCTCGACCCGGTAGCGGTCGATGGGCATGTTGCCGTCGAGGTTCGAATTCCGCCGCTTCAGCTCGAGGTGCTCTTCGATGATGCGGGCGAAGTTGGTCTGACTGTCGTTACTCACGCACTACCTCCGGGTCGGGGACAGGACAGCGCCGGATTGTAGACGACCTGGCGAACGCAGCAACGCTAATCGTGCGCGCGGACGATAGTACCCGCGTCCGCGGCGACGACACAGTTCTTTCCAGCACGCTTGGCACGATAGAGGGCCTCGTCGGCCGCGGCGAAGAGCGCGGCGGGGGTCGGGGAGTCGGGGAAGGCGGCGACGCCGAAGCTGGCCGTCACCGCGACGAGCGACCCGGGGTGCACCGGCATCGGGCGCGCGGCGAGCGCCTTGCACAGCCGCTCGGCGAGCCGGTGGGCGCCCTCGAGGTCGGTCTGCGGGAGAAGCACGGCGAACTCCTCGCCGCCGTACCGCGCCGGCAGGTCGATCTCGCGGACGGTGGCCCGCAGGATGTCGGCGAACGTCTGGAGGACGTCGTCGCCCGCCTGGTGGCCGTAGCGATCGTTGACCTGCTTGAAGTCGTCGAGGTCGGCGAGGATGAGCGCGAGGCTGCCGCCGAAGCGCTCGGCGCGGGAGATCTCGCCCTCGAGCGCCTCCTCGAAGTGCCGGCGGTTCGGGAGCTCGGTGAGCCCGTCGGTGTTCGCCTGCCGCTCGACCAGCCGGTGAAGCCGTGCGTTCTCGAGCGCGATGGAGGCCTGAGAGCCGAGCCAGTGCGCCAGCTCGCGCGCCTCGTCGCTGAAGTCGTTGCCCTTGGGCGTGAGGTAGAGGATCCCGCTCTCGCGACCTTCGTTCCCGAGCGGGATGACGAGGGAGCGCTCGCCGTTGCCGGGGTCGCCCTCGCTTGCGATCTCCTTGCCGTCGACGACGAGCCGGCCACCCTGGGCGCCGGTCGCCTCGACCGCGCTCTCGACAATCACAGGGAGGAGCGCGTACGGGTCGTGGGTCGCCGCGAGGGCCTCGCCGAAGCGGCCGATCGCCTCCCGGAGGCGGCCGCGCTCGGAGGCGAGCTCGCGCAGCCGTTCCTCGAGCTGGGCGGCCATGTCGTTGAAGGCCTCGCCGAGAGAGGCGAACTCGTCGCGGCCGCGGACGGGGACGCGCTGCTCGAACTTGCCGCGCGCCACGGCACCGGCAGCGGCTGCGAGCTCCCGGAGGGAGCGGACGATCGTGCGGCCGAGCGTGTAGGCGACGATGCCCACGGCAGCCATGGCCGCGACGGCGAAGAGGAGGAAGCGGCTGCGGAGGTTGCCGGCGGCGGCGTCGATCTGGGCCTTGGGCGTCAGCGCGACGAGCGAGACCGGCGGGCGGCCCTGGCCCTGCTCGCCCGCGAGGAGCTCGGTACCGACCGCCCGGTAGGTGACTCCGTCCACGGTGGAGTAGCTCGGGCGGTCCGGGACCTGGGTCCGGCTGCGGAGGTCGCCGGGGGCAATGACCTCGTCGCCGGCGACGAAAGCGAAGCGGTCGCTTTCCCGGAGCGCAGCGTTCTCGGCCAGGCCCTGCGCCAGCTCGTCGCTGAAGGGCAGGTGGACGACGATCCTCCCGAGCAGGCGGCCGTTCGCCGCGACGACCTTCACCTCGCGCATGGCGGCGTACGGCCCGGGCCGCTGGCCGGCGAGGAGCTCGCCCTTCGGCGAGATGAAAGCGCTGTGCGGAACCTCGGCTGCCGTCTCGAGGAGCGTCGGCCGATCGCGCTCGGCGAAGGCGCGCTGCACCAGCGTCGCGTTGGCCAGGGACTCCGCGTCGTCCACGGCGTCGTCCTCGAGCTGCTCCCGGTAGTCGGCCGCAGCCACCGCGATCGCCGTGGAGAGACGCGAGTCGGCCGCGCTGACCTCGCCGTCGATGGCCACCTCGGTGAACGCCACCGTCGCCGCCACCAGCGGCAGCAGGGCGAGCAGCATGAAATAGATGACTAGGCGAAGCTTGAAACTACCCATGACAGTGCGGTCCGACCGTTGTTCTCCCGAAACGTGTAGCCGACCGGTCCATCGGCTTCCGAGCTATCCCTCTTTAGGGGGATCCCCGCAGAGACTGGTCAGAAGATGGGGCGCTCGAGCAGCACCGCGAGCGTCATCCCGATGAGCCAGCAGGCTCCCGTGACGGCCACGGTGACCGGGACGAGCCAGCGGTCGCGGCCGCCGATGGTCGCGGCGAGGACCGCAACGACGACCGCAGCCGTGCAGACGAGGCCGGGCGTGTAGACGATGCCGATCAGTCCGGCGAAGAGCGCGATGGTGGCGAGGAAGTCGGCCGCAAGCTGGGCCGTGGTCACCTCGCGTGGCCGCTCGGACTCGTAGGCGCTCACAGACCGCGCCTCGACCTGCCGACGAGCACCGGCTCCGGGCTGCGGCGACGGTGCGGGGACCCGTGCGGGCCGGGTCGGCGGCCGGCGATCGGGGCCCTCGGGCCGCGCCGCCTGGGCGGCTCAACGCCTCCGCCGCCGAGGCCGTCACCCACAGGTCCGGCAGGCTCGGCGGGCGGATCCTTGACCGCCCACCAGATCACGTAGCAGAGGTACAGCGCCGGGATCTTCAGGATCACCGTGAACCAGATAGTGAGCCACAGCACGGTCCGCTGAGTGTAACCTAGCCCGCTTCAAGCAAACGACAACCCTCGGGCAGGGCGCCGTTGCGGCAGCTACCGGCGCCCCCGCGCAGACCGTCCCGCGACCAGCGGCGGCTGCGATCTCGGCCCAGACAAGGGGGATCCATGAAGGTCAGACACCCGCGCGGGCTTCTGCTCGCGCTCATTGGCTCGCTCGCGCTCGCGGCTCCCGCGGGAGCCGCAGCGACCCAGTCCTCCGAAAAGATGGCGAACACTCTCGTGGAGGAGATCGAGCAACACCGTGCACAGACGTGGCACCGCCAGCGCGTGATGGGCATCCCGCGGACCCGGACGAAGTTCCTGGAGCGCCGCGCGGGCTCCCTCGAGGTGCTCCGCGAGCTGCGAGACACCTGGCGGACGCGTGCATTGCGCACGCGCAAGCGGCTCATCCGCCCGCCGCACCGAGCGGCCTGGCTCTGCATCCACCGGTACGAGGGCTCGTGGAACGACCCGAATGCTCCGTACTACGGCGGGCTGCAGATGGACATCACGTTCCAGCGCACCTACGGCCGCTACCTCCTGCGGCGCAAGGGCACTGCGAACCGCTGGACGCCCGCCGAGCAGATGTGGACGGCCGAGAAGGCCCTCCGCGCCGGCCGCGGGTTCCACCCGTGGCCGAACACCGCACGACGCTGCGGCCTCCTCTAGCCGTCTCCGGCGGCCACGTCCGGGGTCTGACCCCGGACGTGGCCGTTTTGGGCGACTGCAAGGCGCCAGGCGAAGGGACAGGCTCAAAGGCGGTCCGCAAGCCGCGAAGCCGAAACCTGTGGAGAGACACGTCCGTAGGCCACCCGTCCAGAGCCTGACCCCGGACGTGGCGCTAAGGGTCAGCGGGCGGGCGCAGGACGGCGAAGGGGTCGGTGACCTCGAGGGTGGCGGATGCGAAGCGGAAGACCGCGGCCGGGCGGCCGCCGGAGCGGCCGGGCGGGCGCGTCTCGCCGGTCGGCTCCAGGAGGCGCCGGCGAAGCAGGACCCGCTGGAGGTTGGTCGCCGACACGTCGTGGCCGAGCGCGGCGCGGTAGAGGACGCGGAGCTCGGAGATCGTGAACGACGGCGGCGCGAGCGCGAAGCCGACGTTCGTGTACGAGAGCTTCGCGCGCAGGCGCTCGCGGCCGGCCAGGGCGATGTCGCCGTGGTCGAAGGCCATCACGGGTAGGCCGTCGACGGGATGCCACGTCGTGTCGTCCGGGACCCGCGGGTCGATGTGCGCCGGAACGAGGCCGAGGTAGGCGGTGGCGACGAGCCATTCCTGGGGATGGCGCCCAGGGTCGCTGCACGTCTCGAGCTGCTCCAGGTGGGAAAGGTCGCGGACGTCGACCTTGGCCGCCAGGTGGCGGCGGATCGACTCCTCGAGGGTCTCCCCCGGCTCGAGCCGCCCGCCGGGCAGAGCCCAGGCGCCGAGGAAGGGCTCGCGGGCCCGCTCCCACACGAGCACCTGCAGCTCGCCGTCGCGGACCTGGAGCACGGCGCCCAGGGCCTCATGGGCCGGACGACCCTCTGTGGTAGACTTCGACACGAGTTATCGACTGATAGGCAAAAACTTAGCTAGGAGGATAGCTGGAATGAAGGCCCTCATCATCGTCGACATGCTCAAGGACTTCGTCGACGGCAAGCTGGCCAACCCGAAGGCGCAGGACATGATCCCCCCGCTCCAGCGCCTGCTCGACCACGCGCGCGAGGACGGCTGGGTCGTCGTCTTCTCGAACGACGCCCACCAGCCCGACGACCCGGAGCTGAAGATCTGGGGCGAGCACGCCATGGCGGGCGACCCGGGCGCCGAGGTCATCGAAGAGCTCACGCCGCGGGATGGGGAGATCATCTCCGACAAGCGCGGCTACGGCGCCTTCGACGGTACGGGCCTCGACGAGCAGCTCCGCGGGCTGGGCGTCGACGAGGTCGTCATCACCGGCCAGCACACCCACATCTGCGTGCGGCACTCCTCGTACGGGGCGCTCATCCGCGGATATGAGATCACGATTCCCGAGGACGCCGTCTGCGCGTTCGAGGGCGTCAGCGAAGAGGATGCCCTCGAGTACCTGAAGGGCACGTACGGCGCCTCCATCACGACCGTCGACGCGCTCGTCGGCTCGCCGGTCACCGCGTAGCTGCACTGCGGCTCAAGGGCGGCGCCGGCCAGGGCGGCGCCGCCCATCCCCCGGCGGTGGCTAGGCTGGCTCACATGAACCGCCTCGCCTCCGAGACGAGCCCCTACCTCCTCCAGCACGCCGACAACCCGGTGGACTGGTACCCGTGGGGCGACGAGGCCTTCGCGCTGGCACGCGCCGAGGACCGCCCCATCCTGCTGTCGGTCGGCTACGCCGCCTGTCACTGGTGCCACGTCATGGAGCACGAGTCGTTCGAGGACGAGGAGACCGCCGCCCTCATGAACCGTGACTTCGTGCCGGTGAAGGTCGACCGCGAGGAACGGCCCGACGTCGACGGGCTCTACATGGATGCGGTCGTCGCGCTGACCGGCCACGGCGGCTGGCCGATGACCGTCTTCCTCACGCCCGACGGCCGCCCCTTCTACGGCGGGACGTATTTCCCGCCCGAGCCCCGGCACGGCATGCCGAGCTTCTCGCAGGTGCTCGAGGCCGTGTCGCAGGCTTACGAGGGCAACCGCCGCGACCTCGAGCAGCAGGCGGACGCGCTCGTGGGGGCGATCAAGCAGGCGAGCGAGCGAGCGCCCTCGTCCGAGCCTCTGACGAGCGGCCTTCTCAGCGGGGTCGTGCCGGCGCTGCGCCACTCCTTCGATCCGAACGAGGGCGGCTTCGGGCCCGCGCCGAAGTTTCCGGCCGCCTCGACGATCGAGTTGCTCCTGCGCCTCCATGCCGCCAACGGCGACGAGGAGGCGCTCTCGATGGCGCGCCTGACGCTCGACCGGATGGCGGCGGGCGGGATGTACGACGTGCTCGGAGGCGGCTTCCACCGCTACTCGGTGGACGCCCACTGGCTCGTCCCGCACTTCGAGAAGATGCTCTACGACAACGCGCTCCTCGCCTCGGCCTATCTGCACGCCTGGGTCGTGACGGGAGAGGAGCGTTACCGCCGCGTGACCACGGAGACGCTCGACTACGTGCTGCGTGAGCTGAGGCTGGCCGAAGGAGGTCTCGCCTCCGCGCAGGACGCCGACACGGACGGCGTCGAGGGGCTTACGTTCACATGGACGGCCGACGAGATCGAGTCCGTGCTCGGCGAAGCCCATCCCGAGTGGCTCCAGCCTTTCGAGCACGAGCGCTTCATCCTCCGCGCCGACGTGCCCGAGGACGCCCGCGAGCAGCTCCTCGCCGAACGGATACGCCGCCCGCAGCCGCTGCGCGACGACAAGGCGCTGGCGGCCTGGAACGGGCTCGCGCTGACGGCGCTGGCCCAGGCGGGCGCCAGGCTCGGGCGCCGCGACTACGTCGACGCGGCCGTCGGCGTGGCGGAGTTCGTCCTCACCCTGCTCACGGACGACCAGGGCCGCCTGCTGCGCTCGTTCCGCGCCGGCAAGGCACAGATCGCCGCCTACCTCGAGGACTACGCGAACGTCGCCAACGGGCTCCTGGAGCTCTCGTGGGCGACGGGCGACGTCCGATGGCTCGAGGAGTCCCGCCGCCTGGCGGGCCTGATGGTCGAGCTGTTCGCCGACGAGACACGCGGCGGCTTCTTCGTGGACGCGCCGGAGGGCGACGGGCTCGTCGCCCGGCGCAAGGAGTTCGACGATCACCCCACTCCCGCAGGGAACTCGATGGCCGCTTACGTGCTCCTCCGGCTCGCGCGGATCTACGGCGACGTCGAGCTCGAGCAGCAGGCCGTAGGTGTGTTCCGCCTCGCGCGACCGCTGATGGAGCGTGCGCCCGCCGCCGTGTCGCACCTGCTGTGCGCGCTCGACCTCCACTTCTCGACGCCGCAGGAGATCGCGGTCGTGGGCGACTCGGGCGAGCTGCGCGCGGCTGCGCTCGAGGGATACCTCCCCAACGCCGTCTTCGCCTTTTCCGACGCGCCGACCGACGCTGTCCCGCTCCTGGCGGGCAAGGATCTCGTCGACGGTGGCCCGGCCGCCTACGTGTGCGAGAGCTTCTCCTGTCAGCGGCCGGTCACCGGTGCGAAGGATCTTCGCGCGCTGCTCGCGGCGTAAAGTTCGACCGTGCCGAAGCACCTCCAGCTCAACCTCGATGTCCACCAGACGCCGGTCCCGGGGCTGTTCCTGCAGGAGGCCCTGCAGCGCGACCTGACCAGGTTCGTGAGCGATTCCTGGCCGTGCACCGCGAAGCTCGACGCTCCCGACGCGGTCTGGCTGAGCAGTGGCCAGAACGGCACGGACGCTGCGCTGGAGCTGGGCGAGGGGACGCTCGGGCTCGTCCATGTCGGCTTCGGCAACGCCTACGCCCAGGTCGCCGCCGCGAGCGACGACGCCGCCAAGGCCGGGCTGGAGAAGATTCGCGCCCTCCTGCCGCGGGCTGCCCGCGAGCGTGAGGGGCGCGTGCCGGTCAGCTTCTGGTCGTACGGGCCGCACGGCCCGATGCCGATGGGCCGCACGCTGTCCGTGCCCTCCTGGGAGGAGATCGCCGGCAACTACGCAGACGCCACGAAGGACGGGCTCGCGCGGCTGATGACCGGCGACCTGCCCTGGCGCGGCGGCCAGCTCATCCTCTGGCACGGCGAGACGGGCACCGGCAAGACGACCGCGCTCCGGGCCCTGGCCCGCGAGTGGTCGTCGTGGTGCGAGCCCCACTACATCACCGATCCCGAGAAGTTCTTCGGCGCTCAGTCCGACTACATGCTCTCGGTCATGCTCCAGTCCGAGATGTACGACGAGGAGGACGGCGAGACGGCGTACGGCTCCGAGGTCGTGGGCATCGCCAGCTCCCTCGGACACGGAATGTGGGCCGTTCCGCCGGTCTCGTTCTACGGGCGGAAGGACGGGGAGACGGCGCCCACCTGGCGCCTGCTGATCCTCGAAGACACGGGCGAGCTCCTGTCCGCGGATGCGCGGATGCAAGCAGGCCAGGGCCTGTCGCGCTTCCTCAACGTGGTGGACGGTCTGATCGGCCAGGGGTTGCGGATCCTCGTGCTCGTGACGACGAACGAGGAGCTCGGCGCCCTCCACCCCGCGATCTCGCGCCCGGGCCGCTGCGCCTCGAACGTCCTCTTTACACGGATCCCGGTCGAGCAGGCGAACGCCTGGCTCGCGGAGCGCGAGCACGAGAGCACGGTCTCGAAGCCGACGACGCTCGCCGGCCTCTACGCGCTCGTCGAGGGCTGGGACGCCGTCACCCATCGCCAGCAAACCGGCTTCGGCTAACTCCTAGAGCAGCTTCGCCACGGCGCGCAGGTCGGCCACGAACGCCGCATACGCTTCCTGCCGCTCGGCTTCGTCCCGGGCGCGGAGAATCGACGACGGGTGCACGGTCGCCAGCACGTTCGGGGCGAGGTCGGAATCGACCGGGACGCCACGCTCGCGGGTGACCCGGAACCCGCGGCCGAGGAGCGTTTGCGCCGCGGTCGCGCCGAGCGCGACGAGCACGTCCGGCTTCACGGCCCCGAGCTCGGCGTCGAGCCACGGCCGGCACGCGGTGATTTCCTCGAGGTTCGGCTTCTGGTGGATGCGTCGCTTTCCGCGCGCCTTCCATTTGAAGTGCTTGACGGCGTTCGTGAGGTAGACCTCCCCGCGATCGATGCCGGCCTCGGCCAGCGCGTCGTCGAGGACGCGCCCGGCGGGACCGACGAACGGCCTCCCCTCGATGTCCTCACGGTCGCCCGGCTGCTCGCCGACGAGCATGACCGCAGCCTTCGCCGGCCCCTCGCCGAAGACCGTCTGCGTCGCGTCCTTCCAGAGCGGGCAGGCGCGGCAGCCGGCAGCTGCCTCGCGCAGCTTGGTCAGTGTCGGCCGCTTCGGGACGAGCGGAGCGGCGGTCTCGGCGAGGGAAGGCGTCACGAATGGGTCCTACCCACCCGTTGACCGGCGCACCCTCCTAGGCGCGGACGACGACCGGCGCGCCCAGCGGGACGACCCGCATGAGGAAGCGCATGTCCTCGGCGCTCGCGCGCGGGCAGCCGACGGAGACGGCGGCGCCGATCGAGGAGGGGTCGTTCGTGCCGTGGACGGCGATCCGGTCGCCACCCGTCCAGCCCGGCGGCAGGTTCGGCTGGTGAGCGGAGAGCGCCAGGATGCAGCAGCCGTAGTACGAGCCGTAGCGCGAGCCCGGAAGCTTGTCGGTGACGGCGAAGCGGCCGACGGGCGTGGGCGAGCTCGCCCGGCCGATCGCGACCGTCATCCGGCGGACGACCTCGCCGCGGCGGCGGACGACGAGCCGCCGCTCGGAGAGATCGATGACGATCCGAACGCGCGTCGCGCTGAGTCGCACGGTGCTCTCCTGCGGGTCGACCCAGCCGAGCCGCCCGTTCGCGACGTGCGTCGTGACGACGCCGAGCCAGCGTCCGCGCTGCGCGGCGACGGCGAGCGTAGTCGGCGAGCCGAACTCCGTCCGGCCGTCGAGCCGCGCCACGACCCGCCCGCGGGGGCGCGATCGAACCACGATCGTGGAGCCGCCGGCCGGTCGCAGGATCACGGCGCCGGGGTCGGGAGTCGGCGCTGGGGGGACGGCGCTAGGGTCGGGCTCGCGAAGCGGGGCGCGCTCGACAGGCTCTGCCCCGAGGACGGGTTGGGGGACGGCCGCCGGGGCCTGCGCGACGTCGGGCGGGGCCTCCTGCCCTGAGGCGGGTCGCGCGAGGATCGTCAGCACGGCGCCGACGGCCGCGAGGATCGCGACGAAGACGACGACGTGCGGCGGGAGGTAGAAGCGCCCCATCGCTACGCTCATCGGGTGGCGAACCGGGACGCTCGTTCACTCGAACGAGGGATGGCTCGGAACGACCACTGATGTCTTTTGACATCAGTCACTGGGGGACCCAGCGTTCCCGCAAGATGCAGGGCAAAACATCCCCGAACAACCTTCAAACAACTGACCACGACCACCCAGGCACTGGAAACGGGCGCGGACCTGCGTCTCACGGGACCCGCAGAAGGCCTCGCGGTCGTCTGCGTGAACGGCGGCCAGGGACGCGACGTGCCCGGTACCTGGAGCGCGACCCTCGAATGGCTCGTGGAGCGGCTGGCGCCCGCCTTCCCCGCCCTCGGGTTCGCCGAGGTGCGCTACCGGATCAAGTCGTGGAACCGCCTCGGGATGTGCGTGGAGGACACGCTCGCGGCCCTCGATGCCGTCGCTCCCAGGCGGGCGCTCCTGCTCGGGTTCTCGATGGGTGGGGCCGTCGCGATCGGCGCGGCAGGCCACCCGGCCGTGCGCACGGTGCTCGGCCTTGCTCCGTGGATCCCGGACAGGCTCGACCTCTCCGGGCTTGACGGACGCCGGCTCGCCGTCTTCCACGGAACCTGGGACCGCTTCCTGCCGGGCGTGCCCGGCGTCAGCCCGTCGAGCTCACTCCGAGGCTTCGAGCGGGCCCGTGCGGGCGGCGTCGAGGGCTCCTACGAGCTGATCGCACGCGCCGTGCACCCGATCGCGGTCCGCGCTCCCTGGGGCGCAGCGCTGCCGCTCCCGCACGCCGGCCGCTGGGCGGAGCTCGTCGCGGACGAGCTCGAGCGGTTTCAGACCTCGGAGTGCTGAATCCGGCGCCGCGCCATCTGCTCCGACGTCGGCCGTCTGACGTTCCAGGCGAGCCCGAGCTTCTCGAGCCCTCGGATGACCAACCATGACCCGTCGATCTGCCAGCGGTGCAGCCCGTGCCGGGCCGAGCTCGGGAACGCGTGGTGGTTGTTGTGCCAGCCCTCGCCAAGGACGAGCGCCGCGATCAACCCAGTTGTTCCGGGCCTCGTCCCGCGAGGAGTAGTCCTTGCGCCCGAACATGTGGCAGATCGAGTTCACGCTGAAGGTCGCGTGCTGGTAGAGGAAGATGCGGAGCAGGCCGGCCCAGACCATCGCCTCGAGCCCGCGGGCGACCGAGCCGCCGACGAGGAAGCCGACGGCGAACGGGATCCCCAGCGTGAGGATGACCCAGAGAAGGTAGAGCCGGTCGATCGTCCGGACGAGCCGGTCCTCGTAGAGATCCTCGTCCGTACTCGCGGCCGCGCTCCATCCCCTTGAGCGTGAAGAGCCAGCCGACGTGCGAGTGGACGAAGCCGCGGACGCTTGCCGCGAAGCCCTCCCCGTGGCCGACGTGCGGCGAGTGCGGGTCGCCGGGCTTGTCCGAGAGCGCGTGGTGCTTGCGGTGGTCGGTGACCCACTGCGTGACCGGCCCCTGCATCGCCATCGAGCCGAGGATGGCGAGCGAGGCCTTGACCGCAGGGCCAGTGTCGAAGCTCTTGTGCGTGAAGTAGCGGTGGAAGCCGACCGCATTCCCGATCGCAGTCAGGAAGTAGAGGACGACCAGGAGCACGAGGTCGACCCAGTGGAAGGCGACGCCCCAGAGGAGGCCCATGGCCGAGAGGAGGCCGAACGGCGGGATGACCACTGCGGCGACCGTGGCGATCTGGCTTGCCACGCTCGTCCGGTGTCGCACAGTTGCGACCTTGATCGTGTTGTCCACTGCTTGCTCCATCTGCACCTCGATGCGGTTGGGTGCTAAGACGACGACCTTCCGAGGAAGGTTGCAGTCATCGGCCGCGGCATCCCGGGCCTTGATTCCGCTCACGCCTGCCTTACGGCGCGACTAAGCTTCCGAGCCGTGTACGCAAGTGTCACCACCGTGCGTGGAGCCGGCCCCGAGGTCGGCTTGACCGCCAAGATGGCGGCGGACTCCATGCTCTCGTGGCTGAGCCAGTTCGAGGGCTACTGCGGGCTCCTGATCTTCGCGTCGCCCGAGACGGGCAGCGCGCGGATCATGACCCTCTGGGAGAACGAGGAGGCCCTGGACCGCAGCGAGCGGAGCCGAGCGCAGGTCAGGGAGAGCATGATCGCGACAGCGGGCGCCCAGCTCGAGAGCGTCGAGCGGTACGAGGTCATCCTCGACGAGCGCGTGGATTCCGCGCCCACCTCGGCGTAGACTCGCCCCGATCGTGTTCGCGCGAGTCACCACGTTCCAAGGGGATCCGGAGCGCATGGACGAGGGCGCTCGCATCTTCCGCGAGGAGGTCGTCCCCTGGTTGCGCGACTCCACCGGCTTCCGCGGGGTCATCGTGATGGTCGACCGTGAGAACGAGCGCGCGATGGGCGTCTCGTTCTGGACGACGAAGGAGACCGCGACCGACGCCTTCACGAGCGGGGCCAGCCTCCGCGACGAAGTGGCGGCGAGCGTCGGCACGACGATGACCGGCGAGGAGTTCTACGAAGTCGTGACCGCCCAGGCGCTGTCGCTCGAGCGCGACGAGTAGCTCTGGCTGGGCGAGGCCCCGTTCGCTGGGCGGATGCGAACCGGGGTGCGCCGACCGACTCACGAGTCGTCGGGCGTGGCGGGGAACAGCCAGGCGGCGACATACAGGATCGCCGTGACCGCGGTGGCAGCGCAGATGGCGATGGCCACGATCATGACCTCACCTCCTTTCGCGATGCCGAGGCGGCGGCGCGCCCCCGGTGGGGAGCGCGCCTCTCGCCTAGACCCCGAGCGCGCGGGTCAGCACGCGCCGCGGATCGCGGCCGGCGCGGGCCGAGCGCTCGAGCTCATCGCTCGGCCCTGCGCGGTCGCGCCGCTCCAGCCGAGCGAGCTCCCGCGAGCGGAGCGTGATCTCGGCCGCCCGGAGCGGCTCGCGCTGGCGGGCGCTCCGGGACTCGAGCTGGAGCATGTGCTGCTGGTGCATCCCTTCCTCCTTCGTCGTCGTCGCGGAGGGCAACCGATGTCCCTCCGGCCATCTCCAGCGAGGAGATCGCCGCAGGCCTCGGAAAAACAGCAGGCAAAAGCACGCCCACATCCACCAGCGCTATTTCCGACCCTGGAACGACGAAGGCGACCCGTTGGGTCGCCTCGCGTGGAGCGTGTATGGCGCTATCGAGCTAGCGCATACGCCTCTCTGCGAGGGTGGACCCGTCGTTGGCCAGAGCCGCGACGCGACCGGCTCCGTTCGACCACGCCGGCATCATCGCGGGCTTCGCCGCCTCGAGCCTGTTCACCTGGTAAGCGTTGGTCATAGAGATGCCTTTCGCCGGGTACGAAGCGCGAGGATAGCGTACGCATCCGACGTT
Source organism: uncultured Actinomycetes bacterium (assembly GCA_963775395.1). Classification (GTDB taxonomy): domain Bacteria; phylum Actinomycetota; class Thermoleophilia; order Gaiellales; family Gaiellaceae; genus JAIBJN01. The sequence continues at coordinate 303,001 of CAVZIX010000005.1, forward strand.
GGCAAGAGATTCAGCGAGATACCTGCCGACATGTGTAGCGCGGTTGTCACAAAATGGAGAAAGAAATGAAACCGGCCTATTTCACACCATCGCCGGCGCTTCGACCGGCGGCCGGCGCGGCCCGCGCTTGATCAGGAGCACGGCGAGGGCGGCGGCGAGCGCCAGCGCGCCGGCACCTACGAACGCGATGGTGTACTCGCCGGTCTCGGTTCGCGTGAGCCCGGCGATCCACGCCGCCGTCGCCGCGCCGAGCTGGTGGGCGCTGAAGATCCAGGCGAAGACGACACCCGCCTGGGTCGGAAAGGCGGAGGTCGTGAGCGCGGACGTGGGTGGCACCGTGGCGACCCAGTCGAGCCCGTAGACGACCGCGAAGGCGACGAGCGCCGCGTACTCGGAGCCGAACGCGACCGGCAGAGCCAGAAGCGCGAGGCCGCGGAACCCGTAGTAGACGAGCAGGAGCTTCCGAGGGTCGTAGCGGTCGGTGAACCACCCCGAGCCGATCGTCCCCGCGATGTCGAACGCGCCGATGAGCGCGAGGAGCGACGCCGCGCTGACCTGCGCGATGCCGTGGTCGTGGGCAGCAGGGATGAGGTGGGTCGAGACGAGACCGTTCGTGGTCGCGCCGCAGACGAAGAACGTCCCGGCGAGGAGCCAGAACGTTCGCGAGCGCGCGCCGGCCCGGATCCCGTTCAGCACCGCGCTGAGCGCCGGAGGCGCCGCGGGAGGCTCCTCCCAGTCGGCCGGCGCACCGTAGGGTCGGGCGCCGACGTCGCGCGGCCGGTCGCGCATGAAGAGAAGGACGAGCGGCAGCACGAAGGCGAGCGCGGCAACCGCGACCAGGGCCGCCGCGTAGCGCCAGTCCATGCCGGCCACCCAGGCGAGGAGCGGCAGGAAGACGAGCTGGCCCGAGGCGTTGCTCGCCGTGAGGACGCCGGTGACGAGCCCGCGCCGTTCGACGAACCAGCGGTTGGCGATGATCGCCGCGAGCGGGACCGAGACGGCGCCGGTCGCGAGCCCGTTGACGACGCCCCAGAGCAGGAAGAGCTGCCAGGGCTCCGTCATCCCGATCGTCAGGAGCGACGAGGCGGCGATGACCGCCAGCGCGCCGCCTACGACACGCCGCATGCCGAACCGCTCGACGAGCGCGGCCGCGAACGGCGCCCCGAGCCCGAAGCAGAGGAGGTTGAGGGAGACGGCGAGGCCGATCGTCTCGTGGCTCCAGCCGAACTCGTCGTGGAGCGGGAGCAGCAACACGCCCGCGGTCGAGCGGAAGCCGGCCGCCATCACGAGCGCGACGAAGCCGACGCTTACCACGACCCAGGCGTAGTGCACCCGCGACCGCATCAGGCGGGAACGTATCAAATAGGGGTATATACTCCTATCGACGATGCCTTCCGGGGTCGAGCCCGTCCAGTCCCCCTGCGTCTGCGCGACGCTTCGCATGGCCACGCGCGCGGTGGCGCGGATCTACGACGAGTCTCTCGCGCCCTACGGCTTGCGGACGACCCAGTACTCGATCCTCGCGCGGCTCGAGGTCGAGGGCCCCGCGCCGGTGGGCCACCTGGCGGCTCGGCTGGTCATGGACCGCTCGACGCTCGCGCGCGAGGCGGCCCCGCTCGTGCGGGCAGGCCTCGTCGCCGAGGAAGCCGGCCCGGACAGGCGACAGCGGCTGCTCTCGCTGACCACGGAGGGCCTGTCGCGCCTCGAGGCGGCCAGGCCGGGCTGGCGCGAGGCCCAGAGGCTCGTGCGCGAGGAGCTCGGGCGCGAGCGCACGGACGGGCTGCTCGGCGAACTGCGCGCGCTGGTCGGCTCGGTCACCGCGCCGTAGGGTCGCCCGTCAGGTCGGCGGCGGCCCGGAGGCCGCTGCGCAGAGCCCCCTCCATCAGGCCGTGCCACGCGCCCGCGGTGTGCTCTCCCGCGAACGCGAGCGGGCCGACCGGGCGGGCGAGCTCGCTCGTCTGCAGCGGCGACGAGAGCGACGGAGCCGAGTATGCGCCGAGCGACCACGGATCGTCGCCCCACGTCGTGAGCATCGCCTCGTCGGGCTCGAGATCGAGCTCGGGCCGCAACGCGGCGAGCGTCGCGAGCCAGCGCTCCGGGCCCTCCCCGACCTGGAGGCGCTCGAGCGCGGCCTGCGTGCCCGCGAACGCCCCAACGAAGCCGGCGGGGAGCCCGTCCGGCCCGAGTTGCGAGTAGGTCCAGTAGCGGTCGGGCACCGCGAGGACGGCGCTCGGCTCGACTGGAGCCCGCAGGGGAACGTGCAGTTTCGCCGCCTGGCCGTAGCGGACGGCCGCGAGCGCGGCGGCCTTCGCCGGAGGAAGCAGCGGCTCGAAGCGGATCCGCTCGACGGCGGTCGCGGGCGCCGCGAGAACGGCCACGTCGGCCTCCACCTCGAAACCGGCGCCCAGGAGACGCACGGACCGCTCGCCCCAGACGACGGACTCGACCGCAGAGTCGAGATGGACCGCGAGCCGCGTCGCGAGCGCGCGGGCGAGGCCGCTGTTCCCTCCCTCGACTCCGAAGGTGTCGAAGCGCCCGAAGCCCGCGCCCGTCTCGGCGAGCACCGCCGCGTCGAGGTCGTCGGCCGGGTGGGCGCTCGAGATCTCGATCCGCGCCTGGATGGCATCACGCACCGCGGGCGCGATGCCCGAGAGGGCCAGAACGCCGGCGACGCTGCCCTCCGGGGACAGCGAGCGCAGCTCCGCGGCCGCCGCCTCGACCTCGACGAGCGAGGCCGGCTCGCCGCCGCGCGGCTCACGTGCGCCGTAAAGCGTGCCCTTCCTGAAGAGCCGGAGCCCGAGCCGCTCGGCGGTTGCGCGCAGGACCTCGTCCGAGGTGAAGACGAACTCCGCTCCGCGCTCCGCGACGCCGCCCGCGAACGGCTGCGACCACACGCGGCCACCGACGCGGTCGCGCGCCTCGAGAACGACGACGTCCTCGCCCGCGCGGGCGAGCGCATCCGCTGCCGCGAGCCCGGCCAGGCCCGCGCCGACCACGGCGATCCTCACTCCGCTCTCACCTGCGTAGCGTCGCAGGTCAGGCCGGCGCGGCGCTGCCCTCGGCGAGGCCTTGCAGACGGGCGACCTCGGACTTGGGAACGACCCGCTTGAAGCTCTCCGCGGCGGCCGTCCAGCCGTCGAGCAGCTCGGCGGCCCTGGCCGACCCCGTGTACCGCAGGTGGCGCTCGACCAGCTCGTGGAGGAGGATCAGGTGCTCGGCGCCGAGCCGGTGGGAGCCGACGAGCTCGTCGTTGAGCCGTCGCTCGAGGACGTCGGCCGGGTCGTACACGTACACCTCGCCGCCGGTCATGCCCGCGCCGAGGTTCGGCCCGGGCTCGCCGAGCACGACCACCGTGCCGGCCGTCATGTACTCGCAGGGATGCTCGCCCGTCCCCTCGACCACGGCGACGGCGCCCGAGTTGCGCACGGCGAAGCGCTCTCCCGCGCTGCCCGCGCAATACAGCTCGCCGCCGGTCGCGCCGTAGAGCGCGGTGTTGCCGATGAGACATGGCTCGCCCGCGTCGTTCTCCGGCGGGCGAACGGCGATGCGGCCGCCGCTCATCCCCTTGCCGACGTAGTCGTTGGCCTCGCCGGTCAGCGTGAACTTGACGCCCGCGGCGAGGAACGCGCCGAAGCTCTGGCCGGCGACGCCGTCGAAGCTCACCCGCACGCGACCGGGCGGCGGATCCGACCCGAAGGCTTTCCCGATCGCGCCGCCGAGCCGGGCGCCGACGGTGCGGTCGCCGTTCCCGATCTCGTAGTGGAGCTCGACGAGGCGCGCCTCCTCCAGCGCCGGGCTCGCGTCGGCGTCGAGCCTGGCGCCCAGCTGCCAGCCGCCCGCCTTGGGACGCTCCTCGCCGTCGTAGGCCGTCGGCCCGTCTCCCGCACTGCCGAGCAGCGGCGAGAGGTCGAGGAGGTCGGCGCGCCGATCGCCGGTCCGCCTCTGCGTCAGGAGGTCGACCCGGCCGACCGCCTCCTGGAGGGAGCGAAGCCCGAGCGCCGCCAGGCGACGCCTTACGTCCTCGGCGACGAGCAGCAGGTAGCGCTCGACCATCTCCGGCGTGGCGGCGAACTTCGCCCGCAGCTCGGGCCGCTGGGTGGCGATGCCGACCGGGCACGTGTCCTGGTGGCAGGTTCGCACCATCAGGCAGCCCTCGGCGAGCAGGAGGGCCGTGCCGAAGCTGACCTCGTCCGCGCCGAGGAGCGCGGCGACGAGCACGTCCCGGCCCGTCTTCAGCCCGCCGTCGGCGCGCAGCCTCGCGCGGCCCCGCAGGCCGCCCACCATGAGCGCCTGCTGCGCCTCGGCCAGCCCGAGCTCCCAGGGAACTCCGGCGTTCTTGATCGACGACAGCGGGCTCGCCCCCGTACCGCCGTCGCTCCCGGCGACGTGGACGACGTCGGCGAGCGCCTTCACGCAGCCGGCGGCGACGAGCCCGACGCCCGCCTCGGCCACGAGCTTCACCGACACGAGCGCCTGCGGGCTCACCTGTCGGAGGTCGAAGATGAGTTGCGCGAGGTCCTCGATCGAGTAGATGTCATGGTGCGGCGGAGGCGAGATGAGCGCGACGCCGGGCTGGGTGTGCCGGAGCCGGGCGATCTCCTCGGTCACCTTGTGGCCCGGGAGCTGGCCGCCCTCGCCGGGCTTGGATCCCTGCGCGATCTTGATCTGGAGCTCCTGGGCGAAGGCCGCGTACTCGGGCGTGACGCCGAAGCGCCCGGAGGCGACCTGCTTGATCGGCGAGTTGCGCTCCGTGCGGTAGCGGTCGGGGTCCTCCCCGCCCTCGCCGGTGTTCGCCCGCGCGCCGATGCGGTTGAGCGCCACGGCGACGAGCTCGTGCGCCTCGGAGGAGAGGGCACCGTGCGACATCGCCCCGCCGGAGAAGCGGCGAACGATTGCCTCGACGGGCTCGACCTCGTCCAGCGGCACCGGCGGGCCGCTCGCGACCGGCTCGAGCAGATCGCGCAGCTCGAGGGCAGGGCGGCCGTCGACGAGCTCGGCGAAGCGCGCATAGAGATCCCAGCCCCCGCCGTTCACTGCCTTGCGGAGCGCGTGGGCGGCGCCGACGTCCTGGAGGGACTGCACGACCTCGGGCGTCGTCGCGTGCGGCTCGCCGCCCTTCCGGTACTTGACGTAGCCGGGGTTCTCGAGCCGCGGCGTCTCCCCGTAGGCGGCCCGCAGCCGCTCGAGCGCCTCGTGCTCGAGCTCGGCGAAGCCGACGCCGCCGAGCGCGCCGGGGGTTCCGACGAGGCACCGGTCCACGACCTCACGGGCGAGGCCGAGCGACTCGAAGATCTGGGCGCCCCGGTAGCTCGCCACGTCGGAGATGCCCATCTTCGACATGACCTTGAGGACGCCATCCTCGACGGCATGGCGGAAGCGGCGCTGCGCTTCCGCGGGCGAGGGGTGGTCGCCGCCGAGCTTGTCCGCGGCGGCCATGGCCGCGACGGTCTCCAGCGCGAGCCGCGGGCAGATCGCGTCGGCGCCGTACCCGAGCAGCGCAGCGAAGTGGTGGGTCTCGCGCGGCTCGTCGCTCGCCACGATCAGGGAGGCGCGCGTGCGCAGGTTGGAGGCGACCAGGCGGTGGTGGACGGCGCCCGTCGCGAGCAACGCGGGGACCGGCGCCCGCTGCGGGGCGGCCCGGTCGTCGGTCACGAGCAGGAGCTCGGCGCCGGCCTCGACCGCTGCCTGCGCCTCGTCACCGAGGCGAGCGCACGCCGCCTCCAGCCCTTCGTCCTCGTCGAACGACGCATCAAGCGGAGTGAGGGGGAGCCCCGCGAGTGCGGTCGGAAAGAGGAAGAAGGACTCGAGCTCGACGACGTGCGCCGCCTCGGGAACCTCGGTCAGGAGCGGCTCGCGGGCGCCGAGCAGCGTCCGCAGCGACATGACGCGCCGCTCCCTGAGATGGTCGATGGCGGGATTGGTGACCTGCGCGAAACCCTGCTTGACGTAGCCGAAGACCGGCCGGGCCCGGCCGGCGAGTGGCGGGAGAGCCGTGTCGTCGCCCATGGACGACGTCGGCTCGTGGCCGTGTGCGGCCAGCGGCCGCAAGACGAGCGAGAGCTCCTCGCGGGTGTAGCCACTGGCGATCTGGCGCGGCAGGAGGTCGGCTTCGGGCGGCTCGATCGGCTCGCCGGGCTCCTCTCTCCGCAGGCCCTGCTTCACCCAGGTCCCGTAAGGACGGCGCACGGCGAGGACGCGCTTGATCGTCCCGTTCTCCTGCAGACCGCCGTAACCGGGGTCGACGGCGATCGCCTGGCCCGGCCCCAGCCGCCCGCGGCGCACGCGCGCGCCTTCGGGGAGCGGGATCGCCCCCACCTCCGAGGAGCAGATAACGAGACGCGTCGTCGACGACCGCGTAACGAAGCGGGCGCAGGCCGTTGCGGTCGAGCGCGGCGCCGACGACATGGCCGTCGGTGAAGACGATCCCGGCCGGCCCGTCCCACGGCTCCACGAGGGCGGAGTGGTAGCGGTAGAAGTCCCGCACCTGCTCCTCGAGCTCGGCGTTGGCCTCCCACGCCTCGGGCACGAGCATCGCGAGGCCGTGGCGCACGTCGCGGCCTCCGCGCACCAGCAGCTCGAGTGCGTTGTCGAGCATGGCCGAGTCCGAGCCCGTCTCGTCGACGACGTGGGCGATCAGGGTGTCGTCCGGCCAGCCGATCCGGCTCTCGCGCGCGCGCATCCAGTTGACGTTCCCCTGGATCGTGTTGATCTCGCCGTTGTGGCAGAGCAGCCGGAACGGCTGCGCCCGTTCCCATGACGGCGTCGTGTTCGTCGAGAAGCGGTGGTGGAAGATCCCGAAGGCCGTCATCACCGCCGGGTCGCGGAGGTCGGCATAGAAGGCGGCGAGCTGGTCGGCGGCGCAGAGCGCCTTGTAGGTGACGGTGCGGAAGGAGAGCGAGACGACGTAGAGGCCGGCCGTCAGCTCTGCGCGGCGCCGCGCGCGGTAGGCACGGCGCTCGAGCTCGTCGGGGTCGAGGCCCTCGGCCGGCCGGAACGCAAGCTGCTCGATGCGGGGAGCGCTCGCGAGCGCCGCGGGGCCGAGCGCCGACGGGGCGACCGGCACCTCGCGCCAGCCCAGCGGTTCGAGCCCTTCGTCCCGGCAGCCCTGCTCGACGGCCTCGCGCGCTCCCTCGTCGCGAATGAAGACCATCGCCAACCCGCATCCGGGCTCGGGGAGCAGCGCGGACGGCAGGGGCAGCAGAACGCCGGCGCCGTCGCCGGTCTTGCGATCGGCAGCAGTGGCGCCGCGATGGCGGACGCCGCCGAGCCCCGCGAGCAGGAGGTCGACGACCTCGCGGGAGGCCGCGCCGGCCGGGTCCGCGACGAAGCCGATGCCGCAGGCACCGCGGTCGGCGGTGAGATCGTGGAGTAGCGCTCCTGGCATCGACTTCGGTCGACCACCCTCCAGGTGAGGACGTACGTACGAGTACGGGTTCTCCGCCTCTTTCTTCTTCAGCTAGCCGGCGGAGGCGGAAGGGGCTGGACGCCGGCTAGCGCACACGAATGCGCGCAATGAGCTTGCCAAGAAACGACGGGCTTGTCGGCAGGCTGCGCATCCGAATCGCGGAGACTATGGAAGGGATCGGACGTCGTCAAGGGCTCGGACGGGCGATCTTCGACACCCTCCCTTGCGTCCGTCCTCCCACCGCGCTATGGTGCGCGCTTCCTCGTCGGCGGAGAAGCGGGCGAGGAGAGGCGTTGAGGCCTCAGGAGCGTCGCTCCTGGGGCTTTTTTCGTGGTCCAGACGGGAGGCGAGCGAGATGGTGAAGGTCGAAGCAGTCGTCATCCGGGAGCGGGTGGAGACGGTCATCGACGCGGTCGAGCACGAGACCGGCCACGTCGGCGTGACCGTTCTCGAGGCCATCGGCCACGGCCGCCAGCGCGGGATCACCCACGAGTACAGGGGGCGCGTCTTCGAGTCGCGCTTCCTCCCGAAGGCCCAGCTCGTGCTGGTGGTGGCCGACGACATCGCGGACGACGTCGTGGCGACGATCGTGGACGCGGCCCGGAGCGGCAACGAGTCGGGCGACGGGATCGTCTGGACGACGCCCGTCGCGAACGTCACGCACAACCGGACGGGCAGGAGCCTGGAGGAGGTGGAGGTCAGATGACGACCAAGGAGCTGGCCATCGCGACGAGCACTGTCTGGGTCCTGCTCGCCGCCATCCTGGTCATGTTCATGCAGGCAGGCTTCGCCTTCCTCGAGGCCGGGCTGACGCGGATGAAGAACGTCGGCCACATCGCCGCGAAGAACGTGCTCGTGCTCGCCCTCGCGTCGGTCGTGTACTACCTCGTCGGCTTCGGCATCGCGTTCGGGGACGGCGGCAACGGCCTCGTCGGCGGCTCCGGGTTCGCCCCGTCGGTGGAGGAGCTGCTCGCCGTGGGCACGGCGCCGTTCTCGTGGTTTACGTCCATCCCCGGCGCGGCCGGCTACCTCTTCGAGGTCGTCTTCTGCGCCGTCTCGCTGGCGATCGTCTGGGGCGCGATGGCCGAACGCACGCGGCTCTGGGTCTACTTCGTCTTCGGCGTCGCCTACACGCTCGTCTACTCCGTCGTCTCGCACTGGATCTGGAGCCCGGACGGCTGGCTCTTCGCCCGCGGGATGCAGGACTTCGCCGGCTCGACGGTCGTGCACTACCAGGGCGCCCTCGCCGGCCTGGCAGGCGCGCTCCTCCTCGGGCCGCGCATCGGGAAGTTCGTGGACGGCAAGCCGAACGCCATCCCGGGGCACAACATGGCCTACACGACCTTGGGCGTGCTGATCCTCTGGTTCGGCTGGTTCGGCTTCAACCCCGGCTCGACGCTGAGCGTCGACTTCGGGGGCGTCGGCTTCTTCTCGTACGTCGCGCTGAACACGAACATCGCGGCTGCGGCAGGCGTCCTCGGCGCCGTCGCCACCTCCTGGATCGTGGTCAAGAAGCCCGACCTCTCGATGATGCTGAACGGCGCCATCGCCGCGCTCGTGGCCATCACGGCAGCATGCGCGTTCGTCGCGCCCTGGGCCGCGATCCTCATCGGGGGCGTCGCGGGCGTGATCGTCGTCCTCGGCTCGCTGCTCGTCGAGCGGCTGCGGATCGACGACCCGATCGGCGCCATAGCGGCGCACGGAATGGCGGGTGTCTGGGGGACGCTCGCACTCGGCTTCCTCACCGTGCCTTCGCTCGCCGAGAGGCTCGCCACCGGAAGCCCGGGGCTCCTCTACGGCGGCGGCTTCCACCAGCTCGGCGTCCAGGCGCTCGGCCTCGCGACCGTCGGCGCGTTCACCTTCGGGGCGTCGTTCCTCATCCTCTGGGTGCTGAAGGCGACCATCGGGATCCGGACGGAGCCCGAGGTGGAGACCGCCGGCCTGGACGTGTCCGAGCACGGCATGTGGGGCTATCCCGAGTTCTACATCCCGGTGCCCGGCGGCTACGGGACCGAGTCGCACCGCCACCTGGGGGTCGCGCACACGCTCAGGGCTCGGGAGGCGCCCCACCCCGCCCCGCTCGCCGAGCCGGCCGGGTAGCTGTCAACTCAGGGTTGACGGGGTCATGTTGTCAACGTAGGGTTGACAGCATGACCCCCGGCGAACGAGAGCGTGTACTCCGACGCGAGCTGCACGCCGCGCTCCAGGCGCTGAGCGCGGAGCTCGACGCCCTCGAGCTCGTCGGCGACGTGCCCCTCGTGAAGGACTTCGTCGAGGACTTCGCTCAGGCCCGTATCGCAGACGCGCGCGCCTCGGGCGCCTCGTGGGCGGAGATCTCCGAGCGGCTCGGGGTGACGCGGCAGGCGGCGCACAAGCGCTTCGCCGGACAGCTCGGGGGCGGGCGTGCGGTCTTTGAGCTGCGGTTCGCTCGCAAGCGGAGCGAAGCGTGAGAAGCCTCGTCTCACGGCTGAGCAGGCGCGAGGACGAGCGAGTCACCGCCGCGCGCAGCGCGCACGCGGCTGGGCGCTTCGCCGAGGCGCGGAGAATCCTGGCGCCGGTGGTCGACGAGGGCGACGCCTCGCTCGAGGTCGTCCGCGGCATGGCCGAGCTCGAATACCTCCTCGGTGACTACGTCACGGCGGAGATGCTCCTCAGCCAGGTCGTCACGCGCGCCGGGAAAGACGTCCAGGCGCGCGCGGACGCCGAGGCCGCGCTCGCGCTCGTCTACCTCCAGACCAACAGGTACGCGGAGACCCAGGGCCTGTTCGCGGGCATCGAGGAGGCGGTCACCCTGCCCATCTGGGACCTGATGCGGTCCTTCGGCCACAACCCGCCGTACCGCATCGACTGGCCCGCGGGACGAGAGGCGGTCGAGACGCCCTTCGTCCAGGAGGCCGACTGGGAGCTTCCACGCGTCGCGGTCGAGATCAACGGGCGCCCCTTCGAGGCGAAGATCGACACGGGCGGCGACCTCTTCACGCTCAACGCCCCGGCCGCCAAGGCACTCGGCATCGAGCCCGTGGCGACGTTCACCGGCACCTTCGCCGGCGGCGCCCCGGGTGAGATGGGCTACGGCAGGGCGAGCGAGATCGCGATCGGCGGCCTGACCGTCCACGACGTCCCCGTCTCGATCTCGGGCCTGCATCAGCCCGTGATCGGCACGGGGTTCCTCCGCCAGTTCCTGCCCACGATCGACTACCCGGGCCGCCGCCTCGTCCTGCGGCCGCGCGGCGACACGCTCGAGCCGACGATCACCTCGGGCATCGAGGTTCCGTTCGCGCTCGCGCTCGTCCACCTGTTGATCGCGTCCGGCCGGCTCGACGACCTGCCGGCCACCTTCATCGTCGACTCGGGGCTCGAGGACGACGGCGGGGGCGCGTTCACCGGCTCGGCGGAGACGCTGGCGGCCGCCGGCATCCCCCTGCCCGAAACCTCGCCGCAGACCGGAGAGTCGGGCGCCGGCGACGTCACGCTCGAGCTCGGCCACTTCCCCATCCGGCTCCTCGCGCTCGGCGACGTGCGGAAGGAGGGCGCGCGAGGCCTCTACGGCGCGTTCCCCGCCGAGTGGAACGAGATCGCCGAGTTCCGCGTCCACGGGATCGTCAGCCACCACTTCCTGCGCGACTACGCCTGGACGATCGACTTCGCCCGGATGACGATGACGTTCGTCCCGCCCGCTCCTGGGTAGGGTCAGGGCAAGCGACCGAGGAGGGCGACCGATGCTTGGATGGGTGGGCAACGTCGAGCAGGAGACGCTCGACAACGAGACGTTCCGCACCGTGGTCTTCACGGGCGACCACACACAGCTGACCGTGATGAGCCTGAAACCGGGCGAGGACATCGGGCGCGAGCGCCACGACGGGATCGACCAGTTCCTCCGCATCGAGCGCGGCAGCGCGCGCGTGGAGCTGGGACGTACCGAGGAGACGATCGACGAGACGCACGACGCCGAGGACGACTGGGCGATCATCGTCCCGGCCGGCGTCTGGCACAACGTCGTCAACACCGGGGACGGCGAGCTGAAGCTCTACTCCCTCTACTCGCCGCCGGAGCACCCCGACGGGACCGTGCACGAGACGAAGGAGGAGGCGGAGGCGGCCGAGGCCGCTCAGCACGGCTAGGCGGGAAGGGCGCCGTTACCGCGAGAGGGCGGCGAGCGCCTCGTGCGGAAGCGGGAACCACCGCAACCGCTCGAAGTCCTCGGAGACGTCCGGGGCCGGCGCTGCGTCGGCCGGCGGGTGGGCCTCGATCTCCGCGACGATTCGCCCGGCCTCCTCGAGATGTTCGGCGAGCAGGGACTCGTCGGCCGAGAGGCGGAGCCGCCCAGGGCGGGCCCCCTCGCCGTACGAGAAGCCGGCGAGCGTCAAGGGTGGGCGCCGCGGGCGTTCGCGGTGGTGCCAGAGGCCCGACCGCGGGTCGAAGCGGTAGAGGGGCAGGAGCTTCCAGGCGTGGTCGGCGAGGAAATCGACCGCGTCGACGAGGTACTGGAAGACGGTCTCACTGGTGAAGTAGTTGAAGGAGAGCCGCACGAAGGCGAGCTTGACCCCGGCATAACCGCGCATGACCTCGGCCTCGTGGGCGGCAGACGTGTCCGCGTCGAAGTCGAGCAGCCGGTGGACGTACGGCGCGGCGCAGAAGCAACCGCTGCGCGCCTGGATGCCGAAGAGGTCGTCGAGGAGCGCGACGACGAAGTTCGAGTGCAGCATCCCGACCGGCCGCGCGGCGAGCGGGTAGCGGATGCCGAAGGAGACGATGGCGACGCGTCGCAGGTCGGGGTTGCCGAGCACGAAGAGGTTCGGGTTGGACGCCCACGAGTCGAGCGCGCTCTGGACGTAGCCCTCCTCGAGCTCCTTGATGGTGGCGGGGCCGACCGCCTCCTTGAGCCCGAAGACGAGGCCGGCGCGGATGGACTCGACGATCGCGGGCGTCCCGCCCTCTTCCCTCTGCACGGGATCCGGGTGGTAGGTCTGGTGGTCCGGCGTGACGTACGCGATCGTGCCGCCGCCGGGCGTCGCCGGGACGCGGTTCGCAAACAGCCGGCGCTTGGCGACGAGCACTCCGGGGGTGCCCGGCCCGCCGGGAAACTTGTGCGGCGAGAGGAAGATCGCGTCCTTGTACGCGAGGTGGCCGTCCTCGACGTCCGGCGCGGCGTTCATCTCGATCGGGAGGTAGGGGCCGGCGGCCGCGTAGTCCCAGAACGCCAGCGCCCCGTGCCGGTGGAGGAGGATCGAGACGGCGTCGACGTCGGTGAGGATCCCCGTGACGTTCGAGGCCGCGGAGAAGCTGCCGATCTTGAGCGAGCGCGCGGCGTGGCGCTCCAGCTCCTCGCTCAGGTGGTCGAGATCGAAGCCACCGTTGCCGTCCTCCCTGATGACGACGACGTCCGCGATCGACTCGCGCCAGGGAAGCTCGTTCGAGTGGTGCTCGTACGGGCCGACGAACACGACCGGCCGCTCGGGTACCGCGGCGAAGCGGCCGAGCTCGAGGACGCGGATCAGGCGGTCGATGGCCCCCGTCGCGCCCGAGCCCGCGAAGACGACCAGGTCGTCCTGTCCTCCCCCGACGGCCCGGTGGACGATCCGGCGCGCTTCCTCGCGCAGCCGCGTCGTCTGGAGCCCGGTCGCCGAGGCCTCCGTGTGCGTGTTGGCGTAGAGCGGCAGCACCTCGTCGCGGATGAAGTCCTCGATGAACGAGAGCGAGCGGCCCGAGGCCGTGTAGTCGGCGTAGACGAGCCGGCGGAGGCCGAAGGGGCCCTCGAGCACGGTGTCGTCGCCCACGACCGACGTCCGGATGCGCTCCAGCAGGGACGCTGCGTTGTGCGGGCCGGCGAGAGCGAACGACTCCGGTGCGATCGCGGTCACACCCACTAGGACGGACGAGCCGCGCGAAATCTTCGCCTGCTACCTCCCGACGGTGACGAGACGGTCGGCGCGCACGCCGGTGAGACGGGTCTCCTCGCCGTCCGGGTACCGGACGAGCAGCTCGCGAACCGTGGTCGCGTCGCCGAGGCCGAAGTGGACGCGCGGATCCTCGGACGAGAGGTAGCTCGTCCCGGCCTTGACCTCGCGCACGAGGCGGCGACCGTCGGGAAGGACGGCGGTGACGACGGCGCCCGGCGCGAACGTGCCGAGCTGCACCTGGAGCCAGTGGCCTTCCGCGCCAGAGCTCCGCAGCAGGACGAGCCGGCCGGCGATCGAGGCGACCGCGATGTCGAGGTCGCCGTCGTTGTCGTAGTCGGCCACGGCCAGGCCTCGCCCGTTGACGCCGCTTGGCCGGAGGCCGATGCCCGCACTCACGTCCGCGTAGTCGTCGTCGAGCGCGGCGAGCACCTTGATCGGCTCGGCGTCCATCCTCAGGTTCGTGATGGGGATGGCGCCGTTCGCGAGCGCGAGGTCGAGTGAGCCGTCCTGGTTGAGGTCGGCCCACGACGCGCCCCACCCCGCGAGCGTCGTGTCGAAGACGGATGCGAACTCCGGCCGGGCGTCCGCGTACCGCTTCCCCGACCGGCTTTCGAAGACGCCGTGGAGCTGCCGGTGGGAGTTCGTCACGAACAGGTCGGGGCGGCCGTCGCCGCTGTAGTCCGCCGCCGCGACTCCCATCCCGGCGTTGCGGTCGGCGACGCCGGCCTCCGCGCCGCGCTCCTCGAAGCGGAAGCCGAGCCCGTTCGACGCCGGGAGGTTCACGTACAGCCGGTTCGGGTCGAGGTCGTTGGCCACGTACAGGTCGATCCGCCCGTCGCCGTTCACGTCCGTGAACGCCGAGCCCAGCCCGTGCTCGACGACGGACGCTTCGATGCCGGCCTCCTGCGCCACCTCGCGGAAGCGCGACCGGCCCTTCCAGTCCGGGCCGATGTTGAGGTAGAGGCGGTCGCGGACCGCGCCGACGTTCGACGGGAACGGCTCGGCCGAGCCCGGGACAGGCGCGTTGGTGTCCGCGTAGCCGGCGACGAAGAGATCCGGGCGGCCGTCGGCGTTCACGTCGGCGACCGACGCGGCCGTGTGCCACCCGTACTCGTCGATCCCGGCGGCGCTCGCTCCCTCGGCGAACTTGCCGCCGCCCAGGTTCCACAGGAGGGCGTCGTACCCGGCGGCCGTGACGAAGAGATCCGTGCGCCCGTCGCCGTTGAAGTCCGCAGCCACACAGCCGTTCCCCCGGAGCTGCAGGTCGGCGCCGGAGCCGCGGCTGACGTCCGCGAATCTGCCTTTCTCGTTGCGGTAGAGCGCGTTGCGCGGCAGCCCGCCTCGCTCTTTCCAACGGGCGACGTCGACCTGGATGGAATGCGAGTTGACCGCGTAGAGGTCGAGCCAGCCGTCGCCGTCGAAGTCCAGCCAGCAGATCCCGCCGCCCATCATCGCGACCGGGTCGGGCGAGGTCTTGAAGCGGAACGCGCCGTGGCGGAAGTCGAGCCCGACGTGCTCGCCACGTTGGTCGAGCCGCACGTTGCCGAGCCCGCCGCCACCGAGGACACGGACGGGAAGGCGGTCAAGAGATCGTGCGCCGCGCGAGCCGACGATCAGGTAGCGACCGTCTTGGAGCTCGAGGTGAAGGTCTGCTGGAAGGGCTGCGGATCGCCCTCGCTGCTCCCGCCTGAGCGACGGCGACGGTCCCCTCCACCTCGGCTACGACAAGAGGCGGCCCTTGCCCCTGACCTACCTCCAGCGCAAGCCGAGCGCGTTCGATGTGGTAGTCGGGCACGACGCTGTCGCCCGACATCCGCTGGAAGAGCGACGCGAGCCTCGCGCCGCCAGCCACGGTCGCCCGCCAGCTCGGCGTCGCCCGACGCGAGTGCTTCGGACTCCGTGCGCAGACCGCTGACGAGGTCACTCGCGATCTTCAGTGCCGTTTCCCGGTCGAGCTCCGTGGAGACGTCGTCCGAGGGGACGACGACCACCTCGGGGAGCTCGGAGACGTTGACCACCGGGCCGGCCGCAGCGTCGGTCGTCCGCGCGGGAATGCCGGCGAGGACGACGAGCGCGGCGAACGTGACTGCGCCGGCTAGGACGACAGCCGTCGTCCGCGCGCGGTCGAACTGCGGTACGGGCACCCCCCATCGCGAAAAGATCAGCTCGCCGACCGGCCGCGCCGCGCACACGATGGCGAGCGCGGCGAGCACGGCGACCTTCGTCGCGAACTCGGTCGTCTGCGGCGCGATCAGGAGCACCGCCACGAGCGCGATGGCGACCGCGTACAGCCGCCTGCCCCGGGCGCCGGCGGGGATCGTCTTCGGGTCGGTGATCATGAAGAACAGGAAGACGAGGATCTCGGGTGAGAAGACGAGCACCCGCCAGAATTCGAAGCCGGTGATCGGTCCGAGGTGCCAGCGCGCCGTCATCGCGTGCCCGCTCGCGGCGAGCACGGCGATCCCGGCAGCGAACGCGAGCCAGAAGCCGACGGCGATCGCGACCAGCTTCAGGCGCGAGAGGATCACGAAACCGCCCACGACGATGATCGCGAGCGCGAGGGCCATCCAGGCGGACATGGGGCCCCACCAGAACTCGAGCGGGTCGGCGCGGCTCGAGCCGAGGATGAGGAAGGCGAGGACGAGCCCGAAGTTCGACGGGTTGAAGACGTGCCGCCCGCGAAACTGGATCAGGTACTTGGAGAGGAGCGCGACGGCGGAAGTCGCGGCGAAGATCCACCAGCCGTGCATGCTCCACCAGTCCCCGTGCTCCGTCCCGGGGACGCGGAGGATGAACGCCACGCCGTTCCCGGTCAGGAGCGCGCTCGCCGGCCACATGAGGACGTGCTGGCGCCGGAACGCGATCCCGACCTCGAGCACCGCGCACGTCAGCAGGCAGACGAGGATCTGCGCGATCGACAGCCGGAACTCGAACGCGACCTGGCCGAGGACCTGCAGCGACACGATCACCGCGGCGAGGTGCAGCCGCGGGTCCGAGCGCTTCGGGAGCAGCACCGGATACGACGTTCCTCGAATGCGCAACGTCGGCGTGCCGGCGGCAGCAGCAGGCGCGCTCATGGAGCGATGATGCTACGCAGCCGGCGGAACCGCCAGCGGGGCCGGGTCTACTTCACGACGCGATACTGGACATGAGTGGCCTTCGGGCCTTCAATCACCCGCGTCAACTCGAGCTCGACGTCGTCGGGCCCGAGGCCCTCGAAGAGGGCCACACCGCCTCCGAGCAGGATCGGCGCGAAGGTCAGCCGCACTTCGTCCACCAGGCCGGCCTTCAGGGCTTGCTGCGCGGTGCTCGCGCCTCCGCCGATGCTGACGTCCTCCTCCCCGGCGGCCGCCTTCGCCTGCTCGACCGCGCTCTCGATCCCGTCGGTCACGAACGTGAAGGTCGTGTCCCCCTTGGTGAGCGGCTCGCGCGCCGTGTGCGTCAGGACGAACACCGGCTTCCCGAACGGCGGCTCATCGCCCCAGCCATGGGCGTTGTCGAACATCCGCTTCCCCACGATGACCGCGCCGGAGGCGCCCATGCCCTCCGCGACCTCCGAGCTCGCGTTGGTCTCGCCGCCTTCGAGACCGTGCGGCTCGCGCCAGCTCTTGAGCTCGACGACCCAGTCGTGCAGACGCTCACCGCCTGCGCCGAGCCCCAACTCGGGCCCGTCGTCCGGGCCGGCGACGTAACCGTCGAGCGACATGGTGATATCGAAGACGACCTTCCCCATGAGACCTCCTATCGTTTCGGCTGCCAGAACGCGATCTCGCCGCCGGCCGGCGTCGCGATGACGCTACGCCATCCGGCCGGTCCCTCGCGCGGCTCCACGAGCACGGCTGCGCCCAGGGCACGCGCCCGCTCGGTCGCGCCGCGGATGCAGTCCACCTCCACGTAGGGGAGCCAGACCGGTCGCTCGGCCTCGCACTCGACGATGCCGCCGCCGAAGGCGGGGCCGAGCTCCAACGCGACGTACGACCCGCTGCCGGCGTCGATTCGCTCCGCGCGCCAGCCGCAGAGCTGGGCGTAGAGCAGCTCCGCCTTCGCCAGGTCGCCCGTGTGGAGCTCCAGGTGGACGACGGGTTGCGAGGTGAGATGAAGCACGTGTCACTCTCTGAGACCTTTGTGATCGCGCAAATTCATCGGTACTCACGACAGATAGGCTGGCGCGGGATGCGGACCACGTCGACAGGCCCGACGCCGCAGGAACGGGAGCTGCTCGAAGCGGCCGGTAGCGGCGACGAGGACGCATTCAGCCGTCTGGTCGAGCCGCACCGCCGCGAGCTCCACGCGCACTGCTATCGCATGCTCGGCTCCGTCCACGACGCGGAGGACGCACTCCAGGAGACGCTCCTACGTGCGTGGAGAGGGATCGGCCGGTTCGAGGGCCGCAGCTCGCTGCGCTCGTGGCTCTACACGATCGCGACGAACACCTGCCTGAACGCGATCGAGAAGCGGCCGAAGCGAGTGCTCCCGGTCGACTACGGGCCCTCGGTCGACCCGCACTCGACGCCCGGCGAGCCGCTCGTCGAGTCCGTGTGGGTGGAGCCGTATCCCGACGAGGAGCTCGCCGTCGAGGACGGGTTCGCAGCGCCTGACGCTCGCTACGAGCTGCGCGAGAGCGTCGAGCTCGCGTTCGTCGCCGCGCTCCAGCACCTGCCGCCGAACCAGCGTGCGGCGCTGATCCTGCGGGAGGTGCTCGGCTTCTCGGCCCGCGAGGTCGCCGAGGCCCTCGACACGACCGTCGCCTCCGTGAACAGCGCCCTCCAGCGCGCGCGGGAGACCGTCGACGAGCGGCTGCCCGACCAGAGCCAGCAGGCGACGCTGCGCTCGCTCGGCGACGAGGAGCTCACCGACCTCGTCGAGAGCTTCATGGACGCGATGGCGCGGCACGACGTCGCCGCCGTGGTCGAGCTCCTGGCCGAGGACGCGGCCTGGTCGATGCCGCCGATGGCGACCTGGTTCCAGGGGCGCGAGGCAATCACGGCCTTCCTCACCGAGTGGCCCCTCTCGGGAGAGTGGCGCTGGCGCCACCTGCGGGCGCACGCGAACGGGCAGCCGGCTTTCGGCGCATACACGTGGTACGAGGAGTCGGGGAGCTACCGCCCGTTCGCGCTCAACGTGCTCACGTATCGCGGCGCCACGGTCTCGGACATCACGTCTTTCATCACACGCCGGGAGCCGGCGCCCGAGCGCCTCGACCAGGCGCGCTGGCCGGACGAGCCGATCGATCCGCTCCGCGACATCTTCGGGCGCTTCGGCCTGCCCGACGAGATCCGCACGTAGCGGAGCCCTCACGCGCGAATGGGGCCCCGCGTGCGGGGCCCCCGCCGCTCGGTCCTACTCGCCCATCACCCGCATCTGGTTGCCGGACGGGTCACGGAAGCCCGCGTCGATTCCGTACGGCTGCTGCGTCGGCTCCTGCGAGAACTCGACGCCGCGCTTCTTCAGCTCCTCGTAGGTCGCGTGGATGTCCGCGCTGTTGAAGAAGAGGCCACCCGCGGCGCCCTTCGCCATGGTGGCGAGCACCTGGTTGCGCGTCTCCTCGTCGAAGACCGGCGGGCCGGGCACGTCCATGAGCGTGAGCGCGACGTCGTCCTGACCCGGGACGCCGACCGTCAGCCAGCGGAAGTTGCCGAGCTCGGCCACCGTGACGTCGTCACGAAGCTCCATTCCGAGCTTCTCCGTGTAGAAGGCGAGCGCCTCGTCCTGGTCGTGCACCCAAACGTTGACGTGCGTGAGCTGCTTCAGCATGGCTTTCTCCTTGCGTTTCGAGGTCGAGGACGACGTTAGTCGCGAGGCTAGAGACTGTCTTCTCGAAACGTGCTGGACCGCGGGCGCGCGTAGGCCTGGGCGACGCAGGTGGGGATCCGGACGTGCGTCAAAGCCGGTGGATAGGCGGCCCGGTACTCCGTCGGGGAGGCGCCAAACGCCCGGCGGAAGCTCGTCGTGAACGACCCCACGCTGCGCAGCCCCACCGCGAAGCAGATGTCCGCCACCGACCAGTCGGTGTGGCGAAGCAGGGCCGCCGCGCGCTCCAGCCGACGGGTCAGGAGGTACTGGTGCGGCGACTCGCCGAAGGCCCTGCGGAACTCGCGGCTGAAGTGCGCCTGCGAAAGGTGCGCCGCCCGTGCCAGGTCGGAGACGTCGAGCCGCTCGTGGTAGCGGGCGTCGGCGAGGTCCTTCGCGCGCAGGAGGTGCCGCGCCGGCGGGACGAGCGTCGTCGTGGTCATGCACCCACCGCCCGCTTGGCCCTGTGAAGCCGAACGGCGGCGGAGATGCCCTTGAGAGGGACGTCGCCGACGAGCTCGAACGCGCCCTCGTCCATGCCGGAGCTCCTCAGGGCCGTGTCGCTGACGAGCACCTCGTGCGGGCCGGCGTAGTCGGCGATCCTGGCGGCGACGTTGACCGTCCGGCCGTAGTAGTCGCCTTCCTGGACGATCACCGGCCCGGCGTTGATTCCGATCCTCGCGGGCACGGAGATCGCCTTCTCGGCCTGCTCCATGAGGGCGAGGCCGCTGCGGATCGCGCTCTCCGGCTCCGCGAAGTAGAACATGACGCCGTCGCCGAGCCACTTGACCGGACGGCAGCCGTGCGTGCGCGACGCCTCGTGCACGACGGTGGCGAGGTCGGCAGCCAGCTCGGCCGCGGCCGTGTCGCCCCGCTCCTCCGCAAGCGCCGTGTAGCCGGTCAGGTCGAGGAAGGCGATGGCGGGCGGCTGCTTCGGCTGCCTGGGCACGACGCCGCGCTCCTCCATGTACCCCTCCGTGACCCCCACGATGTACTCGAGCACCGAGCGCTCGCGATGGCGGCCCTGGAGCCAGGGGACGATCGACGCGACGAGCTCCGTGTAACCCCCCGCCTTCTGGTAGACAAGCGCGTCCTTCTCCTCGTTCGAGAGGTCGTCGATGGCGGCGACGCGCTGGCGGACGGCGACGTCGAAGAACTGGAGCCCGGAGCCGACCAGCCGCTGGATGGTGCCGCCGTAGAGCCGCGCGAAGCGCGAGAGCTCGTCGTCGTCGGCGAGGTCGAGCCGGGAGAACAGCAACCTGAGCATGTCAGCGTCCTCGGCGCGGACCCGGTCGTCCTCCGGCGGCGGGAAGCCGAGCTCGCCCGAGAGCCGGCGCACGAGCTCGGGCGAGCGTCCGAGCTCCTCGGCCAGCTCCTCGTAGGTCAACGCGGACCCGGCCGGCTCGGGCATGAAGAGGGCGAGCGGGAACGAGAGCTCGCCCGTCTCGACCCCTCTGGCGACGTCCTCGATCGCCACGCCCGCGTCCTCAAAAGCCGACATCAGGCGGACGACATGCACATCGGACAAGGGAAAGCCGTCCTCCCCGCCGTCGAGGAGGCCGAGATCCTGAAGGCGCTCGACCTGCTCGGGGGAGCAGGGGGCCAGTTCAGCGAGCTCCGCGGCAGTGATCCCGCCCACGGCGCGACTCTAGCTGTATGACTGTGGGGTAATGCTCGAGGTCGCGACGCCCCACGGCCCTGCGAACGTCCATCTCCACCCTGCCGAACGCGCGCGGGCGGGCCTCGTCCTCGGCCATGGCGCGGGAGGCGGCATCGGCGCCGGGGACATCGTCGCGGCCGCGGAGGCAGCGCTCTCGGAAGGTCTCACCGTCGCGCTTGTCGAGCAGCCGTACCGCGTGGCCGGAAGGCGCTCTCCAGCGCCCGCACGACAGCTCGACGCTGCTTGGACGGCGGTCGTCGAGCATCTGCATGCGAACGAGCTGGCGGGCCTCCCGCTCGTCGTCGGCGGGCGCTCGCTCGGCGCGCGCGTGGCGTGCCGCACGTCGGCCGCGCTCGGCGCGGCGGCCGTTCTCTGCCTCGCCTTCCCGCTCCGCCCGCCACAACGAAAGTCGGGCAAGCCCGCGGAGAGCCGCCTCTCGGAGCTCGACACCGTCGCTGTCCCGACGCTCGTTGTCCAGGGCGAGCGCGACCCGTTCGGCATGCCGCCCGAGGGCCCGCTGCGCACCGTCGCACGCGTGCCGGGCGACCACGGCCTGAAGGCCGACCTCGAGGCCGTGGCCGCCGCTGTGCGGGACTGGTTGCAACTACTGGATCTCGAGAACTGAGAGGACGTGATCGGCGGGGTCCTTGAACCACGCGATCGCGGGCGGGCCCATCTCGCCGTCGCTCCGGAAGATGCCCTTCTCGTCCGTCTTGATCTCGGGCAGGTCGTACTGCTCCATCGTCACGCCCCGCCGGTTCAGCTCGTCCACCGCCGCCTCGACATCGTCCACCGGGAAGTTGAGGACGGTGTGCTTGGGCGCCGTGTAGGTGTCCGACGGATAGATGAACACCGGCGTGCCGCCGGCGATGTGGAGCTCGAGCCCCTCGGGGGTCTCGACCACGTCGATGCCCAGCGTCTCGCCGTAGAACTGCTTCGCGGCCCCGATGTCGGGGACGGAGAAGCTGCTGAAGGCTTTCGTGTCCTTGAACATGTGACTCCCTTGGCTGAGTTCGGGTTTCGTAGGTAGAGACCGGCAGGAGGGTCCCGGCTCATCGGTGGACGCTCGGGAAGCGCCCACCGCACCGACTAAACACGTCCGCCCCTCGTCGAGATCATGTGGGTATGTGGCGATCCTCCCCGACGGATCCGGAACTGGCCGCGATCGAGGCCGTCTACCGCGAGCAGGTGCGGTCGTTCGTGCGGCTCGCGACCGCGATCACCGGGGACGAGCAGTCCGCCTACGACGCCGTCCACGACGGCTTCGTGCGCGCGGTTCGCTACCGCAGCCGGCTGCGGGATTGCGAATCGGCCCCGGGTTGGGTCTGCCGGATCGTCCTCAACGAGGCGCGGAAGCGCTCGGCGGCGGAGCGGCGGCACGTGTCCTCTCCGATCGAGATCGCCGACGATCCCGCGACCAACGGGCACAGCGACGCAGGCCCTGCCGCGGCCGCCCTCGCCTCGCTCCCCGAGCGCCAGAGGCTGGCGCTCTTCCTCCGCTACTACGCCGACCTGGACTACGCGGGCATCGCCGAGGCCCTCGGGATCTCCCGCGGAACGGTGTCCGCGACCTTGCACGCAGCCCATTCGAACCTGCAGACGAAGCTGAAGGAGGTCAACGCATGACCGACGTGGCTGAGCTCCTCGACACGCTGGTGCCGCCCTACGAGGGCAACGGCGACTGGAACCGCGTCCTCCGCGACGCCAACCTCCAGCGCCGTCCTGTCCGGCGTCCGTACCGGCTGGCCGCTGTCGCCGCGCTCGTGGCGGTGATCGCCGGCGTCGTCGCGTTCTGGCCCTCGGGCAGCGGGACCGGCGGCTCGGTGCTCGACAAGGCGCTGGCCGCGACCGGCGAGGGCGCGGTGCTGCACCTCGTCTACGAGGGCGAGCTTCCGCGCACGCTCGTCGACCTCGAGACCGGCGAGCGCACCGAGATGCGCTCGCAGAGCGAGGTCTGGTTCGATCCCGAGGCGGGCTTCCGGCAGACCGAGACCTTCGACGGGGTCGTGCAGTTCGACACCTCCGCCGGCCCGGACGAGATGTCGGAGCACGCGGCCTCCATCTACTCGAGCCTCGGCGCCGGCTACCGCGCGGCGCTGGAGGCGGGCAACGGCCGAGGTCGTCGGCGAGGACACGGTCGACGGAACTCCCGTCTACTGGATCCGGATCGAGGACGGCCACGACGTCGCCGTGTCCCGCGACACGTTCGAGCCGACCTACATCCGCGTCACGCAGAGCGGGACGCCCGCACTGACCCGCATCGTCACGTACGAGACCGTCGAAGCCGGCTCTGCGCCGCTCCAGGCGTCGCCGACGCCGTTCGGTCCCATGGACATCACCGCCAGGTACGGCAACGAGATCGACCTTGCCGGCGCGGAGACGATCCTCGGCCGGACGCTGTCTGGGCCGGGATCGAGCCTCCACGGCTTCCCGCTCGATTCCGTTCGGGAGCTGAGCCTGCCGTCGACCGGCGGCGACATCCCGGCGTGAGCCTCGTGTACGGGTCGACCGAGGGCGGCGGGCGCCACGTCGAGATCTCGCAAGCCGCGAGCCTGGCGGAGAGCCTGACGATGCTCGTCGGCGTCCGCGACTACGCCCCGCCCGAGGGAACGGCGCTCGTCGCCGGGAACCAGGCACTGCTCCGGTCGAACGGCCTGGTGGTGGCGATCCACGCGCCGGACGAGGCAACGGCCCTCGACGTGGCCCGCCTGCTCGCGCCCTACGCCGACTAGGGGCGCTCAGCGCCAGCCGACCGCGACGAGCTCGACCTCGCTTTCGAAGCCCTTCAGCTGCTCCGAGCGAGGCGCAGAGAACGGAAAGCGAGAGCCTCCCGCGAGGCTCTCGCGGCTGACCAAGATCTCGCCGCCCTTGGCGAGGGCGCCGATCCGGGCCGCCACGTGGACTCCCTCGCCGGCATAGTCGTCGTCGCCCTTGTGGAAGGCGCCGCCCGAGTGGACGCCGATGCGGACGTCGGGGGCGAGGGGCTCGTGCGCGTCGAGGCCTCGCTGGATCCCAGCCGCAGCGTCGAGCGCAGCCCCCGTCGTCTGGAACGCGGCGAAGTAGCCGTCGCCCGTGTGCTTGATGACCTCGCCTCCAGCCTCCTCGATCAACTCCCGCAGCGTGCGATCGTGCCAGGCGAGGAGCTTGCGCCACTTCTCCTCGCCGAGCACCTCGACGAGCTTCGTCGAGTCGACGATGTCGGTGAACATGAACGTGCGCATCGCCGAGGAGTCCCCGAGGAGGTCGCCGGCGCGCTGCAGGTCGAGAATCGCTCCAAGGCGCTCGAAGGTCGTCTTGGCGATCGTGAGCTCCTCCCTGGCCCCGTCCTCGTCCCCCTCGCCGCGGTAGGCGAGCCCGAGGAGCATGCGCGCCTGGGCGGTCTCGTACGGGGCGCCGACGCCGTTCCAGGTGTCGCGAGCGGTGCGAAGCGGGCCTACCGCGCCCTCCCAGTCCTGTTCCGCAAGCCTGATTCGTCCCCAGGCGAGCTGGACGGCACCCTCGAACGCAGGCGTCCGGCGGCCGTCCACGACGTAGTGGTCGACGATCGCCTCGAGCTCCCCGGCCGCCTCGCGGGCTCGTTCCACCTCGCCGGCCGCGAGCGCGATCTCGACCTGGGCGGGAAGACGCCGTGAGCGGCTCAGCGGGTCGAGCTGCTCGTTGGCGAGCGTCCGCTTGATGGCCGCGGCTGCGGCGTCGAGCTTCCCCTGCGCGAGGCGAAGCAGCGCGAGCCCGGGCTGGGGGTCACGGCCGAGCTCGTCAGCCTTGCGGTACGCCTCCTCGGCGGCCGCGAAGTTGCCCTGCCGGCGCCGGATCTCGGCGATCTCGTAGAACCCGGCGGCAGTGACCGGGCGGTTGTAGTCGTGGAGCTCCTCGCAGGCCTGGGTCGCCTGCTGCTCGGCCTTCGGCCACTCGCCCTGGAGGCGCAGGATCTCGGCGCGATGCACGCGGCACGCGCCGGGGAAGCCCGATACGTCGAGGCGGTCGCACCAGCGGTTGGCGGCCTCCGTCCACTCCGAGGCCCGCCCGCAGTCGCCGAGCGCCTGGCAGGAGTCGATGGTGACGCAGTAGACGATTCCCGTGGCGAGCGGGTCGAGCTCGCCGCTCGTGGCGGCGGCCGTCGCCTCGTCGAGGATCGCGAGCCCGTCGGTCACATCTCCCGTCCACACGCGGATGGCGCCGTCGAAGACGCGAGCCGTCGTCTCCAGGCTGCGGTCTCCGAACTGCGACGCGAGGCTCCGCGCGCGCTCGAATTGCTCCTTCGCGACTTCGAGCTCTCCCAGGTCGATTGCGTGTGCGCCCCGTGCGAACGCGAGATGTCCGTGCTCGACCCCTTCGGGCTCGTCGGCGAGCAGGCGCTCTCCGCGTGCGATCCAGCCACCCGTAACCGAGAGCGCCCCGCGCAGGGAGTAGTCCATCGCCAGGAGCATGGCGAGCATCGCGGCCCGCTTTGGCTCGCCGGCGTCGACAAACGCCGCGAAGGCGCGCTCGCGCAGTTCGATCGCCTCGTCCAAGCGGCCCGTCCACCACGCGGCGTCGGCGAGACTCTCGACGTCCTCAGGCGTGAGCCGGTCGTCTTCGACGCCGCGGAATAGCTCGTACGCCTCGCGCCAGGCACGGCGCTGCGCGGCCTCGCGACCGCCTGCGAGCGAGTCGTCCAAAACCTGGCTCATACGCTGGGCGGATTGTACGCCGGTGCCGTTCGCGGGCTCCAGCGCGCCGTCAGCGCCTTCAACCCCACCGCGATGCCCGCGCCGAGCAGGGCCGCGAGGAAGCCCTGCACCAGGACCTGCTCGAGCGTGAGCTTGACGAACGACCCATCGGCGGCCCACTCGCACGGTGACTGTCGCAGCGAGACGACGTCGACGCAGCTGCCGATCGACGGGTGCGTGATGATCGCCGCCACGCCGCCGAGCCCGGTCAGCGCAGCCGCGAAGAGGCCGTGAACCACGGCGGCGTCGCGCGTCAGAAAGGCCGTGATGGCGGCGACGAGCGCCTGGCAGACCAGGGCCAGCACGACCGACCAGTACGCGTAGCCGAGCAGGAAGGCGTCCTGGTCGCGCGTCGACTCGGCGACGCCCGCGTGGATCCCGGCCCTCAGGATCAGCGGGAGCACGTACGCAGCTACCGCGCCGGCGAGACCGATCGCCGCCGCCCGGCCGACCCGCAGCTCCGCGGCAGGCAGGCTGAGCCCCCCGCCGTCGAGGGTGCCCCAGCGAGCGACGCCGGGCCCGCGCCGGACGAACGCCGCGGCAAGCGGGAACGCCCACACGGCGACGAGCGCGAACCAGACCGGCGGGCGCTCGGAGTACCACAGGAGCTGGGGATCCATCACGAACTGGAAGAGCGCAGACGGACCGGCCCAGACGGCCTCCGAGACGACATCGTGGAACTCCGCCGTCCCGCTGGTCGAGAGCTCGATCGCCTCCTTCGTCGCGCGGACGAGGAAGAAGATCCCCATGAAGACGGCCAGCACGCCCCCGGCCACGACGAGGCCCAGCGCCGAGGCCCAGCTCGGCGAGCGGCTCGGCGCCGCGAGCGGCAGCCAGACCAGGGCCGAGGTCGTGATCCAGGCGACGAAGAGGCCGAGACCGACGAGGAGCACGACGGCCCACAGCACCTCCAGCGACCACGGACGAACGCTGATGATCGTCGGATCCGGGCTGAGGGCGGCCGTCAGGGAGAGGTGCTGCCCCACGAGGAACCCCGCCGCGAGGGCCAGGCCCAGCCGCCAGGATCCGCGCGGGTGGCTCCCGGTCGCCAGCGCGCCGAAGGTGGCGCGCCAGGCGCCCAGCCCGACCACCCCGACGGCGAGCGGCGCGAAGACCAGCGCCGAGATCCACATGGTCGACAGCGACTCCAGCGCGAAGAAGTCGACGAGCGTGACGACCTCGGCGAAGGCGATCGTGGCCGCGATCCCGGCGCCGAAGGCCTCGAACGTCCCGAGACCGAAGAGCCCGCGAGGATCCTCGAGCGCCCGCCGTCGCGCCTCGGGCGCGGGATGGAGCCCGACGAGGCGGTTCAGGAGCGGCCTCTTCGGGGCGCTCATCCCGCCGAGCAGCTTCCCCAGCGCAGGCGAGACGCCCTCGGACGTGGAGGCTCTCACGTCGGCGTAGATCTCCCGGGCGCGGAGGACGGCGTTCCGGGTCAGGTAGACGAACAGCGTCATGACCGCGAGCCGCCAGCCGAGATCGAAGACCGTGTCCGCTCCCTCGTCGACGAGGCTGACGAGAAAGGGCAGCACGCCGACGAGCACGAACGCCCACCAGATCGCCACGGTGAAGTACGTCTTCGCGACGTCGCGGTTGCGGAGGTGGGCCAGCTCGTGGAGCACGACCGCTCTGAACGCCGGCCGGTCGGTGTAGAAGGTCGTCACCAGCCCGCCCGACAGCGCGACGTAGTAGCGCCCGGGCCGGCCGAAGGCGAGGCCGCCCGGCGACGGGTTGAGCGGGTTCCAGACGAAGCGCGGCGCCTTTTCCAGGCCCGCCTCCGCGACCAGCCCATCGAGCTCGGCTGCGACGTCGGGCGCGTCGTCCTCCCTGAAGGGCTCCAGACGGCGGCGCCGGATCTTGACCAGGGGCGCGAGGAGGAAGAACGCGAGTGCTGTGGCCAGGAGCACCGCGACCCCGCCGAGCATGAAGGCCGCCTTCGGCCGGTTGATCTCGTCGATGCAGTCGGAGAAGCGGCCGTTCGCCGCGTCGATGTCCGCCTGCGTCGTCGCGGCCGCGTAGGCCGCCTGCTGCTCCTCGACGCACGTGAGCGTCCGCCGGATCTCGGCCCGGTTGTCGGAGACGCTGAAGTAGAGCCAGTTGTAGAGGAACAGGCTCACGCCGACGATGGCCACGACCAGCAGGAAGAACCGGAACGTCGTGTCCGAGGGGAACGCGAAGGGGTTGAGCCGAGGCTGCTGCTCGCCGGAGGGCCCGGCGGACATCAGTCCGTCGCCAGCCTCCCGACGACCGCGTCCGCGAGCAAGCCGGCTCGGTCCTCGGGCACGTCGAGCTCGAGCGCCCGGCTGTAGGCGATCTCACGCACCTCGTCGAGCTGCTCGGGCGTGAGATCCGGGACGTCCTCCTTCGCCTCGCCGTCGCCCTCGCCGCGGTGGAAGATGTCGTGGACGAAGCCCCCGACCGCCTCGCTGCTCTCCTTCTTTACCGCGTCTCCAAACTGGGCGATTAGGAAGAGCGCGACGCGCCGCGTGACGTCGATGACGACCGGCGTCAGGAGGAGCGCGGCCCCCGCGATCCCGAAGCCGAGCATCTCGTCCTTCGGCTTCCGCTCCGCGAGCGCCTTCTCGGGGTCGGCGAAGTAGGCCTCGCTCGTGGCCCGGAAGAGCGGCATCTCCTGCGGCGCGGCGCGCGCGACGATCTCGCGGGCGACGTCGGCCACCACCGCGTCTGGCAGCTCCTGCGTCATCCGCGCCCGAAGATAGCGCCGCCGGCGGACAAGTCAAGACGCGGCACGGCCGGCGATGATTCTCGCGCCCTGGAACGGTCCACATGACCATGAGCGCAATCGAGTCCCCGAAGGCGGGCCGCCGCGAGTGGGTCGGCCTCGCCGTCCTCGCCCTCGCGTGCGTCGTCTACGCGATGGACCTCACGGTCCTGCACCTGGCGGTGCCGCACCTCAGCGAGGACCTGCAGCCGACGAGCACCCAGCTCCTCTGGATCGCGGACATCTACGGGTTCATGGTCGCCGGCCTCTTGATCACGATGGGCACGCTGGGCGACCGGATCGGGCGCCGGCGCCTGCTGCTGTTCGGCGCCGCTGCCTTCTCGCTCGCCTCGCTCCTCGCCGCCTTCTCGACGAGTGCGGAGATGCTGATCGTGTCGCGCGCCCTGCTCGGCATCGCGGGCGCGACGATCGCTCCTTCGACGCTCTCCCTGATCCGCAACCTGTTCGAGGACCCCGGCCAGAGGACGTTCGCGATCGGGGTCTGGATCACCGCCTATTCCCTCGGCGGCGCGCTCGGCCCGCTGCTCGGGGGCGCGCTGCTCGAGTTCTTCTGGTGGGGCTCGGTCTTTCTCCTGGCCCTCCCGGTCATGGCGCTCCTCCTGATCCTCGGGCCGTTCCTCCTGCCCGAGTACCGCGACCCGAACGCCGGCCGGCTCGACCTCACGAGCGCCGCCCTGTCCCTGGTCGCCGTGCTCGCCGTGGTGTACGGGCTGAAGCAGGCGGCGCAGGACGGGGTCGAAGGCGTCTCGTTCGCGGCGATCGCGGTGGGCCTCGTCTTCGGCGCCGTCTTCGTGCGGCGGCAGACGAAGCTCGCTGACCCGCTCATCGACCTGAACCTCTTCCGCATCCCGGCCTTCAGCGCTTCGCTGGCCGTCTACACGCTCGGGATCCTGGTGCTGTTCGGCTCCTTCCTGTTCATCTACCAGTACCTGCAGCTCGTCCTCGAGCTCTCCCCGTTCGAGGCCGGACTGGTGACGCTTCCCTCCTTCGGTGCGTTCGTGCTCGGTTCGATGGTGGCGCCGGTGTTCGTGAAGCGCGTGCGGCCCGCCTGGGTGATGGCGGGCGGCCTCGCGATCGCGGCCGTCGGCCTGCTCGGGCTCACGCAGGTCGAGGTCGACTCCGGACTGGGCGTCCTGATCGGCACGTCGTTCGTCTACTCGCTCGGCATCGCGCCGGTCTTCACGCTGACGAACGACCTCATCATCGGCGCCGCGCCTCCCGAGCGGGCCGGGGCGGCCTCGGCGATCTCCGAGACGGGCGCGGAGCTCGGCGGGGCGCTCAGCATCGCGATCCTCGGCACGCTCGGCACCGCCGTCTACCGCACCCAGGTGGAGGACAACATCCCCGCATCCGTCCCACCCGAGGAGGCCGACGCGGCGACGGACACGCTCGGTGGAGCCGTTGCGGCCAGCGCCGACCTCGCCGACTCGCTCGCGGAACAAGTTCTGGACGTGGCCCAGGCTGCGTTCACGCAGGGCCTCCAGGTGGTCGGGCTCGTCAGCGCGATCATCGCGGCACTGGCCGCGATCGGCGTCGCGGTCTTTCTGCGCCAGGTGAGGGCTGCGCCGCACGAGCCCGCGCCCGAGCACGGCTAGTCTGCCCGCG
>CAVZIX010000006.1:0-178603 GCA_963775395.1 uncultured Actinomycetes bacterium
GCCGGAGGAAGCCACGGCCACGCATCGACTCTTCACGGCGGCGCTCGAGTCGCAGGCGACCTCGGCGGTCGTTCCAGTGAGTCCCCAGCGGGGCTAGCCTGAGCTCACGTCAACGGCGCGCCCGTGCGAGCAGCTCGCCGGCGCCGACGCCGCGGAGCGAGGCGTCCACGAGCTCCACCGGGTGGAACGCCGGGAGCGGCCGCCCCGCTCGCCGGAGGGCTGCGCTCACCTGGACGAGGCAGCCGGGGTTGCCGGCCGCATAGGCGTCGGGCTCGACGGCGAGGACGCGTTCGGCTTTCCGCCGCCCCAGCTCGAGCGCGGCCTCCGGTTGCACGAGGTTGTAGATGCCGGCGCTCCCGCAGCAGAGCGCCTGATCCTCCGGCTCGGCGAGAGTGAGACCCGGGAGCGCGAGCAGGGCCCGCTGCTCCGCCCGCACCCCCTGCGCGTGAGCGAGATGGCAGGAGTCCTGCAGAGCGACTCGGAGCGCGAGCGGCTTCGGCTCGACGCGCGGCTCGAGCCCGGCGAGGAGCTCGGAGAGGTCGCGCGCACGGGCCGAGAAGGAGGCGGCCCGCTCCGCGTAGACGGGGTCGTCGGCGAGCAGGTGCGCGTAGTCCTTCAGGTTGGAGCCGCATCCGGCGGCGTTGGAGACGACGAGGTCAACGCCCGCCTTGTCGAACGTGTCAATCGTCCGCCGGGCGTGCTCGAGGCCCAGCTCGTGCCGCCCGGCGTGCACCGCGAGGGCGCCGCAGCAGGCCTGCGCCCGGGGCGCGACGACCTCGAAGCCGTACGCGGCGAGGACCCGGGCCGTGGCGGCGTTCACGTCGCCGAAGAGGACGCGCTGGACGCAGCCGGTCAGCAGGCCCACGCGGGCGGTCCGCTCGCCGACAGGCTCCGTGAGCTCGGCCGCCCGGACTCCCGAGCGCCAGGTCGGCGCCAGGTCGGCAAGTGGCCTCAGGAGACCGGGCAGCGGCAGCTTTCGCCCAACCGGAGCGAACCTCAGCGCCGCTCGCAGCCGACGTGGATGCGGGACGACGGCCAGGACGGCGGCGCGAAGAGCGCGTTCTCGGCGCGGGCGCACGTACTCGCGCTCGATCGTCGCGCGCGTCTGTTCGATCAGGCGGTCGTACTGGACGCCGGACGGGCACGAAGTCACGCAGGCCATGCAGCCTAGGCAGCGGTCGAAGTGTTCGACCACCGTCGGATTGAGGCGGAGCGTCCCGTCAGCGAGCCCTTCCATCAGGTAGATGCGCCCCCGCGGCGAGTCCATCTCCTCGCGCCAGAGACCCCACGTCGGGCACGTTGGCAGGCAGAAGCCGCAGTGCACGCAGGTGCTGACGAGCTCGCGGTCGATTCCCGTCACGCGAGGACTCCCCCGGGGTCGAACTGCTGTCTCACCCGCTCGGCGAGCGCAGACCACGGCTGCTCGTAAGGCTGCGGCAGGTATGCGTAACAGGTGGGGCCGATTCGCACGAGAGCCGCGGGCAGCTCCGCCAGTGCGGACCGGAGCTCCGCTGCGGCGAATGCTCCCCGCGAACGTGACTCCAGCTGGCGGGCGGTGACCTCGTCCCAGACCTCTCCGTCCTCGCGGCCACCCAGCAGGACGAGGCCCTGCTCCAGCTGGGCCGACGTCGCCGCCCCGCCGCCCTCGAAGAGGAGGGCGAGGGCGGACTCGCGTTCGCTCCAGACGAGGTCGACGGCGCTCGGTGTGAGCGTCGAATGGAGCAGTCTCCGCACAAGGCTCTGCACGTCGTCGGGCGCTGCCACGGGGATGACAAGAGTGCGCCTCGCCTCAGGACTTGGGTGAAGGCGTACGCTCACGCGCGCGATCAATCCCAGGCGACCGTGCGAGCCACAGAAGAGCTTGGCGAGGTCGTAGCCGGCGACGTTCTTCACCACCTTGCCGCCCGCATTGGCGACGGTGCCGTCGGCGAGGACGACCGTCACCCCGAGGACGAGGTCGCGCGCGCGTCCGTATCGGTGGGCGCGCGGGCCGAAGAGGTCGCCCGCGATCGCTCCGCCGACGGTCGGGTCACCCGGGGGGTCGAGCGCGAGCATCTGGCCGTGCTCGGCCAAGCGCTCGTTGAGCGCCGAGAGGCGCATGCCCGCCTCGACGGTGGCCGTGAGGTCGCCGGCCTCGTGCTCGAGCAGCCGGTTGAGATAGCGCGTCGACACGACGAGGTCACCGCCTGCGCGGTCGATGGACACGCGCCGGCCCTCGCGCGCCGCCTGACCGAAGATCTCGGCGGCCTGGGCGATCGCGAGCGGCTCGGCTTCAAAGACGCTCGGCAAGTCCTGCCTTCTCGAGGGGGTGCGCCCGGTACGGGCCCGGCACTTCGCCGCAGAGACGCGGGGTCGGGAGGACCTTGCCCGGGTTGGCCAGCCCTGCCGGGTCGAAGCCGAGCCGGAGGCGGCCCATCGTCTCGAGGTCGTCGGGACCGAACATGCTCGGCATGGCGCAGGCCTTGTCGACCCCGATCCCGTGTTCGCCCGTCAGAGATCCTCCTGCGTCCATGCATGCGTCCAGGATCGCGTCGGCTAGCACTTGGGCACGCTCGGCCTGGCCCGGTTCACGGGCGTCGTAGAGGACGAGCGGGTGCAAGTTGCCGTCCCCGGCGTGGAAGACGTTGCCGACTCGGAGCCCGTGCTCTCGCTCGAGCTCGGCGATGCGGCGAAGGACCTCGGGTAGGCGCGTCCGTGGGACGACGCCGTCCTGGACGTAGTAGTCATGGCTCACCCGACCCATGGCGGCGAACGCCGATCTGCGTCCGAGCCAGAGGAGGGCCCGCTCGGCGTCGTCGGTCGCAACCCGGATCTCCACGGCGCCGGCCTCGAGACACAGCGTTTCGACTGCCGCGAGATCGTGCTCCACCTGCATCGTCAGCCCGTCGAGCTCGACGATCAGGACGGCGGCGACTTCCGGGTAGCCCGGGTGCACGGCCGCTTCCGCAGCCTCGATCGTGAGTCGGTCCATCATCTCGATCGCCGCGGGGAGGATGCGGGCGGCGATCACCCCCGAGACGGCCACGCCCGCCTGGTCGGTCGAGTCGAAACCGGCGAGGAGCGTGCGCACGGTCTCCGGCCGCCGGAGCACTCGGACCACGATTTCAGTGGCGATGCCCAGCGTCCCCTCGGAGCCGATGAAGGCACCGAGCAGGTCCGGACCCGGATCGCCTGCACACAGCCGCACGAGCTCGCCGTCGGGGAGGACGACCTCCGCCTCGAGCACGTGGTTGACGGTAAAGCCGTGCTTCAGGCAGTGGGCTCCTCCGGAGTTCTCGGCCACGTTGCCGCCGATCGTGCAGACCTGCTGGCTGGAGGGGTCGGGGGCATAGAAGAATCCGCCGGAAGCGACGGCCTCCGTGATCGCGAGGTTCGTGACGCCCGGCTGGGCGGTGACGCGCGCGCTCTCCAGATCCACCTCGAGGATGCGATCCATGCGCGCGAGCGAGATGACGATTCCCTCGGCGACGGGCAGGGCGCCGCCGGAAAGGCCTGTTCCGGCTCCACGGGCGACGAAGGGGATGCCGTCGCGCGCGCAGAGGCGGACGACGGCCTGAACCTCCGCCGTGCATGCCGGGAGAGCGACGAGCCCGGGGACGACCCGGTGGCTCGTGAGGCCGTCGCACTCGTAGGTGCGAAGCTGCTCCGGCTCGGAGATCACCCCAGCAGAGCCGACCGCAGCCTCGACGTCGCTGACGAACTGCGCCCTCATGCCGAGTCCACCGGGATACGTTATCCATCCGCCATGGACGTCGTCTGTCTCGGAATCCTGGTGGCTGACGCCATTGCCCGTCCGGTCGGCGAGCTTCCCGAGCGCGGCTCGCTGGGGCTTGTCGACGAGATCTCGCTCCACGGGGGTGGCTGCGCTCTCAACACGGCCAGCGCCCTCGTTCGGCTGGGTCTCTCGGCGGGGGTCGTCGGCAAGGTCGGCGAGGACGCCCTTGGCGCTTTCGTCCTCTCCCTCCTGGACGGGCGGGGTATCGACCGCCGCGGTGTCCTGACCGATCCGGCGGTCGCGACCTCCGCCAGCGTCGTGCTCGTGGACTCCTCCGGCGAACGGACGTTTCTGCACCTCCCGGGCGCGAGCGCGAGCCTGCGGGCAGAAGAGCTGGAGCCCTCGCACCTCTTTGCGGGACGGGGCCTTCATCTCGCGGGCGCGCTCATCCTGGAGGCGCTCGACGGTGAGCCCGCAGCGGACGTCCTGGCGGAGGCGAGGTCGCGTGGGCTCGTGACGAGCCTGGACACGGTCTGGGATGCGACGGGCCGCTGGGAGCGCGTTCTTCCCGCGCTACCGCACGTCGACCTT
Organism: uncultured Actinomycetes bacterium; assembly: GCA_963775395.1. GTDB lineage: Bacteria > Actinomycetota > Thermoleophilia > Gaiellales > Gaiellaceae > JAIBJN01. The sequence goes on from CAVZIX010000006.1 coordinate 4,307, forward strand.
TTCGCGCCCAGTCTGCCGGAGGGCCGTGCAATCACTGGGGAGGAGGAGCCCGCGGCGGTCGCCTCGTGGCTCCGGGAGCAGGGCGTCGGGGCTGTTGTGCTCAAGTGCGGCGCCTCCGGCTGCTACGCGTCCGGTGACGGCTTCGAGGGAGCTGTCGAGGCGTTCCCGGTCACCGTCGTCGACGGTACGGGAGCCGGCGATGCGTTTGTCGCCGGGCTCCTCTACGGCCGCCTGGCGGGCTGGCAGCTCGAGCGCTCGGCGCGTTTCGCGAACGCCGTCGGCGCGCTCGCCACGACTGCGATCGGCGCCGTCGAGGGGGTGCGGGGCCTCGAGGAGACGCTCGCCCTCGCGGGCCTCGCCGGCGGAGGCTAGCTTTCGTACCCTTCTACAGGAGCTCGACTGGAGCCTGTCGACTTCATCGGTCGCGCGCCGAATGGCTGGGCTGTCGCCGGCGGTGGTGGCCGAGAGAGAACAGACCGAGCGGAAGGAACAGCAATGGCAAAAAAAGAACATGGCCACCGCTCATCACGAACACGATCAGGGCAATGGCAAGGCCGATAGCAAGCACACGTATCAACGGACCCCCTCTGAACAATGCCTTCCGGGCCAACGCGGCAGCCGGCCCCCAATGAGAGGGGGCCGGCGCGCACGTGTAACCCCTACGTCGTTTCGCCCTCCCGCACATCGCCCCGCCAGGCGCCTGTTTCTTCGTCGCGGTTCTCGATCAGCTGCTTGAACCGCTCGAGATCGCCGCGCACCTGATTCTTGACGACGCCCAGGAGATCGCCGGCGACGTTCTCTGCCGTCGAATCACTTTCGACATCCATCTGCACGTTGACCCGCGTCTGAGCGTCGCCCATCGGCTCGAAGGTGACGACGCCGTCGTTCTTGACCTCGCCCTCGATCGTCTTCCAGGCAACCTTCTCGTCGGGCCGCTGCTCGGTGATCTCGGTCGTCCACTGACGACTCTCGCCGCGGATCTCCGCGACCCACTGAACGTGTGTGTCGTCGAGCTGCTGCACCGACTGGATGCCGTCCATGAACTTCGGGAAATCCTCGAACTGCGTCCACTGGTTGTAGGCCTGCTGTACGGGAACCTGAACCTCAATCGTGTCCTCGATCTTCGGCATGAACTCTCCTTACGGATTGTTGGAACGATGCTGTGCCGGAGCAACCGGCACAGCCTTGAAGTCGTCTTCCTAGCGATCGTCGCGGTTGAGCGGGTCTTCGCCGCCGACGTACTTGCTGCCCGACTTGGCCAGCCCGCGGCTGATGATGTAGCCGATCGAGACTGCGGCGACGAGCGTCCAGGCGCGCACGTCGCCGAGCGAGTCGGATACCCAGGCGGCGATCAAGATCGCCGCGTTGACGGCGACCATCGCGAAGAACTCCGTGGTCTTGAGCGCATTCTTGGTCTCGTCGCCATGCACGAGACGAGTCTGGCCGTACGACGCTGCCCTGGGGCGCCGTTCGGCGGTTTCTGTTGCTGCCATCCGTGCCTCCCTTGTGGAGTAGCTGTCAATGAGGAACTAGACCCTTCCTCGCACCACCGTGACCCGATACATGCAGACCCCTGAAAGCCTCTCGACCAGATCCGAGTAGTCAGACCGTTCTGTCCACTTGTGGAATGCCTAAACATCGGCGCGCTCGGCGAGGGGCCGTCCGTCCCTCACGCACGCGTGCCTGAGATTGAAGAAGGCGCCTCATCGAAAACAGACAGTTCTGTCCAGTGCTAGTCTTTTCCAGATGGTCGCCACCCCCGCCACTCGTCCGGAGTCTAGGCAGGGTGCTCGCGAACGCATCCTCGGCACTGCCTACGAACTCTTTTCCCATCGCGGCATTCACGATGTCGGTATCGACGAGCTGGTCAAGCGCGCCGGCGTCGCCAAGGCGACGCTCTACAACCACTTCTCCTCCAAGGACGAACTCGTGCTCGCCTTCCTGGAGCAGCGCGAGCGGATCTGGACCTATGGCTGGGTCGAGAGGGAGGCACGACGGCGCGGCGCAACACCGGAGGAGCAGCTGCTCGCGATCTTCGAGCTGTTCGACGAGTGGTTCCAGGGCGAAGACTTCGAAGGCTGCTCCTTCGTCAACACCCTCCTCGAGTTCGGCGACCTCGACCACCCCGTCGGCCGCGCAAGCGCCGACTACCTCGAGAACATCCGCTCCGTCGTTCGCAGCCTCGCGCTCGAGGCCGGACTACGCGACCCCGACGCCTTCGCCCTTTCCTGGCACATCCTGATGAAGGGCTCGATCGTGCAGGCTGCCGAGGGCGACCGCGACGCGGCAAAACGCGCGCAGGCGCTCGGTAGCCTCTTGATTGAACAGCACCGATAACACCCACGGAACGTCTACAGTGTTGGCTTCCACGTTGGGGCTTCGGCCGTCGGACCGCGCTGCGCAAACAGGGCGGGCCGAGCCGAAAAGGCGCATCTAGGCGCGCGGTCCGCGAAGCCCTAGCCTGTTTCTCGCCGGGGCGTGGGCAGGGTGGTCCTAGGGTTACCTTGCGGTCACGCCCCGGCCGCCGCCGGGCAGGTTTCTTCTACGCCGGGTCCGGCGCCCGGCTCGGCACAGTCTCGCCGCTCCAAGTTCCGAATCGGAGAAGCTCGGCGACGAAGAGAGCGACCAGCCCGAGTGCGGCCGCGTAGCCAGCGTGGGAAGCGAAGAGCACGGAGAGAACGGCTGCTCCAACGATTAGGCGAGAGGCACCTGCCCGCCAGAGCGCCACAGTCGCGGCGAGGACGAGGACGACCCAGCTGAACTGACCCAGGATTCCTAGGACGGAAAAGTTATTGCCGCCTACGAGCCGACTGTCTTGGAAGAGGAAATCAATCGCCCCGATCACAGCTTCCTGTTCTTCGCCGGCGAGGCTGTTCGCATGACGGGTGAGCACACCGACTGCCATTCCGGCGATCGCATCGAAGGCACTGAAGAACACCATCCAGACAACGACAGATGCGCGGGCGACCAGCGCCGCGATCGACTGAATCCCGTCCAGCAGCATCCATACACCCAAGGCGAGGAGGGGCGTGAGGACGAGTTGGGAGAAGTGCACAAAGATCCACATGTTCGCCTCGTCGGCGATCCCCTCATAGGGCGCCGGCTCGTTACCTGTGCCCCCGGGATGGAGGATGGCGATCGCCACCCAGAGCAGCGGTGCGGCGAGGACCACGAACTGCACGGGGTGCAAGTGCTTGAAGCCGAAGCTGCCTGATGAAGGCATCGGTCTATCGGGCTGGTGCCCGCGACCCGGTTAGGTGAAACGTCACCGCGCCGCGGCGGGCTAGGCCGAGGCGATAAGTGCGATGCCCAGTCCGAGAAGGATCGTGGCGACACCGAGCCATATCGAAGCCCAAAGACGAAGCTCCGATGCGCTCGGCGGCGCTTCGCCACGGCGAGCCCAGATGAAGAGGAGCCACTGGGAGCGGCCTTGAATCCACCGGTCCCTTGGTGCGCGAATGACACGAAGTGTCGGCCACGCCAAAGCCAAGCCACAGGCGATGAGGAGCACTCCGCCGACTAACACGCCGTCCAACCTAGCCGGATGAGGCGGGGAAAGGCGCGGACGGATGCGCGGAGTAGACGTTCGGCCTGAGCGTGGCGGAGCCCCGTAACGGCTGGACGACGAGGCGTAAGCTCAGAGGCAGGGCGAGGCTTCAGAGGGCTCAGACTGTCGTCGTTCGGCTTGGCGTGGGCAGAAGGGCGAACTTGTGCCCGTTGGGCGGCGGCGACGGCGGCGGCGATTCAGGTGCAGGCGATCGGCCAGCCGGAATAGGGTCCATACGGCGGCTCTCCGACGCGCCGAGTCGTGCGAGTGAGCGCCAGATTCCAGCGGTTTCAGGCGGTCTTGAGCGGAAGCTAGAGCCTGCCCCTGAGACACCGAAACCCGCCTGGCAGAGCGGGTTTCGGCTTGTCTCTTGGGTCGCGCGAGCCGGATGCTGGCTGGCCTGGGATGGTGTGGTTAGCCGTATTCCCGGGGATTCACCTCTTTGTCACCATTTGAGTCCGCAATGGCATATCGAGTCATCATCGTCGACGACCATCCCAGCTTCCGCGCGACGGCGAAGGAGCTGCTCGTCGCCGACGGATTCGAGGTCGTCGGCGAGGCCGAGGACGGGCGATCCGCCTTCGAGGCGATCATGAAGCTGAAGCCCGACCTGGTCCTGCTCGACGTCCAGCTGCCGGACACCGACGGGTTCAGCATCGCCACCGAGCTGTGTAAGCACAATGGGAGCGGCCCGATCGTCGTTCTCACGTCGAGCCGCGACGCGGCCGACTTCGGCCCGCTCGTGGGCCAGTGCGGCGCCTCAGCATTCGTGCCCAAGGCCGAGCTGACCGGCGCTGCGCTTCGCGCTGTGCTTCGATAGTCACATGCGACGACTGACGGTGGCCGGCGTCGTCGGCCTCGGGCTCCTCCTCTCCGCGGGCGCCCTGGCGCTCGTGCTCGCGAGCGACCACGAGGAAGACCCGATCTTCAGGGCCACGGCGTTCCTGCTCATGGCCTGGTCGTTCATCGGTGCGGGCATCGTCGCGTGGATGCGCCGCCCGGACAATCCCTTCGGGCAGCTCATGACAGCCGTCGGGATGACCGTCTTCCTCGGCGCGCTCGGCGCCGCGAACGACTCGATCCCGTTCACGCTCGGCTACGTGTTCGGCGGCATCTTCATCGCCGTCTTCATCCACGCGCTGCTCGCCTTCCCGCGCGGTTACCTGGAGACGAGGCTCGTCTACGGGATCGTCATCACGGCATATCTGATCCTGACGGTGGGCTCCCTGCTGACCGCCTTCTTCGACGACGTTGCGGACGACTGCCCTGAGTGCCCGGCGAACGCGTTCCTGCTCGTCGACTCCCCGGGGGCGGTGGCGGCCATCAACGTCGTGCTCATCGTCATCGGGCTGCCGGCGCTGGCGGCATCGCTCTTCGTCTTCTGGCGCCGCTGGCATGCGGCGTCGCGTCCGATCCGGCGCATCCTCGCGCCCGTGTATCTCACGGCCGGCGTCACGCTCGCCTTGCTCGGGCTCACTCTGGTTGTCGCGTCGATCTCCGAGGACGCGGGCGTCGTCGCCTTCTGGGTCGTCATCTTCAGCTTCGCCTCCGTCCCGTTCGCGTTCATCCTGGGTCTGCTGAGCGGCAGGCTCGCGCGTGCCGGCGTCGGCCAGCTCGTTCTGGACCTCGGCAAGCCCCATGCGCCCGGCGAGCTCCGCGAGGCGCTCGCCCGCGCGCTCGGCGACCCGACCCTGCGGCTGGCCTACTGGATCCCCGAGACGCGGTCGTTCGCCGACCTCGAGGGCAACCCGATCGAGCTGCCCGAGCCCGACGGCGAGGAGCTCGTGACGATGGTCGAGCGCGAGGGCCGCACGGTCGCGGCCCTCATCCACCATCGTTCCCTCGAGGAGGACCCGCTGCTCGTCGAGTCGGCGGCCGCGACGGCAGCGCTCGCCCTCGAGAGTGAGCGGCGCCACGCTGCGCTGGCGAAGGCCCAGGCCCGCAACCGCGCGCTCCTCGACGCCTTGCCCGACCTGATGTTCCGCATGACCCGGGACGGCGTCTACCTCGAGTTCAAGGGGCCAGCCGAGGATCTCGCCGTGCCGCCTGCCCAGCTGATCGGGTCGTCGGCGCACGACATCCTCCCCGGGGACGTTGCCGACCCGCTCGTCGAGGGCATCAGGCGCGCGATCGACACCGGCGAGATCGTGACGGGCGAGTACCGCCTCGAGCTCGACGGCAGGCTCCGCGACTTCGAGGCGCGGATCGTCAAGGCCGGGGAGGAAGCCGTGCTGATCGTGCGTGAGTTCACGGAGCGCAACACGGCCCAGGCCGAGCTCGAGCGCCTGCACCTCGAGCTGCAGCAGCGCCATCGCGAGCTCGAGCACGAGCGCGACTTCGCGGGCACGGTCGTGGACTCGACGCCGAGCCTCCTGTGCCTCGTCACGCCCGGTGGCTACATCGTCAGGTTCAACCACTCGCTGCACGAGCTCAGCGGGCGCGTGGACGACGACCTCACCAAGGGCAACGCGTTCTGGGACGTCTTCATCGCGCCCGAGGAGCGCGACGCTGTCCGCCGGAGTGTGCTCGAGGTCGCCGAGGAGGGCGGCCGCGGCGAGTACGAGAGCACGTGGATCTCGACTCACGGCAGCCGCCACACGGTCGCCTGGACGACGACCCCGCTTCGCGACGACAAGGGCCACCCGCGCCTGCTCATCTGCGGCGTCGACATCACCGAGCGCACGGAGTACGAGGCCGAGCTGCGGCGCTCTCGGGCCCGCCTTCTGGAGGCCAGCGACGTCGAGCGGCGGCGGCTCGAGCGCAACCTCCACGACGGGGCCCAGCAGCGCCTCGTCTCGCTCTCCCTCGCGCTTCGGCTCGCCCAGGCGCGGATCGGCGACGATCCCGAGGGCGCCGACCGTCTGCTGACCCAGGCCGCGGAGGAGCTTTCCCAGGCGCTCGAGGAGCTGCGCGAGCTCGCGCGCGGCATCCACCCGGCGATCCTGTCCGATCGCGGGCTCGGCCCGGCGCTCGAGGCTCTCGCGGCCCGGTCACCGCTCGTGATCGACATGAAACTCGTGGAGGAGCGGCTCCCGGAGCCGGTCGAGGCGGCTGCGTATTACGTCGTCTCCGAGGCGCTGGCGAACGTCGCGAAGTACGCCGAGGCGTCCTCGGTGGCAGTTAGCATCGCGCGTGTGAACGGACGTGCGGTCGTGGAGATCGCCGACGACGGCATCGGCGGGGCCGATCCGACGCGCGGCTCCGGCCTGCGCGGGCTCGTCGACAGGGTCGAGGCCCTGGACGGAGGGCTCGAGGTCGAGAGCCCGCCCGGGAGCGGGACCCGGATCCGCGCGGTGATCCCGTGCGGGTAGTCCTCGCCGAGGACTCCGTCCTCCTGCGCGAGGGCGTCGCCCGGCTGCTCGAGGACCAGGGCTTCGAGGTGGTCGGCCAGACCGGCTCGGCCGAGGATCTGATGCTCAAGGTGCGGAGCTACTCGCCGGACGTCGTGATCGTCGACATCCGCATGCCCCCGACGCACACCGACGAGGGGCTCAGGGCCGCGCAGGAGATCCGCGAGGCATACCCGGACGTCGGCGTGCTCGTCCTGTCGCAGTACGTCGAGTCCGCCTACGCCATGGAGCTGCTCGCCGAGAGCGCAGAGGGCGTCGGCTACCTCCTCAAGGACAGGGTCTCCGACGTGGGCGAGTTCGCCGCCGCCGTCCGGCGCGTGGGGGAGGGCGGCTCCGCGCTCGACCCCGCGATCGTCTCCCAGCTCGTCGGCCGCCGGCGCCGGGACGACCCCATCGACACGCTCACGCCGCGCGAGCGCGAGGTGCTCGAGCACATGGCCCAGGGCCGCTCGAACTCCGGCATCGCGTCCGAGCTCGTCGTCACCGAGCGAGCGGTCGAGAAGCACGTGACGAGCATCTTCGGGAAGCTCAGGCTCCCGCGCGCGGACGAGGACCACCGGCGCGTGCTCGCGGTGCTCACCTTCCTGCGCCAGTAGCCGCCTCACAACCGCACGGGTCTCGGCGGTACGGAAAACCGTACCGAGGGAAGACGGCTGGCCCCATTCCCGTCCTGTAGCTCAGGAGGGAGAGTGGCGTCATGAAGATGAAGCTGTATATCAGCGCGGCGATTATCGCCATCCTGGTGCTCGCAGTCGGCGGCTGGACCGTTCGCGGCGTGCGCTGGGCGGTCGCGGGGTAGGCAGGCCGATGCAGCCTGCGCCCCGGATCGGACGGTTCCTGGGCGCACTCGCGCTTCCGACGTTCGCGCTCGCGCTCGGGATCAGCGTCCTCACGACCTATGCGCCGCTCCTCCTCGGCGAGGCCACCTCGTCGGCGGGGGCGATCGGAATCGCTGTCGGCGCCGAAGGCGCCTTCGCGCTCTTCCTGCCGCTCCTGATCGGCTCGCTCTCCGACCGGACGCAGAGCCGCTTCGGCCGCCGCATTCCGTACGCGCTGGTCGGCGTGCCCCTGCTCGTGGCGCCGCTCGCCATCCTCCCGTTCGCCCACGGCTACGCGGAGACGGTGGCGCTCGTCTCGCTCTTCTTCGTCGGGTACCACATCTACTACCCGCCGTACCAGGCGCTCTTCGCCGAGCTCGTGCCCGCGACCCATCAGGGACGTGCGCAGGGCTGGCAGGGCGTCATGCGCGGCCTCGGGCTCGGCGTCGCGCTCGTCGCCGGCGGGCTCCTGCTCTCGGTGTGGACGCCGCTCCCGTTCCTCCTCGCCGCCGCCGCCGCCGTGCTCGCCACGGTCGTGCTCGTGCGCGAGGTACAGGGCAAGACCGAGGCGCCGGTCGCTGCCGAGGCCGACGTTCCGAGGATTCCGGGGCCGGGCGTCTTCCGGCTCGTCCGCGAGCGCCCCGACGTGCGCGCCTTCGTGGCCGCGAACGCCCTCTGGGAGCTCTCGTTCATGGGCCTGAAGACCTTCATCGTGCTCTTCGTCGTCAAGGGCCTCGGCGAGTCGGTTGGCACCGCATCCGCCGTGATGGGCGTCGTCGCCGGCGCCTACGTGATCGCCGCTTTCGGGGCCGGCCGGCTGGCCGACGCCGTCGGGGTCCACCGGCTCATGCGCGTCTCCATCTGGGTCTACGGTGTCGGGCTGCTCGTCGGCGCCGGGCTCTCCTCGTTCGGGTCGTTCCTGATCGGCCTGCCGCTCATCGCCCTCGCCGGTGCGGTCGTCATGACCCTCCCGTACGGGATCCTCGTCGGGATGACGCCCGCGGGGGCCGAGGGCGCGCTCTCCGGGCTGTTCGGCTTCTCCCGCGCGCTCGGCGCTGTGCTCGGCCCGATCGTCGTCGGCGTCGCCATCGACGTCCTCGCTCCGGTCTTCCCGGCCACGAACGGCTACGGGGCCATGTGGATCGCCATCGGCGCCCCGATCCTCCTCTCGCTGCCGTTCCTCAACGCCCTCAAGGGCGAGGACGAGTCGGTCGTCGAGGCCGCGGAGCCGGTCGCCGCGGCCATGGACGACCTCGCGCTGGCCGCCTAGTTCCCACTCGCGCTAGCACCACCCGAAGACGCCGGGTGGCCTCATTCCGGTCGGGCACCGCCCTTGAGAGCCTGCGGTCACGCACTCAAAGACCAAGGACGTGATGCCATGACCCCCCTCGCCAAGTCTCAGAACCTCGCCGCCCGGATGGGTCGCTGGAGCGCAGCCCACCGGAAGACCGCGATCTTCGGGTGGCTCGCATTCGTCGTCGTCGCTGTCGCGCTCGGCAGTGTCGTCGGCACCAAGTCCCTCGACCCCGCCGATGCCGAGGCCGGCGACACCCGCCGCGCGTTGCAGATGGTCGACAGCGGCGGCTTCGACGACACGGTCGACGAGTCCGTGTTCATCGAGCACGGATCGCTACCCGCCTCGAGCGCCGAGTTCAAGGCGGTCGTCAACGACGTCGTCGCGGAGCTGAACGCCGCCGACGCCGTTTCCCGCGTCCGCTCGCCGCTCGACGACCCGAAGCTCGTCTCCCCGGACGGCCAGGCCGTCCTCGTGCAGTACGAGCTGGACGACACCGGCGTGGGCGCCGTCGACCGGATCGAGCCCATCCTCACGACTGTGGACGACATCGAGGCCGCCAACCCCGGCTTCACCGTCGACGGGTTCGGCTCCGCGAGCGGCGAGAAGTCGGTCGACGACACGATCGCGTCCGACTTCCAGCGGGCCGAGTTCACGGCCGTCCCGCTCACGCTCGGCATCCTGCTGATCGTCTTCGGAGCCGCCGTCGCGGCCGGGATCCCGCTGCTGCTCGGCCTTTCCGCCGTCATGGCGACGCTCGGCCTGCTCGCGGTCCCGAGCCAGCTGGTTCCGATGGACGAGGCCTCCGCCTCGATCATCTTGCTGATCGGTCTCGCGGTGGGCGTCGATTACTCGCTCTTCTACCTCAAGCGCGAGCGTGAGGAGCGGGCGGCCGGCAGGGGCCCCGCGGCCGCGCTCGAGGCCGCCGCGGCCACGTCCGGCCGGGCAGTCCTCATCTCCGGGCTGACCGTGATCATCGCGCTTGCCGGGCTCTTCTTCGGCGGGACGGCGATCTGGACCTCGATCGCGATCGGCACGATCATGGTCGTCGCCATCGCCGTGGCGGGATCCCTGACGGTGCTCCCGGCGCTGCTCTCCTGGCTGGGCGACCGTGTCGAGAAGGGCAAGATCCCGTTCGTGCACCGCCTGAGCCGGAAGGACGGCGACTCTCGCTTCTGGGGCGCCATCCTCGACCGCGTGCTGCGGCGTCCGCTCGTGTCGGCCGTCGCCTCCGCGGGCGTGCTCGTCATCCTCGCGCTCCCGGCCTTCGGGATGCACACGGCCTTCCCGGGCATCTCGAGCCTCCCGCGCGAGATCCCGATCATGAAGACATACGACCGGATCCAGACGTCCTTCCCCGGCGGCCCGCTGCCCGCAGTGGTCGCGGTGGAGGCCGACAGCGTCGCCACGCCCGAGTTCGAGGCCGCGCTCGCCGACTTCCGCCGGCAGGCGCTCGCGACCGGCCAGATGGAGGACCCGATCGAGGTCCAGGTGAACGACGCCTCGACGGTCGCGGTCATCTCCGTGCCGCTGGCCGGGACGGGCACCGACGACGCCTCGACCGAGGCCCTGCTGACGCTCCGCGAGGACGTCATCCCGGCCACGATCGGCAGCGTCGACGGAGCCGAGGTCGCCGTGGCCGGCGAGGCCGCCTCGTCGTACGACTTCAGCCAGCTCACGAAGGACAGGGCGCCGTACGTGTTCGCGTTCGTTCTGCTCCTCGCGTTCGGGCTCCTGCTCGTCGCCTTCCGCTCGATCGTGATCGCAGCGAAGGCAGTCCTGCTCAACCTGCTGTCGGTGGCGGCCGCCTACGGGCTCCTCGTCATCGTCTTCCAGTGGGGCTGGGGCGAGTCGCTCCTCGGCTTCGAGTCGACCGGCGCGATCACCGCCTGGCTCCCGCTGTTCATGTTCGTGATCCTCTTCGGCCTCTCGATGGACTATCACGTGTTCATCCTCAGCCGGATCCGCGAAGCATTCGACCGCGGGCTCGACACCGAGGCGGCCGTGACCCATGGGATCAAGTCGACCGCCGGCGTCGTCACCGCGGCGGCGATCGTGATGGTGGCGGTCTTCTCCATCTTCGCCACGCTCTCCACGATCGACATGAAGCAGGCAGGCGTCGGCCTGGCGGCAGCGATCCTGATCGACGCCACGATCGTCAGGGCGGTGCTCCTCCCGTCGGTCATGAAGCTCCTGGGCGACTGGAACTGGTACCTCCCCAGGTGGCTCGAGTGGCTGCCCGAGGTCTCCCACGAGACCGAGCGCTCGCCGCAGAGCGTGCCTTCCCCGGCGCCCGCCGGCCGGTAGGCCCCAACCGCCATCCGCAGACGGTTCCGCGCCCCCACGAAAATGGGGGCGCGGGCCTTCCTGCGTCCGATGCGCGGCGTTACTCTTAGAGGCGGTACGCGAGGCGGAGCCCGTTGCGGCGGGGCCCCGCCTCGGCGTCCGTGGGCTACGAGCCGGGGGAGAGATCCGGGAGCCTGCGGCCAGCTCCGGGGCCTCCGGCCCGCTAAGGCCCAGACAGTACGCCTCTCGTTCAGCTTGAACGCACAACGACCCGAAAATTTGCAGAATCCTCACAATTGTCGACAATTTTTGTCGGGCTAGCGGAACTGGTTAGGCTGGCGCCGTGCCCGACCTCGACGACCTCGCCGAGCAGCTCCGGCAGCTGGCGCTCTCGTTCCCGGAGACCTACGAGGACGAGCCGTGGGGCCATCCCGTCTTCAAGGTGGGCGAGAACTCGATGTTCGCCTCGATGTCGGTCGCCGAGGAGTGCGTCCGCCTCACGGTCAAGCTGACCGCCGAGGAGCGCGAGATCGCGCAGCTCCTCCCGTACGTGAGCACCGCCCGCTACGTCGGCCGCTACGGCTGGGTGACCGCCGAGGTGGCCGACGACGAGTCCCTCGAGGCCGCGCTCGAATGGCTCCGCGAGAGCTACTGGCTGAAGGCGCCGCCCGCGCTGCGCCACGCGGTCGAGGGCGACGACTAGCTAGCCCTCGTCGTCGCCGAAGCCGCCCGCGAAGACGTCCTCTTCCTCGGGCTCCGCGGTGGGGGCGACCTCGATCCGCCGGCGCAGATGCGTGTCGGGGCCCATCTCGTCGGACTTCACGTCTACCTCCCAGTAGAGCTCGCCGTGCTCGGAGCGGTGGCCGGGGAGCGCATCCGCCGGAAGCTCGAGGGAGAACGAGAGCGACTGGCCCGTCTGGACGTCGCCTGTGTGGAGCGCCTGCGTCGTGCTGACCGGAGTTTCCTCGTAGTCCGGGCTCTTCTCGTGGAAGGCGAGCACGACTTCGAGGACACGCGAGCCGCCGCCCTCGGTGACGAGAACCGTGCCGGCAACGGGCTCCCCGGGCGCAAAGCGCTCGCGGTCGAGCTGGAGCTCGAACGCAGGGCTCACGACCGCACCTCGAACGTGCAGCTCGCGACCGCGTCGGGACGGAGCCGTGCGATCTCGAGCGCCTCGGCGTGCCACTCGAACGACAGGCACGAGCCGTGGTAGGAGTACGGAGCCTCGGCCGGGACGGCGAACGTGAGCCCTTGCTGTGCCTCCGAGGCGGAGACCTCCCGCCACTCCTCGTGCGCGAAGTCCTCCCGCGTGACGCGGCGCGTGCTGTTCTTCGTCGACTCCTCGACGTCGTAGCGCTCCAGGCAAAGGACGCCGACCCTGAAGCGGACGCCTGTGTGGGCGCCATCGCGGATCGTCATCGTCACGTCGACCGTCTCGCCGCGACGCACAGGCCCCGTTGTGGCGATCTCGACCGTGTCGGACCGCGGGCGGAGGCGCCGCCGGTAGCGCCGTCCCAGGCCTGCGAGCGCGGTGCCTGCGACCGCGGCGAAGATGAGCCAGAAGAGCCAGAACGGAAGCCCTGCATCCAAGGCTGGGCCAGTGTAATGCTGTCCGCGATGGCGTCCAGCGCGATCCGCGAGCTCCGGCCGGGCCTGCACCGCTGGACGGCAGTGCATCCCGAGGCCGCGCCGGTGCCGACCACCGGCAGCCCCGACGACTGGGGGCCCGATGTCGCCTCCATCGCCTACGAGGCACCGGACGCCCTGCTGCTCGTCGACCCGCTCGTCCCGGATGACCGGCCCGATCTCCGCGAGGAGCTCGACGCGCTCGTCGCGCGGCACGGGCAACCGGTCGTGATCGTGACGACGCTCTCGTTCCACCGCCGCAGCCGCGACGAGCTCGCCCGCCGTTACGACGCCTCGACCTCGCGCGCGAAGAAGAACCTGCCGCGCGACGTCGAGACGGTGGTCATTCAGGGAGGCGGGGAGACGATGGTCTGGCTCCCGAAGGTGCGCGCGCTGATCCCCGGCGATCGCCTGCTGGGCGACGACGAGCACGGCGGCGTGCGCCTCTGCCCGGACTCCTGGCTGCGCTACGTCCCCAGCGGGATGCGGCAGGCCGAGCTCCGCGAGTCCCTGCGCCCGCTCCTCGACCTCCCGGTCGAGCTCGTGCTCGTCTCCCACGGCGAGCCCGTGCTCGAGGGCGGCCGCGAGGCGATCGCGAAAGCTCTGAAGGGCTAGGAGCTCCGGGAAGCCGGGGCCGCGAGATGCGGCCGCTCCGCCCGCTGCCAGGCCTCGCTGAGCTGGTCGCGGTAGAAGACCCAGAGGATCGCGCCGACGATGAGCAGGACGGCCTCGTCGAACGGCCCCGGCACGGGTAGGAGCCCCAGCGTCCCTCCCCAACGCAGCGGCCTCGGAATGCGACCGTCGCGGACGACGAGCTTCACCGCCCTCGTCGTCCGGATGACGAAGCGACGCACGGCTTCAGCCTAGTCCGCGGTCGGCACGTCCTCGGTGTCGCCGTCGGCTTCCTCGGGGTCCGGAACGGGCGTGCCTTCCTCGGTTTCCTCGGGCTCTTGCCCCGTCGGGGGCTGAGTATTCTCTGTCTCCATGCGGGTCATTCTTCCCGACGGCAAGAGCCTCGAACTTCCCGAAGGCGCGACGGGGCTCGACGCGGCGCGCGCCATCGGGCCGAAGCTCGCCGAGCAGGCAGTGCTCGTGCGCGCGAACGGGAGCGTCCGAGACCTGCGGTTGCCGCTCGTCGACGGCGAGGAGATCCGCTTCCTCACGACGCGCGACCGGCAGGATCCCGACGCGCTCTGGGTGCTGCGCCACTCGGCGGCGCACCTGCTCGCCGAGGCGGCCCGGCGGCTCTATCCCGGGACGAAGGTCGCGATCGGGCCGCCGATCGAGAACGGCTTCTACTACGACTTCGAGTTCCCCGAGCCGGTGGGCGAAGAGGTGCTCGAGAAGCTCGAGGAGGAGATCCGGCGCGAGCTCGCCGAAGGCCGCTCCTGGGAGCGCTGGGAGACGAGCCGTGACGAGGCGAAGCAGTACTTCGCGGACGAAGGCGAGCCCTACAAGGTCGAGCTCGTCGACACGGCGGAAGGCGACATCTCCTTCTACAAGCAGGGCGACTTCGTCGACCTCTGCCGGGGCCCGCACCTCCAGGACTCGAGCCCGATCGGCGCGGTGAAGCTCCTTTCGCTGGCCGGGGCGTACTGGCGCGGGGACGAGAACCGCCCGCAGTTGACGCGCGTCTACGGCACGGCGTTCTTCGACCCCAGTGACCTCGAGGAGCACCTCCACCGGCTGGAGGAGGCGAAGCGGCGCGACCATCGGCGGCTCGGCAAGGACCTCCACCTCTTCGACTTCTCCGAGCTCGCGCCCGGGATGCCGTTCTGGCACCCGCGCGGGATGGTTGTCTGGAACGTGCTCGAGGACCTGCGCCGGCGCGAGAACGCCCGCCGCGGCTACCACGAGGTGCGCACGCCGCAGCTCTACGACTCCGACCTCTGGCGCACGTCCGGCCACTGGGAGAAGTACCAGGAGCACATGTTCGCGGTGGAGATCGAAGGGCGCGACTTCGGCCTCAAGCCGATGAACTGCCCCGGGCACTGCCTCCTCTACTCGCTCGGCCCGCACAGCTACCGGGAGCTGCCGCTGCGGATCGCCGAGGCCGGCAACCTGCACCGCAACGAGCTCTCCGGGGTGCTGCACGGCCTGCTGCGGGTGCGGCATTTCGTCCAGGACGACGCCCACATCTACTGCACGACCGAGCAGATCCAGGACGAGTTGCTCGCCTGCCTCGACTTCGCCTACTACCTCTACGACCTCTTCGACCTCGACATGCGCGTGGAGCTCTCGCTGCGCCCGGACGACAAGCTCGGCACCGACGAGGAGTGGGACTTCGCGGAGGAGGAGCTGCGCAAGGCGCTGGCCGCCAAGGGGCTCGAATACGTCGAGAGCCAGGGCGAGGGCTCGTTCTACGGGCCGAAAATCGACCTGCACATGGCCGACTCGCTCGGTCGGAGCTGGCAGCTCGGCACGGTGCAGCTCGACCTCCAGATGCCGAAGCGCTTCGGGCTCACCTACCAGGGCGACGACAACGCCGAGCACACGCCGGCGATGATCCATCGAGCCCTCCTCGGCTCGCTCGAGCGCTTCGTCGGGGTCTACCTCGAGCACACCGGCGGCGACCTGCCGCTCTTCCTCGCCCCCGAGCAGGTGCGCATTCTGCCCGTCGCCGCCGTGCATCTCGCGGAGGCCGAGTCGCTCGCCGACCGGCTCCGCGGGGAGGGCTTCAGGGCCTCCGTGGACGAGCGGGAGGAGACGCTCGGGAGGCGGATCCGCGACGCCGAGCTGGCGAAGGTGCCCTACGTGGTCGTCTGGGGCGACCGCGAGTCGCTCGACTCCGTCGCGGTCCGGCGACGGGGCGGTGAACAATCTGCAACGAGCGCGGACGCGCTCCTCGACGAGCTTCGTAGCGCTGCTAGTATCTGACGCCTGCAAGCAGGAGCTACGTTTCCTCACCTCCGGAGCCGCGGGCTCATCGGAGGTTCAACCAAATCGGGGAATTGACGGGCTGCCTGCGTGCAGCTTTTCGTTTGTCTAAGAGGAGGACGCAGCACAACTTGGTGACGTATCAGTGAGGCCGCGGCGCAGGTTCGAGCAGTCCAGGCCGCAGCAGGACACGACTCGCATCAACGAGTCCATTCGTGTCCCGCGCGTTCGCCTGGTTGACTCGGACGGCTCCCAGGTCGGCATCAAGCCGACGGCCGAGGCGCTCGAGTACGCCTATTCCAAGGATCTGGACCTGGTCGAGGTCGCCGCAGGAGCAGACCCGCCCGTGGCCCGGATCATGGATTACGGCAAGTACAAGTACGAGCAGGAGCAGAAGGCCAAGACTGCGAGGAAGCACCAGTCGCAGATCCAGGTCAAGGAGATCAAGCTCCGCCCAAAGATCGGCGTGCACGACTACGAGACGAAGAAGGGGCACGTCGTGAGGTTCCTGGGCAACCGGGCCAAGGTGAAGGTGACGATCATGTTCAGGGGCCGCGAGCAGACGCATCCGGAGCGCGGTCGAGACCTGCTCATGCGGCTCGCCGAAGACGTCAAGGAGCTCGGGATGATCGAGTCGCCGCCGCTCCAGGACGGACGCAACATGGTCATGGTTCTCGCGCCTCACAGGAACGTCGGACGAGAGGTAGGAGCAGCTCAAAGTGCCTAAGCAGAAGACAAAGTCAGCAGCGAAGAAGCGGTTCAAGATCACCGGCACGGGCCGCGTCCTGCGACGCCATGCCATGCAGAGCCACAATCTCGAGAAGAAGTCCGCGAAGCGCGGGCGGGATTTCCGCAACGACCAGGCCGTGGACGAGAGCGACGTCCGCGAGGTCAAGCGCCTGCTCGGCCGCTAGCTGTAGGAGGAGGAAGCAATGCCCCGCGTCAAGCGATCCGTCCACGCGCGCAAGAAGCGCCGCAAGGTGCTCGACGCCGCCAAGGGCTACGTCGGCCAGAGCTCCGTCTCCTATCGCAAGGCGAAGGAAGCCGTCCAGAAGGCGGACAACCACGCCTACCGCGACCGCAAGCGCAAGAAGCGCGTGTTCCGCCGCCTCTGGATCGTGCGGATCAACGCGGCCGCGCGCCAGGAGGGGCTCTCGTACAACCAGTTCGTCGCCGGTTGCCGGAAGGCGAACATCGAGCTCGACCGGAAGGCGCTCGCCGACATCGCGGTCAACGACCCGCCCGCGTTCACGAAGATCGCCGAGCGGGCCAAAGCCGCGCTCGAGGCCTAGGCAAGGGCCGCCGGACGTGATCACGTCCGCGGCCAACCCGCGGGTCAAGCTCGTCCGGAAGCTCGAGTCTCGCCGTCAGCGCGAGAAGCTCGGCCTGTTCGTCTGCGAGGGTGAGGATCTCGTCGAGGCAGGGCTCGAGGCCGGCCTCGAGCCCGTGGAGGCGCTGGTCGACGCCGAGCGGCCGGTGCTGGCGGAACGCCTTTCGGGGGCGGAGCTCGTCGCGCCCGACGTGATGGCGGGCCTCTCGACCCTCGCCCACCCGCCTCGAGTCGTTGCCGTCTTCCGGCGCGCGGACTTGCCCGCCGGAGCCGATCTGCCGGTAGGGCTTGCGCTCTGGCGCGTCGCGGATCCCGGGAACCTCGGGACGCTGCTCCGGGCCGCCGACGCTCTCGGGCCGGCCTTCGTCGCGCTCTCGCACCGGTCCGGCGACGTGACGGGCCCGAAGGCCCTGCGCGCCTCGGCCGGCGCGGTCTTCCGGGTGCCGCTCGCGTCGTTCGACGATGCGAGCGCCGGGCGCGTGGCGCTCGTCCCGCGCGGTGGCCCGCCCCTCGCGGAGCTCGAGCTTCCCGACCCCGTCACGTTCGTCCTCGGCGCTGAGCGGGAGGGGCTCCCGGAGGACGTCCTGGCCACGTGCCAGACGACGGCGACCATCCCGCAGGCCGAGGCGTCGGAGTCCCTGAACGTCGCGGTCGCCGGTGCGATCGCGCTCTACGAGTGGAGGAGACGCCGATGACCGTGCAGGAGTGGGTCGAGGCCTACGGCCGCGCGTGGGGCGAGAAGGACGCAGACGCCGTCGTCGGGCTGTTCACCGAGGACGCCGAGTACCGCTCGAGCCCGTTTCGCGAGCCGGCCGTCGGGTCGGACGCAATCCGCGGCTACTGGGAGAGCGCGACGTCGACGCAGGAGTCGGCGGAGGTCCGGATGGGCGTGCCCTTCGTCGCCGGCGACCTCGTCGCCGTCGAGTGGTGGACGACCATGGTGGACGACGGCGTGCAGATCACCCTCCCCGGCTGCCTGCTCCTCCGGTTCGCCCGCGACGGCCGCTGCCGGACGCTCCGCGAGTACTGGCACCTCGAGCCAGGCCTCCACGCCCCGCACCCCGGCTGGGGCGAGTAGCCACGTCCCCACCGGCCACGTCCCGGTGCCAGGCACCTGGACCTGCCCGCCGCGGACACCCTGTGGACAACGCTCCGAACCTGGAGCCGGATCGCGGGCTCTCCGTTCACATTTCGTCCCCCGAAAGACATGACCCGGGGTCAGACCCCAGGACGTGGCCGCTAGGGACGGCGGGCCAGCCAGATGGAGTCCTCGCCCCCGGCGTACGGGCGCAGGTCGAACCAGCCGTAGCAGGCGACGATCTCGAAGCCCGCCTCCTCCAGGAGGCGGCGCCAGTCCTCCGTGGGGAGCCACGCGAGCGTCATGGAGGTCTCGGCCGCGTCGCCGCGCACCCGCAGGGTGAGGACACGGCGCTCCAGGTCCCAGTCTGCGCGCTCCCAGATGCCCGGCTCGCGCTCGAGCCAGCGGCCGTTCGTCTCCTCGACGTCCTCCGGGCTCGGCGCGAAGACGTCGAAGACGAAGCGCCCGCCGGGGACGAGGAGCCCGAACGCGGCCGCCAGTGCCGCGCGCCTGTCCTCGTCGGTCACCGCATGGAGCAACGCGCGGAACGGCGAGGTCACGAGCCGCACCCGCTCGGTCACCGGCGGGTCGCGAAGGTCGCCCCGGCGGAGATCGACCAGCCGCGAAACTCCGGCGGCCTCGGCCCGCCGCCGGCACACCTTCAGCATCCCCTCGGAGGAGTCGACGCCGATTACGGGCACCCCCGCGGACGCCACCGGAACGGCGATCCGGCCCGTCCCGACGCCGAGCTCGACGACCGTCCCGCCGGCCTTGCGAGCCTCCGCGACGTAGAAGCCGACGTCCTCGGTAACGCTCCGGCTCCAGGGGTCGTAGAGCTCCGCGATGGCGTCATAGGACGACACAGGCACGATGATACGCTCCGCCGATGGACCCGCAGGCCCTGGAAAACGAGGCGCGAAGCGCGATTGCGGGCGCTTCGACCCTCGCCGAGCTCGACGACGCCCGGGTCCGGTACCTCGGCCGCCGCAGCGAGCTGAAGCAGGCGCTGCGCGAGGTCCGGGACGCGGAGACGGGCAGCGTCCTCAACATCCTTCGTGAGGGCCTCGAGCAGGCGGTGACCGAGCGCCAGGCCGAGCTCGAGCGCGCAGAGCTCGACCGGCGGCTCACCGAGGAGGTCGCCGACATCACGCTTCCGGGCCAGGCCAGGCCGCGCGGCCGGCTCCACCTCATCACCCAGATCCGCCGCGAGGTGGAGGACATCTTCCTCGGGCTCGGCTACCAGGTGGTCGACGGCCGCGAGGTCGAGACGACGCGGTACAACTTCGACGGGCTCAACTTTCCCGCGGACCATCCGGCCCGCTCGCCCCTCCAGTCGCTCTTCCTCAACGGGGACGTGCTGCTGCGGACGGAGACGTCGCCCTCCCAGGTCCGCATCATGGAGACGCAGCCGCCTCCGATCTACATGGTCTCCCTCGGCCGCGTCTACCGGCGCGACACGCCCGACGCGACGCACACGCCGATCTTCCACCAGATCGAGGGGCTCGCGATCGACCGCGGGATCACGATGGGCGACCTCAAGGGAACGCTCCTGCACATGATGCGGGCGCTGTTCGGCGAGGAGCGCGAGATGCGCTTCCGCACCCACGACTTCCCCTTCACGGAGCCGTCCCTCGAGCCGGACGTCAGCTGCTTCCTCTGCGAGGGCCGCGGCTGCTCCGTGTGCCGGTACTCCGGCTGGATCGAGATCGCCGGCTCCGGCATGGTCGACCCGACGCTGTTCGAGTTCGTCGGCCTCGACCCCGAGGAGTGGACGGGATTCGCCTTCGGCATGGGCCTCGAGCGCGTCGCCATGCTCCGCCACGGCCTGCCCGCGCTCGGCCTCTTGTGGGAGAACGACCTCCGGGTCCTGAGCCAGTTCTGAGATGAAGGTCCCCGTTTCCTGGCTCCGCGAGTACGTCGACGTCGACGCGACGACGGCCGAGATCGCCGACCGCCTCGCCATCGCCACCGGCGAGGTCGAGCGCATCTCGTTCCGCGGAGTCGCCGACGTGGACGGCAATTACGGCCGCTACCTCGTCGGCCGCGTCCTCGAAGCGGGCAAGCATCCCAACGCGGACCGGCTCCAGCTCTGCAGCGTCGACGTGGGGGAGGGTGAGCCGCGCCAGATCGTCTGCGGTGCCTGGAACTTCGAGGCGGGCGCCACCGTCGCGGTCGCGCTCCCGGGCGCGGTGCTCCCGGACGGGCGGACGCTCGAGCGCGCGAAGCTCCGCGGCACGGTCTCCGACGGGATGATCCTCTCCGAGTCCGAGCTTTCGATCAGTGACGAGCACGCCGGCATCCTGGTTCTCCCGGAGCCGTGGGACCCGGGCACGCCGCTCGGCGACGTCCTCCCGCTCGGCGAGGAGGTGCTCGAGATCGAGATGACGCGCAACCGGCCGGACTGCCTCTCGGTCTATGGGATCGCGCGCGAGGTGGCCGCGCTCTTCGAGGGCGAGCTCAGGCCGATGCCGGGCGTCGATCCCGAGCCGGCCGGGGACGAGCCGCCGGATATCTCCATCGAGGACTTCGAAGGCTGCCCGCGCTACGTGGGTCGCCTGTTCCGGGACGTCAGGATCGGCGGGTCCCCGCCGTGGCTCAAGGCGCGCCTCTCGGCCGCCGGCATGCGGCCGATCTCGAACGTCGTCGACGTGACGAACTACGTCATGCTCGCGCTCGGGAACCCGCTCCACGCCTTCGACTACGAGACGCTCGCGGGCGGCCGAATCGTCGTGCGGCGCGCGCGGACGGGCGAGGAGTTCACGAGTCTCGACGGCAACCTTCGCAAGCTCGACCCAGCCGACCTGGTCATCGCCGACGCCGAGCGTGCGATCGCCTTCGCTGGGATCATGGGTGGGCTCGACACCGAGGTGACGGAGAAGACGACCTCTGTCCTTCTCGAGGCCGCCAACTTCGAGCCGGGCACGATCCTCTGGAGCTCCGAGCGCCATGGGCTCCGCACCGAGGGCTCCAACCGCTGGGAGAAGGGCGTCGACCCGTATCTCGCACCGCACGCCGCCCGGCTGGCGACGCAGCTCATCGTCGAGCTGTCCGGCGCCCGCTGGACGGGCCATGCGGACGTCGTCGGGGAGCTGCCCGAGCCGCCGGTGATCTCGTTCCGTACCGAGCGCGCCAACCGGATCGTGGGGATTGAGATCCCCGAGCAGGAGCAGAAGGACGCGCTCGACGCCCTCGGCTTCCAGGTCGCGCCGGGCTGGGACGTGACGGTCCCCTCCTGGCGCGCGCGTGACGTCACGAGGGAGATCGACCTGGTCGAGGAGGTGGCGCGCGTCCACGGGCTCGAGCACGTCCCCTTCACGCTGCCGCTCCGGAGTGCGATGTTCGGGCGGCTGACGACGGACCAGCGCCTCCGGCGCCTGGTCGAGGACGTGCTCGTCGGCGCCGGGCTCTTCGAGGTCTACACGCTGAGCTTCGTCGGCGAGGATCCGGAGCCGGACGCGCTCAGGCTCCCTGACCCGCTCTCCTCGGAGCACGCGATCCTGCGAACGACCCTGCTCTCCGGGCTCACAGGAGCCGCGCGGCACAACGTCAACGCGGGCAACGAGGGCATCGGGCTCTTCGAGATCGCCCGCGTCTACCTGCCGAGCGGGGAGGAGCTTCCGGACGAGCACTGGCACGTCGGCGTCGTCGTCGAAGGCGGCTACGCGCGTGCGAAGGGCATCCTCGAGACGCTCTACGGCGCGCTCGGCATCGAGCCGCGACTCGAGCGGGCAAGCCGCCCGTTCCTCCATCCGGGCAAGGCCGCGGAGCTCGAGGCGGGCTGGGTCGGCGAGCTCCACCCGGCGCTCCTCGAGGGCTCGTGGGGCGCGTTCGAGCTCGACCTGTTCACGCTCTTCGCGCAGGTGCCGGAGCGGCGCGAGTACGAGGACGTGATCACGTTCCCGGCCGTGCACCAGGACCTCGCGTTCGTCGTGGCGGAGGACGTGCTCGCCGGCGACCTCGTCGCCGCGGCGCGCGCGGCCGCGGGCCCGGAGCTCCGCGACGTCCGCATCTTCGACGTCTACCGCGGCGAGCCGATCCCCGAGGGCAGGAAGTCCGTCGCGCTCCACGTCTCCTTCCAGTCGCCCGAGCGCACCCTGTCGGACGAGGACGCGCGCGAGATCCGCGAACGCATCGTCGCCGCGCTGAAGGAGCAGTTCGATGCCGAGCTCCGCGCCGCCTAAGCGGCTGGTCGTCGTCCTCGGCTACTCGCGCGGGCGCAAGGGAGAGCTCCACCCGATCTGCGCCGCCCGCCTCGAGCACGCTGCCGCGCTTGCAGGTGAGAACGACGTCGTGCTGCTCTCCGGCTGGTCTCGGCATCCGACGGCTCTCCCGGAGGCCGAGCTGATGCGTCGCGCGTGGCCCGGCGCGACCGAAGGGCTCGTATGCGATCCCGACGCGCGGATCACCGCCGAGAACGCAGCGAACGCGGCTGCGCATGCGCGGGAGCTGGGCGTGCAGGAGGTCGTCGTCGTCACGTCGAGGTGGCACCGCCTCCGCACCGGGATCCTCTTCCGGTCGCTCCTCCCGGGCGTGCGCGTCACGGTCTCGGGCGCGCCGACGCCGGCGCCGCCCCAGGTGCTCCTGCGGGAGGTGGCGGTGTTCCCGCTCGTGCCCTTCCAGCTGGTGCAGGCACGGCGCCGCGCGGCCGAGCTCAGCGGAACAGGTTCCGCAGGCGCGTGAGGAAACCACCAGCCGGCTCGAGGGTCTCGACGACGGGCTCCTCGTAGGGCGGCAGGGCCTTCAGCTCGTCCAGGGTCGCGTCCACTTCGATGCGCTTGGGCCAGATCGCCTTCACGCGCTCGGCAGGCAGATGGCGGTTCTTGTCCAGCACCCCGACGCGGACGACGAGCCCGTTGAAGATGTCGGCGTCCGGGTCGCCCACGATCTCGGCCACCCGCGCTGATTCATCTCCGTCCGACGTGACGACGGTCGCGTCCTGCTCGAGCGCCTTCCAGGAGACCTGCGGCTCGTGCTCGCTCACACCGAGCGGCCGTCCACCCGCCAGACCGGGCCCTGCGTGGACACCGGGTTCGTGTCGGAGAGGACGCGAAGGACGCGAACGCGCCCGCTCAGGCCTTCGTCGTCGAGCCGCTCGAGCGCGCGGCGGGCCATGCCCGGGGCGACGCCGTAGCCTTCGTGGCTCGCGGATCGAAACCGGAAGCTCGAGGGGCCGCCGTAGCGCGCCGGGTTGACCGGCGCGAGCAGCAGCGCCCCGCGCTCGAGGTAGTCCGTCGAGTCGAGCTCGACCTCGGCGTAGAGGTCCGACCAGTCGGCCGGGAGGCGGCGCATGAGCCGGTCCCAGGCGTCCGCAAGCGCAGGCGTCGCCTCGGGCGCAGCGGGTGCGGGTTTCTCCGCCACGACCGCCTGCTCGTGGCCGGCGAGGCGGATGCGGCCTCGAATCCCAGCCTCGTCGAGGCGGCCGACCACGCGCTTGACGAGCCCGGCGGACGGAGACAGCCCGGTCGCCCCGTCATGGACGTAGAGCGTGAAGGCGCTGCCCGAGCGGCCGGGGGTTGCGGGAGCGAGGACGAGGGACGCGCGGTCGGCATCCTCCGGCTCCTCCACGGTCAGCTGCAGGCGCGCGCGCTCCCACCCGCGCGGAAGGCCGCGGACGATCTCGTCGACACGATCTGCGAGGGCCATGAAACGCGCAGATTATTCACTCTGGCTGCTAGCTTGTCGGCGCCGTGGCAACGCTCGAGGAGAAGGGTCAGACCGTGTCCGCGGAACGCCTCAAGGACTTCCTCCGGGAGATGCTCCTGATCCGGCGTTTCGAGGAGAAGGTCGAGGAGCGCTTCCGCGCCGGCGATCTGGCGGGATTCCTGCACGTGGCCATCGGCCAGGAGGCCGTCGCGGTGGGCGTCTGCAGGGCGCTGGAGGAGGGCGACGTGATCGCCTCGACCCACCGTGCACACGGCCACACGATCGCCAAGGGCACGCATCCCAACGAGGTCATGGCCGAGCTCTACGGCAAGGTCGAGGGCTGCAGCCACGGGTACGGCGGCTCGATGCACCTCTACGACATCGAGCGCGGGAACCTGGGCGCCAATGCGGTCGTGGGTGGCGGGCTGCCCGGGATCGTCGGCTCCGCCCTCGCGTTCAAGATGCGCGGAGAGCCGAGGGTCGCGGTTGCCTTCTTCGGCGACGGGGCGACGAACATCGGGACGTTCCACGAGGCCCTCAACCTCGCGCAGCTCTGGACCGTGCCCGCCGTCTTCGTCTGCGAGAACAACCGCTACGCCGAGTCGACTCCCTCCAAGCAGCATTCGCCCATCGAAGACATGACCAAGCGGGCCGAGGCCTACGGGATGGCGTCCGTGACCGTCGACGGCCAGGACGTCGAGGCGGTCTTCGACACCGCCAAGAAGGCGCTGCGCCACGCGCGGGACGGCAAGGGACCCGTTTTTGTCGTCGCCGACTGCGTCCGGCTCTCCGGCCACTACGTCGGCGACCCGCAGGTGTACCGCCCCAGGGAGGAGATCCACGAGCTGCGCAAGACGCGCGACCCGATCGAGCTCCTCCGCACGCGCCTCGAGCTCTCCGCCGAGGAGTGGGAGGAGATGGACCGCGAGGCGACGCGCATCGCCGAGGACTCGGTCGAGTTTGCGAAGAAGGGCACCGACCCGAAGCCCGAGGACGCGCTCAAGAACGTCTATGCCTGAGCTGACCTACCGCGAGGCGATCCGCGACGCGATGAGCGAGGCCATGCGCCGCGACGATGACGTCTTCATCATGGGCGAGGACATCGCCGAGATGGGCGGGTCGATGGGCGTTACGCAGGGGATGCTCGACGAGTTCGGGCCCGACCGCGTCCGCAACACGCCGATCTCCGAGATGGCGATCGTGGGCGCGGGCATCGGCGCCGCGGTTGCCGGGATGCGCCCGATCGTCGAGATCATGTACCAGGACTTCATAACGCTGGCGATGGAGCAGCTCGTCCAGCAGGCCGCCAAGCACCGCTACATGTCGGGCGGCCAGACCAAAGTTCCGCTGACGATCAGGACGCAGGGCGGCGCCGGTTGGTCGCCGGGTGCGCAGCACGCCCAGCAGGTCGAGGCGTGGCTCGTCCACGTCCCCGGGATCAAGGTCGTCTTCCCGTCGACGCCCGAAGACGTGCGCGGCCTCCTCTGGAGCTCGATTTACGACGACAACCCCGTCGTCTTTTTCGAGCACCGGACGCTCTACAACCTGAAGAACGAGGTGCCCGAGGCGATCGAAGGCATGGAGCTCGGCAAGGCGCGCGTACACCGGGAGGGCGAGGACGTCACCGTCGTCGCCACCGGGCGGCTCGTCCATGAGGCGATCTCCGCTGCGAAGGAGGCCGAGGAGGACGGAATCTCGGTCGAGGTCGTCGACCCCCGCACGCTCCTGCCGCTCGACGAGGAGGGGATCGTCGGCTCGGTCAAGAAGACGAACCGCTGCGTCGTCGCGCACGAGGCCGTCGTCCGCATGGGCTTCGGCGCGGAGGTGGCAGCGATCGTCCAGCACCAGGCGTTCGACTATCTCGACGCGCCGGTCGAGCGCGTCGGGGCGAAGTTCACCCCGATTCCGTTCGCGCCGGTCATGGAGCAGTACGTCATCCCGCACGCGGAGGACGTGCTCGCCGCCGTCAAGCGCACCGTCGGCAAGGAATAGATTGTCCAGCCAGGTCACGCTCCCACGGCTCGGCCAGGGCATGGAGTCCGGGACGATCGTGCGCTGGCTCAAGTCCGAGGGCGACCAGGTCGAGAAGGGCGAGCCGCTCTACGAGCTCGACACGGAGAAGGTGACCCAGGAGGTCGAGGCCGACTCCTCGGGCGTCCTGCTCAAGATCCTGGCCGGCGAGGGCGAGGAGATCGAGGTCGGCAAGGCGATCGCGGTCATCGGCGAGGAGGGCGAGGACGTGCCCGACGCCGAGCCGGAGGCGAAGGAGGAGGAGAAGAAGGAGGAGGAGGCCCCGGCGGAGACTGCGGCCGAGTCCGAGAACGGGCGTCCGGAGGAGCCCGAGGCTTCTTCCGTGGCGGAACCGCAGGTCTCGGAGCCGGCCGAAGGCGACGGCGGGCGCGTGAAGGCCTCGCCCCTGGCCAGGCGGATCGCGCGCGAGCGGGGCATCGACCTGCAGTCGCTGCGCGGGACCGGCCCCGAGGGCCGCATCGTGGCCGAGGACGTCGAGCGCGCCGAGGCGGCGCCGGCGCCTGCTGCGGCCACCGCCGCCGAGCCCGCCGGCGAGGCGGAGGTCATCCCGCTCACCGGCATGCGCAAGACGATCGCACGCCGCATGACCGAGGCTTGGGAGGCGCCCGCGTTCCAGATCACGATGACCGCGGACATGAGCGCCGCGATCCGGCTCCGCGAGGGGCTCGTGGCAAGGATGTCCGAGGGCGACGCGAAGCCGACCTACTCCGACATCCTTACGAAGGTCTGCGCCGTCGCGCTCATGCGCCATCGCGCCGTGAATGCGCTCTTCGCGGGCGACGAGATCCACCTCCAGCCGACCGCGAACGTCGGGATCGCCGTGGCGATCCCCAACGGCCTGGTCGTCCCGGTCCTGCGCAGCTGCGAGACGAAGACGATCCCGCAGCTCGCCGCCGAGCGAGCGGACGTCGTCGCACGCACCCGCGAGAACAAGCTCAAGCAGGAGGACCTCGAGGGCGGCACGTTCACGATCTCCAACCTCGGCATGTTCGGCGTCGAGCGCTTTGTGGCCGTCCTCAACCCGCCGCAGGCCGCGATTCTCGCGGTCGGCGCGATCGAGGAACGGGCGGTCGTCCGCGACGGCGAGCTCGCCGCCCGGCCGGTGATGGAGATGACGCTGACGTGCGACCATCGCTCGGTCGACGGTGCGACGGCGTCCGAGTTCCTGCGCACGGTCAAGCAGTTCCTCGAAGAGCCCGGCCTGGCGCTGCTAGTGTCCATCTGGTACCGCGTCCGGGATCTCGAGGAGGCGCGGACGTTCTACCGGGAGCGGCTCGGCTTCGAGGAGGCCTATGTGGACGAGGAGGATCGCTGGGCGCGCCTCGTGCATGGGAACATCGAGCTGGCCATCGCGGAGGGGGAGCGTGAAGAAGCTGAGGCAGTGCTCACGCTCGATGTCACCGACCTCAAGCAGGAGGCCGAGCGGCTGCGCGGCGCGGGCGTGGAGGTCGGGACCGTGCTCGAGATCCCGGGCACGATCCGCCTGCTGGACGTCTTCGACCCCGACGGCAACAGAGTCCAGCTCTCGGAGGAGATCTAGTGGGCGTCGAGCGGGCGGTGATCGTGCAGCCCGGCGAGGGCCACCGCGTCGGGAACGTCGAGTTCCTCGCCCGCACACAGGACACGCCGCGCTTCAACCTCTCGCTCATCACGATCCAGCCGCGGCGCGACGGCCCGCCGATCCACCAGCACGCGGCCGAGGACGACTCGTTCCTCATGCTCGACGGCGAGCTCACGTTCATCGTCGACGACGAGGAGGTCGTGGCCGGCCCGGGGACGTTCGTGCTCGTGCCGCCCGAGGTACCGCACACGTTCGCCAACCGCGGCAACGAGCCGGCTCGCTTCGTGAACGTTCACGCCCCCGCGGGCTTCGACCTCCGCCTCGAAGGCGACTGACCCGCGCCGAAGCCCTCCCGTTTTTTGGGAGTGGCGGGAGGCCCTGCACGGATAGGATCGGTTAGGAACCGAACCGAACGGAAAGGGCCAGATCATGGAATTCGACGTCGCCGTCCTCGGGGGCGGTCCAGGCGGCTATACGGCTGCCATCAGGGCCGCGCAACTCGGGGCGAAGACCGTCTGCATCGAGAAGGAAGACCGGCTCGGAGGCACCTGTCTCCGCGTCGGGTGCATCCCGACCAAGGCGTGGGTGCAGACCGCGTTCGCCATCAAGGAGGCGGAGGAGACCTTCGCCAAGATCGGCGTCAACGTGAGCGCGCCCGAGCTCGACTTCGCCAAGGCGAACGAGTGGAAGGACGGAATCGTCAACCAGCTGACGACCGGCGTCGCAGGGCTCTTCAAGGCCAACGGCGTCGAGTGGGTCAAGGGCGCGGGCCGCTTCAAGGACGCGAACACCATCTCCGTCGAGGGCGGCGAGGACGTGACCTTCAAGAGCGCGATCATCGCGACCGGCTCCTATTCGCTGCGGCCGCCGATCGACGGAATCGACTCGGAGCGCTGCATCGACTCGACCGGGCTCCTGGCCCAGACCGAGGTGCCGAAGCGCATCGTCATCCTCGGCGGCGGGATCATCGGGTGCGAGTTCGCCTCGATCCTCCAGCGTTTCGGGAGCGAGGTGACGATCGTCGAGATGCTGCCGACGCTCATCCCGCAGGAGGACGACGACGCGGCCAAGGAGCTTCTGAAGCAGTTCAAGAAGCGCGGTATCGCCGTCCACCTGGAGTCGCAGTGCGACAGGATCGAGGACACCGGCAGCGGTCTCAGGGTGCACTTCGCCGGCGAGTCGGTCGAGTGCGACCTCATGCTCGTCGCCACCGGGCGCGGGCCCGTCACGCAGGATCTCGGCCTCGAGGAGGTCGGCGTCGAGCTCGACCCGAAGAAGGGCATCGCCGCCGACGAGCATCGGCGCACCACCGTCTCGCACATCTACGCGGTCGGCGACTGCGCCGGCTACTGGCAGCTCGCGCACACCGCGTTCCGCGAGGGCGAGGTCGCGGCCGAGAACGCCGTGGGCCACGAGGCCGTGGTCGACAACCGCGGCGTGCCGCGGCCGATCTACACGGATCCGGAAATCGCCGGCGTCGGCCTGACCGAGCGAGAGGCGCGCGAGGCCTACGGGGACGACGTCCTCGTCGGCACCTTCCCGTTCTCCGTCAACGGGCGCGCGATGATGCAGAACGAGACGGTCGGCTGGGTCAAGTCGATCCATGAGGCTCGCTACGGCGAGCTCCTCGGGATCATCATGGTCGGCCCGCACGTGACCGACCTGATCGAGGCCGGCGTCGTCGCCCTCGACGCAGAGGCGACGGTCGAGACGGTCGCCGACGGCATGGCCGCCCACCCGACGCTCTCCGAGGCCGTCAAGGAAGCGGGCCTGCTGGCCCTCGGTCGAGCCATTCATCTACCGAACAAGAAGCGAGCAACCGCCAAAGCCTGAGGGGGCGAGGAAGGAGGAACATGCTCAGCAAGCGCAAGGCAATGATCGGCTACGGCGTTTACACGATCGCCAAGCCGCTCGCGAAAGCGAAGATCATGAAGAAAGTGCCCCCGCCGAAGAAGCGCTCGAAGAAGCTGATCGGCGGCATCGTCGCCGCGACGGCAGCGGCCGGCGCCGCGGTCGGCGGCCTACTCTTCTGGCGCAAGCGTCGCGGGGGCGCGGAGTCGACGGGCTAGGCGCCGCGGACACCGTCGTCGTCGGAGCCGGCATCGCCGGCTGCGCGGCGGCGCGTCTCCTCGCACAGTCGGGCGAGAGCGTCCTCGTCGTCGACCGAGGCGGCATTGGTGCGGGCGCGTCCGGGCGGAATGGGGGGTTCCTGTTCCGCCAGCCGGCTCCCTGGATCAACGAGCTCCTCGACGAGGCGATCGCCTGGTACCGGGCGCTCGAGGACGAGGGCCCGGTACCGCTCGACCTGCGCTCGTGGCCGATGCTCGTGCTCGCCGTCGAGGAACAGGAGCTCGCGCACGCCCGCGCGTACGCGGACGTGGTCGGCGGGGAGGAGGTCGACCTCGTCGCCGACCCCTGGCTCGCAGACGACCTCGCCGGCGGCTTCCTCGTCCAGGGCGGCTGGACGCTCGACGCGATGAGCGCCACGACGGCGGCGGCGGAGGCCGCGCGCCGCGCGGGCGCGCGCTTCGCGCTTGGCTGCGAGGCGAAGCGCGTTCTCGTCGCGGGCGGGCGCGTCGAAGGCCTGGCGACTGACGACGGCGTCGTCCGGTGCGGGCGCGTCATCGTGGCCGCCGGACCTCGCGTGCGCTTCCTGCTGCGCACCGCTGGCGTCGACCTGCCGATCTCCTCGTCTCGCGGCTGGCTGCTCGAAACCGCTCGGGTCGACCCTCCGCCCCCGTACGCGATCGAGCAGGCGGCCTGGCCGGAACAGGAGCAGATGGGGCCGCTGTCGGCCGATCCGACGCTGGGCGAGGTCGCCTCCGGCGATGCTGACAGCCCGGCGCTCGTCTCGCTGCTCCTGGGCGGCCGACCCGCCGGTCATTGCCTGATCGGGACGTCGCTGGCGCGCTCGCTGCTCGAGGAGCCCGAGGCGCCTGACACCGTCCGCCGTCTCGCCGAGCGGGCCGTGCGGGTCGTTCCATGGCTCGCGGGTGTGCCCGTCGTCGCGTCCTGGTCGGGCCGGAGAGCGATGGCGCCTGACGGCCTGCCCGTCGCCGGGCCGGTCGGCGGGATCGAGGGCCTGGACGTGCTCGGCGGGCTCTCGTCGATCGGGATGATCACGGCGCCCGGCATGGCCCGGCGGCTCGTCTCCGGCGACCTCGGGCCCTTCGCGGCGGAACGCCTCGCATGATCCGGACGTTTCGCGACGAGGACGCCGATGCCGCGGTGGAGGTCCTGCGGGCGTCCGCGCGGGACTGGCTGCACTCGCCCGCCAGCCTGCTCCACCGCCTCGCCAGCCACCCGCCGCGGGCGCACCAGCGGGCCTGGGTCGCGGAGGTGGACGGGCAGGTGGTGGGCTTCGCCCGCGCGCGCCTGCGCTGGGAGGTGAGCGAGCGGAGTCTCGGCTGGCTCTGGATCGGCGTCCGGCCCGAGCACCGCGGCGAGAGCCTCGGTGGGGCGCTCTACGACCTGGCCGCGACCCATCTGCTCGCGGCGGGCGCCGAGCGCCTCGAGACCTACACCGCCGAGCCCGCCGGCCGCACCTTCCTCGAGGAGCGCGGGTTCCGGGAGCAGGGCGGCGAGCCGATCCTGCGGCTCGACCTGGCGGACGCCGACGCCTCCGAGCTCCCTGCCCTCGAGCAGGCGAAGGCCGCAGAGGGATTCCGGCTCGTCCCCCTCGCCGAGGTGCTCGACCGGCCGCGTGAGCTGCACGCCCTCTACGCGGTTGCGTCGGAGGACGTGCCGGAGGAGTCGACGGTCGACGACATCCGCTACGAGGAGTGGGTCAGCGAATGCCTCGAGGATCCCGACCTGTCCGGCGAGGTGAGCGCGGTCGTCCTCCACCAGGAGACGCCGGTGTCCCTCGCGTTCGTCGTCTCCGACGGGGAAGGCCGGGCCGCGAACGACATGACCGGGACGTTGCCCGAGTACCGGCGCCGCGGGCTCGCGCGGCTCGTCAAGCTCGCCACGATCCGCTGGGCCGCGGCGAACGGTCTCGAGTGGATCCTGACGTCCAACGCCGAGGCCAATGCAGCGATGCGCGCGCTCAACGAGAGCCTGGGCTATCGCTCCGCCGGGACGCAGGCGTTCTACGTCCGAGACGCACTAAGCTAATCGGGATGGATCCACTGACCGAGCCAATCGAGGGCGCCGACCTCCGCGAGGTCGCCGGCGTCAAGGTCGAGATCGTCAAGGTCGGGAACGGCCGGGTGAAGCGCGCCGTGTACCCGCCCGGGTTCCGGTGGTCGACCGACATGCGGCCGACCGTGCGAACCGAACGCTGCATGCACGCGCACATCGGCTTCCTCGCCCGCGGCCACATCCAGGGTGAGTACGCGGACGGCTGCACCTTCGACTACGTCGCACCGCAGGTCGTGGCGATCGATCCCGGACACGACGCCTGGGTCGTGGGCGACGAAGAGGCCGTGCTCGTCCAGTTCGACTCCGAAGAGGGAACGGCCCGCCGCTTCGGCCTCCCCGCGGAGCACTCGCACTAACGTTCCCAGCGGATGTTCGAGTCGCTGACCGAGTACGTCTCGGGGTCGCCGTGGACCTACGCGTTCCTGTTCGTCATCGCGGCCCTCGACGTGATCATCCCGCTCGTCCCGAGCGAGACCTCGGTGATCCTCGCGGGCGTGCTCGCCTCGACGGGGGATCTCAACCTCGTCCTCGTCATCCTCTTCGCCGCCGCAGGCGCGATCGTCGGGGACAACACCGCGTACTGGATCGGGAGGAAGACCGGGCACCGGATCGTCGACCGCTGGTTCAAGGGCGAGCGGCGCAAACAGGTTGACTGGGCGCACAAACAGGTGGAGGAACGCGGCGGGTACCTGATCGTGATCGGGCGCTTCATCCCCGGTGGCCGGACGGCCGTCACGCTCTCGTGTGGGATGCTCGAGATGCCATGGCGGCGCTTCATCGCCTTCGACGTCGCGGCCGGCCTCGTCTGGGCCACGTACGCGGCCATGCTCGGCTACGTCGGCGGCCGCACGTTCGAGGAGAACCCGTTCAAGGGCTTCCTCCTCGCGTTCGTCGTCGCGCTCGGGATCGCCGGCGTGATCGAGGCCTACCGTTGGTTCAAGAGGCGCCGTGTCGTCGCTGACAGCTGATCTCGAGGCTGCCGCGCGAATCGGCGGCGACGAGCGCGGGGGCGTCACGCGGTTCGCCTGGTCGCCCGAGCTCGCACAGGCGAATGCCTGGCTCATGCAGCAGCTCGCCGAGCTGGGCCTCGAGACCGAGCTCGATCCCGCCGGGAACGTGATCGGCCGCTGGACGGCGGGGGAGGGGAAGGCCGTCGCGCTCGGCTCTCACCTCGACACCGTCCCCGCCGGCGGCCGCTACGACGGGGCGCTCGGGGTTCTGGCTGCGCTGGACGTCGTGCGCCGCCTGAAGGCCGACGGCGTCGAGCCTCGGCGCCCGCTCTGGGTCATCTCCTTCAACGACGAGGAGGGCGGCCGCTTCCAGACCGGGATGCTCGGCAGCCGTGCATTCTGCGGGGACTGCGACCTGGAGGACTGGGAGCGCCGGGGCGTCGCGGACGCGATGGCCGAGGCCGGCTTCGACTTCGGGCGGCTGGGCGAGGCGGCGCGGGTCGACGAGCTCGGCGCCTACCTGGAGCTGCACATCGAGCAGGGGCCCGTGCTGGAGCGCAATGCCGTCGATCTCGGTGTCGTCACGGCCGTCACCGGGATGCTCGGCTTCCGTGCGCGCTTCAGCGGCGAGGCCAACCACGCCGGCACGACTCCCATGGAGCTGCGCCGCGACGCGCTCGTGGGCGGGGCGCGCGTGGTGCTGGCGCTCCGCGAGGTGGCACGTGGCCGCGACGACATGACCGCGAACGTCGGCGTCATCACAGTTGAGCCAGGCGGGTTCAACGTCGTCCCGGGTGTGTCCGAGCTGACGATCGACGTCCGCTCGCCGACAGCTGAAGGTTTCGCGTGGCTGGAGCCGTTCGTCCGCAAGACGTTGAAGCGGATCGCCGCGGAGGAAAAGCTCGGCCTCGAGGTGAGGGAGACCCACCGCAAGCTGCCGGTTACGCTCGATCCCGCGCTCCAGGACGCGCTGGAGCAGGCTGCAGAGGCGGAGGGAGCGACGACGCTCAGGATGCCCAGCGGCGCCGGCCACGACGCGATGGTGCTCGCCCATCACGTGCCGGCGGCCATGCTCTTCGTCCCGAGCCGCGGCGGCCTGAGCCACACGCCCGACGAGTTCACGCCGCCGGAGCAGTGCGAGCTGGGCGCCAGGGTGCTCGCCCGCGCCGTCCGGCAGCTCGTGGCGTAGCAGTGCACGTCGAGCGGCTCGGCGACGGCCCGCCCGTCCTGCTCGTCCACGGGAGCGTGACCGGCGCGCGGCTCACCTGGCGCGAGCAGCTCCCGCTTGCCGAACGCTGGACGCTCCTGCTCATCGACCGGCCGGGATTCGGAGCGAGCCCGCCGCTCGCGCGCTCCGACTTCGAGCCCGAGGCGAAGCTCCTGGCCGAGCTCCTCGATGAGCCCAGGCACGTCGTCGCCCACTCGTACGGCGGCGTCATCGCGCTGCTCGCGGCGGCGAAACGGCCGGAGGCGGTTCGGTCACTCACCGTCGTCGAGCCGCCTGCCTTCGGCGTCGCCCGCGGGCATCCCGCGGTGGAGGACTTCGTCGCACGCGCGACAGAGCTCTGGACGAACGGGCCCGACGAGCCGGCCGCGTTCCTGCAGCGCTTCTTCGGCCTCGTCGGCAGCCGGCCGGTTCCTGGTCGCCTCAAGCCCGAGCTGGAGCAGGGCGCGCGGCTCCTGATGCGCGAGCGGTATCCGTGGGAGGCGCAGATCCCGCTCGACGAGCTCGCGGCGGCGGCGTTCGCGAAGCTCGCCGTCTCAGGCGCGCACGACGAGGCGTTCGAGGCCGTCTGCGACGTCCTCGAGAAGCGGATCGGCGCCGGGCGTGTGGTGCTCGCCGGCCAGGGTCACGGAGTCCAGCGGACCGGAGCGCCGTTCAACGAGCGGCTGGAGCGGTTCCTGGCGGCTGCCGAGGCCGGCTAGCGGCCGCAGCGGCACACGGGCTCGCCCAGGTGGCGCCGCTCGAGCTTGCGGTTGCAGCTGCCGCACGTCGGCGGCAGAACACGCGCGAAGACGAGGACCGCACGGGCCACGACGGCCCAGGCGAGGAACATGAGGAGTGCGAACTGGAGGGGGACTTCCCAGGGCATGGCTCCTCTATCGGACGCGGCCCCTCTCTGCCTTAGACCCCGGTCTACAATGGGTGACGTGGGCTGGATCGCGATCGGGCTCCTCGCCGCCGCCGTCCTCGTGGTCATCGGGGCGGAGTGGCCGCGGCTGTCCGAGCGCGTCGGCGCCGACGCCTGGGCCCACCGCTCACGCCGGCGGCGCAAGGAGAAGCTGACGCTCATCCGCGGCGACGAGGAGGACGACGAGTTCGTCAAGAGCGTCGAGCAGGACCTCGCCGACCTCCCGGTCTGGGACGAGCACGAAGACCGCCCGCGCCGCTAGCCGCGGGCTAGACTTGGCGTTCCGCGCGGATGTGGCGGAATTGGTAGACGCGCACGGTTCAGGTCCGTGTGGGCGAAAGCCCGTGGAGGTTCAAGTCCTCTCATCCGCACTCTCGAGATGACCGGCCGGCAGTATCTGCTCCGCGGCGAGGTTGTCCGCGTTCTCACGCGGTGGGGACCGGGCGGCGGCCCGCGGAACGTCCTCATCGAGCTTCCCGACGGCCGTCGCATCGTGCGCCCGTTCCGCGGCCTGCGACGCCTGCCCTTGGAGGCTTGACCCTTGTAGCGGATCGTGCAAGCCTTGCGCACCCCCGTAAGCGGCCCATGACAGATCGAACTCCGAGCGACGCAGTCGGCTGCCTCCTCGACGACAGTGTGAAGCCTGCCACCTTCACGAAGAAGCAGCTCGCCAAGGTGCGGTCTGCGGTGACTCGAGCAGCGCTCAAGCCCGTGGTGCCGGCGGGTCCCGACGCGGCGACCGTCTCCGCGGTGGCGGATGGGAGCGTCGCGCCCCCCGTGGCGACGTTCAAGGTCATCACGAAGATCCGTAGCGCGAACTTCGGGCCGAACGACATGAAGGGCCCGTTCGGGATCGTGCTGCACCACACGGGCGGATCGCTTCGAGGGCGATCTCGCGACGCTGACGAAGTCGGGCACGAAGGTCTCTGCCAACGACTACATCGACAAGCAGGGAAGGATCTTCGAGCTCAACGAGTTCCCGAAGCGGGCGTGGCATGCCGGGAAAGCCGACCTCCACGGGATCACCGACTGGAACACGCACGGCTGGGGGATCGAGATCGAGAATCTCGGCAAGGGCGGGGATCCGTATCCGCGCCGCCAGATCGACGCAATCGTCTGGCGGTGCCGCGAGCGCAGGAAGTTCCTCGGCATTACCTCGAAGAAGATGTTGATTCGGCATCGGGACGTCTGCATGCCGAGGACCCGCAAGTCAGACACGTCGAACAACTTCCCGCTCGAGGAAGTCCGCCGGCGGGTCTTCGCGCGCACCGACCCGACTGATCTAGGCCTAGCCGGAGGGGAGCTGACGATGGAGAAGTACAACGTTGCCGGGCTGGGCGTGTTCCCCGGCCACATCGCCGCAGTCTTCGCGGCCACGCTGCGCGCGGAAGGCGTCCGGGCCATGGCGATCCATAGCCGAGAGAACGTTCACACCGCAGCCGCAAACGCTGCGGTCGCCAAGTTCCGAAAAGGCCCGCGTCTCGTGGTGATCGGAGGCGCCGCGGCCGTGGCCGTGCGCAAGACGGGTCAGAAGCTGGGAGCCGAGAACAAGAGCGACCTCTTCGGTGCCGTCGGAGTCGGCGACAGCCCCGACGCCCGCCTGGCGGACACGGTCGCCAAGGCCGAGGAGCTCCTCGCGCAGATCTGCCGCGTGGAGAAGAAGAACCCCAGGCGCGCGCGGAAGCGCTTCTCCGAGACCCTGGCGGCTCTCGACAAGGCCTTCGTGAGCAGGGTGTAGGCCAGCTAAGCCGGACGCTTTTGAAGCCGGGCGTACACGCCCGAAGCCTTCGCGTAGGGCAGCAACGCAGGGTCGTAGTAGACGAGCTCCATCCGGTCAAGCGCATCCTTGCGGAGGGTCGGGCCCTTGCCGCCCCTGGGCAGGATGAAGTCGGCCTCGAAGAGCTCGCCGAACCGTGCCTCCCAGACGGCCACCATGTCGCCGCGCGAGGCCTCTCCGCGGGTGTAGCCGCCCTTCTGGTCGACCAGCACGAAACGAAAGACGAGGTAGATCCCCGAGGTGCCCGGGCCGCCGATCGGGCGGGCGGTCTCGAGCGCCGTCTTGACGATCATCTCCGGGAGCCCGTGCTGGAGCGGGAGCAGGTCAGGGTGCTGTCGAGGGCTGTTCTGCACGTACAGCGTGGGCCCCGCCTTGACCACGCCGCTGGCCAGGACGCCGGCCAGCAGGCCGCTCAGGTGCTCGAGCCCCACGAGCTCGACGAGGTTCGGCGACCCGGACTCGCGCATCTGCTCGTCGATCACATCGAGCTTCCGATAGGCAGCGTCGATCGCCTTGCGGACGATGTGGCCGGAGAGCCACGTCGTCTCCGTCAGGCGCTCGGACTCGACGATGCAGTCGGCCTTCGCGTAGCGCCGCGGCGGGGCGTGCACGAGCTCGACCTCGGGCACGAAGCCGCCGTTGGCGTCCTGCTCGGCTTCGGCGACCAGGTCGGAGAGGCTCATGCCGAGCGCCTCGGCCAGGTTCGCCGCGGCCGCGAGCGTGGGCTGCCTGGCGTTCCGCTCGACGAGCCCGATGTAGGTCTCGTGGACGCCGGCCCGCTCGGCGAGCTCGTCGGTCGTCAGTCCCTCGCGGCGACGAACGTCGGCGACGAGGCGTGCGACGATTTCGCTGATGTCAAAGCCGTGTTGCGACATCGGGCTCGGGCCACGATAGCCCAGGCCGCTGTGGCGGGCCAAAGGACCTTTCGGTTTCTTAATAGTTGCGTGCGGGTGTCGGCCGAGCGGGTGTCCGGTACGGGCTGCTCCACGAGCGCGTGACGTCGTAGCCCCACACCCGGGTCATGTCCCCGGGCCTGATCGGGGTGGGAGCGTGGACGTAGCTCCAAACCGTCTCGCGCGCCGACCCGGCGACACGGACGATCTCGAGCGCGCCGACAATGCCTTCGCGCCGTGGGTCACGGCGCTCGAGGTAGTCGAACGCAAAGTCCACAGCTGCTCCGAAGTCCGACGTCTCGAAACGCCGTCCCAGATCGAGGGCGGGCTCTCCGCCAAGGAGCTCGTGAACCTCGTATCGGTTGTGCTCTGCCGCATGGCTTGCGGTCAAGGCCATGCTGCGACTCCTTTCCACCTCCGACAGTACGTGAGGGCCGTCGTCCATACAATCCCTCGAACGGGGACGAGCGCCAGGGCGCTGTCTTCACCCATGCGGCATGTCGGGCATACCCCGATCGTGGGTTGAGGCCGTCCCCTCTGTGGCCGATGAGACACTCGATGAGAGGGCTGATAAACGCGTGCCGTTCCCCCCGTGGGAAGCTGGCGCTGAACCTCGCTATGGGCGCGTTCGCGGTCACGGTGTCCGTGCTCGCCGCCCGCCATTTCGCCGGTATCGGCTGGCCGTTTGCGGGCGCCGACTTCCGGTTCGTGGCTGCAGCCGGCCTCCTCTTCCTCCTCGGGTACGCGTTCAAGGCGTACGGCTGGCACCGGCTCTTTGCCCCCGAGGAGCGCCCGAAGCCCCTGACGCTCGCGGCCTCGTGCGGCGCCGCGTCGGTAACGGGCGCCGCCCTCCCGGGACGCTTCGACGAAGTCGTGCGCATCGCCGTCGTGCGCCGCGCGAGCGGCGGCCGCGCGGGCGTCGCTCCCGTCTGCCTCTCGCTCTTCATGCTCGGCCTGATCGACACGGCGGCGCTGATGCCGCTCGCGTCAACCGCGGCCGCCACGTACGACACGTCCACGGCAGTCAGGGCCGCAATGGGCGTCGTCGCATTCGCCGGCGTCGGTGCGGCGGTCGTCATCGCGGTTCTTCCGCGCCTGGTCGCGAGCGGCAAGCTCATCCGCTTCCGCCTCACCCGCTGGCTGGGCGCGCGCACCGTCTCCCCGCGGGACGCGTGGCAGGCCTGGGTGCTCGTCCTTGCGTCCTGGATCACGCGCGTCTTCGGCCTCTTCCTGCTGCTCTACGCCCTCGGCTTCCAGCTTTCGCTCCCGCTCGCCATCGCGTTCCTCTGCGCGGCGGCCGCTTCGGGTGCGCTTCCGATCGCTCCTGCCGGTGCCGCGACCCAGGTGGGCGCTGGCGCCGCGATCCTCATGGCCAGCGGTGTCGGGACCTCGAGCGCCGTCTCCTTCGCGGTCGGCGCGCAGGCCCTCGTCATTCTCGCCGGCGCGGCCGTGCTCGTCTTCGCCGCGCTGTGGCACGGCGGGCGCCGCCTCGCGCTCGCGGTCTTCTAGGAACCGGCAGGGAGCGCTTCGAGAACCTGGTCGGCGTGCCCGTCCGGGCTCACGCCGTACATCGCACTGGCGACGTTCCCCTCGGCGTCGATGACGAACGTCGAGCGCTTGATGCCCATCGACTTCTTGCCGTAGGTGTTCTTCTCGACCCAAACGCCGTACTTCTCGGCGACCTCGTGCTCGGGGTCGGCCAGCAGGGTGAAGGGGAGACCGTACTTCTCCTTGAAGCGGACGTGCGAGCTCTCGGTGTCAGGGCTGACGCCGAGGATCGTCGCCCCGCGCTCCTCGAACTCGCCGTAGGCGTCGCGGAAGCTGCGGGCCTGCTTCGTACAGCCCGGCGTATCGTCCTTGGGATAGAAGTAGAGGACGACCGGGCGCCCTCGAAGACTGGAGAGCGTGATGTCCTCGCCCGCGTCGGAACCCAGCGTGAAGTCTGGAGCCGCCTCGCCTTCGCGAATCACCCGATGTACCTCCTCGCGTGTCCCCTGTGAACAGCGAGAGGGTATCGAGGCGGGGTCCGAGCGCGATGGCTTTCCAGAAAGCTAGCCGATCATGAACGTCGTCCAGCCCAGGACCCTGCCGTAGCGCGCGGCGGCCTTCGGGCCGTATCCCGGCCAGACCCAGACGGTCACCCGCCCCTCGTGGAGCGAGTAGCGCTTGCCGCGGAAGGTCCAGCTTGAACGGAGCCGGTAGCGCGACTCGAAGGGCCAGACACTGAGGATCTTCCGCCCGTCTCGCCAGACCTGCATGTTGTAGTACGTCGCCCTCCGGACCGACGTCCAGTCGACGAGAGGCGGTCGATGGACGACGGCGCCCGCCGGCGGCGAGAAGACGGGGCTGGGACGCGCGCTGCGCTCCACGGGCGCCGCGACGTTTCCGGCCGCGTCGAGCGTCGCGAGGCGATAGCGGTAGATCACATGGTTCGCCACCGTCCGGTCGGCAAATCCCGTGGCGGAAACTCGGTCGGCGAGTCGCCTCCACACAGTCGAGCCGGCTCGCCTGCGCCAGATCCTCACACGGTCGTAGTCGGCGTCGGCGGGCTTCGCCCAGGAGAGCCTCACGAGCCGGCTGCGGGCCTGTGCGGCGAGGCCGGCGAGGGGCGCCGGGGCCGTCAGGTCGACCGTCCATGCGTAGGATGCTTGACTGCGGTTGCCGATCGCGTTCGTCACCTCCACCGTGAAGAGATAGCTGCCGTCGACGAGGCCCGAGTAGGCCTGCGGCGTGGTTTCCGAGCAGGGAATGAAGCCGCCGGGGCCGAGCGGCCCGTCGAGGCTGCACTCGGCCGAGACATCCGGCCCCACGGTCAGCTGGAAGGACGCCTGGGAGCGGTTGGTGAGCGGCGGAACGTCCGCGACGATGCCGGGCGCGGCCGGCTTCGGCCCCGCCTGGACGATGACGTCGAAGCTGATCGGCGAGCTCGTGAGCCCCGCCGCGTCCGTGGCCGTGCACGTCACCGTCGTGACGCCCAGAGGGAAGGTCGACCCGGCGGGCGGGTTGCACGCCACTGCTGGGCTCGGGTCCGCGGCGTCGTCGGCCACCGGGAGCTCGTACGGAACGACGGCACCCTGCTGCGACTGCTGCGCTGCGATCACGTCCCGGTGAGGCGCGAGGATCGGCGGGGTCGTGTCGCGCACGGTGACCGTGAGCGTGCCCGGGGTCGTGTTCCCGGCAGCGTCGGTGGCCGTGCAGGAAACGGTGCTGGTTCCGAGCGGGAAGGTCGACGTGGAGGCGGGAGCGCAGTCGAGCCGCGGCGACGGGTCGAGGTTGTCGAGTGCCGCGAGGACGACGACGGCTCCGGAGGGGGCCGTGGCCTCCACGACCACGTCGCCCGGAAGCGATGGAGCGGTCACGTCGGTCGTCCACTCGAACGTCGCCGGCGGGCTTTCGTCGCCGGACGCGTCGACGGCCCGCACCTGGAACGTGTGGTTGCCTTCCCCCAGTGAGCTGTAGGCGACCGGTGAGGTACACGGCGCCCAACCGGCCGCGCCCGAGTCCAGCCGGCAGATGAAGCCCGACGCAGTACCGGTGAAGTTGAAGGTCGCGCTGGTCGAGGCGCTCCACCGCTGGAGGTCGGTCCAGAGCGTCGGCGTGTCCGGCGCGAAAACCCCGCCCGCAGATCCCGAAAGCGTTCCTGCAAGGCCGACCAGGACGAGGAGCGGCGTGAAGCGGCGCAGGCTCACGTCACATCACCAAGAGGACGAGGAACATGACCGCGGTGACCGTCATGCCCACCACCACCGCGAGCCCGATGTCGTCCCGATGCTCGGTGAGCCGTGTCGAAACGGTCCCGAGGACCCGCCCGGGAATCGCTGCGAACGCGAGCGCCAGGCACGCCGCCGCTAGAAGGACGGCGAAGCCTGCTCGGACCGCGATTGATCCTCCGGCGTTTTCGTCCCCGAGCGCGACCGCAGGGAGCGCCGCGGCGGAGGGCTGGGGAGGCGGCGAGACCGGCGCGGCGGCGTTCGGCCTCGCGTCGATCGGCGGAGCGTGCGCCAGCTTCGCGGGCTTCGCCGGCTTGGGCTTCTTCGCGGGCTTCGGAGGCTTCTTGGACACCCGCGGAGACTCGGATTCAGAGGCTGGGGGAGGCGCCGGCGTGACAGTCGGCGAAGGTGTGGCGGGCGGCGGGGCAGGCGGGGGCGTCGGCGCGGGCTGGGGAACGGGCGCCGGATCGGGCGCCGGCTGAGCGAGCCCAGAGCTCGCCACGCCCAGGATGACCGCAACGGCGATCGGTACGACTAGAGTTTTCGCGGAACGCCTCCGGAACGCCAGGAGAGGCCAGCGTAAGGGCGTGTCGCCCCCGCTGCAAGGCTCCGGAGCACAGACTGGACGAAGGGATGGGTCGCGACTGGCAGCGCCCCCTCCTCGGTAGACACCCTCGACCGTGGACGCGAATTGTAGGCTGAGTTGCGGTGCGCGAGCTGCACGTGCTGAATGCCGCGGTCGTGATCGCGGCGAACCTCCTCGCCGGAGGCTGGGGGTTCGTCTACCTGCGCCGTCGGCGGACGCCGGGGCGGATCTACGCGCACGTGCTCGCACTCGCGCAGGCGCTCGTCATCGCGCAGGTCGCGATCGGCCTCCTGCTGCTCGCCGACGGGTACTCCTCGCCCGACAACCTCCACGCCGTCTACGGGAGCCTCGCGCTGGTCGCCGTCCTCTCGCCGTGGGTCTACGCGCCGCCGGTGCCCGCCCGCAGGCTCGCCTGGTTCACGGGCGCCGCGTTCGTGGCCGCCGCGCTCTCCGTCCGCGCCTACGTCACGGGCGGGTGAGCGCGCGATGAGCGTCAGCCCGAGCCTTCGCGCGTTCGCCATCCTCGTCGCCATCGCGGCGATCATCACCGCGCTCCAGATCGGCGTCGGGCTGCGGATCGTCCTCTACTTCCTGCAGGTCCTCTTCCTCCTCGCGATCGTCTACGTGCTCTTCATGCTGTGGATGCGGCGGCGCGAGGAGATCGCCATGTGGTCGCTGCGCTCGCGCGTCGTCTTCTACGGTGGCGCGCTCCTGGCCATCGTCACGATCGGGCTGGCGTTCACGCCCTGGTTCCCCAACACGGGCATGGAGACGATCGTCTTCCTCGCGGCCATCGCGGCGGGCGGGTTCGCGATGTGGCGCGTCTGGCGCGACGAGCACACGTACGGCTACTAGGAGGCACCCACCCTGACTTCGCCCTCCATGTCGCGGGGGTGGAGCGTGCAGACGTAGTGGAAGGCACCGGCCTCCGCGAACTCGCGCTCGAAGGTGTCCCCGGGCTCGAGCTCCGCCGTCTCGTCCCCGTCGTCGAAGCGGATCGTGTGCGTGAAGCTGTCGTCGTTCTCCCACGTGACCGTCGCGCCCTGTTCCACCTCGATCACGGCCGGCTCGAACTTGTAGCTCTTCGGCAGCGAGACCTCGGTCGTCGCCACAGGCTCCGAGTCGAGCGGATCCGCCCCGCCGCAGCCCGCCGCCACGGCGGCGAGCGCGGCGAGGAGGGGGAGGAGGCGAGAGACGCTCACGCCCCGCCGGTCTCGAGGGAGGCTCGGCGCGGCTCGACGACCCGTGCCACGGCGGCCCCGAAGACGAGGATGAACGCGACGAGATCGAGCACCTCCGCGATCGTGTGCGCGAAGAGGAACACGGTCCAGTCGAGGTGGTACGTGATGTAGCTGACCTCGGCGAGCGCGAAGAGCGTGAACGCCCAGGCGAGGAGCGACAGCTCCCGCTTGTGGGCCGTCCAGGCGAAGAACGCGCCGATCGCAAGGGCTGCGAGGTGCACGGCGAGGAAGAAGCCCATCGGCAGCTCGTTGATCCATTCACCCCAGGGCATGACGCCTCCTGTCGGTCGGTTGCATCACGTTTGGCGACCCTGGCCGACGCCTTCGTACGCGGGTCGTCGACGGGGGTAAGAACCCGCGCCGTCGCGACACCAACGTGAACGTGGGGACCGTCCTTCGAGCCGATCGAGCAGAGCGCGCCGCGGTCGCGGCCTGGCGGCGCCGCCAGCTCGACGAGGCCGGCTTCCCAGCCCGGCTGGCGGCCCCGCTCGCCGACGACCAGCGTGTGGACGTCCACGCGCTGATCGAGCTCGTCGAGCGCGGCTGTCGGCCCGAGATCGCCGCTCGCATCGTCCTTCCGCTCGAGGTCGATCCGTTCTCGTGAGCGCCGGGCCCGTTGTTAGCGTCGGCCGCGTGGGCGTGCCTGCCGGAGACGCGGAGACGCACGAGTGGCTCGACGCGCTCGCGGGGAAAGGCGCTCGCCGCGAGGAGGCCGTCTCCCGGCTTCACGGCCTCCTCCTGCGAGCGGCGCGGTTCGAGGTCGCGCGGCGCAAGCGCGTGCTGCCGCATCTCCGGGGCGAAGAGCTCGACGACATCGCGGTGCAGAGCGCCGACGACGCCCTCGTCGCCGTCCTCGCCCGCCTCTCGGACTTCCGCGGCGAGAGCCGCTTCACGACCTGGGCCTACAAGTTCGCCATCCTCGAGGCAGCGGTCGCGCTCCGCCGCCGAGCGTGGCAGGGGCGGGAGATTCCGATCGAGCCCGAGCGCTGGCCGCTGAT
This sequence comes from uncultured Actinomycetes bacterium, assembly GCA_963775395.1. Taxonomy (GTDB): domain Bacteria; phylum Actinomycetota; class Thermoleophilia; order Gaiellales; family Gaiellaceae; genus JAIBJN01. The sequence continues at coordinate 48,178 of CAVZIX010000006.1, forward strand.
GCCGGCCGGCGGGCTCTCGCCGGAGGCCGGGACCGAGCAGCGCGAGCTCCTCGCGGCCATCTCCGACGGCGTGCGCGAGGCCCTGACCCCGCACCAGCGGCGGGTCCTGCTCGCCGTCGTCCTCGACGACGTTCCGATCGACGTGCTGGCCGAGCGGCTTGGCACTACGCGTGGCGCCCTCTACAAGACCTTGCACGACGCGCGCGTGCGCCTCCGGGCCGACCTGGAGGAGCGGGGCCTGCGCGAACACGAAGGGAGCAAGAGCCATGACTGACGCCGACGTCCTCGTCCGGCGGCTGCTCGGCCCGGGGGAGCCCGAGGTCGGCTGCGACGAGTGCTTCTTCGAGCTCGACCGCTACGTCGACCTCCGCCTCGCCGGTTCCGACGCCGACGCGGCCGTGCCGGGGATGCGCACGCACCTCGAGGGCTGCCCGGCCTGCGCCGAGGAGCACGAGAGCCTCCTCGAGCTCGCCGCGTCCGCTTGAGCTGCGCTACGAGCCGGACGCGACGCGCGACGATGCGCCGTCGAGCGAGTCGAGGATCTCGCGGATGTCGAGCGCGGTTCCCACGAAGATGGGTGTGTCGCGCTCCGTGTAGCGGCTGGCCTCGGTCTCCCGGAGGGTCTTCATCAGCTGGAGGAAGTCCGACGGCGCCTCGCACTCGAACGCGGTCATGAACTCCTGGTCGTCGATCCCGAACGAGTACGTCGTGTGGTTCGTGATCGTGACGAAGCGGCTACCGACGGCCGCGTGCTCCTGCATCGCGCGGCGCCGGTCGTCCATCGAGAGCGAGTACCACTCACGCTTCTTCACGAACGGGTAGACGACGAGGTACGGCGCGCCCCGTGGGACGACACGTCGGGGGCGCTTGCTCTTCTGCTCGAAGTACTGCGAAGGCTCGCTCGCGGCGAGGTAGGAGTACGGCGTGGTCAGCCAGCCGGCGAGCGGCGTCGCGTTCAGGGCGGTGCCGAGCTCGCGCAGGTCGTCGTAGCGGTCAGTGAGCTTCCAGAGCATGAAGTCGGCCTCGGGGCGCACGCCGACGAGGCTGTAGGCGCGGAGCTCCATCCGCTCGGCCCAGTCCTCGATCACGTCCGCGAAGGCCTCTTTTGCCGCCGAGCGCTCCTCGATGGGGAGGCGCAGCCACGCAGGATCGGCCTTGTAGAGCGTGTACGCGGCGTATTGCGTCGAAGTCTCCTCGGGCACGGCGCAATCGTACCCACTCGCTTGACGGCTTCCCTCGTAGCCTCGAACGCGGGCGGCCTGCGTCCGCCGGCGGGCAGGCGGGCGCGCCGCCCACTCACTACATGTCGACGACGAGCGTGGCCCAGCCGAACCGCTCGGCGCCCACCGGGCGGCCCTCCAGCGGGTCGTAGAACTCGTTGAAGCCGCCCAGCTCGACGGCTTCGCGGGAGCGGCCCGCGATCCGGGCGGCAATCTCGTCTCGACCGTGTCCGCGCAGTCCGTGGACGAGGAACCAGTTCGTGTTCAGCGAGAGCGGCCCGCGCCAGATGAAGCGGAAGCCGTGCAGCCGGTGGTCGGGCGTGAAGGTCGGCTCGTCGAGAGCGACCGAGGGAACGGGATACGGGGCGCCGAACGTCTGCGGGTCCTCGAGGTGCGAGGACAGCCTCTCCACGATCTTCCAGGGAAGGTCGGGGAGGATCAGCGGCATGAGGCCGTGGATCGTCTTCACGGACGTGCGCCGCTCGTCGGGCCCGGTGAGATTGACGAAGAGCCCGAGCTCCTCGTCCCAGGCACGGTCGACGAGCGCCTCGGTCACCCCGTCGGCGGTGCGGCTCGCCCAGCGTGCGACGGCTTCGTGCCCGGCCCGTCCTGCGAGCCGTGCGAGCGCCCGCAGGCCCTGCCCGTAGACAGCGTTCACCAGCACGTCCTCCTGGTGGTGGCGGTAGCGGCGGAAGATCGTATCGAGGTCGTAGTTCGCGAGCTTGTTGCGCAGCTGAGGAAGGCGTGTTCGCGCGAGCAGTGCCGCGGGGCCTGCGTCGCGGGCGCCGATCGCCTCGTCGTAGGCTGGGCTGAAGTCGAGCCCGCTCTCGAACTGGGAGACGATCGAGATGAGACCGTCTCCGTCGTGGTCGCGGAGCGCGGCGAGGTAGCGGTAGTAGCGCTCGAGGTGGGGGAGGGCCTCGTGCAGGAAGCCGTCGGCGCCCGCGTCGACGACGCGCTCGACCGCCTGGGCGATCACGGGGGGCTGCATCTGCGCCGTGGTGTGCGGCGCGCGATGAAACGGGATGCGGCCGCTCGTCCGGCTCTCCAGGTGGTGCCACTGGAGGCGCGAGACGAGGTCGCCCTTCCAGAAGACGACGTGCGGGATGAGACCGTCCGGCTCCTGCGCGGCGAGGAGGCCTCGGAGCTCGTCCGCGGCGCGCTCGGCGTCGTAGCGCGACCACACGATCGCGTGGAAGCACGAGTCCCAGAACCACTGGAACGGGTAGTCGCGGACGGAGGGCACCGTGAAGCGGAACCGCCGCCCGCCGAGCTCGGCGGTCTGCGTGTTCGCCTCGAGGAGCGCGCGTGCGCTCTCGTCGAGCCCTGTCATCGTGGCCGCGATGGTCTCACCGTAGGTGAGCCTGCGGATTGCGCTAGTCGTTCGCGACGGCGACCGTGATGCCCGCCTCGGGCATCTGGGTCACCTCGGCCGCACGGGCGAAGAGGCTCTCGCGCGACATGAGGAAGAGCTCGGGGATGATCTCGGCCCTCACCTCGCCGCCGGCGAAGACCCGCACGACCGAGCTCTGCGAGACCACGACCGCGATCGCACCGGTCGTCCGCGAGATCGACGCGGCCGCCGCGTGCCGCGTCCCGAGGCCTGGGAGGAAGTTCTCTTCGGCGGTGACGTCGACGTCTATGAAGCGGCCCGCGGAGACGAACGTACCGTCGTCCTTGAGCAGGAAGGCGCCGTCGAGCTGCGCGAGCTCCTTGACGGTCTCGCGGAACGCGGGGAGCTCCACGCGCAAGAGCTCGTCCGGGTGACCGTAGAGAGGGTCGAGGATGAGCGCGCGGGAGCGCTCCATGAGCGCCTCGACGTCGCCGATGACGAAGAGCGTGCCGATCTTGCGGCCTTCGCGCCCCTCGCGTGCGAGCTCGACCGCGAGGTTGACGAGCTCCTCGACGGTCTGGCGGCGCTCCGTGCTGCAGCCCGTGCTGTCGCACACGGCGCCGAACGTGGCGTCGAGCATCTTCTTGCGGCCGTTCAGCTCCATCCAAAAACTCTAACGACGGGCGGGCGCCCGTACTTCCCGAGACCCTCGAACGGCTTGCGCCGGTACCCCCGAGGTCATACGCTCGGCTGGGACCATTGGCCCATCGGACTCGCACGAGCACGGCAGATCCGATCGTCGTCATCGACAGCTCCGACATCCGGGAAGGAACGATCGACGAGCTCAGGACGGCGCTCACGAAGCTGGTCGAGTTCGTCGAGGCCAACGAGCCGGAGCCGATCGCCTACAGCGTCTACATCGACGAGCACAGCAGTCGGCTGACTGTCCTGCAGATCCATCCGAGCTCCGCATCGCTGGAGCTCCACATGCGGCTGGCAGGCCCGATCTTCCGGGAGCTCACGCACCTCGTCGCGCTGTCGAGAGTGGATGTCTACGGCACGCCGAGCGACACCGTGCTGGAGCAGTTGCGCCAGAAGGGACAGTTGCTCGGGGACGCGCACGTGGTCGTAAACGAGCTCCACGCAGGCTTTGCGCGCCTCCCGGCTGCGAAGCCGTGATGCGAGTCGAAGCCGTCGATTTCGTTTCGGTGCCGACGCGCGACGCTGCAAGCGCAATCGCCTGGTATCGCGACGTTCTCGGCCTGCCCGCGAGCCCGTACAGCGCCTCGGAGGTCGAGGCGCCCAACGTGACGCTCTCATTCTGGATGCCGGAGTCGCAGGGCGAGCCCTTCGTGCCGAACGAGAACGGGATCGCGCTGCGAGTGGCCGACGTCCAGGCGGCGGTCGACGAGGTTCGCGCGGCCGGCGGCCAGATCATCGGGATCGAGGACAGCGGCGTCTGCCTGATGGGCTTCGTCAAGGACCCCGATGGAAACGTCGTGATCCTGCACCGGCGCTACGCGGCGCGGAAGAGTCACACGCGTTAAGGGTCGCTCGAGGGAATCCGCTTTCTCGGCATAGCGGTACTGGCTGATGGGAAAGCGGCACCATCAGCCGCATGAGCCGAGGGGGTCAAACATGCTCGCTACACCTTCCGCGCGGACACGGGGTGTCGCCGTACTGGCGGCGCTGACTGCGGTCCTGGCGTTCTCGACGTCGGCGTCGGCAGAGAGATCGCTCTTCTTCGAGGAGACGGCCTCGGCGTTCTGGGCGGTGCCGCACGAGTGTGCCGATGGATCGACGGTGCAGGGGACGCTGCTGGTGCTGAGCACGCGCGACTTCGAGTCACCCGATACCGAGGACCCGGAACCGACGGCCAGGGTGCAATTCCAGGCTGTCTGCCCCGACGGCATCTCGTTCAGCTGGGCCGCGCCGACCGCCCCGGCGACCATCACGAGCACGAAGAACCTCAAGAGCGTCACTGCCGCAGGATCGGGAATTGCCAGGGACAACCTCGGTGGGACTCACGAGGTCTCCTTCGACGTGACGTGGACGGGCATCGGACCGCTGGAGACGACCGTCAACGGGCCGGGAAGCAAGAGGCAACAGCGCGCAGCGACCGCGACCGGTCAGGTGATCTTCGACGGCGAGGTTCTCGTGAACGGCGAAGCCAACCACCCGACGCGGCCGGCTCCGTTCATCCGCGTCGACACCGAGAAGTAGGCGCTCCGCCCGACGAGCCTCGGACGTCCCGTAGCCTTCGGGCATGGCAACGGACGTGGCCGTGGCTCGGCTCGCGGACCTCATCCGCGAAAGTCAGCCCTGCGTCGTCCTCACCGGGGCAGGAGTCTCGACCGAGAGCGGCGTTCCCGACTTCCGCTCGCCGACGGGGATTTGGGCCGAGTTCGATCCCCTCGAGTACGCGACGCTCGGTGCCTTCCGTGACGACCCGCAGAAGGTCTGGCGCTTCTACGCGCCTCGCTTCGACATGCTCGCCGCGGCCGAGCCGAACCGGGCCCACCTGGCGCTCGCCGAGCTCGAGCGCGCCGGGCTCGTTCGGGTGATCGTGACCCAGAACATCGACATGCTCCACGAGCGCGCCGGGTCGCAGGAGGTGATCGAGGTGCACGGCTCGATTCGGACGTCGTCGTGCCCTTCCTGCGGCGCCCGGCATCTGCTGGCGGAGGTCGTGCCGCTCATCGAGGTCGGCGACGGCGCGCCGGAGTGCCCGTCGTGCGGCGCCGTCCTCAAGCCTGATGTCGTGTTCTTCGACGAGCTCCTCCCCCCAGGCGCGATGGAGCGCGCGACGGAGCTCGCCGCCGAAGCGGGCCTCCTGCTCGTCATCGGCTCCGGGCTCGAGGTCTACCCGGTCGCCGGCCTCCCGCAGGCCACCCTGGACGCGGGCGGCAAGGTCGCCGTCGTCAACCAGACCCCGACGTGGGTCGACGACCGCGCGGCGCTGATCCTCAGAGACCGCGCCGGCGACGTCCTCGAGGCGGCGGCGGCAGCCCTAGGAGGCACCGGGGACGAGCGTTGACACGGAGGGCCACGGCTACGCTCTTTCGGACGTGGCGGCCGCGACCGAAACCACCCGCGAGGAGCGCATCGAGGCGCAGCTGAAGGAGACTCCGGCCAAGCCGGGCGTCTACCTGTTCCGCGACGCGAAGGACTCCGTGCTCTACGTGGGCAAGGCGAAGTCGCTGCGCGCGCGCGTGCGCTCGTACTTCCGCGGCGGCGACGCCCGGCTCGGGCTCGACCGGCTGATCGAGCGAGTCGAGCGCATCGAGGTGATCGTCACCCAGACCGAGGTGGAGGCCTTCCACCTCGAGCAGAACCTCATCAAGCGCCACCGGCCGACGTTCAACGTCCGCCTGCGCGACGACAAGAGCTACCCCTACATCGCGGTCACCGTCGAGGACGAGTATCCGCGCGTCATGTTCACGCGGGAGCGGCACCGGCGCGGCGTCGTCTACTTCGGGCCGTACGCGTCCGCGAAGAAGGTGCGCGAGACGCTCGACGTCCTCAACCGCGTCTTCCCCTACCGGCCGTGTGAGGGGCCGCAGCCGGGGCGGCATTCGGGCATTCCGTGCCTCGATTACCACATCGACCGGTGCCTGGCCCCCTGCGTCGGGTACGTGTCCAAGGAGGACTACCGGGCGATCATCGACCGCGTGATCGAGTTCCTGCTGGGCGAGACGCGGCCCGTCCTCAGGGAGCTGGAGGAGAAGATGCAGGCGGCGGCCGAGCGCCAGGACTTCGAGGAGGCGGCCCGCTACCGCAACCGGCTCTACTCGGTCCGCCACCTGGCCGAGCGGCAGGCGGCCGACAAGCGCGCGATCGGCACGGTCGACGTCATCGGCCTCGCCGCGAGCGGCGAGACGGCTGCGGTGCAGGTCTTCCCGCTGCGCGACGGTCGGCTCGTCGACCGCCACACGTTCTACCTCGACAACCAGGCGTCCGAGGACGTCCCGCAGCTCCTGGAGTCGTTCTGCCTCGAGTACTACGGGAGCGCGCCCGCGATCCCGCCCCTGATCGTCGTCCCACCGGAAGCGGGGGCGAGCGAGGCGCTCGCCGAGTACCTCTCGGAGCTCCGCGGCTCGAGCGTGGAGGTCCGGGCCGCGCGACGCGGCGAGAAGCGGCGCCTGCTCGAGCTCGCGCAGCAGAATGCCGAGCTCGCGCTGGAGAGCGACTCCGCCCACCGCGAGCGCAAGCGCCTCCGCCGCATCGAGGCGCTCGAGGAGCTGCGCGAGTGCGTCAACCTCGAGAGCCTGCCGCTGCGGATCGAGTGCTTCGACATCTCGAACATCCAGGGCGAGTCGCCGGTCGGCTCGATGGTCGTCTTCCAGGACGCCGTGCCGAAGAAGGCGCACTACCGGAAGTTCGGGATCAAGGGCGTCGAGGGCCAGGACGACTTCGCGATGATGCGCGAGGTGATCTCGCGCCGCTTCGCGCGGTCGAAGGAGGTGACGGCCGACCGCTACGACGAGGGCTTCGCCGCCATCCCGAACCTCGTCGTGATCGACGGCGGGAAGGGCCAGCTCTCCGCCGCGCTCGCCGCCATGCAGGAGCACGACCTCCCGCGCGTGGCGGTGATCGCGCTCGCCAAGCGCGAAGAGGAGGTCTTCGTGCCGGGACGGTCGGATCCGGTCGTCCTCGCACGCGACTCGGCCGGTCTCCAGCTCCTCCAGCGGATCCGCGACGAGGCGCACCGCTTCGCGCTTGGCTTCCACCGCAAGCGCCGCGACGCCAAGGCGCGGGAGTCGATCCTGGACGCGCTCCCGGGCGTCGGGCCGGTGCGCCGGCGCGCGCTCATCCAGCACTTCGGCTCGCCAGAGCGGCTGCTGGCCGCATCCCGTGAGGAGCTCGAAGGTGTGCCGGGCGTGCCGGCAAAGACCGGCCGGCAGATCTACGCAGCTCTCCACCGAACCGGGCGGGCCTGACCGCTAGCCTGAGGCCGTGGGCGACCTCACGGTCACGATCTGGAGCGACTACACCTGACCGTTCTGCTACGTCGGCCTCGCGAGGGCCGAGTGGCTGGAGCGCCGGTACGGCGCACAGATCGAGTGGCTTCCCTTCTTCCTGCACCCGGAGTACCCCGAGGAAGGCATCCCACGAAGCTCGCTCGAGCAGAAGTACGGGGCCGGGATTCACGGGCACACGCAGCGCGTGATCGAATCGGCCGGGCTGACGTTCAACCCCTCAACGTCGCTCCCGAACACGCTGCACGCGCTCGAGGTGACCGAGCTCGCCCGCGACGTCGGGCTCCATGACCCCGTCCACACGCGCCTCATGCACGCGTACTGGTCGGAGGGCAAGGACCTCGGGGACGACGAGACGCTCCTCGACCTCGTCGCCGAGGTCGGCCTCGACCGGGACGCAGGCAGCAGCCGTCATCGCCGAGGGCCGCTACGCCGACCGCATCGCCGCCTCGACCCAGGAGGCGAACCGGCTAGGGATCTACGCGATCCCCGCCTTCATCCTCGGCGGCCGACTCGTGGTCATGGGCGCGCAGCCCGAGGAGCTCTTCGAGCAGGCGGTCGAGCAGCTGTCAGCCGCCGCTCAGCCGCCGTCGGGCGACATGAACGGGTAGCGGTAGTCCCGCGGCGGCACGAAGGTCTCCTTGATCGTCCGCGGGCTCACCCAGCGGATCAGGTTCCACAGCGAGCCGGCCTTGTCGTTCGTGCCGGAGGCGCGCGCGCCGCCGAACGGCTGCTGGCCCACGACGGCGCCGGTGGGCTTGTCGTTCACGTACAGGTTGCCGGCCGTGTAACGCAGCACGTCGGAGGCCTCGAGCACCGCCTCGCGGTCGCCCGCGAAGATGGCCCCCGTGAGCGCGTACGGCGCCGTGCCGTCGATCAGCTCGAGCGTCTCCTCCCAGCGCCCGTCCGGGTAGACGAACGTGGTCACGACGGGCCCGAAGAGCTCGTCGCGAAGGAGCCGGAAGTCGGGATCCTCGGTGCGGATCACGGTCGGCTCGACGAAGTAGCCCTTGCTGTCGTCGTAGCCGCCGCCGACGACGACCTCGCTCTTCGCATGGGCCTTTGCCTCCTCGATCGCCTCCTTCTGCGTGGCGAACGAGCTCGCGTCGATGACCGCGCCCATGAAGTTCGAGAAGTCGGAGACGTCGCCGTGCTTGAGCTCGCCGACCTGCTCCACGAGCTGGTCGCGGATCGCCGGCCACATGCTCTCGGGCGCGTACACGCGCGAGGCCGCCGAGCACTTCTGCCCCTGGTACTCGAACGAGCCGCGCAGGATCGCGGTCGCGACCGCCTCGGCGTCCGCCGTCGGGTGCGCGACGATGAAGTCCTTGCCGCCGGTCTCGCCGACGATGCGCGGATAGCTGCGGTAGTTCTCGATGTTGGCGCCGATCGTCTTCCACATGCCCTGGAAGACGGCCGTCGAGCCGGTGAAGTGGACGCCTGCGAGGTCGGGGCTCGCGAGCGCGGCGTCGCCGATGTCCTTGCCCGAGCCGTAGACGAGGTTGATGACCCCGTCCGGCAGGCCGGCCTCCTGGAAGATCCGCATCGTGTAGTACGCGGAGAGCATCGCCGTGGAGGCGGGCTTCCACAGGACCGTGTTGCCCATCAGCGCCGGCGCGCCGGTGAGGTTGCCGCCGATCGCGGTGAAGTTGAAGGGCGAGACCGCGAAGACGAAGCCCTCGAGCGGTCGGTACTCCATCCGGTTCCAGACGCCCGGGCTCGAGCTCGGCTGCTCCTCGTACATCCGCGTCATGAAGGCGGGGTTGAGCCGCCAGAAGTCGATCAGCTCGCACGCCGCGTCGATCTCGGCCTGGTGCACGGTCTTCGACTGGCCGAGCATCGTGGCCGCGTTCAGCGTGTCGCGCCACGGGCCGGCCAGGAGCTCGGCGGCGCGGAGGAAGACGGCGGCGCGCTCCTCCCACGGGACGCGGTGCCAGTCCTCCCAGGCCTCGGCGGATGCCTTGACGGCCGCCTCGACCTCCTCGGGGCCGCCCTGGTGCACGTCGGCGAGGACGTGCTCCTTGTCGTGCGGCATGACCGCCTGCTTCAGGTTGCCGGTCGTGACGTCCTCGCCGCCGATGACGAGCGGGATCTCGATGCGCTCGTTGCGCATCTGCTCCAGCCGCAGCTGGAGGCTGGCGCGCTCCGGGCTGCCGGGCGAGTAATCGCGAACGGGCTCGTTCACGGGCGTGGGAACTCGGAAGATCCCGGGTGCGCTCATGCGGGGCATTCTATGGTGGCGTGAGCATGGACGTGGTCCTGTACGACATCCCGGCGTGGGGGGTCGGCGAGCTCTATTTCCGCACCGGCAAGCTCCTCTACCACGAGCTTCCGCACGCCGGATCGACCCCGGACGAGCAAGGCGAACACCCCCTCGCAGAGCGGATCCGGGCGTACTTCCGCGGTGAGCGAACGACCTTCGACGACGTCGAGATCGAGGCCGAATGGGCGACCCCTTTCCAGGCGGCGATCGCCGACGCGCTCCGCGGCGTCCCCTGGGGCGAGGTCGTCACCTACGGCGAGCTGGCCGCCATCGCCGGGCGTCCGCGGGCGCCGCGTGCGGCGGGCACCTTCTGCGCCGAGAACAACTTCCCGCTCGTCGTCCCGTGCCACCGCGTCGTTTCCTCGTCCGGACTCGGCGGCTACGGGTCGCTCGGCGCCGACTACAAACGCCGGTTGCTCGCGCTCGAGGGCGTCGAGCTGTGAGGCTCTCCGAGGACGTCCGCGCCGAGCTCGCAGCCATCGAGCCGCGCAAGCCGTGCTGCCGGCTGGCCGAGCTGTCGGCCCTCGTCCGCGGCGCGGGGAGCGTCCACCTCCGCGGAGGAGGGCGCATCGGCGTGCATCTGGAGGTCGCCAGCGGCGCAGTCGCGCGGCGCGCGTTCTCGCTCCTGCGCTCCTACGGCGTCTTATGCGAGATCCGCACCTACAAGCGGCGCGCCTTCGAGCGCGGCACGCGGTACCAGATCCACCTGGAGGACGACGCCCGCGCGCTCCAGGTGCTGAACGAAGCGGGGATTCTCGACTCCAACCTCGCCCCGCTGGCGGAGCCGCCCCGCCGGGTCGTGGCGCGGACCTGCTGCCGGGCGGCCTATCTGCGCGGCGCCTTCCTCGCCTCGGGCTCGGCGAGCGGCCCGCGGAACGCCCATCTCGAGCTCCGCGCCGCCGACGCGGAGGCTGCGCGCTTCCTGGCCGATCTCGCCGCCGCCGAGGGGTTCTCCCTCGGCGTCCACGACCGCGAGCGCCACGCGCTCGCCTATGCCAAGGGAACGGAGACGATCGGCGAGCTTCTCGCCTTCCTCGGCGCGCACGAGTCGGCGCTGGAGCTCGGCGAGGAGGCGGTCGTGTCCGCAACGCGGGCGCGCGCGAATCGGCTGGCCAACGCCGATCACGCCAACATCGTCCGCACCAGCCGCGCCGCGGACGCGCAGCTCCGAGCCATCCGCCGCCTGGAGCGGGAGGGACGCCTCGACGAGCTCGCACCGGAGCTCAGGGAGGTCGCGCGGCTCCGCGTTCGCCATCCGACGTTGTCCCTGCGCGAGCTGGCGCGGCGCTGTAGCCCGCCGGCGACCAAGGCGGCGACGCATCGCCGCCTGGTCAAGCTCCAACGTCTTGCCGAGCTCTAGGAGGGTTTTCCTAGTCGTCGTAGAGATGAGAGCGGGCCGGAGGGGAAGCTCCGAGGACGACCTCCCCCTCCGCTTCGAGCCACGCTCCAGACCGTGACGCCGGACGGGGTCTGAATCCGACGTCCGACGAGCGCAGACCCGCTCTCCCGGCGAGCGTAATCTGCACCGCGAAGGCGCGCAAGAGCCTTCCGTCCAGAAATTTCCACCGGGCGTTTTCCGCGCGCCCCGCCCGGATAGAATCGCCGCGCCGGAAACGTCGAGGGGAGATGGAATGAGCGTGCGGGTGGGAATCAACGGGTTCGGGCGGATCGGTCGCAACTTCTTCCGCTCGGCCCGCAAGCGGGACGCCGATCTCGAGATCGTCGCGGTCAACGACCTCGGCGACGCGAAGACGATGGCCCACCTGCTCAAGTACGACTCGGTGCTCGGCCCGCTGGATGCGGAGATCGAGGCCGCCGACGGCGCGATCCGCGTCGACGGCGACGAGCTCAAGCTCCTCAACGAGCGGGACCCTGCCGCGCTGCCGTGGGGCGACCTCGGCGTCGACGTCGTCCTCGAGTCGACCGGGCTCTTCACGAAGCGCGACAAGGCGCAGCTGCACCTGGACGCCGGCGCGCCGAAGGTCGTCATCTCGGCGCCGGCCACCGACCCCGACGTGACCATCGTCCTGGGGGTGAACGACGAGGCCTACGACCCGGAGCAACACCGCCTCGTCTCGAACGCGTCTTGCACGACGAACTGTGTCGCGCCGCTTGCCAAGGTGCTCAACGACGCGTGGGGCATCGAGTCCGGCTTCATGACGACGATCCACGCGTACACCAACGACCAGCAGATCCTCGACCTGCCGCACAGCGACCTCCGGCGTGCGCGGGCCGCCGCGATCAACCTCATCCCGACCTCCACGGGTGCAGCCAAGGCGATCGGCGTCGTCATTCCCGAGCTGCAGGGCAAGGTGGACGGCATCTCGGTCCGCGCGCCCGTCCCGGACGGCTCGCTCACGGACTTCGTGGTCCAGCTCGGAAGCGAGGTGAGCGCGGACGAGGTGAACGCGCGCTTCTCCGAGGTCGCAGACTCGGGGGCCCTCGCCGGCATTCTCCGCTACACGGAGGAGCCAATCGTCTCCTCGGACATCGTGGGCGATCCCTACTCGTGCATCTTCGACAGCAAGCTGACCATGGCGAAGGGAAGCACCGTCAAGGTGTTCGGCTGGTACGACAACGAGTGGGGCTACAGCAGCCGCCTGGTCGACCTGGTCCAGCGGCTTTAGGCACGTTGGTCCTGCCGCGCTCCGTCCGGGACGCCGACGTCGCCGGCCTGCGCGTCCTCGTCCGCGTCGACTTCAACGTCCCGCTCGAGGACGGGCGAGTCGCCGACGAGACGCGCATCCGCGCCGCGTTGCCCACCATCGAGATCGTCCTGGAGAAGGGCGCGGCCGAGGTCGTGCTCATGTCCCATCTCGGTCGCCCGAAGGGCCCCGACCCCGCGTGCTCGCTGAAGCCGGTCGAGGCGCGGCTGCGCGAGCTGCTCGACGACGAGCGGGTGCGCCTGCTGGAGAACACGCGCTTCGACCCGCGCGAGACGGCGAACGACCCGTCGTACGCGCGCGAGCTGGCCGCCCACGGCGACGTGTTCGTCAACGACGCGTTCGGCTCGGCGCATCGCGCCCATGCCTCCACGGAGGGCGTCGCGCACCTGCTTCCGTCCTACGCCGGGCTCCTTCTCCTGCGGGAGCTGGAGGAGCTCGGCTCGCTCAGGGAGGCGCCCGAGCCGCCGTTCGTGGCCGTGCTCGGAGGTGCGAAGGTGGAGGACAAGATCGGGGTGTTGCGGTCCCTGAGCGAGAAGGCCGACACCGTGCTCGTCGGCGGCAAGATGGCCGAGGAGGTCGACCGCGACGCCGGCTGCGAGCTGCCGGAGGACGTCGTGGCCGCAGCGGCGTTCGAGGCGGACGCCGAGTCGAAGGTCGTGGCCTGGGACGAGGTCCCCGACGGCTGGCTCGCGCTCGACATCGGCCCGGCGACGAGGGAGCGGTTCGCGGCCCGCATCGCCGACGCGCGGACGGTCTTCTGGAACGGGCCGATGGGCGTCTTCGAGTGGCCGCGCTTCGCGGAGGGCACGAAGGCGGTCGCGGAGGCGGTCGCGGCAGCCGAGAGCGCGCACACGGTCGTCGGCGGGGGAGACTCGGTGCGCGCCGTGGAGGAGCTGGGCCTCGCCGAGCAGATCGACTGGATCTCGACGGGCGGGGGCGCATCGCTCGAGCTGCTGGAGGGCAAGGAGCTCCCCGGCGTCGCCGTCATCCCGCCTGCCTGAAACATGTGCACACTCGCCACGCTTCCGTCTCCCATCCGCGCAGATTTCGGCGCTAGGCTGAAATCGGGGGGCGCCCCCCGAGGCTCACCCAGGAGGACATGTTCGTGTTGATCGCCGGCAACTGGAAGATGCACAAGGGGCCGGGCGAGACCGCCGCATTCTGTGCCGGTCTGTTGACCTACATCGGCGAGCACGGCCCGGAGGAGCTCGACCAGATCGAGATCGTGGTCGCGCCTCCGTTCGTCTCGCTCCACGCGGCCGTCGAGGAGCTCGAGGAGAGCGGCATCCGCGTGTACGCGCAGAACGTCCACTGGGCGGAGGAGGGTGCGTTCACGGGGGAGGTCTCCCGCTCCATGCTGATCGCCTCGAGCGTGGCCGGCGCGATCGTGGGCCACTCGGAGCGCCGGCAGTACTTCGGCGAGACCGACGAGTCTGCGGCCAGGCGCGCCGCCGCGGCGCTCGAGGCGGGGCTCGGCGTCATCGCCTGCGTCGGCGAGACCCTCGAGGAGCGCGAAGGAGGCGAGACGGAGGACGTGCTCCGCCGGCAGGTCGGCGCGCTCGCCGAGACCATCCCCGAGCCGGAGCCCGCTCTCAGCATCGCCTACGAGCCGGTCTGGGCGATCGGGACCGGCAAGACCGCAACCCCCGAGATGGCCCGCGAGGCGCACGCGCTCATCAAGGGCATCTACCCGGTCGAACGCGTTCTGTACGGCGGCTCGGTGAAGCCCGAGAACGCCGAAGAGCTCCTCTCCCAGGACGACGTCGACGGCGCGCTCGTCGGCGGCGCCTCGCTCGAAGTCGACTCCTTCACGGCGATTTGCGAGACGGCGGCCCGCCTTACCCGCTCGTAGCGCTCGTCGTCCTCGACGGGTGGGGCTGTGCGCCTCCCGGCCCCGGGAACGCGGTCGAGCTGGCGAACACGCCCGTTTTCGACGATCTCTGGGCGCGCCACCCCCACACGACCCTGAGCGCGTCGGGCGAGGACGTCGGGCTTCCGCCGGGGCAGATGGGGAACTCCGAGGTCGGGCACCTGACGATCGGCGCGGGCCGCGTGATCTTCCAGGACCTCATGCGGGTCAACCGGGCGATCGAGTCCGGTGCGCTCTTCGAGAACCCGGCCCTCGTCGGAGCCTTTCGCCGTGCCCGCGAGCGCGGCGGCAACGTCCATCTGCTCGGCCTCGTCTCGTACGGCGGGGTGCACTCGCACATCGATCACCTGAGGGCGCTGCTCGAGCTCGCCCGCCGGGAGGACATGGCCGAGCGGACGTACGTCCACGCATTCACCGACGGGCGCGATGTCTCACCCACATCGGCGTGCGGCGACCTGGCCGAGCTGGTCGCCGAGGGCGCGCGCATCGTCACGGTTTGCGGGCGCTACTACGCGATGGACCGCGACCAACGCTGGGAGCGCACCGAGCGTGCCCTCGCGGCGATCCTCGCCGGCGAGGGTGAGCACGCCGAAGACCCGGTCGCGGCGGTCGAGGCGTCCTATGCACGGGAGGTGACCGACGAGTTCGTCGAGCCCGTCGTCTTGCCCGGTCCGCGGCCCGGTCCGGAGGACGCCGCCGTCCACTTCAACTTCCGGCCCGACCGTGCGCGCCAGCTCACGCAGAAGCTCCTCGAGCGTGGCATCGACCTGACCACGATGACCCGCTACCGCGCCGACTTCGAGTGCCCGGTCGCCCTCGAGGAGCAAGAGGTCCGCGAGACGATGGCGGAGGTGCTCGCGGCGCGCGACGCGCCCCAGCTCCACGCCGCCGAGACGGAGAAGTACGCACACGTGACGTACTTCTTCAACGGCGGGAGGGAGGAGGAGTGGCCGGGCGAGACTCGCATCCTCGTCCCGTCCCCGCGCGACGTCCCCACGTACGACAAGAAGCCCGAGATGTCGGTGGCCGAGGTCGCGACGCGCGTGGTCGACGAGCTCCCGAACGCCGGCTACCGCTTCGCGATCGTCAACTTCGCCAACCCGGACATGGTCGGGCACACCGGGGTGATCCCGGCCGTCGTCGCCGCGGTCGAGGCGACCGACGCCGCCCTCGGGCGCCTCGTCGAGGCCGTGCACGCGCTCGGAGGGATCTGCCTCATCACGGCCGACCACGGGAACGCCGAGAAGCTGCTCGAGGACGACGGCGTCAGCCCGCACACCGCCCACACGACGAACCCGGTGCCCCTCGTCATCACCCTGGAAGAGGCTGGGCTTGAGGACGGCGGCGCACTTGCCGATCTAGTACCGACGTGTCTGTGGCTTCTGGGTATCCCCCTCGCGGAGGGGATGACCGGCAGGAACCTGCTTCGTCCGGTCTAACGTCGGGGATATACTCCGATCACCCTGCGGCCCGGGTCACAAGCTTGCCTCTACCTCAACCCGATCATCTCCTCCTGCGCCGAGCGCAAAAGCGGGAGGAACGCGCCTTTCAGACCATCGTCGAGATGTACGAGGGGCCTGTCTTCAACTACGTGCTGCGCATGGTCGGGGACCGAGCGCTCGCCGAAGACCTTACGCAGGAGATCTTCCTGCGCATCTACCAGGGGCTCCCGGGCTTCTCGCTGCGCTGCCGCTTCACCACCTGGCTCTTCCAGATCGCCAAGAACCGCGTGCTCGACGAGCTGCGTGCCCGCGACCGCAAGCCGCAGGTGATCGTCACGCTCGACGACGCGCCGCCGCTCGAGGTGGTCGACGTCCCGCCGGAACGCGTCGAGATCATCGACGCCGTCTGGCGCGCCGTCGCGCTCCTCAACCCCGACCTGAAGATGGCCCTCCTCCTCCGCGACGTCGTCGGCCTCTCCTACACGGAGATCGCCGACTCCCTCGAGATCACGCTCGCCACGGTCAAGTGGCGGATCTTCAAGGCGCGCGAAGAGGTGCAGCTCGCGCTCGAGCGCGAGGGCATCGAGGTCGAGGTCTCGCGCCAGCCGGTCGCGCAGCGGTAACGCTCTAGACGCCGAACTCGAGCCGGGCTGCAAGGGCCTCCGGCAGGCCGCGGTCGCGGATCTCCTGCTGCGTCTTGGCCACGTCGTACTCGACCCGGTGGAACGAGGCGCGCCGGCTCTCGAGGTCGAGGAGCATCCAGGCGGCCCGCGGGTCCGTGTCGCGCGGCTGGCCGACGGAGCCCGGGTTCAGGAGGCGGCGATCCTCCGAGAGGTCGACCTGCGCGTCGTCGGCGGCCAGGAGGAGCTCTCCGTCCGAGTGCCGGTAGTGGAGCGCGACGTGGCTGTGGCCGACCAGGACGACGTCCTGGGTCGCCACGGCCATGGAGGCTGCGGCGACGTCGGGCGAGAGCACGTACTCCCAGATCGGGTCCCGTGGGCTCGCGTGGAAGAGGCCGACGCCCTCACGCTCGCCGCTCGGCTGCAGCGACTCGAGGTACGCCCTCGGCTCGTCCTCGAGCGCGGCGGCCGTCCAGCGGGCGCTCAGGGCCGCGTCGGGGTGGAACTCCTCGAGGCCGAGGCGCCCCAGGACGGCGAGGTCGTGATTTCCTATCAGGCAGAAGTCCGCCCGCTCGGCCACGACGGCGCAGCAGCGATTCGGGCGTGGGCCGTACCCTACGAGGTCGCCCAGGCACCAGATCGCGTCGGGGGCATCGCGGTCGATCGCCTCCAGCACAGCCTCGAGGGCATGGAGGTTTCCGTGGATGTCAGAGACGATCGCGACCCGCACAGCAGGCTGACGTTAGCGCAGCGTCTGGCCCTGCTCGCCGCGGCCGCGGGCGCCGTTTCCGTGGGCATTCTCCTGTGGGGCACCGAGGTCCCGAGCCTCGCGCTTCCCGACCTCGACCCGGGCGCCTACTTCTCCGCGGCCGAGCTCGAGCGCATCGAGGAGTACCGCCGCATCTCGCGCCTCCTCTACCTCGGCTCTCTCCTTGCCGAGATCGTCGTTCTCGCGCTCTGCGTCTGGAAGGCCAGACCGCTCGCCGCGGCGCTGGGCCGCGTCGGCCGGGGGCGGATCCGCACGGGCGTCCTCGTCGGCCTGGCCGTCGTCTCGGCGGTCTGGCTGGCCCGGCTTCCGTTCGGCGCCGCCACGCATGTGCGCCGCCGCGACTACGGGCTCACCGAGCAGGAGTGGGGAGGCTGGCTGGTCGACCGGCTGACCTCGCTCGCCGTCGAAGCCGTGCTCGTGACGATCGCCGTCGCGGGGACGCTCTGGCTGGCGGGCCGCCTCGGCCGGCGCTGGTGGATGGCAGGCGCGCCGGCCCTGGTGGGGATCGCTGCGATCTTCGTCCTCGCGCAGCCGCTCGTCGTCCAGCCGCTCTTCAACCGCATCGAGCCGCTCACGGACCGCGAGCTGGCGGGGCGCATCGAAGAGCTCGCGGCGCGCATGGGCGTCGACGTCGACGACGTCCGCGTCGCGGACGCGAGCCGCCGCACGACGACCGCGAACGCCTACGTCGCCGGCATCGGGCCGACGCGCCGCGTCGTCCTCTACGACACGCTGCTCGACGGACGCTTCACCGAGGGCGAGATTCTCGCCGTCTCCGCGCACGAGCTGGCGCATGTGGAACGACGCCACCTCTGGAAGGGGCTCGCGTGGTTCGCGCTACTGGCCGTGCCGGGCGTGTTCCTGCTCGCCCGCGTGACGGACCGCTGGGGCGGCCTGGCGCACCCGCGCCTCGTCCCGCTCGGCCTCGCGGTCGCCTTCGCCTACGTCCTCGTGACGCAGCCGCTCGCCAACGCCGTCTCCCGCCGCTACGAGGCCGAGGCGGACTGGATCGCGCTGCGCACGACCGAGGACCCCGACAGTGCCGTCTCGCTCGAGCAGCGGTTCGTGACCACGAGCCTCTCCGACCCGGAGCCGCCCGCGTGGGTGAAGTTCTGGCTCGGCACGCACCCGACGCCCATGGAGCGGATCGCCATGGCCGAGGAGCTCAGACGTCTTCGGACTGCTGCTCCGGGAGGTTCCTGATGCCCTCGCGGGTCGACCACTTCGACCAGCTGTCGTTCATGGCGTCCAGAAGCTCCCGCATGAAGCGCGGCGACATGTTGACCCGGCTGACCACGACGCCGGGCACGTCGCCGTCCTCGACCTCGTGGTCGATGCGCGCAAACGTGACCGTGAACTCGTAGTCCGAGAAGCTCACGTTGGCGAAGTTGGCGTAGACGCCGGCGAGGTTCTCCGGGTCGAGATGGATGTTGAGCTGTCTCTCTCGGGGCTCTTCCTCCACGGCTCTACGATATCGGGGATGGAGGTGAGGGACACGACGGGGACGGCGCTCCGCCGACTCGAGGAGGAGCTGGGCCGCGCCGCGGGCGCGCCGGTGACCCTCGAGCGCCCCGCCAACCCGGAGCACGGCGACTACGCGACCAACGTCGCGCTGCGCCTGGCGGGCATGCACAAGCGGCCGCCGCTCGAGATCGCCGGCGAGATCGCCGCCGCGGCCACATCCCTCTCGAGCGTCGAGCGGGCCGAGACCGCTCCTCCGGGCTTCGTGAACCTCTGGCTCTCACCGGCCTGGTTCGGCGAAGCGCTGGGCGAGGTGGTGGCCGCCGGGACGGACTACGGCAGAGGCTCGGCCGAGACGCCCGAGCGCGTCCAGGTCGAGATGGTGAGCGCCAACCCGACGGGCCCCGTCACGGTCGCCTCGGCCCGGAACGGCGCCTACGGGGACTCGGTCGCCCGCCTGCTCGCCTTCGCGGGCCATCAGGTCGAGCGCGAGTACTACTACAACGACGCCGGATCGCAGATGGACCGCTTCCGCGCCTCGGTGGACGCCGTGCGGCGCGGCGAGCCGACTCCCGAGGACGGCTACTCGGGCGCCTACATCGACAAGCTCGCCGCCCTCGACGAAGACCCGGTGCCGCACATGCTCCGCCAGATCGAGGCCAGCCTCGAGCGCTTCCGCATCCACTTCGACTCCTGGGCGCTCCAGAGCGAGCTCGCCTCCCATCTCCCCGAGCTGCTCGGCCGGCTCGACACCTACGAGCACGACGGTGCGCTCTGGATCCGCTCGACCGCGTTCGGCGACGAGAAGGACAGGGTGCTGATCCGCTCGGCCGAGCGCGGCGGCCTGCCGACCTACGAGGCCGCCGACATCGTCTACCTGCGCGACAAGCTCGAGCGGGGGTTCGACCGCGCGATCTACGTCCTCGGCGCCGACCACCACGGCGTCCGCGGCTGGTACCGGGTGGTTGCGCAGATGCTTGGGTACGACCCCGAGCGCGTCGAGGTGATCCTCTACCAGCTGGTGCACCTGACGCGGGGCGGGGACGTCGTGAAGATGTCGAAGCGCCGCGGCGACGTCGTCACCCTCGACGAGTTCGTCGACGAGGTCGGCGTGGACGCCGCGCGCTGGTATCTCGCCAACCGAGGCCCCGACCAGGCGATCACGATCGACGTCGACCTCGCGCGCGAGAAGAGCGAGAAGAACCCGGTCTACTACGTGCAGTACGCGCACGCGCGCATTTCCGGGATCCTCAACCGGGCGGAGGGGGCGGGGCCGTCTGCTGAGGCGCCGCCCGAGCTGGCGCCTGAGGAGCGGGACCTCGTCAAGCGGCTCGCCGAGTTCCCGGGGGTCGTCGCGGAGGCGGCCGAGCGCCGCAGCCCGCAGGCGCTGCCCACGTACGCCATCCGCCTCGCGGACGACTTCCACCGCTTCTACCACCATCACCGCGTGCTCGAGAGCGACGCCCAGGCCTTCCGGCTTGCGCTCGTGACCGCGGTGAAGGCCGTGATCGCGCGCAGTCTCGACCTCGTCGGGGTCGAGGCGCCCGAGCGGATGTAGCTCCCCGGCGTGCGGATAACCGCACGCTTCGGACACCGGTTCTCCTCAGGCATAGAGACGAGTTGCCCCCGTGTGAGGGCGACCCGCGCTCCCTCAAGGTTCAGTTCACTTCAACCCGAGCCTCAAGGAGACCCCCCGAAATGAACTCCATGCCTACCTCCATCCGCGCCGGCAAGACGCTCGAGAACCCCGTCACGGGCGAGACGATCCGCTTCCTCCAGACCGCCGCCGAGACGGACGGCGAGCTCGTCGAGATCGAGGTCGCAGTGCAGCCTGACGGCGCCGTCGCCGCCGCACACGTCCACCCGTACCAGAGCGAGCGCTTCGAGGTGCTCGAGGGCACGCTCGAGTTCCGCCACGGGCGCAAGAAGGTCGTCGCAGGGCCCGGCGAGGTCGTCACGGTCGAGGCCGGCACGGTCCACAGCTTCCGCAACGCCGGCGAGGGCGTCGCCCGCTTCCGCTGCGAGGTCCGCCCGGCGCTCCAGTTCGAGCGCTTCCTCGAGACGATGTTTTCGCTCGCCGCCGACGGCAGGACGAACAGGAAGGGCATGCCGAGCCCGCTCCGCCTCGCCGTCATCGCGAACGCGCACTTCGACGACGTCCGCCTCCCGTACGTCCCCGCCTTCGCGCAGAGGGCCGCGCTCGTCAGCGGCGCCGTGCTCGGCAAGCTCGTCGGCTTCCGGCCCACGCACGAGGCCACCCGCGAGCTCGAGCCCGTCTACGTCTCGTAGCTGCGGCACTTCCCGTGATCACGAGGGCGGCCTCCGGGCCGCCCTCGGCGTATGCTCGCAGGGCCAACACGCAGAGGAGGTGCGCAATGCTGGCGCAGGCGCGTATCGCGGCCGTCGTCCCCGTCTCGGACGTCGACGCCGCCGTCCGCTTCTACGGCGACACGCTCGGGCTCAGGCTGAAGGAGCGCCGCAGCGACCTGCCCGAGAACCGGGAGGCCGAGTTCGAGGCCGCCGACGGCACGCTGCTCGTCTACGAGAGCGTGGGGGCGGGGCAGAGCCGGCATACCGTCGCCGGGTTCCGAGTCGAGAACATCGAGGAGGCCGTCGCGACGCTCCGGGAGCGCGGCGTCGTCTTCGAGGAATACGACCTGCCGGACATGAGGACGGAGAACGGGATCGCGACCATCGGCGACGTCCGCGCGGCATGGTGCCGGGACCCGGACGGCAACATCCTCGCTGTCGAGTCCGTCGGCGCGGGCTAGAAAGGCCCCTCGGCGAGGAGCTTGCGGAAGGCCGGGTACTGGCCGAGCTTGCCGACGGTGACGAGCGTGTCGCCCTGCTGGATCACATCGTTCGGCTGCGCCCCCGCGACCGGCTCGGGCTCGCGCAGGATGGCGATGATCGTGATGCCCGTGCGCTGCCGGAAGCCGCACTCCGCCAGTGTCTTCCCGATCGCGGGGCTGGCGTCGGGAACGGTCACCCACTCGATGGCGAGCTCGCCGAAGGCCATCTCGAGCTCCTCGACGATCTTCGGGCGCTCGTAGGCCCCGCCGATGATCGCGCCGAGCTGGCGCGCCTCGTCGTCCTCGAGCTGGATGACCGCGGTCGGCTCCTCGTCGTCCGAGCGCCGAAACCAGTAGATCTCGCGCTGGCCCTCGTTGTGGAGGATCACGGTGAGCCGGCCCCCATGCGCGGTGAAGGCCGTGTATTTGACGCCGACGCCTGGGAGGCGCGTCTCACGGAGCTCGCGGGCCATCTGTCCCTCCTTCGGGATTCAGTCTAGGCGGCGTCGGGAAGAGCCTGCGCCCTATGCGTTTCGACTCCTTCATGAGCACGACGCCGACGAGCGACGTGGCCAGCACGTAGAGGCCGGAGAACGCGACCAGGTCGCGTCGGGCCGATGCCCCGAGGGCCGCGTTCGTCTGCGCGACCTGGGCCAGGATGACGGTGAACTCGCCGTGCGCGACCATCGCCGAGCTGGCGTTGAAGCTCTGCCGCCGGGTGAAGCCGCCCACCCTCCCGGCGGCGTACGTCCCTCCGACCTTGCCGACGACGGTCAGGACGACGGCGAGCCCGATCAGCCAGCCGATCGACCCGAGCGCGTCCACGTCGATCGAGAGGCCGAAGACGAAGAAGAAGAGGGCGGCGAAGACATCGCGGAAGCTGAGGAAGCCCTCCTCGATCTCGGTCCGCACGGAGGTCTCCGAGAGGATGATCCCCGCCATGAGCGCGCCGATCGCCTCGGAGAGCCCCAGCTCGTGGGCGAGTGCGCTCATCCCGATCAGGAGCGCGAAGGTGAAGAGGAGGAAGAACTCGCGCGGCATCCAGTCCAGCAGCCGGTCGATCGGCCGCGCGAGCCAGCGCGAGGCGGCCAGGGACGCGGCGATGAAGCCGATCGCCTTGGCGGCGAGCTCGAGTGTCTCCGCGAGCTCGCCGCCGCCCCCGCCCGCGAAGGCGAGGACGAAGGCGATCACGATGTCCTCGACGATCAGGATGGCGAGGACGAGGTCGGTCTCGTCGTCGGCCAGCCGCCGGAAGTCGATCAGCCCCTTGACGGCCACGGCCGACGAGGAGACGTAGATCGCCCCGGCGAGGATGATCGCCGGGAACGTGAACCCGAACGCCACCACGCCCACGACCAGGCCGAGGCCGGCGTTGACGACGAAGTCGATCGTTCCCCCGATCCCGAGATGCATGCTGCTGCGTCTGAACCGCTCCAGCGTGAACTCGAGGCCGAGGAAGAAGAGCAGGAAGATGACGCCGAGCTCGGCGACGAACTCGGTCACCTCCGACGGCTCGATGATCGCGAGCGCCTCCGGCTCGTTCGGGCCGAGCAGGAGCCCGGCCAGGAGGTACGCGGGGATGGCGGAAAGCCCGAAGCGGCTCGCCACGAGGCCGAGCACGGCGAGAACCGTCACCGTCACGGCCAGCTGGCTGAGAGTCAGCGCCGCTCCCTTCGGTCGGTGGCCGAGATCCTAATCGGGGGGTGTCGTAGGATGCTCCGGTCATGGCCGACGGCTCCGTTCCCGACCGGAACCTCGCCCTCGAGCTTGTCCGCGTGACCGAGGCCGCAGCCCTCGGCACCGGCCGCTGGATCGGCAGGGGCGACAAGAACGCCGCCGACCAGGCGGCCGTCGACGCGATGCGGGCGATGCTCGACACCGTCTCCATGAGCGGCGTCGTCGTCATCGGCGAGGGGGAGAAGGACGAGGCGCCGATGCTCTACAACGGTGAGGAGGTCGGCAACGGCCAGGCGCCCGAGGTGGACGTCGCCGTCGACCCGCTCGAGGGCACGCGACTGACGTCGGTCGGCCAGCCGAATGCGATCGCCGTCATCGCGGTCGCCGAGCGGGGGACGATGTTCTTCCCCGGCGCGGCCGTCTACATGGACAAGCTCGTGGGCGGTGAGGGGGTCGCAGACGTGCTCTCGATCAACGCCTCGCCCGGTGAGAACGTCCAGGCCGCGGCGAAGGCGAAGGGCGTGCGGCCGAGCGAGATCGCCGTCGTCATCCTCGACCGCGAGCGCAACCAGGGGATCATCGAGAGCGTCCGCGAGGCGGGCGCCAAGGTGAACCTCATCACGGACGGCGACGTCGCGCCCGCGATCGCGGCCGCGCGGCCGGGCACCGGCGTCGACCTGATGATGGGGATCGGCGGGACGCCGGAAGGCGTCATCGCAGCCGCAGCGGTCAAGTCGCTGGGCGGCGTCGTCCAGGGCCGCCTCTGGCCGCGGACCGACGAGGAGCGGCAGAGCCTCGTCGACGCCGGCTACGACCCCGAGCGCGTGCTCACGACCGACGACCTCGTAGGCGGCGACAACGTCTTCGTCGCGGCGACGGGCGTCACCGACGGCGCGCTCCTGCGGGGCGTCCGCTTCACGCCGGGAGGCGCGATGACCGACTCCATCGTCATGCGCTCACGCTCCGGCACGGTGCGCCGCATCGAGGCGCAGCATGCGCTGGACAAGCTCGAGCGCTTCTCGGGCCGCGAGTACCGCTAGGCGAGGGATTGGCGGAGCGCGGCCCGACGGCATCGTCGCGTTCCGTCGAGCCCTCCTGAAACCTAGGCGCCGACCGGGACCTTCTCCATGTCGGGCGTGTAGCTCCCGTCGCGCGCGGCGCCGTTCATGCGCGCGCGGTGCGCCAGCGCGTCCTGCCCGGCCTGGACATTGGCGTCGTCGCCGCGCCAGGCCTTCAGGGACGGCGCCTGGAGAGCGCGTCCGTAGGAGAAGGAGAGCTGCCAGGGATGCGTGCCCCTTGGCGTTCATCGCGTTCAGGTTCGCCGTCGCCTGTTCGTCGGACTGGCCGCCCGAGAGGAACACGATCCCCGGCACGGCCGCAGGGACGACGGTGCGGAAGCAGCGGATCGTTGCGTCGGCGACCTCGTCCGGGCTTGCCTGCTGCGAGCAGTCCTTGCCGGAGACGACCATGTTCGGCTTGAGAAGCATCCCCTCGTAGACGACGCGCTGGGAGAAGAGCTCGTTGAAGACCGCCTCGAGCGTCGCCTCCGTCACCTCGTAGCAGCGCTCGATGGTGTGGTCGCCGTCCATCAGGACCTCGGGCTCGACGATCGGGACGAGCCCGGCCTCCTGCGAGAGGACGGCGTAGCGCGCCAGCGCGTGCGCGTTGACGTGGATGCAGTACGCGCTCGGCTTCTTCTCGCCGTCGATGGTGATGACGGCGCGCCACTTGGTGAACTTGGCGCCCATCTCGCGGTACTCGTCGAGGCGCTCGCGCAGGCCGTCGAGGCCCTCGGTGACCGTCTCGCCCTCGGCGCCGGCCAGCGGCTTCGCGCCTTTGTCGACCTTGATGCCGGGGATGACGCCCGCGTCCTCGAGCACCTTCGTGAACGGCACGCCGTCCTTGCCCGACTGGCGGATGGTCTCGTCGTAGAGAATGACGCCGGAGATGTGGTCGCCCAGGCCGGCCGTCGTGAAGAGCATCTCCCGGTAATCCCTGCGCTTGTCCTCGGTGGACTCGACCTCGATCGACTTGAGGCGCTTCTCGATCGTCCCCGTGCTCTCGTCCGCGGCCAGGATGCCCTTCCCCGGGGCAACAAGCGCGTTCGCGGTCGCTTCCAGCGTTTCCTTCGCCATCACCAGCTCCTTCCCAGGTTCTCTGGGAAGAAGTATTCCATCACCCTGAACGAAGGGGCCCGGGCGACCGGGCCCCTTCGGTTGCTGCCAGGCTCGAGGGCTAGGTCAGGAACCCGATGAGCGTCGTGATGCGATCGACGATCGGGTCGAGAAGCGACGTGAAGAGCAGCACGAGGACGGGGGTGATGACCCCGAGAATGACGGCGTACTCGGCCATCGTCTGTCCTGCTTCACGGCGGATCGCCTGTCGTGCGGTCACTGCGACACCTCCTGCGGACGTTAAGCGGAGGCCGCGCCGCTCAGTCCGAGTTATGGTCACATCGTCGTCAACGGCTCGGCGTTCGACCATCCCCCCGACGAGTCATTCCGACAGTCGGGCCTGCGAGGGCCCGGTGGTATCGTTGGCGCCCTCAGGCGGACGTAGCTCAGCTGGTAGAGCATTGGCTTCCCAAGCCAAGGGTCGCGGGTTCGAGCCCCGTCGTCCGCTTCCGCCTCGACGGGGCGGCGAAGCCGCCTAGGTCGAGGCAATCGGTTACAGGTCTTTTCTGGTCAGCTCTGCGCGGGGAAGATCCCCTGAAGCGCGATGATGTAGTTCAGGCTCAGGTAGGGCTGCCGGTTCTCGTGTCCCTCGCCGCCGCCCGTCAGGCCGATCATCGCGGCTTTCATGCGGACGTTTCGTTGCCCGGCGTAGGCGCCTCCGCCGGCTGGATAGGCCGTCGCCGGGCTCTTCGACGTGGCGGCGGCGCTGCTGGCGTTGACGGGGTGGGAGTGTCCCGGAAGCTGGCCCGTGGTCAGCTCGACCGTTTCCTGGCCGCCCGTCGCTCCGAGCGGGTAGTCCGATCCGTCGGGGGGCTGGCCGGCGCCGATCGGAATGCGTCCGCGCAGGTCAGGGAGGGCGAACGTCGTCCGTCCGTCTCCGCCGTACGTCGTCCCGAGCAGGGCGAAGAGCGCCTGATTCTGGTTGATCGGCAGCATCTGGCCTGCGCAGATCGCCCAGCCCTTGGGAGCGAAGTTGAAGGGAACGAGTCGGATCTCACCGATGAACGGATCCATGTCGAGCCTCCCGAATCGCTGTTGGCGGCCTCTGGCCGCAGTGGACGACCGAAAGTGTCCCAGCATGGGACAGTCGCCGAGCGCATGGACGACGTCGGTCGCTCACAATCCGGCGGATGGCGGGCGACCTCCGAAGGAGAGTCTCGAAGCGGCACGTCCTCGGGGGCGGCGTCGCTGTTGCCGTCGTCGTAGCGACCTTCTTCTTCGTCCTCCCGCGCATCGCCGACTACCGGGATGTCTGGGGCGCCGTGAAGACGCTGTCGTGGACGGATGTCGCTCTCCTGGTCGGAGCAACGCTGCTGAACCTCGTCACGTTCGCGCCGCCCTGGATGGCGGCGCTGCCGGGCCTCCGCTTCCGCCAGGCGTTTGTCGTCACCCAGGCCTCGACGGCATCGACCTACGTCGCTCCTGCAGGGATCGCCGTCGGGATGGCACTGTCGTTCGCGATGCTCCGCGCCTGGGGCTTCGCGAGCTCGGCGGTCGGCCTGGCGGTGGCGGTGACCGGTGTCTGGAACCAGCTCGCGATGCTGGCCTTCCCGACGGTCGCGCTCGCGCTCCTGGCCCTGAGCGGCGACGCTCACACCGCCCTCGACACGGTCGCCGCCGTCGGCCTCGCGATCCTCGTCGTCGTCGTGGCGGGCTTCGCGGCCGGCCTGAGCAGTCCCCGGCTCGCGCGCCGGATCGGCGACCTCGCGGCCCGGATCGTCTCCCGGGGGCTGCGCTTGATCCGAAAGGAGCCGGTGGGCTGGGACGGGCAGGCGTTCGTCTACTTTCGCGCCCGGACGAATCGGCTCCTCGGAGCTCGCTGGCACGTGCTCACGCTGGCGACGCTCGCCGGGCAGCTCACCGTCTTTCTCGTCCTGCTGGTCTCACTCCGCGTTCTCGGTGTCTCCGGGAGCGAGGTGAGCGCGGTCGAAGCCTTTGCCGCCTGGTCCCTCGTACGACTCCTCGGCTCGATCCCGATCACACCAGGCGGGCTCGGGGTCGTCGAGCTGGGGCTCACGACAGCGCTCGTGGGCTTCGGGGGCGACCAGGTGGAAGTCGTCGCTGCGGTGCTCGTCTATCGCGTGATGACGGCCGTGCCCACGCTGGTGATCGGCCTGCTCGCCGGGGTGACCTGGAAGCGGAATCGCCCGGCGTCTCTCCCGACCGACGATTGACTTAGTACAGACCGCTCGCCACACTCGGCACGAGGACGCCGTGGCACAAGACGCGGTCAAGGCCTCGTCGGCCGTCAAGCAGGGACCATCGGCAGGGCCCGAGGACCTCGTTTCCGGGCTCGCCCCGCCGTCGTTGCGCATGCTCGCCGACCGTCCGCTCGACGACGAGCGGGAGGATCGACTCGGCTTCACGGTCTACGCCCAGGCGCTCGCCGAGCTGATCGACCATCCGGGCACGCACACGCCGCTGACGATCGCGCTCAGCGCGCCGTGGGGCGCGGGCAAGACGTCGCTGGCGCGGCTCGTTGCCTACCGGCTTGCCCAGTGGCGGAGGGAGTGGGGCCAGCCCCCGCACATCGTGTGCTGGTTCAACGCCTGGGCGCACGACGATGCGACCCACCTCGGCGCCGCGTTCGCGGCCGACGTGGCGCGCACCGTCGACCGTGAGCGGTCGTGGTGGCGGCGCCTCCGTCTGCCCCTCCCGGCTGCGATGCTGTCTCCTCGCGATCGTTGGCGGCGTCGGGTCTTGATCGGCCTGGCCACGCTGGCCGTCGCGGTCGGGCTCGCGTTCGTCCCCCCGGTGCGCAGCCTGTTCGAGGACCAGCCGGGGGCGGATCTCGACGCGGCGTTCGGCGCCCGCGTCGGAGCGATCGCATTCTTCCTGGCGGTGGTTCTCGCTGTCTGGAAGTACGTCCTCGCCGCGGCGGAGCGAGCCGCGCATTTCATCGACGACCCGGGCTCGGAGGCGGCCCGAGGCTCAATGAAGGAGGTGAGCGACGAGCTCGGTCGCCTGATCCGCGACGCCACGCGCGGGCGCCGCAAGCTAGTGGTCTTTGTCGACGATCTCGAACGCTGCCGTCCGCCACGGGCGCTCGAGGTCTGCGAGGCGGCCGGCAACCTGCTCGCCCACCCGGACGTCGTGACCGTGCTGATCGCCGACATGCGAGTCGTTGCCTCCTCAGCTGAGCTGAAGTACCGGCAGCTCGAGTCCGGCGACGACGAGCCGGGGCATGCGCCGGGTGCGTACGGCCGGCTCTACCTCCAGAAGATCGTGCAGATCCAGTTCGACCTACCACCGGCGACGGAGGAGCGCGTGCGCGAGATGCTGGTCTCGGAGGCCCGATCGGAGCCGGCTCTTCACGGCGCACTCGGTGCGGCGCCTCCGCGGGAGCGCGGTCGCCTCGGTCGATTCGTCGACATCGGCTTGCCGGTGCTCGGGCTCGTGATTCCGCTGATCGCCGGTATCTACTTCGCGATCAACCCGCCGGCGGCGAGCGACGATCGGGGAAGCGCGTTCTTGTCCGGCTTCTTCGGCGCCGTGGTGGCCCTTTTCCTCGTCGGCGCGGTCGGTAAGGCGGCAATCCGACTCGGAGTCCGCGGGTTCAAATCGATCCAGTCTCGTCGGGCTGCACGGCGCCTGCGGGCGATCGACGAGTCGATTACGAAGCATGCGAAGAACGAATCGGCCGACCCGGCCTCGGTCGAGTTTCTCGTCAACTATGAGAACAAGATCGCGGACGACTCTCCCGAGGCGAAGCTCGTCGCAGACCGAGTCGCCCGCTACTTCACTCACGAGTCGCCGCTGAAGGACGAAGCCGAGGCCGAGATCGTCCACTTCCTGCCGCTGATTCCCAGGAGTGCGAAGCGCATGATGAATCACCTGAGACTCCGGCTGTACGTCGGCATTCGACGCGACATGCTCGGCGCCGACTCCGGGCTCACTCCTCGTCACCTCGGAAAATGGGTCGTGCTGGAGGAGCGGTGGCCCGAGCTCGTTCGAGGGCTGGTCGCGAGGCCGGACAAGCTGACGCAGCTGGAGCAGGCCGGCGAGCTCGGCGCGCTGGCCGCGAAGCTCGATGAGCTCGATCTCGAAGCCGAGGCGTCGGACGATCTCCTCGATTTCGTCCGCGCCGAGCCCAGGCTCGGAGCGGTCGCCGAGCAGCTGATCTTCCTCGAGCCCGCCCGCTCCTAGTGTCGCCCGTGCCGCCGTCCGCCCGCAGGACGAGACTTCGTTCGTGCGGCTGAAGAAGTGGATCCGGGCGCAATGGGACGGCGCTCTCGCATGGATGCACGGCCTCCCCGACCGTGGGCGTGCCCTGCGCATGGGCGCCTTCGTCGTCTCGCTCCTGATCGCCATCGCGTTCCTGCTCCTCGTCAACTGGATGCTCCGGGGCGGCGGGCTCTGGGGCGACCTCGCCTTCGCGCTCGTCATCACGACGCTGGCCTTCTGGATCCTCGGGCGGCTCCTCGTCTTCCTGCTCAGGGAAGAGGAGGACGTCGCGGCCCTCCCGCGGGCGCTCGCCGCGACGATGTTCGTTCTCGTCGGCGTGCCGATCACCCTCGTCAACTGGCTGGCCGGGCTGGTCTTCCTCTTCGTCCCGCTCCTGGTGGCGACCGTCCTCGTGTTCACGAGCCGTTACAAGGGCCGGCCGAAGACGGCGCCGGCCCTCTGGAAGGTCACCCTCGTCGGGGTCGGGGCTCTCATCCTCTTCCTGCTCTTCCAGAAGCCGCTGACGCCCGAGGACCTGGTGCCCGAGGCGATCCCGGTCCCGCGGGCGGCCGCCGAGGGCTCGGACGCCCAGCTCGCGGCGGCATTCCGGCCGCTGCTTTTCTTCGACTCGGGCGAGCGGCGCTACCCGCTCGACATCGACGACGCGATCGCCGCCAACCGGATCAACATGTGCCGCAAGTACCTGATCACCGACAACTGCCCGGACATCGAGAACGCGGAGGAGATCGACCAGAGCTTCGACTACCTGGACATCGACGACTCCGGAACGCCCCCGCGGGGCGGGGGAGACGAGAGCGCCTACTACTACCACGTCGTCCGCGGGGAGGACCGCGTCTTCGTGGACTACTGGTGGTTCTACTCGCGCAACCCGTCCCCGGTCGCCGACAAGGTCTTCTGCGGGCCCGGCTTCCGGACGCCGCCCTTCACATGCCAGGAGCATGCGGGCGACTGGGAGGGGATCACCGTCGTCCTCGCGCAGTGCGAGGAGGCCTCGGAGTCGTGCGTGGACGTCGGCGGCGAGCTGTGGGGGCCGACGGCCGTGCGCTACGCGCAGCACGCCCATCTGCTCTCGTACTCGTGGGAGCGGACGCTCGAGCGCGCGTGGGAAAGCCTCCAGCGCCCGCGAGCCGAGGCGCTGGCCGAGATCTGGGACAGCTTCGTCTTTCCCGCCGTGGAGGAGAACGGCGTGCGGCCTGTCGTCTTCGTCGCGCGCAACAGTCACGCCTCCTACCCGGACGCGTGCTTCTCGAGCAGCTGCAGCCAGGAGGTCGGAGGCCTGCCGGAGGCGCGCTACGACGGCGGCCTGCCCTGGTCGCACAACGAGAGCTGCGACGGCTGCCTGAAACCGATGCCCATCGGCGAGCAAGGAGAGCCGGCGCTCTGGAACGCCTTCCCGGGGCACTGGGGCTCGCAGGAGTGCATCCTCGCCGGCGCGTACTGCGACCTTTCGCAGGCGCCGCGCGGGCCCTCGTTCCAGGGGCGCTACAAGAATCCCGCCAACGACGGGGAGTGGATCTGCGGCGAGGAGCGGGGCGACTCGTTCCGTCTCGCGCCATGCAGCGGCGAGGAGGCGCGCGAGTGAGCGCTCAGGCCTCGGCCGCCGGATCGCCCCACGTGTGCCAGTGCTCGATCTCGACGAAGGCGGTCACGCCCCGGTAGTCGCGGTCCTCGTACGGCTCCCCCTCGTAGCGCTGCGACAGCTCGTCGATGTCGGCCAGGTCGGGATCCGGCCGAAGCTCGACGGCACGGCCGAGGATGGACACGTGCGAGTACCAGTTGTCTCCGAGGATCGTGAGCGCCACGCGCGGATTCGCCTGGACGTGGCGGAGCCTGTGGCTGTCGTCCCCCATCGAGATGAAGAGGCGCCCGTCCGGATCAACGCCGTACCAGCAGGGCGTCGTCACGGGCGCCGAGTCCTCGCGCACCGTTCCGACGACGGCGTGGCGCGGCTTCTCGACGAAGCGCTGGAGCTCGGGAGGAAGAGGCGCGCGGGGCATCCCCGCGTACCTTAGAGCGAGGGCTCAACGAAACGCAGCTGTGCCGCCGGGCCGCGCTGCTCGCCCCGATGCCGCGTCCTCAGTCGCGCCCGTAGCCTCCAGCTACGAACGCTCCCTGCGTCCTTGCCTCGGAACGACCATCACGCGCCGGCGACGAGCGACGTTCCGTCAACCCCTCTAGAAGGCCGCGCGGTAGAACGAGTACGCGCCGTCCGCGACCGCCCGGGACGTGACGGCGCGGGTGAGCACGATGCCGACCGGGCAGATGATCAGGAAGACGGCGGGGCCCGCCCACACGCCGAGCAGCGCGGTGAGCGGGAACGAGGCGCCGACCGCGAAGGCCGCCACGACGGCCTGGATGCCCACGGCGGGGCCCGGTCGCCCGAGCCAGACGAGGACGAGGAGCTCTCCGTGCAGGACGCCAACCGCGGCATAGCCGGCGACGCTCATCGCCAGGAAGCCCGCGTCGTTCCAGCTGAGGCTCCCGGTGTAACCGGCGAGCAGGGCTGCGATACCGACAACGAGGGCGACAACTCCGACCACGCCGACGACGGCGAGACGCCGCCGCAGGCCGAGCTCCGAGCCCGTCCAGGCGGCCAGCGCATCCTCTGAGTCGACGTTCGTGTGGGACAGGACCTCTTCGGCGCTGCGCTGGAGCCTGGCGAGCGAGAGCTCATAGAACAGGACGGCGGCGACGACCGCGAAGGTGGCGGCGGTCGTCAGCACGAGCAGGCCGGTGCGGTTGACGCCCAGCAGATGGGCGGCGGGCCAGTCGGCGAGCACGATCACGGGGCCGAGAACGCCGTAGAACGCCGCCGGGAAGAGGCTCCGCATCTGGCGCCGCAGGGGAGGCACGCGCGTCGACATCGGCGGGCTGCGCAGGAGTGCGATGGCGACCGCGAACGTGCCGCAGGCGGCGAAGGCGATCGCGCCCGCCGCCGTGCCCACGGTCACGCCCGTGAACGAGGTCACGAGGATCCCGACGCCGAGCGCCGCGATCACCGCACCATGGACGTGCAGCTCCTTCTCCAGCGTGAGGAGAAGGCTGACGAGCGCCCAGAGCGCTGCCGACACGAGCCCGACGGTGGCGAAGCCCCATTCGGAGCCGAGCATGCCCAGCCCGGAGGCCGCGATCGTCCCGCCGACCACCGCGAGCGCGAGGAGCGCGGTGCCGACCCAGAGGAGCCGCAGGGCCGCGACCGCACCGGGCCGCATGTAGCCGCAGACGACATAGCGGCTGCCCAGGTAGCCCGCTGGCGCGAGCACGACGGCGCTGCCGAGCATCGGTATGACGAGCGCCGCTGCCAGCTCGCCCCGGCTCAGGTTCGCCAGCTGGTCGCCGAGGATGGCCTGGAGGAAGAGCACCGTCAGGATGGGGGCGAGGCGCGCGGTCGAACGCGCCGGCGTGAACGTGATGTCCGACTCGGGCCGCACGGCGACGGTCGCACGGCGCTCGGTCTCGGCGAAGAGCTCGCGCGCGTAGGCGAAGACGTTCTCGTACCCGTAGTCCTCCTGGACGCGGCGATCGGTGATCCCCCCGGCTTCGAGCAGCGCGGCGAGCTCGAGCGCGTTGGTCGAGGTCTCTGCGAGCTTCTCGTGCTCGGGGTCGAACGGCGGCAGGCCGACGGACGGCCCGTCCGCCTGGCGGAGGCTGACGACGCGGGCGAGCGCCTCGCTCGGGGTCATGCCCGCGCCCTCGCGTAGATCTGCCGGTACGAGAAGAGGAAGCGCGCCATCGTGAAGTTGTCGAGCGCGCGGGCGCGGGCGTCCACGCCGAGCTGCTCGGCCTTCTCGAGGTCGCGGAGGAGCCCGAGGCAGGCGAGCCCCACCTGGTCGGGGCTGCGCGCCTCGACGATCAGCCCCGTGTCCCCGAGCGCTTCGGGGATGCCGCCGATGCCCGTGGCGACCACGGGCCGCGCGTTCATCATCGCCTCGACGACCGCGAACGGGAAGCCCTCCGAGATGGACGTGACGAGGACGATGTGGCCGGTCCCGTACGCGGCCGCGACGTCGGTCGTCGGGCCCATGAAGCGGACCGTCTCCTCGAGGCCGAGGGTCTCGCGCAGCTCGAGCAGCTCCTGGTAGTAGGGCTCGTTGCCGTTCGGAACCGGGCCGTAGATGTCGACGAGGACGTCGGGCCGCTCGGCGTGGACGACCGCCGCCGCCTCGATCATCGTCTTCAGATCCTTCAAGGGGTCGATCCGGCCGACCGAGACCAGGGTCGGGCGGCCGGTCGGGTACGGCGAGGGCCGGTGCGTGACCGGGTCGACGCCGTTGTAGACGACGCGGATCTTCGCGGGATCGGTCGCGAGCGCGACCTCCCAGCGCTTGTTGAACTCGGCGACGGGCAACACCTCGTCGGCGGCCTTGAACGCGGCCATCGCGGTCCCGACCGCGAAGCGGCCGAGCACGTGGCGCACCGCGCTCGAGACGGACGGCTTCGCCTGCGCGATGAATGCCTCGCGGACGAACACGCCGTGCTCGGTGAGCACGAAGCGCGTCCCCTTGCGCGCCTTCGTGACCACGCCGAGGAGTGAGGAGACGCCTGCGGCGGTGCCGTGCACGATGTCCGCCTCGAGCGGCGGGAGCGCCAGCACCGAGAGCAGGCGGCGCAGGACGTGCAGGACCTCGATCACGTCTCGAAGGGTCGGGCGCGCGTGCGCCGGAGCCGCCGCCGACCACTCGTCGGCGAAGGACTGCCAGACGGCCCTGCACGCGAAGGTCTTGTCCGGGTCGTGGCTCTCGAGGAAGTCCGCGAGCTCGAGGAACGTCTCGAGCAGCTCGTCGGGCGACGGATCGTCGCTCAGCATCTGGCGCGTCAGACGCGCCCACGCCGGCACGAACGCGGACTCCACCTCGGCGGCATCCGTCCGCCGCCGGCGTGCCCGCCGCTCCTTGCCCGTCAGGTCGAGCCGCTCGTCGACGTACGAGAGGATCCCCCAGAGCGGAACCGGGCGCATCTTCCGCACGTTCGGCGGAAGCGTGTAGGCCACGCGCTGGAACGGGTGGGCGACGATGGCGACGACGTCGAACTCGTGGTCGGGCAGCCCGGTGATCAGCTGCTCGCACCACGTCGCGACCCCGCCCCGCTCGAAGGGGTAGGTGCCCTCGGTGACCAGTGCGACGCGCAAGGCGCTGCTCCCCCCGCCGCTGCTACTGACCCAGCGACCGCTCGACCGCGAACTCCTGCGCGGCGGGGCCGAAGGCCACTGACCTGATGCTCTGACCGCCGTACTGCTGACCGCCGGCGACGCCCGTGACCGACGCGGTCGCGGGGCTGTCGGAGAGGAGCGTGACGAGGTTCGTGGTCAGGTTGATCGTCCCGCGGACGCCCGCGCCCCGAGCGGCCAGGCGCTGCTCGGTGCGCTTGCCGATCTCGTAGTACGGGAGGCTCCGGACCGGGAGGACCATCAGCGTCTCGTAGCGGTCGAACACGGCCTCGAGCCAGTCGAACATGAGCGTCGAGCCGGTGCCGCCGTAGTTGCGGAGGTTGGACTGGTGGAAGAAGTGCGGCCAGGCCTTGTAGCTCAGCATGTGCCGCAGCGTCGTGTCCGCCTCGGCCGCGAGGATCTGGTCGTACGTCCGCGGCGAGCAGATCGCCCCGGGGATGGTGCAGGGATCCTGCCCGGCCTCGAGGTAGCGCTCGTGGTGGATGTAGTTGTACTCGTCGGTGTTCTCGGCGGGCGTCGAGGCGTTGTAGAAGACGGCCGTCGGGTAGCGCGGGAGCAGCAGGAGGTTGAAGCCCGGGACGACCTGTTCCGCGGCCTGCGTCGGGTGCGACGCGTCGGAGGCCAGGTAGCGTACCCCGGCGTCCTGCGCCGCCTGCATCAGCTGCGTGTTCAGGCCGGCCGGGTAGTTGACGTCGTCGGCGGGGTCCTGGTTGCCGCGCCGGTCACGGAGGCCGGAGTGCTCGCCCGTGATCAGCACGGAGTCGTTCTCCGCCCTGGCCGGCAGGCCCAGCCGCGTCCACGTGTCGCGGTTCTGGAGGATCTCGCTGCGCGAGAAGTTGTAGTCCGCGAAGCCCGCGCCCGCGTCCATGTCCTCGTGCGTGAACGTGTGGTTGACGAACCGGAACGCGGCCTTGTTTTGGACGATCGCGGTGGTCAGCTCGTCGAGGTTGGCATTGCCCGTGTTGACTCTCAACAGCGGACGCCTCGCGACCGCGTCCTCGCGCAGGCCGACGGTGCCGAAGCCTGAAGTCGTGCCGACGATGATGAAGCCGTTGTTGGCGCTCGTGCCGCCGAGCCACGAGTTGACGATCCCCGTGACGTCGACCGAGACGTAGTTCTGGTTCGGCAGGCGGAACCCGACACAGCTCGCGGCGTCAAAGTCACCGCCGCTCGCCGACCAGCCGGTGAACCCCCGGCGAGTCAGCCAGGTTGCGCCGGAAAGGATCGACCCGGTGCCCTCGTCCCAGGAGTTCGTGACCCGGCAGATTTTCGCGTTCGGTTCCTCACTGCCCTCGGTCCAGAGCGTGACCGTCGCGTTCTGCGCCGGGCCGGTGATGCCGGCCAGGTCGAACCGCATGAGCGTGTGCCTGTTGTCGCCGCTCCGCAGCCTGACCTCGCCCTTCGTGCGGTTGCCGAAGTTCGAGATCTGCTCCTGCTGGCGCAGGAAGGTGTCGGCGACGGGCCGCAGATCGCTCTCGGCAGTCGCGTTCGGGTCGTCGACGAGCTCGGGCGCGAACCTGACAAGCAGGCTCGGGCGCCTGCTCGTGGAGTCCTCGCGCAGGCTCACCTCGCCGTAGCCGGAGGTCGTGCCGACGATGATGAGGCCGTTGTTGGGCGCCCCGGCGAGCCAGCCGGCGACGATCGGCGTGATGTCGACCGAGACGTAGCGCTCGTTGCGCAGGCGGAACGGGACGCAGCTCGACGCGTTGAAGTCGCCGCCGGCGGCCGTCCAGCGGATGCCCGTCCTGCGGTTGACCCACGTCGCGTTCTGCGAGCCGCCACGGCCCTCGTCCCATCCGTTGGTGACCGCGCAGATCCTCGCGTTGATCTCGTCGCTGCCGTCGGTGAAGAGCGTCAGCGTCGCCCGCTCCGCGGTCGCGCCCGCATAGGCGGAGACGTCGAAGCGGAGGAGCGTGCGCCTGGAGTCGCCGGTCCGGGTCCGGACCTCGCCCTCGGTCCTCGTCCCGAAGTTCTCGTTCGGGTCGTTCTGGCGCACGAACGTGTCCGCCACGGAGCCGAGCAGCGCGTCGGGCGGAGCGCGGAAGGTGGGCACCGCGCCCGAGCCGTTGAAGGCGAAGTCGAGGGCGAAGCTTCCGGCCGTCGGGTGCTCGGCGCGCAGCGCGTCGGTCGAAACCCGCGCATTCTGCACCGAGGCCGCGTCCATGCGGAACGTCCGGCTCAGGTCGACCGCGTTTGCGGCCGGATCCCAGAGCTCGTTCTCGAGGAAGAGGTCGTCCACGTGCGACTCGAGGTAGACCTCGCGCGAGCCGATGAAGACGCCCTTCGTGGCGAAGTTGAGGAACTCGTATGCGAGCACCTGCGAGTGGATCAGGAACCACGCGTTCGAGATCGTCGAAAGCAGCACTTCGCGCCCGTCGTCGTAGCGGAGATAGGAGACGAAGGTCTTCGAGAGATCGTCCCGCCAGTTGAGGAGCGGTTGCACGTGGGGGCCGACGCCCGTGTCGCGCGGCTCGCCGGCGTAAATCACGAAGGGGCGCCCGGCGAACGCGAAGTCGGTGATCGGCAGCGGGTTCGCCTCGTTGACGTACTCGAAGATCTCAGTGCCGCCCGCCGGCGCCTGCCAGATGCCCTGAAAGTCGTTGCCCGCGATGATGTCGGTCATGCCGTAGTCGAGCCCCAGACCGGGGTTTGTCGCGGGGAAGCCGGAGAGAATCGACTCGCGCACGCCGAAGTCGCGCTCGAAGGCGTGAAGGGTGTCCCACTCGAGGGAGCTGAAGCCCGAGCCGGACCCGTCCGGCATGAAGAGCTCAGAGTTGGTGAGGATGACGCCGTTGTAGAAGCCGTGGTCCCCTGCGGAGAGTCGGCCCGGAGTCATGACCTCGGTGCTGGAGTCGAGGACGTCGTACGGGACTCCGACCTCGTTGAGGACATCGTCCATGAGATCGAGCCCGGGATCGACGCTCGCGTTCCCGGTCGAGATGACCAGGACCTTGAGGTCCAGGGTCTTGTCAGCCGCCCAAGCGCCGCTCGCGTGAACGAGAAACAGGGCCAGTCCCGCAACGAGACAAGCGAAGGTACGCCGCAACTCTCCCCTCCTACCGCTGGATTTCTCCGGAGGCGCCGGCTGCAATGAGGCCGCATTGACCGGTGCCGTGCTAAATCTTCGTTTACATCTGAGAGGCGGGCAAGTCTAGGTTCTGCCACTCCACCCGTTTCCAGGCAGCGACAGGCCTTTCGAGCGCCCCTTGGGAAGGTTTCGGAAGGTTCCGCTCAGCAGGCGGCCGGCGGCGGGACGCGGGTCAGCCCGATGTTGCTGACGTACGGCAGGGCGCCTGCGCGACAGGCATTTCGGCGCGCTTCCGCGGTCGCGCCGGGGCGTCCCGCGGGGAGGTAGTCGATCGTCGTCACGAGGAGGCCGCGGGCCCGGATCCTGCGCACCGCCGCCAGCGCCGAGCGCCGTTCGGCCGAACCTACCCGAACGTAGCGGTCCGTATCGAAGTCGTATGAATACGTCACGTCCTCGCGGTTCCAACCGTCGTAGTAGCGCAGCGTCGTGCCCAGCGACGACTGGCCGTTCTGCGTGAAGAGGAGCCGGTTGCGCGAGTGGGTGAGGCGCGACAGCCGGCGGACGAGCTGGTGCATCCCGGTGCGCTGCGCGGCATGCGTCTCGACCATGTCGGTGTTGTCCAGGAAGAGCCCGGTGAGGCCCTTGTTGAGCATCCCCGGTGCGACCCGATTCGCGAGCAGGTCGCGAAAGCCCAGCCGCGAGACGTCGGCGTACCACTCGCCCCAGTCGCCCCAGAGCTCGAGCTTGTATGGCTCGGCCGCGGAGTACCACCAGCGATAGCTCTCGATCGTGCCCACGGAGAGGTAGCCGAGCACGAGGGTGCCGTGGCGGCGGAGCCGGAGGACCTGGGCGCGCGTGATCTCCTCGCCGTCGACGACGACGAGGTCGAACGCGCCCGGCCGCCGCATCACATTGGTGAGCGCCCCGGTGCCGATCGCCATCGCCCAGGTGCGGACGCCGCGCAGGCGCTTGTCCTCGATGGGCGCCGGGGAAGCTGGGGCGGCCAGGCTCAGCGCGGCGAGCGCGGCGGCCGAGGAGAGTACGAGGAGGCGGACGATCCCTGAGTTGTAGCTAACCGCGGTTGAAGCCGCCCTGGAGCTGCGCGACGTACGCGTTCAGCTCCTCCTCGCGGCGCTCGAGCCGTTCGCGCAGCTCGGTCAGCTCCTGCTCCGCGCGGTCGAGCTCCTCCTGGCGGAGCTGGAAGGCGGCGCCGTCGTGCACGCGGTGCTCCTCGAGCTCGTGCTCGCGGGCGTCGAGCTCGCGCCGCCGCTCCTCGAGGATGGTCTCGGCCTCGGCGAAGGAGCGGTCGCGTTGGGCGACCCACTGGGTGCCGAGCGCCGCATCGGGGTCGAGGAGGTCGCGCTGGTACTCGGCGAGCTCCTTCTCCCGGTCCGCGAGCCGTCGCTGCTCGACCCGGAGGCGGTCGGTCTTCTCGGTGAACATCCGCTCGCGGGCCGCCAGCTCGGCCTCGGCCTCGGTGAGCTCGCGGAGCTTCGCCTGCAGCGCAGCGGTCTCGTCAGCGAGCTTGCCCGCGCGGGCGTCGAGGATCGTCAGGACCTCGTCGACTGCCCGGGCGAGCCGGGCCGGCATCGGCCCGAGCTCCTCGAGGCGGCGCGTGCGCACGTCGAGCTCGCGCTCCGCTTCCTCGAGCTCGGCGGCCGCGGCCTCGAGCTCGGCAGCGCGATCGGCGTGCTCGGCGCCGCGTTCGTCGAGCTCGGCAGCGCTGCGCGCGAGGTAGCCCTCGAGGGAGCCCCTCAGCTTGTCGGTCAGACCTCCGGACATGGCGCTACGCGGCGGCTGCGCCGTGCGCGCCGCGCCTCGCGAGTTCGCCGCCCACGAGCACGCGCTCGGTCGTCGGCCGCTCGACAGCGACGTCGTCCCCGTACAGCAGGAGGAGGTCGCGGCACGAGGGCGTCTCGAGCCGAACGTGGGCGTGGTCTGACCGGTCGAGCCAGGCCTTGAGGCCTGTCCCGAACTCAGGTATGCGCGCGGCGTCTTCGTTCATTGCGGCAGTCGCATCATCGGTACGGGAGGGTGAGCCTGTCGTCCCCCGAACGGGGTAGGGCTCTCCGAGTCCCCCGAAGTGGCCTAAAGGCGGGCTATTGGACGACTGCGCGCGCTGCGCCGAGCACGACGCGGCCGGCATCGCGGAGCTTGTTCGGCCGGAGCCTGTCGATCCGGTCGCATGGTTGGTGCCAGCACGTATCCCAGCGCCATTCGATCCAGGCGGCAGGAATGCCGCCGCGGGTGAGGTCGTCGTGGTCGGACTGCCCGGTGTCTCGAAGGTAGGTGGCCCGGATGTTGCGGGCGCGGGCGGAGTTGAGCAGCCGGCGCGCCGAGCGGTTCGCGTTGGACTCGAGCCCCCGGATGTTGAGGGTCGGCCCGAACCCGACCATGTCGATCGAGAGCGCCAGGCGGACGCCCGCCTTCTGCGCCGCGCTGAAGCCGCTCGTCAGCCGCCGCGAGCCGAGGTGCCAGGACGAGCCGGTGACCATCCGCTCCTCGGCGCCCATCGCTGCCACGAGCACGCCGTCCTCGCCGGCGAGGAAGCGGGCGACCGTCAGGAGCACCCCGACTCCGGAGGCGTTGTCGTTCGCGGCCTGCGTCCCGTGGACGCCGTCCATGTGGGCGACGATGATGACCCGCACCGGGCCCGCCGTGCGCCCGACGACGTTCCGCGAGGTTCGGCCGTTCGGGAGCGTGAAGCGCTGGATGTTGACCGCGTACCCGAGCGAGGCCAGGCGCCGGCGGACGATCTCCCCGGCACGGCGCTCGTTCAGCCCGCCGGCCGGGCGCTGGCCGAGGCGCGCGATCTTCGCGGCCCACTCCTTCGCTTCAGGGCCTGGGATCGCCGCTGCAGGCCCGGCCGTGCCGAGGACAAGCAGCGCCGAGACGAACGTGACCCCGATGAGACGACGCATCTCGCCCCGGATCGTAGCGGTGTTCGTGGCTGGTATCTTCGATTGCAATGAGCGAGCGGCTCGAGGAGCTCCTCCGCACGGCCTTTCCCGACGCCGCCGAGCTGGCGGTCGTCGACCGGACCGGTGGGGGCGATCACTTCCACGTCACCGTGGTGGACGGGCACTTCGGCGGGCTCTCGCTCGTCGAGCAGCACCGGCTCGTCTACGACGCCCTGGCGCAGCCGCTCCAGGACGGAACCATTCACGAGCTGCGAATCACAACGAGGGGAGAGGCATGAGCGACCTCCGCGCGCGCATCAAGGAAACGATCGAGCAGGAGCCCGTGGTCGCCTTCGTCAAGGGGACCCACGAGCAGGCCTACTGCGGGAACTCCGACCGTGCGATGCAGGCGCTGCGGTCCGTCGGGGCCGGCTTCACGACGGTCGACGTCCTGCCCGACCCGAGCATCCGGGAGGAGCTCTCGGCGCTCTCGAACTGGCCCACGATCCCGCAGGTCTTCGTGGCCGGCGAGCTCGTCGGCGGCGCGGACATCGTCCAGGAGCTTGCCGTGACCGGTCAGCTCGAGGCGACGCTGGACGAGAAGCTCGGCGAGTCGTGGCGCCGGCCGGGCGACGAGCGGACGGTCGAGGTGCTCGAGTCGGGCACAGGCGGCGGTCTCAGGCTCGCCCCGCCCGCCTAGTTCACGTCCCGCGATAGCCGTGAAATAACGGTTGCGCTTGCGGCTACAGAGATGGGACTAGCGCCCGTGGAGCCTCCGGCGCGAACTTAGAGCCGTCCCGTCACGGGCAGGCCCGCGTTGAGCTGCCGCTGCTGGTCCTCCGTGAACGGCCCACCCTGCAGCGCGGCGTCCAGCTGGCGGGACCGAAACAGGTCGACGATGTAGCGCATCCGGTCGGCGAGCTCCGTCCAGTTGACCGCGCCGCCCAGGGGCGCCGGGTGGTCGGCGTCCTGCCGGCGCAGGAAGTCCAGCGTCTCGGGGTCGTCGATCGGATCGAGCAGCGCGGGGTAGAGCGGCTGCCCCTTCGGGGCTGGGAGCTGCCGGCCGAGGAGGAGCGTCTCGCCCGGCAGCTGGAGGGTCATGAGCTCGCGCGTGCACAGCTCCTCCCAGTGCCGCTCGGCCGCCTTGGACGCGTCGCGGAGGGCGAGCCGTAGGGCGCCGCGGCAGAGCGTCCGCAGCCCTCGCGGGAGGCGGCGCGCGGCCTCGTCCGCCGGGTCGAGCAGGGCGAGGCGGACCGGCGCCTCGATCGAGCCGGCGATGAAGGGCTGAAGCCTGATCTGCTCGTGCAGGCCGATGCGCGCGTTCGCCAGGAGCATGAGCTCCGCCTGCCGGTGCGGGCTCGGCTCGGAGCGCGCCCGCGCGTAGCCGTTGAGGGCGAGGCGAAGCCGCGTCTGGCCGCCGCGGTCGCTGGAGCCCTCTGTCAGGGTCTCGCCGAGGCGCCGCAGGGCAGCGCCGTCCCCGTCCTCGTCGAGCGCGGCGATCGCGCGCGCGAAGACCGGCCCGAGCTCGCTGAAGACGGCAAGGTTTCCCCGCGTGATCAGCTCGCCTACCTCGTGGACGATGCGACGGGCGATGTCGAGGACGACGTCCTTGGGGATCGCCGCGTCGGCGTGGAACCGGCCGAGCGCCAGATTGGCCCGCTCGATCCCACGGTCGAGGTGCGTCGAGCCGTTGAGCACGTCGCGGAAGGCGGCGGGCACCTCCTCGTCGCGGATGAAGCGTCCGGCGGTGCGTGAGGCCCACGTGGCGAACGTGCACCAGTTCGCGTGCTCCGCGCCGAGGCGCTTCCCGAGCGCCGCCGAAAGGTCGTGGTAGCACTGGGTGATCAGGAGGTTGCGCCGAACCGGATCGCTTTCGAGGCCGACGATCCAGGCCACGCGCTCCGGGGAGGTCGGCTCGCCGGGGGGCCGCTCGGCTATGTCTTCGCCTTCGGAAGCAGGGAGCGCGCAACCGCGGCGGCCTGCTCTCGGCCCGGGCCGCCCGCGAGCTCGGGGATGTCGGTCAGCTCGGCCAGGTCGACCGGCCGGCGCGGCCGCTGCTCGCTGCCCATGAAGAGGTGCATGAGAAGCCCGGCCTGGAGTTCGAGCCCCGCCCGCTCCCTCGGCGTGAGCACACGCCCCTCGCCTTCCATCGGGCCGATGATAGGACGTAAGGCGGCCCTCGGGCAACGACCGAAAGACTCCCCGCGGGAGTGCTTGCCAAGGCGGGCTCGACTTGCTACGAGGCTTCGCCCTCGATCACTCGGTCTCCGGGGTTCCGCGCGACGCCGAGGACGTACGGAGCCGCTGTGATCGTCAGCACCGTCGACGCCTGAAAGCCCCGGTCGAGCGAGGCGATCTCGAAGCCCGCGTCCTCGATCGCCCTCACGGAGTCCCGCGTCGTCTCGCAGCCGCCCAGGGCCCGTGTCCAGAAGAGCGCGTCGCCGGCGCGCTGGAGCGCGCGGAAGACGGCATTCTCCGAGCGGACGTGCTCGTAGAAGCGCAGCTCGCCGCCGGCCACGAGCACTCGTCGGAGCTCCTGGAGCGCGGAGGCCGGTTCGGGGACGCTGCAGAGCACCCAGACGAGGACGGCGGCGTCGAAGGATGCGTCCTCGGCCGGGAGCGGCGAGGCAACGCCCTCCACGACCTCGATCGGCACCCGTGCCTCGGCGGCCCGTTCCAGGGCCGCGGCGCGCGCATTCGCATCGGGCTCGACGCCGAGGACGCGTGTCACCTCGGGCGGATAGTGCTCGAACGCCCGCCCGT
Source organism: uncultured Actinomycetes bacterium (assembly GCA_963775395.1). Taxonomy (GTDB): domain Bacteria; phylum Actinomycetota; class Thermoleophilia; order Gaiellales; family Gaiellaceae; genus JAIBJN01. Next base: position 91,487 of record CAVZIX010000006.1, read on the forward strand.
CGCCGCACCCGACCTCGATCACCCGGCCGCGCAGTCCGACGAGCAACCGGCGGCGCAGCTCGCGCGCCACGGGATCGGGGTTGCGGGTCTCCCGCCGCTCGAGGTAGCGCGCGAAGCGCGACTGCTCCGATCCATAGAGCGGGGGCGGGGTCGCCATCGCCCCAGTTTTCCCGAGCGCCGGCGTTCGCGCGAGAGTCAGCCGCGCGGGTCGGTCTGCTGCGCGATCACGGCTTCGGCGACGTACTTGCGCACGACGAAGTAGCGCTGGTTGCGCGCGATGACCTCTTCGACGTCCAGGATCTCGTGCCCGGGCACGATGGCGAAGAAGAGGGGATCCGCTCTGACGTGCTCGTACTCCTCGTCGCGCAGCGGGACCGTCTCGGTGCAGCCTGCGTCTCCGCACTCGCAGACGAAGTCCGTCGTCAGTGTGGCTCTGTCCTCGCTGATCTCCTGCACGCGTTCGTTGACCTCACGGAAGAGCGCCTCGTTACGTGCGATCTGGTACTTGCGCCGATCTCCGCGCTCGTCTCCGCTCATGCCGCCTCCTTCCGCACCACGTGGAACGAGCTCAGCTCCCGCACGACGACCTCGCCGTCGACAGCGTGACCGGGCACGACCGCGAACGTATCGGAGTCCGCGCGCACGCCTAGGTAGTCGTCGAACGTCATCTCCATGCGCGCCATGCAGAGGTCGTCGGCGCACTCGCACAGAAACGGCACCACGCGACCCGCCTGCACGTCGTCCGTGACCTGCTCCCGAAGGCGCTCGTTCGCTTTGCGGAACAGCTCCTCGTTCTCACGCATCCGATCTGCCTGCAGCGCCATCTCTCGCGCTGGATTCCCCGTCCGGAGGGTGACCGAAACGCTGGACGCGCGAGCCGCTCCTGAGAGCGCCGCACGCCAGCCGTTCTACTTGCCACAGAACGTGGCCAGGAAGGCCTGCAGCGTCGCGCCGCGGCCCGCCTCGGAATGAGCCTGCCCGTCGGCGGCGTTGCCGTCCGAGTTCCCCCGGCCGCCGATCGCGGTTCCCTGGACGCCGCGGTCGCCGCTCAGCTCCTTCGCCTGCGTCGTGTAGAAGCCGTGACAGCCATTCTCCGGCGACGACGGGTCGGCGGCGGCGGGCGCCGCGCCGATCGCTCCCACGGCGAGAGCCGACAGGACGACAGCGATGCTGCGTCGAGACATGGAGACCCCTTTCTCCTCTGGTTCACGCGGCGACTGACCGCGTATGAACACCTCTTCCAGATACGACGCCGGCCGCACGGTTTTCGTGCGGTGCCCAGGCGCGCTAGCCGAGCAGGATCGAGCGGATCGCCTGGTGGCTCTCCTCGCCCGGCGACTCCGAGATCACAGTCGCCGGCCGCTCGAATCTCGCCAGAGCCTCCGCAAGTGGCTCGGCGCGCAAGGTGCCTTCGCCGTAGGGGAGGTGCTTCGTCTCGTTCCGGTTCGCGTACGCGATGTCGGAGAAGTGGATGTGGAACGGGGCGCCGTCCTCGAGCACCGCGTCGGTGCGGGTCAGAGCGTCCGCGAATGTCTCCACGTCGACGTAGGCGCCGTCCGAGGTCGCGTGCATGTGGGCGAAGTCGATCACCGGGCGCACCCACTCGACGCGCTCGGCGATCCAAAGGACGTCGTCGAGGCTCCCGAGATCGCGGACGCGGCCCATCACCTCGATGCCGAAGGGGACCGCGCGCCCCTTGCCCTCCAGCCGCTCGCGGAGAGAGCCGAGCTGGTCCACGACCGACGCGAGGGCGTCCTCGCGCTCGCGGCCGAGGAAGAAGCCCGGGTGGAAGACGACGAGCTCGGCGCCGGACGCGACGGCGACTCCGGCGGAGTGATCGAGCATCCCCGTGGCCATGTTGTACTTCTTGTCGCGCTCGAGGTGGCCCATGAAGCCGGCGATCGGCGCGTGCACCGAGAGCGCGATGTCGTTCTCGCGCGCGAGCTCTCCAAACCGCTCGGCCCACGGGTAGTCCATCCAGAACTTGCCCTCGAAGTCGATCTCGCAGGCCGTGTAGCCGCGCTCGAGGAGGAGCGAAACCGCCTCTTCAGGAGTCTCCCGGGAGGGGACGCGGGCCGGGCCGATGCGGGTCTGCGCCATGGAGCGTGAGCGTATCTGCCGCCGAAGTCCGTCCGATCCCCCGGCTACCTTCAGCCAATGGCCAAGCGACCTTCGCGCATCGAGCTGCTCGAGCTGGACATCGACCTGCGGCTCGCCGACCTCTGGGGCGAGGCCTGCGGCATCTCCGAGTGGAACCTCGACGTCGTCGCCGCGTTTCTGCGCGCCGCCTACGGCAAGGGCTACTGCGACGCCCTCACCGAGGATGCGCCCGGAAGCCTGTGCCGCGACCACGGGTACCGCATCCCGGAGCGCAAGCACGCCGACGCGGCTACCTCCGAGTAGCGCGCGAAGCCCCCGGTAAACTCGAAGCGTGGCAAAGCGGCGCAATCCGGTGCGCCTCGTCGTCGCCCTCTCGATCGCGGCGGTGCTGGCGATCTTCCTCATCTGGACGAGCCTCGCGGGCGGGACCCCCTCCCTCCAGCCGAGCCAGCTGGCCGGGAAGACCGGCGAAGTCGGCCTGGCCGGCATCGTCGTCGGCCCGGTCGACGAGGCTGAGGACGAGTCCAGGCTCACGTTCACGCTCCGCGACATCGAAGGCGAGGCGACGGTGCCCGTGGTCTACACGGGCTCGGTGCCCGATCTCTTCAAGGTGGGGCGCGAGGTCTACGTGAAGGGCAAGCTCGTCGAGGGGACGTTCGTGGCGACGCCCGATTCGCTCGTCACGAAGTGCCCGTCGAAGTACGCGCCGGAGTCCTAGATGCCCGAACTGGGCCGTGCCGCCCTCGTCGCCGCCTTCGGCCTGATCCTCTACGCCGTGCTCGCGGGCGGCTACGCGGCCTGGCGCGGCCGACGGCGGCTGCTCGACTCGGCCACGAACGCGCTCTTCGCGGCGTTCGCGGCGGTCGGCGTGGCGTCGCTCGTGCTCCTCGCCGCCCTGGCGCGCAACGACTTCTCGTTCGACTACGTCGCGCGCCTGACCAGCCGCGAGCTGCCGACCGGCTACACGCTCGCTGCGTTCTGGAGCGGGCAGGAGGGTTCCCTCCTTCTCTGGTTGCTCGTGCTCACGGGCGCGGCCTGCGCAGCCGTGGCCCTCAACCGCCGGCTCGTGCGGGAGGTACTCCCGTGGACCGTGCCGATCGTCGGCGGCGTCGCCCTCTTCTTCGCCTTCCTGCTCGTGATCGTCGCGAGCCCGTTCGACACGCAGGCTGCGCCCGCGGACGGCGCGGGCATGAACCCCAGCCTGCAGAACCCGTACATGATCGCCCACCCGCCGATGCTGTACCTCGGCTACGTCGGGCTGACCATCCCGTTCGCGTTCGCCATGGCCGCGCTCGCGTCGCGCCGGGTCGACGAGCGCTGGATCGTCGTCACCAGGCGCTGGACCCTCGCCGCCTGGACCTTCCTCGGGTTCGGCGTCCTTCTGGGCGCCAAGTGGGCCTACGAGGAGGTCGGCTGGGGCGGCTGGTACGCGTGGGACCCGGTCGAGAACGCGGCGCTCATGCCCTGGCTCGTCGCCACGGCCTTCCTGCACTCCGTGATGGTGCAGGAGAAGAAGGACATGCTCCGCGTCTGGAACGTCGTGCTCGTGGCCGGCGCGTTCGCGCTCTCGCTCTTTGGGACCTTCCTGACGCGGAGCGGCGTCATCAGCTCGATCCACAGCTTCACGCAGTCCTCGATCGGGCCGTTCTTCCTCGGGTTCATCGCCGTCGTCGCCGCGTTCTCGATCGCGCTGATCATCACGCGGCTGCCGCAGCTGCGCTCGAAGACCCGCATGGAGTCGCTCGTCTCGCGGGAGGCCGCGTTCCTCTACAACAACCTCTTCCTCGTCGCGCTCGCGCTGACGATCCTCTGGGGCGTCATCTACCCGCTCGTGTCCGAGGCCGTGCGCGGGGTCGCGGTGTCGGTGGGAGCGCCGTACTACGACTTCTTCGCGATCGTCTTCGGCCTGCCCCTCATCCTGCTGATGGGCATCGGGCCGGTCGTGGCCTGGCGGCGGGCGTCGCTCCACTCGCTGGCGCGCCAGCTAGTGTGGCCGACGGGCGTCGCCCTGGCCGTCGGGGTCCTGCTCCTGGCAGCGGGCGCCGGATCGAGCCCTGCAGGCCTGATCGGCTACACGCTCGGAGCCTTCGTTCTCACCACCATCGTCCTCGAGTTCGTGCGCGGAACCCGCGCGCGGAAGTCGATCGGCACCGGCGGTTGGTGGCCCGCGTTCTCGGGGCTCGTCGCGAGGAACCGGCGCCGCTACGGCGGCTACGTCGTCCACGCCGCGATCGTGCTCCTGCTCGTGGGCGCCGTGGGCATCGGCGGCTTCTCGTCGTCGCGCGAGGCGCGCCTCGACCGCGGCGAGTCCGCCGAGGTCGGCGACTATCGCGTCGTTTATACAGGCAGCTCGGAGCAGCGCGGCCCGAACGCACAGGAGGTTCGCGCTCACCTCGACGTGTTCCGCGGCGGCGAGCGGGTCGGGACGATGGAGGCGGGCAAGAACAGCTACTTCGCCGAGGAGCAGACCTCGAACGAGGTGGGCATTCGCACCGATTGGTTGCGCGGCGAGGACCTCTTCGTGATCGCCAACCGTTTCTTCGCGGACGGGTCCGTCGAGCTCGACGTGATCGTGAACCCGCTCGTCAACCTGATCTGGCTGGCCGGGCTCGTGTTCGTCCTGGGCGCGGCGGTCGCCATGTGGCCCGACGCGCGCGAGCAGCGGCGGCTGGCGCAGCGCTTCGCCGGAGAGGGCGCCCTCGCGCGCGCGTAGACGTGGAGGCTGCCGCTCTCGTGCTCGGCGCGCTGCTAACCGTGCTCTGCGTGGTCTTCGTCGCCCGCCCGCTCCTGCGGCCGGCACGGAGCGAGGCGGAAGCCCCGGAGGGGCCGAGCCCTGCCGAGCAGCTCCGCGTGCGGGCGCTCGAGCGCCGCGACCGGGCGCTCGCCGCACTCAAGGAGCTCGAGTTCGACCACCGCACGGGAAAGGTCTCCGACGAGGACTACCGCGCGCTCGTCGGGCCGCTGCGCCGGGAGGCGGCGGAGGCCCTGCGGGAGCTCGAGCATGAAGATCGTCCGGAGCGGGAAGGAGTGAAGGCCGATGTCCACGGTTGATTGCGTGAACTGCGGCGCGGCTGTCCCGACGCAGAGCCGCTTCTGCCCCGAGTGCGGCCATCCGCTCCACGAGGCGGGCGAGCAGAGTGCGAGGCGGCGTTACTGGACGCCTCCCGACATCCCGCTCACCATCGGGATCGTCGCGGGCGTCGTCGGGGTCGTGCTGCTCGGCGCGCAGATCTGGCTCTGGGCGGCCGTCGCGCTGCTCCTGGCGGGAGTCGTGCTCCTGTACCGCTGGGAGGCGGGTCGCCGCGGCGCCGGTCTGGCGCTCTCTCGGATCGGCGCGCACCGCGAGCTCGTCGCCGCGCGGTCGCGCGGCCAGCTCGAGCTGTTTCGTCGCCGCCGCGATCTCGCCGAGCTGCAGGCCGAGCGCAGCCGGGGATATCACCAGCTGGGCCGCGCGACTCACGCAGACGACGGGGCTGCCGCCGAGGCGGCTCGAGCCCAACTCGACGACGTCGTCGTCCGCATCCAAGCGAAGGAGGCCGAGATCAGCACCCTGGCAAGTGAAGTCGAGGAGCGCGTCCGCCGCGTGCAGGCGCAGAGCGCTCCGACCCGACACATGGAGGCTCCGCCCGAGCCTGCCCGCATCCCCGAGCCCTATCCCCCGCCCGACGAGGGCGACCCGCCCGAGCCCGCGCAGATCCCAGAACCGTCTCCGCAGCCGGTCCCGGAGCCCTCTCCGGACGACCCTCCGCCGCAGCCCGAGCACCCGCCGACGCCGCAAACGAGGCGCCGGCGGGCCTCGCGCGCCCGCAAGGCCTGAGGGGCTCGGGAGGCGCTGGTCGCCGCACGCCGACCGGGCGGCGTGCTACAACAGGGGCCGTTCGAGACCGAAAACCCCCGTTGGGGCTGCGCAGGGACGTCCTGGTCCCTGCCGAACTCGTCCAGGTGGTTGACGCTCGCCTCATCCGTCTAGCTCTCGCGATCGCAGCAGCGATCGTTGTTCTTGGCGTGCCCTCGGCGCTCGCGCAGTCGATGGACGACCTCAACCGTCGCATGACCGGCCTCCGCGAAGAGATCGAGGCGGCCAAGGCGAAGGAAGGCGTGCTCACCGAGGAGATCCAGGCCGCGAGCCAGCGGATCGAGGCGCTCGACGGCGACATCGGGTCGCTCGAGACGCTGATCGACGAGCTCGAGAACAAGCTTGCGCTCATGCGGGACCGGCTCGCCCTCCTTGCAGACCTGGAGGCCCAGCAGACGAAGGACTTCGAGCACCTCAAGCGCCAGTACCGGCTCGCGCAGCGGGAGCTCGAGCAGCGGCTCGTCCAGCTCTACCAGAACGAGGAGGCCGACTCGTTCGAGATCATCCTCCAGGTTCGGAACCTCGGCGACCTGCTCGACCAGCTCGAATACTTCGACTCGATCGGCCGCGGGGACCAGCGCATCACCGAGGAGATCTCGCAGCTGCGGGACGAGATGCGGGATGCCCGCGCCCAGACGCGCAAGACGAAGAAGAAGGTGGCGCAGGCGACCGAGGCCGTCGAGCAGGTGGCGGCCGAGAAGATCGCCGCGCAGGCAGGCGCTCATCGCGCAGCAGCAGGCCCTCGACGCGGCCCGCGCCAACAAGCAGAGCGTCCTTGCAGGCGTCAAGGAAGACCGGGCACACGCTGAGGAGGACCTCGATGAGCTCCAGGCGGCGAGCGCGGCGCTCGCCGAGCGGCTCCGCGCCTCGAGCGGGGGCGGAGGCGGGTCGACCGGTGACGGCAGCTCGTCGAGCGGATTCATCTGGCCGGTCGCCGGAGTGGTCACGAGCGGCTTCGGCTGGCGCTGGGGGCGCATGCACGAGGGCATCGACATCTCCGCCCCGGCCGGCACGACGATCCGCGCGGTGGCGGCCGGCACGGTCATCTACGCCGGTTGGATGGGCGGCTACGGGAACCTCACGATCGTCGACCACGGCAACGGGCTCGCGACCGCGTACGCGCACCAGTCGGCCATCTATGTCGGAGGCGGTTCCGTCTCCCAGGGCACCGCGCTCGGCGCGGTCGGGTGCACGGGGAGCTGCACCGGCAACCACCTGCACTTCGAAGTCCGGGTCAACGGCAGCGCCGTCGACCCGATGGCCTACCTCTGACCGGCGTTTTCCGCCGGCTCACGGAGGGGCCACCCCGGGCCACCACCCGCTTTGGACGCTAGCGGCGAAAAGCGCACCGATGGCGCGCCAATCGTGCCGGGAGCGTGAAACGCGTCAGGGCTAGCGCTGCTCGGCGGCGAGGCGCAGCCCGAGCGCGACGAGCACGGCCCCGGTGAGGGCCTCCATCGTCCGGCGGACGCGCGACCGCCGGAGCAGGTCGCCTGCGCGCGCGACCGCGACCGCGTAGGCGCTCAGCCAGACGAAGGTCAGGGAGCAGAAGAGGAGCCCCAGGAGCAGGAGCGGCAGGAACGTCGGCTCTCCGGCCGCGACGAACTGGGGGAGGAGGCTCGGGAAGAACGCTGCCATCTTCGGGTTGCCCAGGTTGCTGATCAGACCCTGGCGCACCGCCGTCCCGGTGGGCAGGTGCCGTCTCGGCTCCGCGGCGACTCCGCCGTTCCCGCCGGGGCGGAAGGCGGCCACGAGCGCCTGGACGCCGAGATAGATCAGGTAGGCGGCCCCGGCGATCCGCACGGCGACAAAGGCCGGCTCCGACGCGAGCAGGAGCGCCACGAGGCCGACGCTCGTCGCCAGCGCCCACACGGCCTGGCCCGAGACGACGCCGAGCGCGGTGGCGATACCCGCGGGCCGCCCGCCGAGCAGCGTGTTGCGGATCGTCAGAGCCGTGTCCGGCCCGGGCGTGACGATCACGAGGACGGCGACGCCGAGGAACGCGACGAGCTCGTTCACGGTCCCCAGTCTGGCGCCCGCAGGGGCCCGGCGCCAGGGCTACTCGGCGACGTGGATGTCCGGGAGGCCCCGGTAGCGCTCGTGCAGGTGGAACCCGTAGCCCACGAAGAACTGGTCGGGCACGGTGAAGCCGACGTAGCGCATGGGAAGGTCGTCCACGAGTCGCCGGTACGGACGGTCGAGGAGCGTGCAGATCGCGATATCCCGCGGATTGCGCAGCGCGAGCGTCTTGACCACGTAGTTCAGCGTCAGGCCCGTGTCGACGACGTTCTCGACGAGGAGCACGTCACGGCCCGTGATGGGCATGTCGAGATCCTTGATCAGCCGGATGCGGGAGCGGCCGCCGAGGTCGCCGCCGTACCCGGCGAGGACGAGGAAGTCCATCGCGTGCGAGATCGGGGTCGCGCGCGCGAGGTCGGCGGCGAAGATGAACGCGCCCTTGAGCACGGTGACCAGCACGAGGTCACGGGCGGCGTAGTCGCGGCCGATCTCCGCGCCGAGCTCGTCGACCCGCGAGCGGATCTCATCCCGGGAGAGATAGACCTCGCCGGGGCGCGGATCCTCTACGTGACGAGGTTCAGGCCGTATTTCTGACCCAGGCGCTCGAAGTCGCGCCGTGTGAAGAGCTTGACCTTGATGTCCGGATAGCGTTCGCGGAACTTGCGGATCTTCCGGTTCTTGCGCGTGATGAGGGACTGCTTCATCACGGTCACCTCGAGGTAGAGCTCCTGCTCGGGCAGGTAGAAGTCGGGCGTGAACGCCTCGAGCACCCTGCCGTCGGCGTCGGTCTCGAGCGGGAAGGAGTGTGGCTCGTACTCCCACGCGATGCCGTGGTAGTCGAGCAGGCGGGCACATTCCACCTCGGCGTCGTTGGCGAAAGGCGTCCCGGAATCTGCCTGGAAATCGCCGCTTTCTAGGGCCATCCAACTGAAAAGGTAGCAGTCACCCCGGACGGCCCATCACTACACTTCGGCTACCGAACGACGGAGGCTCCGCTGTTCCGAATCGCCCATTTCTCCGATCTCCACTGCGGCTCGCCGTACTTCGTGCCGAATCTCGCCGAACGCGCGATCATGGAGGTCAACGAGCTCGAGCCGGACATCGTCGTCTGCTCGGGCGACCTGACCACGTTCGGCTTCCAGCAGGAGTACGCGGAGGCCAAGCGCTACCTCGACCGGCTCGAGTGCGAGAACGTCGTCGTCGTGCCGGGGAACCACGACTCGCGCAACGTCGGCTACATCCACTTCGAGGAGCTGTTCGGCGAGCGCCGGCGCACGCTCCAGGTGGGCGGGGTCACGGTCGTCGCCGTCGACTCGACCGAGCCCGACCTGGACCACGGGGTCATCGGTCGCGGCCGCTATCCGTGGATCGAGGAGCAGTTCGCCGCGCCTGCCGACTTCCGTATCTTCGTTCTCCACCATCACCTGCTCCCGGTGCCCGGCACCGGCCGCGAGCGGAACGTGGTCTACGACGCCGGCGACGCGCTCGAGGTGCTGCAGCACTCGGGCGTCAACCTCGTCCTCTCCGGCCACAAGCACGTCCCGTACGCGTGGCGGCTCGAGAACCTCTTCGTCGTCAACGCCGGCACCGTTTCGTCGCTGCGCCTGCGGGGCAAGACGAGACCCTGCTACAACCTGATCGAGATCGAGGACAGGCACGTGGACGTCTGGCGGAAGTACCCGTTCCACGGGCAGGAGCGCATCATCCAGTTCTCGGTGGACACCCTCGAGTACGAGAAGTACACGGCCCGGATCGAGACCGAGCTGACGGGACGCCAATGAGGGCGCTCGCGCTCATCGACGGGGAGCACTACCCAGACGTCGTCGTAGCCGCGCTCGCCGAGCTGCGCTACGACGTCGTCGGCGTTGTCATGCTCGGCGGCCGCGAGAAGCTCCGCGACGGCCTGCCCGACTACGGCGTGCCGCTGTGGGACAAGCTCAAGGACGCGCTCGCGGAGGTCGACGTCGACGTCGTCGTCGACCTCTCGGACGAGCCCGTTGCAGGCCCGCGCAGACGCTTCCGCCTCGCCTCCCGAGCGCTCGCCTCGGGGATTCCGTACGTCGGCGCGGACTTCCGGTTCGACCCGGTGAACTTCATGCCGTTTGCGCAGCCGGCCCTCGCGATCATCGGGACGGGCAAGCGCGTGGGGAAGACCGCCGTCGCCGGTCACGTCGCGCGGATGCTCTCCGGGTCGCGCGAGGTCGTCGTCGTCGCGATGGGCCGCGGCGGGCCTGCCGAGCCGGTCGTCGTCGAGGTGAAGCCGACCGTCGAGGACCTGCTGGCGCTCTCGCGCTCGGGCGTCCACGCGGCGTCCGACTACCTCGAGGACGCCGCCCTCGCCGGGGTGGTGACGATCGGGGCGAGGCGCTGCGGCGGTGGCCTCGCAGGCACGCCGTTTCTGTCCAACGTCGAGGAGGCCGCGGAGATCGCGGCCTCGTTCGATCCCGATCTCGTTCTCCTCGAGGCGAGCGGGGCGACGATCCCGCCGGTCGAGGCCGGCCGCCGGATCATTGTTGCCGGGGCCCACCAGGACACCGAGGTCCTCTCGGGCGACCTGGGCCCGTACCGCCTCTTCCTCAGCGACCTCGTCGTCCTGACGATGTGCGAGGAGCCGTTGGCGTCCGAGGCTCAGGTCGACGCCATGCGCGCCGCGGTGGCGGAGGTCGACCCCGAGCTCCCGGTGATCGCCACCGTGCTCAGGCCCCGCCCGGTCGAGCCCGTCGCCGGCCGTCGCGTCGCCTACTTCTCGACCGCGCCCGAGGCGATCCACGACCGGCTGCGCGAGCACCTGGAGCGCGAGCACGGCGCCGAGGTCGTCCTGGTCTCCGGCAACCTCGCCCGCCGCGACGAGCTTCGCGGGGATCTCGACTCCTCCGCGGCGGCCGAGGCCGAGGTCTACCTGGTGGAGATCAAGGCGGCCGCGATCGACGTCGTCGCCGAGACCGCGGAGACCCGCGGGATCCACGTCGCGTTCGCCGACAACGCGGTCCTGCCGCTCCCGGGCGAGCCGGACCTCGACGAGCGGGTGCGCGCCCTGGCCGACGCGATCGCCGGCCGGCCGGCAGCAGTGCGATGAACTCCGACCGCCGTCCCCCCGAGGCGCTCGTCTCCGGAGACGTCAGCCTCCCGTACTCGAAGGGCCTGATGGCGAAGACGCTCATGGGAGCAGGCATCCGCCCCGAGCGCGCGTACGAGCTCGCGCGCCTGATCGAGGGCGAGCTCGTGCGCTCGGGCGAGGACTCGGCGATCGGCGCCGAGCGGCTCTACGACGTTGCGGCCGGCGTGCTCGCCCAGCACGAGGGCGAAGAGGCCGTCCGGCTTCTCCGCCGCCTGCAGGCGCTGCGCGAGCTCGATCTCCCCATCGTCCTGCTCGTCGGCGGCGCGACCGGCACCGGCAAGTCCACCGTCGCAACGGAGGTCGCGCACAGGCTGGGCATCACGAGGGTCACCTCGACGGACACGGTGCGGCAGACGATGCGCGCCTTCTTCTCCCAGAAGTTCATGCCCTCCATCCACTACTCGAGCTTCGAGGCAGGGCCGGCCGTGCGGATCCACGAGGGCGAGGAAGAGGACGCGGCGCTGCTCGGCTTCAAGGAGCAGACGCGCAACGTGCTCGTCGGCGTGAAGGCGGTCATCGCCCGGGCGCTCGAGGAGGGCTACTCCGTCGCCGTCGAGGGCGTCCACGTCGTCCCCGGCGCGCTGCCGCGCTCCTACGAGGGCGCCGTCGTCGTCCAGTGCATGCTGGAGATCGACGACGAGGACGAGCACGCGCGCCATTTCTGGGTGCGCGATTCCGGCTCGCAGGGCCTGCGCCCGATGGAGAAGTACCTCCGCTCGCTGCCCGAGATCCGCCGCATCCAGGACTACCTCGTGGAGCGGGCCGCGAAGGCAGGCGTGCCCGTGATCGACAACGCCCGGATCGAATCGGCGGTGAACGAGGTGCTCCATCTCGTCCTCGCCGAGGTCGAGCGGGCGCAGGACCACGCCCGAACGTGAGCCCGGCACGGTGAGCGGCCCCGAGCCCCGCTGTCAGTGTGAGGCGTTCGCCGCCGTGACGGAGCGCGCCGCGCTCGCCGGCGCGCGCTGGCTGGGCCGCGGCGACGTCAAGGGTGCGGAGGAGTCGGCGGCGACGGCCATGCGGGAAGGCCTCGACGAGCTCCCGATCACCGGCCGGATCGTCGTCGGCGGCGACGAGGAGACCGACGCGCTCGCCATGGGCGCCACCGTGGGCAGCGGCGGGGAGGAGGCCGACCTCGCGGTCGACCCGCTCGAAGGCCGTGCGGTCGTCGCGCGCGGCGACTACGGGGCCATGTCGATGATCGGCGTGGGGGAGTCCGGATCGTTCCCGCGGCTCCCGCAGATGTACATGCGCAAGATCGCGGTCGGCCCGGTGGCCCGCGGCAAGATCGACCTCGGCAAGCCCGTGGGCGAGAACGTCGTCGCGATCGCGGAGGCCTACGGCCGGCGGACGAACGACATCACCGCGATCGTCCTCGACCGGCCCCGCCACCACGACCTCGTCGAGGAGATCCGCGCCGCCGGCGCCCGCATCAAGCTGATCCAGGACGGCGACGTCACCGCCTCGATCACCGCCGCGGTGCGCGGCACGAACGACCACCTAGCGGTCGGGATCGGCGGGGCGCGCCAGGCGGTGCTCTCGGCCGCCGCGCTTCGCTGCCTGGGCGGCGAGCTCCAGGCGCAGCTCTGGCCCACCGCGCGCTCCGAGATCGAGCAGGCCCAGGAGCACGGCATCGACGACGTCTACAAGGTCTTCGAGACCGACGAGCTGGCGCCGGGCGAGGTGATCGTCGCGGCCACGGGGGTCACGAACGGCGACCTCCTGCGCGGCGTGCGGTACCTCACGGACAGCGCGCGCACGCACTCGATCGTCATGTGCACCCGCCACAACTGGGTGCGCTTCGTCGACGGCGTCCACTTCTTCGCGCGGGACCGGCGCGAAGAGGTGCGCCTTCTCGGCTAGCCTAGGAAGCGATGCCGACGCGCGAGGAAATCTTCGAGGCACTCAGGGTCGTCGAGGACCCGGAGCTCGGCATGGACATCGTCGAGCTCGGGCTTCTCTACGACGCCGAGGTCGAGGGGCCGAAGGTGCACGTCACGTACAGCCTCACGTCGATGGGCTGCCCGGTGGGGCCGATGATCGAGCAGCAGATCCGAGAGGTGGTCGAGAGCCTCGAAGGTGTCGGCGACGTCGAGACCGAGCTCACGTGGGACCCGCCGTGGTCGCCCGAGCGGATGTCCGACGACGCCAAGTTCATTCTCGGCTTCGGCTAGCCCGGCCACCACCAAGTAACACAGTGTTACTTGGTGGACTCGACTTTCGGAGAGGGGCAGACACGCCGTTCGGCGGTCGCTCTCGGGCCGATCGTGCCCACACACTTAGCCATGGGCGAGAGGGTGGCGGCGAACAAGAACGGCCTTCCGGAGGCGACGCGGATACGGCGCTGGAGGCGGTCTCAGTTCCTCGCGCTGGGCTTCACCCCGACCGAGGCGTCGCTGCTCACGAAGGCCGCCGTCGATCTCGGCGACGTTCGGCGCCTGGTCGCGGCCGGGTGCCCGCTCGAGATCGCCCGCCGCATCGTCCTCTAGGACTAGCCCGGGATCTTCAGGACGACCTTGCCGAGCTGGCGGCCGGCCTCGAGGTGCTCGTGCGCGGCCGCGGCCTCCGCCAGCGGGAACGCGCGGTCGACGACCGGCTTGGCACGTCCGCTCGTCACGAGCTCGTAGACCGCCTGGAAGTCGGCCTGCGTCCCCATCGTCGATCCGAGGACGGTGAGCTGCTTCCACCAGATCCGGTGGAGGTTGGCCGGAGGGTTGGGGCCGCTCGTCGCCCCGCAGACCGTGACGCGCCCTCCCGGCGCCGCCACCTGGAGCGAGGTCTTCCAGGTCGCCTCGCCCACGTGCTCGACGACGATGTCCGCACCGTGACCGTCCGTCGCCTCGCGTACGGCTGCGGCGACATCGGCCTCCGCGTGATTGACGGTCGCGTCGGCGCCGAGCTCGCGCGCCCGGGCGAGCTTCTCGTCGCTGGACGAGGTGACGATCACCCTGGCGCCGAGGGCCTTGGCGATCTGCATGGCCGCGGTGGCGACGCCGCCCCCGATGCCCCAGACGAAGACCCACTCGCCCTCTTCCAGCCCCGCCCGCGTGACGAGCATGCGGTACGCGGTCTCGAAGACGAGAGGGAATGCGGCCGCCTGCTCGAACGTGAGGCCGTCCGGCAGTGGGTAGATGTAGTCGGCCGGCAGCGCGATCAACTCAGCATGCGTCCCATCCATGTGCTCACCGACGATCCTCGCGCCCTCGTCGAGGCCCGGGTTGATGACGACCTCGTCGCCCTCGCGGAAGCGGTCGACCCCATCGCCGAGCGCGACGACCACGCCGGCGCCGTCGGCGCCGAGGATGCGCGGCTTGGGCGCGGAGGGGAGGCCGCGGCGCAGCCAGACGTCCAGGTGGTTGAGGCTGGCGGCCCTGAGGCCGATCAGCACCTCGCCCGGGCCGGCCGCCGGGTCGGGCGCGTCCTCGTACCTGAGGACCTCGGGCCCTCCGTCCTCGTGGATCCGAACGGCTTTCACGGCGCGATCCTAGCCGGTGGTACCGTGGGGCCGGCATGACGACCACCGAGCTCGACCGCCTCGCGGAGGAGCTCGGGATCGACGTCGTCGGGGCAGCGGCCGCCGCGCCGTACGCCGAGACCGAGCGCCTGATCGTGGAACGCCGCTCCCGCGGCCTCTTTGCCGGGATGCGCTTCACGATGGCGCAGCCCGAGGTGTCCTGCCATCCCGAGACGCTCCTCCCCGGAGCGCGCACCGTGGTCTCGGCCGCGCAGTGCTACTACGCGCCCGGGCCGGAGCCCGAGGCGGGCGAGGGCAGGCTGCCGCGCTACACGTGGGCGGACGGCTACGCCGGGCTGCGCGAGAAGCTCGACGAGCTCGGCCGGCGGCTGGGCGGGAGCTACCGGGTGCTCGTCGACGAGAACCAGCACGTCGACCGTGAAGGCGCGGCCCGGGCGGGCGTCGGCTTCTACGGCAAGAACACGATGCTCATCACCCGAAAGCACGGGTCGTGGGTGGTTCTCGGTACTCTCATCACAGATGTCGAGGTCGAGTCGGGCGCGCCGCTCGACCTCGACTGCGGCTCCTGCACGCTCTGCATCGAGGCCTGCCCGACCGGGGCGCTCGACGATCCGGGCGTCGTCGACGCGACAAAGTGCCTCTCGTACTGGACGCAGGCGCCCGAGGCGATCCCGGTCGAGTACCGCGCAGAGCTCGGCGACCAGGTCTACGGCTGCGACATCTGCCAGGACGTGTGCCCGTGGAACCGCGGCGTCGAGAAGCGCCGCGCCGACGCAGGCCCGGGGCCCGGGACCGAGCCGGTCGTGTCGCTCGCCGACTGGCTGACCGCCTCGGACGAAAGCCTTCGCGACCGGTACGACCGCCTGTACTACCCGCGAAACGACGTGCGCTACCTGCGAAGAAATGCTCTTGTTGCCGCGGGCAATTCGGCCGATAGGACACTCGTGGACGCCGTACGGCCGTTTGCCGAAGGCGACGACCCGCTCCTCCGCGAGCACGCCGAGTGGGCGCTCGCGCGTCTCGGAGAGGTCCCGTGATCGAGGCCGCCCGGCTCCGGCAAACCGAGATCTGGATCGCTTGGATCCGGGTCCTCGCAGTCCCGTTCGCAGTCTTCGAGATCGCCTGGGCCCGCGGCGAGTACCCGCCCGGGTACGAGCGCTGGGGCTGGGGCGCCGCTATCGCGCTAGGCGTCGGCTCGGTCGCGTTCTTCTGGCTCGCGCACCGCGACCTCGATCTTCGCGGCCGCCGCCGCATCGGCGCGCTCGCGCTCGCGTTCGACACGGCGATCGTCTACGCCTACGTCTTCGTCCACGCGTTCGAGATGGGAACGCCCTCGTGGGGCATCCTCTATCTCCCGGTCGTGGAGGGTGCGATCCGCTACGGAATCCGGGGCGGCGCCATCATGCCGTTCGTCGTCCTGCCGTTTCTCGGGATCGCCGAGTGGTGGCGCGCAGAGGAGTTCGGCCCGCCGCCGTTCGACCCCGACCGCGTCACGCTTCCGGTCGGGCTCCAGCTGCTCATGGGCCTCGTCGTCGGCTGGCTCGTCGACCGTCTCCGCACGGAGACGGCAGTCGCGGAAGCACGGGCGGCCGAGGCCGAAGGCCTGCGCGACGAGCTCGGGCGCCGTGCCGATCTGCTCGACGCGCTCAACCGCACCGCCCGGGCGCTCGGCTCCTCGCTCGACCAGGACCTCGCGCTCGAGGCGTTCAAGCGCGAGCTGCACAGCGTGATCGCGTTCGACCGCGTGGAGCTGAGGCTCGCGGCGGGTGACGACGACTTCCTCGTCGCCTCCGGGGGCTTCCCGGGCGCGGAGCCGGGCGAGCAGGTCTCCGGGCAGCTCGCCGTCGGCAACCGCACGCTCGGCCGCCTCGTCGTCGCGCGCGACGGCGGGCCGCCCTTCACTCCCGAGGAGACGGAGCTCGTTTTCCTCCTCGCCCGCCAGGTTGCCTCCGCGGTGGAGAACATCCGCATGTACGAGGCCGAGCGGAGCGCGGCCTCCGAGATGCGCCGCCTCTCCGCGCTCCGTGCCGACTTCGTCTCCATGGTCTCGCACGAGCTCCGCGGCCCGATGGCCTCCGTCATCGGCTGCGCCCAGACCCTGCGCATGCGCTGGCGCGAGCTGACCCAGGAGCAGCGCGAGTCGTTCCTCGGGTTGATCGAGAGCGAGAGCTCGCGCCTCTCCGACCTCGTCGGCGACGTCCTTGACACCTCCCGCATCGAGGCCGGGTCGTTCCCGTACGCCTTCGACGCGATCGACGTCGAGGAGCTGGTCCGCGAGACGGCGACAGTCGTCGCGCTCGGGCAGGATGAGGTGCGCGTGGTGACCCGGCTCGCGCCGACGCTCCCGCTCGTCCACGGAGACCAGGAGCGCCTGCGCCAGCTCCTCTGGAACCTGCTGACGAACGCAGTCAAGTACACCGTCGCCGGCGACGAGGTCGAGGTCTCGGCCACGAAGGACAATGGCTCGGTGGCCGTGGCCGTCCGCGATCACGGCCCCGGCATCCCACCGGACGCGCAGGAAATGATCTTCGAGAAGTTCGGGCGGGTGAGCGGCGACGGCAAGCCGGGCGCGGGGCTCGGGCTCTTCATCGCGCGCTCGATCGCCGAGGCGCACGGCGGGACGCTCGAGGTCGAGTCGGCGGCCGGCGAGGGCGCCACGTTCGTCCTTCGCCTTCCGCTGTCCGCCGCGTGACCTTCGCCTGGGCGTCCACGAAGGACGGCCGGGTGCGCATCAGCTGGCGCGGCAAGGTCGTGACGACGCTGGCGGGCGGCCCGGCGGCACGGTTCCTCGGAGCAGGTCGAGGGAGCCGACGAGCCGAGGCCGAGCAGCTCCTCATGGCGCGCGCGACGGGCAACTTCAAGCGAGGGAACGAACGGCGGTGAGCTGCCGGATGGGACCCGCGCCCATCGAGATAGGACGAACGGCCTATCGAGTTCTTGCTCCCGCGCGCCGATACACAGTCTGCGGCTAGAGGTTTCTTTGCTGGCGTCGTCACGGGCTCATGCCGCGGGCCGGTCGGCGCCGTTGTCCTGAGGGGGCATTCACGATGTTGACCGTTATCGCATTCGCACTCGCAATCGGGTTCCTCGGCGGCTGGGTCTACGCAGGCTGCCCGCTTCCGGCCAGGCCGGCACCGAAGCTCGCGGGCGACGAGGCAATCGGCACCGCGCCCGTGCCGGGCGCTTCGACCGCGCGGCCCTAAGCCCTCTCTAGGCCGGACGCGCCTCGAGCGTCCCGGACGCTAGGGTGCGCGTCATGACAGGCAGACGGCGCACGGTGCTCGGGCTCGCTGCCCTGGCATCGCTCCTCGTGCTTTCCGCATGCGGCGGCGGGGGAGGCGGCCCGAACAGCGTCGAGGAGGACACGCACTCCTTCGAGTACCCGGAGGGCTGGAGCGAGCTCGAGGCCCAGTTCGTCGCCGAGGCGCCCAACAACACCGCCTCCGTGTCGGTGGGGCCCGAGGAGACCGGCGTAAACCTCGTCACCGTGGGGAGCTTCGACGTTCCGGTGGAGGTGACGAGCGAGAACCTGGAGCAGTTCCGCGACGACATCACGGCGGGCGTCGAGCAGCTCTTCACCCAGGCGGAGGGGTCGATCGAGGAAGGGCCGATTCCCATCACGGTCGGCGGGCTGGACGGCTACCGGTTCGAAGGGACGAGCGTGACGCCGGTCGAGGGCGGCGGCGAGGTCCACACGCGCTCGATCCAGGTCTACGACGGCAGGACGGGGTTCTTCATCAACTGCCAGTACGCACCGGACCGCCAGGAGGAGATCCTGGCGGGCTGCCAGCAGGTCGTCGACTCGTTCGCGCCCGCCGAGGAGTAGCTATGCCCGCGCCGGCTTCTTGGCCAGCGCGGCCTTGAGCTTCTTCGCCCGCGAGGCGACCTCGCGCCGCAGGTCTTCCGGCTCCAGCACCTCGGCGAAGCCGCGGTGAGAGAGGATCTCGCCCACGAACCAGTCCGTGCCGCCGACGCCGACCTCCTCGAGTGCGTAGCCGCGCGCGAGCGGAAGTGCGCCGCGCTCGATCCGCCACCGGGCGCCCTCGGGATCGAAGAGGACGCGTGCGACCCGTACGTCGCGAAGCTTGCGCGGCTCGAGCCCGGGCCGCGGGTCGAAGGTCTCCTCGAGGAGCTTCGCGCCGCGCATGCGGTCGAGCCGGAAGCTGCGCTGGGCGTCGCGCGTGCGATCCCACGAGTGCACGTACCACCAGGGCAGCTCGCGCTCGAGAGCGTGGGGCTCGACGACGCGGACGCTGGTCTCCTCGCCGACGGCCACGTACTCGATCTCGACGAGGCGCTGCTCACGAATCGCCTGTGAGAACGTGCGGATGAGCTGCTCCTCCTCGGAGGCGGCCTCTGGGATCTGCTCCTCCGTCTCCTCCTGCTCGGGCTGGGCGAACTCGCCGAACGTCTCCTCGAGCTTCCTGCGCACGCGCTCGAGCGGCGTCTGCGCCTCGGCGGCGATCATCGGGCCCACGAACTCGAGCGCGAGCCGGATCGCCCGTGCCTCGAGCGGCGTGAGCCGCGGTGCGCGCCGGAACGCGTCGCCGAAGAGCTCCTTGTCCACGCGCACCTCGTCGCCGTCGAGCGAGGCGTAGACCGCGTAGCAGCCGCCGCCGAAGTTGACGAGGTTGAGGAGCTGGAGGTGGTCGTCGAGCTGGTCCGGCGGGATGTGGAAGCGGTCGACGAGCTCCTGCGCGGGGATGATTGCCCGCGGCTCGTCGCCGCAGCGCGCGAGGAGATGTGCGAGCAGCGCCTGGAGGACGCCGAAGCGCTCCGGCGCGAGCGGGCCGGCCGGCCGTTCGAGCGGCTCGACCTCCCGGCGCGCCTTGGGCCTGGGCGGCTTCGTCGGCTCGCCCGCGTGGCGCTCGAGCACGCGGTCGAGCCCGTCGTTGACCTCGTCCACGAGCTCGGGCGGCGACAGCGGCCGTGCGCGCCCCTCCTGGCGGAGCACCCAGCCGGCGAGCAGGTCGAGCCTCGAGTAGGGCGTGCGGAAGACGCCGTCCTCGACGTCGCCGCGCTCGACCATGCGCTCCACCCACCAGGCGGTGTCGTGGTCGAGCTCGACCTCGGCCTCGCCCTTCTCGTCCCCGTACTGCCAGGGCTGGCGGCCGCGGAAGCCGGACGGGTCGTACTCGGGCATGCGGAAGTCGCGTTCGCGGCGGGTGGCGAAGCGGATGTCGCCGATGATGCGCGAGACGCGGAAGGTGCGCTCGTCGTCCTCGTCGAGGTCGCGGCCGATCAGGTACCAGGAGCCGGCCTCCGGAAGGAGGGCGTACGGGTTGACGGTGCGCTCGCGGGTGCGGTCGCGCGAGATCGACCAATAGGTGAAGCGGACGGTGCGCTGCTTGGAGATCGCGCCCTCGAGCTTCGTGAGCCTGCCCGACATCTCGTCGGAGTAGTCGGGGTCGCGTACCTCGACCCGGAGCGCGCTCTCCGGCGCGGCCTCGAGCTGGGTCGGGCGTCCGAGCGCGAGGTTCTGGAGCGCGAGGCGCAGGGGCTCCGCGTAGGCGAACTGCCCGTCGAGCAGGTGTAGGGCGATCTGGAGCGCCGCCAGCTCCTCGTCGTCGAGGTCGAGCTTCGGAAGGAAGTACTGCTCGGCCCGGAGCGTGTAGAGCTCCTCGCCCGTGAACTCGTCCCGCTGCGAGTGGAGCGGCACGCCGAGCGCGACGAGCTCGCTGCGGTCGGAGTAGAAGCGGCGCGCGAAGGCCTCGTCGGACATCTCGGAGTAGCCCTCGACGACCGACTTGATCTCCCTCGCGGTCAGCGGCCGGCGCTCGGCCATGAGGAAGGCGACGAGCGAAAGCTGACGGATGAGCTTGTCGGTGTCGTGCGACACGGCTCCTATTCTGTCAGCGCCGTGGCAATCGTCGCGCATCTCGACCTGGACGCGTTCTTCGCGGCCGTGGAGGAGCTCGAGCAACCGGAGCTCGCGTCGCAGCCGTTGGTGGTGGGCGGCGACCCTCACGGGCGAGGAGTTGTGGCCACCGCGAACTACGTCGCGCGCGGGTACGGGATCCACTCCGCGATGAGCTGCGCGGAGGCGCTGAGGCGCTGCCCGCACGCCGTTTTCGTCCTCCCGCGCCATCGCACCTACGGCGAGTACTCGCGCGCCGTCTGGGCGGCCGTCCGCGAGGTCGTTCCCACGGTCGAGCGCGTGGGGATCGACGAGGGCTACCTGGACGTCGGGGAGATCGCACCGGACTATCGCCGTGCTCGTGTCGTCGCCGAGGCCGTGCAGGCCGCGATTCGCGGGGCGACGAGCCTCTCGTGCTCGCTCGGCGTCGCGAGCTGCAAGGTCGTCGCCAAGGTGGCGAGCGACCGCCGGAAGCCCGGTGGGATCACCGTCGTCAGGGCCGGACGCGAGGCTGCGTTCCTCGCGCCCGTTCGCCGTGCGGCTTCTACCGGGCGTCGGCCCGCGGGCCGAGGAGCGGCTGGCCGGCGCCGGGGTCGAGTCGATCGGCCAGCTGGCCGCGCTCTCGGACGAGCAGCTCGCGCGTCTGCTCCCCGGGAAGATCGGCCGCCTGCTCCGCGACCGGGCCTGCGGCATCGACCCGCGCGGGCTCGACGAGCCCGTGGCGAACATCTCGATCGGACACGAGGAGACCTTCCCGCGCGACGTCTCGGACCGCGAACGACTCCACGACGAGCTGCGTCGCATGGCGCTCCGGGTCGCCGGACACCTGTCGGAGTCGGGCCAGGTCGCCCGCACCGTGACGACCAAGCTCCGCTATCCGGACTTCTCGATCCGGAGCCGCTCGACGACGCTCGCGGCCGGGCTGTCCGACGGCGAGCGCATCGGTCAGGTGGCCTGCGACCTCCTCGACCGCGCCCTGGCCGACCGTCCGGGCGCGCTGCGCCTCGTCGGGGTCTCGGTCTCGAAGATCGAGGACTTCGAGCAGCTCGCGCTCGCCTAGCGGGCCTTCGGCCTAGGAAGTCGCGGCGTCGAGTTCTTGCAGCAGTCTGTAGGCGGCTCGCTCAACCTCCTTGTGCCGCCACTCGGCGGCGCGATACACGCAGGCGATCAAGCCGCTTCGATGCAGGCGGCGAAAGTCACCGCAGACGAACGCGTATCGCGCCTTGGTCTCGTCGTCAGCGCCCTCGGTCAGCCCCAGGAACCAGCCCGCGTACTCCTGCCACGAGTGGTCCTTCAGGAAGGCGTTCTCGTCGGCGGCCTTCGGCTGGACGTCGCCCCAGTTGCTGTTCAGCACGTATTGCCTGGCCTCGATGAGCTTCCGAGCGTGGGCCACTCCGCGCCTGTTCACGGTGTAGGAAGCCATGAGCCTCCTCCTACCCTGAGACGAGGCTCGCGAAGCGAGATCAGCAGAAGTACGTGGCTACGAAGCTACGCGGCCTGGCGGTCGGCCGCGCGGTCTTCGAGGTGCTGGTGCGACGGGCAGTACTCGCGCTCCGGAAGCGGCGTGCGCTGGCACGGCTTCCCTTTGCGCGTCGTCGCCCGGCAGCGAGCGACCCCGCCGTCGAACGCGCCGGCCTCGATCTGCGCCTCGATGTACTCGACGGCCGCCCCGATCCCCTCGGTCACTGCCCAGGCGACCTGCGCCTGGTACGTGATGGGGAAGTAGCGCCGGATGTCCTGGAAGAGCGTCCGGTCGGGGTGCGCGAAGTAGCGAGGGTCTTTGGCGAGCCGCTCGACGCACTCTTCACACGCGGCGAGGACCTCCCGCCGGTACTCGAGCTGCTTCTCGGGCTCGGCCCAGGGATCGATGAGGTCTTTGATGGAGCGGTAGATCGCCCTGGAGTATTGATACATGCGGGTCAGAATCCTCTCGTGAACTTGCTCGCTCACACGTTATCCTTCGCCGTCACGAAACACCTGCAAAACGCTGTTAACATCGGGTTAAGAGGGCGCCCCCGAACCGCTCTGGCGCCGAGTCTAACACGGTTTGTCAGCGTGTTACAAAGTTTCCCAGCGCCGGGCGTTACAAACGTCTCAATCCGCGACTTCCCGCACGTAGGCCGTCGGAAACCCCGACGAGCGTGCGCGCGGGAGAGCGTTCTCGGCCTCGTTCTGGGAGTCGTACACGCCCGTGAAGGTCACGTAGTAGCCGGGATTCAGCGTCGAGTAGTTCGACGAGCTCAGGATTCCGACCTCGGGCAGGCCGGCGTTCAGGGCCTGCTGCGCTGAGGACTCGGCCGGGCCGCGCCCCTGGCTGACCGGCGTCGACTTGAGGACGACCGTGAACCCGTCTGTGTTCGGTGGCCAAGACTGGATCGTGCCGTTCGTCGTCGTCGGCTGGGTGGACGTGGTCGGGAACGTCGTGGTCGTCGGGAAGACGGTCGACGTGGTCGGGAGCGTAATCTCGGTGAGCGTCGTGGGCGGCTCGACCGTGATCGGGCCCGTGGGCGGCGGGAGCACCGGGATCGTGGTGCTGCTCGAGGCCGGCCCGCCCTCCTTGTCATCGTCGGTCGCCGCCAGCGCGACGATGGCTCCCGCCGCCAGGGCGACGAGGAGAAGCGCGATGAGCGCGATCCAGAGCCAGACGGGAGACTCGCGCGACCACACCACCGTCCGCGTGTAGCCCTCGGTGGGCAGCGGCACCAGGCGCTGGCCGCACTCGAGACAGTACTCCTGGAGCGGCTCGTACGGCGCCGTACAACGGGGACAGCGGCGCTCCTCGGCGGCTTCGTCCGGCGTCGGGCCCCCACCGGGCGGTGGCTCGGGCGGCGGCGTCGTCACAGGCGTCCCTCGGGATCGTTGGGATCCGGGCGGATCATGGTCTCGTCGAGCGGGTCCGGCGCGGGGGCGTACTCATCCGGTGCGGCCGGGTTCCCGCAGAACGGGCAAAAGTTGACGTCCGCCGGGAGCGGCTGGCCGCAGTGGACGCAGGTGACGACCGCTGGCGTCGTCGCCGCGGGCCGCCCGCAGTGGGAGCAGAAGTGCACGCCCGGCGCGAGCGGGGCGCCGCACTTGCAATGCGCGACGTGCGGGAAGGTGCGCGCGGTCGCCTCGGCTGCGAGCAGCGAGTCGAGCTCGTGCATGCGCTGCTCGAGCGAAAGGACATCCCCGGCACGCGAGATGAGGAGGTCGGGCTTCCAGTGGTCGCGGCGGACCATCTCGACCGTCAGGCCGCCCACGTCGCGCATCTCGATCTCTCGCTGGCGCGTCAGCGCCATGCGTTCGCGCTGGAGCCGAACAACATCCGGCTCGACCGGCGGAGGCGGCCCGGTCTCGACGATCTCGACCACCTCGACGACCTCGTCGCCGGGCTCGGGCCCGCCTCTGTGATCGGAGAAGGGGTTCATGCGTCCGGGCATCGCAGCCAGCACGCGAGTCTAACGGACGGCCTGGACCGCTCCGGGGCCCCGGAGCAGGCCTCAGCGCGACAGGACAACCAGTCGCTCCTCGGTCATCTCGCGGACCGAGTAGGGCGGGCCCTCCTTGGTGTTGCCCGACGCCTTGACCCCCCCGTACGGCATCTGGTCGGCGCGGAACGTCGGCGCCTCGTTCACGAGCACGCCGCCGAACTCGAGCGCGGCACCGGCCGCAAGCGCCGTCTTGACGTTGCTCGTGAAGATCCCGGCCTGGAGCCCGTACTCGGTCCCGTTTGCGAGCTCGAAGGCCTCCTCGACGGAGTCATACGGGCTGACCGTGCAGACCGGCCCGAAGACCTCGAGACAGGACACCTTCATCTCCGGCGTGACGTTCGTGAGCACGGTCGGGCGGATGACGCCGTCTTCGGTCATCTCCCCGCCGGTGAGGAGATCCGCGCCCTGAGACGTCGCCTCCTCGATCCACGCAAGGATCCGCTCGCGCGCGTCCTCGTCGATCACCGGGCCGACGTCCGTCTCGTCGTCGCCGGGATCGCCGGGGCGAAGCGCCTCGACCTTGGGGAGGAAGCGCGCCACGAAGTCGTCGTAGACGCCGCGGGCGACGTAGACCCGCTGGATGGAGATGCAGCTCTGCCCGGCGAAGGAGAAGGCGTTGGCGGCTGCCTTGGCGGCCGCGTCCTCGACGTCGGCGTCGGCCTCGACGATCAGCGGCGTCGCGTTGCCGAGCTCGAGCAGCACCTTCTTGCGGGCGGCGCGCTCGCGGAGCTTCCAACCGACCTCTGCGGAGCCCGTGAAGCTGATCAGACGGACGCGCTCGTCCTCGACGAGGACGTCGCCGATCTCGGACGCCGGCCCGACGAGGACGTTGAGCCAGCCGGCGGGCAGGCCCGCGTCGGCCTCGAGCTCGGCCAGGAGCAGCGCCGAGAGCGGCGTCTGGCTCGCGGGCTTGAGGACGACGGCGCAGCCGGCGGCCAGCGCGGGCGCGACCTTGTGGGCGACGAGGTTGAAGGGGAAGTTGAAGGGCGAGATGGCGCCGACGATCCCGATCGGGATCCGGGCCGTGAAGGCGACCTTGCCCGCTCCGGCGGGCGAGGCGTCCATGGGCACGACCTCTCCGGCGAGGCTGCGGGCCTCGGTCGCCGCCGAGCGGTACGTCGACGACGCCCGCTCGGCCTCGACGCGGGCCGCCTTCATGGGCTTGCCGGCCTCGTCCGAGATCGTGCGAGCGATGTCCTCGCGGCGCTCGTCCACGAGCTGAGCCGTGCGGTCGAGGATCTGGGCGCGCCGGTGCGCGGGGAGCGGCTCGGCCATCGCAGCCGCGGCTGCGTCGACGGCACGCCGCGTCTCGTCGGCGCCGGCCTGCGCCACTCGGCCGACGACGTCTCCCGAGTACGGCGAGCGAACCTCGCTCCACGCGCCCGTCTCGATCCATTCGCCGCCCAGAAGGAGCTTCTGCTCGCGGGCAGTGACCGCCATGCCGCTATTCAAGCACGACGCAGGCTGCGCCGCCGTGCGGCACCCTGTGTGGCGTGCTTCGCGTCGCCCTCGTCGCGCTCGTCCTGCTCCCGCTCGCGGCCTGCGGCGGAGACGAGGCGTCCGAGCCGGCCGGGGAGCCGGCAGAGAGCACGAGCGAGCCGTCGACTGCGCCCCGGCAGTCTCCGCAGGTGCTGACGGAGGCCGACTCGGGCGCCACGATCGCGCTTCCGACCGGCGGCGAGACGAGCCTGCGCCTGTCGAGCGACTGGGTCTGGGAGGAGCCGGTGGTCGACGGCGACGCGGTGCAGCTCGCCGTCGTGGACTACGTCCAGGACCCCGGGTTCTCCGAGTGGGTCGTCATGGCGGTGGCTCCCGGGGAGGCCACGATCACGTCGTCGGGGGTAGCCGCCTGCGCCGGCCAGGACGGATGTGCCGTCGGGCCGCAGGACTTCCAGGTGAGAATCACCGTCGAGCAATGACCGCAGCGGACGTGAAGAGGGTAGGCGTGGTCGGGCTCGGCACGATGGGAGCCGGGATCGCGCAGGTCTCCATTCAGGCGGGCCTCGAGACGGTGGGCCGCGAGGTGAGCGACGAGCTCTGCGCCCGCGCCCGCGACCGGATCGCCCACTACCTCGGCCGCGGGGTCGAGAAGGGCCGGCTGACCGCGGAGGAGCGAGACGCAGCGCTCGGCCGCCTGACGATGACCACGGATCCCGCCGGCCTGGCCGGCTGCGACGTCGTCATCGAGGCGATCGTCGAGGACCTGGGCGCGAAGCTGGAGCTCTTCCACGCGCTCGAGGCGGTCTCGCGCGACAGCGCCGTGCTGGCGACCAACACGTCGGCGCTCTCGGTCACGGCGATCGCGCGTGCATGCAAGCACCCGGAGCGCGTGGTCGGCATGCACTTCTTCAACCCGGCGCCGGTGCTCCCGCTCGTCGAGGTCGTCCGCACGGAGCTCGCTTCCGACGAGGCGGTGGAGACCGCCTACGGGCTCGCGGAGCGGCTCGGGAAGGAACCGATCCGGTGCAACGACACGCCCGGCTTCGTCGTCAACCGCATCCTGATCCCGCTCCTGAACGACTGCGTGCGCGTCCTGGACGAGGCGGGCGTCTCGCCCGAGGATCTCGACAAGGCGATGACGCGGGGCGTGAACTGGCCCATCGGCCCCTGCGCGCTCATCGACCTCATCGGCGTCGACATCCACGTGCACGCCTCCGAGGCGCTGCACGACGCGCTCGGAGAGCCGCGCATGGCCCCGCCCGAGCGGCTCGTGCGCATGCGCGACGAGGGCCACCTCGGGCGCAAGTCCGGCCGCGGTTTCTTCAGCTACGAGTAGTCGGAGGCGAGACGGGCGGCCTCGGCCTCGACGGCCTCGGCTTCCTCCGGCGTGAACGTCCGCTCCGTGAACTCGGCATCGAGCACGAGCAGCGTGTCCTCGTCGAGCTGAACCGGGATCGCGACCTCGGAGCGGACGCGCTCGTCCGTCGCCAGATAGTCGGGGTCGTGACGGACGTCCTCGACGAGCTGCGGCTTGCCGGACTCGGCAGCACGCCAGCAGATGCCGCCCTGGTCGCGCGGGATCTCGTAGATCAGGCGGAGGCCGCCGACGGATGCGACCACGCGGAGCGCATCCCCGACCCGCATGTGGCAGTAGACCTGAATTCCGGGCAGGCGTGCGGACAGGCGCTCGACCGCCTGTCGGGCCAGCTCGACGACGTTGTCCTCTCGCTCGGCCGGCCCCTGGGCGTCCGGCCTCGGGGGCCGAAACCCCTGGCGACTGGGCATTGCCTCAGGAGTATGCCCTAGACCGCGGCCGACGGAAACAGGCGCCGCGCCGTCCGAGCGACTCCGTACAGTCGCAGGGCAGTGACGCTCTGTGCGCTCTGCCGCCGGAACCTCCTCGCGGGCGAGCGGTTCCGCTACTGGCGAAGCATCCGGGAACGCCCGGTCGCGCGCGTCGTGTGCCACCTCTGTGAGCCCGAAGCCACGCGCGACGGCTGGCAGCGAACCGACCGGCACGAGGTTCAGAACGCGGTAGGCCTGCGCGGCACCGTCAGGCTCGTGGCCTAGCGCCTACGCGGCCAGCGGGCTCGTCCGGCACCAGGCGGCGCCGGGGTGCCTCTGCGCGACCGCGGACCAGATCGCCGCGGCCTCCTCGAACGAGAGGATCTCGAGCGCGACCGCGTGCCGCGTCGCGGCGACCGCGGCGACGATCTCCCGGTCGAGGTCGCGCTCGCCGCGGGGGACGCGGGCCGAGGCAAACGCGAGAGCCTCCAGCCGCGCCTCCAGAAGGCGGGCCGTGCGATCGTGACGGGATCGCTCGTCCATAGCCGACGCTTCGATGGTACGAGCGGCTGCGGACGTTTCCTTCCCGCACGAGCATTCGCGTTTCCGGCCCTTTACATTTTCTTTACAGCGCCGTAATCGAAGTCTCACGGCATGCGAAGATAGTTCGAAGCGAATGCGGCGCAGCATTGTTGTGATTTCGGTCGCGGTCCTCGCGATGTGGGCCGCCGATGCCTCGTACTCACAGGCGGACTACTCGCTGCGGACCCCGGGGGCCGAGCTCGTCGAGTTGCGGGCCGGCTACGGGCGTGCGGTCATCGGCCGCCGCGGCTCGGTGCTCATCCGCGTCTCGTTGGGGCGTATCCGCGTCGTCGATCTTCCGGGCGGGCGCCGGCCGAACCGCAGCTGCAACAAGCGGGGTGTGCGGGTCAGCCGCTCGACGATCCAGTACAGCGGCTCCGACGTTCGCTGTCGCGTGTGGAGCGGCTCGATCGGCGGCCCGTGGCAGGCGGTCATCAACGGGCGGCGAATCTTCGCCGCGGGAAGCGCGCGCGGGTCGCTCACGCTGGACGCCTTCAATCAGGGGCCGAGGGGGACGTACCGGATCGCCGGGGGTCCCCTCAGGTTCTGGCCTCGGGCGGCGCGGACGTACACGCTGTGGAGACGATGACCGACGCTCACCAACCGAGCCTTGTGCCAGGATACGGCGCTGTGACCGGGGCAAAACAGCCGATCCTCGTGGTCGAGGACGAGTCGAGCATCGCGTCCTTCATCGGGATGTACCTCAAGCGCGCGGGGTTCTCGGTGCGCGTGTCGGGCACCGGCGGAGACGCTCTCGAGAAGGCCAGCGCCGACCCGCCGGCGCTCATCATCCTCGACCTCATGCTGCCCGACCTCGACGGCATCGACGTGTGTCGTCGCGTGCGCCAGCGCTCCGACGTCCCCATCCTCATGCTGAGCGCCCGCGACGAGGACATCGACAAGATCATCGGGCTGGAGGTCGGCGCCGACGACTATCTCACGAAGCCCTTCAACCCGGGCGAGCTCGTCGCGCGCGTGAAGTCGATCCTGCGCCGATCGAGCCCGGAGCGCCGCGAGTTCGTCAGCTCGGTGCTCGAGCACGGCGACCTGCGGATCGACGCGGGGCGGCGGGAAGTCACCGTCGCCGGCGACGAGATTCAGCTCGCGCCCAAGGAGTTCGACCTCCTCTGGGACCTGCTCGACCATCGCGGGCTCGTGCTCACGCGGGATCAGTTGCTGGAGCGTGTCTGGGGCTATACGTTTGCGGGCGACACGCGCACCGTCGACGTACATGTCCGCCAGTTGCGGCGCAAGCTGGGCGAAGCCTGCCCCATCGTCACCGTGTGGGGCGTCGGCTACAAGGTCTCGACGGAGCCGAAGGCCGCGAAAGTCTCCTAGGGAGCGACCGTGCTGCGCTCCCTGCGCTTCAAGCTCCCGGCGATCTTCTTCGCGGGCGTGCTCGTGGCCGCGCTCGTCACGCTCGCGATCGCGGTTCGGTTCTTCCAGGAGGACACGCGGACGCGCACGCTCGCGGAGCTCGAGCGCCAGGCCGAGGGGCTCGCCGAGCTCTACACGCTTCAGGCCAACGCGAGCATCGACGAGACCGGCCCGGCGCCGCGCTTCGCTCCTCCGACCCTCGAGGAGGCGACCGGCTCGGAGATCTACTACGCCGGCGTCGAGATCTTCCCCGGGCAGGCGTCAGGCCTGAGCAAGCTGTCTCTGGATCTCCTCGACCGGGATGCCCTCGACGACGGCCGGGTGCAGACCTTCGAGTTCCGCCCGCCGGGGGCCGACCGCGTGTTCCTCGCTGCCGCGTACCCCATCAGGCTCGGCGGCGAGACGTTCGGTGCCATCATCGTGGCGAAGCCGCGCGCCGAGCTTCAGGAGCGATGGATGGACCTCTCGCAGAGGCTCGCGCTCGCGTTCCTCGCCGGCCTCGGGATCGCGGTCGGGTTCGTGTGGTACCTCAGCCGCCGCCTGACGAAGCCGGTGCTGGCGCTCTCGCGGGCCGCGGACGAGGTCGCCCTGCGCCGGTACGGCGCCGAGCTCCCGGAGTCGGGCTCGAGCGACGAGATCGCACACCTCACGGACCGGTTCCGCGAGATGACCGAGAGGCTCGCCTCATCAGAGGCGCACGAGCGGAACTTCCTCGTCCGCGTCTCTCACGAGCTGCGGACGCCGCTTACTGCGATCCGCGGCCACGTCGCCGCCTTGCGTGAAGGCCTCGCCGACGACCCTGCCTCGCGCGAGGCATCGCTCGACGTGATCCGTGCGGAAACGGACAGGCTCGTCCGCCTGGTCGGCGACCTCGTCGACCTCTCCCGGCTCGAGGCGCACAGCTTCACGCTCGAGGAGGAGGAGGTCGAGCTCGAGCGCCTGGTCGAGCAGGGCTACAACTCCTTCGCCGAAGAGGCGCGGCGGCGTGAGATCCGCTACGAGCTCTCCCTCGGCGATGGCCCGGTGCTGCACACCGACGGCGACCGGGTGCTGCAGATCGTCTCCAACCTGCTGTCGAACGCGTTCTCCTGGACGCCCGACGGCGGCGAGATCTCGCTCGCGGTCTCGAAGGACAACGGGTTCGCGTCGGTCTCGGTCACCGACTCGGGCCCCGGGATCGCTCCCGTCGACCACGACCGCGTCTTCAGGCCGTTCGTGTCGGAGAACGGGGAGGGGACGGGCCTGGGGCTCGCGATCTCCCTGGAGCTCGCACATGCGCTCGGCGGCGACCTTCAGCTGGATTCGGTGGTCGGGCGCGGCTCGCGGTTCGAGCTCCGCCTGCCGGTGGGCTAGGTCTCCGACCTACTGGGCCTGGCGGCTGTCGATGCGGTAGAGCGCGGCCCCAGGACGTTCCTCGAGGGCGCGCTCGATGCGGTCGAGGATGCGCTCGGCCCGGTCGAGCCTCCGCTCGACTGCACGCCAGCCGGAGCCGATGAGCTCGACGAGGACGGCGAGGTCTTCGAGGCGCTCGCGGCGCTCGGCCGCCACCTCGGCTTGCAGCGCCTCGATCCGCCGGACCATCTGGCCCGTCAGGCCGCGCACCTCGGCGATGTGCCGGGCGACCGGCAGCACCTCCGCCCGCATTCCCTCCTCGACGGCTGCGCCGAGGCGCTCCGGGACCACGCTCTCGAGCTCGGCGGCGGTCTGCGCGAGCGCGTCGAGCCCGGCCTCTGCCCGCTCGAGAGCGGCCTCGAGATCGGCCCGCGTCGGGCCTCCCTCGCGCGCCTCGGCGATGCGTGCCCTGGCCCGTTCCAGCGCGTCGCGATCCATGGGCGGTGACTCTACTCTTGGCGTCGGATCGCATGAAAACCTCGGAGCTCGACTACGACCTGCCGCCCGACCTGATCGCCCAGCGTCCGCTCGAGCGGCGCGACGACTCGCGGCTCCTCGTTGCCGACCGGGCCTCGGGCGAGGTCCGGCACCGCAGCTTCCGTGATCTCGGCGACGAGCTTCCCGAGGGCGCGCTCGTCGTCGTCAACGACACCCGCGTGATTCCGGCGCGGCTGCGCGTGCGTAGGGAGACGGGTGGGGAAGCGGAGGTGCTGCTCCTCGAGCCGGCGGGCGACGGCCTGTGGGAGGCGCTCGCCCGGCCGACCAGGCGCCTGCGGCCGGGGATGCGGCTCGGCCCCGCCGAGCTCGTCGAGCACACGGGCGGCGGGCGCTGGCTCGTCCGCCTCGACGGGGAGCCTGAGGGCGAGGCCCCACTTCCGCCGTACATCACAGAGCCCCTCGCGGACGCCGAGCGCTACCAGACGGTCTACGCGGAAGCCGCCGGCTCGGCCGCGGCTCCGACGGCCGGGCTCCACTTCACGCCCGAGCTCCTCGCCGGGCTGGATGTCGAGCGCATCACGCTCCACGTCGGCCTCGACACCTTCCGGCCCGTGACGGCCGACCACCTCGCCGACCACGAGATCCACAGCGAGCGCTACCGGGTGGAGCCGGTGGCATGGGAGCGGATCCGAGACGCGGAGCGCGTGGTGGCCGTGGGAACCACGACGGTGCGCGTCGTCGAGTCGCTCGCGCGCGGCGCGCCGCTGGAGGGCCGGACGAGCCTGTTCGTCACGCCGGGCTTCGAGTTCGGCCGCGTGGACGCGCTCGTGACCAACTTCCACCTGCCGCGCTCGACCCTGCTCGCGCTGGTCATGGCGTTCGCGGGCGTCGAGGAGACGCGTCGCCTCTACCGGCTCGCGATCGAGGAGCGGTACCGCTTCTACTCCTTCGGCGATGCGATGCTCCTCCTGTGACCCACCCTCCCTTCTATCTCCGGGGCACCCCGTCCCACCACCCGCTTTCGACGGTAACGCCGGAAAGCGCACCCGTGGCGCGCGAAATGTGTCGACTTACGCGCGGAACCGTGCCGTGAGCTTCACGGTGAGCGCGACCGACGGCGCGGCCCGCGCCGGGACGCTGCGCACGGCCCACGGCGACGTGCCGACGCCGGCGTTCATGCCGGTGGGGACGAAGGCGAGCGTCAAGAGCCTCGATCCGGCTCGCCTGCGCGAGCTCGGGACGACGATCCTCCTCGGCAACACCTACCACCTGCACTTCCGGCCCGGCGCGGACCTGATCGAGGAGCTCGGGGGCCTGCACCGCTTCATGGCCTGGGACGGGCCGATCCTGACGGACTCGGGCGGGTTCCAGGTCTTTTCGCTTCGCGACACGATCGTCGCGGCCGACGACGAGGGCGTGACGTTCCGCTCCGTCTACGACGGCGAAGCCGCGCGCTTCACGCCCCAGCTGGCCGCCGACATCCAGCGCCGGCTCGGGTCGGACATCGCCATGTGCCTCGACATCTGCCTTCCAGCAGGCGCGGCGGCGCGTGAGCTGGAGGAGGCCTCCGACCGCACGACGCGCTGGGCCGAGCGTCAGCTCGCCGCGCCGCGGGCGGACGGGCAGCTCCTCTTCGGCATCTCCCAGGGCGGCACGGACGTCGACCTCCGGCGGCGGTCGATCGAGGAGATCGCGGCGCTCGGCTTCGACGGCAATGCTCTCGGCGGGCTGAGCGTGGGGGAAGACCGCGAGCTGATGCTCGAGACCGTGGCCTGGAGCGCGCCGCTCCTGCCAGCCGAGAAGCCGCGCTACTTCATGGGGATCGGGGACCCGGCAGGGATCCTCGAGGTCGTCGAGCGCGGCGTCGACATGTTCGACTGCGTGCTCCCGACGCGCCTCGGGCGCACGGGCTCGGCGCTGACGTGGGAGGGCCGCCTGAACCTCCGCAACGCCCGCTTCGCGCGCGACCCCGCGCCGCTCCAGGAAGGGTGCCCGTGCCGGGCGTGCACCGGCTTCTCGCGCGCATACCTGCGCCACCTCGTGAACCAGCAGGAGCTGCTCGGCCTCGCGCTGCTCTCCGAGCACAACATCCGCTTTCTGCTCGACCTGACGGCAGGCGCGCGGGCGGCGATCGAGCGGGGCGAGCTCGCGACCTTCAAGGCGGAGGCACTGGATCGGCTCGGGCCGCCCCCGGCCGTGGCGGTCGCACCGGAGTGACGAGACCCCCGGCCTGATACTTTTTCCCGGCACAATTGTGTGTCAGACGTCCTTGCGGCGCCCCGCGAGGAATGGGCGCGCGCGGTCGAGACACGTCTAGGAGGCTCAAGCAGTGGACCCAATCTTTCTCTTCTTCCTCGTGATGCTCGTGTTCCTGTACCTCCTGCTGGTGCGTCCTCAGCGGCAGCAGGCAAAGCGTCATCAGGAGATGCTCCAGAGCCTCAGCGTCGGCGACGAGGTCATCACGGCCGGCGGCGTCTACGGCGAGGTGACCGAGATCGACGACGAGCGCGTACAGCTCGAGGTCGACGCCGACGTCCGTATCGCCGTCGCCCGAAAGGCGATCGCCAGCAAGGTGAGCCCGGAGGAGGCAGCCGTGATGGCCGGGGAGCCGGAAGAGGCCCCCGAGCCGATGGAAGCGCCCGAGCCGGCGTCGATCGACCAGGTCGAGCCTGTGGCGGAGGAACAGGCCCGCCGCTAGGCCCAGAGCGCAGCACCCGTGCGTCGCTACCTCCTCATCCTGACCGCCCTCTTCGGGGTGATCGCCGCGGTCGGCGTGCTGAGCATCTTTCGCTCGCCGACGCTCGGGCTCGATCTCCAGGGCGGCCTCGAGGTCGTCCTCGAAGCGCGGCCGGAAGCGGGACAGGAGCTGACCGAAGCCGACCTCGACCGCTCGGTCGAGATCATCCGGAGCCGCGTCGACAAGATCGGCGTCTCGGAACCGGAGATCCGTAAGCAGGGCGACAACCAGATCGTCGTCGACCTCGCCGGCGTCTTCGACCAGGGCCGCGCCGCCGACATCATCGGCCAGACGGCCCAGCTCGAGTTCTACGACCTCCAGGGCGACGCCATGCCGATCTCGCAGAACCCCGCTGACCCGACAGGGATGCCGCAGGCGAGCGCGACGCTCCTACCGCTTCTCACGGCCGAGGACGCCCTCCCCGAGGGGACGGAGGCGCGCGAGTGGTACCTGTATTCCGAGTCGGAGTCCCGCCTCGCGGGGCCGGCGGCGACCAAGGAGGCTCTGGCCCAGCAGGTCGAGGGGGGCGTGATCCCCGAGGGAGCCCAGTATTTCGTGGTTCCCGAGGGCACGACTGTTCTCACCTGTGGGAGCACGACGAACGACGAATCGGCGGCCGCGCGGCCCTGCCCGGGCAACGTCTCGGCCGCCTCGCCTTGGTACTACCTCTACCGCTACGAGCCCGACGCGGCCGAGGACCCGAGCCCGGCCCTGACGGGCGAGGACCTCAACGCCGACGGCACGCGCCAGGACTTCGGCCAGGACGGCCAGCCGAACGTCCTCCTCGACTTCACGGACGAGGGCGGGGACAGGTTCCACGAGATCACGCGGAGGCTCTCTCAGCGCGGGCAGACTCTGGCCACCACGAACCAAGCGGAAGGCGACCAGGAGCGGGCCTTCGCCCAGAGCTTCGCGATCGTCCTCGACAACGAGATCCGCTCGTTCCCGATCATCGACTTCACCGACCCGCAGCTCAGGGACGGCATTGCCGGCGGGAGCGCGGAGATCACCGGCCTCGACGGGCTCGACGAGGCGAAGGACCTGGCACTCGTCCTCCAGACCGGTGCCCTGCCCGTCGAGTTCGTCCAGGTCGAGCGGACGCAGATCTCCGCCACGCTCGGTGAGGACTCGCTCCGAGAGGCCATGATCGCGGCGCTCGTCGGGCTGATCGCCGTCGCGATCTTCCTGCTCATCGCCTATCGCTTCCTCGGCGTCGTCGCCATCGTCGGCCTCGCCGTCTACGGGATCTTCCTCTACGGCGCGATCCTCGCCTTCGAGGTGACGATGACGCTGCCGGGCATCGCAGGAATCATCCTCACGATCGGTGTCGCGGCCGACGCGAACATCGTCATCTTCGAACGCATCAAGGAAGAGGTGCGCGCGGGCAAATCGGTGCGCGCGGCCATCGCCACCGGCTACCGCAAGGGCTTCGCCACGATCGTCGACGCCAACGTCGTCACGATGATCACGGCGTTCGTGCTCTTCGCGGCCGCCACGGGCGGCGTCCGCGGATTCGCCCTCATGCTCCTGGTCGGGACGCTGCTCTCGATGCTCACGGCCGTGCTGGCCACACGTGCGCTCCTCGGCGTTCTCGGCCGCTTCCGCTGGTTCGACAACCCCAAGTTCATGGGCGCCAGTGCCGAGAAGATCCCGGAGTGGCAGAAGATCGACTTCGTCGGCAAGCGTCGGATCTGGTTCTCGATCGCGACCGGGGTGCTCGTCATCTCGATCGGCTTGATCGTGTTCAAGGGCCTCAACTTGGGAATCGACTTCGAGGGCGGGAGCCAGGTCTCGTTCGAGACGCCGCAGCCGACGACGGTCGACCGCGTGCGCGAGGAGGCGGCGTCCGTCGGCCTGGCCGACGCCGTCATCCAGGGACGCGGGAGCGAGACCGACGGCGGGTACGAGCAGTTCCAGATCAAGACGGAGACGCTGACCGAGGCGCAGCAGGCGGAGCTGACGACCTCACTGCAGCGCGACCTGGACGCCGAGGCGATCGGCGTCCGCAGCGTGTCCGGGAGCTTCAGCGACCAGATCCTGCGCGGGGCGATCCTCGCCATCGTCGTCTCCCTGGTCCTGATCGTCATCTACGTGACGATCCGCTTCGAGTTCGTCTTCGCGCTCCCGATCTTCCGAGCGCTGTTCTACGACGTGACGGTCGCGATGGGCGTGTATGCGCTCGTCGGCTGGGAGGTGACGGCCGCGACCGTGGCCGCCATCCTCACCATCCTCGGCTACTCGATGTACGACACGATCATCATCTTCGACCGCGTGCGCGAGAACATCCCGCTCATGCGCAAGTCGAGCTTCGCGGCCATCGCCAACCAGTCGCTGTGGGAGACGATTCGGCGCTCGCTGGCCACGAGCTTCATCACGCTCCTCCCGATCGCTTCGCTGATCCTCTTCGGCGGGGAGACGCTGAAGGAGTTCGCATTCGCGCTGCTGATCGGCATCGGCTCCGGCGCGTTCTCGACGATCTTCATCGCCACGCCGTTCCTCGCGGTTCTGAAGGAGCGCGAGCCCGAGTACGCGCGGCGCAAGGACGCGGGCCTCCAGGAGAAGCTCGACACCGTCGGCGAGAAGGCCGACGTCGAGCCGGCCGAGGAGCCTGTCGCCGTCGAGCAGGAGCCCGAGCCCGAGGAGCCGGAGGAGGCGGAGACGGTCGCCGCGGACGCGACTCCGGGGAACGGCGAAGGGGACGGCGCGGCCGCCCGACGGGAGGCGCGCCGCAAACGGAGGCGCGCGAGGCCACATGGCCGAGCCCGCTAGCGACTCGGACCGCTCGCTCCGCGAGGCAGCCGAGGAGCTGTTCCTCGCAGGGGTCGGCGTCGTCGCGCTGACGAAGGACCGCGCCGACGAGCTCGTCGAAGAACTGGTCGGCCGCGGCAAGGTCAGCCGCGAGGACGCGAAGGAGGTCGTCGACGAGGTCATGGGCCGCTGGCGCGGGGAGGCGATCCGCGTCGGTGAGCGCGCCGGCTCGACGCTCTCCGGGGTCTTTCGCGAGGTCGGGCTCGTGACGCGCCGCGAGTACGAGGAGCTCGAGCTCAGGCTCGCCCAGCTCGAGCATCGCCTGCGCCTGGTCGAGAAGGAGAAGTAAGACGTGAGCTCGAGACCCGCCGTGCGACAGCTGGGGCGGATCTCGGAGATCGCCCAGGTCGCCGCCAAGCACGGCTTCGGCTACCTGTTCGAGACGCGCGGCCCCGCGGCGGTCCGCTCCCGGCGCGGGCGTGAGGTCGAGCTCGAGGGCGGCGGTTCCCCGCGCGGCCAGCGGCTGCGCGAGATGCTCGACGAGCTCGGGCCGACGTTCGTCAAGTTCGGCCAGCTGCTCTCGACGCGTCCTGACATCGTCCCGCCCGATGTCGTCTTCGAGCTGAAGGCGCTCCAGGACTCGGTCAGCCCGTTCCCGTTCGACCAGGCGCGTGAGGTCGTCGAGTCGGACCTCGGGCTCACGCTCGAGCAGCTCTATCTCGAGTTCGACGAGACGCCGATTGCGGCCGCCTCGATCGGGCAGGTACACCGCGCGGTGCTACCGAACGGCCGCCGCGTCGTCGTCAAGGTGCAGCGGCCGAACGCCCCGCGGCAGATCGAGGCCGACCTGGAGCTCATGTACCAGCTCGCCCGTCTCGCGCGCGAGCGCGTACGCGCGCTGGAGTTCATCGACACGGTCGCGGTCGTCGACGAGTTCGCCCGCTCGATCAGGCAGGAGCTCGACTACCGGATCGAGGCCCGCAACGCCGAGCAGTTCCACAAGAACTTCGCCGGCCACCCGCACGTTCGCGTGCCGCGGGTCTTCTGGAGCTACTCGCGCTCCCGCGTGCTGACGCTGGAGCTGCTCGAGGGCGTGCAGGTGCGGGACATCGACGTGGCCCGGTACACGATGGAGGAGCGCCGCCGACTGGCCTACCGCATCGCGGAGACGTGGATGGCGATGATCTTCCGCCACGGCTTCTTCCACGCGGACCCGCACCCGGCGAACATTCTCGTCCTGGAGCAGACCGACCAGATCGGGCTCGTCGACTTCGGCACGGCCGGCCAGCTCGCGCCCGACGACTCGTCCAAGCTGACGGGCCTGTTCATCGACGTCGTCAACCAGAACGTCGAGGCGATTCCGCGCCGCCTGGCCTCGGTCGGGGTGAGGTACCCGAAGGACAAAGAGGAGGAGTTCGTCGTCGAGCTGCGCGCGATCTTCGACCGCTACTACGGCGCGAGCCTCTCCGAGATCGACCCGATCCAGGTGATCCGCGAGGCCTTCGCCCTCATCTACCGGATGCACCTCACGCTGCCGACGCGGTTCATCCTCCTCGACCGGGCGATCGCAACCCTCGGCTCGGTCGGCGCCGAGCTCTACCCGGACTTCAACGTCTTCGAGGTCGCGAAGCCGTACGCGCGCGAGCTCATGATTGAGCGCTTCACGCCGCAGCGAGTCGCGGCCCGCATGCAGAACGAGGTGCGCAACTACGCGACCATGATGCTCGAGCTCCCGTACCAGGTGCACGACGTCCTCCAGGAAGTGCGGGACGGCCAGATCGAGGTGGGCTTTCGCCACGAGGGCCTCGAGGCCCTCATCCACCGCATGGACACGGCGTTCAACCGCATCGGCATCGCCATGGTGGCCGTCGGCGGGGCCGTGACGTCGGGCATCCTTGCCGCCATGGTGGAGGAGGGCCACAAGGTCCTGGGCATCTACTGGATTGCCGCGGTCGGGCTCCTGCTCTCGACCATCCTGAGCCTCTGGCTCGTGTGGGGCGTGCTGCGCTCCGGGAGGCTGTGACCGCGACCGAGGCCGAGCTCCTCGAGCGCGCGGTGGCGCTCGCGCGGGCGAACGTTGACGCGGGCGAGGAGCCCTTCGGGTCCTTGGTCGCCAAGGACGGGGAGGTCATCGGTGAGGGCGTGAACACGACCGCGCGGGACGCGGACCCGACCGCGCACGCGGAGGTCGCCGCGGTGCGTGAGGCCTGCCGCCGGTTGGGGACGACCGACCTCGGGGGAGCGACCGTCGTGACGAGCTGCGAGCCGTGCCCGATGTGCCGCACGGTCGCCGTGCTCGCGGGCGTGACCCGCATTGTTTACGCCGTGCCCGCGGAGGTGGCGGCGACCTTCGGGTTCGCGCTCTCGCCTCCCGGAGCCGAGATCATGGCCGCCTGGCCGCTTCCGGGCATGCTCGAGCACGTCCCGACCCCGCGCGCGGAGGAGCCGTTCGAGCGCTTCGCCCGATCGGAGCGTGGGAGCCGCCCGCGTCCGGTGCGGGAGCTGCGGACGGCGGTGACCGTCGACGAGTACGACCTGGTGCTGGCGTTCTATCGCGACACGCTGGGGCTGCCGGTGATCGAGGCCTGGGAGGACGGCGAGGCCCGCGGCGTCATCCTGGACGCCGGCCGTGCGACGCTCGAGCTCCTCTCCGTGGCACAGGCCGAGCTGATCGACAGCGTCGAGGTGGGGCGGAGGGTCGCCGGCCCGGTGCGGCTCGCGCTCGAGGTCGCCGATTCCCGAGAGACCGCGCGCTGGCTCGTCGAGGGCGGCGCCGAGCAACTCGCCGACCCGGTCCTGACGCCGTGGAACGACCTCAACGTCCGTCTGCGGGCGCCGGGCGGGATGCAGCTCACCCTCTTCACGCCGTCGAAGCCCGCGGAGTAGGGAGGAGCCGGGCAGCCGCGCCCGAAGGGGATCGGATGCAGATCCTCTTCTGGTGGCGCCGGCGCAAGATCCTGCGCGCGTGGCGCCGCGGCACGATCGACTACGCGCAGGCGCGCTGGCGCATCGAGCGCCTGGCCCGCGGTCTCTAGAAGAAGCGCTCGACCCGCTGGACGCGGTCGGGATGGAGGCCGCGGTCGACGTGCGCCCGGTCGAAGCCGGGCCCGCCGCTCACTTCGTCGAAGTTGCCGTCGAAGGAGTAGACGATGTCGCTCCCGTCGCCTGCGAACAGGAAGTCGACATTGCCGCGGCCGCGGATCACGTCGGCACCAGCGCCGCCGACGATCCGATTCACCATCCTGTCCCCGCGGAGGTCGTCGCCGAATCGGCTCCCGACGATGCTCTCGATGCTGTCGAACTGATCCGGGCCCTCGCCGAGCGCATACCCGCTCTTGAGGTCGACGATGACCCGGGCTCGGGCTCTGGGAGTAGAGCAGCGTGTC
Organism: uncultured Actinomycetes bacterium; assembly: GCA_963775395.1. Lineage (GTDB taxonomy): Bacteria > Actinomycetota > Thermoleophilia > Gaiellales > Gaiellaceae > JAIBJN01. Next base: position 131,267 of record CAVZIX010000006.1, read on the forward strand.
CCTGTTGAGCCCGCCGTCAATGCCGTCGGTGCCCGGTCCGGGAGCGATCGAATCGATGCCCGGCCCTGCGGTGATGAGGTCGTTGCCCGTCTGGCCGCCGAGCCATTGGGGACCGTCCCCACCCTCGAGGACATCGTTGCCCGCGCCGCCATCGAGGATGCTGTAGACGTCGCCGCTGACGAGATGGTCGTTGCCGTCGTTTCCGTACAGAGAGCCTGAGCACGCGGCGCAGAGCGAAAGCTCGTCGCCTCCGGGTCCCCCAAGGACGCCGGCATGCCCAGCCATGACCACGCTCGTGTCGTTGCCGTCGCGGAGCCTGACCCACGGCGAGCCCTCCGCGCACGTGACCTCATTGGCGCTCAGAGCGGTGCAGCCTGCGCCCGGGTCGATGGTGGCGCCGTTGTCGACGATGGTCGTGCCGCCGGAGCCCTGGTTGATCTCGACGTCATTCGTCTCGCCGGGCCCGGCCAGGTAGAAGAGCGTGGGGCCGCTCACCCAGGCCTCCGCGGCACTTGCCGGAGCCGCGACGATGAGCGCGACGAGAGCCATGGCAAGCGCGAAACCGATGCGCCGCATGCCACAAAGCATACGGCAAGCGACCGTCACGGACGAGTGTGCGAGTTGGTGCGCACGGCTCGTCACGGTTCCGTGCGAAAGGACATCTGGCTCGGCGCAGATGCCGTTGCTAGCGTCGCCGACATGGGGGAAGCCGTCCTGGTCGTCGAGCACGAGGAGCCCACCCGGGCGTTCCTCTCCCAGCAACTCGCCGAGGACGGCTTCGAGGTCTTCGCCGCCGACGGGGCCATCTCGGCGCTCGCGCTCGTCGAGGCCGAGCGCCCGGATCTCGTCCTCCTGGACGCGATCCTGCCCGACGCCTCCGGCTTCGAGCTCTGCGGCCGCCTGAGGGCGGGGGAGCCCGGCCGAGCCTGGAATCGCGACGTGCCGGTGATCATGGTCAGCACGCGCGGCGACCCGGTCGACCGAGTCCGCGGCTTCGCGCGCGGCGCCGACGACTACGTCGTGCGTCCGTTCGTCTACGAGGAGCTGGTCGCCCGCATGCGCGCCGTTCTCCGTCGCGCCGGCCGTCCGAGCCACCGCTGCCTCGCCGTGCGCGACATCGACATCGACCTCGCCTCGCGCGTGGTCCGCGTCGCCGGCGAGCCGGTGCAACTTTCGGCGAAGGAGTTCGACCTTCTGGTCGCGCTGGCCGAGGACCCGGAGCGCGTCTTCCGCAAGGACGAGCTGCTCAGGGACGTCTGGGGCTTCAGGTCGTTGGGGCGTACGAGGACGCTCGACTCCCACGCGAGCCGCCTCCGCCGCAAGCTCAACCGCGAGGGCGAGGCCGCGTACGTCCTCAACGTCTGGGGCGTCGGGTACCGGCTGGTTGCCGGCGTCTAGGGCAGAGAGAGGGCGGCCGGAGCCGCCCTCTCCCCCTACGTCAGGCGTAGGCGTCTAGTCCAGCGAGAACTCCTGTGTCTGCGGGTTCAGGTGCTTGAGGTTCCTTGCACCCACCTGCTGGAACAGCGGCTTCCAGATGTTCAGGCCCTCGCCGATGTTCGACTCGTAGAGCTCGCGGTTGTACCAGTACGTCGACCATGCGCCTGTCACGTCGCAGCAGAAGATCGTTCCGGGCGGAACGGGCTTCGGCGGCGGGTCGCTCCAGGCCACCGTGAACGCGGCTGCCGGGTTCGTGAAGTCGACGACCCACGTCCCCGCCTGGTAGTTGCCGCTCACGAGCAGGTTGCGCTTCTTCGTCGGGATGACGTTGTAGTTGTGGAGCGTGCAGTTCTCGGTCGGGCCCTGCGCACGCGGGAGGGTCCAGGTGCCGAGGAGCGCGCCCGTGTCCGTGTCGTAGAAGAAGAAGCTCCGGTCGAGCGACGGGATCGGTGGCTTCGCACGCGGCCGCGACGCCGCCGCCGGGCTCGTGCCCGAAGATGATGATCTCGCCGTCCCAGCTGAACGCCGCGGAGTGGCCGACCGTCACCGTCGGGACGTCGACGTGGTGCATCAGCAGCGGGTCCACCAGGGAGCCGCCGTCGGGACCGCCGAGGCTGAAGACGCGGAAGCCAGTCCCTCCAGCGCAGGCAGCCTTCTTCACGTCGCCGAGGATCACGCCGATGTCGTGGCAGGTGTGCATCGACGGCTCACGGCGCAGGAACGAGGCGGCAGCCGGGTTGTCCAACGGCACCGAGATGATGTCGATCCAGTCGCACGCGGGGCTCGTGGAAGAGCTGTTGTAGACCAGGAGCCGCTTGTTCGCCGGATCTGGCACGGCGGTCGCCGTGTGCGAGCCGCAGCCGAAGGAGTCGGCCTGCGGCCTGGCGCTGAGCTCGATGTCGGCCACGAGCTCCGGGTTCGCGCGGTCGCTGATGTCGAACACGTGCAACCCCTCGAACCCTGCGGGCACCATCTGCCCGTCGCAGGTGAGCCCTGCGCCGAACGGGCCGGGCGAGCCCGCAGGCGTGTTCCAGGAACGCACTAGGACGTTCTTCCAGACGACGATGTCGCCCTGGTTCCCGTCGCAGAAGGTGCGCGAGACCGTGAAGGGGTTGTTCGGATTGCGGATGTTCCGGATGCTGAAGCCGTCCCAGTTCCCCTGGTAGGCGAACTGGCCCCAGAACGCGATGTCGGTGTTGATGTCCGGGTTGGCGCCGCCGAAGCCGCCGAGCACGGCGGGCTCCTCGATGTGCCCGAGGGGCGCCAGGTTGACGGCCGGATCGGTCGTGTGACCTGCGCCGGCGGCGAACGGGAACGTCAGCAAGCCGCAGACGAAGGCCCCCAGGACCAGGACGCGTAACGCACGTGGCATGGTCACCTCCTGTTGGGGACGAAACGATCGCAGGCGATTGCAGAAGCCCCCCATAAACCCGGCCTGACGCGCGAAGAACACTGACGCATCGGCTCCCCAATCGCCTGCTGCGCGAGGATTCTCCTCCTCCGCTTACGTGGCGTCAAGCACGAGTCCGGAGACGGCGAGGGCGGCCCCGGAAGGGCCGCCCTCGTGTCCATCCGGTTGCAGCTAGGGCTACCGGTTCTTGCCCCGCTTGGCCTTGATGGTGAACTCCTGCGTCTGCGGGTTCAGGTACGCGAGGTTGAAGTTACCGCGCACCTGCGGGCCCACGTATTCGAAGATGTTCAGGCCCTCGGTGATGTTCGTCTCGTAGATGTAGTCGTTGTACCAGTACGACGACCACGCTCCGCCGAGGTCCGTGGGGACGATCGGCGGCGGGTCCGACCAGGCGAGCTCGACGGGGTTCGCCGGGTCCGTGAAGTCGACCAGGCTCGTCCCCGACTGGTAGCTGCCGTGGACGAAGACGTCGCGGCCGCTCTTGAGCGGGATCGTGTTCAGGTTGTGCAGGGTGCAGTTCTCGGTCGCGGACTGAGGCCGCGGCATCAACCACTGGCCGACCTTCGCGCCCGTGTCGCCGTTGTAGAAGAAGTACGTCCGGTTCAGGTCGGGGTCGGTGGCCTCACACTCGGGAGCGACGCCGCCGCCCGGCTCGTGGCCGAAGATGAGGACCTTGCCGTCCCAGCTCCATGCTGCCGAGTGGCCGATGGTGACGCCGGGCTCGACGACGTGGTAGAGCAGCAGCGGATCCTCGAGCGAGCCGCCGTTCGTGCCGCCGAGGCTGAAGACGCGGACGCCCTCGCCGCCGGCGCAGGCGGCCTTCATCGCGCTGCCGAGGATGACGCCGATGTCATGGCAGGTGTGGTCGGAGGGCTCGTTGCGGATCAGGCTCGCGGAGCCCGGATCCTTGAGCGGGACCTCGACGATGTCGATCCACGGGCACGGCGTGTTCGAGTTACCGTTGTAGATCAACAGGCGGTTGTTCTTCCTGTCCGGAATCCCGGTCGCGGTGTGCGAGCCGCACGGCAGGTCGACCGAGCCGACGAGCTCCGGAGCCGTCTTGTCCGAGATGTCGAAGATGTGCAGGCCCTCGAACCCGGCCGGCACCGGCTCGCCGCCGCAGGTCGTCGTGCCGGAAGCCGGCGCGTCCCACGTGCGGACGACGAGGTTCTTGAAGACGACCACGTCACCCTGGCCGCCGTTGCAGAACGCCCGCCCGACCTGCTTCGGGTTGTCCGGGTTCCTGATGTCCCGGATGTTGAAGCCGTCCCAGTTCCCCTGGATGGCGAACTTCCCCTGGAACGCGATGTCCGTGTGGATGTCCGGATTCCCGATCGCAGGGTTGATCAGGCTCGCCGGCTCGAGGATGTGCCCCCGAGGGACGAGGTCCGGCGTGTGCGGGTCAGTGGTGTGACCGGCCCCGGCCGCGAGCGGGAACGCGATGATCCCGACCGCGAGCGCCAGCAGGACCGGCACGCGAAACAGATGCTTCATCTCCACCTCCTACCTGGCAGTCCGCGAGAGTCCAGGCATGCGGGAGCTACGTCTGCCGTGCCCAAATGGTGCAAGCAAGATCGTCAACGGCCCCTCCCGCGTTGCCTGCTGAGCCGGGAAGTATGCCTTCTCACTCGTTTAGTGCTAGTAAACGGGAGCGGCCGCCTCTCGGCGGCCGCTCCGAAGCGTCTTTCGATCGCGCCCTGCTATCGGTCGATCGTGAACAGCTGGCGTCTGCGGGTTGGAGTACGGCATCCGGAGGTACTCGATGACCGCCGGGTCGTCGAGGCGCCAGATCGAGCAGGCCGAAGACAGGTCGGACTGGTAGATCCGGCCGTTGTACCAGTAGGTCGACCAGTCGCCTCCCTCGCAGCCGTCGGCGAAGGCCGGCTGGTCCGCGTAGGCGATCTCCTTCGCCGTCGCCGGGTTCGTGAAGTCGACGACGCTGATGCCCGACGAGTAGTTGCCGGACACGAGGACGTAGCGCGGCTTGCCGTTCTTGTTCTTCAGCGGCACGACGTTGTAGTTGTGGATCGTGCACGCCTCGTCGACCCCCTGCTTGCGCGGCAGGATGAACTTGCCGAGCAGCTCACCGGTCTCGACCGAGAAGAAGAAGTACGACTTCATGTCGTCGGTCTGGACTGCGGAGCCGGCGATCGGCGGGTCGAGCGGCGCGCCTGTGGCTGACAGGCGGCGCGGACGCCGCCGCCCGGCTCCCAGCCGAAGATCGACGACCTTGCCGTCGTACGTGAACGACGCCGAGTGGCCCGGCCGAGGGGATGCCCGGGAGGATGTGGTGCATCATCATCGGCTTGTCGAGCGACCCGCCGTCGGGCCCGCCGAGGCTGTAGATGCCGAGGCTGTCGCCGCCGGCGCAGCCGAGCTTCATGGCCGTGCCGAGGATGACGCCGATGTCGTGACAGGGATGCTCTCGGTCGGGATCTGGCTTCAGGAGGTGCGCTCCGGCCGGGTTGCGAGATCGGAATCTCGACGATGTCGAAGTTCGGGACACGTTCCGCTCGAGCTGCCGACATAGACGATCAGTCGGTTGTTCGCGAGGTCGGGGATCATCGTCTGCGTGTGCGAGCCGCAGGCCAGGTCGACCGACGCGATCAGGTCGGGTTGCTCTTGTTCGTGATGTCGAAGATGTGCAGGCCCTCGAACCCCGGCGGCACGAAGTTGCCGTCACAGGACGATCCCGCCGCCGGCGTGTTCGAGTTCCACGAGCGGCTGAGGATGTTCCCGTAGATCGCGACGTCTCCCTGGTTGCCCGGCGGCCGACGAGTTCTTCGGTGCGCATTCTTCACCGTCGACGATCACCTTCGGCCGCGACGGGAAACGTGACGTCGATCAGGCGGAACCCCGTGTAGAGCCCTGGACGACCATGTCGCCCCAGAAGGCCAGATCCGGTGATGAAGTTGGACTCGGGGCCGTCGTCGGGACGAGGCGCTCCGCGAACCCGATCGGCGTCAGGTTGTGCGTGATCGTCCAGTTTGCATCGAGCGATCGCGGTGGGGCGTCGCGCTCAACGGAGCCGCGACGAGCCCGATAGCCAGTGCCGAGAGCACCAGCAACAGTCGGAGCTTCACGAGCTACCACCTCCAAATGCTCACGGGAAGCCCGCTGTGGCCGGCCCCCCTCTGCCTGCCTTGACTGCGGGGAGTCTCAGCGTCGTCCCTCGGTGTCGCTGTCAAGAACGAGGGAGGCCGCCTTGCGGCGGCCTCCCGTTCGAGCTTCGCGTTGCCGCGAGGCTACTAGTCGATCGTGAAGAGCTGGGTCTGCGGGTTCGAGTGCGGCGTCCGCAAGAACTGGACGACCGCTGGATCGTCGAGGCGCCAGATGAGCAGGCCCCTCGTGATGTCGGACTCGTAGATCCGCCCGTTGTACCAGTACGTGGACCAGTCACCGCCGAGCTCGATCCCGGTCGTGCTGGGGTCCGGGTTGACGAGCGGGGGCGGATCGGCGTAAGCGATCTCCTTGGCGTTCGCGGGGTCGGAGAAGTCGACCACGCTAATGCCGGACTGGTAGTTGCCGGAGACCCAGACGTAGCGAGGCTTCCCGGCCTTGTTCCTGAGTGGGACTGTGTTGCCGTTGTGCCAGGTGCAGTTCTCCGTGCTGGTCTGCGGTCGCGGGTGCAGGAACGTTCCCGCGATCTCGCCTGACTCGACGTCGAGGAAGAAGAGCGTCTTCATCAGGTCGTCCTGGATCAAGGTCGATCCGGGAATCGGCGCGCCGGTGACCTGGCAGCGCGAAGAACTGCCGCCGCCGGGCTCGTGCCCGAAGATCGCGTACTTGCCGTCCCAGGTGAACGCAGCCGTGTGGCCGACCGTGACGCCCGTGGGCATCACGATGTGGTGCATGAAGATTGGGTCCTCGAGCGAGCCGCCGTCGGCCGGGTCGAGGCTGAGGATGGTCATGCCGGTGCCGCCTGAGCAGGCGACCTTCATCGCACTGCCGAGGATGACGCCCGTGTCGTGACATGCGTGGTGCATGTCGACTGGCTCGGCCGGATCGCCTGACGGCTCGAAGCGCAGGTACGACGCTGCCGCGGGGTTGGCCAGCGGCACCTGGACGATGTCCATGCCGCGGCAGTTCAGCGGCTCCGAGCCGGGCGCCGGCGACCCGAAGGTCGTGTTGGCCGACGAGTTCGAGTAGACGAGCAGCCGGTTGTTGGCGAGGTCGGGCACCAGCGTCTCGGTATGCGAGCCGCACGGCGTGTCGACGAACGCGATCACGTCGGGGTTCTTCGGGTCGCTGATGTCGATGACGTGCACGCCTTCCTGGCCACGCTCGGGCAGCCCGGTTGCCGCGTCTGCCGGCTCGCGGAACATCGGCCAGTCACCACAGAACGAGCCCGGGGTCGTGTAGCGGGCGGGGTTGTCGACCGGGAATGGCAACCCGGTCGCGGGGTCGATTGGTGGCGGAGTACCCGAGTTCCACGATCGGATCACCAGGTCGCCCCACACGATCACGTCGCCCTGGTTGCCCTGGGTATTGAGGAAGCTGTTGCATTCCTCCCAATCGACGATCTCCTTCGGGCGCGTCGGGAAGGTCACGTCGACAAGCCGGAAGCCGGCGTACGTGCCCTGAACAACCGTGTCGCCCCAGAAGGCGAGGTCGGAGTTGAAGTTGCCCGCTCCGGGCGCGGCGTTGGCGAGCGGGATCACGCGCGGCGAGTAGCCGAGCGCCCTCATGTTGTCGGTGACCGCCCAGCCCCTAACCACGTCGGGGGGCGGAGTCGCGCCGATCGGTGAGGCGATCAGCCCGACGGCCAGCGCAAGGAGCGCCAGCATGAGCTTTGCTTTCACCACGGACCTCCCTTTTGCTCACGGGGGTAGGCCCGCGGGCGTTCCAGCGGCCCGCCTGCGAACATGGGTGTTCGGCCAGCTCCCCCCAAAGTGCCTGCCTGACCCGGGAAGTCTTTTCCGTTCTGGGCCTTTTTGTCAAGCAGGAGGCCGCCCTCGCGGGCGGCCTCCTCCGTGCGATGTCGTTGGACTGCCGCGGACTACTTGCCGATCGAGAACTCCGACGTTTGCGGGTTCAGGTGCGGCGTCCGCATGTACCGACTCACCGCGGGATCGTCCAGTCGCCAGATGATCAGTCCGCGGGTGATGTCCGACTCGTAGATCCGGCCGTTGTACCAGTAGGTCGACCAGTCGCCTCCGAGCTGCGTCGGAACGAGCGGCGGCGGGTCGGCGTACGCGACCTCCCTGGCCGCAGCCGGGTTCGTGAAGTCGACCACGCTGATGCCGGCCTGGTAGTTGCCGCCTACGAGCACGTAGCGCGGCTTGCCGGCCTTGTTCCTGAGCGGGACGACGTTGTAGTTGTGGATCGTGCAGTTCTCCGCTGCGGTCTGCGGCCGCGGCAGGACGAACTGTCCGAGCTTGGCACCCGTGTCGGCGTCGTAGAAGAACCAGCTCTTCTTGACGGCCGGGTCGGTCGCCTCGCACTCGGGCTGCGAGCCGCCGCCGGGCTCCCAGCCGAGGATGATGACCTCACCGTCGAACGTGAGCGCTGCGGAGTGCCAGTTCCCGTTGCAGGGGCGCTGCGGATTAGGCGGAACAGTATCCGGCTCGTTGCAGACCCCTGGCTCCGAGATCGTGAACAGGAACTGCGGGCTCGTCAGGCTCCCGCCCGGCGTCGAGTTCTCGCCGATGTCGTAGACGTTGGCGTGGTCGTGGCTCGCGCACACGAGCTTGTTGACCTTGCCGAGGATGACGCCACTGTCATGGCAGGCGCCGGCTTCCATGAGCGGAGCCGTGCCGATCACGCTGGTGCCGGCGAGGTTCCCCAGCGGCACCTCGATGATCGAGATGAACGGCGGCGTCGAGCCCGACGTCTGGTTGTAGATGATCACGCGGTTGTTGGCCGTGTCCGGAACGAGCGTCGCTGTGTGCGACCCACCGGTCACGGGCACCTGCGCGACGAGCTGCGGGTTCCCGAAGTTCGAGAGGTCGAAGACATGGATGCCCTCGAATCCGACTGGGATCGTCTGGCCGTCGCACGTGACCGGGCGCGGGCGGTCCCGGCACCGCAGTGTTGTACGAGCGGACGAGCAGGTCGGGCTTGTCCTTGCTCTTGCCCCAGATGACGATGTCACCCTGGTTGCCGTTGCAGGGCTGGAAGAGCACCTCCTTCGGACGCGACGGGAACTTGATGTCGACGATCCGGAATCCGTCGTACGAGCCCTGGAACGCGTAGTCGCCCCAGAAGGCGAGGTCGGAGTTGAAGACTCCGGGCGCCGGGTTCGGCCGCGGCGAGTAGCCGAGCGCCGTCAGGTTGTCGGTGACGGCCCAGTTGGCGACGACCGGGACGCTGGGTGGCCCGGACGCCGAGAGCGGCGCGGCGACGATCCCGATCGCTACGAGCGCGAGCGCCGCGAAGAGCTTGAGCTTGCTCATTGGCACCTCCCTGGTTGTCGAGGGAGACCGTCCCGAAGCATGCCCAGACGGCGGGTAAGGCTGACAGACGTGATCGGCACGACGACTCCCCCAAGGTTGCCGATTCCCCGGCAGTCTTAACAGGCCTCGTGGGGCTGTCAAGTAAACGTTCTGAGACGGTCAGGTGAAGAGTCGGACCACGGCGGTCGCGGCGGCCGCGACGATCACGACGGCCAGAAGCGGGGCCCTGAGGAGGAGCGCGAGGACCGCCGCGGCGAGTCCGACGAGGCGCGCGTCGAGCACGATCTCCTCGTCGCCGCCGAGCACCTGCGTGACGACGAGCGCGGAGAGGAGGGCGGGGGCGAGGAGCCCGACGACGCCGGTCAGGTGCTCGGGCAGCGGCCTGCCTCCGAGCAGGACCGGGCCGACCGCCTTGAGGGCAATGGTCATCGTCCCGACCGCGACGATCACGATCCAGATGTCGCTCAGGGCTTCCTCCAGCCGATCAGGCAGGCGGCGCTTGCGGCGACGATCGGGACGCCCGCCGGGGTGAACGGAAGAAGCACGAGTGCGATGGTGCCGCCGAGGATGGCGGCGGCGAGGGCCTGCCCGGAGCGCACCTGCGGGACGAGCAGCGCGAGGAAAAGCGCGGGGAAGGCGGCGTCCAAGCCGAGATCCTCGGGGTCGGCGAGGGCGTCGCCGGCGATCGCGCCGACCGCGGTGCCCGTGACCCAGCACGGGTAGAGGACCAGCCCGGCCCCGACGAGGAGGCGACGGTCGAAGGCGCCGTCCGGGCGGCGCGAAACCGCCCACGACTCGTCCACGATCAGCTGGGACTCGAGCAGGCGCCGGACGAAGCCGCCGGTGAAGACGGGCGCCATCGAGACGCTGATGGGGGCGTAGCGGGCGTTGAGAAGCGTGGCGGCGACGATCGCCGAGACGACGCCGCCGCCCGCGCCGAGGATGGACGCCGCCGCGAACTGTGCCGAGCCGGCGAACGTCGTCGCCGACATGACGATCGCCTCGACCGAGCCGAAGCCCGAGGTCTGCGCGAGCACGCCGTAGGACGCGCCGAACGCGAACGCGGCAATGCCGATCGGGGCGACTCTTCTCGCCCCGTCGCGGTAGCGGCCAGCCGTCACGCGTCGAGGACCCAGTCGCCCGTCAGCACGAGCCAGAAGGCAAGGCCGGCGTACGGCCCGTAGCGTCGGAAGCGGCGCTCGATCGTCGTGTCCTTCACGCTCCTGCCGCCGTTGAGCGACGCGTACTTCGGCCGCGTCCACGAGTCGAGCACGAGGCGCGAGTAGCGCCCGAGGAGCATCATGACGTGCGCGGCTGCATAGGGACCGACCCCGGGAAGCAAGAGCAGCCGCTCGGCGACATCGTCGTCGGGCAGCTCATCGCGGCCAATGCGTCCCAGCTCCTCGAGGTCGAGGTCGCCGGACGCGATGTCGGCCGAGAGCGTCCGCAGGTACGCGCCGCGGTAGCCGGCCCGGACGACGTCCCGGTAGAAGGCCTCGTCGGCGGCCGCCATCGCCGCAGGCGTTGGAAACGCCCGCCCGTAGGGCCCCTCGGCTGCCGCACCCGCGGCCGGCTCCCCGAGGTGCTCGACGAGAGCTCCGACCATGCGCTCGGTCGCAGACCAGGCGCAGTTCGTGGTGCAGATCGTCTTCACGACCTCCTCGAAGACCGTCGGGCTGCGGACCAGCCGCCCGGCTCCGGTCGTCACCCAGGCGAGGTCGGGGTCCTCGGCGGCCAGCTGGTAGAAGCCCGAGAGATCCTCGTCGAGGCGCAGCACGTGCGAGGCGGCGGCGACGATCTCGCCCGCCTGCCGCTTCCCCGGCGCCCGACCGGTCACGGCGATTCGCGCGTTGCCGGGGATGCCCTCGCCGATCAGGACCGTGCGGGGCTTCGAGCCGGGGAGGGGGACCGTGATCTCGAGCGTCCGAGCCTCCTCGTCGATGAGCATCGGCGGCAGGTCGACCAGGCCGTGCGACTGAATCGCGCGCCAGAGGTCGACCGGCTCGCCGCCCGCGCCGACGAGCGGGAGCTCGGCGCTCCAGGAAGTGCTACCTCGTGTCATGGTCGTCCCTGGTCGTTTCGTAACCGATGATCTAGCATAGTCGGTTATGAGCACACAGGCCGCGCCGGGACCCCTCGAGCGCGTGCGGGACTTCGTGAACACGCTGGACGTCGAGACAGGCGACGACGACCTCTCGAGCCCGACCGCTCTGCGGGACTGGCTGCAGAGCCACGGTCTCGGGCCCGCACGGGGTGCAACGCGAGCGGATCTCGTCGCAGCGCGCCGCCTCCGCGAGGCGATCCGTGCGCTGCTGCTCGAGAACAACGGGCTGAGCGTTCGCAAGGAGGCGGCGGTGACGCTGAACCGGACCGCGGCGCGGGCCAACGTCGGCCTTCGGTTCGACTCGGGCGGCGAAGTCCGGCTCGAGCCGGCCGCCCGGGGCGTGGACGCGGCACTCGGGCGGCTCCTCGCCATCGCCGCCTCCGCGATGGCCGACGGAACGTGGACACGGTTGAAGGCCTGCCGGGCGGACGACTGCCAGTGGGCGTTCTACGACCAGGCGCGAAACCACTCGCGGCACTGGTGCTCGATGGCGGTGTGCGGCAACCGCACCAAGGCCCGCACCTACCGGCGGCGGCACGCAAGCTGACGACGCGGCGTCGGGCCGCCGTGGTAGACGTGCGCCGTGGCGATCCTCGGTATCGACGTCGGCGGCACGTTCACGGACGCCGTGTTGCTGACCGGCGGCGAGCTCCGAAGCGCCAAGGTCCCGACCGTCCGTGCGCAGGAGCACTCGGTGGTCAAGGCGGCGTCCGCCGTCGGAGCCGACGCCGGCGAGCTCCACCGCTTCACCCACGGGACGACGATCGCCACGAACGCCCTGCTCGAGCGCAAGGGCGCCAAGACTGCCTTCATCGGCACGGCGGGCTTCGAGCACGTCCTGCACCTCCGCCGCCAGGCGCGTGCGCACCTCTACCGCCTGTGCGACCACCATCCGGACCCGCTCGTTCCTCTCGACCGCTGTGTCGGCGTCCACGAGCGCGTCGGGCCGGACGGCATCGTCGAGCCGCTGGATCTCGATTCGCTGCCCGACCTCGACGCGGAGGCCGTCTCCGTCTGCCTCCTGTTCTCCTTCCGCGACTCGACGCACGAGCGACTCGTCGCCGAGGAGATCCGTCGCCGCCTTCCGAACGCGCACGTGGTCGCCTCGCACGAGGTGGCCCCGGAGTTCCGGGAGTACGAACGCGCTGCGACGACCACCGTGGACGCCTATCTCGGGCCCGTCCTCGCCGAGTATCTCGGGTCGCTGGCGGCGCGCTGCCGCGAAGCGGGCCTGTCGGAGCCGCTCGTCATGCGGTCCTCCGGCGGCGTCTGCTCGCTCGCGGAGGCGGCCAGGCATCCGGCGCTGGTGCTCGTCTCCGGCCCGGCGGCCGGAGTCGTGGGGGCCGCACGGATCGCGCAGCTCGCGGGAGTCGAGAATGCGCTCACGTTCGACATGGGAGGAACGTCGACCGACGTCTGCCTGATCGAGGGGGGTCACGCCGGGCGGGCCGCGGAGCGCGAGGTTGGCGGGTTCCCGATCCGGCTGCCCACCGTCGACCTCCAGACCGTGGGCGCCGGCGGCGGCTCGATCGTGTGGCGGGACGCGGGCGGCGCGCTCAGGGTCGGCCCCCAGAGCGCCGGCGCCGACCCGGGGCCCGCGTGCTACGGGCGCGGCGGCCTCGAGCCGACGGTCACCGACGCGAACCTCGTGCTCGGACGTCTGCCGGGCACGCTCGCCGCCGGCCTGGAGCTCGATGGCGCGGCCGCCGAGCTCGCGCTCGGTGACTTCGACGCGCAGGCGGTCGTCGACGTCGTCAACGCGGAGATGCTGCGGGCGCTCCGCCTCGTCTCCGTCGAGCGCGGCCACGACCCGCGCGACTTCGCCCTCGTCGCCTTCGGCGGCGCCGGGCCGCTCCACGCATGCGAGCTGGCCGACGAGCTCGGCATCCGCAAGGTGCTCGTGCCGGCCGCAGCCGGCGTGCTCTCCGCCCTGGGCCTCGTGGCGAGCGAGGAGCGCCGCGACCGCGTGCGCTCGTACGTGATCCCGCTGGCGGAAGCGGGTCTCCTGCCCCAGACCGGCGAGGTCGACCTCCGCTACCGGGGCCAGTCGTTCGAGCTGACCGTCTCGCTCGAGTCGAATCCGGCCGAGGCCTTCCACCGGGCCCACGAGGAGCGGTACGGCTACTCCGACCGCGAGAGGCCGATCGAGCTCGTCGCCGTGCGCACCGCCGAGGTCACGCCGGGCCCGGAGCTGACGCTCCCGTCCGGCGAGCCGGAAACGCGGGTCGGGCCCGCCGTCGTCGAGCTCGACGGCGCCACCTGCTGGATCCCCCCTGGGTGGGAGGGGGCTAGGGATGGGAATAGCACGTGGATCCTGACGAGATCGTGAATATCGAGCTCCAAGTTCTCGGCAGCGCGCTCCGGGCGGTCGCGGAGGAGATGGGGGCCGTCCTCGTCCGCTCGGCCTTCTCGGCGAACATCAAGGAGCGCCGCGACTGCTCGACCGCGCTCTTCGCCGAGGACGGGCGCATGATCGCCCAGGCCGAGCACATTCCCGTCCACCTGGGCGCGATGCCCGAAGCGGTCGCCGCGGTACGCGAGCGCGACCCGCGCCCGGGCGATGTGTTCATCGTCAACGACCCGTTCACCGGTGGCACTCACCTCCCCGACATCACGCTCGTGTCGCGGACGGGCGTCGGGTACGCGGTGTCGCGGGCGCACTACGCCGACGTCGGCGGCGCCGAGCCCGCGAGCCTGCCGGCCTCGTCGACCGACATCTACCAGGAGGGCCTCGTCGTCCCGCCGGTGCGCCTCACCGACGAGGTGCTCACGATCCTGTTCGCGAACATGCGCAATCCCGACGAGCGGCGGGGGGACCTGCGCGCGCAGCTCGCGGCCCACCGGCTGGCCGAGACCCGCCTCGCGGAGCTCGTCGAGCGGCGCGGCCTCGACCGGGTCGAGGCTGCCATGACCGAGCTCTTCGCCTATTCGGAGAGGCGCGTGCGGGCGGCGATCGCATCGTTGCCGGACGGCCGCTACGAAGCGTCCGACACGCTCGAAGGCCTGGACGGCGAGCTGGTCGTCCGGGCCGCGGTGACGGTGGCCGGGGACGAGATCGAGATCGACTTCGCGGGCACGGATCGTCAGCACGACGGCAACCTCAACTGCCCGCTCGCCGTGACGCGCTCGGCTGCCTACTTCGTCGTGCGCTGTCTCACCGACCCGGACGTGCCGGCCTCGGGCGGTGCCTTCGCACCCGTCCGCGTGCAGGCGCCGGAGGGGTCGCTCGTGAACGCGCGCCGGCCGGCCGCCGTCGTCGCCGGGAACGTCGAGACCTCCAGCCGGATCGCCGATGTTCTCTTCCGCGCCTTTGGCCAGGCCGTCGCGGTGCCCGCGCAGGGCCAGGGAACGATGAACAACCTCGCGTTCGGCAACGCTCGCTTCTCGTACTACGAGACGATCGCCGGCGGCCAGGGTGGATGCCCGAACGGGGACGGCCCCTCGGCCGTGCACGTAGCGATGTCGAACACGCTCAACACGCCGGTCGAGGCGCTCGAGCTCGCGTACCCGCTCAGGGTGGAGCGGTATGCGCTCCGCCTCGGGTCGGGCGGGAAGGGGCGTTTCTGGGGCGGCGACGGCGTCATCCGGGAGATCACCGCGCTCGAGCCGTGCCGGGTCTCGATCGTCAGCGAACGGCGCGCGCGGGGACCGGGAGGGACCCGCGGCGGCGAGCCCGGCGCACCCGGGCGGAATCTCGTGGACGGCGATCCCGTGCCGGCCAAGGTGACCCTGTCGCTCGACGCCGGGGAGTCCGTGACGATCGAGACGCCGGGCGGCGGCGGGTTCGGCTCGGCCGCCTAGCCGATCTGGACGCGTGCCCGTGTATAACCGGGCGCATGACGGACAATCGCTTCACCATCAAGCACGACGCCGACTTCGCGCGCAGCGGCCGCTGGATTCTGGCGCGGCGCTCCCTCGGCCTCCGATCGTTCGGAATGAACCTCGTGGAGATCGAGCCCGGCGGGTCGATCCCGGAGCACGACGAGACCGGCCGCAACCAGGAGGAGGTCTACATCGTGCTCGGGGGCTCGGCCGCGGCCGTGGTCGACGGAGTCGAGCATCCCGCGCCCGCCGGCACGTACATCCGCCTCGATCCCGAGCCGCAGCGGTCGGTCACGAACGTCGGCGACGAGCCGGTACGCCTCCTGATCGTGTCGGCGCCCGTCGAGAGCGGGTACGAGCCGATGGACTGGGCCTAGGGCGACGACCGCCGCGGGCGTTACGCTCCGCCCACGGTGCGGCTCTTCCGCAAGCGCGCTCGGCTTCGCCCGCTCGACGAACACGAGTGCTATCTCCGTCTCCACGGCCCGCGCACCGGCGAGGTCGAGGTCGTCGGGCTCCGGCGCCCTGAGACTCCCGTCGAGCCGCCGGCCACCGGCCCGACCGAGGACGGCCCGGCGCTCCATCTTCTGATCGCGTACCCGCGCAACGCGGGCCGGCTGACGGGCGAGCAGCTTCGTCGGGAGCTGCTCCGCCGGATGCAGGCCCGGACCGGCGAGGCTGCCTAGCCCCGCCGGCTACCCAGGAAGGATCGCGCCCTCGAGCTCGAGGAGCGTCCGCTTGATCTCCAGGCCGCCGCCATAGCCGACGAGGCTGCCCGTGGAGCCGACGATCCGGTGGCACGGCACGACGATCGGGATCGGGTTGCGGTTGAGCGCCCCGCCGACCGCGCGCGCCGCGCGTGGATGCCCGATGCGCTGCGCCAGCCCGCCGTAGGTGTCGACGTGCCCGTACGAGACGCGGATGAGCTCCTCCAGCACGCGCCGCTGGAAGTCGGGCAGGGGCGTGAGGTCGACCGCCAGGTCGAATTCCTGTCGCTTGCCCTCGAAGTACTCGTCGAGCTCGCGCCGTGCCCGGTCGACTGGCGAGGCGGAGCGCAGCACGCGGGGGCCAAAGGCGCGTGCGAGCGCCTCGAGCTCGTGCTCCGGCTCGGGGTCGAACGAGATGCGGCAGAGCCCGCGCTCGCTCGCGGCCACGAGCAGCGGGCCGATCGGAGAGTCCGCGACGTCGTAGGCGACGTCGAGGAGGCCCTCCGCGGCCGCAGCCTCGCGGAAGCGGCGGTCGAGCTCGTCTGGGATGCTGGTCATTGGCTGTGCCTCCTTCGCATGCGGCGTACGCCGGACGAGGCGGCCGCGCGGGCGGCCTCGGCGCTCGAACCGAGCGCGGCGCCGATGTCGTCGTAGGAAAGGTCGTAGCCGTAGCGGAGAACGACCGCCGCGCGTTCCGTGGGCGGCAGCTCGCCGACCAGGTGCTCGATCTCCGCGTAGGCTGGTCGCTCGTCGGTGACGGGGATCTCTTCGGGCTCCTCGGTCGGAACCGCCCGCCGCCGCTCGTCGACCGCGACGTTCGTCGCGATCCTGAACGCCCAGGCACGCAGGTGCCGGCCGTGCTCGAGCTTCGCATAGGCGCGCAGCGCCCGGAGGAACGTCTCCTGGAACGCGTCTTCGGCGGCGTCGCGGCCGAGCAGGCGCGCGAGGTACCCGAAGATCTCGTCCCGTCGCTCCTCGTAGAAGCGCTCGAACGGCGGTATCGCGGCCACGGCTTCCATCATCCGTTGAAACGCCAGAGGACGCCGAGATGTGAGACTGCCGCGCAATGCGCTTCGCCGTCGTGGGCCACGTGGAGTGGGTCGAGTTCGCCAAGGTCGAGCGGGTGCCGGAGCCGGGGGAGATCGTGCAGGCTTCCGACTGGTGGGCCGAGGCGGCCGGCGGAGGAGGCGTCGCCTCTGTCCGGCTCGCGCGCCTCGCGGGAGCGTCGACTCTCTATACAGCGCTCGGGCGGGACGAGCTCGGCGACAAGGCACTGACGCAGCTGACGCAGCTCGGGGTGCGGGTGGAGGCGACGCGGCACGCCGAGCCCCAGCGCCGTGGGTTCACGTTCGTCGACGGGAACGGCGAGCGGACGATCACGATCATCGGGGAGAAGCACGTGCCGCGCGGCGACGATCCGCTCGCCTGGCACGAGCTGGCGGAGGCCGACGGCGTCTACCTGGTCAGCGGCGACGCCGCCGCCGCACGGGCGGCGAGGCGCGCTCCCGTCCTGGTCGCGACGGCCCGCGTGCTCCCCGTCCTGGCAGAAGCTCGCGTCGAGCTCGACGCCCTCGTGCGGAGCGCCAGCGATCCGAGCGAACGATACGAGCCCGGCGACCTCGACCCGGCGCCGCGCCTGGTCGTCAGCACGGCCGGCGACCAAGGCGGGACCTGGGCTGCGGCCGACGGGTCAACGGGAACCTACGAGCCTGCCCCCGTCCCGGGACCTGTCGCGGACACCTACGGGGCCGGCGACAGCTTCGCGGCGGGCCTCACCTACGCGCTCGCGTCAGGCGAGGATCCGGAGGCCGCGCTCGATTTCGCGGCGCGTGAGGCGAGCGAGGCACTCACCCGCCGCGGCGCCCACGGACTGAGCTAACCGCCCGGCCCTTCGAGCTTCCGCAGGATGTAGTCGGCGTACCAGCCGGGCCAGTCCTCGTCCCGGTGCCCGAGCTCGCGCTCGTACTCGCCGTGGGCTTGCTCCGCCTCGCGCAGGAGCCCTGCCAGCCTCTCCCTCGTCAGCTCGCTCCCCACCACGTCCTCCTTCGTGCGTTTTCGCCGTCGCGGCCATTCTGCCCGACGAGTTGCCAAGTGGGGGATTGTGGTCTAAAGTGGGGCGAAGTGGCAGACCTGGAAGGCGTGGCCCCATGCTTCTCGGCGAGTACGAGCACACCATCGACGACAAGAACCGCCTCACTCTTCCCGCGCGGTTTCGTCAATCCTTCGCCGACGGCGTCGTCGTCTCGCGCGGCATCGACCCGTGCCTCGACGTGTACACGCGCCAGGCGTGGGAGGCGACGATGGCATCCCGGCTCGCCGACCTTGATTCCTTTACGCGGGAGACTCGCCAGCTGCGCAGGGCGCTCTTCTCGTCCGGCTGCGAAGCGGACCTCGACAAGCAGGGGCGCGTGACCATTCCCGCCGGTCTGCTCAAGAAAGCGAGCGTGACGCGCGACGTCGTCGTCGTGGGCGTCGGCGATCACCTCGAGGTGTGGGATCGCAAGGCCTGGCAGGACGAGATCGAAGACGTCGAAGGGAGGGTGGAGCTTGTTGCGGAACGCGTTGCGGCACGAGAACGCTGATCACGTCCCGGTCCTCGCCGACGAGGTGCGCGAGCTCCTCGCGGTGCAGCCCGGGGAGACGGTCATCGACGGGACCTTCGGGGCCGGCGGTCACGCCGAGCTTCTCGCCGCCGACCTCCAGGGCGAGGGTCGTTTCATCGCCATCGACAAGGACGCGAGCGTCCGCCCGTACTTCGAGCGCTTCCAGCGCGGAACGAGCGCCTCGGCGCGCTTCCTTCGCGGTGACTTCGCGGTCATCCTCGGCCAGCTCGCCGACAACGGCGTCGAGGCCGACGCCATTCACCTCGACCTCGGCATCTCGAGCATGCAGATCGACAGGCCCGAGCGCGGCTTCTCGTATGCGGCCGACGCTCCGCTCGACATGCGAATGGACGCCTCCGCGCCGCGATCCGCGCGCGACGTCGTCAACGAGGCCGACGAGCGCGAGCTCGCGGACATCTTTCGCCGCTACGGAGAGGAGCGCTTCTCGCGCCAGATCGCCCGCGCGATCGTCCGGCGCCGGGCCGAGCAGCCGTTCGAACGGACCGGCGATCTCGTGGAGGTCGTCCGCTCCGCCATCCCCGCGCCGAGACGTTTCGGCGACGGCCATCCGGCGAAGCGCGTCTTCCAGGCGCTGCGCATCGTGGTCAACGAGGAGCTCGAGTCGCTCGAGCAGGCGCTTCCTTCGGCGGTGCGCCTTCTACGCCCGGGCGGCCGGATCGCGGTCATCAGCTTCCACTCTCTCGAGGACAGGATCGTCAAGCGCTTCTTCGCGGCCGAGGCTCGCGGCTGCACCTGCCCGCCCGACCTGCCGATCTGCGTCTGCGGCAAGGAGCCGACTCTGCGCCTGGCGACCCGCAAGGCGATCAGGCCCTCGCCGGCCGAGACGGCGGAGAATCCCCGCGCGTCGTCCGCGCGGCTTCGCGTGGCGGTGAAGACCTGATGGCCACCGCCGCCGCACGGGCGGAGCCACGGCCTCGCCGAGCCCCACAACCTCAGCCGCGCAGGCGCGCGCAGCCTCGTCCGGCGCCGAGGAAGCGGGCGGCGGCACGTCCTCGCCTGGCGGGCAGCGTCGTCTGGATCCTCGTCGTCGCCGCGCTGCTCGCGGGAATCGTCGCGCTCAACGTCGGCGTCCTGCGCCTCAACATGGAGGGCGAGCGGCTCGACGAGGAGTACAACCGCCTCCAGACGCAAAACCATGAGCTCGAAGCCGAGCTCTCGAGGACCGCGGCCGCCGGCCGGATCGAGCAGCTTGCGCTGAACCGGCTCGGGCTCGTCAGGGCCGAAGACCGCCGCTACCTCGCTCTGGTTCCGCCCAAGAAGGGATAAACCCGGTGCGCCAGGCCAACAGGCGCATCCGTCTGCTGATCGCGGTCTTCGCGCTCATCTTCCTGGCCGCGTTCGGGCGCGTGGCCTGGCTCCAGGCGGTCAAGGCGCACGCGCTCGACCGCATAGCAACGAGCCAGCACCGGGAGGAGCGGACGGTGCAGGCGCGCCGCGGGACGATCTACGACCGGAACAGGAGGCAGCTGGCCTTCGGCGAGCGGGCGACGACCGTCTACGCGAACCCCCGCCAGGTGGTCGATGCGCGGGCGGCCGCGATCGTGGCGGGCCGCGCGCTCGAGATCGAGCCCGCCGACCTGTACGAGCTGCTCTCGGATCGCTCGCGCGGGTTCGTGTATCTGGCGCGGCAAGCGGATCCGGACAAGGCGGAGGACCTCAAGCGGCAGGAGATCCCCGGAATCGGCTTCTACCCGGAGGAGCGCCGCGTCTACCCGCAGAAGACGGTTGCGTCGGAAGTCGTGGGGTACGCGGGCACCGAGAACACCGGCCTCTCGGGCCTCGAGCTGAAGTTCGACAAGGCCCTCGCCGGCAAGGACGGTGCGGAGACCGTCGTGCGCGATCCCTTCGGCCGCAGGATCGACGTGGTCGACGCGACGCAGGTCCAGAACGGGCGCGACGTCTACCTCACGCTCGACCACTCGCTCCAGCGCCAGGTCGAGAGGATCCTCAAGCGGACGCGGAACGCCTGGTCGGCGAAGGCCGCGACCGCGGTGGTGCTGGATGTCAAGACCGGCGGCATTCTTGCGCTCGCCGTGGAGCCGGGCTTCGACGCCAACGACTACCCGGTGGTCTCGCGCTGGGACGAAGAGCGTCTGCGCAACCGCGCCGTCACCGACACGTACGAGCCAGGCTCGACCTTCAAGGTGGTCACGGTGGGCGGGGTGCTCGAGTCCGGGATCGTCAGCCCGTCGACGAAGTTCCGGCTGAAGGGCTCGATCCAGGTCGGGGACCGCGTCATCCATGAGGCGGCCGAGCGTGGAACGAAGACCATGACGGTCGCCGAGATCCTTTCGCACTCCTCGAACGTCGGCGTGATCACCCTCGCGATCGAGCTCCAGCGGCAGAAGCTCTCGGAGTGGATCAAGCGGTTCGGGTTCGGCGCGAAGACCGGCGTCGACTATCCGGGAGAGACGCGCGGGATCGTCCTGCCTCCCGACGAGTGGTCCGGCTCGACGATCGGAAACGTCCCCATCGGACAGGGCATCGCCGTCACCCCGCTCCAGATGGTTGCCGCCTACGGCGCGATCGCGAACGACGGCATGTGGATCCAGCCCCATTTCGTCGACCGCGTCGTGGGTGAAGACCGCGCGAAGCCGAAGACGCGGCGCGTCATTTCCGAGCGGACCGCTGCCCAGCTGACTCGCATGTTGCGCGGCGTCGTCGAGGAGGGTTCGGGCACGACCGCGCAGATCGACGGCTATCGCGTTGCCGGCAAGACAGGCACCGCCGCGAAGGCGGATCCGGCGGGCGGCTATTCCGAGACGCGCTACGTCGCGTCCTTCGTCGGCTTCGCGCCCGCGAGCAACCCGCAGATCGTCGTGCTGGTGACCGTCGACGAGCCGAGGGGCGCGATCTGGGGCGGCACGGTGGCGGCCCCCGCCTTCGCCGAGATCGGCCAGTTCGCCCTCGAGTACCTCGAGATCCCCCCGGACCGGGCGCAGCAGGCCGAGTGAGATTCACGCGCGCGTGCGCGCGCGGGGGACCCCGACTGGGGCGCCCCAGAATCCACGCTATCGAGGGAATCTCCGCGCGTCTGTGGCGGACCGCGCCAGAATGCACGCAGTAACCGAGGAAGAACCGCGCGCGCCGCGGCGAAGAGAGCGGGAAATCCGTGCCTGAACCGCCTGCCATCGATCTCGAGACCCTCGGCCGGGCCGTCGGCGCGGTCGAGACCGTCGACCCCGCGGCGGTTCGTGTCACCGACCTCGCCTACGACACGCGCGCCGTCGCGCCCGGATCCTTGTTCGTCTGCGTTCCGGGGCAGCGGGCCGACGGCCACGACTTCGCCGCCGACGCGGTCGCCGCGGGAGCCGCCGCGCTCATCGTCGAGCGGGCGCTCGACCTGCCCGTTCCGCAGCTCGTGGTCGCCGACGCGCGCGTCGCCATGGCGCTTGCCGCGGACGCGTTCTTCGGCCACCCGACCCGCGAGCTCGAGGTCGTCGGCGTCACGGGCACGAACGGGAAGACGACGACGGCGTTCCTGCTCTACGCCATCCTCGCGGCCGCCGGTCGCCGGCCCGGGCTCCTGGGCACCGTCGAGATGCGGATCGGCGGCGAGCGCCGCGCGGTCGTCCGGACGACGCCCGAGGCTATCGACCTCCAGCGCACCTACCGCGAGATGCTCGACGCCGGCGACCGGAGCTGCGCCATCGAGGCGTCGTCGCACGCGTCCGAGCTCAAGCGCCTCGTCGGCACCCGCTTCCGGGCGCTCGTCTTCACCAATCTGACGCAGGACCACCTGGACTTCCACGGGACGATGGGCTCGTACTACGAGGCCAAGCGGCGGCTCTTCGTCGACCCGGACGTCGACGGCGACCGTCCTCCCGCCGCCGTCAACGTCGGGGACGAGCACGGCAGGCGCCTCGCCGCGGAGCTGCGCGAGCTCGGCGGTGCGCTCCTGACCTTCGGCTTGAACGACGACGCAGACATTCGGCCCGAGGGCCTCGAGCTCACCCCGTCGACGACGAGCTTCCGCGCCGCGGGCCTCTCGGTGCGCCCACGCCTCCGCGGGCGGTTCAACGTCGAGAACGTCCTCGGTGCGATCGCCGCAGCGCGCCTGCTCGGGATCGAGGACGACGCGGTTGTCAGGGGCGTCGAGCACCTGGCGGGGGTGCCCGGGCGTTTCGAGGCGGTGGACGAGGGGCAGCCGTTCGCCGTGCTCGTCGACTACGCGCACACGCCGGAGGCGCTGGAGAACGTGCTCGCCGAGGCACGAAACCTCACCGCTGGGCGCCTGCTCTGCGTCTTCGGTTGCGGAGGCGACCGTGACCGCGCCAAGCGCCCGTTGATGGGAGAGGTCGTGAGCCGCCTCGCCGATCGCGCGATCGTCACGTCCGACAACCCGCGCAGCGAGGAGCCGACCGCGATCATCGAGGAGATCCTCACCGGCATGAACGGCGACGAGGACGTCGAGCCGGATCGTGCGGCGGCGATCGCGATGGCGATCGAGCAGGCTGACGAGGGCGACGTCGTGGTCATCGCGGGGAAGGGCCACGAGCAGGGGCAGGAGCTCAGCGACCGAACGATCCCGTTCGACGACCGCGAGGTCGCGCGGGACGCGCTTCGGAGGCTCGGCGCAGCGGCATGATCCCCATCGCTCTCGACGAGATCGAAGGCCTCGCCCCCGGTCGGCTCGAGCGGAGCCGCGGCGCAGAGAGCGTCACGGGCGTCTCCATCGACTCACGCCGCGTCGAGCCCGGCGACCTGTTCGTCGCCGTGAGCGGCGGCGTCGACTTCGTCAAGGACGCGCTCGAAGCCGGAGCCGCGGCCGCGCTCGTCCCGGAGGACGCGTTCGGCGCGCTCGGCGCCCTCGGGCGGACGGTGCGCGAGCGCTCGAACGCGAAGGTCGTCGCGGTCACCGGCTCGACCGCAAAAACCTCAACGAAGGACATCCTCGGCGCCCTCTGTACACCCCACGCGCGCACGGTCGTCGCCGAGGGGAGTCAGAACAACGAGATCGGCCTCCCGCTCACCCTCTGCCGGCTCGATGACCAGACCGAGATCGCGATCGTCGAGATGGGCATGCGGGGGCTCGGCCAGATCGCGGAGCTCTGCGAGATCGCCCAGCCCGACGTCGGCATCATCACGACCGTCGGGCCCGTGCACCTCGAGCTCCTGGGGACGGTCGAGCGGGTGGCGCAGGCCAAGGCCGAGCTGATCGAGAGCCTTCCGCCCGGCGGGACCGCGGTCGTGCCGGCCGGCGAGGCCTACCTCGAGCCGTACCTCGAGCGCGACGACATCGAGATCGCGCGCTTCGGCGACGGGGGGGACGTGAGCCTGAGCTACTTCGCTGCGAAAGACGGCAGCGCGCGGATCCGCGTCGAGGCCTTCGGGCGGCCGCTGACCCTCGAGTTCAGCTTCGGCTCGCGCTACAACGCCACGAACGCCCTGGCCGCCATCGCCGCCTACCACGCCCTCGGCCTTCCTCTGGGCAAGCTCCAGAAGGGCGCGCGCCACGTGCAGCTCTCGCGCCTCCGCGGCGAGGAGGTACCGCTGCCGAACGGTGGGGTGCTCATCAACGACTGCTACAACGCGAACCCGCTCTCCATGGCCGCGGCGCTCGAGCATCTTCAGCAGCGCGCCGGCGACGCCCGCAAGGTGGCCGTGCTGGGCGACATGGCGGAGCTGGGAGCGGGCGCCCCCGCCTACCACCGCGAGGTCGGCGCCGGCGCCGCGCGGGCGGGGGTCGACGTGCTCGTCGCCGTCGGGCCGCTCGCGCGGGGGTACGTGCAGGGCGCCCGCGGCGTCCAGCTCACGCGGTGGGCGCCGACGGTCGAGCAGGGCCTCGCGGCGCTCCGAAGCGTCCTTCGGCCCGGCGACTACGTCCTCGTCAAGGGCTCCCGCGCCATGGGCCTCGAGGTCATCGCGGAGGCCGTCGCCGTCGTCCCGGCCGAGGCTTAGGGTCCCGGCATGGTCGAGGTCCTGCTCGCGGGCGTCCTGGCGATGGTGATCTCCATCCTCTCCGGCCCCAAGTTCATCGACTTCCTGCGCAAGAACGAGTTCGGCCAGCAGATCCGCGAGGAGGGCCCCAAGGGCCACGTCGTCAAGCAGGGGACGCCGGCGATGGGCGGCCTCCTGATCATGATCGCGATGGCGGTGCCGTTCCTCATCTTCTCGGAGCGGACCGTCCCGGCCGTGACGGCCTTCTTCGTCACGCTCGGTTGCGCGGCCATCGGGTTCGTCGACGACTGGACGAAGGTCTCGCGCCGGCGCTCACTCGGGCTCGCCGGCCGCTGGAAGCTCGTCTGGCTCGGGGCGATCACCGTCGTCGTCGGCATCGTCGCCGCCCGCGGGCTCGACACACCGCTCACGACCGACGTCTACCTGCCGCTCCTGGACATCGATCTGCCCCTCTCGTGGGGCTGGTACGTCCTCCTCTTCGTCATCATCGCGGGGGCCTCGAACGGCGTGAACCTGACCGACGGGATCGACGGGCTCGCCGCCGGCACGACGACGATCGCGATCCTCACCTACACGGCGATGAGCCTCGTCGCCGCGCTCGCCTCCATCCGCGCGGTGGGCGCCGCCGACCAGGTCGACCTCGATCTCGCCATCCTCGGCGCGAGCCTCGTGGGCGCCTCGATCGGGTTCCTCTGGTACAACGCGTTCCCCGCCGAGGTCTTCATGGGAGACACCGGCTCGATGGGCCTCGGGGGCGCGCTCGCGGCCTTCGCGATCATGACGAAGACCGAGATCCTGCTGATCCTGATCGGCGGGATCTTCTTGATCGAAGCTCTCTCCGTCATCGTCCAGGTCATCAGCTTCAAGCGCTTCGGCCGCCGGGTCCTGCTGATGGCTCCGCTTCACCATCACTTCGAGATGAAGGCCTGGTCGGAGACGAAGATCACCGTCCGCTTCTGGATCGTCACGGCGATCCTCTGCGCCTGCGGCTTCGTCCTCTATTACCGCTACGCCTCTGAGTTCGCTTCCTGAGTCCACGCTCGTGCTCGGCCTCGCGCGCTCGGGCGAGGCCGCGGCGGTCGCGCTCGCGCGCCGGGGTGTCCGGGTCGTCGGCGTGGACCGGGACGAGAGCCTCGACGTGGGGAGGCTTCGCGAGGCGGGCGTCGAAGTCGTGCTCGGCGCGGTGGACCCCGCGCTCCTTGACGGCGTGGACCTGCTGGTGAAGAGCCCCGGAGTCCCGAGCGAGGCACCCCTCGCGGCCGCCGCACGCTCGCGCGGCCTCACCATCTGGAGCGAGGTGGAGCTCGGCTCGCGCCTGCTCGCGAACCCCATCGTCGGGGTGACAGGGACGAACGGGAAAACGACCACGAGCGAGCTGCTGGGTGCCGTCTTTCGAGCCGCCGGCCGGCCCGTCGCCGTGGCCGGGAACGTCGGCCGTCCGCTCACCGGCCTCGACGGCGCAATCGCCGAAGACGCGTGGATCGTGTGCGAGCTCTCGAGCTTCCAGCTCGAGGACATCGAGTCGTTCAGGCCCGAGGTCGCCGTCCTCCTCAACCTGACGCCCGACCACCTCGACCGCCACGGAGACCTCGAGGCCTACCGCGCCGCGAAGCTCCGCATCTTCGAGAACCAGGGCCCGGAGGACGTCGCCGTCGTCCCGCGCGGGTTCGGCGAGGTTCCGGGTGACGGCCGCCGCGTCGAGTTCGCCGCGGACGACGCGCTCCCCGCGGAGCCGCGCATCCCCGGCGACCACAACCGCGAGAACGCCGCGGCCGCGACCGCCGCAGCGCGCGCTGCCGGGATCGACGACGACGCGATCGCCGAGGCGCTGCGCACCTTCGCCGGCGTGCCGCACCGGCTGGAGCTCATCCGCGAGATCGACGGCGTGCGTTGGGTGAACGACTCGAAGGCCACGAACCCCGAGGCCGCCGAGCGCGCCCTCGGCGCCTACCCGCCCGGGCTCCGGGTCATTCTGGGCGGGAGCCTCAAGGGCTCGTCGTTCGCCGGGCTGGCCCGCCGCGCAAGCGCCTCGGGCGTCGCGCGCGCGTATCTCATCGGGGAGGCCGCGGACGAGATCGCCGAGGCCCTTGCCGCCGCGGGCGTGCGCTTCCAGCACTCCCGCGATCTCGAGCGCGCGGTCGCCGACGCGCGCGCCGAGGCCGAGACGGGCGATGTCGTTCTCCTCTCGCCGGCCTGCGCGAGCTACGACCAGTTTCGGGACTTCGAGGAGCGCGGCGAGCGGTTCCGCGCCCTCGTGGAGGCCCTGTGAGCCCGCGCGCGCGCAGCGGCCTCGACTACCAGCTCCTCGTCGTCACGACGCTCGGCCTGGTCGCCTTCGGCCTCGTCATGGTCTACAGCGCGAGCTCGGCGCGGGCCGCGCTCGCTGCGGACGATCCCGCCTACTACCTCAAACGCCAGGCGGCCTACGCGGTCATCGGGATCGTCGCCCTCGTCCTTCTCTCCCGCGTGGACTACCGCCGCCTGCGCTTCGTCGTGCCGCCGCTTCTCCTCGGGAGCTTCGCGCTCCTCGTCGCAGTGCTCGTGCTCGCCGAACCGGTCAACGGCGCGCGCCGCTGGATCGAGCTCGGGCCGGCGACCATCCAGCCGTCAGAGCTCACCAAGCTGGCCATCGCGCTCTGGCTGGCCTCCTACCTCGCGAGGAGCCCGGTGCCTCAGTCGCTGGGCGAGCTGCTCCGCCCGATCGGCGTCGTCGTGGGCACGGCGCTCGCCCTCATCATCGTCGAGCCCGATCTCGGCACCGCCATCGCGATCGCGATCATGGTCGGCGCCGTCCTCCTGGTGGCGGGCACCAGGATCTCGACCCTGCTGGGCGCCGGTCTTGCCGGGATGGCGCTCGTGGCCGCCGCCATCTGGCTCGAGCCGTACCGGCGGGAGCGCATCCTCAGCTTCCTCGACCCCTGGCAGGACCCGGAGAACGCCGGGTTCCAGAGCGTCCAGGCGATGCTCGCGCTCGGCTCGGGCGGCCTCTTCGGCACCGGCCTGGGCGAGAGCGTCCAGAAGGTCTACTACCTCCCCGAGGCGTCGACCGACATGATCTACGCCATCATCGGCGAGGAGCTCGGGCTCGTCGGCGCGGTCGCCGTTCTCGCCGCATTCGTCATCTTCGGCTACGCCGGGTTCAACATCGCGCTCGCCTGCCGCGACCCGTTCGGGAAGCTGCTCGCGACGGGCATCACGGCCCTCATCTGCGGCCAGGCAGCGGTGAATATCAGCGCGGTCATGGGCCTGGCGCCGCTGACCGGGATCCCGCTTCCCTTCGTGTCCTACGGCGGGTCGAGCCTCATCGTCGGCCTCGCGTCGGTCGGCATCCTCCTTAACATCGCGGTCAACCATGCCGCCGAGTCAGCAGCCAAGGTTCCTGATCGCCGCCGGAGGAACAGCCGGTCACGTCCTGCCCGCGCTCGCGACAGCCGAGGCGCTCGGCCGGCACGGCGGCCTCGTCACGCTCGCCGGTCGGCCTGACTCGGTCGAGCAGCGGCTCGCGGCCGAGGCCGGTCTCGAGTTCGACGCCTTCCGCGTCGAGGGCATTCCGCGCAAGGCCTCCCTCCGCACCCTGGGGGCGCTGGCGCGCGCGGCGGTGGCGCCCGCCGCCTGCCTGCGGATCCTTCGCCGACGGCGCCCGGACGCGGTGCTCGGCGCGGGCGGCTATGTCGGCGGCCCCATGGTGCTCGCGGCCGGAACGCTGAGGATCCCCGCGGCCCTGACCGAGGCCGATGCGCACCTCGGCCTCGCCAACAGGCTCGCCGCCCCGTTTGCAAAACGCGTTTTTTGCGCTTTTCCGATCGAGGGGCTCGACGGCCCGAAGTACGAGGTCGTCGGGCGCCCGATTCCCGACCGCTCTCGCGCGCCCGATCGCGCGACCGCGCGCGAGGGATTCGGCCTGCCGGCCGACGGCCCGGTCGTGCTCGTCTTCGGAGGGAGCCAGGGATCACGGCGCCTGAACGAGGCCGCGCTCGAGGCGTTCGCCGAGCAAGGGCCGGCCGTGCTCCATCTCGCGGGCGAACGCGACTTTCCGGATCTCGATCCGCGCCCGCGCCGACCGGACTATCGCCTTCTTCCCTACACGGACGAGTTCGGGGCGGCGCTCGCCGCGTCGGACCTCGTCGTCGCGCGCGCAGGGGGCTCCGTCTGGGAGGTCGCGGCAGCGGGCAAGCCGGCGCTCCTCGTCCCGTATCCGCATGCGACGGCCGACCACCAGGAGAAGAACGCGCGCTACTTCGAGCGCGGGGGAGGAGCGGTCGTCGTCCGGGAGGCCGAGCTCGATCTCGGCCGGCAGGTCGGCGAGCTGCTCGGGGACCCGATGCGCCTCGACGAGATGGGCAAGGCCATGTTGGCGCTCGCCAAGCCGGACGCGGCCGACGTGGTGGCCGAGGAGCTGATGTCGCTTGCCCGATCTTGAGGGCCGCCGGCTCTGGTTCGCGGGCATCGGCGGCGCCGGCCTCTCGGGGTACGCAATCGTCTCGCACGCGTGGGGCGCGGAGGTCTCCGGCTGGGACCGGAAGGAGACGCCGTACCTCGCGCACGTTCGTGAGGCCGGAATCCCGGTGACGGTCTCGGCCGAGCCGCCCGAGCCGCCCGCGGATGCCGAGGCCGTCGTCTCGACCGCCTACGCCGGCAAGGTCCAGGGCCGCAGCCGCGCGGAGTTCCTCGCCGAGCTCGTGGCGCTGCGCCGCTCGATCGTCGTCGGCGGCGCGCACGGGAAGACGACCACGGCGGCGATGATCGCCTACTGCCTCGACCGCCTCGGCGACGACCCCTCGTTCCTGATCGGCGGCGAGGTGGCGCAGCTCGGCGGCAACGCGAGAGCGGGGGAAGGGTGGCTGGTCGTCGAGGGCGACGAGTCCGACGGCACCGTCTTCTCGCTCCCCGCCGACGTCGCCGTCGTCACGAACGTCGACCTCGACCACCACACGGAGTTCTCGTCGACGGCCGAGCTCGAGGAGCGCTTCGAGGCCTGGGCGGCCTCCATAGGCGAGGGCCGCGTCGTCCGGGGGGACGACGTCGAGCCGGTCGAGTTCGAGCTCGCGGTGCCCGGTCTCCACAACCGTCTCAACGCCGCCTGCGCGCTCGCCGCGCTCGAGCTGGCCGGCTTCGACCGCAGCGCGGCAGCCGAGGCGATCGCCGGTTTCCGCGGCGCCGGACGGCGTCTCGAGGGGCACGGCAGCGCCGGTGACGTGCTCCTCGTCGACGACTACGCCCATCATCCCGCCGAGCTCGCAGCCACGATCGCCGCCGCGCGGACGCTTGCCGACGGGCGGCTCGTCGTCCTCTTCCAGCCGCACCTCTACTCGCGAACGATTCACGTCGGGAGAGAGCTGGGAGCGGCCCTCGCTGAGGCCGACGCCGCCGTGGTCACCGAGATCTACGCCGCGCGTGAGGATCCGGTCGCCGGCGTGAGCGGCAAGCTCGTGGTCGACGGGGCCGTGGAGGCGCGTCCCGGGATGCCGGTCGGTTGGGCGCCAGGGCTCGACGACGCCGCGCGCCTCGCGGCCTCGCTCGCGCGGCCGGGCGGTGTCGTCCTCACCGTGGGCGCGGGCGACGTCGACGGCGCCATCCCTCTCCTCCGGGACGCGCTGAGCGCGTGACGGAGAACGTCCCGCTCAGCCGGTACACGACCCTCGGCACCGGAGGGCCCGCGCGCTGGTTCGCCGAGCCGACGAGCGTCGAGGAGCTCGTCGAGCGGCTCGCCTGGGCCGGCGGCCAAGAGCTTCCGGTGGCCGTCGTCGGGCTCGGTTCGAACCTGCTCGTCGCCGACGAGGGCTTTCCCGGCCTCGTGCTCAGGCTCGCCGGCGACCTCGCGAAGGCCGAGGCCGCGGACGGGAGGCTCGTCGCGGGCGGCGGGGCGGCGCTTGCCGTGTGTCTCCACCGGGCGCGGGCCGCGGAGCTGGGCGGCATCGAATTCGTCTGTGCCATCCCGGGGACGGTGGGGGGCGCCGTCTGGATGAACGCCGGCGCGTACGGCGGCGACATCGCCGGCGTGCTCGAGCGGGCGCTCGTCGCCGACGCGGAGGGGACCCGCTGGCTGACGCCGGCCGGGCTCGGGCTCCAGTATCGCTCGTCGGGCCTCCGCCACGGCCAGGTGGTTGCCCGTGCCGAGCTCCGCCTCGAGCCGCGGCCCGTCGACGAGATCAAGGCCACGGTCGCCGAGATGCAGGCCAGGCGCAAGGATGCCCAGCCGACGAACAAGCGGACGTTCGGGAGCGTCTTCAAGAACCCCGAGCACGAGCTGACGGCAGGGCGGATGCTCGAGGCGTGCTCGCTGCGCGGCTACCGGATCGGCGGCGCGCAGATCTCGCCGAAGCACGCCAACTTCATCGAGAACGCCGGCGAGGCAAGGTCGGCGGATGCGGTCGCGCTGATCGCCGAGGCCCGCCGCCGTGCGAGCGAGCAGTTCGGCGTCCATCTCCATCCCGAGGTGCAGCTCCTCGGCGCGATCGAGATCCCACCGCTCACGGCGCCTTCATAGCGTCCGGGTAGGACCGCGTGGCCCGGCGGCGAACACGATTCCGTGGTCCGGCGACCGCATCTCTCTCTCGTGCCCGCACACGGGCTGGGTGGCCGCCTGCGCGCTCCCTCGGCTCGGACGGTCACCGTCGTGGCGAGCATCGTCGCCGCACTCGGCCTTCTCTACCTCGGCGCGCGGGAGACGCCGGTCTTGGCCCTCCGAGACCTGGAGGTCTCGGGAGTCTCACCGGCCGTGCGGCGGTCGGTCGAGGCCGCGGCGAAGCCTTATGTCGGAGAGAGCCTGGTCGCCCTCGACCAGGACGAGCTGCGCCGGCAGCTCCAGTCCCTCTCCACCGTTCGCTCCGTCCGGATGGACCGGGCCTTCCCGCACACGCTCCGCATCGCAGTCGTCCCCGAGCGTCCGCTGGCCGTCGTGCGGCGTGGGCCGGACGCGTGGCTGGTGTCGGAGCACGGCCGCGTGATCCGGGAGCTCGATCGAGGCCGACGAAATACGCGCACGAATGTGTGGACCGGGTCGGACACGAATCTCGTCGTGGGCGGCACGGTCGCCGACGAGGAGCTTCGAGCGGCCCTCGACGCGCTTCGACGGGTCCCCAGCACGTTTCCCGCGCGCGTGAGCATGGCGCGAGTGGAGGACGAGGAGGTGACGCTCGTCCTCGCGGGCGGCGCCGAGCTCATCCTCGGGGAACGGACGTCGCTCCCGCTCAAGCTCGCCGTCGCGGCCGAGGTCCTGAGCACGTTGACGGCCGAGGAACGCGGCGAGCTCGGCTATCTCGACGTCACGGTGCCCGCGCTACCGGTCGGCGGCAGCAAGTCTCAACTCTCAAGTTTAGGGTGAGACTTTCCGCGGAATACCGCTGCAAATAGGCATTTGACATCCCCGGCAACCGGACGTACCCTCAGCCGGACGCTCAAGCTGAGCTTCAAGCTCGGCGTGTCACGGAGAGGATCAGAGTGAAAGAACAATCGGGCAATTATCTGGCCATCATCAAGGTCGTCGGAGTGGGCGGCGGCGGGTCGAACGCCGTCAACCGCATGGTCGAAGCCGGTCTTCGCGGCTGCGAGTTCATCGCCGTGAACACCGACGCGCAGGCGCTCCTCATGGTCGAGGCCGACCAGAAGATCCACATCGGCACTGCGGCGACGCGCGGCCTCGGGGCCGGCGCGAATCCGGAGAAGGGCTACGAGGCGGCGATGGAGACGCGGGACGAGCTGAAGGAGGCGCTCAAGGGCGCCGACATGGTCTTCGTCACCGCAGGCGAGGGCGGCGGCACCGGCACCGGAGCCGCGCCGGTCGTCGCGGAGATCGCGCAGGAGCTCAGGGCACTCACGGTCGGCGTCGTGACGCGCCCGTTCGGGTTCGAGGGCGGCCGGCGCGCCGAGCAGGCCCAGGCCGGTATCGGAAAGCTCCGCGACAACGTCGACACGCTGATCATCATCCCGAACGACCGCCTGCTCCAGGTCGTCGAGAAGCAGACTCCGCTCGGCGACGCCTTCCGGATGGCCGACGAGGTGCTCCGCCAGGGCGTCCAGGGCATCACCGACCTGATCACGATTCCCGGCCTGGTCAACCTCGACTTCGCCGACGTGCGCACGATCATGACCGACGCCGGCTCCGCGCTGATGGGCATCGGCGAGGCCGAGGGCGAGAACCGGGCGGCCGAGGCGGCGCGCGCGGCGGTCTCCTCGCCGCTGCTCGAGGCTTCGGTCGCAGGGGCGACCGGCGTCCTCCTCAACATCACGGGCGGGCCGGATCTCGGGCTCTTCGAGGTGAACGAGGCGGCCGAGGTCGTCACCGGGGCATCGGACCTGAACGCGAACGTGATCTTCGGCGCGGTGATCGACGAGGCGATGGGCGGTCGCGTGCGCGTGACCGTGATCGCGACGGGCTTCGACAAGGCCTACAGGCGGGAGCGCCGCGAGCCGTCGGAAGTCGTGGAGCGCGAGTCGACGGGAGAGGGCTTCGACGTCCCCTCCGACGTGCTCGAGGTCCCCTCGTTCCTCCGCCGCTCGTAGCGCCGCTCGCGCTCACGGCCGTCACCCGCTGAGTCGCGGCGGGGCAGCCCCGCATGACCCTCGCGAGGCGCGTCCGGACGGGTAGGATCTCGACCCGGTGCAGACGCTCCGGCGCACGCCACTCTACGAGCGCCATGCCGCACTCGGTGCGCGCCTCGTCCCCTTCGCCGGATGGGAGATGCCGGTGCAGTACGCGGGCATCGCCGAGGAGCATCGCGCCGTCCGCACCGGGGCCGGGGTTTTCGACGTCTCCCACATGGGCGAGCTTCGCATCGCGGGCGACGGCGCCCACGAGTACCTCCAGGCCCGCCTGTCCAACGACCTCGACCGCATCGACGCGGGACAGGCGCAGTACACCCTGCTCACGAACGACGACGGGGGGATCGTCGACGACCTCATCGCCTACCGGCGCGGCCCGGACGACTACCTGCTGGTCGTCAACGCCTCGAACGCCGAGGTTGACCACGCTGCGCTCGCGGAGACCGAGAACGTCTCGGACGACTGGGCGCTGCTGGCCGTGCAGGGCCCCGAGGCCGCCGATCGCCTGGGCGTCGAGGTGGAGCCGTTCACCTTTCGCGAGGACGTGGACGTCCTGGGCGTCCGCTGCCTCGTCGCCGGCACCGGGTACACCGGCGAGCGCGGCTGCGAGGTCGCGTGCGCGCCCGACGACGCCGTACGGCTCTGGGATGCCATCCTCGGGCGCGGGATCGTTCCGTGCGGCCTCGGCGCGCGCGACACGCTCAGGCTCGAGGTCTGCTACCCGCTGCACGGCAACGACATCACGCCCGAGCGGACGCCGATCGAGGCAGGCCTGGGCTGGGCCTGCTCGCTGGCCAAGGATTTTCCCGGCGTGGAGCGGCTGCGGCGCCAGAAGGACGAGGGCCCGGCCGAGAAGCTCGTCGCGTTCGTCATGGAGGATCCGGGCATCCCGCGGACGGGGATGCGGATCGAGGAGGGCGGCACGGTGACGTCCGGGACGCTCTCGCCGACGCTCGGCCACAGCATCGGGCTTGCCTATGTCTCGTCCGGCCGCGCCGAGGCCGGGACCGAGATCACCGTTGATCTCCGCGGCCGTCCGCGCCGCGCGCGTATCGTCCCGAAGCCGTTCTACAAGCGAGAGGAGGGCTAGTGGCCGCGGAGGAGAGCTATCCCGACGAGCTTCGCTACCACCCCGAGCACGACTGGGCGCGCGTCGACGGGGACGAGGCGACGCTCGGGATCACGTGGTACGCGCAGGATGCCCTCGGGGACCTCGTCCATTTCGAGTCTCCCGAGGTCGGCCTCTCCATCGCCCAGGGCGAGAGCTACGGCGAGGTCGAGTCGGTCAAGGCCGTGTCCGAGGTGATCGCGCCGCTCTCCGGTGAGATCGTCGCGGTCAACGGAAAGGTCGTCGACGATCCCGAGACGATCAACGAGGACCCCTACGGCGAGGGCTGGCTCGTCCGCATTCGCCTGTCGGAGCCCGCCGAGCTCGACGACCTGCTCGACGTCGCCGCCTACCGGAAGCTCCTCGAGAGCCTGTGAGCCACCTCTCACTGACCGACGTCGACCGAGAGGCGATGCTCGCCGCCGTCGGTGTCGAGTCCATCGAGGATCTCTTCCGCGACATCCCGGAGGGCGTCCGCTTCGACCGCGAGCTCGACATCGACCCGGCGCTCTCCGAGCCGGAGATCGTGGCCCACCTGACCGAGCTCGCCGAGCGCAACGTGGACACCGGGAGGGAGCTGTCCTTCCTCGGCGCGGGGATCTACGACCACTACGTGCCCGCGGTCGTGGACGCCGTCCTCGCGCGCGGCGAGTTCCTGACCGCGTACACGCCCTATCAGCCTGAGATGAGCCAGGGCGTCCTCCAGGCGATCTTCGAGTACCAGACGGCGATCTGCGAGCTCACCGGGATGGACGTCTCGAACGCCTCGGGGTACGACGGCACGACCGTGGCCGCCGACGCCTGCTTCGTGGCGAAGCATGCGACCGGGCGCTCGAAGGTCGTCCTGTGCGAAACCGTCCACCCCCAGGTGCGGCAGGTCGTCAAGACCTACGCGCCGGGCTTCGGTCTCGAGATCGCCGAGGTCCCTCACGACGGGGGCGTGACCGACCCGGACGAGCTCGCCAGGGCCTCGGCCGACGCGGCCTGCGTCATCTTCCAGCAGCCGAACTTCTTCGGCTGCCTCGAGCCGGCGCCGGACCTGGCCTCGGTGGCGAACGACGCCGGGGCACTGCCGGTCGCGCACGTCGACCTCGTCTCGCTCGGCGTGCTCGAGCCTCCCGGCGCCTACGGGTGCGCGCTGGCGATCGGCGAAGGACAGGGCGCGGGGAACTTCCAGTCCTACGGCGGTCCGCACTACGGCTTCCTCGCAGCGCGGTCCGACCTCGTTCGCCGAATGCCCGGACGCATCGTCGGCGAGACGACGGATCTCGAGGGCGAGCGTGGCTATGTGTTGACGTTGCAGACCCGCGAACAGCACATCCGGCGCGAGAAGGCGACCTCGAACATCACCACGAACCAGACGCTGCTCGCGCTCGCCGGCCTCGTGCACCTGTCCTGGCTGGGCCCACGGGGATTGCGCGAGCTGGGGGAGACCTGCATGGGCCTCGGCGAGTACGCCAAGGAGCGTCTCGGTCTTCCGCTGGTGTTTCCGGATCGGGCAACGTTCAAAGAGCTTGCCGTCCACGTCGGACGGAGCGCGAAGGACGTCATCCGCGACGCAAGGGCCCACGGCGTCCACCCCGGCTACGCGCTCGGCCGCGACTACCCCGGCCTCGACGACGCGCTGCTGGTGGCCGTGACGGAGAAGCGGACGCCGGAGGACATCGACAGGCTCGCGGAGGTGCTGGGCGAGGTGGCCCGGTGAAGCTGATCTACGAGAAGTCGAAAGCGGGCCGTCGTGCGAGCTCGCTGCCGCGCTACGACCTGCCGAAGGCGGAGGTGCCCGAGGACCTTCGACGGAGCGTCGCGCCGCGCCTGCCCGAGATCTCGGAGCCCGACCTCGTCCGCCACTTCACCGCGCTCGCCGACCGGAACTTCGGCGTCGACACCGGCTTCTACCCGCTCGGGTCCTGCACGATGAAGCACAACCCGCGCGTGAACGAGCGGGTCGTGAACCTGCCCGGCTTCCGCGACCTTCATCCGTACCAGGAGGAAGAGGCGTCGCAGGGAGCGCTCGAGCTCATGTGGCGCCTGCAGGAGATCCTCGCGGAGGTCTGCGGCCTCCACGCGGTCTCGCTCCAGCCCGCCGCTGGCTCGCAGGGCGAGCTCACCGGGCTGATGCTCATGCGCGCGTACTTCGCCGACCGGGGCGAGGCCGACGAGCGGCGCGTGGTCATCACCGCGGACACCGCCCACGGGACGAACCCGGCCAGCGTCGCGATGGCGGGCTTCGAGCTCCGGAAGGTCGAGACCGACGACCGCGGAAACCTCGACCTCGACGACCTGCGCGCAAAGGTCGACGGGCGGACCGCCGGGCTCATGCTCACGAACCCTTCGACGCTCGGCCTCTTCGACGAGCACATCGCCGAGGTCTCGGAGATCTTCCACGACGCCGGCGCCCTCCTCTACTACGACGGCGCCAACCTGAACGCCGTCTGCGGGATCTCGCGTCCCGGTGACATGGGCTTCGACATCGTGCACATCAACCTCCACAAGACGTTCTCGCAGCCGCACGGGGGCGGCGGCCCCGGGGGCGGGCCGATCGCAGTTCGCGACATGCTCGAGCCGTTCCTCCCGGTGCCTGCCGTCGTCCGCGACGGCGACGCCTTCCGCCTCGATCACGACCGCCCGAAGTCGATCGGCAAGGTGCGGGGCTTCTGCGGCCCGTTCGGCGTCTTCGTCCGCTCATACGCGTACATCCGCGCCTACGGACCGGGGCTGCGGGAGATGTCGGAAGCCGCCGTTCTCAACGCGAACTACCTGCTCGCTCGCCTGAAGGACGTCTACGACCTTCCGTTCGACCGGCTCTGCATGCACGAGTTCGTGCTCTCGGCGTCGAACCTGAAGCGCGACCACGGAATCACCGCCCTCGACGTTGCGAAGCGGCTCATGGATCACGGCTACCACCCGCCGACGATCTACTTCCCGCT
The DNA here is from genome assembly GCA_963775395.1 of uncultured Actinomycetes bacterium. GTDB lineage: Bacteria > Actinomycetota > Thermoleophilia > Gaiellales > Gaiellaceae > JAIBJN01. The sequence goes on from CAVZIX010000006.1 coordinate 168,247, forward strand.
CATCGTCGCCGAGGCGCTCATGATCGAGCCGACCGAGACGGAGGCGAAGGAGACGCTCGACGCCTTCGTCGAGGCCATGCGCGCGATCGCGGCCGAGGCTGCGACGGACCCGGCCACGATCAAGAACGCTCCGCACAAACGTCCGGTGCGCCGGCTCGACGAGGTGAAGGCGGCCAAGCGAGCTGTCGTCAAGTTCGGCTTCGACGAGCATCCCGACCTCGCGCCCGTCAAGGCCGAGACCGGCGGCGAAGCCATCGAGGCAGCGAAAGGCGCGTGATCGCGGCGCGCGATGAGATCGGGGCGCGCGTCGACGCCCTCGCTCTGACGCACGAGGGTGACGATTTCGTCGCCGCCGTTCGCAAGCTGGCGGACGAGCTGGACGGGGAGGAAAAGGCCGCGCTCCAGCAGATCCTCCTCGAGCGGGCGGCCGACGAGGAGGACTTTCAGAAGGCAGTCCGGCAGCGGTTTGCCGAGAAGGGCTGGACGCGACGGACACTCGCGCGGCTCGAGCGGGTGTGGAGGGACGATCGGGCGGACACGATCGCCGCCGCTCTCGAGTCGGGCTCGGACGAGGAACTCGAGCGCGAGACGGAGACCTTGCGCCGAGAGCCGGGCCGCGCGGCGCTCGTGCTCGACGAGCTCTCGCGACACGAGAGCGCGCGCGTGCGGGCGTGGGTCCCCGCGGTCGCCGCGGACATCCTCGGGGACGGCGGCGCGCGCCTGATCCTTTCGCTCACGCGCGATCGCGAGCAGAGCGTCAAGGACGCTGCCGTCGCAGCGCTCTTCGAGCTCGGCCCCGACGCAGCCGCTCCGCTCGCGCCCGACATGCGTCGGCGACTTCAATCGTCCGAGCCCCGCGAGCGGATCGCGGCCATGTGGGCGCTCGCCGCCCTCGGCGACGATGCCTCGCTGCGCGTTCTCTCCGACCGGACCGAGTCCGGGGAGACGCAAGAGGAGCGGGCCGTGGCGCGGGCGGCGGTCCTCGTCCTGCGTGAGGACGAGAGCTCAATCGTCGAAGGCCTCCGCCGGCACGAGCACGAGGACGTTCCAGCCCTCGCGGTCGCCGCCCGGATGCTCGGGACGGAGGCGACGGTCGCCGCCCTGCGGACCGCCGCTGCCGAGGCCCCGGACGAGGAGTGCCGGACTGCGTGCAAGGCCGAGCTCGATCTGGTGCGTGAGGACGCCTGATGGAGGTGCGAAACCGGGAGTCGGCCGACGCGTTCACGACGCTCGACGGCTCGACGATCCGCGTCCTGCTGGATGCTTCTCTGGGCGGCGCCCGGGAGCAGAGCCTCGCCGAGGCAAGTCTTCCGGCCGGTGGGTCGACCCAGCGTCACTACCACGCACGAACGGAGGAGATCTACGTCGTCCTGGACGGCTCGGGCGAGATGGAGGTCGACGGCGACCGTCGGCCCGTGGTGGCCGGCGACGCGATCCTCATCCCGCCGGGCGCGTGGCACGAGATCCGTGCGGGTGCGGACGCAGAGCTCCGCTTCCTCTGCTGCTGCGCCCCGCCATACTCGGACGAGGACACGTTCTTTGAGTGAGCTGATCGCAGCCGTCTACAGCGGCGACCAGGCGCGGATCGACGAGCTTCTGGCCGGCGATCCGGAGCTCGACGTGTTCGAAGCTTCGGCCCTGGGCCGCGTGCAGCGTCTCGAGGAGCTCCTGGACGCGGAGCCGGGGCTGGTGGCCGCGTGGGCGGAGGACGGGTTCACGCCGCTGCACCTGGCCGCCTTCTTTCGCCACCCCGAGGCGGCGCGCCTGCTCGTCGAGCGCGGGGCGTTGGTCGACATCGTCGCGCGCAACAAGGACCTGCAGGTGACACCGCTCCAGAGCGCGGCGGCATCACGCGAGGAGGAGACCGCGGCTCTCCTGCTCGAGCGGGGCGCCGACCCCAACGTCCAGCAGCGGGGCGGCTTCACCGCGCTCCATGCGGCTGCCCAGAACGGCGACGAGCCGTTGGCCGAGCTCTTGCTCGTCCACGGCGCCGATCCGGCGATCACGGCCGACGACGGTCGTACCGCGGCCGCCTTCGCTCGTGATGCCGGCCACGAGACCCTCGCCGCGCGGCTCGCGCCGGCGTGAGCCCGGAACGGGCTCCCGAGCCTCGCGTCTAACCCTCGGGGCCCGCGCCCTCCACCCGCTCTCGAGCGTAGCGTCGGTCGACGCGCGTGTCTTGCGCGAACGGTGCCGAATCTGTGGCGGTCCGTGTCAGGAGTCGCGCGGCTAGCGAGTCGCCGCGAGCTGGCCGCAGGCGGCCGCGATGTCGCGGCCGCGGGTCAGGCGAACCGTCGTCGGCACGCCGGCGCCGCGGAGCGCGGCGCAGAAGGCGTCGATCGCTTTGCGCGAGGAGCCGTCGAAAGCGCCCGTCGGGTTGTAGGGGATCAGGTTCACCTTGAAGTCTCCCTTGCCGAGCGTGCGGGCGAGCGCTCGGGCCTGCTCCACCCGGTCGTTGACGCCTGCGAGCATGACGTACTCGACGAACACCTTGCGCCGCCGCAGGGCCACGTAGCGGCGGCATTCCGCGAGCACGTCCTCGAGCGGGTAGCGGTCGTTGACCGGCATGAGCGTCGAGCGCAGCGCAGGGTCGGCCGCGTGCAGCGAGAGCGCGAGCCGGATCGGCTCCTCGACCTCGTCGACGAAGCGCCGGAGCCCGGGCAGCCAGCCCACGGTCGAGATCGTCGTGCGCCGGTGGGTGATGCCGAGGTCGGGGAGGAGGCGCGCGGCCGCGCTGACGTTGTCGAAGTTGAGCATCGGCTCGCCCATGCCCATGAAGACCGCATGGTCGACCTCCTCGCGGCGGCGGAAGTGCAGCGCCTGATCGAGGATCTCCCAGGGCGTGAGGTTGCGGCCGAAGCGCATCGCGCCCGTTGCGCAGAACGTGCATGTGAGCGGGCAGCCCGACTGGGAGGACAGGCAGAGCGAGCGCCGGCCGTCCCGGTACCGCATGAGCACGGTCTCGACCGGGTGGCCGTCGGCGGTGCGGAAGAGGGCCTTCACCGTGCCGTCCTTCGAGTGCGCCTCGTCGGCGAGGCTGAGCGTCGAGAACGGCACGCTCGACTCGAGCTCGCGGCGCAGGTCCGCAGGCAGGTTCGTCATCGCCCCGTAGCCCGCCGCTCCGCGCGCGGCCCACTGCCACACCTGGCCGCTGCGGTACGACGGCTCGGCGCGGGCGGCCAGCGTGCCCTTCACCTGTTCGAGATCCATGCTCCTCACGGTAGCCCGAACGAGTGATGCGGCGAGGTCTGAGCCTGTCGATAAAATGATTAACGATGTTAACTACCTCCGATCCGATCACCGTGGCGAACGGCCTTCGGCCGGCTCTGCTCCACCTCAACCGCCGTCTCCGGCGCGAGCTCGCCCCCCTCGGGATCACCGGCGGGCAAGCGGCGCTCCTCTGGGCGATTCGCACCAACCCGGGCATCGGTGTGCGCGGCCTGGCCGACCTCGAGGGAGTCTCGACGCCGGCAATGAGCGCATATGTCGACCGGCTCGAGGCCGCGGGGCTCGTCGCGCGTCGCCGCTCCGAGCTGGACCGCCGCCGCGTTGAGCTCGGGGTGACGGAAAGCGGGTTGCGCGTCCTGCGCTCCGCGAGGAGCCGGCGCACCGCCTGGCTCGCCGACCGCCTGCGGCGGCTCGAGCCCGAGGAGCTCGAACGCGTCGAGGCCGCGCTGCCGGCACTGAACAAGCTGCTCGAGGGCGTCGCGTGACGGCGGCGTTCCTGCGCGCCCACCGACGCACCTGGTCGAGCCTCCGCAAGCACCGCAACTACCGGATCTTCTTCGCCGGGCAGGTCGTCTCGGTCACCGGGACGTGGATGCAGAACGTGGCCGCGGCGTGGCTCGTGCTCACGCTCACCCACTCGCCCGTCGCCGTGGGAGTCCTCATGCTCTGCCAGTTCCTGCCCGCGACCGCGCTCGGGCTCGTCGGCGGCGTCATCGTCGACCGTCTGGACGTGCGCCGCGTGGTCATCGTCACGCAGGCGGCGTCCATGGTCTTCGCAGGCGTGCTCGCCGCGCTGACCCTGGGCGGGATCGTCGAGGTCTGGCAGGTCTACCTCCTGACCGGCCTGCGCGGGATCTCGCTCGTGTTCGATCATCCGGCGCGTCAGCAGCTGACCTTCCAGATGGTCGGGCGCGACGAGCTCCCCAATGCGGTCGCGCTCAACTCCGGCCTGTTCAACGGCACCCGCGTCATCGGGCCCGCCCTCGGCGGCGCCGTGATCGCAACCGCGGGGGTCGGCGCGTGCTTCCTCCTGAATGCGGTGAGCTTCGTCGCGGTGCTCGCCAGCCTGGCGCTCATCCGCCCGCGCGAGCTGTTCCCGCTCGACCGCGGCGACGACCCTCCGACGCTGATCCGCGGCAGCCGCGAAGCCTTCGCGTTTCTCCGCGAGGTGCCGGCGGCCGGCATCGTCCTGGGCCTCGTCCTCTTCGTGACCACGCTGTCGTTCAACTTCAACGTCCTGCTCCCGGTCCTCGCGGCCAAGACGCTCGATTCGGGGCCCGAGATCTTCGGCGTCGTCACTGCCTTCTTCGGAGCCGGTGCGCTGATCGGGGCGCTCACGGCCGCGTCGATCTCGCGCGCGAGCCCCAAGCTCCTGCTCGCGGGAACCGCCGCCTTCGGCGTGGCGCAGCTGGCGCTCGCCCCGCAGACGACGCTGGTCGGCGCGGCGCCGTTCCTCTTCGCCGCCGGCATCGCCTTCACGCTCTGGACGTCGAACGCGAACTCCACGCTCCAGCTCGCGACGCCCGACCGGCTGCGGGGGCGCGTCATGGGCCTCTACTACTTCGCGTTCAACGGCGCCGGCCCGGCCGGCGGAATGCTCGCCGGCTGGCTCGCGGCCACCGGGGGAACAGCCCTCGCGTTCACGGTCGCGGGTGCCTCGGCGATCGCCGTTTCCACGCTCGCCTACACGGTGCTCGAAAGGCGGCCGGAGACGCGTCGCGCGGCCTCGCGGCCAGGTACCGTGAACGCGTGATCGACCTCCGCACGGACACGCTCACGCAGCCGACTCAGGCGATGCGACGGGCGATCGCCGAGGCTGTCGTCGGGGACGAGCAGAAGCGCGAGGACCCGACCGTAATCGCGCTCGAGGAGCGCGGTGCGGCGCTGCTCGGCCAGGAGGAGGCTGTCTTCGTCCCGACGGCGACGATGGCGAACCAGATCGCCCTGCGCGTGCTCTCCGAGCCCGGGGACGAGGTGCTCGCCGAGGAGCTCGCGCACATCTTCCGCTACGAGCTGGGTGGGCCGGCCGTGCACTCCGGGCTCGTGATGAAGTCGATCCGCACCGAGGACGGGCGCTTCGGCCCCGAGCAGGTGCGCGACGTGATCAACCCGCCCGCCGACCTGCACATGGCGCCGACCACGGTGCTGTGCCTCGAGAACACCCACAATGCCGGCGGCGGCCGCGTCTGGCCGCTCGCGCAGGTGCGCGAGGTCGTCGCCGAGGCGAGGGCTCACGGTCTCTCCGTGCACCTGGACGGCGCCCGCCTCATGAACGCCTCAGTCGCAAGCGGCACGCCGGCCGCCGACTACGGGCGCGAGTTCGACACGGTTGCTCTCTGCCTCTCCAAGGGGCTCGGATGCCCGCTCGGCGCGCTCGTCGCCGGCTCGAGGGAGCGCATGGCGAAGGCTCGCCGGTTCAAGCACCTCTTCGGCGGCGCGATGCGCCAGGCCGGGATCGTCGCGGCGGCCGGGCTCTACGCGCTCGACCACCACGTCCAGCGGCTCGACGACGACCACGCCAACGCCAGGCGCCTGGCCGAGGGCCTGGTGGCGGCCGGGCTGCCGGTGGATCTCGAGCAGGTGGAGACGAACTTCGTGCTCCTCGACGCCGGAGCGCTCGGGCTGGGCGCCGACGAGGCTGTGGCGCGCATGCGCGCCGGCGGCGTGCTCGTCTCCTTCGCGTCCCGCCGGAACGTCCTGCGCGCCGTCACGCACCTCGATGTTTCTGCGGAGGACGTCGAGCGCGCTATCGAGCTGATCCCGCAGTCGCTGGCCGGCGCGCCGCGCGTCGCCGACCTGGCCGCGGACGCGCCGACCCCCTATTAGCAGCACCTCCGAGAGGAAAACCACTTTCCCTTCCGCCGCGTAGTGGCGGTCGGGGGAGAAGGGAGGCAACGGGACCGCGTTCAGCGCGGCACGAGCCGCACTTCGCCCGTCGCAGTAGTCGAAGTCATTCCCTGGAGGAGGAGAGATGAGTGCACATCGCAGGGGCCGGCGGCTGACGCTGCTGGCGATTCTCGCTGCGCTGGTCCTGCCGCAGGCGGCAGTGGCGCAGACGCCCGAGGTGCTCGACCCGGAGCTGGCTGTCCGCACGCTGACGCTGGGCCTGAGCCAGCCGACCGGGATGGCCTTCATCGGCGAGAACGACATCCTCGTCAACCAGAAGGCCAACGGACAGGTTCGCCGAGTGATCAACGGGGTCCTACAGACCGATCCCGTGCTCGACCTGGCCGTCAACTCGCAGTCCGAGCGCGGCCTGCTCGGCATGGCGCTCGACCGCAGGTTCCGCGTGAACGGCTGGGTGTACCTGTACTGGACGCAGAGCTCGACGGGTGTCGACACGAACGTCAACGGCGAGGTCCCGCTGCTCGGCAACCGCGTCGACCGCTTCGTCTGGGACGGCTCGAAGCTGACGTTCGACCAGAACGTGATCATGCTGCGGGCCGCGCAGCCGGCGGTGCCGGCCGTGCCGGGCCCCGCTCAGAACGCCGCGGGGAACCACGACGGCGGCGTGCTTCGTGTCGGGCCCGACGGCAAGCTGTACATCTTCATCGGCGACACCGGCCGCCGCGGCTGGAACCAGAACCTCCGCTGCGGGCCGACGACGATCTACAACTGCCCGCCGGCAACGCCGGTCGTCGACGACATCTTCGGCGGCCCGATGCCGGACAACGCCCACTTCACGGGCGTGGTCATCCGCGTCAACCCCGACGGCACGGCGCCTCGCTGGAACCCGTTCTACGACTACGGCGCGGAGGTCGGCGGCGAGGCCGGCGCGAACATCCAGAAGATCTTCGCGTACGGCTTCCGCAACGGCTACGGCATGGCCTTCGATCCCGTCGGCCACCGGCTGTGGGAGGCCGCGAACGGCGACGACACCTTCAGCGAGCTCGAGCTCGTCGAAGCCGGCCTGAACTCCGGCTGGATCCAGTTCATGGGCCCGGCGTCGCGCGTCTCGCAGTTCAAGACGATCGAGACGACGCCCGGTCCGACGTCGGATCCGTTCGCGCCGAACGGATACGTCGGCCTCCAGCAGAACCGCTGGCCGCCGTCGAACCTCGCCGACACGCCCGCCGAGGCGATGTCGCGCCTGCAGATGTATCCGGGCGCGCACTACAGCGACCCAGAGCTCTCGTGGGTCTACGAGGTCGGGCCGGCAGCGATCGGCTTCCTCGAGGGTAAGGGCCTCGGGAACGAGTACAAGAACAACCTGTTCATGGGCGGCTCGAGGAGCTTCCTCGAGGGCGGTCACCTCTTCCGTTTCGAGCTGACCAACAACCGCAAGGGCATCAAGGTCAGCGACCCGAGGCTGAACGACCTGGTCGCCGACAACATCCACAAGTGGAACCTCGTCGAGAGCGAGAGCCTGCTCTTCGGCCGGAACTTCGGGATCGTCACCGAGATCATCACCGGCCCGAACGGCAACCTCTTCCTGCTCTCGAACCAGGCAGGCGCGATCTACGAGATCTACCGGCCCTAGGGGCCTGCGGCAGGCAAGGATGAGGGGCGCGGGACCAATCCCGCGCCCCTCGTTGTCTTCGGCTACTCGTACTGGAGCGCGCGGAGGACGTTCAGCTTCGCCGCGCGCCGCGCGGGCATGATCGCCGCCAGGATCCCGACGATCACGGCGATGATCGCAAAGACGATCAGCTGACCCCACGGGATCGAGAAGCGGACGTCGAATTCCTGCAGCGCCCGGGTGACGAGCGCGGCGAGGAAGATGCCGAGCGGAAGCCCGAGCGCGGCGCCGATCAGCGCGGTGATCACGCTCTCGTGCCGCACCATGCGCCGGGCCTGGCGCTTGGTCATCCCGACGGCGCGGAGCATTCCAAGCTCGCGCGTCCGCTCGTACACCGAGAGAACGAGCGTGTTGACCATGCCGAAGATGCTCACGATCACGGACAGGGCGAGCAGGACGTAGAGCATGATGAGGAACTGGTTGAAGTCCTCGTCCTGCTGCGTGATCCAGTCCGCGCGCGTCTGCACCTTTGCGTCGGGGAAGTCCGCGGTCGCCGCCGTGAGCGACTCGGTGGCCGCATCGCTCGGGCCGCCCGTCGTGTTCACGAACGTGAACTGGTTCCGCGGGCGGTCGTACGCAGAGTCGAAGGTCTCGGTCGTCACGGACACGCCACCGAGTAGCGGGTAGAAGGGCGGCGGCTCGTAGAGGCCGACGACCTGCTGCTCGAGCGTCTCGCCCGACGGTGTGAGGACGCTGATCGTGTCGCCGACGGCGATGTCGTGGTCCTCGGCGAACTTCGAATCGACGATGGCCTGGTCGTTGGTGAGGTTCTGGACGACCGAGTCGTCGCCTTCCTTCCAGTCGAAGTTGTAGGTCTGGAGGATGGTCTGCGGGTCGATGCCGGTCACGTACGTGGACGCATCGTCGACCTTGCCGAGATCCGAGCGCACGTTCGCGACGACCTCGGCGTCGGGGGAACCGGCGACCGCATCGCCCGCCGCCGCGACGAAGGGGGTGAACCCGTCCTGGGCGGTGACGACGTAGTCGGCTGCCACCTGGTCTTCGATGGCCTCGCGGTTCGACGCCTTCATCCCGTTGGCGAGCACCGCGACGAAGGTCACGAGCGCGATCCCGATCATCAGCGCCGCCGCCGTGGAGGCAGTTCGGCCGGGGTTCCGCACGGAGTTCCCGCGCGCGAGCTTCCCGGCGGCGCCCCCGATCGCCCGCGCCGGGAGACCGACGACCGCGGCCAGCGGCCGGACGAGACGCGAGGAGATCATGGCCACGCCGATGAACAGCAGGATCACGCCGCCCGCGATGGAGAGCAGCCGCGAGGCGGTGTCCAGGTCGTCCTTGAACATCGAGTAGCCGAGCAGGAAGAGCGAGAGCCCGATCACTGCGACGGCGATGTACGGGACGAAGGGCGACAGCCGCGACTTCGGCAGGGTGTAGCCCTCGCGCACCGCCGCGATCGGCGGCACCCGCGTCGCGCGGATGGCCGGGAAGAGCCCCGCGACGAGCGTGATGATCGTGCCGACGAGCAGCGAGACGACGATCGTGCGCGTGGCGTAGACCATGTTCGCGGTCGGGAGCTCGAGATCGAGAGCCTTGAAGAGCTCGTTCAGCCCGAGGGCCAGGCCGAAGCCCACGAACAGGCCGATCACCGAAGCGATGATCCCGATTGTGAGCGCCTCGACGATCACCGACCAGAGGATCTGGCGGCGGGAGGCGCCGACGGTGCGCATGGTTGCGAACTCACGAGTTCGCTGCGCGACCGTGATGGAGAGCGTGTTGAAGATGACGAACGCGCCGACGAAGAGCGCGATGCCGGCGAACGCGAGCAGGAAGTACTCGATGAAGCTCGTGAACTCACTGATCTCGTCCTTGTCCTCCTGCGCCTCGACCGCGCCGGAGCGAACCTGCGCGTCGGCAGGGAGAATCGGCTGGATCTCGTCGATGAGCTGCTCGGGCGTGGTGCCCTCGACTCCGGCGACGGAGATGGAGTCGACCTGGCCCTCGCGGTCGAGGAGCGCCTGCGCCGTCGGGAGGTCGAAGATGGCGAACGTCGCGGTGCCGAGCGAGTCGACGTCGCCGAACTTGGCGATCCCCGTGATCTCGAACTCCTGCTTCGGCTGGATCGTGGCGATCTCGATCTTGTTGCCGACCTCATAGCCTTCGCGGTCGGCGGTCCCGGCGTCGATGACGACCTCGCCGTCGGCGTCAGCCCACGATCCCTCGACGAGGTTTAGCGGGTTGAACCGCTGCGCCTCGGGGCTCGGGTCGATCCCGAAACCCAGGCTGGGGGCGCCCTGCGTATTGATGGCCTTGCCGTCGGAGCCGATGATCTTCGTGTTCGTCTCGTCCGAGACGCTGCCACTCGCCGCCTCGACGTCCGGCAACGCGCTGACCTCGTCGACGAGCGACTCGTCGACGGGCGGCGCGGTGGCGGAGGTGCCCTGGAAGTCGATGTCGGCGCCCTTGCCGGAGACGACCACGTCCGTGCCCGCATACGACTCGTCGAAGATGGTCGAGAAGGCCTTGTCGATCGTGTCCGTGAGGACGTAGGTGCCGCTCATCATCGCGACGCCGAGGATGATCGCGAAGGCGGTGAGGATCGCCCGGAGCTTGCGCCCGAGCAGCCCCCTGAGCCCGACCCGGATCACAGCTTGC
>CAVZIX010000007.1:0-101950 GCA_963775395.1 uncultured Actinomycetes bacterium
GATCTGCTTCGTCTCCGTGAGGGCGTCGATCATCCAGCCCGCGAGCTCGCGGCCCGCGCCGGAGGATTTCGCGCCCCCGAACGGTGCGAGCTGGTCCCAGTAGTTCGTCGTCTCGTTGATGTGCACCGTGCCGTGGCGGAGCTCCTCGGCCGCGCGCCAGGCGTCGTGGAGCGACTTCGTGAACACGGACGCGGTCAGTCCGTACTCGGTCTCGTTGGCGATCTCGAGCGCCTCGTCGAGGGTGGAGAAGGTGATGATCGGGGCCACCGGCCCGAAGGTCTCCTCCTGGGCGATCCGCATGTCGCTCGTGACGCCGTCGACGATCGTCGGCTCGTGGAACTGGCCATCGTGGCCGCCGCCGAGCACGATCGTCGCGCCTTTGGCGGTCGCGTCCTGAAGGTGTTCCTGCGTCCGCGTCAGCACCTCCGGCGTGCACATCGGGCCCATGTCCGTTGCCTCGTCGAGCGGGTCGCCGACGCGGAGCGCCTTCGTCCGCTCCGTCAGCGCCTCGACGAACTCGTCCTTCACTGACTCGTGGACGAGAATGCGCTCGGCGGCGGTGCAGCACTGACCGGCGAGGTAGAAGCAGCCGACGATGGCGGCGTCGGCTGCCTTCTCGATGTTCGCGTCGGCGAGGACGATCTGCGGGCCGTTACCGCCCAGCTCGAGCACCCGATTCTTGAGGGCGGCGTCGCGGGCGACCTGCTCGCCGGTGTTGGTCGAGCCGGTGAAGACCACCGAGCCGACGTCCGGATGGCGCACGAGGTGCGAGCCGACGTCGCCGCGGCCGTGGACGACGTTGAGCGTCCCGGCCGGGAAGCCGGCGTCGTGGATGACCTCGGCGAACATGTTCGCGCAGAGCGGCGCGTGCTCGGACGGCTTCCAGACAGCAGTGCAGCCCACGGCGAGGCCGTAGACGATCGGGATCCCGGCGATGTCGACGGGGAAGTTCCAGGGCGTGACCGCCGCCACGACGCCGATCGGCTCCTGCGTGACGATGATGCGCTTGGCGGTCGAGCGCTCCTGCGTCGAGGGGAGCACCTGGCCGGCGTGGCGCAGAACGTCCTCGGACGCGCGGCGGAAGTGGTCGGCCGTGTACTCGACCATCTCCTCACGGGACTCGCGGATGGTCTTGCCGACCTCGCGCGTGATCATCTCCGCAATCTCCTCGGAGCGCTCCATGCAGATGGTGAACGCCGCCCGGCAGAGCTCGACGCGCTCGAGGAGCGAGACCTTTCGCCAGGTCTGGAACGCCTCCGCCGCAGCGGCGACGGCCTTGTCGACCTGGGCCGGCGTCGATGCTGCAACCGTCCCGAGCAGCTCGCCCGACGCCGGGCTCGTGACCTCGATCTCCTCGCCGCCTCCGGGGATCCACTCCCCGCCGATGTACGCGTCCTGCCGGGTCGCAATCGCCATCTTGCCCCTCCTTCGGACAGTTTCGTTGCAGTCTCGCACGCCGCGAGGCCTATTGAAGTCGCCTCCGCCGAGTGGTACCGTCGCGCATCCCCGTGCCGGGAACGCGCCGCAATGTGGTGAGGACCGCTCGCAACGAGCGATCCGACGTGCCGTTTACAGTCCCGAACCGGCTAGGGCGTCTCTCGATTCAGAGGAGGGTGCATGGCTGAAGTTGCAGTAGACGAACGACGTCTCCTCAAGACGATCCGCTGGTGGGACGGCTTCGTCATCGGTCTCGCCAACCCGGGCTTCCTGCTCATCGGCCTGTGGGGCTCGATCCTCGCGCTCGGAGGCACGCCCGCGATCATCCTCTGGATCATCTCGGCCCTCATCGGCGCGCTTCAGGCCTACATCTACTGCGAGCCGGCCGCCATGTTCCCGGACAAGCCGGGAGGCCTGTCGGTCTACGCACGCGAGGGCTGGCGCAAGCACTTCTCCTTCGCGGGCCCGATCGCAGTCTTCGGCTACTGGTTTGCGTGGTCGAGCGTGCTCGCAATCTACGGCAGCCTGATCGGGTACCTGCTCATCGCCGAGTTCGGCGCTGACAGCTACTTCGCAACCACGACCTGGGACCCGCCGATCATCTACTCCCCGCTCGGCTGGCCACAGCTGATCGGCGTCGCCTGCATCGTGCTCTGCTGGATCGTCAACCTCCGCGGCATGCGTCCGGCCGTCGGGCTCAGCTACCTCGTCGGGGCCCTGATGATCTTCCCGATCCTCGTGATCGCCATCGGCGGCTTCGTCACCGGCGACTTCCAGAACCACGAGGTCAACTCGAACTTCATCGCGGCGAACGTCGAGTTCTACGGTGACTCACCGACGTTCTTCAACCAGTTCGTGATGGTCATGGTCTGGATGTACATCCTCGGCTGGTCGACCTACGGGCCAGAGGCCGGAGCGACGTTCGCGCCCGAGTACAAGGACACGGCCAACGACACCCGGAAGGCGCTTGCCTCCGTGGGAGCGCTCAATGTCTTCCTGTCGATCCTGCTCCCGATCGTTGTGCTCGGGACGATCGGCTACGACACCCTCTTCGCCGACACGACCGGTGTCGTCTGGCTCACCGACGTCGTCAACTCGATCGCCGGCGAAGGGTTCGGGAAGTTCCTCGTCGTCTGTCTCTGCGGTGGCCTGCTGCTCTCCATGAACACGGCCACGATGGACGGCTCGCGGGCGCTCTACGCGCTCTCCGAGGAGAAGATGACGATCAAGCAGCTCGGCACCCTCAACAAGCACAACGTGCCCGGCCGGGCGATGACCGTCGACATGCTGCTGAACATCTTCCTGCTTCTCATGTTCCAGAACATCTACTTCATCCTCGCGGCGGGCAATCTCGGGTACATGCTCTCGCACGTGATCGCCCTCTCAGGGATCTTGCTGTTGCGACGCGACCGTGCCAACTGGCCACGTCCGATCAAGTTGGGAAAGGTCTGGATGTGGCTGGCGGGGATCTTCTGCGCCGCAAACGCGATCTTCATCATCTTCGGGGTGTATGGGCTCAAGTACACGGGCTACGGCTTCGACTACCTGAGCGAGGAATACGCCGCGGGCACGGCCAGCCCGACGGAGCGCGTGCCCTGGATCATCATCGTCGGCGTCCTCGTGCTGGCTGCCGGCGTCATCGGCTACATCATCGCCCAGAAGCAGTGGGGCAAGCCGGTGCGCTGGAAGGATCCAAGCGACGAGCAGCCGACGCAGGAGGCGATCGACGGCGCAGCCGCCGTCGCCGCCCGCGCCCGCTAGCCAAAAGCCAAATCGACCTGGAGAGGGCGGGGAAACCCGCCCTCTCCGCTTCCGGGGTCTAGAATCGGCGGAGAGGTTCGTGGCGATTCCAATCACCGTTCGATGCGAGTGCGGCGAGACCCACTCCGCGAAGCTCGGGGAGACGGTCGAGTGCTCGTGCGGCCGTAGCTACGACACGTCGCAGGTCTCCGAGAGCAACTTCCCCCAGGTGCGGGCGCACCAGGCCAAGGCGAGGCTCTACGTGCGCGTGGGGGCGATCTTCCTCATCGTGACCGGCGTCGTCTCGTTCTTCCTCTGGGGCGTCTGGGGCGCGGCGGTCACCGTGCCCATCGCCGGCATGCTCTGGTTCTGGTACATCCGCCGCTGGTTCATGCGGCGGTACGTGGTCTCCCCCGGCGAGCTGCCGACACTCGAGCTGGAGGCGAGCCGGAAATGACGGGCGGGACGCTCGACCGGGTTGCGCCGCCGCCCGCGGCGACCACCGGCCGGCGCGTCAAGCCCGTGATGCTGCTGACGTTGAACGTGGAGCTCGAGGAGCCGGCGGTCAAGTTCGCGATCGAGTCGGCGGGAGAGACCGGCGCCGAGCTGTGGATCTGCGACGCCATTCCCCTCGAGTACCGCAACTACGTCGGCCACGTCGCCCGTCAGTACGCGGAGCAGATCATTCGCAAGCATCTCGACGCCGTCGCCCGCCGGGCGCGGGAGTCCGGCGTTCGCACGACGCAGGTCGCGTTCCATAGCCCTCGGCCGGTGAAGGTCGCTCTCGAGGTCGCGCAGGAGGAGGAGATCGGGCTCCTCGTCTTCGGGGCGGACCGCAAGGAGTTGGGGAAGCGCTACTTCCGCAAGGCGGTCAAGCGCATCCGCGCGGACGCGCCCTGCCTCGTCTGGATCGACGAATAGCACCCCGCTAGCGGCGGGTGCTGCTTGCGCGCCTGCCGCAAACGCTGGGAGAATGCCCGCTTCCGGCTCTGCTCCAAAGGAGGCATCGCGAGATGGCGCGCGACCCCAAGCACGACATCCTGTTCGAGCCCATCCAGATCGGCCCGAAGACGATGAAGAATCGCTTCTACCAGATCCCCCATTGCAACGGGTTCGGGTCGGAGAAGCCCATGAGCCAGGCGTACTTCCGGGCCATGAAGGCCGAGGGCGGCTACGCGGCGGTGTGCACGGAGTACTGCTCGATCCACCCCGAGTCCGACGACACCCATCGCGTCTCGGCGCGCCTGTGGGACGACGACGACATCAAGAACCTCGGGTTCATGTGCGACATGCTCCACGAGCACGGGGCGCTCGCCGCCGCCGAGCTCTGGTACGGCGGCCCGCACGCTCCCTGCATGGAGACGCGCTGCGTCCCGCGCGCGCCCTCGCAGATCCCGAGCGACTTCGAGCACCTCACGTACCCGAAGGAGATGGACAAGGACGACATCCGGATGGTCCAGGGCTTCTACGTCGAGGCCGCGAAGCGCGCCCGCGAGGCCGGGTTCGACATCGTCTACGTCTACGGATCGCACTCCTACCTCCCGCAGCAGTTCCTGACGCCGTACTACAACCGGCGCACCGACGAGTACGGCGGGTCGTTCGAGAACCGCGCCCGCTTCTGGCGCGAGACGATCGAGCAGGTCCGCGACGCTGTAGGCGACGACTGCGCGATCGCCGTCCGCATGTCGACCGACATGTTCATGGGCGAGGCCGGAACCCAGCTCGAGCGGGACTGCCTCCCCTTCGTCGAGATGTGCGACGAGATCGTGGACGTCTGGGACATCAACGTCTCCGGCATCTCCGAGTGGGGCGAGGACGCGACCCCGTCCCGCTTCTACGAGTCCGGGCGCATGCTCCCGTGGCAGAAGGCGGTCAAGGGCGTCGCCAAGAAGCCGGTGCTCGGCGTCGGCCGCTTCACGAACCCCGACCTGATGGTCGAGGCCATCGAATCCGGCTCGCTCGACATCATCGCCACCTGTCGCCCGTCCATCTCGGACCCGTGGCTGCCGCGCAAGATCGACGAGGGCCGGCTGGACGACATCCGCGAGTGCATCGGCTGCAACATCTGCATCTCCCGCTGGGAGATCGGCGGCCCGCCGCTCATCTGCACCCAGAACGCGACCGCCGGCGAGGAGTACCGCCGCGGCTGGCATCCAGAGAAGTTCGACGAGGCCAAGAACGCCGACAACGACGTGCTCGTCGTCGGCGCCGGCCCGGCCGGGATGGAGTGCGCGATGGTACTGGGCAAGCGCGGCATGCGCCGCGTCCACCTCGTCGAGGCGAAGGACGACATGGGCGGGATCATGC
This sequence comes from uncultured Actinomycetes bacterium, assembly GCA_963775395.1. Taxonomy (GTDB): domain Bacteria; phylum Actinomycetota; class Thermoleophilia; order Gaiellales; family Gaiellaceae; genus JAIBJN01. Next base: position 5,485 of record CAVZIX010000007.1, read on the forward strand.
GCTGGATCCCGCAGCTTCCCGGCCTGGGCGAGTGGGCCCGCGTCGTCAACTACCGCAAGATCCAGATCGACAAGCTCAAGAACGTCGAGTTCATCCCGAACACGCAGCTCGACGCCGCCGGGGTCAAGGAGTACGGCGCCGAGATCGTGATCGTCGCGACCGGCGGCTACTGGGCGACCGACGGCCTCAACGGCTGTACCCACGACACGATCCCGGGCGCCGACTCGAGCCTCCCGTGGCAGCTCACGCCCGAGCAGATCATGGACGAGGGCAAGGAGGTGCCCGGCGAGCGCGTGGTCATTCTCGACAACGACGGGTACTACATGGGCGTCTCACTCGCCGAGAAGCTCGCGAGCGAGGGCAAGAAGGTCACGCTCATGACGCACCTCGGCCACATCGCGCCCTACATGCACTTCACGCTCGAGGCGCCGAACCAGCACCGGATCCTGCACAGGCTCGGGGTCGAGATCGTCACGTACCACATGCCGACGAAGTTCGAGGAGGGCCGCGTCCTCGCCAGCCACGTCTACGACGAGCACGGCCACGAGCACGAGTTCGAGGCCGACGCCGTCGTGCTCGTCACGCAGCGCCGCTCGAACGAGGCGCTCTACCGCGAGCTCAAGGACACGGTGGGCCTCGACGCCCTCACGTCCGAGGGCATCTCCGGCTTCTACCGGATCGGGGACTGCGAGGCGCCGCGGCTGACCGCCGACGCGATCTTCTCGGGCCACCGCCTGGCACGCGAGATCGACACGGATGACCCCGAGACGCCGCTGCCCTTCAAGCGCGAGCGGCGGGTGGTCGAGCGCGAGGCGCTCGCGGTTTGAAGATCGTCGTCTGCGTCAAGCAGGTAGGAGCACTCGGGGACGAAGTCGAGTTCACCGACGACGAGCGGGACGTCGATCCCGACTACCTCGACTACGCGCTCAACGAGTGGGACTCCTACGCGACCGAGGAAGCGCTCAAGCTCCGCGAAGCGGCCGGCGACGGCGAGGTCGTCGCGGTCACCGTCGGGGACGAGGACACCGAGGACGCGATGCGCCGCGCGCTCGCCATGGGCGCCGACCGCGGCGTGCGGATCTGGTCGGACGAGCTCGTCGGCGCCGACCCGATCACCGTCGCGCGCGCTCGGCGGACGTCGTGCGGAGCGAGAGCCCCGACCTCGTCCTCGCGGGCGTGCAGTCGAGCGACGCCGTCCAGGCGGCGACGGGCGCCGCGCTCGCAGAGCTCCTCGACCTCCCGAGGGTCGCCGTCGTGACCAAGCTCGAGCTGGGGAACGGGACAGCGACCGTCCAGCGCGAGCTCGAGGGCGGCCTCGTCGACGTCGTCGAGGTGGACACGCCCGCCGTCCTCACGATCCAGACCGGGATCAACGAACCTCGCTACGCGACGCTGCGAGCGATCAAGCAGGCGGAGCAGAAGGAGATCGAGGTGCGCGAGCCGGGCGATCTCGGCACGCCGGCCTCCCGGGTGCGGAGGATGTTCGTCCCGCCCAAGGGCGAGGGCGCCGAGATGCTCGACGGCGACGCGCCCGCGGTCGCGCAGCGGATCAAGGAGCTCGTGGACGAGAGGATGACGGCATGAGCGTCCTCGTGGTCGCCGAGCACATCCGGGGCGAGCTGCGCCCGGTCACGCTCGAGCTGATCAGCGCCGCGAAGTCGCTGGGCGGGCCGGTCGCGGTGGCCGTGATCGCCAAGGATCCCGCCGCCTTCACCGACGCGGTCAACGTCGAGGGCGTGGACGAGATCCTCACCGTCCAGGTCGAGCAGGACGAGTTCGAGAACGACGTCTACCAGGCGCGCCGTCGAGCAGCTGATCGCCGAGCGCGGCCCGCGCGCGGTCCTGCTCGGCTTCACCGTCGGCTCGATGGGCTACGGGCCCGCGCTCGCCGCCAAGCTCGGACTCGGCTTTGCCTCCGACGTCTTCGCCGTGCGTGAGGAGGACGGCGGGCTCGTCGCCGAGCGCTCCTTCTACGGCGCCAAGGTCAACGGCGAGCTGGAGTTTCCCGGGCACGACACCGTCGTCCTCCTCCTGCGCCCCACCTCGTGGCCGCCCGCCGAGGGCGCCGGCTCAGCCTCCGTGACGGCCGTCGAGACGCCGGCGACAACCTCGCGCGCGCGGCACAAGGACTGGGTCGAGGCCCAGGCCGGGGACGTCGACATCACGACCGCCGACTTCCTCCTCTCGGTCGGGCGCGGGATCGGCGACAAGGAGAACCTGGAGCAGTTCGAGGAGCTCGCCGACGCGATGGGCGCGACGCTCTCCTCGTCGCGGCCCCTGGTCGACGCCGGCTGGATGCCGAGCGCCCGCCAGGTCGGCCAGTCAGGGAAGACCGTGAAGCCGAAGGTCTACCTCGCCCTCGGCATCTCCGGCGCGGTCCAGCACCTCGCCGGGATGAAGACGAGCGGCACGATCATCGCGGTCAACAACGACCCCGAGGCTGCGATCTTCAACGTGGCGCACTACGGCGCCGTCGCGGATCTCTTCGAGGTCGCAGAGGAGCTGGAAAAGCTCTACTGATGCCCGTCCTGCTGGGCGCCGAGGAGACGCGCGAGACCTTCGCCGGCCTCGAGACCTGGCAGATCGTCCTCTGGTACGGGCTGATCGGCCTCTCGGTCGCGATCTTCTTCTACGGCGTCGCCCGGCTCGTCCTCAAGTACCGCCGCGGCCGCACCAGGACGCCGATCGGAAGCCCGATCGAGCGCGCGAGGCGCACGGCCAAGATCGTCGCCACGCACGCGTGGATCCGGCGCCGCGACCCGCTGGCAGGCCTCGGCCACCTGCTCGTCTTCTACGGCTTCGTCGTCCTCTTCATCGGGACCGGCATCCTCGCCTTCCAGGACGACTTTGCCGAGCCCGTCCTCGGGTGGGTCTTCTGGCAGGGCTGGTTCTACCTCGGCTACTCGCTCTTCCTCGACGTCTTCGGCTTCGCGCTGATCGTCGGCCTGAGCGTGTTCGCGGTGAAGAGGGGCATCCTGCGCCCGTTCCGACTCTCGTACTGGCGGCCCGCCGAGCCGGCGGCGCCGCTCGTAGACGAGGCCAAGCGCTACCGGCTCGGGGACTGGCTCTTCCTCGGCAGCCTGCTCTTCCTCGCCCTCACCGGCTTCCTGCTCGAGTCCTTCCGCATCGCTGCGGACGACCCATCCTTCGAGAAGTGGGCGCCGTTCGGCTGGCTCGTCGGTCAGGCGTTCATCTCGATGGGCTTCGACGGCGAGGCGGCAGAATCGGCCCGTGCCGTCACCTGGTGGGTGCACGGAGTGTTCGCGCTCTTCTGGGTCTCGTCGATCCCGTTCACGAAGGCGGTGCACATGCTCGCGGGCCCCGCCGGCGTGGCCGTCAAGGACGAGCGGGCCGGCAGGACGCTCCTGCCGCTTCCCGCCGACGTGAAGCCTGAAGACGTCGGCTACGCGACCATCGACGCGCTCTCCCCCAAGCACCTCCTCGATCTCGACGCCTGCACCAAGTGCGGCAAGTGCCACGCGGCCTGTCCCGCCACCGCGACCGGCTACCCGCTCTCGCCCCGTGACCTGGTGCTCGACCTGCGCGAGGTGGCCGAGGGCTCGATGGGCAACCGCGCCGCGCTCGGTATCCCGCCGCGCTTCCCGGATCACGCCGAGATCCTCGGCACGATCAAGCCGGAGACGCTCTGGTCGTGCATGCAGTGCATGGCGTGCGTCGAGATCTGCCCCGTGGGCATCGAGCACGTCCCGATCATCAACCAGATGCGGCGCGCTCTGATCGAGCGCGGAGAGATGGACGGCCAGCTCCAGCAGACGCTGGAGACCATCTACACCTCGGGGAACTCCTTCGGCGAGGCCAAGCGCAAGCGCGCACGCTGGACGCGCGACCTCGACTTCGACGTCAAGGACATCCGCAAGCAACCGGCCGAGCTCCTCTGGTTCGTCGGCGACTACGCCTCCTTCGACCCGCGCAACCAGAAGGTGACGCAGGCCATCGCCCGCGTCCTGCGCTCCGCCGGGGTCGACTTCGGGATCCTCTACGACGGCGAGCGCACGGCCGGGAACGACGTCCGCCGCGCCGGCGAGGAGGGCCTGTGGACGTCGCTGGCCGAGGAGAACGTCGAGGCGATCGGAGAGTGCCGGTTCGACCGCATCCTCACCTCGGACCCGCATACGTTCAACACGCTCAAGAACGAGTACCCCCAGCTCGGCGGCAACTGGGACGTCGTCCACCATTCGCAGCTCCTCCGCGAGCTGCTCGAGGCAGGCCGGTTGAAGCCGCGCAAGGGCCTCGGCTACCGGGTCACGTACCACGACCCGTGCACGCTCGGGCGCTACAACGGCGTCTACGACGAGCCCCGCGAAGTCCTCGCCGCGGTCGGCTGCGACCTCGTCGAGATGCCGCGCAACCGCGACAACTCGTTCTGCTGCGGCGCCGGCGGCGGCCGCATCTGGATGAAGGAGCTGCGCGCGGAGGGCGCCCAGCGCCCGAGCGAGAGCCGCATCGACGAGGCCGTCGCGCTCGGCTCGATCGACTACTTCGTCGTCGCCTGCCCGAAGGACGTGACGATGTACGAGGACGCGATCAAGACATCCGGCCACCAGGGCGAGATCGAGCTGCGCGAGATGGCCGAGCTGCTCTTCGAGTCGCTCGCGCTGCGGTAGTCCCCCGTGAAGGCAGAAGGGTCGAGGCGAACGCGATTGGCGGTCCGTCTCGCACTTGGCCTCGTGCTCGCATTGGCGCTGCGATCGTCGGGTTCTTCGTGTGGGTCTACCTGTATGACGTGCAGATCGGGAGCTGACCCCGTCCGCTAGCCGAAGTCGTCAGAATCCCGCGGAAGCCGCGACGAGAGGAGACCCGTGAGCAAGGAGACCGCCTTCTACCCGCGCCTGAAGGCGTTGACCGACGAGTGGATGGACCTCTTCGGCTATTTCGCGCCCCTGGAAGTGACCGACACCGAGGAGGAGTACCGCGCGGTGCGCGAGACCGCCGGGCTCATGGACTTCACGATGCTGCGCAAGGTCGACCTCGACGGCGACGGCGCGCTCGAACTCGTCAACTCGATCGTCACGCGCGACGTCTCCCAGCTGACGCCGGGCCGCATCGCCTACGGGGCCCTCACGGACGAGGACGGGATGATGGTCGACGACTGCACGACGATGATGCGCGCATCCGACCACGTCCGCTTCTGCGGCGCGAACGACCGCGACTACGAGATCTTCAGCGCCGCCGCCGAAGGCTCCGACATCGTCGTCCGCGAGTTCACCGACGACATGCCGCACGTCTGCCTCCAGGGGCCGACGAGCCGCGAGATCCTCCAGGGCATGACCGACGCCGACCTCTCCGCCGAGGCGTTCCCCTACTACACGTTCCGCGAGGACGTCTCGATCGCGGGGATCCCGGTCTACATGACGCGCCTCGGCTACACGGCCGAGCTCGGCTACGAGCTCTGGGTCGACCGCGACCGCGCGCTCGAGCTGTGGGACGCCCTCCTGGAAGCCGGAGAGCCGCAGGGGATGAAGCTCATCGGGATGGTCGCGCTCGACCTCTTTCGCATCGAGGGCGGCTTCATCATCGGCGGCATCGAGTACGACCCGACCGTCTCGCCCTACGAGTGCGGCCTCGGCTGGTCGGTCGACCTGGACAAGGGCGAGTTCCAGGGAAGGGCGGCCCTCGCGAAGGCCAAGGACGAGACACAGCTTCGGCTGACGAGCGTGGTGCTGGAGAGCGGTGGCGACGAGGCAAGCGGCGCGCCGCTCTGGGTCGACGGCGAAGAGGTCGGCATCGTGACCCAGGCCGTGGTCTCGCCGTTCCTCGGGGGGAAGACCCTGGGGCTGGCGAAGATCCGCAAGGACCTCAAGCAGGAGGGACAGGGCGTCGTCGCGCAGGTCGGCGACGAGCAGGTCGCCGGCGAGGTCGTGCAGCACCCGGTCTACGACAAGGAGCGGAAGCGGGCCAAGGAGAGCTAGGGCGGCTCACGCCCGGTTGGACAGCGGCCCGAACGGGTAGGCGAGAGGTGCCGTGTCGATCGCCGACGTCATGTCCACACGTGTCGTCCAGGGCGAGCCCGGCGAGAGCGTGCGCGAGGCGGCCCGCCGCATGAGCGACGCGGGCATCGGCTCAGTCGCGGTGTGCAACGGCTCCCGGCTCGTCGGGATCCTCACGGAGCGCGACGTCCTGCGCCTGGTCGCGCAGGGCGACGACCTGGATCGCGTCCGCGTCGACGACGCCATGACCGCTCCCGTGCTGACAGCCTCGCCGGACGCAGACATCCTGAGCGTCGCCAGGCTCATGGGCGAGCGCCGCGTCAGGCACCTCCCCGTGGTCGAGGGCGAGAACCTCCTCGGGATGATCGGCATCCGCGACGTGCTCGGCGCCCTCGCCGAGGCGCTCTGGCGGACGCACGACGACGCCGTGCACAAGACCGCGCGCGACCTGCTCGCCCGGCCCTAGATTCCGAGCCTCCACGGCGAGGCTTGACATCTGCGCCTCTTTTTAGTCAAATGCCTTAGTCAAATGACTAAGTCAGTCGAGCAGGAGGCGAGAAGATGAGACCCCGAACCGGTCTCTGGCTGGCCGCACTGCCGTGCGCGGTGCTGGCGATTGCAGTCGCAGTCGCCGGCGCGCGACCGGTCGAGGCCGACAAGAGCGAGCACAAGCGTGGCAAGAAACAGGAGCGCTACCTCTATGTCACCACCATCGCGCAGAGCGCGACCGATCCGGACTTCATCGCGGTGATCGGAGCCGATCCACGCCGAGCCGACTTCGGCAAGATCGTGAACCGCGTGGACATGCCCAACGTGGGCGACGAGCTCCACCACTTCGGCTACTCGCGCGACCAGGAGCGGTTGGTCGTGCCAGGGCTCTTCTCGAACCGTGTCCACGTCTTCGACATCCGACGCGACCGGAAGACGCTGGCGCTCCGAGCGGTCAACGACCAGCTGGCCGCGGAGAGCGGCTACGTCGTGCCGCACGGGGTGATGGACATGGACGGGAAGTTCCTCGTCCCCATGATCGGCGCGGCCACCGGCACGACGCTGCCGGGCGGTGTCGTCGAGATCAGCGACCGCACCGGCGCCTTCAAGCGGCACTTCGGCCCGGGACCGGTACGCGGGCCCGGCGATCTGGGGCCGACGTACATGTACGACTTCGCAGGGCTTCCGAAGGCCAATCGCGGCATCAGCTCGACGTTCGGCCCGCCCGCCACGTGCGGAGCAGGCATCGACCCTGGCTGCCTCGGCGACGAGGTCGCAGTCTGGGACATGCAGCGCCGGAAGGTGATCCAGACCGCCGACCTGGGCACGAACAGCGGCGCGCTCATGGTGCGCTTCGTCAAGGAGCACGGCGCCCGGCGTGCCTTGATCAACGCGCCGGGGACGAGCGCCGTGTGGCTCGCCGACGACGACGATCGCAACGGGGTCTTCGACTTCCAGCAGGTGCTCGGGCCCGAGGACGGCCTCGCGATCCCGGCCGACCTGATCCTGTCCTACGACAACCGCTTCATGTACGTGACGAACTGGTTCGCGGATACGGTCCAGCAGTACGACATCGCCGATCCGTTCAACCCGGTGCTCACGGCGACCGTTTCCGTGCCGCACCCGAACATGCTGAGGCTGAGCCCCGACAACCGGCGGCTCTACGTCTCGAACTCGCTGCTCACTCCATGGGACGACGACCCGGACTTCGGGCCGGCGCGCAACGACGACTACGGCATCTGGCTGTTCGACGTCGCCAAGCGCTCCGGCGAGCTCACCCCGACCGGCGCCCAGCCCTGGGTCAGCTTCACCGACGTCCAGAAGAAGACCACGAGAGGCCCGGCCGGGCCGCACATGATGCTCTTCGACCCCAGCATCCCCCTCGAGCCCGGTGAGCACTGATCAACACCCAGAACAGGAGGTTGTCATGACCCCTCACAGCTCTCTCCATTCCTCGCCACAGGAGGCGATGCAAGCGCCTCCGGAAGAGCTCCTCTACGTCGCCTGCCTGCATGAGGGCACCGGCGTGGAAGCGCCCGACTTCCTCGCCGTCGTCGACGCCGAGGAGGGCAAGATCATCCACGAGACGCCCATGCCGAACGTGGGCGACGAGCTCCACCACTACGGCTGGAACCGCTGCTCGTCCGCCTGCCACGGGCCCGACCGCTCCCACCTGATCGTCCCGGGCTTCCGCTCGTCGCGCGTCCACATCGTGAACGTGTCCGACGATCCACGGAAGCCGGCGATCGAGAAGGTGATCGAGCCCGAGGAGATCATCGGCGAGACCGGGCTCTCCCGGCCTCACACGGTGCACTGCATGCCTGGCGACAACGTCGTGATCAGCATGCTCGGCGACGCCGATGGCAACGCCACCTGCGGCTTCGCCGTCCTCGACGCGAAGACGTTCGACATCAAGGGCCGTTGGGAGAACGGCGGCGAGCGGCCGCCCATGAACTACGACTTCTGGTACCAGCCGCGCAAGAACGTGCTGGTCTCGTCCGAGTTCGGGGAGCCGAACGCCTACGAGAAGGGCTTCGACCTCGAGGACGTCGGCGCCGGCCGCTACGGCCAGCGCATGCACTTCTGGAACCTCGCAGAGCGCACGCTCGAGCAGTCGATCGACCTCGGGGAGCAGGGCCTCGTCCCGCTCGAGATCCGGTGGCTCCACGATCCCGACGCCGAAGAGGGCTTCCTCGGTGCCGCGCTCTCGAGCGCAATGTGGCGCTTCCACCGCTCGAACGGCTCGTGGTCGGCCGAGCCCGTGATCACGACCGAGGGCGTCGAGCTCGAGGGCTGGCCCTTCCCGGTTCCTCCGCTCATCACCGACCTCGTCCTCTCGATGGACGACAAGGCCCTCTACTTCTCCAACTGGTTGCACGGCGACCTGCGCCGTTACGACGTCTCCGATCCGAAGAACCCGAAGCTGACGGGCCAGCTGTGGCTGGGCGGCGTCCTCGGCAAGCCGAACGACGCGGGACGGGATCTGAACGGCGGGCCGCAGATGCTCCAGCTCTCACTGGACGGCAAGCGCCTGTACGTCACCAACTCGCTCTTGTCGACCTGGGACAATCAGTTCTACCCGGAGCTGCGCTCCTGGCTCCTGAAGGTCGACATCGGAGAGGATGGCTCCATGGAGGTGGACAGGGACTTCTTCGTCGACTTCCACGATCGCCCCGTGGGACCGGCTCGGGCGCACGAGGTGCGGCTCCAAGGCGGCGACTGCACGACGGAGGTCTTCCAGTGATCCTCGCCCACCACATGGGCGAAGGCGCCCTCCTGGGCTCTCTGGCCGCTGGGGGGACGACCGCCGCGACAGGCCTGTTGCTCATCGGCCGGGCCCGGCTCGACGCGTTCATTCGGTGGCTGCGGCGCAAGTAGCCCGGGCTCAGATGGAGGAGGCGTTCCTCGATGCAGCGGAACGCCTCCTCGTCGAGCTGGGCTCCCCGAGCGTGACGACCCGGCGCGTCGCCGCGGAGGCAGGCCTCAATCACGGCCTCGTGCACTACTACTTCGGGTCGGTCGAGAACCTGCTCGTGCGCGTCCTCGAGCGCTTCACCGACCGGCTCATCGTGCGGCAGAGGGCGATGTACTCGGACCCGAGCGTGCCCTTCGCAGAGAAGTGGCGGACGGCCATGCACTACCTGGATGCGGACCGCGAGTACCAGAAGGTCTGGTTCGAGCTGCAGGCGTTGTCCTGGAACCGGCCGGAGTTGCGCGACCGTGTGGGCCACGTGCACGACGAATGGCGCGCCGTCCTCCTGGAGGCGTTCGCCGAGCCGCGCGAGCGCTACGGCATCACGATCCCGCTGGAGGCGCTCGTCACGCTCGTGGTCACCTTCAACGAAGGGATCATCCTGGAGCGGCTCTCGGGCTTCGAGAACGGCCAGCGCGAGCTACTCGAGTGGATCGACGGCTGGCTGACGGAGGTCGAGAAGTGACGATCGTGGCCGGCGAGAGAGCCGCGCAGACGCGCGCCCGCTACCCGGAAGCGGAGGGCTACGTCGAGCGCGACGGCGTTCGCGTCTTCTACGAGGTCTACGGGCAGGGTGAGCCTACCGTCCTCTTCCTCCCGACCTGGACGATCATCCACTCGCGCCACTGGAAGCTGCAGCTCCCGTACTTCGCGCGTCATGCGAGGGCGATCACGTTCGACCCACGCGGGAATGGTCGCTCGGACCGTCCCTCCGATCCCCGCGCCTACGACGAGGCCGAGTTCGCAGCCGACGCGCTCGCCGTTCTCGACACGACGGGCACGGAACGGGCGGTCGTCGTCTCCCTCTCACTCGGCGCGCAGCGCGCCCTCCTGCTCGCCACGGAGCATCCGAAGCGTGTCGCCGGCGCCGTTTTCATCGGCCCGGCGCTGCCGCTCGGCGGCCTCGACGGCAATCGCTCGATCCTGGACCGCTTCGACGAGGAGCTCGAGACGGACGAGGGGTGGGCGAAGTACAACCGCCACTACTGGCTCCGCGACTACGAGGGATTCCTCGACTTCTTCTTCTCGCAGTGCTTCTCGGAGCCGCATTCGACCAAGCAGGTCGAGGACGCCGTGGGCTGGGGGCTGGACACGACCGCCGAGACTCTTCTCGCCAGCGAAGCCGGCGCCGGCCTGGGCTCGCGCGAAGCCGTGCTCGAGATCTGCGAGCGTATCGGCTGCCCCGTCCTCGTCATCCACGGGGACGAGGACCGCATCCGGCCCGTCGCCCACGGGGCCGAGCTGGCCCGGCTCACCGGCGGGATGTTCGTCGCCTTCGAGGGCGGAGGCCATCTCCCTCACGCACGCGACCCCGTGAAGGTCAATCTGCTCATCCGTGAGTTCGTGGAGTCAGTCGCATGAGCCTTCTGGAAGCGCAGCGAGAGCAAACTCGCGCCCGCTACCCGGATGACGAGGGCTACGTGGAGCGCGACGGCGTCCGCGTCTTCTACGAGGTCTACGGCGACCGCGAGCCGACTCTGTTCCTCCTCCCCACGTGGTCGATCATCCACTCGCGCCACTGGAAGATGCAGATTCCCTACTTCGCGCGCCACTTCCGCGTCGTCACCTTCGACGGGCGCGGGAACGGGAAGGCGGACCGGCCCACGGGCGTCGCCGCCTACACCGAGTGGGAGTTCGCCGCCGACTCGCTGGCCGTGATGGACGCGACCGAAACGGAGACGGCAGTCGTCGTCGGACTATCCTGCGGCGCGCTCTGGGGCGCTCTGCTTGCAGCCGACCACCCGGACCGCGTGCTGGGCGCCGCGTTTATCTGCCCCTCGGTCCCGCTCGCGCCCGGGCACCCGGAGAGGTACGTCCACTCCTTCGAGGACCGCCTCGACACCGACGACGGCTGGGCGAAGTACAACCGCCACTACTGGCTCGAGAACTACGAGGAGTTCCTCGAGTACTTCTTCGGGAGGATGTTCACCGAGCCCCACTCGACGAAGCAGATCGAGGACTGCGTCGGCTGGGGCCTGGAGATCGCACCCGAGACGCTCATCGACACCCACGAGGCGCTCGAGCTCTGCGGCACGGAGCGCTTCCGGGACGTCTGTGCCCGGGTTCGCTGCCCCGTGCTCGTCCTGCACGGCGACGAGGACGCGCTCCACCCGCTCGCACGGGGCGCCGCACTCGCGGAGGCGACCGGCGGCCGGCTGGTCACGCTCGAAGGCTCGGGCCACTGCCCGCACGTCCGCGACCCGGTGAAGGTGAACCTGCTCGTCCGCGGCTTCGTCGAGTCGCTCGAGCGGAGTGCTGCATGAGCATCGCCGCCGCATCCACGCGGGAGCAGACCCGCGCTCGCTACCCGGACGAGAAGGGCTACGTGGAACGGGACGGCGTGCGCGTCTTCTGGGAAAGCTACGGCGACGGGCCGACCGCCTTCCTGCTCTTTCCGCCCTCTCCCATCTCCCACTCGCGGATCTGGAAGGGGCAGATCCCCTACCTCGCGCGCCGGCACCGGGTGCTCACCTTCGACCCGCGCGGCAACGGGCGCTCCGACCGGCCCACCGACGCGGCCGCGTACGGGTACTGGGAGTACGTCGAGGACGCGCGAGCCGTCCTCGAGGGCGCGGGGGTCGACAAGGCGGTCCTCGTCGGGCTCTGCGACGGGGGCGGCTGGGCGCTCATGCTCGCATCCACGCACCCCGAGACCGCGCTCGGTGTCGTCGCGCTCGCACCGTGCCTGCCGTACCTCAGCCGTTCGCACCAGAACTACACCCGCTATCCGTTCACCGAGCCGCTCGACACCGAGGAGGGCTGGGCGAAGTACAACGTCCACTACTGGCGCCGCGACTTCCGCGGCTTTCTCGAGTTCTTCTTCTCGCAGCAAATTCCGGAGCCGCACTCCACGAAGCAGATCGAAGACTGCGTCGGCTGGGGGCTCGAGACGGACGCCGACACGCTCGCGCTCGCCGACGAGGAGGCGCCTCTCCCGTGGAGCAGCGCCGAGGAGGCGGAGGCCCTCTGCAAGGCCGTTTCCTGTCCGGTCCTCGTCGTCCACGGCGAGCTGGACGCCTGCCAGACGCGCGAGCGCGCGGAGGCCGTCGCCGCTCTGACCGGGGGCACGCTCGTCGCCCTCGAGGGCGCGGGCCATATCCCACAGGCGCGTCATCCCGTGAAGGTGAACCTGCTGATCCGCGACTTCGTCGCGTCGCTCGAAAGGAGAATCCCATGAGTGTCGTCACCCAGACGCCGCGCGAGCAGACCCGCGCGCGCTATCCCGACGAGGAGGGCTACGTCGAGCGCGACGGCGTCCGCGTTTTCTGGGAGCGCTACGGGGAGGGCCAGCAGACGATCCTGCTCCTGCCCACGTGGGAGATCGTCCACTCGCGCAGCTGGAAGATGCAGATCCCCACCCTTGCGCGCCACGCGCGGGTCGTCACCTTCGACCCGCGGGGAAACGGCCGCTCGGACCGACCCCGCGACTACGAGGCCTACACACGGCAGGAGTTCGCCCTCGATGCCCTTGACGTCCTGGATGCCGTCGGCATCGAGCGCGCCGTCGTCGTCGGCTGGTGCGACATGGGCGAGTCGCTGATCCTCGCCGGCGAGCACCCGGAACGAGTTGCGGGCCTCGTCCTGATCGCCCCGCCCACGTCGCCCGTCGAGGCCGAGAAGAACTGGGTCCCATTCGACGAGGTGCTCGACACCGATGAGGGCTGGGCGAAGGAGAACCGCCACTACTGGCTCCGGGACTGGGAGGGCTATCTTCGCCACTTCTTCTCGGAGTGCTTCACCGAGCCCCATTCCACGAAGCCCATCGACGACTGCGTCGGTTGGGGCCTGGAGACGGACGCCGAGACGATCCTGGCCGGCTTTCGCGGCTGGGACACGAAGGAGCTCGACCCGGAGACGGTCGTCGCGCTCTGTGCGCGCGTCCGGTGTCCAGTGCTCGTCGTCCACGGTACGGCCGACGCCCTCACCGAGCCGCAGCGCGGACTCGACCTCGCCGGGCAGCTCGGCGCCCCGGCCCTCATGCTTGAAGGGTCCGGGCATGCGCCACATGTCCGCGACCCGGTCAAGGTCAACCACGTGCTGCGGGACTTCACAGGCCTCCGCCCAGAGCCCCGGCGCTGGACCCGTGGGCGGAGCCGCCGGAAGCGGGCGCTCTTCGTCTCCTCGCCGATCGGGCTCGGGCACGCCCAGCGGGACGTCGCCATCGCGCGCGAGCTGCGACAGCTCGTCCCGGACCTCGAGGTCGACTGGCTTGCGCAGCACCCCGTCACGAAGGTCCTCGAGGGGGAGGGCGAACGCGTCCACCCGATGAGCGCCGAGCTGGCCAACGAGTCGGGGCACATCGAGTCCGAGTCGGCCGAGCACGACCTCCATTGCTTCCAAGCGTGGCGCCGGATGGATGAGATCCTGCTCGCCAACTTCATGGTCTTCCACGACGTCGCCCGCGAGGAGAACTACGACCTCTGGATCGGGGACGAGGCCTGGGAGCTCGACTACTACCTGCACGAGAATCCGGAGGAGAAGCGGGCCGCCTACGTCTGGCTCACGGACTTCGTCGGCTGGCTCCCGATGCCCGACGGCGGCGAGGGCGAGGCCTTCCTCACGTCCGACTACAACGCGGAGATGATCGAGCACATCGGGCGCTACCCGCGGATCCGGGACCGCGCGATCTATGTCGGGAACCCGGACGACGTCGTCCCGGAGGCGTTCGGGCCCGAGCTTCCGCAGATCCGCGACTGGACCGAGCAGCACTTCGACTTCGCCGGCTACGTGTCCGGGTTCGACCCCGCGGCGTTCGCCGATCGCGAGAAGCTCCGCGCCGAGCTGGGCTACCGGCCGGGCGAGCAGGTCTGCATCGTCACCGTGGGCGGCTCGGGCGTCGGCGGCCACCTGCTTCGCCGCGTGGTCGACGCCTTCCCGGAGGCGAAAGAGCTCGTGCCCGAGCTCCGTATGGTCGTCGTCGCGGGCCCGCGGATCGACCCGGCCGCGTTCCCGGAGGCCGACGGCCTCGAGGTGCGCGCCTACGTCCACAACCTCTACCGCCACCTCGCCGCCTGCGACCTCGCCGTGGTGCAAGGAGGGCTGACGACGTCGATGGAGCTGACCGTCAACCGGCGGCCGTTCCTCTACTTCCCGCTGAAGCACCACTTCGAGCAGAACTTCCACGTCCGCCACCGTCTCGGCCGCTACGGCGCGGGGCGCGCGATGGACTTCGAGACCGCGACGCCGGCGGTGATCGCCCAGGCGATCGCCGAGGAGATCGGCCGCGAGGTCGACTACGCACCCGTGGAGACGGACGGCGCCGCAAAGGCGGCGGCGCGGATCGCCGAGCTCCTCTGATGGCGGCCGACGAGGACGCCATCGTCCGCTGCGTCCTCGACTACTTCGAGGGGTGGTTCGAGGGTGACCCCGAGCGCATGCGCCGGGCGCTCCATCCGGATCTCGCCAAGCGGTCGCTCGGCCGCGAAGGGCTCGACCAGCTCACTGCCTCGCAGATGGTCGACGCGACGGCGGCAGGCGCCGGCCGGAAGTACGATTCCGGCGCACGGCGCATCGACGTCCGCGTCGTCGAGGTCTACGGCGACATCGCGACGGTCGTGGTCGACTCGAACGTCTACCGCGAGTACGTGCACCTCGTCCGCACGGACGGCGACTGGAAGATCGTTAACGCCCTCTGGGCGTTCACCTAAATGTGAGAAGGGCGACCTACGGTCGGGCGTAGGTCGCCGTCAGCCGGCCCTCGCCGACGATGTGGCCCTCGACCGCCTCGAGCACGTCGTCCCGTCGAGCGCCCTCCTCGAGGGCCGTCTCCACGTCGACCGCCAGCAACCGGAAGACATAGTTGTGCGTCTCGCCCTCCGGCGGGCAGGGCCCGGCGTAGCCGATCTCGCCCGTGTCGTTCTCTCCCTCTCCGAGCTCGAGGCCCTCCACTCCCTCGGCCAGCTCTGTCTCGGTCGGGTCGATGCCGTACGCGAGCCAGTGCGTGAACGTGCCGCCCGGCGCGTCGGGATCCTCGACGATCAGGACGAGCTCGACGGCGTCCGCCGGCACGTCTTCCCAGGCCAGCGCAGGTGAGACGTCCTCACCGTCACACGTGTAGCGCGCGTCGATGGGCTCGCCCTCGGCGATGCTCTCGGAGGTCAACGGGAACGCGGGCGCTGCGACATCGGTCTCGGTTGGCTCTTCGTCCTCTCCTCCGCAAGCCGCAAACAGCGAGACCAGGGAAAAGGCGACGACGAGCCACCGCACAGCTAGAGGGTACGGCCTAGAGGATCTGCGCGAGGAACTGCTTCGTGCGCTCTTCCTGCGGGCTCGTGAAGAAGTGCTCGGGGGTCCCGACCTCGACGATCTCGCCGTCGGCCATGAAGACCATGCGGCGCGCGACCGCGCGGGCGAAGCCCATCTCGTGCGTGACGACGATCATCGTCATGCCGGACTCCGCGAGCTCGATCATGACGTCGAGCACCTCCTTGATCATCTCCGGGTCGAGCGCGGAGGTCGGCTCGTCGAAGAGCATGATCTTCGGGTCCATGGCGAGCGCCCGGGCGATCGCGACGCGCTGCTGCTGGCCGCCCGAGAGCTGGAGCGGGTACTTGTGCGCCTGCTCGGGGATCCGCACACGCCTGAGCTGCTCCATCGCCCGTTCCTCGGCCTCCTTCCGCGGCTTCCGGCGGACGTTCCGCGGAGCGAGCGTGATGTTCTCGAGCACGCTCAGGTGCGGGAAGAGATTGAACTGCTGAAAGACCATCCCGACCTCGCGCCGGATCTCCTGGATGTTCCGCAGGTCGTCGGAGAGCTCGATCCCGTCGACGACGATGCGGCCGCCGTCGTGCTTCTCGAGCCGGTTGATGCAGCGGATCATGGTCGATTTCCCCGAGCCCGACGGCCCGCAGACGACGACGACCTCCTGCCGGTCGATCGCCAGGTCGACGTCCTTGAGCGCCTGAAAGTCGCCGAACCACTTGGAGACGCCCTCCAGCTGGATCATGCCCTTGCCGTTCTCTGTGGTGCTCATCACTCCCCCACTCCGAGCCGCCGCTCGAGCCGCTGGCTCTCGCGCGACATCCAGTATGACCCCGTCCAGTAGACGAAGCTCGCGAAGACCAGGGTCTCGACGTAGAGCCCCTGCGCGAGGAAGTCCGGCTGCTTCGTGATGTTCTGCGCCACGGCGAGCAGCTCGGTCAGCCCGAGGACGAACACGAGCGACGTGTCCTTGTAGAGGCTGATGAACTGGCCGACGATGCCCGGGATAACTGCCCGTAGGGCCTGCGGGAGCACGATCCGGAAGGTCGTCTTGAACGGCGACAGCCCCAGCGCCTGCGCCGCCTCGATCTGACCGGCCGGCACCGACTGCAGCCCGCCTCGGACGATCTCCGCCACATAGGCACAGGTGAAGAGGACGAAGCCGATGATCGCGCGGGTGACAAGGCTTGGCGCATCCACGCCTTCGGGCAGGAAGAACCCCGTCATGAAGAACGCCATGAAGAGGATCGCGATCAGCGGAACCCCGCGGAAGAGCTCGATGTAGGCGACGCACACGACGCGCACGGCGGGAAAGGTCGACCGTCGGCCGAGAGCGAGAAGCACCCCGATAGGGAACGAGAGCAGGATGGCCGACACGGCGAGGAAGACCGTCAGCAGCAGTCCGCCCCACTGGTTCCAGCCGACGCCTCCGAACGCCGCCACCACGAGGAAGGCGACCAAGACTCCGGCGAGGACGATCAGGGGAACGTAGCGCCAGAGCGGCTGCGGCGTCCGCCTGCCGACCACGTTGAAGAGAGCGCCCACCGCGGAGATGGCGGCGACGAGCACGAGGGCTTCGAACGACTGCCCGAGCCAGAGGAGGACGACGACGAGGAGGATGACCGGTCCGAGCCGCCGCACGCCGCCCTGCGCCAGCGGACGCGCGCGGCCCTCCGCGACTTCGCGGCGCCGCTGCGCGCCGATGGCGCCTGCGCCGAAGCCGAGCGCGGCGGCCAGGACGAAGAGGGCAGCCCAGAGGCGCCACAGCTCGTCGCGGGGGAAAGTCCCGACCATGAGGTTCGTGATGTTGCGCTCGACGACCTCCCAGCGCGCGTCGACGAAGACGAACCGCCCGAGCCGGTAGGCGATCCAGGCGAGGACGAGCCCGAACGCGACCGTGAGGATCGTGTCGAAAGTGCTTCCGAACAGGTTCTCGCGTGCCCATTCACGCGGGGTGAGCTTGCGCTTGGACGGGCGGCTCCCTCCGGGCTCCGGAGCCGGCATGGGCTCGAGCGTGTCCACCCGGGTCGCCATCAGTGCTCCTCCAGGTGATGCTGCTGTGCTTCTGCGTCGCGAGCACCAAGCCAGAGTCCGCACTCGACCGAAGCCAAGGCTGAGGAAGCCTTGGTGAGGGCGAGGGCGGGCTCTGGCGCCGCGTGATCGCGGGGCAGAAGTGCGGCGTGCATTGCCTGGTGGGGCACTAACGCCGCCCCTTCAGCGTCAGGCGCCGGTTGATGAGGTTCGTCACAGCCGCGATCGTGAGGGAGAGGACGAGGTAGATGCCCATGAGCACGACGATCGCCTGCACCGCGGGCGCGCTCTGGGCGATGGAGACCTGCGTGACCTTGGTCACCTCGTAGTAGCTGATCGCCACCCCGAGCGAGGAGTTCTTGGTCAGGTTGAGGTACTGGTTCGAGATCGGGGGGATCGAGATCCGGAACGCCTGCGGCAGCACAACGTGACGGAGGCGCTGGAAGCCCGAGAGGCCGACGGCGTCAGCCGCCTCGCTCTGGCCACGGGGCACGGCAAGGATGCTTCCGCGGACGATCTCCGCGATGTGGCTCGCGGTGTAGAGCGCCAGCGCGATCAGGAGAGCGGCGTACTCGGGCGCGAGCCGGAAGCCTCCGCTCGTCGCGAGCTCGCCGGTCTCCGGCGTGTCGAGCGTCCACGGCCGGCCGGTGAGGACGAAGCCGATCGCGAGGATCAGGAGTAGGGCACCCCCCGACCAGAGCACGCGGCGATGAGGCTGCCCGGTCGCGTCGAAGCGGCGGGTTCGCCAGGTCCACACCGCGGCGGCCGCGAGGAGGCCGATCAGGGCGAAGATCCCGAACGCCAGGCCGCCACCGACCTGGTCGAACCACGGCACTACGATGCCGCGGTTCGAGATCGCAACCATGTCGAGGAGCTCGACACCCTCCCGGATCGGCGGAAGGCGGATCATCACGCCCAGGTACCAGAAGAGGATGATCACGAGCACCGGGATGTTCCGGAAGGTCTCGACGTAGAGCGCGGCGACCCGCCTCACGAGCCAGTTCGAGGAGAGGCGCGAGACGCCGATGATCACGCCCACGATCGTGGCGAGCACGATGCCGAGGAGCGCGACCTTGATCGTGTTCTGGACGCCGACGAGGAGCGCGTCGAGCAGGCTCTGCGAAGAGCGGAAGTCCGTGTCCGGGATCGCGAAGCCCGCCGGCTGCCGCAGGTAGTCGAAGCCTGTTGGGATGCCGAGCCGCTCCAGGTTGTAGACGACGTTGTCGAACAGGAAGAGGAGCAGCCCGACCACCGCGACGAGAAAGACCGCCTGGAACGTCACGCGCAGCACGCGGACGTTGCGCCAGAAAGCGGGACGTCGAGTTGTCGTTGGCGTCGCGGCCGTCATCGGGTGACGAGAGGGGGCGGCGGCCGCGCCGCCGCCCCCTTCGGCTTCGGTCTAGCGGTACGGCGGCGCGAACTGCAGGCCGCCGTCGGTCCAGAGCGCGTTGAAGTCGCGCGGCAGCTCGAGCGCCGAGCCTTCGCCGACGTTGCGGTCGTAGATCTCCGCGTAGTTGCCGACCTGGGTCACGACCTGCACCGCGAAGTCGTCGGGCAGGCCGAGACCGGCGTCGAAGGGCTCGCCCTCGACCGCCTCGCCCAGGAAGCGCTGGATCTCGGGATCCTCGCTGCCCTCGCCGATGTTGTTCGAGGTCAGGCCGAACTCCTCGGCCTGGATCGTGGCGTACACGGCCCAGTTGACCGCGTCTGCCCAGGCATCGTCACCGTCGGCCACGACGGGGCCGAGCGGCTCCTTCGACATGGTCTCGTCCATGATCGTCAGAGCCTCGGGACCTCCCTGGCCCTCGGGCCAGGCCGAGCGGATACCGGCCAGCTGCGACTTGTCCGACGTCCACGCGCCGCACCGCTCCTCGACGAACGCCGCCTGGAGAGGCTCGGTGTCCTCGAAGGCCAGGGGCGTGTAGTCGATCCCGCGGGCCTGGAACTGCGACTCGAGGTTGAGCTCGGTCGTCGTCCCGGAGAGCACGCAGATCGTCTCGCCCGCGAGGTCCTCGAGCGTGGTGTGTCCGGATTCGGTTCGCACCATCATTCCCTGCCCGTCGTAGAACGTCGTGTGCAGGAACCGAGCGCCGTCGGTGCCGTCGCGCGAGGCCGTATACGTCGTGTTGCGGATGAGCACGTCGATCTCGCCCGACTGCAGGGCCGTGAAGCGCTGCTCGGCTGAAAGCGGCGTGTACTCCACCGCCTCGGCGTCGCCGAGGACGGCCGCGGCCACGACCTTGCAGAAGTCGATGTCGAAGCCCTGCGGCTCGCCGCCTTCGCCCGTGAACCCGAAGCCCGGGACGGAGTCGTTCACGCCGCAGCGCAGCGTGCCGCGATCCTGGACTTCCTGGAGGAGGTTGCCGCCGCCACCACCTTGGCCGCCCGCCTCCGTCTGACCGGTGTCGCCCGAGGCGTCACCGTTGCCGCTGTCGTCGTCGTCATCTCCTAAGGAGCATCCGGCCCCAAGAAACAGGACGACGGAGAAGAGGACGCACAGCGTCCATCCCTGGAAAACCCTCACTTAACCACCCCCTGCTGGGTCTGACGGTGGCGGCAGACTAGACGATCGTGGCCCCGGTTGTCAGGCGCCGCCTGGAACGACCTGGAGGACCGCTGCGCCGCGGATCTCCCCGGCGCGCAAGCGCGCGAGCGCCTCATTAGCAGCCGCGAGCGGGAAGGTCTCGACCTCCGTCCTCACCGGCACCTGCGGCGCGAGCGCCATGAACTCCTCGCCATCGCGCCGCGTCAGGTTGGCGACCGAGCGGAGGACGCGCTCGCCCCAGAGCAGGTCGTAGGGAAACGACGGGAGGTCGCTCATGTGGATTCCCGCGCAGACGACGCTGCCGCCCTTCGCCACGGCGGCGAGCGCGGCCGGGACGAGCTCGCCGGCCGGCGCGAAGATGAGTGCGGCATCGAGCTCCTCCGGCGCGGGACCCAGAGCGTCGCCGGCCCACTCGGCTCCGAGCTCGCGCGCGAAGGCCTGCGCGGCCTCGTCCCCGGCGCGCGTGAAGGCAAACACCCGCCGCCCCTGGTGGCGCGCGACCTGCGCGACGATGTGCGCGCTCGCGCCGAAGCCGTAGAGCCCGAGCCGCTCGGCGTCGCCCGCGAGCCGCAGGGCGCGGTAGCCGATCAGCCCGGCGCAGAGAAGCGGCGCCGCCTGGAGGTCGTCGTAGCCGTCGGGGATCGGGAAGCAGAAGCGCTCGTCGGCGACGGCGGCCTCCGCGTAGCCGCCGTCCAGCTGGTAGCCGGTGAAGCGCGCGCGATCGCAGAGGTTCTCGCGGCCGCTCAGGCAGTAGCGGCACTCGCCGCAGGTCCAGCCGAGCCAGGGGATGCCGACGCGGTCGCCGGCGGCGAAGCGCGACCCTCCCTCGACGACGCGCCCGACCACCTGGTGGCCGGGAATGAGCGGCAGCTTCGGGTCGGACAGCTCGCCGTCGACGACGTGGAGGTCGGTGCGGCAGACGCCGCAGGCGTCGACGGCCACGAGCACCTGGCCGGCGGACGGCTCAGGCACGGGGAGCTCGGCCCCCCGGAGGGGCGTCCCCGGGGAGTCGAGCACCATGGCCTTCATCGGTCCGCTACCGGGGATCTCGGCGAACTGCGCGCTCGGAACCGTCCGAAGGCGCGATCTGCTCCCCGGCCTCGGCGAGCACCTCGCCGAGGATGCCGACGATCTCGTCGAACTGCTCCTGTCCCGCCACGAGCGGCGGGGAGATCTGCACGACCGGGTCGCCGCGGTCGTCGGCGCGGCAGATGAGGCCGGACTCAAAGAGCCGCGGGGACAGGAAGCCTCGGAGGAGCGTCTCGCACTCGTCCTCCGAGAAGGTCTCGCGCGTCTCTTTGTCCTTGACGAGCTCGAGCGCGTAGAAGAAGCCCGTCCCGCGCAGGTCGCCCACGATGGGCAGCTCGAGGAGCTCCGCCAGCGTCGATCGGAACGCGTCCTGGTTGTCAGCCACATGTTCGACGATCCGCTCGCGCTTCATGATCTCGATGTTCTTGAGCGCGATCGCCGCCTGCACCGGATGCCCGCCGAAGGTGATCCCGTGCGTGTACATGGACGTGTCCGCGAGGAAGGGCTCCATGACGCGATCGCTGGCGATCAGCGCCCCGATCGACGCGTAGGCCGAGGAAAGGCCCTTCGCGGACGTGATCAGGTCCGGCCGGATGTCGTAGCGCTCGGAGCCGAACCAGGCTCCGACGCGGCCGAAGCCGGTGATGACCTCGTCGGCGCACAGGAGGATCCCGTAGCGATCGCAGATCTCCCGCACTCCGGCCCAGTAGCCGGCAGGCGGCGTGAACGAGCCTCCCGCGTTCTGGACCGGCTCCATGATCACCATGGCGACGGTGCCGGGCTCGGCCTGGAGGATCGTCTCCTCGAGGTCGTCGAGCAGGAAAGCGGTGAACTCCTCCTCGGTCTCCTCGGGCGGTCGGTGGTAACGGTTCGTGTTGCGCACGTGCAGCGTGTCCGGGACGAGCGGCTCGAACGGCGCCTTGAGGGCCGCGATTCCGTTGATGGAGAGCGCCCCCATCGTCGTCCCGTGGTAGGCGATGCGCCGTGCGATCGCCTTCCAGCGCCGCTCGCCGCGGACGGCGTGGTACTGGCGGGCGAGCTTCCAGGCGGACTCGACCGCCTCGGAGCCGCCGGACACAAAGAAGACGCGATTCAGGTCGCCGGGCGCGAGCGAGGCGACCTCGGCCGCGAGCTCGATCGCGCGAGGATGCGCGTAGCTCCAGTTGGTGTAGAACGGCAGCTCGCGCATCTGCGCCGCGGCCGCCTCCCCGATCTCCTCGCCGAATCCGTACCCGATGTTGACGGCGAACAGGCCGGCGAGCGCGTCGAGGTAGCGCTTGCCGTGGATGTCCTCGAGGTAGCAGCCGTCACCGCGAACGATGATGGGCACCTCGCCGTCCATGTAGCCGGACATGCGGGTGAAGTGCAGCCACAGGTGGTCTCGCGCAGCCTGCTGCAGCTCGTCTGCGGACAGGGAGGTCGCGGGGAAGCTCATTCGGCTCCTTTCGGTTCGCGGCGGTATTGCCAGAGAACGTTGGCGAGCATCAGCAGGATCGCGACCCCGAAGATCATTGTCCCGACGACGTTCACCTCGGCTGGCACACCCCGCTGCGCGGCGCTCCAGACGTAGAGCGGGAACGTCGTCGTCGTGCCCGAGTTGAAGTTCGTGATCACGAAGTCGTCGATCGAGAGGGAGAACGCGAGCAACGCGCCGGCGAGAATCCCCGGCGCGATCAGCGGAAGCGTGATGCGAAGGAAGGTGACCCACTCGTTCGCACCGAGGTCCGCGGCCGCCTCCTCGACGTGGCGGTCGAAGCCGACCAGCCGCGCGCGGACGGTCACGACCACGAAGCTGATGCAGAACATGATGTGCGCGAGCACGATCGTCCAGAACCCGAGAGCCGTCCCCAGGTTGAGGAAGAGGGTGAGCAGCGAGGCGCCGAGGACGATCTCGGGCGCGGTCAGCGGCACGAAGATGAGGAAGTTCGTGGCCCCGCGCCCGCGAAAGTGGTAGCGCACGAGGGCCATGGCGACGAGGGTGCCGAGGATGGTCGCGACGAGCGTGGCGACGAGCGCCACTTCGATGCTCGTCAGCACCGCGTCGCCGAGGAAGGGCGGCCCGAACGGGCTCTTCCAGTGGGCGAGCGTGAAGCCCTCCCATGTGTAGTTGAAACGCCCCGCCGGATCGTTGAACGAGAATACGATCACGATCACGATCGGCAGCATCAGGTAGGCGAGAGCGAGGATCCCGAAGAGCGTGAGCGTGTGGTGGCGTACGAACGCCCACGCCCGTGTCGCGAGGCTCCCGCGGTGGCGGGGCAGCGGCTCGGCGGCCGTCGTCATCCCGCCATCCGTTCCGTCCCCAGGATCCGCGTGTAAATGAGGATCAGGAGCAGGATCACCGCCATCAGGATCATCGAGAGTGCGGCCGCCTGGCCGTAGTCGGTGATCTCGAGGAACTTCGACTGGATGACGTTGCCGACCATCGCCTGATTCGGCGTCCCGAGCAGCTCGGCGTTGATGAAGTCGCCGGCCGCGGGGATGAACGTGAGCAGCGTCCCGGCGATGACGCCCGGCGCAGAGAGCGGCAGCGTCACGCGCAAGAAGGCCTTCGTGCTCGACGAGTACAGGTCCTTCGCCGCCTCGATCAGGCTCTTGTCGATCTGCTCCAGGCTCACGTAGAGCGGGAGCGCCATGAAGGGCAAAAAGTTGTAGGTGATGCCGGCGATCACCGCGGTCGAGGTGGCGAGCAGCCGCCCGTCGTCGGACACGAGCCCGAGCGTCTGCATGGCGCCGACGACGAAGCCGTCGTCCGCGAGGATGTTCTGCCAGGCGAGCGTCCGGATCAGGTACGTGACGAAGAACGGGGCGATGATGAAGAGCAGAAGCAGGTTCTTCCAGCGCCCGCCGCGGAACGCGATCCAGTAGGCCAGCGGGTATGAGATGAGGAGCGCGATGACCGTGGCGATCCCCGCGTACTCGAGCGAGCGGACGAACTGCTCCTGGTAGGTGCTGAAGGCCTCCGAGTAGTTCTCCCAGGCCCAGGTGAACGTGTACCCGACGCTCACCGTCCCCTCCTGCAGCGACGTGTACCCGAGGTAGTAGAGCGGGACGACGAAGAAGAGGAGCAGGAAGGCGATCCCCGGAGCCAGCAGCAGGTACGGGGTGAGCCAGCGGTGTCGATGGAGGAAGCTCATGCCTCGCGCGTGGCTACACGCCGATCACGGCCTGCCACTGCTCTTGGAACTCGGGGTTCTCGATGGCCTCGGCGCTGAACTCGTGCAGGTTGTCGAGCACGTCCGGCGGCGGGAAGATGAGCGGGTTCTCGGCCAGCGCCGGGTCGATCTCCGTGATCGCCTCCTTCGTTCCCTTCACCGGCGTGATGAAGTTGACGTAGGCCGCCACCTGGGCCGCGATCTCCGGGTCGTAGAAGAAGTTCATGAATGTCGACGCCGTGAAGACGTCGCCGCCGGTCGGGATCACCATCGTGTCCACCGACGAGATCCCGCCGGCGTCGGGGATCCTGAACTCGAGGTTCGGGTTGTCGGGCTGGAGGATGATGATGTCCCCCGACCAGGCGATCGAGGCCCACGCGTCGCCGCCGGCGAGGAGACCGGTGTAGTCGTTCCCCGTGAACTGGCGGATCTGCCCGTCGCCGACGGCCGTCTTCAGCTTCTCGCAGATCTCGTTGAACATGGCCTGGTCCGGGTCGGCCGGGTCGCCGCCCATCTCGAGCATGAAGAGCGCCGCGGTGTCCTCCATGGAGTCGAGCATCGTCACCTTGCCCTTGAGGGCGGGGTCGAGGAGCTGCTCGACCGAGGTGATCTCGCCGCCGACCTTCTTCGGGTCGTAGCCGACGCCCGTGATGTACGACTGCCAGGGCAGGCTGTAGTCGCGGTTCGGGTCCCAGGGCGGGCTTGCGAGCGTGTCCTCGAGGTTGTCGATGTTCGGGATCGCGCTCTTGTCGAGCTTCTGGAGGTAGCCGAGGTCGAGCAGGCGGGCCGCGAGCCAGGCGGTCGGGACGATGATGTCCCGGTCGATCCCCTGGCCTCGCGAGAGCGGCGCCTGGATCTCGCCGAAGAACTCCTCGTTCGAGTTGATGTCCTCGAGGTAGTTGACCTTGACGCCAGTCTCCTTCGTGAACAGCTCGAGCGTCGGGAACTTGCTCGCGTCTTCGTTCTGGTCGATGTAGTAGGGCCAGTTCGAGACCGTGATCTCGTCCGCGAGCTCCTGCGAGACGGTCGTCTCGCCCGCGCCGGTCGGCGCCTGCTGGCCCTCGATCCCGCCCCCGCCGCCGCAGGCGGCGAGCAGGCCGGGAAGCGAGAGGGTGGCGCCGCCCACGGCGGCGCGCCGTAGGAGCTGCTTGCGCGTCATCGGGCCGTGAATCCGCTCGAACGGGTGGTTCATGGGTACTTCGCCTCCAATCAGTCCACTACGAAGGTCGCTGCGGGGCTCCAGCTGAGCGTGACCTGGTCGCCAGGTTGCACCGAGGTCGCCCCTGCCTCGGTGTTCTGGACGTAGAGCGTGACCGCGCCGGCGGTCGTGTCGACGATGTACTGCGTGGAGACGCCGATGTAGGCGCTCTCGCGTACCTCGCCCGCGAGTCGGTTCTCCTCGACTGCGCCCAGCCGCACCTTCTCCGGCCGGATGCCGATGGAGACCTCCCCGCTTCTGCCCCTCACCGCGGGAACGCGAACGACGGCCCCGTCCGCGAGCCGCACCGTCTCGTCGGACTCGACGGTTCCGGTGAGCAGGTTCGAGATGCCCAGGAAGCCGGCGACGAATGCCGTGCGCGGGGTCTCGTACAGCTCGGTCGGCGTCCCGAGCTGCTCGATCCTGCCTGCATGCATGACGGCGATCGCGTCGGCCATGGTCATGGCCTCCTCCTGGTCGTGCGTGACGTGCACGAACGTGATGCCAACCTCGTGCTGGATCCGCTTGAGCTCCAGCTGCATCTGCTTGCGGAGCTTCAGGTCGAGCGCGCCCAGCGGCTCGTCGAGCAGAAGGACGCGCGGCCGGTTGACGAGCGCGCGCGCGAGCGCCACGCGCTGCTGCTGGCCGCCGGAGAGCTGGCGCGGCTTGCGCCGCTCGAAGCCCGCGAGATCGACGAGGCCTAGGGTCTCGGAGACGCGCTCGTTCAGCTCGCCGCCGCGCACACCGCGGCGACGGAGCCCGAAGGCGACGTTCTCGAAGATGTTCAGGTGCGGGAAGAGCGCGTAGCTCTGGAAGACCGTGTTGACGTCCCGCTTGTACGGCGGCAGGCCGGTAACGTCGCGGTCGCCGAGGTAGATCGTCCCCGCGGTCGGCTCCTCGAAGCCGCCGATCATCCGCAGGCTCGTCGTCTTCCCGCAGCCGGAGGGCCCGAGGAGCGCGAAGAAGCTGCCGCGCGGGATCTCGAGCGAGACGTCGTCGACCGCGGCCACGTCGTCGAAGCGCTTCGTGACCGACGCGAGGCGGACGTCGGCGACCGGTGCGCCGCTCCCCTGTCCTAGGTCCACCTTCTGCTCAACCGCCATTTGAGGCACCTCCGCCGATCGGGACGACGAGCACGGGCCTGTCGGAGAGATGGAGAAGCTTGTGCGGCGTCGAGCCGAGAATCGCTCCCCGCAGCGGGCTCTCTCCGTGCGTGCCGATCACGATCATGTGTGCGTCGCGCTGCTCGGCGACCTGGAGGATCGCCTGCGCGGGCCGCAGCGGGACGAGCGCCACCTCGGCCTGCACTCCCTCCTCGTGCGCGCGCTTCAGGGCCGACCCCGTCACGCGCTCGCCGATCTCGTGGAGCGCCTTCTCGTGCTCCGTGAACTCTTCTCCGACGCTGCGCACCGGGGGCTCGATCCCGAAGACGATGACGAGCTCGTCCTCGTAGCGCTTGGCAAGGTCGATGGCCGACTCGAGGGCGGCAGAGGCGCACTCCGAGCCGTCGAAGCCGAGTACGAGCGCGCCGGCCATCAGTCCTCCCGCTCCTTCTCCTCATCCAGGCCGGCGGTCTCGGACACCGAGACGTGGCCTGCGGCGACATCCGGGTCGACCGCCTCCAGGGCCTTGCGCCCGAAGAAGCGCTGGTGCCCGCTGAGACGCCAGAGGATCATGAACACGACGCCGAGCAGCAGGAAGCCGACGCCGATCACGAGCGGAACGCCCACACCGAAGATCGACTGCCCGGTGTAGGAGGCGCTCGGGTCGGTGAAGTCCTTCACGGACTGGAAGAACAGAAACGCGAGCAACGCCGCCCCGATCAGCGGCGCAACCCCGATAAAGAGCAGGTTCGAGATCGACTTCGTCAGCTCGCGACGGTAATAGACGGCGCACGCGAGACCGCTGAGCGCGTAGTAGAACGCGATCATCAACGCCAGCGCCGAGAGCGTGTCGAAGAGGAAGTTCTCCGAGATGAAGTTCGCCGGCACGTACCAGGCCACCGCGAGGGCGGCGACGACGATCGTGGAGACGTGCGGCGTCTGGAAGCGCGGGTGGATGGACGCGAGCCCGCGTGGCAGGGCGTCGGAGCGGGCCATCGAGAACGATGTCCGCGAGGCCGGGATGATCGTCGTCTGGGTCGAGGCGATCGCCGATGTGACGATCGCCAGGATCACGATCTTGTCCCAGGGCGAGCCGAGCACGCCGTTGGCGACCGTGCCGAAGAGGGCGTCGTCGTCGTCGAACTCCTCGAGCAGCGAGACGCCCGCGTACGCCACGACCGCCGTCGCAACTGCGACGTAGGTGACGAGCAGAATCAGGGTGCTCGTCACGGCAGCCAGGCCCGACGTCGTGCGGGAGTCCTTCGTCTCCTCGGCGAGGTTGACCGCGCTCTCCCAGCCCCAGTAGATGAAGACGCCGATCAGAAGCGATGAGATGAGCGCGTCCCGGCTTTCGATCTCGAAGGGGTTGAACCACGACAGCGATGGCTCGATCGATTCTGGAGTCGCGTCGCCCGCCCAGACCTTCCCGAGGGCAAACCCGGCGAGCAAAAGCAGCGCGCCGACCTGGGCGAGGATCATCACGTTCTGCACGCGGGCTGACAGCTCCGTCCCGATCACGCAGACCGCCGTGAGCACGATGATGTAGGCGACCGCGAGCGCCGTGATCGCGGGCTTCGACCCGGCCGCGCCGTCCCAGCCGAAGAAGACGTACGTGTACCGCGCCCCGACGTCGGCGAGGGAGCCGACGACCAGGATGCCCGTCACGCAGACGGCCCAGCCACCGATCCAGCCGGGGAACGGCCCGAGCGCACGCGTCACCCAGGAGAACGTCGTGCCAGCGTCCGGATCGGCGCGGTTCATGTAGTAGAACGCCGCCGCGATGAAGAACATCGGGATGAACGACGCGAGCAGCGCGGCGGGCGCCTGGACTCCGACGACGACGGCGAGCGTGCCCATGACCGCCGCGAGGGAGTAGGCAGGAGCGGTCGACGCCAGCCCGATGACGAGCGCATCGAGGAAGCCGATCGCGTTTGCCTTCAGCCCAGCTGGTTCGGCTTCCGCCGGGGACCGCTCCGCCTGAACGGTGGCCACAGTCGTCGTTTCGCTTCGCTAGTCGATCTTCGCCATGACGTGCTTGATCTGCGTGTAGTCCTCGAGCGAGTAGGCCGAGAGGTCCTTGCCGTAGCCCGACTGCTTGTAGCCGCCGTGCGGCATCTCGGAGACCAGCGGGATGTGGTCGTTGATCCAGACCGTCCCGAACTGGAGCCTGCGGGCCGCGTTCAGCGCCCGGCCGAGGTCCCTCGTCCAGACGGAGGACGCGAGCCCGTATGGGACGTCGTTCGCCCAGTCGATCGCCTGGTTGTCGTCGGCGAAGCGCTGGACGGTGACGACGGGCCCGAAGATCTCCCGCTGGACGACCTCGTCGGTCTGCTCGAGATCGGTGAGGACCGTCGGGTTGACGAAGAAACCACGGTCGCCGTTCGAGCCACCGCCCGTGAGGACGGTCGCGCTCTCCGCGCGATCGAGGAAGCCGAGGACGCGCTCCTGCTGGTCCTGGGAGATCACGGAGCCCATCTCGATGTCTTCGCCCTCGGCCGGGTCGCCGACCTTGATCGACTCCACGGCGGGGACGAGCTCTTCGAGGAGCTTGTCGTAGATCTTCGGGCCGGCGACGACCCGCGAGGCGGCGGTGCAGTCCTGTCCGGAGTTCCAGAAGCCGGCGATTTTGATGCCTTCAGCCACGGCTGCCGGATCGGCGTCGTCGAAGACGATCACGGGCGCCTTGCCGCCCAGCTCGAGGTGGACGCGCTTGAGCGAGTCGGCAGCCGTCTGCGCGATGATCCTGCCCGTGGCGACGTCGCCCGTGAGCGAGACGAGGCGGACATCGGTGTTCTTCACGAGGGCTTCACCCGCGGGAACGCCCTCGCCGGTGATGACGTTGAGGACGCCGGGCGGGATGATCCCCTCGGCGAGCTCGACGAAGCGCAGCAGCGTCAGCGGCGTCTGCTCGGAAGGCTTGAGCACCTGCGCGTTCCCCGCTGCGAGCGCCGGCCCCATCTTCCAGACCGCCATCCAGAGCGGGTAGTTCCAGGGGGCGATGCCGGCGACGACTCCCAACGGCTCGCGCCGGATCATGGAGGTGTGCTCCCGCATGTACTCGCCGGTCGAGCGGCCCTCGAGCAGGCGCGCGGCCCCGGCGAAGAAGCGCAGGTTGTCCGCAATCTCACTGGGCTCGTCGCGAGCTGCGGCGATCGGCTTGCCGACGTTCCGCGACTCGATCTGCGCGAACTCCTCGGCGTTGTCCTCGACTACATCGGCGAGCTTGAGCAGCATCTCGGCTCGCTCGCGGGGCGTCGTGTCGAGCCACTCGGGCAGGGCCTCCTTCGCGGCCTGAACAGCGCGGTCGGCATCCTCCGCCGTGCTGGCAGGAACCTCCGCGATCACCTCGCCGGTCGCGGGGTTGAGCACCTCCATCGTCTCGCCGCCGGAGGAGTCGACCCATTGTCCTCCGATGTAGTTCTTGTGCTGGGACACGGCAACACTCATCAGGATCGGACCTCCGTTTCGACGCTGGGGCCAGCGTAGCCCCGTCCGGGTTCGGCAACAAGCCGGAAACGCGGGCCTAAGCAGCGCAAAGTCTTTGGACAGATTGTCGAAAACTACTGGCGCAACGCGCCGCGGCGCTGGAGTACCTCGCGGAGCAGGTCCGTCGGCAGCTCGTGCGCGACGGCGCCGTGGTGGCCGGTCATCGTCTCGGCCGCGCAGAGGGCGTTAAGGATCGCCTCCTCCGTCGCCTCGACCACCGCGTCGAAGAGCGGCGTGATGTGGCCGTTCGTGACCATCTCGAGCGGGACGGTGAGCGGGTTCGAGGCCGCCAGGTCGCCGGTCGGGAGGCCACGGTTGCCGGAGGCGAAGCAGAGGAAGAGGTCGCCGCTCGAGTTCTCCCCTACGCCACCCACGCGCGCGATGCCCAGCGCGGCCCGCTGGGCGAGCCGGTCGCACTGACCGGGCAGGAGTGGGGCGCTCGTCCCGATGAGGACGATGATGGAGCCGCCCGGGCCTGCGCCCGGCACGCCGGGGAGCGGGACGACCGACTCCGGGATCGCCTCGCCGACCGGGACACCGTCGACCCGAAACCGTTCGCGGCGCCCGTAGTTCGCCTGGACCAGGACGCCGACGACGTGGCCGCCTACCTCCGGGACGACCCGCGAGGACGTCCCGATTCCGCCCTTGAACTCGTGGCAGATCATCCCCGTGCCGCTGCCGACGTTCCCTTCGGCGACCGGGCCGTCAGCTGCGCGTTCGAGGGCGGCCTTGGCGTGCTCCGGCCGCACGTGCATGCCGTTGATGTCGTTCAGCGGCCCGTCCCAGGTCTCGCCGACCACCGGCAGGCTCCAGAAGTCGTCCCCGCCTTCACGCCGCTCGACCTCTGCGGCGATGAGCGCGTCGTGGACGACCCCGACCGAGTGCGTGTTGGTGAGCCCGATCGGCGAGGTGAGCATCCCCGACTCGCGGATCCACTCGAGACCGGTGAGCTCGCCGTTGCCGTTCAGCCGGTGAGCGCCGGCGAAGACGGGCTCCTCCCAGGGATTGCCCTCGTGCGGGAAGACGACGGTGACGCCGGTGCGGACGGAGTCGCCCTCCACGATCGTCTCGTGCCCGACGCGAACGCCCGGGACGTCGGTGATCGCATTCAGCTCGCCGACGGGGAGGCTCCCGATGCGGATCCCGAGGTCTCTGGCGCGGGGCCGGGACACGGGCGCAGCCTAGACTCCGCCGCGTGGAGGTGCTGCGACTTCCGGATTCGGTCAGCATCGTCGCCGTCGACGGCGGCCAGATCGTCGTCGTGCGCCAGACGCGCCCGGGTGCCGACGGGCGCACGCTCGAGCTCCCCGCGGGCACGATCGAGGACGGCGAGACCCCCGAGGAGTGCGCCGCGCGCGAGCTCGTCGAGGAGTGCGGCCTCGCGGCCGCATCGTGGCGAAAGCTCGGCGAGTTCTGGGCCGCACCCGACTACTCCACCGAGTACGTCCACGCCTTCGAGGCCACGGAGCTCACCGACGTCGGCATCGGCGAGCGCGAGGAGGGCGACGACCTCGTCACCGAGCGCCTCCCTCTCCGCGGCGTCCTCGCCGAGCTCTCGGACGCGAACTCCCTCGCCGCCCTCGCCCTCTGGCTCCAGGGCTGAGCCTGTCCCGCCGGCCACGTCCGGAGCCTGACCCCGGCCATGTCCCGGTGCCAGGCACCTGGCCGTGGCCGAATGCGGCTCGCCCAGTCGGTCGAGCCGCATGGTTGCGGGACGATCGGCCCGTGCACCGTCCCCGGCGGACAAGCCCTGGGTCTGACCCCGGGACGTGGCCTTCGGGGACGGGCTAGAAGCCCAGAAGGGCCACGCCCGCGGCGACCAGGACGGCCCCTGCTACGCGGGCCGGGCCGACGCGCTCCTGGAGGAAGAGCGCGGCGCCCACGGTGGCGAAGACGACGCTCGTCTCTCGGACGGCCGCGACCGGAGCGGCCTCGGCGCGCGCCAGCGCGGCGAGGACGAGGCCGTAGGCGACCCACATGCCGACGCCGGCGACGACGCTCGCAGGCCCGAGCTCGGCGCGCAGGGCCGAGCGGCCCTTGAGCGCTGCGATCCCCGCCGCGTAGCCGATCGCCGGGACGAGCAGCGTCAGCTCCAGGTACGTGACGGCGTTCGCGAAGCGGATGCCTTCGTCGTCCACCAACGTGTACGCGGCGATGGAGCACGCGATGGCCAGGCCGAAGAGGACGCCCGAAGCCGCCGCCGGCCTGCCCAGGCCTCGCACGAGCAGGACGCCGAGCCCGACGAGCACGACGCCCATCGCCTGCACCGCAGACGAGTCGGCGTCGAGGGCCAGAACGCCGACGACGAGGACGAGCACGGGCGCGAGACCACGGGCGAGCGGATAGACGACCGAGACCTCGGCCCGCCGGTACGCGGCCCCCAGCAGCGCGAAGTAGACGAGCTCGAGGAGCGAGCTCGCCGCGACGTAGGGCCAGGCGTCGGCCTCGATCTCCCACTGGAGCGCGACCACCGGCGCGAACACGACGACCGCGGTGAGAAGAGCGACGGCGCCGGCCGCCTCCGGATCGCGCGCCCGGGCGAGGAGCAGGTTCCAGAGCGCGTGCACGAAGGCGGCGCAGAGCGCGAGCAGGAAGGCCGCGACGGGCACCGGCGTAGTCTCCCGGCAGAAGCGGGGGAACGGGTAGCGTTGCGGCTGGATGATCGACCACGTCGGCCTGAACGTGAGCGACCTGGCAGCCGCGAAGACCTTCTACGCCGAGACGCTGGAGCCGCTCGGCTACCGCGTCTGGGCCGAGTGGGAGGACGAGAGCGTCGGCTTCGCGGCCGACGAGAGCGGTCCCGACTTCTGGATCCACACGCGCGGCGACGAGCCCAGTGCGCCCACACACGTCTCCTTTCGCGCCCGCGACCGTGAGACCGTCGACGCCTTCCACGCGGCCGGGCTGGCAGCCGGAGGATCGGACAACGGCGAGCCCGGCGTGCGGCCCCACTACCACGAGCAGTACTACGGCGCGTTCGTCCTCGACCACGACGGCAACAACATCGAAGCCGTCTGCCACTCGCCGGGCTAGCGACCACGCTCCCAGAGCACGGGGAAGAGCGGGTGGTCCATCGGCGCGCCGACCGGCAGCTCGTCCGCCAGGCCCGGAAACTCGGGTGAGGTCTTCCACGACCGCGGCGCATGCCGGACGTCGTCGCCGAGGAAGCGCACGGAGAACACCCGCCGCCGGGCGCCTTCCGCAACGCCGCCGGCGGCGTGCAGGGCGAGCATGTGGAAGAAGACCGCGTCCCCCGGCTCCAGCGCCCAGCCGACGATGCGGAAGCGCTCCGGGTCAGCGTCGATGTCCGGCAGCTCTTCGAGGCTCCCCTCCGGGAACCACCTCGCCTCGCTGTCCATGAACGTCCGCGGCATCAGCCACGGGCCGAGGTGCGAGCCGGCGACGAACTCGAGCGTGGAGGAGCGGTCGACCGGGTCGACGGGCAGCCACATGCTGCACGCCTGCGAGCCCTCGACGTTGTAGTACGGCTGGTCCTGGTGCCACGGCGTCCGCTGGGCGGTTCCCGGCTCCTTCACCAGCAGGTGGTCGTGGAAGAGCCTCACCCGGTCGCTGCCCATCAGCTCCCCCGCGATCGCCGCCGCGTCGGAGCCGCGGATGAACTCCTCGTACTCGTGGATCTCCTGCCAGTTGCAGAAGTCCTCCACGAAGCGCCCCGGGTCGTCGGGGCGGCTGGCCACGATCGCCCGCGGGCTCGGATGCCCGAGGTTCCGCTCGATCCCACGCTCGACGAGCGCGACCTCCTCGGGCGAGAACGCACCGCGCACGCAGACGGCGCCGTCGCTGCGGAACGCCTCGACGGCCTCCGGCCCGACCGCGACGGTCAGAGCGCGAGCTCCAGCCGCTCGCAGTAGAGGTCTGCGACGACGCGCGCGACGGTCTCCGCGCCGGCCTCCACCTTCTCGGGCGCGAGCCGGTAGAGGCCCAACCCGGCGAGGGCCGACGCTCCCGATCTCTTGCAGGCCGGCATCGAGGAGGACGAGCCTGCCCGTCTTCTCGTCCTGAGGCTCGCTCTTGCCTTCGACCACGAAGTGCCGATGCCACATCTCCCACGTCTCGGCGCCGGCCTGAGCGAGTGTGATCCGGAGGTCCGGAAAGTCGATAGGCGATCCGGTGTCGCCGGTTACAACCGTGAAGGCGTCCACCCGACTCACCCTCTTGCAGTCCAGGCCGTCGACCTCGACCCGGAAGTTGGACGAGACCCACTGCTTCGCCTTCGAGGCGGCGGCCTTGACCTTCCCCGACCCCTTGTCGAACCTCGTCACCTCGGCACTGATGACGACCGTGAGGTAGGCGGCTTCCTTCGACGCACCGTCGAGCTTCGGGAACGTCACGCTCGTGATCAGCGCCTGCTCGAAGGTGAGCTCCTTGATCGTCTGCAGCGCGGCGTCGGCGAAGGCGATCCGCCCGGACCGCGGTGTCTGCGTCGCGCTCCAGGCCTCGGCGATCCAGTCGAAGACGGGCTTGCCGACCGAGAGGTCGAAGACGAGCTCGATCGGCTCAGAAGTCGCCGGACCGAGGTGCTTCTTCAGGTAGCCCTCGCCGTCCGGGGGCTCGGTCACGACCTCGGCCTTGACGCTTCCGCCGTCGACGGAGCGCAGAAAGCCGCAGGCCTGTCCGTCCAGCTCGAGGGCGAAGCGGGCTGCCGTGGCGGTCGGAATCAATCCCATGAGACCTCCTGGGGTCGGCGTGGCCGGCCGAGCCTACCGCCGCGCGAGGCGGGGATCTAGCGGCGAAGCCGAGCGCGATCAATCCGACCGGCGCACTCGCCCGTAGTCATGGTCGATACCGGGGACTGCGGAGCACGCCGACCCTGATGAGGCGCACCGCGCCGCCTCGCTGGGGCCGTCAGCGCCTCACCCCGGGAACTCGAAGGGGCGGGCCCGCCCGGCGCCCGCCCCTTCGCTTTCATCCGCAGGGTTTGGAGCAGGCCGCGAGCGGCAATCCTCAACTCGTCTACGGGGAAGGGGGTTGCAGGATGGCGACCTGGTTGTGGGTCCTGATCATCGTCCTGCTCGTGCTCCTGCTTTTCGGCGGCGTCGGGTACGGCCGCCGAGGGACGCGGGTCTAGGTGTTCGGACGCCGCGCCGGGCCTTGCTCGGCGCGGCGCCTCGGATCGGCTAGCCGCGGCCGCCCGAGAGCCAGGTCGTCTTCGTCTCGATCGAGCTCTCCTCGCCCGGCTCGAGGTGCACGCCTTTCGGGTACTGCTTCTTGTGGCGCCTCAAGGCCCAGAGCCCGAGCGCGAGCGTCCCGACGACGATGAGGAAGAACCCGGCGGTGGCCAGCGCGGCGCCCATCGCTCAGTGCTCGGGAGGCTCCCAGCCCTCGAGCACCGGCGGCTGCCAGTCCGTCCCGACCGTCTTCGAGCCCTCGATCCACGGGCCCAGCTCCGGCTGTGGGAACTTCGCGTGCCGCTCCTTCAGCTGGATGCCGTAGGAGTTGCCGGACTGGAGGTGCTTGACCAGCACCTTGCGCGCGATCTCGTCCCCGCGCCCCTCCGGGATCTCGAAGTAGATCTTCAGGAACGAGTTCGAGTAGCGGTCGAAGACGGCGGGAACACCCTCTTCCTCGAGCAGCTCGACGTCCTCGAGCCAGTTGAGGTCCTCGCCGGGCGTGGCGGCGAGGAGGTCGACGTCCTCGATCTCGGCCATGTTCTCCTGGTAGGAGAAGCGCCG
This sequence comes from uncultured Actinomycetes bacterium, assembly GCA_963775395.1. Classification (GTDB taxonomy): domain Bacteria; phylum Actinomycetota; class Thermoleophilia; order Gaiellales; family Gaiellaceae; genus JAIBJN01. Next base: position 41,334 of record CAVZIX010000007.1, read on the forward strand.
GCCGGCGAGGTACTCGGCGTCGATCGACTTGATCTTCTCGGGCTCTTTGGTCGACACGCCTAGTCCTCCGCGCCGGCGTACTCGGCCGGCTGGTCGGGGAGGTAGTCCACCGGGTACTCGAGGTGCTTCTCGAGCAGCCGCTTGATCTCCGAGAGCGCCTTCTCCTCGGTCACGCCGGGGATGTACTCCGTCCCGGCGAGCGGGACCTTGGCCATCGCCGCCGCCTCGACCGTGAGGGCGCAGAGGTCCTCGGGCTCGAGCGAGTGGACGTTCGTCTTCCCGCACGCGCGCGCGAGCATCTGGACCTCGAGCGTCAGCGTGTGCAGGAAGTTGTAGGTGCGCTCGGCGGCCTCCTCCACGACGAGGCGCTTGCGCAGCTCGGGATCCTGGGTCGTGATCCCGACGGGGCAGCGGCCGGTGTGGCAGTGGTAGCACTGTCCGGCCGGGACGCCGATCGTCCCCTCGTAGTCGGTGACGCCCTCGATCTCCTTGTTGCAGTTGAGCGCCATCAGGGCCGCGTGGCCGAGCGCCACGGCCTTCGCGCCGAGCGCGAGCGCCTTGGCGACGTCGCCGCCGTTACGAATCCCGCCGGCGACCACGAGGTCGATCTCGTCGGCGAGCCCGACGTCTTCGAGCGCGCGCCGGGCCTCGGGGATCGCCGCCATGAGCGGGATGCCCGTCTCCTCTGTTGCGAGGTGCGGGCCGGCGCCGGTGCCGCCTTCGGCACCGTCGAGGTAGATGATGTCCGGCCCGCATTTGGCGGCCATGCGCACATCGTCGTAGACGCGCGCGGCGCCGAGCTTGAGCTGGATCGGGATCTGGTAGTCGGTCGCCTCGCGGATCTCCTGGATCTTCAGCGAGAGGTCGTCCGGGCCGAGCCAGTCAGGGTGCCGCGCCGGCGAGCGCTGGTCGATCCCAGGCGGCAGCGAGCGCATCTCGGCGACCTGCTCGGTGACCTTCTGGCCCATCAGGTGGCCGCCGAGCCCGACCTTGCAGCCCTGACCGATGAAGAACTCGCAGGCGTCCGCGAGCATCAGGTGGTGCGGGTTGAACCCGTACCGGCTCTGGATGCACTGGTAGTACCACTTCGTCGAGAGGTCGCGCTCGGGTGGGATCATCCCGCCCTCTCCCGAGCACGTCGCCGTGCCGGCCATGGACGCGCCCTTCGCGAGCGCCATCTTTGCCTCGAGCGAGAGCGCCCCGAAGCTCATCCCCGTGATGTAGACGGGGATGTCGAGCTCGATCGGCTTCTTCGCGAAGCGCGCGCCGAGGACGGTCTTCGTCACGCACTTCTCGCGGTACCCCTCGATGACGAACCGGGTCAGCGTGCCCGGCATGAACATGAGGTCGTCCCAGTGCGGGATCTTCTTGAACATCGAGAAGCCCCGCATGCGGTAGCGGCCGAGCTCGGCCTTCATGTGGATGTCGTTGATGACCTCCGGCGTGAAGATCCGGCTCCGCCCGAGGACTGTGCGGTCGGTCTCGTCGGGCACTACAGCACCAGCTTTCGCTCGGAGGGCTCGAGGTTGTCGTAGTTGTAGAGCTTCTTGCCGCAGACGAACTTCTGGAACTCGGGCGGGTCGCCCAACCCGTAGATCCGGAACTTGCGCTCGATGAACTCGGTGTCGGAGTCGTCCCATTCGCCCGGGACGCAGTCGATGCCGAGCGACTTCACCGTGCCGCCGACGTAGATCGTCCCGTCGTACATCGAGTCGCCGAGCCCGGGGCCGACGTTCCCGCAGAGCACCTGGCGGCCGCGCTGCATCATGAAGCCGGTCATCGTGCCGGCGTCGCCGAGGGTGATGATCGTCCCGCCCTTCTGGTCGATGCCGGTGCGCGCGCCGACCTGGCCCTTGATGACGAGGTCGCCGCCGCGCATCGCGGCGCCGGTGAGTGAGCCGGCGTTGCCGTCGACGATGACGACCCCCGACATCATGTTCTCGCACGCGGACCAGCCGACCCGGCCGGTGATGTGGATCTCGGGGCCGTCGATCAACCCACAGCCGAAGTAGCCGAGGCTCCCGCCGAAAGTGATCCGGCAGCGGGTGAGGATGCCGACGCCGATCGAGTGCTTCGAGCCGGGGTTGAGGACGATGACGTCGTCGATCCCCTCCTCGTAGAGCAGGCGGCGGAGCTCGAGGTTGATCTGCCGCGTGGTGAGGTCCTTCGCGTCGAAGGTGGCCTTCCCGTGCTCGATCTCGGCGGTGCCGGGCGCATCGGCGAACGGCTCCGCGAGCCCCCGAGCGTCGTACGTGATCCTGGACTCGCCTACCGCTGCCACACCATCACCTCGCCCTCGTACGGGTCGTACGTGTCGACCTCGTGGTCGACGACGGCGCGGATGGCGATCTCCTCGGAGGCGAGCGCGACGATGCCGTCCGATTCGTAGAGCACGAGCGGCTTCGCAGCCATCTCGTCCTTGCACACGCCGAGCGCGTCGGCCGTCACGGCGATGTAGGTGAAGACGCCGTCGAGCTCCTCGAGGGAGTCGTTCATCGCGTCCTCGAGGCTCGCGCCTTCGCTCATCTTCTCGGCGAGGTACACCGCAATGATCTCCGAGTCGCACTCGGACTGGAATCGGTGCCCGGCGCGCTCGAGCCGGCGCTTCCACTGGAAGTAGTTCGTCAGCTGGCCGTTGTGCACGACCGCGACGTCGGTGAACGGGTAGGCCCAGTACGGGTGCGCGCCGGAGATGTCCACGTCGGACTCGGTCGCCATGCGGACGTGGCCGATGGCGTGCGTGCCGTTGAAGCCCTTGAGGTCGTACTGCTCCGCGACCTCCTCGGCGTCCCCGAGATCCTTGACGATCTCGAGAGAGTGACCGAGGGAGAGCACCTCGCAGTCGGGGATGTCCTCGATGCGGTCGGCGAGCTGCTTCAGGTTCCCGTTCGGGAAGGTGAAGGCGACGCGGTAGGCGTACTCGGTCTTCTCGTCGACGTCGTGGATGTCGGCGCCCATGCCCTTGAGACGGCGGATGACCTGGTCCTGGTGGCGGTCGAGCCGGTCGGAGAACTCGAAGTCACGCGGCGTGTTCGAGTCCGCAAGTGTGTAGCGCATGACCATATGGGCGTCGTGGGGCCGGTAGAGCGCGTAGCCCGTCGAATCGGGCCCCCGATGCTTCATGGACTGGAGCATCCGGGTCATGTCGCTGCCCACCTCGTGGGTCCCGTCCCGGTAGATAATGCCTGCAATCCCGCACATTGCCCGCTCGCTTTCTACGGAAGCACGTCGAGGTACTCGGTGACGTCCCAATCGCTGACATGGGCGCAGTGGCGCTCCCACTCGTCGCGCTTGTAGTGCATGAACACACGGTACATATCGCCGGGCAGAGCGGACCTGATTACGTCGTCCTCCTCGAGGGCGTCGAGTGCGGCACCGAAGGTCATCGGCAGGCGCTTCACCTGCTTGCCGGCCTCCATCGCCTCGTAGATGTTCCGTTCCTCGGGCTCGCCCGGGTCGAGCTCGCGCTCGATTCCGTCCTGCATGGCCGCGATCAGGGCGGCCAGCGACAGGTAGGGGTTCACCGCGGAGTCGACGGACCGGTACTCGAAGCGACCGGGAGCTGACACGCGGAGAGCGGTCGTCCGGTTCTGGTAGCCCCAGTCGGCGAAGACCGGCGCCCAGAACCCCGTGTCCCAGAGGCGGCGGTACGAGTTGACGGTGGGGCAGGTGAGGGCGGTCAGGGCCGGCTGGTGGGCCATGATGCCGCCGATCGCGTAGAGGCCGATCTGGCTCGGCTTCTGCCGGTCGTCCGTGTCAGGGTCGAAGGCGTTCTCGTCGCCGCGCCAGAGCGAGATGTTGTGGTGGCAGCCGTTCGCGGAGACGCCCATGAACGGCTTCGGCATGAAGCACGGGAAGGCGTCGAGCTCGCGGCCGACCTGCTTGCAGATCTGCCGGAACGTGGAGAGGTTGTCGGCCGTCTGCTCGGCGCGGTCGAAGCCGAAGTTGAGCTCGATCTGGCCGGGCGCGTCCTCGTGGTCGCCCTGGATCATGTCGAGACCGAGCCGCTGCCCGTATTCGATCACCTTGTGGATGATCGGCTGGAGCTCGGAGAACTGGTCGATGTGGTAGCAGAAGGGCTTGGTCTTGCCCTCGACCGACGGCTCGCCCTTCTCGTCGAGCTTGAGCCACATCATCTCCGGCTCCGTGCCGGCGCGGAGGTGCAGACCGGTCTTCTCTTCGAACGCGGCCTGGATGTGCTTGAGGTTCGAGCGGCAGTCCGAGGTGAGAAAGGCGCCCGGATCCTCGCGCTCCTCGCGGTTGCGGAAGCACGTCACCCAGACGCGGGCGACGCGCGAGTCCCACGGAAGCTGCATGAACGTCTCCGGCTCCGGGACGCCAACGAGCTCGGCGGCCTCGGGGCCGTACCCGATGTAGTTCCCGTGCCTGTCGGTGAAGAGGTTCGCGGTTGCGCCGTAGACGAGCTGGAAGCCCTTCGCGGCGATCGTCTCCCAGTGCGGTGACGGGACGCCCTTGCCCATGATGCGGCCGGTGACGGAGGGAAACTGGTAGTAGACGTACGTGATCCCCAGGTCGTCGATCTTCTTGCGGACCTGGGCGATCTTCTCGTCACGGCCGTCGGCGCTGACGAAGGCTTCGAGATCGGTCGGCACGAGCTCTGTCCTCCTCTCTGCGAAGGCGGCTCGAGGCCGCCTGTACGGGAGGCGCAATACTATTGCCCGCGGCGATACGGCTCTAGCGGGTGCGGTGCCTCTCGGAGTCGCGGGCGTCACTCGCTTAATCCCCGCGCGCGCGTGGGGCCGGCCGCTGTCCTCCCTCCGGTCCCCAGGCTATTGCCGAACTTCGCCTCCATGGGTGACGCACTGCCCCGATAGTCACGCGAGACGTGACCAAAGTGACACAGCTCGTTCGCCGAAAGCCCGATTAGACTCGCCCGCGTGAACGTCCTCATCGTCGGCTCCGGCGGTCGGGAGCATGCGCTCGCGTGGAAGATCGCCCAGAGCACGAGCCTCGGCGACCTCCACGCCGCTCCCGGCAACCCCGGCATCGCCGGGCTCGGCACCTGCCATCCGCTGAGGCCGGACGACTCGGAGGCGCTGCTCGGGCTGTGCCACCAGCTCGGGATCGACCTCGTCGTCGTCGGGCCGGAGGCGCCGCTCGTCGCCGGGCTCGCGGACGCCCTCCGTCATGCCGGTGTTGCGGTATTCGGCCCGGGTGCCGCGGCGGCGCAGATCGAGGGCTCCAAGTCCTTCGCAAAGGACGTCATGCAGGCGGCCGGCGTCCCCACGCCGGCCTCCCTTGGGGAGCCGCAGGCCCCCTGCGTCGTCAAGGCGGACGGCCTCGCGGCCGGAAAGGGCGTCTTTGTCTGCCGCACGCAGGACGAGGTCGAGGCGGCGCTTCCAAAGGCGGAAGCCCTCGGAGGCCGGGTCGTCGTCGAGGAGCTGCTCGAGGGCGAGGAGGTCTCGCTCTTCACACTCTGCGCGGGCGAGGATGCGCTCGCGCTCGCCCCGGCGCAGGACTTCAAGCGCCTGCGCGACGGTGACGAGGGCCCGAACACGGGTGGGATGGGGAGCTACTCGCCCGTGCCGGCCGTCGGCGCGGAGCTCGCCCAGGAGCTCGTGGACACCGTCCATCGACCGGTGCTCGCTGAGCTCGCGCGGCGCGGCGCCCCCTTCCAGGGCTTGCTTTACGCGGGTCTCATGCTCACCGAGGGGGGCCCGCGCGTGCTCGAGTTCAACTGCCGTTTCGGGGACCCGGAGACGCAGGCGATCCTCCCCCGCCTCCAGGGAGACCTCCTCGAGGCGCTCGCCGCGGCCGCCGCGGGCTCGGTTTCCGGAGTGGAGCTGGCAGCGGGCTCCGAAGCGGCCGTGACCGTCGTGCTCGCCGCCCCGGGCTACCCCGATGCACCGGAGAACGGCGCCCGGCTCTCCGGCCTCGACCGCGCCGAGGAGGAGGGCGCGCTCGTCTTCCACGCCGGCACCGCGCTCCGCGGAGGCGAGGTCGTGAGCGCCGGCGGTCGGGTGCTCAACGTCACCGCGCTCGGAGAGTCGGTCGCGGAGGCGAGAGAGCGGGCGTACCGCGCGGTCGACCGGATCGAGTTCCCCGGCGTGCAGTACCGTCACGACATCGCCCTCCGAGCCGTGCACGCCAATGCCTGACCCGGCCTCGAACGGCCCGCTCGTCGGCATCCTCATCGGGTCGGAGTCCGACCGCGAGGCGATTGGCGCCGCGGGCAAGGAGCTCGACGAGCGCGGGATCGCCTGGGAGCTCAACGTGCTGTCCGCGCACCGGGATCCCGAGGGCGTGGCCGAGTATGCGAAGACTGCGGCGTCGCGAGGCATCCGCGTCCTCATCGCGGGAGCCGGCATGGCCGCCGCGCTGCCGGGCGTCGTCGCCGCCTACTCGGAGCTGCCCGTCATCGGAGTCCCGCTCACCTCGTCCAAGAGCGTGATGGGCGGGCTCGACGCGATCCTTTCGATCGTGCAGATGCCCCCAGGCGTGCCGGTCGCCTGCGTCTCGGTGAACGGAGGGCGCAACGCGGCCGCCCTCGCGGCACGCATCCTCGCCCTCGGCGAGGGCTAGCGCCGCGGGCCGAGGCAAGCCTGCGCGCTCTCTAGAATTGCCCTCGTGATCGCCCGCTACTCCCGTCCGGACATGAAGCGCGTCTGGTCGGAGGAGGGCAGGCTCGCGCGCTTGCTCGAGGTCGAGCTGGCCGCGCTCGAGGGATGGGCCGAGATCGGTGCCGTCCCCGCCGATGCGGCGGCCGAGGTGCGCGAGCGCGCCGTCCCTCCGACCCCCGAGCGCGTCGCCGAGATCGAGGAGCGGACACAGCACGACCTCGCGGCCTTCGTGGACGCCGTCGCCGAGGACCTGGGGCCGGTCGGGCGTTGGCTGCACTACGGGCTCACGTCCTCCGACGTGCTCGACACGGCAACGGCGCTCCAGGTGCGCGAGGCGGGCGCGCTGATCCTCGACGGCGTCGACCGGTCGCTCTCCGCGGTGGTGGCGCGGGCCGAGGAGCACCGCGACACCGTGATGGCGGGCCGAACGCACGGGATCCACGCCGAGCCGATCACCTTCGGCGCCAAGCTCGCCGGCTGGGCGTTCGAGCTCGAGCGCGACCGCGAGCGGCTCGAACGGGCGCTCGAGGGCATGCGCGTCGGCAAGCTCGCCGGCGCGGTCGGGACCTACGGCGGCGGCGATCCGGAGGTCGAGCGGATCGCCTGCGAGCGGCTCGGGCTCGTGCCCGAGCCCGTCGCGACGCAGATCGTGCCGCGTGACCGGCACGCCGAGCTGCTTGCGGCCCTCGCGCTGTGCGCCTCGTCGCTCGACCGGTTCGCCACCGAGATCCGCCACCTCGCCCGCACCGAGCTGGGCGAGGTGCAGGAGCCCTTCCGCAGCGGACAGAAAGGCTCGTCCGCGATGCCGCACAAGCGCAACCCGGTGGTCGCCGAGCGCATCTGCGGCCTGGCGCGGATCGTCCGTGCTGCTTCGGTCGTCGGGCTGGAGAACGTCGCGCTGTGGCACGAACGCGACATCTCCCACTCGAGCGCCGAGCGCGTCGTCCTCCCGGACGCCTTTCTCGCGCTCGACTACATGCTCGACCGTTTCGCCTGGCTCGTCGAGGGTCTCGTCGTCGACGCCGCCAGGATGCGCCGCAACCTCGACGCGTCGCACGGCCTCGTGTTCAGCCAGCGCGTGCTGCTCGCCCTCGTTGCAGCCGGGCTGTCGCGGGACGAGGCGTATCGGCTGGTGCAGCGCAACGCGCTGGCCGCCTGGGAGGAGGAGCGCGACTTCCGCGAGCTGCTGGCCGCGGATGCCGAGGTCGGCGCTACGCTCGACGCGGAGGCACTGGCCGAGACGTTCGACCTCCCCGATGCTCTGCGGCACATCGACGTCCTGTTCGAGCGCCTCGCGGCGCTCTCCGAGAGAATCGCCGAGCGAAAGGAGGAGGCTGTCCATGCCTGAGGCCGTCCATGTCGGGAGCGGAAAGGTCCGGGAGCTCTTCGAGCTCGACGACGAGCGGCTGCTGCTCGTCGCCACCGACCGAATCTCGACCTTCGACGTCGTCCTGCCGACCGAGATTCCCGACAAGGGGCGCGTCCTCACCGGGCTGTCCGGCTTCTGGTTCGCGCGCACGCGGGAGATCGTCCCGAACCACCTGCTCGCTCTCCGCGAAGACGGACGCTCGACCGAGGCCCGGCGGCTTTCGATGCTTCCCATCGAGTGCGTCGTCCGCGGCTACCTGGCCGGCTCGGGCTGGAAGGACTACGGCGCGACCGGCGAGGTCTGCGGCCACCGGCTCCCCGAAGGGCTGCGCGAGTCCGACCGCCTCCCGGAGCCGATCTTCACGCCGGCGACGAAGGCCCAGGAGGGCCACGATGAGAACATCGACCGCGAACGCGCGGCCGAGCTCGTCGGCGACGACCTCTTCGCCGAGGTCGAGCGCATCTCGCTCGAGCTGTACCGCTTCGCGGCGGAGTACGCCCTCGAGCGCGGCATCGTCATCGCCGACACCAAGTTCGAGCTCGGCGTCGGGCCCGACGGGGCGCTAACCCTCGGGGACGAGGCGTTGACGCCTGATTCCTCGCGCTTCTGGCCGGCCGACGAGTACGAGCCAGGGCGAAGCCAGCCCTCCTTCGACAAGCAGTACGTGCGCGACTACTGCGAATCGCTCGGCTGGGACAAGTCGCCGCCGGGCCCGGAGCTCCCGCACGAGGTCGTGGCCGGCACGAGGGCCCGCTACGTCGAAGCCTTCGAGCAGCTGACCGGGATCCGCTTCGACGACTATCTAAACGACCCGGGGACGGTGCTCCGGTGAAGGCGACCGTGCTCGTCCGCCCGAAGGGCGGCATCCTCGATCCGCAGGGCCAGGCCGTCGAGCGCTCGCTCCGCCAGCTCGGCTTCGAGGTCGGCGAGGCAAGGGTCGGCCGCGTGATCGACCTGGAGGTCGACGCCCCGAGCGCCGAGGAAGCGCGCGCAGAGCTCGAGCGCATGTGCGAGAACCTGCTCGCGAACCCGCTCATCGAGAGCTACGAGATCGAGCTCGAGGAGCACGGGGCGTGACCGAGCGCCGGCCGCGTGTCGCCGTCCTCGTCTTTCCCGGCTCGAACGACGACCGCGACGCCGCCTGGGCGCTGACGGCCGTCGGCGCAGACCCGCAGCTCGTCTGGCACGCAGACCCGGAGCTGCCACGCGTCGACGCGGTCGTGCTCCCCGGTGGGTTCTCGTACGGCGACTACCTCCGCTGCGGTGCGATCGCTCGCTTCGCGCCGATCATGGAGGCGGTCGCCGACTTCGCCTCCGCCGGCGGACCTGTGCTCGGGATCTGCAACGGGTTCCAGATCCTCTGCGAGGCCGGCCTGCTCCCGGGCGTCTTGCGGCCGAACGAGTCGCTCTCGTTCGTCTGCCGGGACGTGCCGCTCGTCGTGGAGCGCGCGGACACGCCGTTCACCGCCCGCTGCGAGCTCGGCGAGACCCTGACGATTCCGGTCAAGCACGGCGAGGGTTGCTACCACCCTCCCGACGACCTCCCGGAGGACCAGGTCGCCCTTCGCTACGCGCCCGGCGAGAACCCGAACGGCTCGGAGCGCGACATCGCGGGGGTCCTGAACGCCGACGGGAACGTCATGGGGCTCATGCCCCACCCCGAGCACGCCGTGGATCCTCTGCTCGGTTCCGGCGACGGAGGGCTGATCCTCGCCTCGCTCGTCGATGCCGCGCGCGAACGGTCGTACACGCGCGCGTCCTAGGCGACGCCTCGATATTCAGTTGTCTGTGCCCTACCGGGGCGTGAGTCCCAGCGCGTCCGCCAGCCGCGGCCGTGCCTCGAGCTCCGTCCGCAGACGCTCGAGGTCGCGTGCTCGCAGGGTGACAGGGCCGCGCCGGACGCTGCCGCCGGTGGAATAGGCGAAGCGAACCAGCGCGCCTCCTTTCTCGTCCTCCAGCAGCTGGACGATGGTCTCGAAGCGGCGGTCTCCGGCGCGCTGCGCGACCCGCAGCTCCTCTTCGACCGTTGCCTTTCCCCATGGCGTTGCCGCCTTCGTGCTCATGCGACGACCGTATCGGCGGAAAGCGCGCGAGTGTGTCACGGGGTGTGACGAGATCCGCACGGGCTCGGGTCGAAAGACTCTTCCACGCACGCCCGGGACATGTCAGGATGCGGCGGTCAATTCGTTCCGGTGCCGGGCAGCTCTCCCCACGGGCGGGTTTCGGATCGGAATGCCGGGCAGTCTGCGGCTGCACGCTCAAGGGGAGAGCCACGTGCGCGCGGGACGCATCAATCGGGAACGAAAGGGGGACCAGGCATGCCGAAGCGCTTTCGCTCGAGGAGCGCGGTGCTCGTTTGCTTCACGCTCGTGCTCGCTGCGGCAGTCCTCACCGCCCCGCTGTACGGCAGCGGCGGCAGCTCATCGTCCAGAAATCACGTCAAGGTGGACCTCGTGAACGCGAGCGGGGCCGACGTTGGCTTCGTCAAGCTGACGAAGCAGGGCGACAAGGTCATCGTCCGCGGCGAGGTCCAGGGCTTCACGCCGGGCTTCCACGGCTTCCACGTGCACGCGGTCGGCCAGTGCGTCGCACCGTTCACGTCGGCGGGCGGCCACTACAACCCGGGCGGCGCGGGCCACGGCTCGCATGCCGGTGACATGCCCAGCCTGCTCGTCCTGAGCGACGGAACGGCCGAGGCGCAGTTCGCGTCCGACAGGTTCTCGATCGCGGAGCTCTTCGACGCGGACGGCTCGGCGATCATCGTGCACGCCGCGGCCGACAACTTCGCCAACATCCCGACGCGCTACCAGTCGACGACCGAAGGAGTCTTCGGCCCCGACTCGGCAACGCTCGCAACCGGCGACGCAGGCGCCCGCGTGGCCTGCGGCGTCGTCGACTAGGCGCCACCCACGACCACGGGCGGGGGGCAGCTCCGGCGCCTCCCGCCCGTCCGATCGAGCGAGCCGCTACTCCTCGCTCAGCAGAAGGGTGTCGAGCCCGCGCGTGAGGCCGACCAGCGACGACGCCCGCCGCACCGCGAGCAGCGTTCCCTGGACGTAGGGCTCGGGCGTGCCGCCGGCGTCGTGGCGGACGGTCAGACGCTCGTCGGGGAGCCCGAAGACGACCTCGGTGGAGACGACGAAGCCCGGCAGGCGCACGGAGTGGACCTGGGCGCCGCCCACTGTCGCGCCGCGCGCCTCGGACGGCCCTTGCAGCTCCTCGATCGGGTGGCCGAGCTCGGGCCGACGCACCTCGCCGAGGCGCTCGGCGAGCTCGCGGGCCGTTCCGCTCGGCACGTCCGGCTTCGTGGAGCTCGCAAAGTCGATGACCTCCCACTGCGGCAGGTGACGCGCCGCGAGCAGCGCCGCCGCCTGGCACATCGCGGCCGTGAGCGAGAAGTTTCCGGATGCGATCACCCCGACCGAGCGCTCGCGCGCGGCCGCCTCGATCTCGTCGAAGTCCGACGCCGTCAGGCCCGAGCTGCCGATCACGACGGACACGCCGGCTTCGATCGCTGCCAGCGTGTTCTCCTTGACCGCCGTTGCGGACGTGTAGTCGACGAGGACGTCGACGCCTTCCAGCGCCTCGGCGACGCTTCCGTGTACGGGAACTCCGAGCGGGTCTCCGCCGAGCGCCTCTCCGAGGTCCCGACCGGCGGCGGAGCGGCTGACCGCGGAGACGAGCGAGAGGTCAGGCGCCTCCGCAACGGCCGCGACCAGCGCCCGGCCGGTCCAGCCCGTGGCTCCCGCGATGCACACCCGAATCTTCGACATGGGGCGACATCATCGCCGACACCGATCCCGGCCGAGGAGGAATGTCACCCTATGATCCGAGCGTGGTGCCCGAGGCGAGGTTCGACGAGACCGAGGCGGGGCTGGTCCCCGCGAGCGCCGGCTGGTTCGTTCTGAACGCGCGCGACGCGCGCTGGTTCGACAACCCGAGCCGGGGCCACAGTGTGCCGCTCACCGGCTACGACGAGTACGAGGCCGAGACGTTCTTCCCGATGCTCGGGGTGGCGATCCGGGTGGTGAGCCCGGGCGAGCCGACCGGGGTTTACCACTGGGAGACGGAGCAGGAGGACTTCCTCGTGCTCTCGGGCGAGGCGCTGCTCATCGTCGAAGGGCAGGAGCGGCCGCTGCGGCAGTGGGACTTCGTGCACTGCCCGCCGGAGACGCGCCACGCATTCGTCGGCGCCGGCGATGGGCCGTGCGTGCTCCTGTGCGTCAGCTCGCGTCAGTTCCAGAAGGACGGGCCGTGGGGCTTCTACTGCGCCGACGAGACCGCCGCCCGTTACAACGCGAGCTCTCCCGAGGACACGCAGGACGGCGAGGTCGCGGACGCGAACTTCGGTCCATCGAAGACGACGCGCTACCCCGACGGACTGCTGCCCGGCTAGCGGGCCTGGCTCCTAGTCGAGCTCCTCGGCCTGCGGCAGGTCGTCGGTGATCTCGAACCACGGCGCCTTGGAGCCGACGTAGATGTGCTCGGCGGGCCGAATGCTGGGGTCATCCACGAGCGAGCCCAGCGCGACATGCACGTACTCCCCGTCCCGCACGACGGAGAAGAGCAGGGAGCCGCAGGCGCCACATCGCGTGTCGTTCAGGTCGTCGTCCCCGTAGACGAGCAGGGCGTCCACGCCTTCCGTCACCTCGAGCTTCGCGCGCTCGATGCCTGCGAACGCCTTGAACGCCGACCCGGTCGCCGCACGACAACGGGAGCAATGGCAGTTTGCGGCATACAGAAACGCATCAGCGACCCGGTAGCGGACCGCGCCGCACTGGCACCGCCCCGGAGCCTGCGCTCGTCCGCCACGTTCACGGCTCACTGAACCTTCCAGAAGCGTCCTTGCGTGACGCTCTTGCCTGATCGCCAAAAGCTCCAGCTGTCGCATCTCACACCTCGACCGCACTCTGTCAGAGGTGGTGCCGGTGATCGTCCAATCTCGAGACCTCTCCGGATCCCACACGCGAAGTGATCGTCGTCCCCGCAGCGGACATCGATGACCTCCTCCGCCGGCGGGGCGCCGCTGCGCGCTGCGCGCTCAGGTCGGCTCGATGAGCTCGACCCGGTAGCCGTCCGGATCCCTGACGAAGCAGAGGCGAGCGCCGCCCTCACGGACGGTGTACGGCGGCTTCTCGGGCTCGATGCCCTGGCCCGCGAGCTGCTCGAGAGTGCCGTCGAGGTCGGAGACGGTCACGGCAACGTGGCCGTAGCCGGTGCCGAGCTCGTACGAGTCGACGCCGAAGTTGTAGGTCAGCTCGAGCCGGTCGCCGTCGCCGGGCAGGCCCATGAAGATGTTGATCGCCTCGTCGCGGATCGGCATGCGCCGCCGCTCCTCGAAGCCGAGCGCCTGGTAGAAGGCGACCGACCGGTCAGGGTCGGTGATGCGGTAACAGGTGTGAATGAGCTCCATGCCGCGAGCCTACCCGTCCAGGTCCTCGCGCACGATTCCGAAGAGCACCCCGTCGACCCACTCCCCGTGGCGGTCGTAGGCTCGCCGGCGCGCGCCTTCGCGGACGAAGCCGGCGCGCTCGAAGAGTCCGAGCGCGCGCTCGTTGAAGCCGTAGACCTCGAGCTGCACCCGGTGGTAGTCCAGGTCGAAGACGAGATGGCGCACGAGCAGCTCCGTCGCCGCGACGGCGAGGCCCCGCCCGCGGTGGTCTGGGTGGAGCATGATCGCGTGGAGGTCGGCGATCCGGCTTCGGCGGTTCACGACCGAGAAGGCCAGCGAGCCCGCCGGCTCGCCTTCCGCTTCGATCACCAGTCGGCCGTGGTGCGTCGGATCGTCCTCCGACCGGCGCACCTCCTCGAGAAGCTCGTCGGCCCCGCGCGGGGAAACCGCCGCCATGAACGGCTCGACCGCCTCGTGCGCCGCGAGGGCGGCCAGGAAGTCGACGTCGGCCTCGGTCGCGCGCCGGAGCGTGAAGCCGTCGCCGGCGAGCGGCGCGGTCACGCCTGCGGAGTGACGGGCGCCGGCTCCGTCTCGGGCTCACGACCGCGGCGCCGCCGACCGAGCACTGCGCCCGACCCGAGGGCCACCCCGGCGAGGATCAGCACCAGGCCGAGGGCGGCGTTCAGCGCGATCTCCTCGTTGAGGATGAGCACGCCGTAGAAGAGCGCAACGGGCGGCAGCAGGTACGTGACGAGCGAGGCCCGCGCAGCCCCGTAGCTGGTCAGCAAGCGGTAGAAGAGAAGCAGCGCGAACGCCGTGCCGAGGACGCCGAGGACGACGATCGAGCCGATCGCCTTCCAGCTCGGCATCGCCTCTGGCAGCTGGAAGGCCGCGAAGGGGAGGAGGATCACGGCGCCCATCACGGACGAGGCCGTCGTGACGAGCACAGGCATCGTCTGCGAGAAGTTGTGCTGGACAAAGTGATTCGCGGCCGCGTAGGAGAGCGAGGCGACCACGATTGCGAGCGTGCCGGCGATCGCCCACCAGCCACCTTCCGGATGCAGGCCGGTGAGGACCGCGACCCCCGCCAGGCCGACGAGTATGCCCGCGAGCCGCACCCCGCGAACGCGCTCGCTCGGGTTGAACCAGAACGCGAGGATGACGACGAAGATCGGCACGGACGCGTTCGCGATCGCCGCGACGCCGGAGTCGACGTACTTCTCGCCCCAGGCGATGAGCGTGAACGGGAACGCCGCGTTCAGGAACCCGATCGCCCAGGCCTTCCACCCGAGGCCCCGCATGTCGGAGACCGCGCGGCGCCCGCCGACATGCCACGCGAGCACCGGAACGAGCACGGCCGAGGCGAGCACGAGGCGGAAGAACATCATCGCCGTCGGCTCGACTTCGTCGACCGCGACCTTGATGAAGAGGTACGACGAGCCCCAGACCGCGGCGACGATCGCGAGGAGAGGGACGTAGCCGCGGACCATGCCCAGAGGCTACCTACGGGCGATCGCCCTACCCGCTCGCATCCTCCCCGGGCGATAGAGTGGAGCTCTCCCTTGAGCTCCGTGGCGGAACAGCCGCTCCACCGCGCGCTCGGCCTCACAGACGGGGAGCTCGACCGAATCCGGGGTCTGCTCGGGCGTGACCCGAACGACTTCGAATTGGGCGTCTTCTCCCTCTTGTGGTCCGAGCACTGCGGGTACAAGCACTCCGCGCCGCTGCTTGCCCGCTTCCCGACCGAGGGGCCGGCCGTGCTGCAGGGCCCGGGCGAGAACGCAGGCGTCGTCGACCTCGGCGACGGGCTCGCGTGCGCGTTCAAGGTGGAGAGCCACAACCACCCGTCCGCCGTCGAGCCGTTCCAGGGCGCTGCGACCGGCGTCGGCGGGATCCTCCGGGACATCGTCGCCATGGGGGCGCGTCCCGTCGCGCTGCTCGACGGGCTCCGCTTCGGCGCGCCCGGCTTCGAGTTCGACCGCGCCGTCGGCGGGATCGGGCACTACGGCAACTGCGTCGGCGTCCCGACGGTCGGCGGCGAAGCGGTGTTCGACGACGCGTACGAGTCGAACCCGCTCGTCAACGCGATGTGCGTCGGGCTCCTGCCCGCCGACCGGCTGACCCGGGCACAGGCGAGCGGCGCCGGCAACCTCGTCGTGCTCTACGGCGCGACCACGGGCCGCGACGGGATCGGCGGGGCAAGCGTCCTGGCGAGCCAGGAGCTCTCCGACGAGGACGAGGACAAGCGCCCGACCGTCCAGATCGGCGATCCGTTCACGGGCAAGAAGCTGATCGAGGCGAGCCTGGAGCTGGTCGAGGGCGGCCTCGTCGAGTCCCTCCAGGATCTCGGCGCCGCCGGGCTGGCCTCCTCGCTGGCCGAGATGGCCGGGCGCGGTGGCGCCGGCATCGACGTTCACCTCGACCGGGTCCCGCTGCGCGAGCCCGACCTCGAGCCGGTCGAGATCATGATCTCCGAGAGCCAGGAGCGGATGGTCGCCGTCGTGTCGCCGCAGGGACTCGCCGCCGTCGAGCAGGTCTGCGCCCGCTGGGAGCTCCATTGCGCCGAGATCGGCGTCGTCACGGATTCCGGTCTCCTGCGCGCGTTCCACGACGAGGAGGAGGTCGGCGCGATCCCCGTCAGCCACCTCACCGAGGACACGCCGCGCTACCGGCTCGAGACACAGCCCAGGGCGCTCGAAACGCCGATCGAGCACCCGACGATTCGCGCCGAGCGCGACGAGCTCCTCGCGCTCCTCGCCTCGCCGAACGTCCGCAGCCGCCGGTCGGTCTACGAGCGCTACGACCACCTCGTCGGCTCGCGGACCGTGCGCCGGCCCGGGCTGGATGCCGCAGTCCTGCGGCTCCGGCCTTCGCTGCGAGGCCTGGCCGTCTCCCTGGACGGCCCCGGCCGGGCAGCGCCTCTCGACCCGCGGGCCGCCGGGGCGCGCGCCGTGTTCGAGTCTGCCCGCAACGTCGCCTGTGCCGGTGGGCGCCCTCTGGCAGCGACCGACTGCCTCAACTTCGGCAACCCGGAGAAGCCGGAGGTCGCGTGGGAGCTCGCCGAGGCGATCGAGGGCATGGCCCGCGCGTGCGAGGTGCTCGGGATCCCGGTCGTCTCGGGGAACGTGTCCCTCTACAACGAGACCGACGGCCGCGCGATCCACCCGACCCCCGTCGTCGGCTGCGTCGGGCTCGTCCCGGACGTGCGTGCGGTGCCGGGCGCCTGGCAGGAGGGCGACGTCGTCCTCGTCGCCGGGGGCGAGGAGGTCTCGCTCGACGGCTCCGAGTACCAGGCGCGCTTCCTCGGGGGCCCTGCCGGCCGTCCCGCCCCGCTCGACTACGTGGGCGAGGCGGCGCTCGTGCACTTTCTCTGGCGCTCGACCGCCTTGCTCACGGCGGCGCACGACGTCTCCGACGGCGGGCTCGCCGTGGCGCTCGCCGAGCTCGCGCTCCACTCCGGAATCGGCGCGGACGTCGACCTCGAGGACGACGCGCTCGCCTGGTTCGGCGAAGGCGCCGGGCGCGCCGTGATCGCGTGCTCGCCCGAGCGAGCCGAAGGGCTCGAGGGAGCTCGCCTGCAGCGGATCGGGGTCGTGCGCGGCGGCTCTCTGCTCGGGATCCCGCTCGCGGAGCTGCGAGAGGCCTACGAAGGAGCGGTCGCCTGATGTGCGGGATCTTCGGCATCCACGCTGCCGACCGCGACGTCGCGCGCATCTCCTACTTCGGTCTGTTCGCGCTCCAGCACCGCGGCCAGGAGTCGGCCGGCATCGCCGTCTCCGACGCCGGCCGGCTGACGGTTCTGCGCGACATGGGCCTCGTCTCGCAGGTCTTCTCCGAACAGAAGCTCCAGGGCCTCGGCGGGGAGACCGCCATCGGGCACTGCCGCTATTCGACGACCGGATCCACGCACTGGGCCAACGCGCAGCCGATGGTTCACCACGGCCCGGCGCGAACCGTCGCGCTCGCGCACAACGGCAACCTGACGAACACGGAGGAGCTCCGCTCGGAGCTCCTCGCCGCCGGCGCCCGGCTGACGTCGACCTCCGACACCGAGGTGATCGCCGCGCTGATCGCGCGCGACGAGCGGCCGCTCGAGGAGGCGGTCGCCGCAACGATGGCGCGGATCGAGGGCGCCTTCGCGGCCGTTCTCCTCTCCGAGGGCAAGCTGGTCGGCTTCCGCGATCCCGACGGGATCAGGCCGCTCGCGCTCGGGCAGCTCGAGGACGACTGCGTGCTCGCGTCCGAGGGCTGCGCGTTCGACCTGATCGGCGCCGACGCCGTCCGGGAGCTGCAGCCCGGGGAGCTGGTCGTTGCCGACGCCGACGGCGTGCGCACCGAGCAGGCGGTCGAGCCGCGCGACGGCGGCGCGCTCTGCATCTTCGAGTTCATCTACTTCGCGCGGCCCGACTCGACCCTTCGCGGCGTCGAGCTGCACGGCGCTCGGGTGCGGATGGGCGAGCGGCTCGCGGAGGAGTCCCCTGCCGAGGCAGATCTCGTCATGGCGATCCCCGATTCGGGCACCCCGGCGGCGATCGGCTTTGCACGCGCGAGCGGGATCCCGTTCCAGGAAGGGCTGATCAAGAACCGCTACGTCGGGCGCACGTTCATCCAGCCCGACCAGGGGCTCCGCGAGAGGGGCGTGCGCATGAAGTTCAACCCGCTCGGCGAGGTTCGCGGAAAGCGGGTGGTCGTCGTCGACGACTCGATCGTCCGCGGCTCGACCACGCGCCAGATCGTGGCGATGTTGTTCGAGTCCGGCGCGCTCGAAGTGCACGTGCGCGTCTCGTCGCCGCCGATCGTCTCGCCCTGCTTCTACGGAATCGACATGGCCGGCCAGGACGAGCTGATCGCCGCCGACCGCGAGGTCGAGGACGTGCGGGCGGAGATCGGCGCCACCTCGCTTGCCTACCTGTCGCTCGACGGGCTCCAGGACGCGACCCGCCGGCCGGCGGACTCCTTCTGCCGCGCCTGCCTGACGAAGAGCTATCCGACGCGGATCCCCGAGAACCTCCGCCTCGCGAAGCTCCGTTTTGAGCGGACGCCCGTCTAACCGGCACGCCCGTCACGACCCCGCGTGTCCCTTGGAGCCACGGCCGGGGTCTGACCCCGGCCGTGGACGCAGTGGACGGTGAGAACCGCGGGTACCTGTGGACGGCCAAGTAGGCCCACAACGCAGAGGTTGAGCGGACGAAGGCACCTGGCCGTGTCCCGGCGGCCTGGGGAAACTGCCGAGCCGAGCCATGCCCGGGGTCTGACCCCGGGCATGGCCGGTGAGGACTAGTCCAGGCCGCCGACGTCGAGGACGGCGGTCTTCAGGTCGGTCATGTCGAGCATGGTGTAGCGGCCGCCGATGCGGCCCCAGCCGGTGCGCGTGCCGGAGGCACCGCCGAAGGGCTCGTGGGCCTCCCAGTAGTCGGTCGAGTCGTTGACGACCACGTTGCCGACCTGGAGGTTGTCGAGGAAGCGGAACGCGCGCTTCAGGCTCGTCGTGTAGACGGCCGCCTGGAGACCGAGATGCGAGTCGTTGGCGACGGCCAGCGCCTCGTCGTCGTCAGCCACCGTGATGAGCGGGACGATGGGCCCGAACGTCTCGTCGCGGTTGATGAGCGTGTCGACCCCGACGCCGTCGACGACGGTCGGCTGGTAGTAGAGCCCGGTCGGGCGGCCGCCGTCGCGCTCGCCGCCGAGGACGATCTCGGCGCCCTTGGACACGGCGTCCTCGAGGTGGGCGTCCATCTTCTGCGCCGTCGGCTCGTTGTTCATCGGCCCGACGAGGGTGTCGTCGTCGAACGGGTCGCCGAGCGTCCAGCCCTGTGCCTCCTTGACCACGGCGGCGAGGAAGTCGTCGTGCACGCGCTTGTCGACGAGCACGCGCTCGGTCGCGCAGCACACCTGGCCGGCGCAGAAGAAGCCGCCGTAGACGGCCCCCTTCGCCGCTGCCTCGAGGTCGGCGTCGGCGCAGACCACGACCGGCCCGTTGCCGCTCGCCTCTATCAGCGAACGCTTCAGTCCGGCGGCGCGCACGATCTTCTCCGCCGTCGTGTGCGAGCCGATGAAGCCGACGCAGTCGATGTTCTCGTCGGTGATCAGGCGCTCGCCGACCTTGCCGTCTCCGTAGATGACGTTGACGACGCCCTCGGGCAGCCCGGCGTCAGCCATGATCTGCATGAAGTTCGCCATCGCGATCGGCGTCCACTCGGACGGCTTGCACACCATCGTGTTCCCGGCCGCGATCCCGGGCGCGATCAGCTCGACCGGGATCAGCGTGGGGAAGTTCCACGGAGTGATCGACGCGTAGACACCGTTCGGCTTCCGGAAGGTCAGGATCCGCTTGTTGACGTCCTGGGAGGGGATGATCGCCGTCTCCATGCGCTTGACGTCCTCGGCGGCGAGCCGGAAGTTCTCGGCCGTCTCGTCGATGTCCGGGATCGCCTCGGCCGTGAACGGCTTGCCCTGCTCGAGCGAGAGCTCACGCGCGAAGTCCTCTTTCCGCTCCTCGATGAGGTCGGCGATCTTGTGGCAGACCTCGGCCCGCTCCCAGGCCGAGAGCGCGGCCCACTTCGGCTGTGCCTCCCGCGCTGCCTTCGCCGCGGCAACGATGTCCGCCTCGCTGGCGTTGGGCGCGTCCGCGAGCTTCTCGCCCGTGACCGGGGAGACGATCTCGCGTGCCTCGTCGCTCGTCGCGTCGACCCATTCGCCGCCGACGAAGTTCTGCAGTGTCCTGACCGTGATCGCCATCGAACTTCCTTTCTTGCCTAGACCTTGACGTTGACTCTGTCCCACGCCTCGTCGAGCACCTGGCGCAGGACTCCGACCATCTCGTCGAACTCCTCGGGGCCGGCGACGAGGGGCGGCGCAAATTGCGCGCACGTCTCGCCACGATCGTCGAAGCGCATGTAGACGCCGAGCTCGCGGGCACGCGGCGTCATCACCTTCTTGATCAGCTCGTCGCGCTCGGACGGCGTGAAGGTCTCCTTCGTCTCCTTGTCCTTCACGAGCTCGAGCGAGTAGAAGTAGCCGTCTCCGCGCACGTCGCCGACCATGGGGTGGTCGGCCATGAGCTGGTCGCAGCGGGCGCGGAGCTCCTTCCCGAGGCGGTCCGAGCGCTCGACGAGGTTCTCGCGCTCGAAGACCTCCAGGTTCGCCAGCCCGATCGCACACGAGAGCGGGTGGCCGCCGAACGTGATCCCGTGGACGAACGCGGTCGCCGGCTCGGAGAAGAACGGCTCGACGACCTGCGGGGCCGCCACGACGGCGCCGAGCGGCGCGTACGCGGAAGTGATGCCCTTGGCCAGGGTCATCATGTCCGGCTCGATCCCATAGCGCGTCGAGCCGAACCAGTCGCCGACCCGCCCGAAGCCACAGATGATCTCGTCGGCCACGAGCAGGAGCCCGTGCTCGTCGCAGATCTCGCGAACGCGCTCGAAATACCCGGGCGGCGGCGTGATCGATCCTGCCGAGTTCTGCACCGGCTCGAGGATCACGGCCGCGACCGTCTGCGGCCCCTCGTTGACGACGATGGCGTCGATCTCGTCCGCGCAGCGAAGCGTGCACTCGGGCTTGTCCGAGCAGTACGGGCAGCGGTAGCGATACGGCATCGGCGCGCGCAGGCAGCCGGGCAGAAGCGGCTCGAACTGCGTCCGCAGCGCGGGGCTCCCGTTGATCGAGAGCGCGCCCATCGTCGTCCCGTGGTAGGCGCTGCGTCGCGTGATGAACTTGTAGCGGGTCGGCTCGCCGCGCAGCCGGTGGTACTGGCGCGCGATCTTGAGCGCCGACTCGATCGCCTCGGAGCCGCCGCCGACGAAGAAGATCCGCCCGACGTCGATGGGGACGAGCTCGGTCACCTTCTCGGCCAGCTCGACGGACGGGGGCGTGGCGAACCCGACCCAGTTCGTGAAGAAGGGCAGGGTCTCGACCTGCCGCTTGGCCGCCTCGGCGATCTCGGGCCAGGGCCCGTAGCCGATGTTGACGCAGTAGAGGGCGGAGAGAGCGTCGAGGTAGCGGTTCCCCTCGTTGTCCCAGATGTAGCAGCCCTCCGCACGCTCGATCACGAGCCGGCTCGCACCGGCGGGTGTGAAGTGGCGCCAGAGGTGATCCGTGGTCGTCGTCGTCATGCAGTCGCGCTCCTTCCGTTCCTGGCCGCGAGGGCCTGCCTGGCCTTGACCGCGAGCCAGAGCTCCATGCGCTCCTCCGGATCGTCCGGATGGCGCCCGGTCTGCTCGCGCAGTCTCTCCATGCGGTACCGCAGCGTATGCCGGTGGACGCCGAGCTGCTCGGCGGCGTCGCTCCAGCGACAGCCCGAGTCGAGCAGGGCGGTCAGGGACTCCATCAGCCTTGCGCTGTCCGCCGCGGGGCCGAGGACCCGGTCGACGAACGCTTCGAGCGCCGCGTCGGGGAGACTGAGCAGGAGCTCGAGCGAGCCGAGATCTCGGTAGGAGGCCACCTCGCCGGCGGCGCTGTCGAGCGCCGCACGCGCCTCGAGCAGGCTGCGCCCGAGCGCACGGCCGAGAGCGGGCCTGCCCACCCCCACACGCGCGTGCGGGCCGGCCCTCACGATCGTCTCGGCGAGCCCGATGATCTCCTCCTCGCCGGCCGCCTCGACGAGGAACGCCGCCCGGTCGCGCCTGGCTGTCGACAGGTAGCGCACGCCGCGGCGGTCGAGCTCCTCGGCCACCTCGCGGCGCACCTGCTCGCCGCTCTGCCCGTTGCGCGGCGCGGCGAGGAGGGCGGCGTAGCTCTCGCCCGGTTCGAGGCCGAAGGCGGCCATCCGCCTGCCCGTCTCGCGGTCGTCGAGCCTTTCGCCCTCGAGATCCTCGAGGAGGTCGCCCGCGAGGCGGAGCTCGGCTGCGCTGACGGCGCGTCGCCGAGACAGCTCGAAGGCAAGGGCAGTCTGGCCGTGGTGGAGCACGAGCTTGTCGTACTCCTCGAACGGCCTGCCCTCGCGCGCCGCCCGGAGCGTGGCCACCTCGCCGCCCGCGACGACCGGCAGCTCGAGCGCGCCCTCGAAGGAGAGGCGACGCCCTCCATGGCGCTCGCTCACCACCCGCCCGCTCTCGTCGACGAGCGCGAGGCTGCAGTCCAGGTGGTTGCACACGACTGCGAGGAGCGCCTGGAGCCCGCGTCCCCGGATGACCGCGTCTGCGAGGCGCTCGTGCACCGCGAGCGCGCGCGTGAGCTGCTCGAGCTGCTCGCCGGCCAGATGGGAGAACGCCGCCTTCGTGATGGCGACGAACGGCAGCTCGTACGGGACCGCGATCGTCGGGAAGGACAGCTTGTCGGCCTCCTCGACCATGGGCGCCGGCACGTCGGGGAAGCCGAACCCGATTCCGAAGCCGAGCCCGGAAAGACCGTGCTTGGCCAGGCGGCGCACGTACGCACGCTGGGTCGTCGCCTCGTCGCCCACGCCCAGGCCGGTGGTGAGCAGGAACTCGCCGCCCTCGAGGAACTCCGTGGGGTCGGTCAGCTCCGAGACGTGGAGCCAGCTGACCTCGTTGGCCAGCCCGTCGGCGCCCGCCGCGACCGAGAGCTCGAGACCCGCCATGTTCGCGAGGTCGCGAACCGTCAGCATGTCGCCCATTTCGACACGGGGGCCAAACGCTACGCCGCTACGCGCCGCGAGGCAACGGGGATCCCGCCGCCGTTTCTACTTTTCGGCCAGAAACGCGGCCTGGTTAACGGCCTTCGTAGACCTTGCCCGCCTTGGCGATGCCGCGCGCGATGATGTAGGCGGCGGAGAGGAACACGGTCGCCAGGAGGAACTGGTTCCAGCCCACGTCGTCGGCGCCGAGCGTGACGATGAGCGCGACCACCCACGCGACGAGGAAGACGATCAGCTCTCCCGGCGGCGCCGGCACGGCGGGCACGCCGTAGTACGGCCGTTCGTAGCTCTGCGGCGGGGGCGGAGGGGGCGGCGGCGTGCTCGACATACGTCTCCTTCCTCGGGCGGGTCGGCTGCATCGTAGATGCTCGCGGGGGTTCCCGTAAGGCCCGCCGGTTACGATGGTTGGGGCCCGTGCAGCTCTTCCATTACCACCTCGTGACGAGCAAGGTGAGGCTCCTCGAGGCCCGCTACCTCGGCAAGCTCGGCTTCGGCCTCCTCGGCCGGTACGGCTGGAAGGGCGAGGCCTCGGAGTGGTTCGAGGCGGGCACGTCGTGGGAGGAGCTCGACTCGATGGGCTTCCGCCTGCGGCTCGTCGAGCTGGCCCGCGGCGCGGTCAACGTGGTGCTTCAGCCGGGCCACTGGGAGCACCCGCGCGTCGATCACATCGGCATCGCACTCGACGACGACGGCTTCACCGAGGCACTCGAGCGCGCGGCCGACCTCGGCCTCAAGATCCAGGACCACCCGGGCAAGCGGACGTTCATCGCCACGGAGGCCGGATACCGGCTCGAGATCCACCCGCCGCGCGAGTGGATCGAAGATCTCCTCGGCAACGTCGACGAGCTGCGGCTGGGCGAGCTCCACCTGCGGGCGCAGGACCCCGAGGAGAAGGCCGTCGCGCTCTCGGAGATCCTCGGTGTCGACCGGCTGGACACCGACGTGCTCGTCGGCGACACGCTCATCCGCTTCGAGCCCGGTGGGCCCGAGGGCCGGCCCGAGCTCGTCGCCGAGGTCCTGCTGTGAGCTCGTACGGCGAGGCCGGCGTCTCGCTGGCCAAGGCCGAGGAGGTGGTCGAGCGGCTGCGGGCGGCCGTCGAATCGACCCGGACGGACGCTGTCGAAGGCCACCTCGGCTCGTTCGCGGGCCTGTTCGCGCTCGACGACGACCGGCTCCTGGCCGCGACAACCGACGGGGTCGGCACGAAGCTCATCCTCGCGCGCAGGGCCGGGCGTCTCTTCGACGCGGGCGTCGACCTCGCAGCGCATTGCGCGAACGACCTCGCCACCACCGGCGCCGAGCCGCTGTTCTTCCTCGACTACGCGGCCGCGGGCACTCTCGAACTGGCGGAGGTCGCCGAGCTCGTAGAGGGCGCCGCCTCGGTCTGCCGCGCCGCTGGGTGCGCGATCCTCGGCGGCGAGACCGCGGAGCTGCCCGGCATCTACCGCGAGGGCGAGATCGACTTCGCCGGGACGATGGTCGGGCTCGTGCGCCGCTCCGACCTCGTGGACGGCTCTCGTTGCGAGCCCGGCGACGCCGTGCTCGGCCTGCCGTCCTCGGGCCTGCACGCGAACGGGTTCACGCTCGTGCGCCGGGTGCTCGGCGACGACGACGTCGACGCCGACCTGCTGCTCCCGCCGACGCCGCTCTACCTTGGGGACCTTCGCGGCTTACGGCAGCACTGCGACGTGCGCGCGCTCGCCCACGTCACGGGCGGCGGCATCCCCGGAAACTTGCCGCGCGTTCTGCCCGCGGGCCTCGGCGCACGGATCGACCCTGCGGCCTGGGACCGACCGCCGGTCTACGCCTGGCTGGACGAGCGCGGCGTGTCCGAGGAGGAGCAGCGAAGCGTGTTCAACCTCGGCATCGGCTTCTGCGCGGTCGTGCCCGCGGACGGGGCGGAAGGCGCCGGCTTCCCGGTGATCGGGCGGCTCGAGGAGAGGCTCGAGGGCGTCGCCTGGGCGGACGAGGCGTGATCGGCGTCCTGGTCTCGGGACGCGGCTCGAACCTCCAGGCGCTCATCGACCAGCAGCTCCCGATCGCCGCGGTCGCGTCGAACGTCGCCGGGGCGGGGGCGCTTGAACGAGCGCAGCGCGCCGGGATCACGACCCGCGTCTTCGCGCTCGACGACTACTCGTCGCGGGAAGAGCGCGACCTCGAGATGAGCGACTGGCTCGCCGGCCTGGACGTCGAGCTCGTGGTGTGCGCCGGCTACATGCACCTCCTCACGCCGGCCTTCGTCGCGCGCTGGACGGCGATCAACGTCCATCCGTCGCTCCTCCCTGCCTTCCCCGGGACGACGCCGATCGAGGATGCCCTCGCGGCCGGCGTGCCCGAGACCGGTGTGACGGTGCACTTCGTGGACGAGGGCGTGGACTCGGGGCCGGCGATCTTCCAGGAGGCCGTGCCCGTGGAGTCGGGCGACACACCCGAGACGTTGCGCGAGCGCATCCACGCGGTCGAGCACCGGCTCCTGCCCGAGGCCGTGCGCCTCTATCTGGCCGGGGCCTTACGCTCCTAGTCCCAGCATGCAGGTATCCCGCGCGCTGATCTCCGTGTTCGACAAGGACGGCCTCGACGTGTTCGCGCGCGGGCTCAACGACATGGGCATCGAGATCGTGGCGAGCGGCGGCACGGCCGCGTACATCGCGGAGCTGGGGATCGACGTCGTCCCGGTGGAAGAGCTGACGGACGTGCCCGAGCTCCTGGGCGGTCGGGTGAAGACACTCCACCCGCGCATCCACGCGGGGATCCTCGCGCGCCGCGGCAAGGAGGTCGACCTCGACGAGCTGCGCGAGCAGGGCATCCGCACGTTCGACCTCGTCTGCGTCAACCTCTACCCGTTCCAGAGCGTGACCGCGCGGCGCAACGTCCGCGAGGAGGACGCCGTCGAGATGATCGACATCGGGGGGCCGGCGCTCCTCCGCGCGGCCGCCAAGAACTTCGTCGACGTCGTCCCTCTCTGCGAGCCCGAACGGTACGGCGAGATCCTCGACCAGCTCCGCAACGGCGGCGTCGAGCTGGACGCCCGCCGGCGGCTCGCGGCCGAGGCCTTCGCCCACACGGCGGCGTACGAAGCGTCGATCGCGTCGTGGTTTGCGGACATCGAGACGTTCCCGCCGCAGCTCCTGCTCTCGCTCGAACGCATGGACGAGCTCGTCTACGGCGAGAACCCGCACCAGCGGGCGGCGTACTACGCCGAGGCCGGCGTCCGCCGCCACCTCCTCTCGCGCGTCGAGCAGCTCGGCGGGCGCGAGCTCTCGTTCAACAACCTCAACGACCTCGACGCCGCGCGGGCGGTCGTGCGCGAGTTCACACTGCCGTGCTGCGCGATCGTCAAGCACGCAAACCCGTGCGGCTGCGCCGTGGCTGCGACCCTCGAGGAGGCGTATGAGAAGGCCCTCGCCTCTGACCCTGTCTCGGCCTACGGCGGCGTTGTCGCGCTCAACCGCAAGGTGTCCGCCGAGCTCGGCGCACGCCTCGCCGAGCAGTTCGTCGAGGTGCTGATCGCGCCCGACTACGACGACGACGCTGTGGCGGCGCTCGCCGCCAGGGAGTCGCTGCGGATCCTGCGCGACCGCGAGCGGCGCGGCGCGACCCCCGGCGACCGCGACTATCGCCGCGTGACCGGCGGGTTCCTGGTCCAGGACGCCGACACGGAGATCGACGACCGGGAAGGCATGAGCGTCGTCACGGAGCGGCACCCGGACGAGAACGGCTGGGGCGACCTTCTCTTCGCGTGGCGGGTCGCCAAGCACGTCGCCTCGAACGCGATCGTGATCGCGAAGGGTCTCCAGGCGATCGGGATCGGCGGCGGCCAGATGAGCCGGGTCGACGCTGTCCGCCTCGCGCTCGAGAAGGCCGCCGAGCACGGCCACGACCTCCAGGGCGCGTCGCTCGCCTCGGATGCGTTCTTCCCGTTCGCCGACGGCCCGCAGCTTGCGATCGACGCCGGCGTCACCGGCTTCATCCAGCCCGCAGGCTCGAAGCGCGACGACGAGGTCGTGGAGGCGATCGGGTCAACCGGTGCGGTCATGGTCTTCACGTCCCGCCGCCACTTCCGGCATTAGGGCACTGGACTACGCTTAACACCGTGGCGCCCGAGTATCCGACCGTCCTCGACCTCGTCGGGAACACGCCGCTCGTGCGCCTCCAGCGCGTCGGGAGCGAGCTTGGGGCGACGCTGCTCGCCAAGCTCGAGTACATGAACCCGGGCGGGAGCGTGAAGGACCGCATCGGGATCCGGATGGTCGAGGCCGCCGAGCGCGAGGGGAAGCTGCGCCCGGGCGGGACGATCGTCGAGCCGACGAGCGGCAACACCGGCGTCGGCCTCGCGATCGCCGCGGCGATCAAAGGCTACCGCTGCGTGTTCGTGATGCCGGACAAGATCGCCGAGGAGAAGCGGGCGCTCCTGCGCGGCTACGGCGCCGAGGTCGTCATCTGCCCGACGGCGGTGCCGCCTGAGTCGCCGGAGAGCTACTACTCGGTCTCCAACCGGCTGGCCGAGGAGATCCCGGGCGCGTTCAAGCCCGACCAGTACTCGAACCAGGCGAACCCGCAGGCGCATTACGAGACGACGGCGCCGGAGATCTGGGAGGCGACGGGCGGTGAGATCGACGCGATCGTGTTCTCGGTCGGAACCGGCGGCACCATCTCCGGAACGGCGCGCTTCCTGCGGGAACGGAAGCCCGACCTGCTCGTCGTGGGCGCCGACCCGGAGGGCTCGATCTTCTCGCAGCCGGACAACGTGCACCCGTATCTCGTGGAAGGCATCGGCGAGGATTTCTGGCCGACCACGTTCGACCCCTCGCTCCTGGACGAGTACGTCATGGTGTCCGACGGCGACTCGTTCCGCACCGCCCGGCGGCTCGCACGCGAGGAGGGGCTGCTCGTCGGCGGCTCCGGGGGAACGGCGGTGTGGGCAATGCTCGAGATCGCCAAGCGCCTCGGCGTCGGCTCGACGATCGTGACGCTGATCCCGGACTCCGGCCGCGGCTACCTCTCGAAGCTCTACGACGACAACTGGCTGATGGAGCACGGCTTCCTCGAGCGCGCGGCGCCCGCGCCCACGATCGAGCAGGTGCTGGCGTTCAAGCGGCGTCAGGAGCCCGACGTCCCGGAGCTCGTCACCGTCCAATCCCACCAGCGGATCGGCGATGCCGTCGACCTCATGCAGCGTTACGGGATCTCTCAGATCCCCGTCCTGCGCCATGAGGACGCGGAGTCGCTCGCCGACCTCGTCGGCTCGATCCGCGAGCGCGGCCTCTTCGAGCGCGTCTTCCGCAGCCCGGACTCGCTGGGCGAAGAGGTGGCGGCGGCGATGGAGCCGCCGCTTCCGGCCGTGGAGATCGACGAGTCCGTCGATACCGTCTTCGCCGATCTCTCGGCAGGCAACCCGGCCGTCGTCGTCGCACGAGCCGGAAAGCCCGTCGGCGTCCTCAGCCGCGCGGACCTCCTCGAGTACCTCGCGCACGGCCGCGCCTCCACCGACGGCGTCTAGTCCTTAGAGCCATGTCCCGGTGCCAGGCACTTCGCCATGGCCGGGCGGGACAAACAGATGCACGAACGACGCACAACCATGCGAGGCGGTGTCCCCGGCGGACACGGCCGAGTGCCTGGCACCGGGACGTGTCCGGAGGGGACGGGCTGCGTAGACTGAGGCTGTGGATTTCGAGACGCGTGCGATTCATGACGGGCAGGAGCCCGACCCGGCGACCGGGGCGGTCATAACGCCGATCTACCAGACGTCGACCTACCTCCAGGACGACGTCGGGGTGAACAAGGGCTACGACTACTCACGCGCGGGGAACCCGACACGGACGGCGCTCGAGACCTGCCTCGCGTCGCTCGAGGGCGCCGACCACGGGCTCGCGTACTCGTCGGGGCTCGGCGCGACGACCACGATCATGCACCTCCTCGAGCCCGGCGACCACGTCATCTCCGTGAACGACGTCTACGGCGGCACGTATCGCATGTTCTCCCAGGTGTACGAGCCGAAGGGCTACCGCTTCACATTCCTCTCGGCGGCCGAGATCGACGCCGGGCTGGAGGAGCACCTCGACGAGTCCACCCGCATCGTCTGGCTGGAGACGCCGACGAACCCGCTCCTGAACCTGATCGACATCGAGAAGGCAGCGAAAGCCGCCCACGCGGCGGGGGCGATGGTGGTCGTCGACTCGACCTTCGCGACACCGTTTCTCCAGCGCCCGCACGAGCTGGGCGCCGACGTCGTCGTCCACTCGACCACGAAGTACCTCAGCGGTCACTCGGACGTGATCGGGGGCTTCGCCTCGACCAACGACCCGACCGTCGCCGAGCGGCTCAAGTTCCTGCAGAAGTCCCTCGGCGCGGTGCCGGGCCCGTTCGACTGCTGGCTCGTCCTCCGCGGCCTGAAGACGCTGGCCATCCGCATGGAACGGCACTGCGAGAATGCCCGCGCTGTCGCCGCACTCCTCGCCGAGCACCCCGCTGTCGAGAAGGTGTACTACCCCGGGCTCCCCGACCACGCGGGCCACGACATCGCGGCGCGCCAGATGCGCGACTTCGGCGGGATGATCTCCTTCCTCGCGGGAAGCGAGGAGGAGGCAACGGCGATCGTCCGCCGCACGAAGGTCTGGACCCTCGCGGAGAGCCTCGGCGGCGTCGAGAGCCTCATCGAGGTGCCCGCGCACATGACCCACGCCTCGACCGCCGAGTCGGCGTACGCGACGCCGGGCAATCTCATCCGGCTCTCCGTCGGGATCGAGTCAGCTTCCGACCTCGTGGCCGACCTCGAGCAGGCGCTCGCCGCGGTCGGCTCGAAGTCCTCGGCTTAGCTCCTACCCCGGCGCCCAGGCCGGGAAGTTGCCGATCAGCCCGTCCGGGCGCGCGATTCGCGCCGACCCGTCCGTCGGGACGAAGACGACCAAGCCCTCCTCGTCGACCGCAAGCCAGCGCCCGTCGGGCGACCAGTCCGGGAACTTCTGCGGCCGTCCAGGGTCGCGCGAGAGGTTGCGGGCACGGCCGCCCTCGGCCGGAATGACGAACACATCGAAGTCGGCCGTCCGTTCCAGGTCGTACGCCGGCGGCTCGAAGTCCTCCGGCGTGTCCCGGGTCGAATGGAACACGATCTGCGTCCCGTCCGGCGACCAGGTCGGGTACATGTCGTAGGCAGGGCTCTCCGTCAGCTGCCGGAGACCGCTTCCGTCTACGTCGACGACGAAGACGTCGTAGTTCGGGTCACCATGCAGGCTCGCCCCGCCCACGTGCGAGGCGAAGGCGATCTGCGTCCCGTCCGGCGACCAGGCCGGATACTCGCCCCAGATGTCGGTGACGCGCCGGACGCCGGAGCCGTCGGCGGCCATCACAAAGATCCGCAGCTCGCCCTCCCGGTCCGAGGCGAACGCGATCTGCTTGCCGTCCGGCGACCAGGCCGGCGACCACTCGTTCGTCGGGCTCGCGGTCAGATTGCGCGCACCGGATCCGTCCGCAGAAGAGACATAGATCTCGTCGTTGACGTTGACCCCGGTGCGCGAGTCCCGGTAGACGAGCCACTAGCCGTCGGGCGACCAGTCGGAGTCGAACTGGGGGCCCGGCGCAACTACAACGACCTGGCGGCCGCTTCCATCGGCCTCGACGACCGCGATGTCGTCGTCCACCGAGACCGTCAGCCGGCCGACCGGCGGAGGCAGGGGCGCGGGCGCGGACGCCGTCTCGGTCTCGCCCCCACCCCCGTCGCACGAGGCGACGAGCAGCGCGCTCAGCCCGAGCAGAAGGAGCCGTCGGTCCACACAGCCCCTACACCTCGGAGCGCGCGGGGGTTCCCTCGAGGACGGCGGAGTAGGCCTCCTCGTAGTCGCGCACCATGCGCGCGGCCGAGAAGCGCTCCTCGACCGACCGGCGGCAGTCCATCAGCTCGATCCGGTCAGCGTCGGGGAGGGCGTCGGCCATCTCGCGGTAGTCGTCGACGACGATCCCCGACCGCCCGTGCTCGATCACCTCGGGCACGGCGCCCCAGCGCGTGGCGATCACGGGCGTCCCGCACGCCATGGACTCGATCATCACGAGCCCGAACGGCTCCTCCCACTCGATGGGGAAGAGCGTCGCCCGCGCGTTCTGGAGCAGCGCGACCTTCTTGCCGTGGCTCGTCTCGCCCAGGTACTCGATCCCGTCGCCGAGGTGCGGCGCGACGTACGCCTCGAAGTACTCGCGCTCGGCCGGCTCCCGCATCTTCCCGGCGATCTTGAGCGGGACGCCCGCCTGCAGCGCGACCTCGACGGCACGATGGCAGCCCTTGTCCTCGCTCATGCGGCCGAGGAAGAGCAGGTACTCGCCGCGCGACGAGTGCACCGGGTAGGCGTCGAGGTCGAGGGCGTTGTGACAGTTCGCCACCCAGTGGAGGTCCGGCTGAGGCCGGCGCTGGTTCAACGAGACCGAGATCAGCCCGACATCGGGCGCCACGCGGCCGAGCGACGCGTAGAGCTCCCCGTCGGCCCCGGTCAGCGGGCCGTGCACCGTGTGGACGAGCGGAGTCCCGCCCGCACCGCCGATCGCCGCCGCCAGCGGGCCCGAATGGTCGTTGACGATGTCGAACTCGCTCGCCCGCTCGAGGCAGGAGAGCGCGTGCCGCAACTCGGTCGCGGTCTTCCCGATCTGCTCCGAGGGCGCCGTCGGAAAGACCGACGCGAGCT
Organism: uncultured Actinomycetes bacterium; assembly: GCA_963775395.1. Taxonomy (GTDB): domain Bacteria; phylum Actinomycetota; class Thermoleophilia; order Gaiellales; family Gaiellaceae; genus JAIBJN01. The sequence continues at coordinate 72,943 of CAVZIX010000007.1, forward strand.
CGGCCTTCGTCTCCGAGTCACCGGACGCAAAGAGCGTGACCTCGTGGCCCGCGTCCGCCAGGCCGTCCGCGAGCAGCGACACCACCCACTCGATCCCCCCGTAACCCGCCGGCGGGACCGGGAACCACACCGAAGAGAGGATGGCGATCCTCACGCCTCGTCGATCATGACGCGCCCGTCCTCGAGATGCACGTCCCAGGTCCGGTCGAAGGCGCGGACGCCGGTCAGGCGGATCGAGCCCGCCCACGCCGGGACGTCCTCGGGCGCGTTGGTGCCGAGCACGTGGCGGCGGTGGTCGGGCTCGAGCCCGAGGAGCAGCTGAAGGAGGAGGACGGGCGACCCGGCGGCCCACGCCTGGGGCCGCGCTGCGGTCGGATAGGGGATCGGGAACGGCGTTTCCGTCCGCGAGAACCCGGCGAAGACCTCGGGCAGCTGGTAGTCGAAGTACGACGCCGCGTCGAGCATCCGCCGGATGATCCGGTGTGCTTCGGGCCAGCGGCCGTAGCGGGCGAGGCCCCAGGCGATCAGCGACGTGTCGTGCGGCCACACCGTGCCGTTGTGGTACGCGAGCGGGTTGAAGCCCGCATCGGTGGCGGACATCGTGCGGACGCCCCAGCCCGACCAGAGCGCCTCCCCCATCAGCTGGTCGACGACCGCGTCGACCCGCTCCGGCGGGACGATGCCGCTCCAGAGCAGGTGGCCGATGTTCGAGGTCAGCGAGTCCACGGGCTTCTTGTTCCCGTCGAGGGCGAGCGCGTAGTACCCACCGCGCGCGTCGCACCAGAACGCCTGGTCGAAGCGCACGCGCAGCTCCTCGGCGTCGCGCTCGAGCCGCTCGGCCAGCTCCCGCTCGCGCCAGACCTCGCGCGCGAGCTCGGCCAGCCGTACCTTGGCGTCGTACACGTAGCCCTGCACCTCGCACGGCGCGATCGGCGGCTCGGCGTGGCGCCCGTCCTGGAAGAGCTGCGAGTCGCCCGAGTCCTTCCACGACTGGTGGAGGAGCCCGTGCGGCGAGCGCCTCTGGTACTCGACGAAGCCGTCTCCGTCCAGGTCGCCGTGCTCGTCGATCCACTCGAGCGCGCGCAGCGCGGGCTCGCGCAGGTCGCGCACGAGCCCCGCGTCGTCCGTCCAGCGCCAGACCTCCGAGAGGAGGATGAGGTAGAGAGGCGTCGCGTCCACGGTGCCGTAGTAGCGGGGGAACCACGCGTGCGCGCCCTTGCCGTGCCTGACCTCGTGGACGATCTTGCCGGGCTCGGCGTCGATGCTCGCGTCGTCCTCCGTCGCCTGCAGCTCGGCGAGGACGGCGAGCGCGTTCTGCGCCAGCTCGGGCCCGAAGAGGAGCGTCTGGAGACAGGTGATGATCGTGTCCCGTCCGAAGACGGTCATGAACCACGGCATCCCCGCCGCCGGCAGTGCGCCGGACAGGCGCGGGTCCTCGTCCATGCGCAGCGAGGACAGGTCGGCGACCGAGCGGCCGAACGTGTGTGTCAGCTCGTCCCAGGAGCTGCGGAGCTGCGGGACGCGCAGGCGCCAAGCTGCAAGCGACGCGCGCACGCGGGCGAGCTCGTCGCCGAAGCGCCGCTCGACGATCTCGGCCGCGACGGGCATTCCCTCGGCCGAGGGGATCACGTCGGCCCGCAGGCGCCAGCTCTCCCGCGGCTCGAGCTCTACGCGGTAGGTCACGGTCGAGTCCGAGGCCTCGCCGCGCTCGGAGAGGACGACCTGCGTGAGGCCGTGGAAGTTCTCCTCCTTGACCGCGATGACGAACTGGTTGTCGCCTTCCTCGTAGACCGGCGCCACCGGTTGGGGAAGCGGCCTGGCCCGCTCGGGGTCGCCGAGCGCGAAGTCGTACTCCTTGACCGCGAAGATGTCGGCGAAGTCGTTGCCGAGCTCGAGCGCGAGGTCGAAGGAGATGCGCCGCCGCGAGTGGTTCGAGACGACGATGTGCTCCTGCATCGAATCGCCGACGAAGCGCTCGCGGCCGATCGAGAGCTCGTCGTTCTCGAGGTCGCCGACGACCGGGTTTCGCAGGAAGAACGCAGCCGAGTAGTACTCCACCTTGCGCGAGGCGAGCATGAGCGGCCGCGCCCCGTTGATCGTCAGCGCCCAGCGCGAGAGAAAGCGCGTGTCGTGCGCGAAGAAGCCCATCGTCGGCTCGACGATGTCGCCGCGCTCGTCCGAGACGCAGAAGGTCGAGCCCTCGAGGATGGTGAGCGGCACGCGCGCCCTCAGTCCCTGACGATCGCGTCCTGACTCGCCTGTTTGAGCGGCTTCACGACGATCTCGTCGATGACCACGTGGGCAGGTCTCGTCAACGACCAGAGGATGCAGTCGGCAATGTCGTCCGGGGTGAGGTACTCGACGCCCCGGTACACGGCTGCCTTCTTCTCCTGGTCGCCGCCGAAGCGGACGTCGGAGAACTCCGTGTCGCCGACCATCCCGGGGTCGACCGTCGTCACGCGGATGCGGCCGACGAGCTCCTTCCGCAGGACGTACGTGAGCGCGCGCACAGCCGTCTTGGAGCCGACGTACATGCCGCCGCCCGCATAGGCCTCGCGCCCGGCCCAGGAGCCGAGGTTGACGATGTGGCCACGGCCGTCCTCCATGTGGGGCAGGACGAGCCGGGTCATGCGCAGCAGTCCGAGGACGTTCGTCTCCCACATGATCGCGTCGTCTTCGTCGGAGCCGTCCGCGATCTCCGTCCTGCCGAGGGCCAGCCCCGCGTTGTTCACAAGGATGTCTATGTTGTCGAACTCGCCTACGGCCACTTCGATAAAGGACTTGCTGCTCTCAGGGTCGGTGACGTCCAGCGGCGCCACCACATGCTGGTCGCCGAGCTCCTCCGCGATCTGCTCGAGCCGCTCTGTGCGGCGGGCGCCTAGAGCGACGCGCGCTCCCTCGGCGACGAGCGCACGCGCGGTGGACAGGCCGATGCCGCTCGAGGCGCCTGTGACGATTGCCGTCCTGCCGTTCAGGGCGGGCATCGGCGCAGCCTATGCAGATGTGCCGACGGTCGCGTCGACAAGTTCGCTCAGGTCCCCTCCGTGGCGACCGTGGGCGAGCCCGACGAGGTAGCAGAGCAGCGGGGCGTTCGTCCGCTCGCCGCTTTCGTGCGCCGCGATGCGCGCCAGCTCGAGCAGCTCCTCCACCTGGGAGCGCGAGAGGTCGTAGCTCGACGCCTCGTCGCCGACCTCGGCTGCAAGCTTGGCGCACGCGTCTTCCAACCATCCGTCCACGCTCGCAGCTTAGAGCTCCCAACGCGGTGAGGCGCTGAGCCACCGGGCCGCGCTGCTCGCCCCGAGGACGGCGTCCTCAGTCGCGCCCGTAGCTCATTCGCTACGAACGCTCCCTGCGTCCTTGCCTCGGAACGACCATCGCACCCCGGCGACGAGGCCCCACCACATTGGGAACTCTTAGACTCCCCGCCGAAGATGAAGGTGGGGGTAGCCAAGGAGAGCGCTCCCGGGGAAACCCGGGTGGCCGTCGTGCCGGACACGGCGCGGCGGCTCGCCGATCAAGACGTCGAGACGATCGTCGAGCAGGGCGCCGGCGAGGCAGCGACGTTCGCCGACTCCGCCTACGAGGAGGTCGGTGCCCGCATCGTCACCGCGGACGAGCTCTACCGCGAGGCCGACGTCGTCTGCAAGGTGCGCAAGCCCTCCGCCGAGGAGGTCGAGCGGCTACGCGAGGGCCAGGCGCTCGTCGCGCTGCTGCAGCCCCTCGTCGACCCGGAGATCGTTCAGGTGCTCGCCGCGCGCGGCGTCACCGCCTTCTCCATGGACGTCATTCCCCGTGTCACGCGCGCCCAGCCCATGGACGCGCTGTCGTCGCAGAGCACGGTCTCCGGCTACAAGGCGGCCATCCTCGCCGCCGAGCATCTGGGCAAGTTCTTCCCCATGCTCACGACCGCCGCCGGCACGATCCCTCCCGCGAAGGTGCTCGTGCTCGGGGCCGGTGTCGCGGGCCTCCAGGCGATCGCGACCGCCCGCCGCCTGGGAGCCGTGGTCTCGGCCTTCGACGTGCGCCCGGTCGTGAAGGAGCAGGTCGAGAGCCTCGGAGCGTCGTTTCTCGAGCTCGACGTCGAGGGCGCCGAGGGCGTGGGCGGCTACGCGGTCGCGCTCGCCGAGGACCAGCACGCGCGCGAGCAGGAGTTGATCGCCCGCCACGCTGCCGAGTCGGACGCGGTCATCACGACCGCGCTCATCCCCGGCCGCCCGGCGCCGGAGCTGATCACCGAGGAGGCCGTCCGCGGCATGCGCCCGGGCTCGGTGATCGTCGATCTCGCAGCGGAGGCAGGCGGCAACTGCGCCGCGACGCAGCCCGGGGAGACGATCGTCACCGGAGGCGTGACCGTGGTCGGCCTCACGAACGTGCCGGCGACCATGCCCGTGCACGCGAGCCAGATGTACTCGCGCAACGTCCACGCCTTCCTCGGGCTCCTCGTCAAGGACGGCGAGCTGGTGCTCGACTTCGAGGACGAGATCGTGCGCGACACGTGCGTCGCCCACGGCGGCCGCGCGACCCGGGAGGAGAGCGCATGAGCCAGACCCTCCTCACCAGCATCACCGTCTTCGTGCTCGCGGTCTTCCTCGGCTTCGAGCTGATCTCGCGCGTGCCGACGCTCCTCCACACGCCCCTCATGTCGGGGACGAACGCGATCCACGGCATCATCCTCGTCGGCGCGATGCTGATCGCGGGCTCGGCGGACTCCGACCTCGAGAAGGTGCTGGCGTTCGTCGCGGTCGTCTTCGGGACGATCAACGTGGTCGGCGGGTTCCTCGTCACCGATCGCATGCTCGAGATGTTCAAGCGCAAGCCGGCGGAGCGCGGCGACGAGTGACGCTCGCCGTCTCGCAGACGACGATCAACCTCGCCTACCTGGTGGCGAGCGTCTGCCTGATCATCGGGATCAAGCGCCTCTCCTCGCCGGCGACCGCACGCTCGGGGAACGTCGTCGCCGCTGTCGGGATGACGATCGCGATTCTCTTCACGTTCCTCGACCCGGACATCGACACGTACTGGATCATCCTCGCCGGGATGGCCGTGGGGACGGTGATCGGCATCGTCTCGGCGCGCATGGTGAAGATGACCGCCATCCCGCAGATGGTGGCGCTCTTCAACGGCGTCGGCGGGGGCGCCGCGGCCCTGATCGCGGCGGCCGAGTTCCACCGCCTCACGCCGGAGTCGGGCCACGTCCTCCCGGAATGGATGGGCGCGATGCTCTTCTCGGCGCTGATCGGCTCGGTCAGCTTCTCGGGCAGCCTCGTCGCCTTCGCCAAGCTGCAGGAGCTCCTGCCCGGCAGCCCGATCGTCTTCCGCGGCCAACAGCTCGTGAACGGGCTCCTCTTCGCTGGTCTGCTCGGGGCGGGCGTGGCGGCCGGCGCGACCGAGGCCGGCATCTGGGCCGTCGTGCTCCTGCTGGGCGCGCTCCTCTTCGGCGTCCTGCTCGTCCTGCCGATCGGCGGCGCGGACATGCCCGTCGTGATCTCGCTCCTGAACGCCTTCACCGGGTTGGCAGCCGCCTCGGCCGGCTTCGTGCTCGAGAACACGGCGCTCATCATCGGCGGGACGCTCGTCGGCGCCTCGGGAACGCTGCTGACCGTCCTCATGGGACGGGCGATGAACCGCTCGCTCGCCAACGTCCTCTTCGGCGCGTTCGGCGCACCCGCCCCGGCCGCGGCGGGCGGCGCGGCAGCCTCCACCGACGGGAAGAGCTACCGCGAGGTGACGGCCGAGGACGCCGCGGTCATGCTTGCGTACGCGAGCCGCGTGGTCGTCGTGCCCGGGTACGGACTCGCGGTCGCGCAGGCCCAGCACAACGTGCGCGAGCTCGCCGACCTGCTCGAGCAGCGGGGCGTGGACGTGAAGTACGCGATCCACCCGGTCGCCGGCCGGATGCCGGGCCACATGAACGTCCTCCTCGCCGAGGCGAACGTCCCTTACCCGCAGCTCTACGACATGGAGGACGTCAACCCGGAGTTCCCGCGAACCGACGTGGCGCTCATCATCGGCGCCAACGACGTCACGAACCCTGCCGCGCGCGAGGATCCCGAGAGCCCGCTCTACGGCATGCCGATCCTGAACGTCGACCAGTCGGCCAACGTCGTCGTCCTCAAGCGCAGCATGAGCCCCGGCTTTGCCGGGATCGACAACGACCTCTTCTACCGGCCGAACACGGCGATGCTCTTCGGCGACGCCAAGTCGTCGGTGGAGAAGCTCGTCGCCGCTGTCAAAGCGGCCTGACGTCGTCGCCCACCCGGACCTGTCCGGTGCGGACGACGGAGGCCAGCATGCCGCGCTTGCCCTCGAGCTCGGCCTGGAGCCCGGGGCGGATCTCCTCCATCAGATGGCACGGGTCGCAGACCATGGAGATCTCGAACTCGGCCTCGCCGACGGCCACACGCTGACCGATCGCCCATGTCATCACCTCGTCGCCGCTGACCGTGAAGTTCTCGCGGACGATGCCGGGCTGGAGGTCGAGCGACGCGAGATCGTCGGCAGCAACCAAGAGGATCGAGCGCTTGCCCTCGCGCCGGTGCGCGCAGCCGTCGAGCCCATCCTCGAGAACGGTCGCCTCGTCGAGCGCCTCCATCGGGACGCGCCGCGCAGGTGCACGCCAGATTCCGACCAGCTCCGCCACGTCTCCCGAGTCTAGCGAGCGCGCTTAACGGTCACGCTTGTCGCGCGTGACGGCGCGGAGCGCGTTGACCACGCCCTTGCCGTAGAACCCGTTCTCGTTCTTCCTCGAGACACAGCGGGCGTCGGCCGGGCACGGAAGCGGATCCGCGGTCTGGCGCAGGATGAGCGACACCTCGTCGGGCTCCATCGTCCCGCCGCCGCGCTTCCACCACTTGTCCCTGCCGAACTTGCTGACGACGAGCGCCGCCGCGCCGCTGACCTGGGCGGTCGCCTGGGACGTCCCGGCGAAGTAGCGGTAGAACGCTGCGCCGGGGCCCTCGCACGGGTCGCAGAGGAGGCGCGGGACCTGCATGGAGGCCGGCCAGGGGCCGAGGATCAGGCCCGCCGGCGGGACGCCCTGCATGAAGTCCCCGCCCGGTGCGGTCAGGTCGACGTAGCCGAGGCCGTAGTTCGAGGGCGGGCCGGCCGCGAGAGCGTCCAACATCCCGATGGACGAGACGGTCAGGACGCCGGGCAGCCCGCTCGGAAGCCGGCTGCAGCGGTCGAGCGCGGGATCGGCCATGTTGAGCCCGTTGTTCCCGGCCGAGGCGATCATTGTCACGTTGCGCCGCTCCGCGTACTCGACCGCGCGCGAGACGGCCTTGATGACCGTGCGCTGCGCGTCGTCCGACCGGCAGTAACTCGTGGTGCCGCCGGTCAGCGCGCTGTCGACCGAGTAGCTGTTGTTCGCCACGTCGACGCCGTGGTCGGCCGCCCAGACGAGCGAGCAGATGACCGCGTCGGCGAGAAAGATGTCGCTGGCGCCGGAGCGCACGCTGGCCTTGATGACCGCCAGCTTCACGCGCGGGGCAATGCCGACGATGCCCTGGCCGTTCGCCTCGGCGGCGATGATGCCGGCCACGTTCGTGCCGTGCCCGGAGTCGTCGTTCCACGCGGCCGGATCCTGGTTTGGCGCGCCGCTCACGCAGGAGACGCTGCGCGAGGGATCGACGTTGCCGTCCAGATCGGGATGCGTCGCGTCCACACCCGTGTCGATGACCCCGACGGTCACCTCGGGGCTCCCGCCCGTGATCGCGTGCGCCTCGGGCGCCTTGATCCGCTTGGCGTACCACTGGAGCGAGGAGAAGGTGTCGCTGTCCACGACCGGCTCGTTGTCGAGCCTGTGCGAGCCGCCGTCGAAGCCGAAGCCTGAGGCGCTCGCGACGACGCTGCCCACGGAGGCGACGCCCTCGACAGAGCGCAGCCGGTCCATGTCCTTGACGAAGTCGGGATCGCTCGACTCGGCGACGACGACATCGATCTGCGGGTACGTGGCGATGACGGAGCCGCCGGCACGCTTGACGTCGGACTTCGCCGACCAGGCGCCGAAGCCGTACTGCTTGTACAGCACGATGTATCGCTCCGCCGAGGCGGTGCCCGCGAGCGCAAGCGCCGCCACAGCAGCGATGCACAGCACGACAAGTCGCTTGGACAGGAATGGCCGCATTTCTCTCCCTGTTGGTACCTCTACCCGATAGGCGCAAGCGCCTTCTTGCATACGGGACTATACGGGCGGCCTGACGATTTGCATTCCCTCAAGTGAGGGAGTAGGCATTTCGCGACCTTTAGGGTGAATTTACGGCGTGCGGCGGTACACGTCGGTCCGCGCGGTGGGCATGACCCAGCGCGTCATGTACGCCGCGTTGCTCGCCACGCTCGTCGTCCAGTAGCTGACCGTGCGGCTCCTGACCCTGGTCAGGACGACGCGACGCGAGCTGGTCAGCCAGCCCTGCTTCAAGAACGTCACGCCGAACCGGGCGTCCACCCAGACGACCTTGGTGCGATAGACGGAGGGGTTGCCGAGCAGCCCGATCCTCGTGCTGGCCATCGTGCGCCGCGCGCCGCTTGCCAGCCTGAGGACCATGATCTTCGACTCCCGCCTCGTGGCCGTGTGCCAGGCCAGCCGGCCGTGGCGAAGCGACGGGCGGCCGAGGTCGGTCGGCAGCCGGACGGTCGCGTAGAGCGTCACCTTGGCGCTCGTGAGGTTGCGGACGTAGAGGCGATCGTATGGGGAGGCGCGCCGGACGAAGGCGAGCCGCGGCCAGTCGAGTGCGGGCTTCGAGACGTTCGGGCTGGCGATGCGCCTGACCTCGGTGCCGTCGGCCCAACGGACGACCCGGATCCCTGCCGCGTCCCTGTAGGCAAGGAAGGGACCCGAGAGCGACGGCTCGGTCGCATCGGGATACGTGATCTCCCCGCCGCCGGCCGGCCGCACGACCACGTCGCCGCCCGCGGTCGCGAAGGCGATGTTGCCCCTGTCGACGGTCGGGTCGAAGGCGTTCTGCGCGATCCGCGTGACTCCGGCGCCCGCCGTCGGCGCCACAGCGAGCAGGACGCCGCAGGCGACGAGGGCGACAACGTTCGCGCGCAAGAGCGTCCCGCGCCGGCTGGTGAGACGCTCGACGGCGGCCGTCGGGTCGTCAGCGCGCCGGCGCGGCCAGACGACCATGAGGGCGCGGCCGGCGCCGTAGAGCGAGACGCACAGCGCCGCCGGAACCGGCTTGGCGAGCGCCAGTGCGCCCGCGCAGGCGACCCAGAAGGTTGAGATTGGCTGGTACGTGAAGAACCCCGCGCCGAGACCGGCTCCGTAGCCGCTCGCCCAGACGGGCAGGGGCAGCTCGAAACGCCAGTGCTCGGGCACCTGGCGCCGCGCCTGCGGGATCGAGAAGCGGACGAGGCCCGCCTCGCGGGCGGCGGCCACGAGCGCGAGCGCAGCCGCGCCGAGCACGGCCTGCTCCGCGCCGAGCATGCTCCCGGTCCAGCCGAGGAGCAGGCCGAGAGCCGCCGACGTGGCTACGGCCGCGACGGCGAAGAGCGCCTGGCCGACGATCTGACGTTTGCGGCTCCCGCACACGGCGGGAGTGAAGGTCTCGAGCATCGACAATCCTCAGGGCGACCAGGCTCCGGAGACCCCCGCCATGAGCGCGGCCAGCGCTACTCCGAGCTCGATCAGCACGGCAGCCCCGTGTCGTAGTACATGACGCAGTAGACGCGGCGGCCGCCCCAGCAGTAGCCGACCAGCGAGGCGTCGCCGTTGATCCGCCGGCGGCTGAACGAGCAGCAGTCGGTGAGCTTGCGGATCTGGCCTCCGCAGCAGCGATACCAGGAGCCCTGGATGCGCGTGTCGCGCAGGCCTTTCACCTCGCGCGTCCAGTCCTCGCAGACGCGTGTGCGCGGCCCGGGCGGCAGGACGGCCCCGTCGGGCCCGCGAAGCCGCTTCCCGGTGCCGTCGAGCGCGTATCCGGACGAGTCGACGATGCGGCCGAGGTTGTCGATCGGGCGCCCGCTGGAGGGGTGGAGCGGGAAGCCCTTGCGGTCGATGCGGGCGAGCGGCGGATACGGGCTCGGGCACGAGCCCGTGGTCCAGACGTGCCCGCAGAGGTGGAACGCGTCGGCGTCGTCGGGCTTCACGGCCGCGGCGACTGCTGAGCCACCGGCGACTGCGAGCGCCGCGGCGCCGAGCCTGCCCAGGAATGACTTGCGCGTCTGCGACTCGGCGAGCTTTGTCGAGAGGCGCTCCGCCTGGCGGTCGAGCCGTGTGCCCTCAGGCTGCTGCATGGATCCTCGCCCTGCCGGCGTCGAGGAGCGTCTCGAGCTCCTCGAGCGTGTTCACGGTTCCCTTCGCGGCCACGACCCCGTCGACCACATGCACCACAAACGGGGTCCCGGGCACGTTCCAACGCTTGAACGCGTCCTCTTCCTGCTCCTCCTCGACGACGCGGACGGCCAGGCCCTGGCGCGCGAGCGCGGCGACGCCGGGGCTCAGCTGGCGGCACAGGCGGCAGGTCGCGGAGAAGAAGAAGACCACCTCGGCGCGCCTGCCCCGAAGCCCTTCGAGCGCGGGCGCGGAGGACCCGATCTCGGGGCCCTCCTCGGCGAGCTCGAACGGGACGCGCGGGCCGATCCGCATCGTGAGGACGCCCACCTGGCGGTAGAGCGCGAACACGAGCATCGAGAGCAGGACGACGGCGGCCGTGAGGACGACGACTGCGACGGCGATCAGGGTGTCTGACGACGCGGAGACGTCGATCTCGACCCCGAAGGCGGCGAGCATCGCGACGAGGGTGAAGACAACCGCGCGGAGCAGCAAGTGCGTCGTCTGGCCTTCGGAGGCGCCGAAGCACCCGCAGCGGAGCCGCTCGACCCCGCGGAGGGCCGCCAGGCCGAGCGCGCCCACGAACACGACGCCGAGCGCGACCGCCGCGTAGGCGCTCGCGGGCAGCACGAGCCCGAAGAGGAGCAGGAAGCCGACGATCCCCTCCGCCGCGATGACGCCCCACCCGACCGCGGGCGCCGCGCCGACGGGCACGCCGTAGGCGGCCAGCCAGTCTGGAAGGTCCTGCCGGCGACGCAGCTTTGCCGCCGCGGCCCAGAGCAGCAGAAGGCCGACGACGATCCGGGCGATAGTCGACAAGTCAACCACTGTAGGAGTTAATCGGCGCGCGCGCCCGGGGGCGGCAGAGTTTTCATCAAATCCTCAAGAACCTTCCCGCTAGGGTTCTCGAACGTGGCGTTGTCCCTCCCCACGCTACCCGCAAGGCCTGCCGGAGGAACCAGTTGAGCCCGCGGCCACGGCTCGTCGGGATCAATCACGTCGCCCTCGAGGTCGGCAACGTCGACGAGGCGCTGGCGTTCTACGGGGCCGTTTTCGACCTGAGACTGCGAGGTCGTGCAGGCCGGATGGCGTTCGTCGACATGGGCGACCAGTTCATCGCGCTCGGCGAAGGGCGGACGCAGCCGCCGGACGATCACCGCCACCTCGGCCTGGTCGTGGACGACAAGGAGACGACGCGACGGGCGCTCGAGGAGGCCGGAGCAGAGATCCTGCCCGGCCGCGGTCTCGACTTCCGCGACCCATGGGGGAACCACATCCAGGTGGTCGATTACCGCGACGTGCAGTTCTCGAAGACGGACAGCGTCCTGCGCGGCATGGAGCTGGAGAACCTCGGGAAGAGCGAGCGCGCCCTGGCCGAGCTCCGCGAGAAGGGCCTCGCCCCGGACTAGCCGGCCGCTTCGGCGCTGCGCAGCCCGCGGAGGGCCCAGACCGAGAGGAGCAGGACCGAGCCGAGGGCGATCGCGAAGGCGATCCCGACCTCGACCGGATCGCCGGCCAGGAGGCTACGCCCTGCCTCGAGGATGAAGGTCGCCGGGTTGACGCTCGCGACCGCGTGGATCCAACCGTTGAGAAGGTCGAGCGGCACATACACGGGCGCGAGGAAGAGAAGGAGGAAGACCGGCACCTGCATGAGCGGGCCGGCCTGGAGCGTCCGGAAGCGCATCGCGATCCCCGCGGCCCAGAGCACGGCGGCCACGTTCACGAGCAGCCCCAGCACGACGAGGCCGAAGAGGTCGAGCCCGCTGCCGAGCACCTCCATCCCGACGAGCAGGGCGACCACGGTCACCACCGAGATCGTCGCGGCCCAGCGCACGAGCGCGACGATCGCGTAGCCGGCGATGATGCCGGTGCGCTGCGGCGCGGCGAGCAGAAGTCGCCGGGCGAAGCCGCCCTCGAAGTCGCGGGCGATGGCGAAGCCGTTGAAGATCCCGCCGAAGGCCGCCGACTGCAGGAAGACGAAGACGTATTGGAACGATGTGTACCCGGGCGGGTAGTCGAAGCCAGGGACCTCCGAGACACGCGAAAGCCCGCCGGCGAACGCGGTGAAGAAGAAGAACGGGAAAAGCATCGACGGGACGAGGATCGAAGGGTTGGTGAAGGCGTTGTGGATCCCGCGCCAGGCGACCGCGAACGCAACGGAACGGAACGACCTCATGAGCGGGCGAGCCTCCCACGCAGCGCCCATCCGGCCGCGCCGAGGGCGATCGAGCCGATCCCGATCGCGAGGCCGAAGCCGAGCAGGAGCGCCTGGAGATCCCAGCCGGTGATGATCAGGCTCCGGATCCCCTCGATCAGGTACGACACCGGGTTGATCGTCGTCACCGTGCGGAACCAGTCGATCTCGATCAGGTTCCGCGGCAGGTTCATCGACGAGAGGAACAAGAACACGAAGAAGAGCGGGAAGAGCGCCTGGATCGCCTCGCCGGAGCCCGTGCGCAGCGCGAGAAACGCTCCGATCGCGCCGAAGGCGAGCGCGACGAGCACGCCGAGCAGGACGATCAGGAAGACGCCCACGACGCCACTCTCCGGGCGCACGCCGGCGATGATCCCAACCGTGAGGTAGAGCGTCGCCTGGAGGAGGGCGAGCGCGACGACGCCGGCGAGCTGCCCCAGGAGCAGCGCGGCGCTCCGCATCGGCGTCAGGGCCAGACGGTTGAGGAAGCCAGTCTGAATGTCGCGCGCGAGATCCGTGCCCGCGTTCGTCGTGGCGAAAAGGGCGCCCTGCAGGAACGTGAACGCCAGCGCGAAGTCGAGGTAGGAGTCCGCCGGAAACCCGGGCAGGTCCGCGGCCGCCTGCAGGCCGCCCACGTTGACGGCCAGCAGCATGAGCGGGAAGAGGAACGAGGGGACGACATTGATCGGCTGGCGGAACGTCCGCATCACCGAGCGGCGCGCGAGATGGGAGACCTGGAGGAGGAGCGGGCCGTGCTCGGTCACGCGGGCACCGGCTCGGGCTCGGCCTCTTCGAGCTCGTCGCCGGCGCCCTCGAGCGAGCGGCCCGTCTTGGCCAGGAAAACGTCGTCGAGTGTCGGCGCGTGGAGCTGGAGGTGCGAGACGTGCAGCCCCTCGGCGTCGAGCGCGCGGACGACGTCGGCGAGCGCGTCCTCGCCGCCGTCGAGGCGTACCGTCACGCCCTTCGGCGAGCCGGGCACCGGTCGGCCGAAGCGCTCGAGCACCGTTGCGAGGGCGACGAGGTCGGCCGGCTCGGCGGGGATCGCCTCGACGCTGGGCCTCCCGATCTCGGCCTTCAGGGAGGTGGGAGTCCCTTCGGTGACGAGGCGGCCGTGGTCGATGATCCCCACCCGGTCGGCGAGCACGTCGGCCTCCTCCAGGTACTGCGTCGTGAGGAAGACGGTGACGCCCTCGTCGCGGGCGAGGCGGGCGACCTCGGCCCAGAGCGCGTTGCGGCTCTGCGGGTCGAGACCGGTCGTCGGCTCGTCCAGGAAGAGAATGCGCGGCTCGTGCGCGAGCGCGAGCGCCAGGTCGAGCCGGCGCTTCATCCCGCCGGAGTACGTCTTGACCTTGCGGTCGGCGGCCTCCATCAGCCCGACTCGCTCGAGGAGCGCCTGGGTCCGCTGCTTGCGCTCGGCCTTCGCCATGCCGTGGAGAGCGGTCTGCAGACGCAGGTGCTCGCGGCCCGTGAGGAGTGGGTCAAGGGCTGCCTCCTGAAGCGCGGCGCCGATCGCCGCGCGGACCTGCGGCCCCTCGTGTGCGACGTCGAAGCCGGCGACGCGCGCGGTCCCCGCCGAGGGCGGAAGGAGGGTGGTCAGCATGTGCACGGTCGTCGACTTGCCTGCCCCGTTCGGGCCGAGGAAGCCGTAGATCTCGCCCGGAGCGACCGCGAGGTCGATCCCGTCTACGGCGCGGATGCCGCCCTTGAACTCGCGGGCCAGGCCCTCGGCTTGGATGCCGTGCTCGTCGCGCATCACTTCAGGCTAGTCCAAGGCCCGCGCGCTCCGGCTGCTCAATGCCGGGCGGCCGATCGTCGCGAGCGCCGTTGCGGACGCCCTCGCGCTCGGCGGGTAGCATTTCGGCGATGAGCACCCCGCTGGTACAGCAGCGAGAGCAACAGCTCCAGGCGTGGAAGTACTTCCTGCGGTCTCACGCGGCCCTGACGCGACAGCTCTCGGCCGACCTGGTCGCCGAGCACGGCCTCACGATCAACGACTACGAAGTCCTCCTGCACCTGTCCCGCGCGGACGAACGACGGCTCCGCCGCGTCGACCTCGCCGAGCGCGTCATCCTCACGGCCTCGGGCATCACGCGCCTACTGGAGGGCCTGGAGCGCGGCGGCTACGTGGAGCGCGACTCTTGCCCGTCCGACCGCCGGGTCGTCTACGCGAAGCTCACCGACGCCGGCCTCGACAAGCTGCGCGAGGCCTCGCGCACGCACCTCGCCGGTGTGGACGAGCTGTTCGTGCAGCGCTTCAGCGACGAGGAACGCGAGACGCTCGCCGAGCTGCTCGGCCGCCTCCCCGCGGCCGGCGCGGAGACCAACTGCACGGAAGAGGACTAGCTCAGACGCGGGCGTCGGCGCCCGCGTAGATCTTCATCGGCAGCCCTGCGAGAGGCTCGCCGCCGTCGGCGGTCACGAGCCATGTGTCCTGCATGTAGAGGCACGCCTTGCCGTCGTCGGAGATCGCGTGCGGGTGCATCGAGAAGACCATGTTCTCGGCCAGCTCGGTCTCGACACCCTCGCCGATCTTGGGGAACTCGATCATGGTCATCCCGATCGAGTGGCCCGTGACGTGGCCGAGGTGGTAGCCGCGCTCGGTGAAGCCCTTCGAGACCGAGCGGTGGACATCGTGCGCGCTCGCCCCCGGTCGCATGGCGCTCGGGGCGATCTCGTAGTACTCCTCGTAGGCCTCGAGCATGCGCTTCGTCTCGTCGCTCGGCTCGCCGTCGGCGATCGCGCGCGAGACCTCGACCCAGTGCCCCCCGGGACCCGCCACTTCGAGGGACGGGAGAAGGAGATCGCCCTCACGGACGCGCCGCTCCGTGCTCGCGATGCGGAACTCGGGCTCGGCGGCGCCCTCCTCGCCCACGAGCACCATGTCCATCGTGAGCCGGCCGCAGCCCTGCTCGACGAAGTAGCGCTCGCACGGCGCCAGCAGCTCGGCCTCGGTCTTCCCCGGCGCGAACCCGTCGAGGAAGATCCTGAACCCCTCCGTGTTGATGCGGACGCTGTCGCGCACCGACTCGAGCTCCGCGTCGCTCTTGACCGCGCGCGCGAGGTCGAACTCGACGTCGAAGGGGACGAGCTCGGGGCCGCCGTCGGCCAGGGCCCGGTAGTCGCGCACGGTCATGACGTAGTCGAGGCCGTAGACACCGATGCGGCTCCAGCCCTGCTCGCGGGCGCGGTCGCGCAGCCAGCCGCCGGGCGCGTCGACGAAGACCTGGTCGTCGATCCACGTGGTGGAGTGCTCGCCGACGTAGCGGGCCTCGCTCGGGAAGACGATCGACGGGTCGCCGTCGAGCGGCAGGACGACGTAGGCGTAGCGGTGCACGATCACGAAGCCGGAGAGGTACGTCACCGCCCCCTCGAAGCCCGAGTACTCGCTCCCCGAGACGATCGCCGCGTCCAGGCCGTTGCGCTCGAGCGCCTCGCGGACGTTCCGGTACCTGCGGTCGACCTCCGTGCTCACAGCTGCCACGCTCGCTCCATTCCCTTGATGAGTGCGGTCACGGCCTCGTTCAGCGGCGTCGGCACGCCGTGCTCCCGTCCGAAGCGGACGATACCGCCGTTCAGGTAGTCGATCTCCGTCGTCCGGCGGGCCTCGGCGTCCTGGAGCATGCTCGCCTTGTGCCAGTACGCGACCTCGGGCTTCGCCGCGTGGTCGATGAGCTCCTCGGGGTCGGCGTCGAGCTCGATCCCCTGCGCCGCGGCCACGGCCTTCCCCTCGTCCACCAGGCCGCTGACGAGCCGGCGCAGGGCCTCGTCCTCGCACACCTGGCCGTGCGTGAGCCCTGTGAGGGCGCCGACGGGGTTCGTGGCCGCGTTGAAGATGACCTTGCGCCACTGGGGGCCGCGGGCGTCGGCCACGGCCTGCGTCGGGAGCCCGCCCCGCGTGCACGCGTCTGCGAGCCGCTCCACCTCGTCCATCGAGGCGGGGCTCGGCTCGAACGGGCCGATGGTCGTGTCGCCCTTCACGTCCCACTGGACGTGTCCCGGCTCGAGGATGCGCCCGGCCGGGAAGGTCGTCCCGCGGATGACGAACTCGACGTGCTCGGCGATCGCCTCCTCGTTGCCGACGCCGTTCTGCACGGAGCAGGTCGCCCCACCGGCGAGCGCGGGAGCAACAGCGGCCATGGCCGCACCGGTGTGCATGCTCTTCGTCGCCACGATCCCGAAGTCGCAGGAGGGCAGCTCGGAGGCATCGGTCGTCGCCCGGAGGCTTGCCTGGAGCTCGCCCGCGCCCGAGATCCTCAAGCCGCCCTCGTCGATGGCGCGAACGTGCGCCTCGTCGAGGTCGTAGGCCCAGACCTCGACGTCGTCGAGCTGCGCCAGGCCGGCCGCGAAGAGCGAGCCGACGGCGCCGCACCCGACCACGCAGACCCTCAACGGAGCCCCGGCAGCCTGATCTCGCGGCCGCCCGTGATGCCGGTCGGGCGGAAGAGCATGATCAGCGCCATCACGGCGCCCAGCGTAACGAGGCGCGTGCCCGTGGGAACGTCGACGTCCACGAGGCCCAGGCCGATGCCGTCCTCGGCCGAGAGAAGGAGCGAGTTGACGCCGCTCACGAGCAACGCACCCACGACCGCGCCCCAGAGGCTCCCGACCCCGCCGATCACGAGCATTGCCAGGGTGAGGAACGCCAGATCGAGGTAGACCTGCTCCGTCGTGATGCTCCCGAGCAGGTGGACGAAGAGGCCACCGGCGAAGCCCGCGAGCGCCCCGGAGAGGGTGAAGGCGACGAGCCGCTGCCGGTAGATGTTCACGCCCGAGCCCTGCGCTGCGAAAGGGTCCTCGCTCGAGGCCCGCAGGACGCGACCCCACCGGCTGCGCTGGTAGAGGAAGGCGAGGATCGCGACGGCGATCACCCCCACGGTCGCCTGCAGGAAGCTGGTCGACTCGGGGACGAGCGAGAGCGTGCGCGCACCGGGGCCGATCGCCTCCCAGTTCCGCAGCACGTTGTTCGTGATCACGAGCACTGCGAACGTGGCGATGCCTGCGGCCAGGCCGGAGAGGCGCATGAGTGGAACGCCGACGAGGAATGCGAAGAGCCCGCCCACGGCCGCGGCCAGGACGAGCGACATCGCGTTCCCGACCTCCGCGCTCGCGATGATCGGGAAGAGGTCAGGGCTGAGCGAGAGCTTCAGCGCCTCCGGCACGGTTGTCAGGCCCGCGGCGAAGGCACCCACGGCGACGAAGCTGACTTGGCCGAACGAGACGACGCCCGAGTTCCCGACGAAGACGTAGAGGGCGATCACGATCGCCGCCATGACGAGCGCGAAGCGGAACTGGAACTGGACGGAGCGCGACGTGAAGCTGCCGGCCAGCCCCACCAGCGTGAGCAGCGCCACGGGCGCGGCGAGCTGCGACAGGGAGCCGAAGCGCCTCACACGCGCTCCCAGGCCGCGCGCGAGCGGGTAAAGAGCCCGCCCGGGCGCACGAGCAGGACGACGATCACGAGCAGGAAAAGCGCCGTGTTGAGGAAGACCCGGCCGTCGTCGGGAAGGACGTCGCCGAGCACCGACGCTGCGAACCCGACGGCGAACCCGCCGAGCGTCGCGCTGGTGAGGCGGTCGAGGCCTCCGACGACGACGCCGACGAGCGCCGGGATGACGAGCTGGAACCCGTAGCCCGGCGTCACCAGCGGGCGGGAGACGACGAGCAGAACGGTCGCACAGGCGGCGAGCACGCCGGCGAGGACGAAGGCGAAGCGGATCACGGTCGTGGCGCGGACGCCCAGGAGCTGCGCCGTGCGGAAGTCCATCGCGGCGGCCCGCATCTGGAGGCCGATGTCGGTGCGTCTGAGGATGAGCGCGGTGCCCGAGAGCAGCACCGCACCGACGGCGATCGAGACCAGCGTGACCCAACGGATGCGCAGGTCGCCGATGGAGACGGCGGTGTTGAGCTTCTCGAGGACGTTGGCGTTCTGGCCGCGGGCGCCGAACGCGAGCAGCGCGACGGCCTGGAGCAGGAAGGAGACTGCGAAGGTCGTGACGAGCATCGTCGTCGGCGGGCTGGTGCGGAGCGGCCGGTAGGCGACCTCCATCGCGAGCGAGAGCCCGATCACGGTGGCGAAGCAGACGAGGAGGCCGACCGCGAGCGGCAGGTGGTTCGTCAGCACGAGCGCGTACGCGCCGAAGGTGATCAGCTCGCCGTGGGCGAAGTTGACGAGCCGCATGACTCCGAAGACGAGCCCGATCCCCATGGCGACGAGCGCATAGACCGAGCCGAGTGCGATGGCGTCGATGATGGTCTGGAGCGCGTCCATCAGTGTCCGAAGTAGGCGGCGGCCATCTTGTCGGTGTCGCCCGCGTCGGCAGGCGTCAGCGTCAGGCGCAGCTGCCCATTGGCGAGCACGTGCGTGCGGTCGGCGAAGCCGACGGCGAACTGGGCGCGCTGCTCGACGAGCAGGATCGTCACCCCACGCTCGCGGATCTCGGCCAGCGCGGCGAACACGTCCTCGACGACCTTGGGCGCGAGCCCGAGCGAGGGCTCGTCGAGGAGGAGCACGCTGGGCTGTGCCACGAGCGAGCGCGCGATTGCGAGCTGCTGCTGCTGGCCCCCGGAGAGCACCCCGGCAGGGCGGTCGCGGGCCTCCCTGACGACGGGGAAGAGCGCAGCAGCCTCCTCGACGTCGGCCTCGGCGCCCTCGCGCGAGCGGCGGCCCTTCAGGCCGAGCCGGAGGTTCTCGTCGACCGTCAGCTCGGGGAAGATCCGCCGGCCCTCCGGGACGAGTGAGACCCCGCCACGCACGATCGCCTCCGTGGACGTTCCGACGAGCGAGCGGCCGTCGAGCAGGACGTCGCCTCGAGAGGGCGCGACCATGCCCATGATCGCGAGCAGCGTCGAAGACTTCCCGGCGCCGTTCGGGCCGACAAGGCCGACGACCTCGCCCTTCCCGACCTCGAGGCTGATCCCCCGCACCGCGGGCACGCCCGCGTAGCGGATCTCCAGGTCGCGCACCTCGAGCATGACGTCAGCCACGGGCGTCCCCCAGGTACGCGGCCGTCACGTCGATGTTGCGCCGGATGTCGGCCGGCGTCCCCTCGGCGAGCGTCCTCCCCTGGTCGAGGACCTGGATGCGGTCGCAGACGTCGAGGATGAGGCCGACGTTGTGGTCGATGAGCAGCACGCCCGCCTCGCGTTCGTCCCGCACCGCGGTCAGGACCTCCGCGAAGTCGGGCACCTCCGCCTCGGAGAGGCCCGCCGCAGGCTCGTCCATGAGGACGAACCGCGGCTGCGTCGCGAGCGCACGGGCGACGCCGAGCTTGTGCTCCTCGCCGTGCGGAAGCACGGCAGCGGGCGTGTTCGCCCGGTGCCCGATGCCGAGCAGCTCCAGCAGCTCGTCCGCCCGCTGCCGCGCCTCCTTCGGCCCGGCTCCGACGCCGAGCGCCGCAACCTCGACGTTCTCGCGCGCCGAGAGGCCTTTGAAGAGGCGGCTGTGCTGGTACGTCCGCGCCAGCCCGGCGCGGGCCCGCTTGTGCGGTTGCCAGGAGGTGATCTCTTCTCCGGCCAGCTCGACCGAGCCCTCGGTCGGGAAGTCGAAGCCCGTCATGACGTTGACGAGCGTGGTCTTGCCGGCGCCGTTCGGCCCGATCAGCCCGACGACCTCGTGCCGGTGCAGCTCGAGCGTCACCCCGCTCAGGGCCTGGAGGCCCTCGAAGGAGCGTGAGATGCCGCTGGCCCGGAGTGTCTCCCCGGGCCAGCGGCGGGCTTCGGACGCCGTGTCGCTCACACGGCGCTCACTCGATCTCGGCCGGTGACGTGGCCGCGCGCAGCTCGACGAACGCCGGCTGGCTGTTCTGCACCTCCATCACGCGATACTCGCGGCCGAACACCGAGTGGAACTCCGGCGAGAAGCTGATCGCCCCGGAGATCGTCTCGAGGCCGTCGAAGCTCTCGAACGCGTCGGCGAGCGCCTCGCCCTCGGTGCCCCCGGTCTCTTCGATCGCGGCTGCGATCGCGTCGATCGCAGCGGCGCCGGTGATGAACCCTCCGGTGCCGGGCGCCGCATCCTGCTCCTCCATCGCGGCGATGAGCTCCTTCACCTCGTCGCTCGGGTCGTCGCCGAACACGGACGCGTAGGTGACGAGATAGAAGTTGCTCGTCCCCTCGGGGAGCCAGTAGTTGCCGTCACACGACCAGCCGCAGATGATCGGCGTCTCGTTGCCGAGCGTGCGCAGACCGCCCACCATCGCCGGCATGTCGTCGAAGGCCGTCGAGGTGGCGATGACGTCGACGTTGGCCTTGTCGAGCGCGCTGACGACGTTCTGGATCGTGCCGTCGCCCTGCGTCCACGACTCCTCGACGGTGATCTCGCCGCCGAGCTCCGTGTAGCGGGCGGCGAAGGCCTTGACGACGTCCTGGAAGTAGACGATCACGTTGTCCGTGACCGTCGCGGCCGTCATCCAGCCCTGGTCGATGGCGTACTCGGCCATGGCCGCGCCCTCGTCCTGGGCGACGTTGCCGATCGAGAACGCAAGCTTGCCCGCGTCGCCGAAGCGCTCGGGGCCCATCTGGTCCGTGCCGATGCAGGGCGAAACCGCGAGGACGCCGCGGGTGATCGCCTCCTGCACCGCGGGCGTCGCGTAGTCGACGTCGCAGGTGACGAGCAGGACGTCGGCCCCGCCGTCGATCAGCTCGATCGCTGCCGACTTCGTCCGCTCGGGGTCGAGCTGGTGGTCGATCACCTCCAGCTCGACCTGCCGGCCGTCGATGCCGCCCGCCTCGTTGATCTTGTCGACCTGGATCTGCGCCGCGGTCACTGCCGGCCCGTCGAACGGGGCCATCTGGTTGGTGAGATCCACCGCCGCGCCGATGACGATGGGCTCACCGCCGCCCTCGTCCTCGGCAGGCGTGCTCTCCGCCGCCGCGCCGTCGTCGCCGCCCTCGTCGTCGTCGCCGCCGCAGGCCGCAACCGCGAGCCCGAGCGTCAACAGGAGGGCGAGCAGCAGGGCCCATCTCGACGTTCCTCTCATGTCGAACTCCTCTCCGTTTGCCTATCCCCCGCCACCGCCGCCTCCGGAGCCCGGTCCCCTCCAGCCGGAAACGCCGCTTCCTTCCCTTTCACGAGCCTGTACATCGTCGTGTGGAGCGGAACCGGCACGCCCAGGCGCTCCGCCTCGCGCACCAGCGCTCCCGTGATGAAGTCCACTTCAGTCGGCCGCTGCGCGCGCACGTCCTCGAGCATCGAAGGCACGTGCGCGTAGTCGCTCTGCTGGGTCTCGCCGCGCTTGACGGCGAGCACGTTCATCTCCCACGGGTCCTCGTGGAGCGCGACGCCGGCCGCCGCGGCGACCTGCTTCCCCTCGTCCACGAGCGCATGGACGAGGTGCCCGAGGTCCGTCGGCTCCTCCTCCCGCGCGAAGAGGCTCACGTGACCGAGGTCGGTGAGCGCCGAGACCGTGTTCACCGTGGCGTTGAAGATCAGCTTCGACCACTGCGCCGGGAGCAGGTCCGGGAACGCCACTGCCGCCAGGTCGGAGTCGTGGAGCAGCCGCTCGATCTCCTGGACGCGCTCGAACGGCGTCGCGGTGCCCGCGTACGGGCCCATCCAGGTGGCCGTGTCGAGCTCGTACTCGACGTGCGAGTCGCCCCGCCTGACGCCCGACATGAACGTGACCGCGGAGACGACCTGCCAGTCGCCGTGGCGCCCGACGATCTCCTCGGCGCCGAGACCGTTCTGGATCGTCATCACGGTCGCGCCCGGCATCCGTCCGGCGAGCGCCGCGGCGGCCTCCTCGAGCTGCGTCGCCTTCGTCGCCAGGATGACGAGGTCGACCTCGGGGAGCTCGTCGGCGTCGGCGGTCGCGCGCAGCCGAGCGGTGAAGTCGTGCTTGCCGGAGATGCGCAGGCCCTCGTCCTCGAGCGCGCGGGCGTGCTCCGGCCGCCGGGTCAGCACCCAGCTCTCTGCAACGGACGCGATGTGGGCCGCATAGAGGCTCCCGATCACGCCGCCGCCGACGATGCAGACGCGTTCCATCTACGCCCTCATTCCGACGGTCGCCTGCTCCCAGAGTTGGCGGAAGGCCTCGTGCCCGCGGCGCGCGACGTCCTCCGGATCCTCACGCCAGAGCGAGTCGTCGTAGGCGGAGCCGAAGGTGCCGTCGTCCGAGAAGACCTCCAGGTCGTAGCCCCCGCGCCAGCCCGCCTCGTGCAGCGCGCGCAGCATGCCTGGAAGGTCGGCGACGCCGTCGCCGGGGAGAACGCGGTCGCACCAGCTGCGCGTCGGCTCGCGCCAGTCGTTCACGTGGACGCAGTCGATCCGCCCGGCGTGGCGCTCGAGCTCCGCGTGCAGGTCGGGCGTGTCCCAGAGGTGCCAGGTGTCGAAGACGAGCCCGACGTTCGCGACGCCCGCCTCGTCGGCAAGGTCCGCGGCCTCCTGGAGGGTCGTGATCAGCGTCCAGTCGTCCCGGAAGTGAGCACTCATCGGCTCCAACGCGACGGGGATGCCGTGCCGTGCGGCCTCGCCGGCCACCGCCCGCAGGCCCTCGACGACGACCTTCCGCGCCTCCTCTTCGCCGAGCTCGCCGGCCGGGCCCGTAAGGCACACGAGCGCGGTCGGCTCGAACGGCGCCACCCGGCGGATGCCGGCGCGAATCGCTTCGACCCGCTCCTCGGGAGTCTCCGGCCCCGGCAGGTGCGGGAGCGGGAGCAGCGAGGGGACGGCCGGGACGCAGCTCGTGGCCGTGAGCCCGCTCGCGCGGAACGCGGCCAGCTGCTCGTCCTCACGGCCCTCCTCCAGCTTCAGCTCGCAGATGGCGATGCCGCCCGCGCCGGCGGCCGCATACGCCGCGAGATCGTCCTCGAAGCTCGCGTTGAGCGTGGTGAACTCGCAGACGGCGAAAAGAGGCTCGGACGCGGTCACCTCAGGCGAGCGCGCGATCGCCGGCCGCCTCGATCCCAGCGCCCTCGCGGAAGTGCGGCATCACCTTCGCGGCGAAGAGCTCCTGCTGCTTGATCGCCTGCCAGTGGTCGAACCCGCCGGCGTTGACGGTGATCGAGACCTCGGTGAGGCCTTCGCAGACATCGCGCACGGCCTGGATGCGCTCGATCACGTCCTCCGGCGTGCCGACCCAGATGATGTCGCCCTCGATCATGTCGTCGTAGGGCGTCTCGGCGAGCTGCTCGAGGATGCCGGCGGCATAGAAGCCGTAGCCGGCGGCCTGGAGCTCCTCGGCCGGCGGAAGCTCGTCGCCCTCGGTGAGCGGCGAGGCATTGCCGGCGAGGAACTGCTTCATGCCCCGCTCGGCCTCGCGTCGCGCCGTGTCGCGGTCCTCGTCGATGTAGCACGCGTGGATCCAGACGATGTCCGGCGTCGTACCGTGTTCGGCGCACTTGGCTCGGTAGAGGTCGAGCTGCTCCTGGAGCGCCGCGTACGGGAGGAGCGGTGGCACGACCACGGCCCAGCCGCGCTCGGCCGCCAACTCGTAGGTGCGATCGCTCGTGCCGCCGAGGAAGACACGGAACTTGCCGGTCGGGCGCGGGACGACGTGCGAGTCGTCGATCTTGAAGAAGTCGCCGTCGTAGGAGAATCGCTCCTGCTCGAGCGCGGTGAAGAGGATCTCGAGCGACTCCTCGTAGCGGTCGCGCGTCTCGGCGAGCGGCACCCCGGCCTTGAGCGGAATCCAGCCGTGGCCGCGGAGAGCGCCGAACTCGTAGCGGCCTCCGAAGAGAATGTCGGCGGCGGCGATCTGCGAGGCCAGGATCGTCGGGTTGTGGTACGGCAGCACGTGCCCGAGCGTGCGGAAGCGGATCTGCTCCGTCCGTGCCGCGCAGATTCCCCAGAGCGCAAAGGGATTCGCGGACACGGAGAACTTCGGGAAGAAGAAGTGCTCGATCACGGAGTAGGCGCTGAAGCCCAGCCGGTCGGCGTTCACGACCTGCTCCACGACCTCCTCGTAGAGCTGGCCCACAGGCTTCCCGGGCCAGTGCTGGATCTCCGAGTACAGGCTGAACTTCATTCGTTACCTCCCGTTCGGATCCCGCGCAGCGCGCGCCGCCGCGACTCTGATGGATGATTTATCAAGTGTCAAACGCGCCTCGCGAACGAGGTCAGGCGGCCGAGGGCACGCCTCGGCAGGGGCGCCTTGAGGAGCTCGTTGGCGACGAGCGTCCCCGATCCGGCGCCCAGTCCGGGGCCCGGATGCGTGCTGGCGCCGATGTGGTAGAGGCGGTTGACCGGCGTCGCGTGGCCCGGGAGCTCGGGGCGCGGCCGCCAGACGAGATTCTGGTCGAGTGCGCACGAACCGCTGTAGATGTCGCCGCCGACCATGTTCATGTTCGCGGCCTCGATGTCCGCCGGTGAGAGCGTGACCCGCTTCAGAAGCGCAGAGTCGAGGTTCTCGATCTGCGCGGCCAGGCGAGCCTGGATGCGGTCGGCGTAGCGCTCGCGCAACTCCTCTGTCCAGGTGCCGTCGCCGACGTCGATCTCGCCCGCCGCGTCGCCCTTCACCCGAGTCGGCAGCTCCTGGAGCTGGATCCAGAGGATGGACGCGCCCTCGGGCGCGCGCGAGGGGTCGACGGCTGTCGGCTGGCCGCAGACGATCGTGGCCTCGGCGGGCAGGAGACCGCGGTCGGCCTCGTTCACGGCGCGGGAGACGCCGTCGAGCCCGGGCGTCAGGTGGACGATCGCCGTCTTCGCCAGGCGCTCGTCTCCGGCCCACTTCGGCGCCTCCTTGAGCGCCATGTGGATCTGCATGCCGGCGCGGCCGTAACGGAAACGGCGGGCGGGAGCGGCGGCGGTGCTTGCGGCCGGCGTCCCGTCCAGGAGGCGCTCGTAAAGCTGCGTCGGCGTGACGTTGGCGATCACCGCCTCGGTCGCCTCGATCGTCTCACCGTCGACGACGACGCCGGTCGCCCGGCCCTCGCGCACGACGATCCGCTCGACGTCGCGGTCGGTCTCGAGCGCGCCGTCCGCGTCGCCGACGATGCCGGCGAGCGCCTCGACGAGCTTCACCCCGCCGCCGCGCGGCACCGGCATCCCGCCCAGCTCGATCGCGACGGCGATCACCCGCGTCATGAACCCGGACGAGGCCGCGTCGGGGCCGACGCCGGTGTGCAGCACCCAGGGCGCGAGCAGGCCGTGCGCCTGGGGCGAGGCGAAGGTCTCCGTCACCCAGTCGCGGCAGGTCGAGAGCACGCCGCCTGCGAACTCGACCAGGCCGCGCCGGCCGAGGCGTCGATACGCCTTCACACCGAGCCCCGCCCCGGCCGACGACCAGAGCTCCGTGCCGAGGACGCCGAACGCGAGGTCGGCGTTGGGCATGAACTCGGTCACGGTTCTGTCCCAGGCGGCGCCGTCGCCTGCCGCATGGCGGTCGAGCTCGGCGACATTCGCCTCGTGCGAGGTCGTGAGGAAGACGCTCTCGCCGTCCGGGAAGAGCGACCCCGTCGCCAGCTCGGTGTTCAGGTACTCGAGCCCGCGCGCGTGCAGCTCGTCCCCGAGCTCCGCGTAGGCGGCCGAGCCCATGAAGAGCGGGTGCCAGGAGGAGAAGACCTCGTGCGTGTAGCCCGGCTCGGTGATCTCGGCCGTCTTGATGGCGCCGCCGAGGTAGTCGTTGCGCTCGAGCACGAGCACGCGCTTCCCGGCGCGCGCGAGTAGCGCCGCCCCGGCCAGCGAGTTGATGCCGCTGCCGATGAAGACGACGTCGTAGCTCACAGCTGGTCCCCGAGCTCGTGGAAGGTCCGGTTGAAGTAGAGGAGCGGGCCGCCTTCGCGGTCGACGCGCGAGACGACCTCCTCGACGTTCCCGATGAAGAGCGTGTGCTTCGACACCTCGAAGATCCGGTCGACGACGCATTCGACGTGGACGAGTGCCCCTGCGATCATCGTCGCGCGGCTCCCCGGGTCGTTGTCCTGGCAGAAGACGTCGACATACTTCGGTCCGCCGGGCACGGCGCCGAGCTCCGCAAGGTCCTTCTGGTTGTCGCGGAGGACGCTGAGCCCGAAGCGGCCGGTCTCGACGATCGCCTGGCGGCAGCTCGCGTCGTCGGCCAGCGAGATGAGCACCTGGGGAGGCTGCGCCGAGATCGAGCAGCAGGCACTGATCGTCAGGCCCCAGAGCCGGTCGTCCTTGCGGGCGATCACCATGACGACACCGCTTGCCAGCGCCCGCATCGCGGCCTTGAAGGTCTCCTCGTCCACGGTCGCTGCCGGCTGCGGCGCGGCGAACGCGGGGTCGGCCTCGACGTAGCCGCTGACCAGGACGCGGGGATCGGGTGCGAACTCGGCGTAGTCGCTCATCGCTAGAAGAGGTCCTCCGCGCCCATCCGGCCTGCGACGAGGTTGGCGGTAAGGGCCAGGTGGAGGCGCAGCTGCTCCTCGGCTTCGTCGGGGTCGTGGCGCACGCAGGCGTCGAGGATGGCCTCGTGCTCCTGCCGCCGCCGGCGGAGCGTCCCGCGCTTCGGGAGCGAGAGCGCGCGGTAGCGCTCGCTGTTCTCCCACGCGGGCCGGATCAGACGGACGAGCCAGTCGGAGCCGGACGCCTCGTACAGGCTGAAGTGGAAGGCGGCGTGCTCGCGCCGCGCCTCAACGGAGTCGCCGCGCTTGTGAGCCTCCGTCCAGTGCTCGAGATGCTCGGCCGAGGTCGCCCCATCCGCTTCCCCGAAGCGCTCGGCCGCGCGGCGGACGGCGAGGGTCTCGAGGGCCAGGCGAACCTCGTACGTGTCGCGGAGGTCCTCGATCGCGAGCTCGCTCACGCGCGCGCCGCGGTGCGGCACATGCACGGCGAGCCCGAGGCTCTCGAGCTGGCGCACGGCCTCGCGCACCGGCGAGATGCTCATGCCGAGAGAGCGGGCGAGCTCCTCGAGCCGAAGGGGTGCCCCGGGCGCGAGCTCGCCGGCGAGGATCGCCTCCTGCAGGTCCGCCACCGCCGCCTCGGCCATCGTCTGATGGCGCCTGCCCCGGGCGAGCGTGGTCGGCTTCACGGCGCCATCGTCTCGCCCGTTTGATCAGATGTCAAACGGTCGCGCTCAGGCGACGGAGGCCGTGCACTCGATCTCAATCAGGCAGCCGGGCACGGCGAGACCGGTGATGCCCACGATCGTTTGCGCCGGATGGTCGGCTCCCCCGGTCACCTCGTCGATTGCGGCCGTGATCACCTCGTACTCGGTTGGGTGGAGGGTGTAGATCGTCCTGCGCACGACGTCGTCCCAGCCGACTCCGACCTCCTTCATGGCTGTCTCGAGATTGCGCATGGCTGCCTTCGTCTGCTCGCCGAGGTCGTCGCCGCCGATGATCCCGAACTGCTGGTCGAGGGCGAGCTGGCCTGCGAAGTAGACGAGGCGGCTGCCCTGGGCGACGCTCACATGGCTGAAGCCCGGAGCCGGATGCAACGAGTCCGGATTGACGTCCTGCCTGGGCATGAGTCCTCCTAGGTCGAGGGGTTCGCGCTCAGCGCGCGCGCGAGCTCGGCGAACTCCTCGTCCGTGACGAGGCCGCGCTTCTCGGCGCCGCGGGTCTTGACCGTTGCGAGCAGCTCGCGCTGGGCATCCTCGGAGAGGTCGAGCCCGAGCTCGGCGGCCTTGATCCGAATGGAGTCGATGCCGCTCTTCTTCCCGAGGACGATCGCGCGTTCGGCGCCGACGAGCTCCGACGAGTACGGCTCGATCGAGGGCGGGTCGTGGAACTGGCTGGCGACCGCGCCGCTCTCGCGGCGGAAGAGCGTGTCGCCGACCAGGGGCTTCCAGGGCTCGAGCTCGTAGCCGGACAGCTCGCGGACGCGGGCCGAGACCTCGCGGGCGCGGTCGAGTCGCAGCCCGGTGTCGATGCCATAGAGCGCCTCGAGCGCGAGCCCGACCTCGAGCAAGTTGGCGTTGCCGGCGCGCTCGCCCATGCCGTTGATCGTCCCGTGGATCCAGCGGGCGCCCGCCTTCGCGGCCGCTACGGCGGAGGCGGTCGCCAGGCCGAAGTCGTTGTGGCCGTGGAAGTGCACCGGCACCTCCGGGCCGAGGAGGTCGACGGCGCGACCGACGAGGGCCGCCGCAGCTTCCGGGGTGGCGATGCCGAGCGTGTCCACCACGGCCACCTCCTTGGCGCCGGCCTCGACGGCCGCTGCGTAGGCCTGCTCGAAGAAGTCGGGCTGGGCGCGCGTCGAGTCGACGCCGAAGAAGGCGACCGTGACGCCCTGCCCGGCCGCGAAGGAGACCGCCTTGCGGATGCGCTCCAGCATGGTCTCGCGCGAGACGCCGATGGCCTCGAGCTTGAGGTCGGAGATCGGCGACTCGATCACCGACGCCCGGACGCCGAGCTCGAGCAGCGCCTCCACGTCGGCCTGCACCGCCCGCGAGAAGCCCCACACCTCGGCCTCGAGGCCGGCGGCCATGATCAGCTCGAAGGCGCGGCGGTCGTCCTCGGAGACGCGCGGGAACCCGGCCTCGATCCTCCCGATGCCCAGGGAGTCGAGGGCCTTGGCGATCTCGAGCTTGTCCTCGGCCGAGAGCACGACGCCCACGGTCTGCTCCCCGTCGCGGAGCGTCGTGTCGTAGAGGCCGACGGCGCCCGCCTCGCGGTACGCGTCGTTGAGGCCGCCGGTCCAGACC
>CAVZIX010000008.1:0-192304 GCA_963775395.1 uncultured Actinomycetes bacterium
CGAGCTCCAGCTCGCCCCGGGGACGAAGGTCGGGAAGGTCGCCGCGCTCAAGGACGACCTCGCCTACGCGCTCGCCACCACGGAGATCCGCATCCTCGCTCCGATCCCGGGCAAGCAGGCGGTCGGCGTCGAGGTGCCCAACCTCTCCCCGAACATCGTCACGCTCGGCGACATCTTCGACGAGGTCCCGTCGAGCTCGAGCCCGCTCTCCGTCTGGCTCGGCAAGGACATCTCGGGCGCCTCGGTGAACGCCGACCTCGCCCGCATGCCGCACATCCTCATCGCCGGCACGACGGGCTCGGGAAAGTCCGGCTGCATCAACACCATGCTCTGCTCCATCCTGCTGCGCGCGACGCCGGACGACGTCCGGATGATCCTCGTCGACCCGAAGCGCGTCGAGCTCGGGCTCTACGAGTCGATCCCGCATCTCCTCACGCCGGTCGTCTCGAGCCCCAAGCAGGCCTCGGCGGTGCTGACCAACGTCCTCACCGAGATGGAGCGCCGCTACGAGCGCATGAGCCTCGCCCGCGCGCGCAACCTCCCTGAGCTCAACCGCGCTCTGCGCAAGCGCGGGGACGCCCAGCTCCCGTACCTCCTCGTCGTCATCGACGAGCTCGCCGACCTGATGATGGTCTCGCCGCAGGAGGTCGAGGACGCGGTCATCCGCCTGGCGCAGAAGTCGCGCGCCGTCGGCATCCATCTCGTGCTCGCCACGCAGCGCCCGTCCGTCGACGTCATCACCGGGATGATCAAGGCCAACGTCCCTTCGCGGATCGCCTTCGCCGTCTCGAGCCAGACCGACAGCCGCGTGATCCTCGACACCTCCGGCGCCGAGAGCCTGCTGGGGCAGGGCGACATGCTCTTCAAGCCGCTCGGCACCTCGCGACTCCAGCGCGTCCAGGGCGCCTACGTGAGCGAGGAGGAGATCGCGCTCGTCGTCGAGCAGTGCCGCAGCCAGCGTCCGCAGGAGCTCGACGAGTCCCTCCTGGCGCCGCCCGAGCCGGTGGGGCACAGCGACGACGGCGACGAGGACTTCGACCCGGACGAGGACCCGCTCCTCGACCGCGCCATCGAGATCGTCGTGCAGACGCAGACCGCGTCGGTCTCCCTGATCCAGCGTCGCCTGCGGGTCGGCTACACGCGCGCCGGCCGCCTGATCGACATGTTGGAACGCCGCGGGATCATCTCTGGCTACGAGGGCTCCAAGCCCCGCAAGGTGCTCGTCGGCGAAGCCGAGCTCGACCGCATCCTCGCGGACGTCACCTCCTAGGACCGGCAGCACCTCCTAACGAACGGGATCCGGCGTACGTCCTAGAAATGGAATCGTCGGAGGGATAGCATCCTCCGATTCCACTCGAAGGCATGGGCGAAAGAGGAGGTTCCGTGAACGTAACGCGAAAGCTGCCGTGGCTGCTGGTGCTGCTGGTCACGCTTCTGCTCGCACTCGTCGCGGCCGGCTGCGGCGGCGATGACGACGACGGCGACGCAGGTGATGGCGACACGTCCGCAGCAACCGATGAAGCCACGACCGAGGAAGCGGAGCCGATCCGCGTCGGCCTCGTAACTGACATCGGAGGCCTGAACGACCGCGGCTTCAACTCGCTGGCCAACGAGGGCCTCGAGCGTGCCGCGAGCGAGCTCGGCGCCGAGATCCGCGTCCTCGAGTCCAAGTCCGACGCGGACTACATCCCCAACCTCTCCACGTTGGCTGAGGAGGGCTTCGACCTCGTCATCTCGGTCGGCTTCCTCATGGGCGAGGCGACGCACACGGCCGCGGAGGAGTACCCGGACACGAGCTTCGCCATCATCGACAACGCCTACGGCGGCGAGGGCTGCGAGGAAACGAACACCTGTGAGCTCCCGAACCTGCAGGGACTTCTCTTCAAGGAGCAGGAGACCGGCTACCTCGCCGGCTACCTGGCAGGGCTCGTGACCGAGTCGAACACGATCTCGAGCGTCGGCGGCATCAAGATCCCGCCGGTCGACCGGTTCATCGCCGGCTACCAGGCGGGCGCCGTGGCGTCGAATCCCGACGTCACTACGCTGAACGCCTACTCCGAGGACTTCGTCGACCAGGCGAAGTGCAAGGAGGTCGCTCTCGACCAGATCGCCGAGGGCTCTGACGTCGTCTTCCAGGTGGCGGGCGGCTGCGGTCTCGGCGCGCTCGACGCGGCCCAGCAAGAGGGCGTCTGGGGCATCGGCGTCGACGCCGACCAGGCGTTCCTCGGCGAGCACGTGCTCACGAGCGCGCTCAAGCGGGTCGACGAGGCCGTGTTCCAGACGATCTCCGCAGTTGCCGACGGTTCCTTCACCGGCGGCAGCGTCACGCTCTTCGGCCTCGCCGAGGACGGTGTCGGGCTTGGTGAGTTCTCGCCGAACGCGCCGCAGGAGGCGGTCGACGAGACGCTCGCGCAGGTCGACGGGATCGTCAGCGGGGAGATCGAGGTCCCCGACGCTCTGGAGTAACCAGAAACCGACGAGGGGCGGGCGCGGGCCCGCCCCTCGTCGTCGTTCGGATGACTGAATCTCCTCTTCTCGAACTCAGGGGCATCACCAAGCGGTTCCCAGGAATCGTCGCGAACGATCACGTCGACTTCGAGCTGGCCAAGGGCGAGGTGCACGCGCTCCTGGGAGAGAACGGCGCGGGCAAGTCGACCCTCATGAACATCCTCTACGGGCTCTACCACCCGGACGAGGGCGAGGTCAGGCTGCGCGGGGAGCCGGTCCGCATCGATTCGCCGAACGCGGCGATCGAGCACGGAATCGGCATGGTGCACCAGCACTTCATGCTCATCCCCGTGATGACGGTGGCCGAGAACATCGTGCTCGCCGTCGAGCCTCGGAAGGGGCCGTTTCTGGACATCGACGCCGCCGAGAAGAGCGTGCGGGAGATCTCGCAGCGCTTCGGCCTCGCCGTCCGGCCCGACGCGCGGATCGAGTCGATCTCGGTGGGAATGCAGCAGCGCGTCGAGATCCTGAAGGCGCTCTACCGCGGCGCGGAGATCCTCATCCTCGACGAGCCCACAGCCGTGCTCACCCCGCAGGAGGCGGAGGAGCTCTTCGAGATCATTCGCTCGCTGCAGGCGGAGGGGAAGTCGATCATCTTCATCACCCACAAGCTCGGCGAGGTGCTCGCCATCGCCGACCGGATCACCGTCCTCCGCCGGGGCAAGACCATCGAGACCGTGCCTCGCGTGGGCGCGACCGAGGCGGGCCTGGCGAAGCTCATGGTGGGCCGTGAGGTGCTCCTGCGCGTCGACAAGACGCCGGCGACGCCGGGCGACCCGCTCCTCGAGGTCGAGGACCTGCGCGTTCTCGACGAGCGCGGGCTCGAGGCGGTGCGCGGGGTCTCGCTCGACGTCCGCGCCGGAGAGATCGTCGGGATCGCGGGCGTGGACGGCAACGGCCAGAGCGAGCTGGTCGAGGCGATCACCGGCTTGCGCAAGGCCGAGAGCGGCAGAGTCGCAGCGGGCGGCAAGGACCTGACCGACGACAACGCGCGCGACTACATGGACTCCGGCGTCGGCCACATTCCCGAGGACCGTCAGAGGCGCGGCCTCGTCCTCGATTTCACGCTCGCCGAGAACATCGCCCTCAAGGACTACGCCGAGGAGCCGGACTCCAAGTGGGGCTGGCTCTTCCCGAAGCGCCTCATCGCGCGCGCGCGCAAGCTCCTGACGGAGTTCGACGTGCGCGGGGGAGGCCCGCTCACACCCGCAGCCTCTCTCTCCGGCGGCAACCAGCAAAAGGTCGTCATCGCGCGCGAGGTCTCGCGCGACCCGCGCATCCTCGTCGCCGCGCAGCCCACCCGCGGGCTCGACGTGGGCGCGATCGAGTTCGTGCACCGGCGCCTCGTTGCGGAGCGCGACGAAGGGCGCGCGATCCTCCTCGTCTCCTTCGAGCTGGACGAGATCCTCTCGCTCTCCGACCGGATCCTCGTCCTCTACGAAGGACGCATCGTCGGCGAGTACACGCCCGACGTCTCCGAGGAGGAGCTGGGCATCGCCATGACCGGCGGGCGCAGGGAGCAGGAGGCAGTCGCGTGACGCGCGCCGCCTGCGGCGTCAGCCACCGCCGCCTGCGGGGCAGCCACCGCCGCCCGCGCCGTCCGAGCCGCCCGAGGGCTCCGTCACCGGGCTGCAGTCGTTCTACGACCGCGCCGGGGGCTTCCTCGTCCCGCTCGCCGCGACGTTTCTCGCCTTCCTGATCGGCGGCCTGGTCGTCGCGATCACCGAGAAGAGCGTCACGGCGCCGTTCGAGGCCTACAAGGCCATCTTCGAGGGCACCGGGCTCACGTGGTTCATCCCGGGGATCGGCGACACGGCCGAGGAGGCGCGCGACCTCCAGCAGACGCTCCTCATCATGACCCCGCTCGTGCTGACCGCCCTCGCGGTCGCGTTCGCGTTCCGCTGCGGGATGTTCAACATCGGCGGCCAGGGCCAGTACTGGGTCGGCCTCCTGACGGCGATCTACGTCGGCACGCACCTCGACGGGACGCCGCGCGTCCTGCACATCATCATCGCGATCTTCGCCGCCTTGCTCGCCGGTGCCGTGTGGGGAGGCATCGCCGGGATCCTCAAGGCGACCACGGGCGCGCACGAGGTGATCACGACGATCATGCTCAACTGGATCGCCATCTGGGTGGGGAAGTGGTTGTTAGAAGCGCCCGACGGGTTCCTCCAGGGCGCCGACCCGAGCCTGCCGCGCTCCGACGACGTCCTGGCCTCCTCACAGCTCCCTGAGATCTGGGGCCGCCTCCAGCCGCTCCACGCGGGCATCTTCATCGCGCTCTTCGCGCTCATCGTCTACCACTTGCTGCTCAACCGGACCACCCTCGGCTACGAGGTGCGCGCGGTCGGCTTCAATCCCGACGCGGCCGCGTACGGCGGGATCTCCGTCAAGCGCAGCTACTTCCTGGCGCTTGCCATCTCCGGGTGCTTCGCGGCGCTCGCCGGGGCGATCGACCTGCTCGGATGGAAGTACCGGCTAACGAGTACGGAGTTCGACGTGAACTTCTACGGCTTCACGGGCATCGCCGTCGCGCTCCTGGGGCGCAACAAGGCCATCGGCATCCTCTTCGCCGCGCTCCTCTTCGCATCGCTGATCGTCGGCACCTCGCCGCGCCAGCTCGATCCCGAGATCTTCAACCCCGAGCTCGCGACGAACCTCGCGACCATGATCCAGGCGCTGATCATCGCTTTCGTCGGCGCCGAGTTCCTGATCGTCTACCTCTGGCGGGCGAGACGGAAGGTCGGCTTCAGAGCGCCGAAACGAATCGAGCCAACCGGAGCATGAGCGTCGTCGAACACACCGAGCCGACGTTTCAGGACCGCCTGAGGCGGCTGGGCGAGCCGCGCTCGCTCGCGATCACCGGGATCTGCCTCGGCGTCCTCGCGCTGTGGCTCTCGATCCCGCCCTTCACGCTTCGCAACCTCGTAGTCCCGGCGGCCGTGGCCGTTCTCGGCGCCGCGCTCGGCCTCTGGGCGCTCACGCGGGGCGAGAGGAAGCTCGGCTGGTGGGCGGTCGGCGTCGCGATCATTGCGATTGCCTGCGCGATCTGGTTCCAGAACGAGGCGGCGACGGAGCTCGAGTCGGTCTTCAGCATCGGCCTCGTGGCCGCGACGCTCCGCTTCGCCACGCCGCTTGCGCTTGCTGCGATGGGCGGCATCTTCTGCGAGCGCTCCGGGGTCATAAACATCGGGCTCGAGGGGATGATGCTCGCGGGCGCGTTCTTCGGGATCGTCGTCTGCGCCGAGACTGGGAGCTGGGTGATCGGCGTCCTCGGCGCCATGGCCGCCGGCGGTGTCCTGGCCACCATCCACGCGTTCTTCTCGATCCATCTGATGGCCGACCAGATCATCAGCGGCTTCGCCATCAACTTCCTCGCGCTCGGACTGACCGGCTACCTGTTCCGCTCCATGTACGGGACGTCCGGGACGCCGAACCTCGAGGAGCGTATCCCCAACGTGCACCTGGCGTTCATCGAGGACATCCCGTTCATCGGAGACATCTTCGGGAACCTCAACCTGATGATCTGGATCAGCTTCCTGGTCGTCATCGGGTCGTTCGTCGTCCTCTTCAAGACGCCGCTGGGCCTGCGGATCCGCTCCGTCGGCGAGCACCCGAAGGCGGCCGACACCGTCGGCATCTCGGTCTTCAAGATCCGCTACGCAGCCGTGATCCTCTCCGGCGTCCTCGCCGGGCTAGGCGGCGCCTACCTCTCGTTCGGCTTCGGGAACGCCTTCAATGAGAACATGACAGCCGGCCGCGGGTACATCGCCCTGGCGGCCGTCATCTTCGGGAACTGGCGCCCGTTCGGCGCGTACGGCGCCTGCCTCCTGTTCGGCTTCTCGAGCGCGCTCGCCCTGCGTCTCCAGGGCTCTCCGCTCCTGCCCACCGACCTCGCCTCCGCGAACCTCCTCTCGACGCTGCCGTACGTGCTCACGCTCGTTGCGCTCGTCGGCGTCATCGGACGCTCGCGTGGGCCCGCCGCCGCTGGCCGTCCATACGTCAAGCAGTAGAGAACGCGTGACGAACAGGAAGGCCGTCTGGGCCGTCGTCACGGCACTGCTGTCGCTCGGGGCACTGGGGGGCGCTGCGTACGCCTCCCGGTACTACGACGAGGTCCGACTCGTCGACGCCGTCATCGCCGTGCCTGTCGCCCTGATCTTCGGCGTGCTCGCCGTCTTCTTCGGCCGGGGAGCCCGGGACGAGCACCGCCGCACGCTCGGGCGGAGCGGAAGCGGCGCGTTCGTGGCCATCGCGCGCTTCCTCGCGACAGTGGCGCTCCTGCTCGCATTGACCGCGGCCCTTGCGCTCGCGGTCTTCGCCGTTCTCGTCCTCGTCCTGGAATAACAGAGGGAAGCGGCACTCCCCGCTACAATCGGGCCTCGTGTTCGAGATCGGCAACAGCCTGCGAGAGGCTCGTTTGCGGCAGGGTCTCGACCTCCCGCGGATCGAAGAGGCGACCAAGATCCGCGGGAAGTACCTCAGAGCGCTCGAAGAGGAGCGCTTCGAAGTGCTGCCCGGAGACACGTACGTGAAGGGCTTCCTGCGCACGTACGCGGACTATCTGGGCCTCGAGGGTCAGCTCTACCTGGACGAGTACAACTCGCGCTTCACCACCGCGGAGGAGGCTCCCGTCGCCCAGTCGACCGCGCCGAAGCGGCGCAGCCGCCCGGTGGAGTCGAACTTCGTCGTGGTCGCGCTCGCCGGGATCGTGGCCGTGACGATCCTCGTCGTCGTCGGCCTGCGCGAAGCTGGGTCGGACTCTGAGAACGAGCCGCCGATCGGTCCGGCGACCACGGGCCAGACGACGACCGAGTCGACCGCAACCGAATCGACGGGCGGGGCGACGCCCGCGGCGCAGGCCCCGGCAAGGCGCGCGCGGCTCGTCCTCACGGCGGTGCGGGGCGACTGCTGGATGCAGGTGCGTGCAGGCGGCGTCAACGGCAAGCTCCTCTTCGAGGGCACCGTCGAGCAGGGCCAGACGCAGCGCTTCGTCAAGTACAAGCGGCTGTGGCTCGAGCTCGGCGCGCCGGGAAACCTGAACGCGAAGCTCAACGGCCGCCGCCTCCAAGACTGGCCGACGCGCTCGTCGATTCTCGCCGTCACGGCGCAAGACGTTCGCACCCTCTCGACGGCCGGCTAGGCGATGCCTCGAGCGGTCGTCGTCCTCACGGGCAGCGAGCTCGTGCGGGGAGACAAGGCCGATGCCAACGGCGCCTTCCTTGCCCGCGAGCTCACGCGCGTCGGGCTCCCGCCCGCGCGTATGCTCGTCGTCGGCGACGATCCAGGAGAGCTCGACGAGGCGGTGGCGGAGGCGATGCGCGCCGACGTGGCGGTGTTTTCCGGCGGGCTCGGGCCGACCCACGACGATCGCACGGTGGAGACGATCGCCCGCGTCGCCGGCCGGGAGCTGATCGTCGACGAGGAGCTCGCGCAGGAGATCGAGGCTGTCGCGCGCGGCGTCGCTCAACGCATCGGGCGACCGTACGCGGACTTCGTGCCGGGCGTGCGCAAGCAAGCGTCCGTCCCAGTGGGCGGGCTCGTGCTCGGCCTGGCAGGCACGGCACCGGCAGTTGTCCTCGAGCATGAGGGGCGGGTGGCGGTCGCCCTGCCCGGGCCACCCAGCGAGCTCCGCGGGCTCTGGCCGCGGGCCCTCGAGTCGGCCCCGATGCGTCGCGTGCTCGACGGCGTGCAGGTTCCCGCACACCGGCTGCTCCGCTTCTTCGGGCCGAGCGAGTCCGCCGTGGCGCGGGTGCTCGAGGAGGTGGGGGGCGAGGGCGACGAGCTTGAGGTCACGATCTGCGCGCACGACCTCGAGATCCGCGTCGACGTGTTCTCCTGGGCGGGCGGCGACGGTCGGGCAGAGGGCCTCGCGCACACGCTTGAGGAGCGCTTCGCGGCCGACCTGTTCGCGGCGGACGAGCGGACGGTTGCGGCGCTCGTGCTCGACCGCTGCCGCGAGCTCGGGCTCACGCTGGCGACGGCCGAGTCCTGCACGGGCGGCCTGGTCGCGGCGCGGCTGACGGACGTGGCCGGGTCAAGCGACGTCTTCGTCGGGAGCGTCGTCGCGTACTCGAACGACGTGAAGCTGCGTCACCTCGGCGTTTCGCCCGAGGTGCTCGAGCGACACGGCGCCGTCTCGGAAGAGACCGCCGCGGCGATGGCCGAAGGAGCTCGGACGGAGCTCGGCGCGGACGTGGCGCTGGCCGTCACGGGCGTGGCCGGTCCGGACGGAGGCAGCGACGAGAAGCCGGTCGGGCTCGTGTACCTCCACGCGGCGACGCCGTCGGGGAGTTCGCAGCGGCGCGTCGTCCTGCCCGGGGACCGCGAGGCGGTGCGGGCGAGGGCGACGACACTGGCCCTGCACGTTCTGCGGGGCCTTCTGTCACCTTCGGTCACAGACGCGCGCGCTTCCTCCGCCTAGCGTGGCGGGGCATGAGCGCATTCGCCTCTTCGTCGCCCTGCGGCTCCCGAACGAGACCGTCGAGCGGCTCTCCGCCTGGCAGAACACCGAGCTCGACGGGGCTCCGGACGCACGCATCGTGCCTCCCGGGAACCTGCACGTCACGCTCGCCTTCCTCGGCTCCAGGCCACCGGGCGACGTCGAGCCGATCCTCGCTCTCCTGCGCAAGCTTGCGTCGCGCTCCGAGCGGCCGCTGCTTGCCGCAGGCGTCTACCGCGAGACCCGGAGCGTCGGGATGGTGCGACTCGATGACGAGGAGGAGCGCGCGGCCCGTCTCGCCGGCGAGGTGGGGGAGGGGCTCGAAGACCTCGGCGTCTACGAGCGCGAACGACGAGCGTGGCTTCCGCACGTGACCGTCCTGCGCTTCCGACGGCCTCCCCGGCTGAAGCCGGCGCCACCCGACCTCGGGCGGTTCAGTCCGTCCGAAGTGGCTCTCTATCATTCGGTGCTGCGACCGACCGGGGCGCAGTACGAGGTCGTCGAATCGATTCCGCTGGGAGGCTGAGACCCTTGACCGACTCCAATCGCGAACAGGCGCTCGACGCCGCGCTGAGCCAGATCGAGCGAGCCTACGGAAAGGGCTCGGTCATGAAGATGAGCGACCAGGCGCAGGTTTCCATCCCGTCCATCTCCACGGGCGCGCTCTCGCTGGACGTCGCCCTCGGCATCGGCGGCCTGCCGCGCGGCCGGGTGGTCGAGGTCTTCGGTCCGGAGTCCTCGGGCAAGACGACGCTCGTCTACCACGTCATCGCCGAGGCGCAGCGCCGGGGCGGGATCTGCGCCTTCATCGACGCCGAGCATGCGATGGACCCGGCCTATGCCAGGCGAATCGGCGTCAACATCGACGACCTGCTCGTCTCGCAGCCGGACAACGGCGAGCAGGCGCTCGAGATCGCCGAGCTCCTGATCCGCAGCGGCGCGCTGGATGTCGTCGCGATCGACTCCGTCGCCGCCCTCACGCCTCGCGCTGAGATCGAGGGGGAGATGGGCGACAGCCACGTCGGCCTGCAGGCGCGCCTCATGAGCCAGGCGCTGCGCAAGCTGGCGGGCACGCTCAACCGCACGGGGACGGTCGCCCTCTTCACCAACCAGCTCCGCGAGAAGATCGGAGTCATGTTCGGCAGCCCGGAAACGACTCCCGGCGGCCGCGCGCTCAAGTTCTACTCGTCCGTGCGCCTCGACATGCGCCGCATCGAGACCCTCAAGGAGGGTGTCGAGGCGGTCGGGAACCGCGTCCGCGTCAAGGTCGTGAAGAACAAGGTGGCGCCGCCGTTCAAGCAGGCCGAGTTCGACGTCATCTACGGCGAGGGCATCTCCTGGGAGGGCAGCGTCGTCGACGTCGGCCTCGAGCGGAAGATCGTCCAGAAGTCGGGCTCGTACTTCAGCTTCGGCGACGAGCGGCTCGGCCAGGGGCGCCAGAACGCGACGGCGTTCCTGCGGGAGCATCCCGACGTCACCGACGGAATCCTCCGCGCCGTGCAGGCCGAGCTCGGGCCCGACGCGGTCGTCTCGTCGCGCCTGCTGCCGGTGAGCGCGGACGCCAAGGCCGAGGCCGCCGAGGCCCGCGAGACGGCGAAAGCCGCAGCCGCCGCCGCGTCCGGATAGCCGCCGTGCACGGGCAGGGCCCGGTGCCGACCCTCACCGCCGTCCGTCGGAGCCGGCCGGGCCGGGTGGCGCTCGAGGTCGACGGGCGTCCCTGGCGCATCGTTCCTGACGACGTGGTCGTCCACTGCGGGCTGCGGGCAGGCCTCGAGCTCGAGCGGCCGCTCCTCCGTGACCTCCGCCGGGAGCTGCGCCGCTGCGAGGCGCTCGCGGCCGCCGTCCGGACGGTGTCGCGCCGGGATGTCTCCGCCGGCCGCCTGCGCCAGCGCCTGGATGCGCGCGGGATCGCGCCCCAGGAAGCGGTAGCCGCGATCGAGACCCTTTCGGCCGCCGGTGTGGTCGACGACGAGCGACTGGCACGGTCCCGCGCCCGAGCCCTCGCCGAGCGGGGGTGGGGAGACGCGGCGGTTGAGGCGCGCCTCGAGCAGGAGGGCATCCGGCGAGAGGCCGTGACGGGCGCGCTGGACGAGCTTCCGGCCGAGCGCGAGCGCGCCGCCGAGCTCGCGGCCCGGACGCCCGACCGCGTCGCCCTCTGGCGCCTGCTCGCGCGTCGAGGCTTCGCGCCGGAGACAATCGAGGAAGTCGTGGGACCGCTGGACGAGCCCCTCTGACAGCGGTTACCATACCGACACTTTCACGCAGAAATTGCCTGCACACGGAACGGCTCTTTGGCCGAATCGGACACGATGAGAACCAGACCTACGAGCGATACAACGGCACGCAGAACCCAGGTGGGAGGGAGACCTCGAGCGGAGTCCTAGTCCGCTGACGAGGCGTGCCTGCGGGCCGCCGATTCACCGAAACCGCCGTTCCTACGGGCTTGACCACGTAGGAGCGAGCAATGGGAACTTCCATCGGCCTCCTGATCGTCGGGATCGCCCTCGGCGTGCTCGGCGGGGTCTTCGTCGGCGCCCGCCTCCTCGTCTCACGGCGCGCATCGGACTCGGAAGCGGAGCGCAAGCGCCTCGACGCCGACGCCGAGCGGGCCGCTGCGGCGATCCGCCGCGAAGCTGAGGTGGAGGCGCGCGAGCACGCCCTCAAGCTGCGTGCCGACCTCGAGCAGGAGCTCAAGGACAGGCGCGCCGAGATCATCAAGATCGAGGAGCGCGCCGCCACGAAGGAGGGGGGCGTCGACCAGAAGCTCACCGAGCTCGACCGTCGGGAGCAGGGTCTGCTCGACCGCGAGACGCACCTGAAGCAGCTTCAGGAGGAAACCAAGACGGCGAAGGACGAGCAGCTGCGGGAGCTCGAGCGCATCTCCGGGCTCACGGTCGAGGAGGCGAAGCGCCACGTCCTCGAGCGCACGGAAGAGCTCGTCCGGCACGACCTCGGGCGCATGGTCCGGCAGATGGAGGAGGAGGCTCGCACCGATGCCAAGCGGCGGGCCCGCAATCTCGTCGCCGATGCCCTCCAGCGCGTTGCGGCGAGCCACGCCGCGGAGACGACGGTCTCGCTTGTCGAGCTGCCCTCGGACGACATGAAGGGGAGGATCATCGGCCGCGAGGGCCGGAACATCCGCGCGCTCGAGAACCTCACGGGCGTCGACTTCATCATCGACGACACGCCGCAGGCCGTCGTGCTCTCGTCGTTCGACGGCGTACGCCGTGAAGTGGCGAAGCTGACGCTCGCGAAGCTCGTCGAGGACGGCCGCATCCACCCGTCCCGCATCGAGGAGATGTACTACCGCTCGAAGGCGGAGATCGAGGATCACATCCGCCAGGCCGGCGAGCAGGCGGTCTTCGAAGCCAACTGCGGCAAGATGGACGAGGAGCTCGTCAAGGTGCTCGGCCGCCTGCGCTACCGGACGAGCTACGGCCAGAACATCCTCAAGCACTCTCTGGAGTGCTCGCACCTCGCCGGGATCATGGCTTCCGAGCTCGGCGCCAGCGTCAAGACTGCAAAGCGCGCCGCGCTCCTTCACGACGTGGGGAAGGCGATGACGCATGAGGTCGAGGGCTCGCACGCCGCCATCTCCGCGCAGCTGGCCAAGCGCTACGGCGAGTCCCAGCATGTCGTGCACGCGATCGAGGCCCACCACTACGAGGTGCAGCCCCAGACGGTCGAGGCCGTCCTCGTCATCGCGGCCGACGCCATCTCGGCCTCGCGGCCGGGCGCACGCGGCGAGAGCCTCGAGCACTACATCAAGCGGCTCGAGACGCTCGAGAAGATCGCCTCCGACAAGAAGGGCGTCGAGCGCGTGTACGCGCTCCAGGCCGGCCGGGAGGTGCGCGTGATCGTCAAGCCGACCGAGATCGACGACGGCACCGCCGTCCTGCTCTCACACGAGATCGCCCGGGAGATCGAGGAGCAGCTCGAGTACCCCGGTCAGATCAAGGTCACGGTCATCCGCGAGAGCCGCGCCGTCGAGTTCGCGAAGTAGCTCGACGGCGCGGCTCCCGGCAGTTCCTCAGCCGCCCAGGGAGAAGCGCGCGACCTGCGGGTCGTGATCGCTTGCCTGGTCGGCGAACTCGGCGTTCACGTGCACAACGTCATAGGCCGTGAGCGTCCGGTACAGCTTGCGGCTCGCGAGGATGTGGTCGAGCACCTGCGAGTTGCCCTCG
The DNA here is from genome assembly GCA_963775395.1 of uncultured Actinomycetes bacterium. Lineage (GTDB taxonomy): Bacteria > Actinomycetota > Thermoleophilia > Gaiellales > Gaiellaceae > JAIBJN01. Next base: position 13,135 of record CAVZIX010000008.1, read on the forward strand.
AACACGTACGTGTACCGCTCCGGTCGCCTGAGCGAGAAGACGAGGTTGTCGAGGACGCCTCCCTCGAGGATGGCGAGCGTCTCCGAGAACTCGAAGTCGTTCAGGTCTCCGAGCACGATCACGTTCGCGTTCGCATCGAGCGCGAGGATGTTGTCGACGAAGGTGTTCACGACCTGCGCCTGCTGGTGCCGCTGGATCTCCGTGACACGGTTCGGGGGCTGGAAGCGACCGAACAGCGGGTCGTCGCCGCCCTTCGAGTTGAAGTGGTTGGCGATCGCGAAGATCTTCCTGCCGCGCCAGAGGAACTCTCCTGCCAGCGGCTTACGGCTGTTGTTGAACGCGGGATTGGTCGGATCGACCCTGCCCGGGCTGAAGGTCAGCTGCGGGCCCGTCGAGCCGGCGACCACGCCGGTGGCGGCCGTCGAGGTTCCGCCCGGCCGGTCGACGAACGACAGGCCACGATCGGTGCGGAAGATGAAACCGACGCGGATGTTCCCGCCGGGCTCGCCGCCATCCTGGTCGTCGACGGGGTCGATCTGCCGGAAGTCGTAGAGCGGGCCGCCAGCCGCCTGGATGGCGGCGATCAGCGTCGTGAGCGTCAGACTCGCGTCCGTCACGGCGTCGTTCATCGGCCCGTTGTTGTCCTGGATCTCCTCCAGCGCGACGATGTCGGGCGACTTGAGGTTGTTCACGATCAGCTCGGCGAGTCGGGCGAACTTGGCAGCGCCGTCGTTCGGATCGAGGTTCTCGACGTTGAACGTCGCCACGGCGAGCTCGTTGGCGCCGGCGACCTTCGCGACCTCCCGCTCGAGGCCTCCGGAGACCGTGGTGAACGGCTCGGATACGTCGAGCTTGAAGTTCCCGAAGCTGTAGTCGACGATCCCGACGACCGGGGTCCTGAAGCGGTCGCTGACGTTGAGGAGAGGCAGCGGCATGAGCCGGTCGTCGAGGTGGATCCGCTCCGGGTTGAAGTCGTCGGCCCGGATGACGAGCCCGCCGCGGGTCGTCTGGATGCTGGCCCGCTCGCCCGAGTCGCCGACGACCGGGATCTCGCCGAAGTCGCTCGTCGGGCCGACGACGCGCGCCTTGTTCACCTGGACGCGCATCGACTCGAAGCTCTCGTAGAAATCGAGGCCGTCCTCGGCGGGGTCAAAGACGCCGCTCGTCTCCGCGCTGCCGGTCGAGTCGTTGTCGATCACCTCTCCCGGCGGGACTCGCCCGCCCTTGCCGATGACGCTCGGTCCGGGGAGGGTGTTTCCGCTCGAGAGGACCTCGACGGTCGGCGAGACGATCTCGGTCGTGCTCAGGTTGGTGCTGGCCGCGCCGCCCGGGCGAAACTCGGTCACGAGCCCGTCGACCTGGACGGAGTCGCCCACGGTGACGAGGCCGACAGCCGCTGTCCCGAAGACGAAGAGCGCCTCGGAGGTTGCGGGATTGCCGTCCGGGCTCGGATCCTCGAAGAAGAAGCCGTTCGAGACCTTGGCCGTGACGATCCCGGGCACGTCCGCGGCCGCGAAGCCGTCGACAGGGGACCGGTGAGCGGCTCCCTGGATCTCGTGGATGCGCTGGAACGGCGTGGCGAACGACCAGGAAAAGTTCGCCGCCATCGTGTCGGGCGGGTCGTCGGCGTCCTGGTCGGCGACCTGCCCGGCCAGGATCGTCGCCGTGCAGCCTTCGGCCGGCGAGAAGTCGACGTCGGGGTTGAGGGTGAAGGTCGTGGGCCCACCGCTGGCGGTCGCCGTGTGGGCGCCGCTGAGCGCGCAGGAAATCGTGAACCAGGAGCCGGCGACGTTCACCGGCTCGCTGAAGGTCACCGACAGGTCGGCAGAAGGCGAGACGCCGGTCGCGCCGGCCGTCGGCGAAGTGGCCGTCACCTGCGGGGCCGCGTCGGCAACGACGGTGGAGTGCGCGCCGAGCCCCGTGAAGTCGTCCGTCGCGAAGCCGTCCCACTGGACGGCGGGATCGAAAACGTCGTTCGGATCCGGATCGCCGGCCTCGATGGCCGCCTTGCGGCGCAGCGTGTTGTCCGCCGTGCTCGTGAGCCCGGTGCCCCATTCGGTGCCCGGGTCGAAGCCGCGCTGACCGATCGAGTCGATCACCGTCGCGCCTTTGAGGAGCACCACGGCGTCGTCGCCGTTGAACCAGCCCGAGCCCTGCGTCTGGTCCGCCTGAGCGATGATCACCGGCGAGGCCAGGGCCTGCGCGACGACGTAGACGTCGCCGGACGCGACCGTCCCGGTGAGCGGGATGGTCAGGCCGGCCGCCGGGCTCCCGTTGAAGAACATCTGGACGGAGTAGCCGTTCGCCGCGAGATTGATGGGCGCGCCGGTGCCGTTGAAGATCTCCAGCGCTTTGTTGTTGCTCGTGCCTTCGATGTACTCGGAGAAGAACAGCTCGGTAGGTGCTGCTCGCGCGCTTCCGAGTGAGAAGGCGAGCGGGACGATCAGGGCGATCGTCAGGAAGGCCGGAAGGAAACGCCTTCTCGGCGAAGTGCGACTCGTAGCCATTCGGAAAACCCCCAGGGTTGAGACGGACTGGGGCGATGGTAAACCCCGTGTCCGCTACGGACAAGACCATTTACGACCCCGGTACAGTTGGAGCGATGAGGCGCTACCACGTCACCACGTTCGGGTGCCAGATGAACGCGCACGACTCCGAGCGAATCAAGGGAATGCTCGAGTCGCTCGGCCTCGGCGAGGCGGTCTCCGCCGAGGAGGCCGACGTCATCGTCTTCAACACGTGCACCGTCCGCGAGAAGCCCGACCAGCGCTTCGCAGCGCACCTCGCGCAGGCCACCGCACTCAAGAAAGCTGACCCCGACCGGGTCATCGCGGTAGGCGGGTGCTACGCGGAGGCGCAGCGCGAGCGGATCTTCGAGCTCTATCCCGACGTCGACGTCGCCTTCGGCCCCGGCTCGATCCCGCACCTGGCCGACTGGCTCGGCGCCGGCGGCATGGGCGTTTCGCGCGGACGCTTCGCCGAGTGGAACGAGTTCGCCGGCGACCTTCCTACGCACCGAGAGCGGCGGTTCCAGGCGTGGGTGCAGATCTCGATGGGCTGCAACTCCGTCTGCTCGTACTGCATCGTCCCGGCCGTCCGCGGTCGAGAGCAGAGCCGCAGGCCCGGCGACATCGTCGCCGAGGTCTCGCGCCTGGCGGCCGACGGGGTGCGGGAGGTGACGCTCCTGGGCCAGAACGTCAACTCCTGGGGCCGCGACCTCGTGCCCGAAGTCAGGACGGAGTTCGGCGAGCTCCTGCGGGCCGTGGACGCCGTGTCCGGCATCGAGCGGATCCGCTTCACGAGCCCGCATCCGAAGGATTTCCGCGAGCCTGTCATCCGGGCCATGGCCGACTGCGCTGCGGTTTGCGAGCACACGCACCTGCCGCTCCAGTCCGGCTCCACCCGGGTGCTGAAGCGCATGCGGCGAACCTACGGGCGCGAGCGCTACCTCGAGCTCGTCGGCCGGATGCGCGCAGGCGTGCCCGGCCTCGCGCTCACGACGGACCTCATCGTGGGGTTCCCGGGGGAGACGGAGGAGGACTTCCGCGAGACCCTCGAGGTCGTCGAGGAGGTGCGCTACGACGGAGCGTTCACGTTCGTCTTCAGCCCACGACGCGGGACGGAGGCCGCGACCATGACCGACCAGGTGCCGGACGAGGTCAAGCGCGACCGCATCGAGCGACTCATCGACGTCGTCCAGCGCATCGCGCGCGAGCGAAACGAAGAGCGCGTCGGCCGTGTCGAGGAGGTCCTGGTCGAAGGGCCGAGCCGGACCGATCCGGACGTCCTCCGCGGACGCACACGGCGCAACACGACCGTCAACTTCCACGGCACCGCATCGGCAGGCGATCTCGTCCCCGTGCGGATCGAAGGGGCCACGTCGACGACGCTGCGAGGGATCGAGACGGCCCTCGCGGCGGCGTAGTCACACTTCCGTCGCGATGCGCGACCCATGCGTGCGCCCGTGAGCGATACGCTCGAAGTGGGGGTCCCCCCGGGCTACCCGACCCTTTGAGCCATGGCCGGTAAAGGCGGTTTCGTCCTGGCCATCTTCGGCCCGACGGCCTCCGGGAAGAGCGCCGTCGCCGAGGCTGTCGCCGAGCGGACGCCGGCCGAGGTCGTCTCCGCGGACGCCATGCAGGCCTACCGCGGCCTGCCGATCATCACGAACCAGCCCGCGCGGCCGACCCGGCTCGTCGGGATCTGGCCCCTCGAACACGAAGGCTCAGTCGCCGAGTATGCGGACCTGGCGCACGCGGCGATCGACGAGATCCTCGCCGAAGGGGCGCACACCGATCGTCGCAGGGGGCACCGGCCTGTACCTGCGCGCGGCGCTCGTCGAGCTCGGCGTTCCTCCGGCGCCGCCGCCGGGTGCGCGAGAGCGCTGGGAGAAGCTCTACGACGAGAGTGGGGCGGACGCTGCGCACGAGGCCCTGGCGGCCGCCGACCCCGAAGCGGCGGCCGCCGTGCACCCGAACGACCGCCGACGGGTGGTACGGGCACTCGAGCTCGCCGAAGCGGGCTCATCGCTTCGGCCGGCCGCCGACCGGCTCTGGACGGAGGAGACGCGCCACCCGACGCTCGTGGTCGGGCTCGACGTGCCTCCCGAGGAGGTCGCGCGGCGGATCGCCGAGCGCACACGCACGATGTCCGAGCGTGGGGCCGCAGACGAGGCGCGCCGCGCCCTGGCGGGTCCGCTTTCGACCACCGCGCGCAAGGTGATCGGGCTCGAGGAGTTCGGGGCCCTTCCGACCGGCGAGGCGATCGAGGCAGTCGCCCGCCGGACGCGGCAGTACGCGGCCTACCAGCGCAAGTGGCTCCGCCGCATCCCCGGCGTTGTTAGCGTTCGGGCCGATCGTCCTCCGGACGCGGTCGCCGATGAGATTCTCGAAGTGGCACGGGCTCGGCAACGACTACCTGCTCGTCGAGCGGGCTGACGTCGGCTTCCCGCTGGAGCCCGCGCTCGTCCGGCGGCTCTGCGACTACCACCTCGGTATCGGGTCGGACGGGATCCTGGAGGTCCTCACCGCCGAGGGGCCGCGCGCGGAGATCGTCATCTGGAACCCAGACGGGTCCACGGCAGAGCTGTCCGGCAACGGCACGCGGATCGCCGCACGCTGGCTCGCGCGCCGAAGCGGCGAGCGCGAGGTCGTCGTCGCCGTCGGGCCGCGCGAGGTCGTGGCTCGCATGCGCGACGGCCTGGAGGTGGAGACGGAGATGGGCCCAGTCGAGGTCGGGCAGCCCGAGCTCCTGGCCGTGAACGGGGCCGAGGTCGAGTTCACGCCGGTCTCGGTGGGGAACCCGCACGCGGTCATCCGCCGCGATCCCGAGCGCTCGGAGCTCCTGCGCCTCGGGCCGCTCGTCGAGAACCACCCGCGCTTCCCGCAGCGCACCAACGTTCAGCTCGTGCACGTCGATTCCGGCCGCGAGGCGACGGTCGGCGTCTGGGAGCGGGGCGCGGGGGAGACGCTGTCGTCGGGCACGAGCGCCGTCGCCGTAGCAGGCGCGTCCGTCGCGAACGGCTGGTGCGAGAGCCCCGTCGTCATCCATCTGGCCGGCGGAGACATGCAGGTCGAGCTCGACGCCGGCTTCAACGCACGCCTGACGGGGGCGGCACAGGAGATCTGCACGGGCGAGGTCTCGCCCGAGCTCCTCGAGGAGGTGCGGGGAGCGTGAGGTTCGCGTCGCGGCTCGACCAGGTCCCTCCGTACCTCTTCGCCGAGATCGAGCGGAAGATCGAGGCGATGCGCGCCGAAGGCGCGGACGTCATCTCGCTCGGGATCGGCGACCCGGACCTCCCGACGCCGCCGGCGGTGATCGAGGCGCTCCAGCGCGCCGCCGCGGCTCCGGAGACGCACCAGTACCCGTCCAACCGCGGACTGGCGCCCTTCCGCGAGGCGGTGGCGAGCTTCTACCGCGACCGCTTCGACGTCGAGATCGACCCGGAGCGCGAGGTCATCCCCGTGCTCGGCGGCAAGGAGGGGGTGGCGCACATCGCCCTCGCGTGTCTCGACCCCGGCGACGTGTGCCTCTCGCCGGACCCAGGCTACCCGCCGTACACCTCGGGGCCGGTGTTCGCCGGCGCGGAGGTCCACTACCTGCCGCTGGCCGAGGAGAACGCCTTCATGCCCGACCTCGCCTCCATCCCGGGGGACGTGACCGCACGGGCGAACCTCCTCTTCTTCAACTATCCGAACAACCCGACGGGCGCTGTCGTCGCGGACGGCTTCTTCGAGCGCGCCGTCGGCTTCGCCCGCGAGCACGACCTGATCGCCGTCCACGACTCCTCGTACACGGAGATCGCGTTCGACGGCTACCGGCCGCCCAGCTTCCTCGCCACGCCGGGCGCGAAGGACGTCGGCGCCGAGATCTTCTCGCTGTCTAAAGGCTGGAACATGACGGGCTGGAGGATCGGCTGGATCGCGGGCAACGCCCAGGTCGTGGAGCGCTACCGCCAGCTGAAGACGAACCTCGACTCCGGCATGTTCGACGCGCTCCAGCATGCAGGCGTGGCGGCGCTGACGGAGGCGCGGGCGTTCCCCCAGGAGATGTCGGAGGTCTACCGGCGCCGGCGCGACCTGATGGTGGACGCGCTCGCGGCGATCGGGATCCCCGCGGAGCCTCCGCGCGCCACGCCGTACATCTGGGTGCGCGTGCCGCCGGGCCACGACTCCGCGAGCTTCACCGAGCTCGTCCTCACGCAGGCGGCCGTCATCGTCTCTCCGGGACCGTCGTTCGGCCCGTCCGGCGAGGGATTCGTCCGGATCTCGCTGACGGTCGCCGACGAACGGCTGGAAGAGGCGGCCGGCCGAATCGCATCTTCGCTCCGCGTCGAATCACGGGCATAATCGCCCTGTGAGCCACCACCACCCGGACCCCGCGCCCGGAGCGGAGCCCGAGCGCGGATTCGTCGTCGCCGTCTTGGCACCCGGGGTGGACGAGGAACAGGAGCTCGGCGAGCTGCGGGAGCTGCTGCGCACGGCCGGCGTCGAGCCCGTCGGCGAGCTCGTCCAGCGCCGGCCTGCTCCGGACGTGCGCACCTACGTCGGCAAGGGCAAGCTCGAGGAGCTGAAGGAGCTGGTCAAGAGCTCCGGCGCCGAGGCGCTGATCGTCGACGACGAGCTCGACCCGGGGCAGCAGCGACGCCTAGAGGACGCGCTGACCGCCCGCGTCATCGACCGGACGCAGCTGATCCTCGACATCTTCGCCCAGCACGCGCGCAGCGCCGAGGGCAAGCTCCAGGTGGAGCTGGCCCAGCTCGAGTACAACCTCCCGCGCATGCGCGGCATGTGGCAGCACCTCGAGCGGCTCGGCGGCGGCATCGGCACGCGCGGCCCGGGCGAGTCCCAGCTCGAGACCGACCGCCGCATCGCACGCCGCCGGATCGGCCTCCTCAAGCGCAAGCTCCGCGAGCTGGAGAAGCGCCGCGCGCTCCAGCGCAAGGCGCGTGAACAGAGCGTCGTGCCCGTGGTCGCCCTCGCCGGGTACACGAACGCAGGCAAGTCCACGCTCCTGAACGCACTCACAGAGGCCGAGGCCTCGGTCGACGACCGCCTCTTCGAGACGCTCGACCCGACGACGCGCGCCTTCGACCACGACGGCCGCCGCTATCTCGTCACCGACACGGTCGGCTTCATCCGGCGCCTGCCGCACCAGCTGGTCGAGGGCTTCGCCGCCACGCTCGAGGAGACGCTGCTCGCGGACCTCGTCCTGCACGTCGTCGACGCGTCCGAGGGCGACGATCGCATGGAGGAGACGATCGCGGCCGTCGACGGCGTCCTGTCGGAGATCGGCGCCAGCGAGCTACCGGTCGAGATCGTTCTCAACAAGATCGACCTCGTCGACCCGCTCCGGCGTCGGCGCCTCGGGAACCGCTTCCCGGACGCTCTCCAGATCTCTGCGGCCGGCGGCGAGGGCCTCGAGGAGCTCCGGGCGCACATCGCGGAGCGCTTCGCCGACCGTTTCCGGCCGGTCAAGCTCCTCGTTCCGCACGGCAGCGGCCGGGTGCTCGCCGAGCTGTACGATCTCGGCGCCCCGATCGAGGAGCGCGTCGACCGCCCCGACGGCGTGCTCGTTCACGCGCGCCTCCCCGAGCGGGAGCTCGTCCGCTTCGCGCCCTATCTGATCGCCGAAGCGGACACCCCGGCCAGCCAGGCGCGCAAGGCGTGATCGACCTTCCGATCGTGCGGCTGCACGAGGAGGCGAGGCTTCCGGAGCGCGCTTACTCCGCGGACGCCGGACTCGATCTGGCGACGTGCGAGCGCGTCGAGCTCGGCCCGGGGGAGAGAGCCGTCGTGCCGACAGGGCTCGCGGTAGCAATCCCGGAGGGATACGCCGGCTTCGTCCAACCGCGCTCAGGGCTCGCGGCGCGCCAGGGGATCAGCGTCGTCAACTCGCCCGGGCTGATCGACCCCGGCTACCGGGGCGAGATCCGCGTCGTCCTGTTGAACACCGACACGGAGCACACGTTCGTCGCCGAGCCGGGCGACCGCATCGCGCAGCTCGTCGTGCTGCCAATCCCCGAACTGGAGCTAGTCGAGGTAGACGAGCTGCCGACGACCGAGCGCGGGGTGCATGGCTTCGGGTCGTCAAGGACGACGTGACGCGATGGAACCGCGCATCCGTGTCTCCGCGATCCTGCGGCGCGAGAGCCGTATCCTCCTCGTCCGCCACGAGAAGGGCGGCCGCGAGTACTGGCTGCTGCCCGGCGGAGGGGTGAGCGCGGGGGAGACGCTCCTCGAGGCGATGCGGCGCGAGCTGGCGGAGGAGGTCGGGCTCGACTCCGATCTCCCGCTCGAGGGCCCGGTCGCGCTGGCCGAGTCGATCGCCCCGGCCGGCTGGCCGACCAAGCACGTCCTGCACATCGTCTTCGCCGCCCACCTCGGGGAGCGGTCGCTCGAGCGCGTGACGTCGCAAGACACGGCCGTGTGGAACCACCGCCTCTTCGACGTCGAGGAGCTCGCCGGGCTCGCCCTCCACCCGCCGATCCAACGCTTCCTGGCCCGCTGGCAGCCGGGCGACCCCACGGTCTATCTCGGCTCGCTCTGGGCGCCCTAGCGGCACGAATCGCGCGCCACGCGCGCGTTTCCCCGCACTAGGATCGAAATCGGGGGGCCCCCCGGGAGACGTAGTCAGTAGCGGCCGCCGCGCGATCGTGCGCGGCCCGCGGAGACCTTCTGGGCCTCGGCCTCGAGCTCGTCCTCGAGGGGGGCGAGCACCGGTGGCTCGCCGCCCCGATGCGCGAGCGCCTGCGCCAGGAGCCAGTCCGCGAACCAGGGGTTCCGGGGGAGTAGCGGCCCGTGGAGGTACGTCCCGACCGCCCGGCCGACACGGCAGCCCTCGTGGCCGCTCTCACCGTCGTTCCCGAAGCCCGCGACCACGCGCCCGAGCGCCTCGGCGCCGGGGTCGAGCGCCGTGCGTCCCGCATGGTTCTCGAACCCCGCGAGCAGGCGCTTTTCCCCGGGCTCGAGCTCACATTCGAGCAGCACGTCCCCGATCATCCGACGCTCGCCGGCGACGGTCTCGTGCGGGAAGAGCCCGACACCCGGCAGCACTTCGCCGCCGCGTCCCCGGTAGGAGCGGCCGAGCAGCTGGTAGCCGCCGCACACGGCGAGGATGGCCGCCCCGCCGGCAGCCGCCTCGCGTAGCGCCTCTCCCTTCTCGACCAGGTCGGCGGCGACGAGCGCCTGCTCCCGGTCCTGGCCTCCGCCGACGTACAGGAGGTCGTGCTCCCCGGGCTCGACAGTTCCCCCGAGGTCGATCGCCCGGTGCTCGAACGCGATCCCGCGCCAGGCCGCACGCCGCTCCAGGACTGCGATGTTTCCCCGGTCGGCGTAGATGTTGAGGTAGTCGGGATAGAGATGGCCGACGATGACCTTCAGGCCCTTCATGCGGCGGCGCCTTCCCAGTAGGGCCGCACGAGCCCGCGCTCGGCGACGATCCGGCGGAGCGCGAGCATGGCCGTGTAGGTGGGCAGGACGACCAGCTCGCCGCCCGCGGGGGTCAGCTCCAACCCGCGGTCGAGAGCCCGGTCGAGGCGCGGCACGACCTCGATTGCGCCCGGATCGAGCCCGCCGTACTTGAAACGAAGCGCGAGCTCCTGCGCCCGCGAGCCCGTGGCAACGACGCCCTCCAGGCCCTCGAGGAGCGGCTCGAAGTCGACATCCCAGATCCAGGAGACGTCCCTGCCGTCGGCGATGTCGTCGTTGAGCGCGGCGACGACGACGCGCGGCGGCCCGCCCGCGGTGAGCGTGCGCACGACCTCGTTGGCGCCCGCGGGGTTCTTGACGAGCAGGAGCAGCACGGTCCGGTCGCCCGCCGGGATGCGCTCGAAGCGCCCGAACGCCGGCCGGAAGCGCCCGATGCCCTCCGCGACCTCGTCGAGCGAAGCGCCGAGGACGAGCGAGAGGGAGGCCGCCGCGGCCGCGTTGTAGACGTTGTAGAGACCGGGCAGGGCGAGATCGATGCGCCTCGTCCCCTGCGGCGTCACGAGGTCGAAGCCCACGCGCTCGAGGCCCTCGAGCTCGATCTCGCGCGCGATCAGGTCGAGCGTCGGCCGCGCATGTCCGCACGACGGGCACGACCACGCGCCGAGATGGCCGACGTACGCGGCCTCGTAGACGTAGGGGCTCGCGCAGACGCTGCAGTATTTCGAGTCAGCGGCGTGGGGGAGACGCTCGCGCGCAACCCTGGGGTCGTCGATCCCGAAGCGGAACGTGGCCTCGCGTCCCCTGGCGATGTCCGCCACGAGCGGGTCGTCGCCGTTTGCCACCACCCAGGCGCTTTCCGGCAGCGCCCTCACGCTCTCGCGCCAGCGCTCGGCGATCAGCTCGAGCTCGCCGTACCGGTCCAGCTGGTCGCGGAAGAGGTTCCCGAGCAGCACGGTTTGCGGCCCGACCCGCCGCGCGACGTCAGGAAGGGCGCCCTCGTCCACCTCGAAGAGGCCGAGCTCGGCGTCGGGGTGCGCCAGGAGCGCAGAAGTGACGCCCGACACGAGGTTCGCGCCCGCGCGGTTGTGCGCCAGCTTGACCCGCGGGCCGAGGATCTCCGCGACCATGCCCGCGGTGGTCGTCTTGCCGTTCGTGGCCGAGACGAGCGCCGATCCGAGCGGCAGCCGCCCTGCGAGATTCCCCAGTGCCCCGGGGTCGATCGTGGCCAGGATCTTGCCGGGCAGGGTCGTGCCGCCGCCCCGTCCCGCAAGCTGCGAAAGCCGTCCGGCGGCGCGCGCGACAGCGATCTCCAGCCCCAGGCGCACGCGCTTCAGTCTATTCATCACTCGATCGAGTGAATCGCGGTCGAATCCCCAAAGGGGGGAGGTACGAAGCCCGCTTCGTCCCTAGCGTCGGGTGAGGGAATGAACTGCGGCCCGCGCCTGGCGCGCGGAGAGAGGAACGAGAAAGACTCATGCGGCTCAACGGCTCGTCGAACGGGAGCACCCGGTCGAGCGCACTCTGGGGGAAGCCCTCCAAGGGCGAAACCCGCTCGAGTGCCCTGTGGGGCAAGGGCGGTCGGGGTTCCATCGTTGCGCTCGTCATCGCGCTTGCTCTGGCGATGCCGTTGGCGGCGGTGGCCGGCAGCTCCTCCAAGAATTACGACAAGGACATCAAGGCATACCTCTCGCCCGGGCTGCTCGATGCAGTCAAGGCGGATCCGAACGCCACCTACGACGTCATCGTCCAGGCGAGGCGCGGCGACACGAGCTCGGAAGTCGCCGAAGAGGTCACGGACGCCCGCGAGGACGACCCCGGCCGAGGCGTCGGCCTGCGCAAGCGCTTCCGCTCCGTTGCGGGCGTTGCCGCGCAGCTCACCGGCAAGCAGATCCTCAGGCTGGCCCGGCGGTCCCATATCGCCGCCATCACGCGCGACGCGCCGGTCGTCCTCTCGAGCTACAGCCTCCAGCGTTGGCCGTACGCGGCCGGCGTGCACAGGCTCTGGAACACGCAGGCGGCTGCCAACGCACCGGCGATCGCCGTCGTCGACTCCGGCATTGCGACCGGTCGCTCCGACTTCGGCACCCGCGTCGTCGCGAACGTGAACCTCTCGACCCTGCCGGGCAACTCGGCCGGTGACGGGCGCGGTCACGGCACCTTCGTGGCGGGCATCGCCGCGGGCAACGCGGGTCGCTACGCCGGCGCTTCGCCCGGGTCCAAGATCGTCTCCATCGACGTGATGGACGACAACGGCATGGCCATGACGCGCGACGTCATCGCCGCAGCCGACTGGATCCTCGCGAACAAGGCTCAGTACAACATCCGCGTCGCGAACTTCTCGCTCCACAGCGCGAGCCCCGCGAGCGTCTTCTACGATCCGCTCGACCGGGCCGTGGAGCGGCTCTGGTTCAACGGCGTCGTCGTCGTCGCGGCGGCAGGCAACTACGGCCTCGACGGCCGGCCCAGCGGCGTGACCTTCGCCCCCGGCAACGATCCCTTCGTGATCACCGTCGGCGCGCAGGACATGAACCAGTCGGTCTCGACCCACGACGACACGGCGGCTCCGTGGTCGGCCTTCGGCTACACGCTCGACGGCTTCTCCAAGCCGGAGATCGGCGCTCCCGGCCGGTACATCGTCGGCCCGGTGCCGAACAGCTCGACGCTCGTGAGCGAGCGGCCCACGAACATGCGGGGCAGCGGCTACATGGAGCTCTCCGGCACGTCGTTCGCGGCTCCGGTCGTGGCCGGCGCGGCCGCCCAGATCCTGGCCCGCCATCCCGAGTGGACGCCGGACCAGGTCAAGGGCGCGCTCATGCTGACCGCGAAGCACACTCCGAACGCGGCACCCGGCTCGCTCGGCGTCGGCGTCATCGACGCCTACGCGGCAACGCGGGTCGCGAGCCCGCCCAACCCGAACGCCGCGGTGAACCGGTTCGTACGCCAGGCCTCCGACGGAACCGGCCCGGTGTTCGATGCCGCGAGCTGGGCGAATACCGCCATGGCCGACGCCTCGTGGGCCAGCGCCTCCTGGGCGAACGCCTCGTGGGCGAGCGCGTCCTGGGCGAACGCCTCCTGGGCCTCCGCCTCCTGGGCGAACGCCTCGTGGGCGAGCGCGTCCTGGGCCAGCGCCTCCTGGGCACAGGCCTCGTGGGCGAGCGCGTCCTGGGCGAACGCCTCCTGGGCCTCCGCCTCCTGGGCGAACGCCTCGTGGGCCTCGGTGGCCTACGCGGACAACGCCGAGGGCGAGATGAGCGACGGCGGCGAGGTCATCGCCGACGCAGAGCTCGCAGAGCTCGGCGTCCAGCTCGGCGAGTAGCTGACAGCACCTGAGCCCCGGGCTTCGGCCCGGGGCTCATCCCTTTCGTATGAATGGCAGGCCGTCCCTCGAACGGGGGAGGCTCGCGGCGCCGGTGGAACCTACGTTTCGGCTATGGCTCTGCGGCCGCACCGCGCGTCGGCGTGGGCGAAAGCCCCGACGGCGGACCCCTACCCGGTTTCGGGACGATGAGCGCTGTCTCGAGCGCTCCGCCCGTCGAGCCGCGGCGAGCCGACGACGGTCAGGGCGAGTCCCTCTCCCCGCGCGCGAAGGCCTATCTCTACGCGGTCGGGATCCTGGCGGTCGCCGCCGCGGTGGTGCCGTTCTCGCACCTCTCGTCCGGCACGGACGGCTGGCTCACCTTCCTCGTCCTCGCCGTCGCGGCCGCCGTCGCGCAGCTCTTCGTCGTCGTCACGCCGCGCGACCAGAGCTATCACACGACGCTCGTCTTCCTCATCCCCGGCGTGCTGCTCCTGCCGCCGGAGCTCATCGCGCTGCTCGGGATCGTCTACGGGATCCCCGAGTGGCTCAAGGTTCGCTACGCCTGGTACATCCAGGGCTTCAACATCGCCAACCACACGCTGAACGGCCTGGCGGCGTGGGGGGCGGTGGAGCTGGTGCGCAACGCCGGCCTCGGGCCGGAGCTCGAGTTCGCGCTCTCGGGCCTCGTCGCCGCGGTCGTCTTCGTGGGAACCAACCACTTCCTGCTGGCCACGATGCTGCACCTCGCGCGCGGGCACTCGCTGCGCGGCACCGGTCTCTTCTCGGTCGAGAGCCTGTCGACGGACTTCGTCCTCGCCATGCTGGGAGTCGCGTTCGCCGCGCTCTGGGACTGGAACCCGCTCCTGCTTCCAACCGCCGTCGCCCCGCTGCTCCTGATCCACCGCTCGTTGAGCGTCCCGGCCCTCCAGCAGGAGGCGCGTGTCGACCCCAAGACGGGGCTCTTCAACGCCAGACACTTCACGAGCGCGCTCCGCGAAGAGCTCGCGCGCTCGGAGCGGTCGGAATTGACCCTGGCCGTGATCATGGCCGACCTCGATCTCCTCCGCGACATCAACAACGCGTACGGGCACCTCGCCGGCGACGCCGTCCTGAAGGGCATCGCCGACGTCTTCCGCGGCCACCTGCGTCACTCGGACATCCCGGCGCGCTTCGGAGGTGAGGAGTTCGCCATCCTCCTGCCGGACACGGGGCCACAGCAGGCCCTCGACATCGCCGAACGCATCCGGCGCGCGGTCGCCGAGTGGCGCTTCGAGGTGGACACGTCGAGCGAGCCGATTCGCGCGACCATCTCCATCGGCGTCGCCCTTTATCCCGACGACGGCGCCGACTCCAACGAGATCATCCACCAGGCCGACCTCGCCGTGTACCGGGCGAAGCTCCAGGGTCGCAATCGCGTGCTTCCCGCCAGCTCGGAGCCGGTGCTGCTCTCGCCGGACCACAAGGCGCGGCTCGCGGCCGTGCCCGACGAGTCGGGCTTCGGAGGGACTGAGCTGCTCGAGGTCGACGTGCCGGTCGCCGAGCCCGTGCGAACCAGGGACGAACAGTCGCAGAAGCGGCCACATACCCCCGCAGGGCCCCGCTTCGTGACGCTGTCGCCGGCGCTTCTCTATCTCGTGGTCTCGGTCAGCCTGGGCGGCTTCATGGCCGGCGTGTTCGGGTTCGCCTACGGCGGCTCCGAGGACCTGATCGGACTGCTGGCCGTGATCGCGCTCGTGGCCGGCGGGCAGGCTCTCTCACTGGAGCTCGACGGCGGTTCCATCTCGGTCAGCGCGGTCGGCGCCCTCGCCGGGGCCGCGCTCTTCGGCTTCCAGGCGGCGTTGCCGCTCGCCGTCGCCATCGCTGCGGTCGACTGGAGCGCGCGGCGCACGCCCGCATACCAGCTGCTCTTCAACGTGGGCGCGCTCTCGCTCGCCTCGCTGGCGGCCGCGGCCGTGTTCCAGGGCGGCGGCAACGGAGGAACGATCGACACGCTCGTGACCGCCGCCGCAGGGCTGGCGGCGGGCGGAATCTACTTCTTCGTCAACACGGGGGTCCTCGCCGGCGCCATGGCGCTGGAGGGCCACGACAGCTGGCGCCGCGTCTGGACGGAGCGGTTCTCGTGGCTCCTGCCGCACTACGTGGCCTTCGGCGCCGTCGGCGGGGCGATCGCGCTCTCCTATGACGCCATCGGCCTCCTTGGCCTCGCGGTGTTCGTCCTACCGCTCCTGCTCATGCGCAAGACGATGGCCGCCTACCTCGGGCACACGGAGAAATCCACGAAGAAGCTCCGCGCGGCGGCCGAGACGATCCACAACCAGAACGTCTCGCTCGAGCAGGCCAACCGGCTGCTCAAGGAGCGCTCGACGGCGGCCATGCAGAGCCTCTCGGCCACCGTCGACGCGCGCGACGCGTACACCGCCGGCCATTCCAGGCGGGTCCAGCAGCTCGCCCTCGCCATCGGCCGCGAGCTCGGGCTCTCGCAGGCCGAGCTCGACCTGCTGGGGCACGCCGCCCTCTTCCACGACATCGGCAAGCTGGCCATCCCCGACGCGATCCTGCTCAAGCCCTCTCGGCTCTCGAGCGACGAATGGGCGTTGATGCAGCGTCACGCGGAGGAGGGGGCGCGCATCATCGACCGCCTCGGCTTCCTCGGGGACGCCGTGCCGGCCATCAGGCACCACCACGAGCGCTGGGACGGCGCCGGCTATCCGGACGGCCTCGCAGGCGAGGAGATCCCGCTCGGCGCGCGCATCATCCACGTCGCCGACGCCCTCGACTCCATGCTCACGAATCGCATCTACAAGGTCGCGCGCCCGGCGGACGAGGCACTCGAGGAGCTCCGGCGGGGCGGCGGCAGCCAGTTCTGCCCGCGATGCGTCGGCGCCCTTGAGCGCCTGCTCGGGAACGAGCAGGCGCGCGGGCTCCCTGCCAAGCCCCCGCTCGCGGCGGCCTCCTAACAGCGCGGCGCCTGCGGAACCTGCCACGATACGGCCCGTGAACGACCTGCTTCACTCCGCCGGGCTGCAGCTCCGCGCGACCAAGCGGATCCTGCCCAAGGCGCCGCTCTCGCGGCAGCGCTTCGGACGCCGCGACGACCGCTTCGTCTTCGTCGTCGGGAGCCCGAGGTCCGGAACGACGTTTCTCGGGGAGTCGATCGGCTCGGTTCCCGGCCTGCTCGACCTCGGCGAGGTCGAGCCCCTCAAGGACGCCATCCGCCGCATCGCCCACCTCGACGAGGCGGAGACGGCGGCGGAGCTTCGCCGACTTCTCATTCTCGCGAGGCGCCTCAGCCTCGTGGGGGGCATCCGGCCCGTCGAGCAGACCCCGGAGATGGCCCACATCCTCCCGGCCGTCCTCCGGGCGTTCCCGGAGGGCAGGATCGTCCATGCGCTCCGCGACGGCCGCGACGTCGTCTGCTCGCTGCTCGAGCGCGGTTGGCTCCGCGCCGAGAGCAGGGGTCGCGACTACGCTGACCCGCCATTCGGCCCCAGGGCCCGCTTCTGGGTTGAGGAGGACCGCCGCGACGAGTTCCCCCAGGTCAGCGATGCCCGCAGGGCCGCCTGGGCGTGGAGGAGGTACGTGACCGCCGTGCGCACCTCCGGCGTGCCGGTGACCGAGGTGCGCTACGAGCGCATGGCGGCCGACCCGGAGGCGGTCGGAAACGAGCTGGCCGAGGCCCTGGACATCTCGGCGCCGGACATGATCGCCGCGCTCCGCAAGGCGCACGGCGAGTCGATCGGGCGTTATGCGCGCGATCTGACCGAGGAGGAGCTGGCCGACGTCCTCGCCGAAGCGGGCGGCCTCCTCGACGAGCTCGGCTACTTGCAGCGCGTCTAACCTGCTCGCCTACACTGTGCCCCGAGGCGAGCGGTGGCACGCGAGGCCCGTTCCCGGCGGCGCTACTCCGACGAGGATCTCCTCGCCGAGCTCACCGCGTGCGCACGCCGGATGCGACGGTCGCCGACCATGCGCGAGCTCGCCGAGGACCCGCAGGCCCGGGCCCACCCGCAGACCGTCGTCGAGCGCTTCGGCACCTGGAACGAGGCCAAGCGCCGTGCAGGGCTCGTGCCGCGCCGCTTCGCCACGAAGGACGAGCTGCTCCTCCAGCTGCGCACGCTCGGCGACGAGCTGGGCCGGACACCGACGGGCAGGGACCTGGACGCGCGGCGTGCCGCGCTCCCGTCGAAGTCGCTCTACTGGCACAGCTTCGGCTCGCTCTCGAACGCTCTGCGCGCCGCCGGCTTCGACGTCCCGCGCCGTGACGAGCGGCGCGGGCGGGCTCTCCAGCAAGGAGAGCGGCTCGCCGCGGAGCTCGGGCGCCTGCCGCGGTTCGCCGACTGGGCCGCGGCGCGCCGGCGCGACGAGTCCATGCTCTCCGAGTGGCAGGTCTACCGGCTCTTCGCCGGCGGCCGGGGCGGGTGGACGAGCTTCCTCGTCGCCCTGGGAGAGCGCCTCGAGCGGAGCGGGGTGGAGGAGGGGCCTACCGCGCGGCGGCGGAGGCGGTGATCGCCGCCAGGCGGGCGAGGCACGAGCGTGCCTCCTCCGGAGCCCTCACGGGCGGGAGCTGCGATTCCTCCACGAAGGTCCGGTCGGGCTCGAACGAGTCCGAGCGGGCGACGACGCCGTCGACGATGGAGACGAGCGTCCCCTCGCCGAGCTCGCGCTTGCGGAGGCGCAGCTTCGTGTAGCGCTCGACGAGCTGGAGCGCCTGGTGCGTGGAGGCGAAGAAGAGCTCCTGCTTGCCCTCGCCGACCCAGAGGGGGCGGCCGATGCCGCGCGCGAGGCGGAGGACCTCGGGCTCGCGCTCGTCCATCCAGGCGGTGGCCATGGAGCCGTGCAGCTCTTCGAGCGCCGCCGGCCGGCTGTGGGCGTCCTCTGCGAGCGCGAAGATCGCCTCCGAGTCGACGGTCATCCCTGCCTCCGCACGCTCGAAGCCATGCGAGGCGAGGATCTCCTCGTCGTTCACGATGATCCCGTTGTGGATGCCGACCACCGACCCGTGCCGGATCGGGTGGTTGTTGGCCGTCAGGCTGGGGTGGCCCTTCGTGTAGTCGCGCACGTGGACGAGCACCTGCCGCGCGCCGGCGGGAACCGAGAGGCCGTCGAGGAACGCGCTCGCCCCGCCGCGCTGCTTGCGCACGGCGACCTCGAGGTCGCGGCCGCGGTAGGCGTAGCCGACGGCGTCGGAGCCCCGCTCGGAGATCGCGGCCAGGAGCGTCTGAGTGGCCAGGGTCTGGTCGACCGCTGACTCTTCACTCAGGCTATATCCCGCAATTCCGCACACGACGTCTGCACTCCGATCCTAGGCAGCTCTCCGGACGACTGTGATCGCAAGTGGCCGCTCCGATCACCACGCGTCCGTCTGAATAAGACACTACCACCCTCGACGCCAGGCCTAACCCTTTTCATCCCCCTAAACGGTGGTAGGCGCTCAAGCCCCCTCCAACCACCGCCGATAGGGTTGGCGTGGAGCACTCTTCTGCGGAACTCCCGAGCGAGCCCCAGCACGTCGACGTCGACGAGCCGAAGCTCGAGCTCGTCCCCGATCCTGAGCCCGAAGCCGAGGCCGAAGAGGCCGAGGCCGAAGAGCAGGACGAGGAGGAGGCCGACGACGACGAAAAGCCCGTCGCCGCGGTCCCGGCCCCGACCCAGGATCCGCTCAAGCTCTACGTCCGCCAGATCGGCGACGGCCCCCTCCTGACCCCGGCCGAGGAGCGCGAGCTCGCGCGCCGCAAGGACGAGGGCGACGAGTGGGCGAAGCGCCGTCTGATCGAGTGCAACCTTCGCCTCGTGATGTCGATCACGAGGAACTACGTCAACTCCGGCGTCCCGCTGCTCGACCTGATCCAGGAGGGCAACCTCGGGCTGATCCGCGCGGTCGAGAAGTTCGACTACCGCATGGGCTTCAAGCTCTCCACGTACGCGACCTGGTGGATCCGGCAGGCCGTGACGCGGGCGATCGCCGACCAGGGCCGGACGATCCGCCTGCCCGTGCACGTCGTCGACCAGGTCCGCCGTGTGATGCGGGCCCGCCGCGTGCTCACCCAGAAGCTGAACCGCGACCCGCTGCCGGAGGAGATCGCGGCGGAGAGCGGCATCGAGCTCAAGCGCGTCCACGAGCTCTTCGACCTCGTCGAGGATCCCGTCAGCCTCGAGACGCCTGTCGGCGACGGCGACTCGATGTACGGCGACATGCTCGAGGATGAGAACTCCGAGCAGCCGCATATCGTGCTCGCCGAGCTTCTTCGCGGCGTCGAGCTCCAGGAGGCCCTCGCCTCGCTGAACGAGCGCATGCGCCACGTGCTCGAGCTGCGCTTCGGCCTCAACGGGCAGATCCCGAAGACCCTCGAGGAAGTCGGTAACGAGCTCGGCGTCACGCGCGAGCGCGTCCGCCAGCTCGAGTCGCGCGCCCTCCGCGAGCTCCAGGCCGTCGCGCCCGAGCTTCGCCTCTATCTGCGCGCCGAGTAGCCTGCGGGCTGCGCGCACGGCCGTCCTCCACGGGTAGCGTGGGGGAGTGCCCGGTTACGTCGACATCCATTCCCACGTCGTGCCCTCCGGGGACGACGGCGCACGTTCGGTCGAGGCCGGCCTGGAGCTCTGCCTCGACGCGGGGCGGCACGGGACGCAGACGCTCTACGGCACGCCGCACGTCTGGCCGTCGCTGCCGCTGACGCCCGAGCGCGAGCGCGCCGTGCGAACGGCGCACGCCGAGATGGCGGCCGACCTCGCGCCGCATGGCGTCGACCTGCGCCTGGGCTGGGAGCTGACGCCTTCGGAGGCGCTGCTGGCCGAGGATCCCGGCCGCTATCGCCTCGGCGACGTGCCGGCGGTTCTCATGGAGGTGCCGTTCCACGGCTCTCTCGCGCTCGCTGAGCGCCTCGCAGAGCACATCGAGGCCCATGGGCTGACCCCGATCGTCGCCCACCCCGAGCGTGCGGAGAGCGTTCGCGACCGCCCCGGGTCGGCGGATGCCCTCCGGGAGCGAGACTGGCTGCTCCAGGTCAACGCCACGAGCCTGCTGGGCTATCACGGGCCCGAGCAGGCGGAGGAGGGCTGGCGGCTCGTCGAGGACGGGCTCGCCGACCTCGTCGCCTCGGACGGCCATCGCAGCGCCAGGCCGCCGTTCCTGGACGCCGCCTACGAGCTGGTGTCGAGCCGCGTGGGGGCGGAGCGCGCCGACGCGCTCTTCACGGGAGCCGCGCTCGAGGAGCTAGTGCGTGCCGACGGCCTCGATCTCGCGCAGCGAGGCTAGGCGCGAGAGAGACTCGATCTCGATCTGGCGGACGCGCTCCCGGGTGATGCCGAGCCGCCTGCCGATGTGCTCGAGCGTGTGCGGCTCCTCGCCGCGCAGGCCGTAGCGGAGCTCCAGGACGCGCCTGTCGCGCTCGGGGAGCGACTCGAGGGCCCGGTCGAGCGCCTCCTTCTGGAGCCGCTTCTCGGTCACCTCGTCGGGGAGTGGGTCGTCGCCGGCGACGAGGTCGCCGAAGACGGCGTCCTCCTGCTCGCCGATCGGCTGGTCGAGGCTCGTGGACGCCCTCGCGGCGGCGCGGACCTCGATCGCCTGCTGCAGCGGGAGACCCGCCTCGTCGGCGATCTCCTCGAGGGACGGCTCGCGGGCGAGCTGCGTCCAGAGGTGCCGCTCCGCGCGGTGCATCTTCTGCATCCGCTCGACCACGTGGACCGGGACGCGGATCGTCCGCGCTTTGTCGGCGATCGCGCGGGCGACCGCCTGGCGGATCCACCAGGTCGCGTACGTCGAGAACTTGAGCCCCCGCTGCCACTCGAACTTCTCCACGGCGCGGATCAGGCCGAACATGCCCTCCTGGATGAGATCGAGGAAGGGCAGGCCCTGGTTGCGGTAGTTCTTGGCGATCGAGACGACGAGGCGCAGGTTGCACTCGATCATGCGCTTCTTGGCCTCCATGTCGCCGCGCTCGATGCGCTTGGAGAGCTCGACCTCGTCGGCGGCGGTGAGCAGCGGGTGGCGCCCGATCTCCCGCAGGAAGAGCTGGAGGGCGTCGGTCGTCGTCTCGAGCACCTCGGTGCCTGGAATCGGCGGCGCCGGCTCCTTCTGCCGGTCGACGACCTCGATGCCGCGCTCCTCGAGCTCCTTC
This sequence comes from uncultured Actinomycetes bacterium, assembly GCA_963775395.1. Lineage (GTDB taxonomy): Bacteria > Actinomycetota > Thermoleophilia > Gaiellales > Gaiellaceae > JAIBJN01. Next base: position 34,476 of record CAVZIX010000008.1, read on the forward strand.
TGGAGCACTTCGACGTCCGCGGGGTCGAGGTCGAGGAGCTCGAGCGCCTCGCGGAGCTCGCCCGCCTCGATCACGCCGGACGCGTCAGCACGCTCCAGCAGCGGCTGAAGCTCCTCGTGCTGGCTGACGTTGTTCGCGGCCTCGTCAGCAGGCATTCGGGGATTTTTCAAGCGGCGTCAATAGGAGGTCGGAAAGAGATGCGGCGGCTGCGGCCCTGCCGCGCTTACCCTACCCGTAGCGGCGGCCAAGTCAAACCCCGAGCGGTTCCGCCCGGTCTTGCGAGCCCACGCACGATAACGGGCGTTATGTCAAGTCGAAGCGGATCGAGGCGGCGGGCGGCTCCCGCTCGTCTGCCGTCATGCCGCCACGCGCAGGCCCAGGAACTGCGCGGCCTCCCCCACGATGTCGTCGCCAAGCCGGAGCTCGCGCACGTCGTTCACCTTGAGCACGACAGCGGCCCGGTCGAAGAGCGTGACGTTCGCCCAGGCCGGCTCGAACGTCGACCACCAGCGCAGGCCGAACGCCGCCGGGTAGCGCTCGTGGAGCGCCGCCGCCAGGGCCTGGCTCTTCCCGCGCTCGCGGGTGGCCACCTCGGACGGCCGCAGCGCCTCGGCCGCGAGCAGGGCGGGATCGTCGAGGTCGAGGACGAGGGCGTCGTCGGGGAGCCGGAGCGTCGCGAGCGCGAGCGGCAGCCGGCCGCGCACGAGGTCGCCTGCCGCGAGCTCCCCTCCGGCGAGGGCAGCGAGCTCCTCCACCACGGCGGACGCCGGCTCCTCCGAGACGTAGAGGCAGCCGTAGCGGTCGGGCGCGTCATGGCGGCCCTCACCCTGGAGCCGGCGCGGGAACCAGGCCGGCCCGCCCCATTCCACACCCGCACCCGCGAGATCCCACGCGAAGCAGCGATAGAGGATCACGCGTACGACCCGGCCCGCTCCTGCCGCAGCGCCGGCAGGAGCTCCTGAGTCTCCCCCGCCCTGATCACGTCGATCGGACGACGGTTCCGTAGCCGCGGATTGGGCCCCACGAGCCACTTTTCGGCCGTCTCCGGCTCGTACACCCGCAGGAGGAACGACATCACAAGTTCGAGCAGGTCGAGGCGCTCGGCATTGACCGGGTCGATGCCCTGCCCGCGCGTCCAGCGGCTGACCTGGGCCGGGCTGACGCCGAGTGCGTCGGCGACCCTGCGCTGGGAGCGGAAGTCGCGAGCGAGCGCCTCCACTTTGACCGCGGCTGGGACGGGCACGGCCGGATCCTACCGCAACGAAAAGTGTTGCGCCGCCCCCTGGTTTGGCTTGCGGCAACGACTGGAAGGAAATACCGTGCCGGAGCCACGATGCTGCTCGAGCCCGTCGATCCAAATCAAGAATTCCGCGAACGACGGCGGCGGTCGCGTAGGCGACGTGCCAGGAGACGCATCGCCGTCCTCACGGTCTTTGCAGTTTCCGCAGCCGTGATCGCGCTCGGCGCGAGCTTCCTCAATGGGCGCGGGCACCAGGCGACGACGGAGCCCGAGCCTTCCGAGAGCCCAGCCGGTGGCGCCGCGACGACGACAGCGGCCCCCGAGCCCGAGCTAGTTCCGCTCCCCGACGAGATTCGCGGCGTCCACGTCACGATGGCGCTCGCCTCGCTTGACGGGAAGCTCGACGAGTACTTCGCCCTCACGTCTGCAGGCCTCAACACGCTCGAGCTCGACGTCAAGGACGAGAACGGCGAAGTCGGGTTCCAGCGCGGCGTCGGCCTCGCGCGGCAGATCGGCGCGGCGCTTCGGTACTACGACCCGAGGAAGGCCGCGAGCGATGCCGAGGCGAAGGGCGTCTATCTCATCGGGCGTGTCGTGGTCTTCGAGGACCCGAGGCTCTCGGGTGCCCGACCGGGCATGGCGATCCAGCGCAGCGACGGGAGCGTCTGGACGAACAACGCCGGCCTCGGGTGGACGAACCCGTACGACAAGCGCGTCTGGAAGTACAACGTCGACATCGCCGCCGCGGCGGTGAAGGCGGGCTTCGACGAGATCATGTTCGACTACGTCCGCTTCCCCACCGACGGCGACCTCGCGAGCGCGGTGTTCAAGGGGAGGCGCCCGGAGCACAAGAGCACGACGATCGCGAGCTTCCTCGAGTACGCGAAAGGCCGGCTGGAGCCCATGGGAGCTCGGGTCTCGGCCGCCGTCTTCGGGCTCACGGCCACGCGCGACATGGGGATCGGCCAGCGGCCGAGGCGCCTGGCGCGCCATCTCGACGTCATCTACCCCATGGTCTATCCGTCCCACTACGGCGCCGGCGAGTACAACCTCGCCGACCCGAACGGCGTCCCCGGCATCACGGTCGCCCGGTCGCTGCGCGACTTCCGCCGGGCGCTCCGGGGCCAGAAGACCGAGCTCGTCCCGTGGCTCCAGGACTTCTCGCTCGGCCGCGACTACACCCTCGAAGACGTCCAGGCACAGATCCTCGCGGCCCGCGATGCGAATGCGCGCGGGTTCCTCCTCTGGAACCCCTCGGGCGTCTACACTCGCGAAGCGCTCGCAGGATCCTAGGCGCCAAGCCGGGTCCCACAGACATTCCCACAAGGGTGGTGAACGGCTGTGGAAAATGTGGAAAAATAAACTTTCCGCAAATAGCGCAGATCGGTTTCGACAGGCCCTTGCGGGACCTGCCGACGGGCCTCTAGATTCCCTCCTGCGCCGAGCACGGAGCGCGAGTAGGTCGAAGCCCCACCGGGCGACTGTAGGCGGAAGCCGAAAGTTGGCCGGAGAGGTGGACGAAAGCGTCACCGGCTCGGCGAATTTTTTTGGTCCAGAACGCTTGCAGGCCTGACCAGCATCTAGACTCGGCCGCGACGAATGGACTTCCCTCCGCGCCCACCTGCCTTCAGTCCAGGCTTCCAGGCGCTCCTCTGGGGCGTCCTTCTCGGCGCCTACATCTGGCTCGGCGGGCTCGCAATCGGCGTGGACGGCGGCAGCGCCTTCCTCTTCGGCCTGATCGGCGCGGTGCTGATCTTCTTCTACGTCCGCCTGTACGGCGAAGACCAGCTCAGACGCTAGGAGGGTTTGGCGGAATGGTGCTCGTCGCGGGGTGCGATGGTCGTTCCGAGGCAAGGACGCAGGGAGCGTTCGTATCGAATGAGATACGGGCGCGACTGAGGACGCAGTCCTCGGGGCGAGCAGCGCGGCCCGGCGGCACAGCCACTATTTCGTCAAACCCTCCTAGGCGACGGCGGCGCACACAGGCCGCGCGCCGCGGGCCAGGGCGCTCACGAGGAAGTCCGCCAGCTCGCAGCCGACCTCGAGCTCGAGACGGTGCCGGCCGCTCGGGCCGTCGCCCTCCGTGATCCGCTCCAGGGCGGCGAAATCCGCCAAGAGGCGCGGCGCGCCGCGCCTCTGAAATCCCTGCATCGGTGGGTCGTCCATCTGCACTCGATATCGGCGGCGGCTCTCGGGTCGCACGATCCCTGGCGAGAGGGTTGAGGCGCGACGGAGGCGGCCCGCCCCTGTCGCGCCTCCGGCGCAGCCTTCCTGCTAGGTGTCGCGCTTCTCGACGATCGTGGGCTCCTCGCGCACGGTGGCTGCGGGCACTGCCTCCTCGCGGACGACCGTCCCCTCGTCCGTGACGATCTCGTCTTCGCGGCGGTAGTCGTGCACCTCTTCGTCCGGCACGACCGCGTCGCGCTCCTCGACCACGCGGGTGCGCGGGCCGCGGGTGTCGAACATGAAGGCGAACACGATCCCGAGCCCGAAGGCGAGCACGCCCTGGAAGAGAATGAGGTCCTCGGCGACGCCGCCGAGGCCGATGTCGCTGATCCAGCCGGCCACGTCCTCGCCCTCCGCCGTGCCGGTCGGGCGCGTGGCGACGAGGATGCCGCCGACCGCGATCAGCGTCGGCAGGAAGGCCAGAAGGAAGACGCCGGGGCTGATCGTGGGCGCGCCCCACTTCGTCCAGCCGCCGATGAGCTGGGAGAGGCCGAGGCAGGCGCCGGCACCGGCCAGGATGCCCATGGCGGACCAGTACTCGCCGGTCGTTCCGAGATCGAACTGGGTTGCCAGCCAGACGAGGAACCCCGCGGCCGCCACGCCGATCAGCGTGGTGAGGCCACGCACGACCGGAGGGCTGCCCCAGACGTGCTCCTCGCGCTCGACGACGGCCTCGTCCTCGACCACCGCGTCACGTCGTCTCAAGAGCATGCTGAATCTCCCCTCGTTGCGTCGTTTCGGGGGTTGTCCCCCGATTGCAACGGCCGTAACCGCAGGACGGTTACGCGGCGAGGTCGCGCCTGCTCGCGTCGAAGAGGCTCGACTCGAGCTCGTCGCGGAAGGCCGAGAGCGCCAGCTCGCGGTCCTGGCTGAAGACGTGCTCGACGACGCCGACCTGGCGGTCGTTGTAGAACGGCACGTCGACGTGGTCGCGGCTGACGACGTTCACGGAGGTGTGGGAGCAGAGCGGGCACTCGACGGCGAGCCCGAGCTCCTCCCCGCCGTCGCCGAGGACGCGAAAGGCCGAGGGCGTGACGGGCCGAGGGCGCTCCTCCGGGTAGCAGAAGAAGCTCCACGGCCACTGGCCCGCCTTGATCCGCCGCGCCGCGAGGTCGAGCAGCTCCAGGGCGGCCGACTCGAGCCGCGCGGTCATCAGGTTGAGAAACGGCGTGTCGGCACCGGCAAGCGGCGCCCAGTCGAGCTCATCATGTGTCACGAGCCCGTCGTGCTCCGCGCCGCAGTCGCACGCGAAGGTGACCTTGAAGACCGCCGGGCGCTCCGCTCCGAGCAGCCGCTCGAGAACGCGGAAGCGCGAGAGCGGGACTCTGACCTCGCCTCGCGCCGGGCACGCGAAGGTGTAGCGCCCGGTGAGCTGGTCGTACATTCGGTCTCTGAATTATGTATCGGCACGGAGGACGCTCCTCCACACCGATGGTTTAGTCCGAGTACTGGATGAGCGAAAAGATGTCGTAGCCGCCGAGCTTCTCGCGGCCGTTCAGGAACTCGAGCTCGATCACGAACGCGAGGCCGACCACGGTGCCGCCGAGCTGCTCCACGAGGTCGATCTTGGCCCGCGCGGTACCGCCGGTTGCCAGGAGATCGTCGTGGATGAGCACCCTGGAGCCCTGCGTGATCGCGTCGGCGTGGAGCTCGAGGGCGTCGAAGCCGTACTCGAGGGCGTACTTCGCGCTGATCGTGCGCCAGGGGAGCTTGCCCGGCTTCCGCGCGGCGACGAAGCCGCAGCCGAGCCGGTAGGCGAGCGCCGCACCGAGGATGAAGCCCCGCGCCTCGGCGCCGAGCACGACGTCCGGCTTGCGCGGCTCCGCGAACTCGCCCAGGCGCTCCACGGTCTCGTGCAGGGCCTCCGCGTCGGCGAGGAGCGGCATGATGTCCTTGAAGACGATGCCGCGCTTGGGGAAGTCCGGGATGTCCCGGATCTTCGAAGACAGGTCGACAGTCACGACCGCGGCACGATACCGCGGAGCGCCCGCCAGAAGAGCAGGTTGGAGAGCTCCTGCGAGAGCGCGGCGAGGGTCTCGAGGTTCTCCAGGCCCGCGTGGCGCTTCTCCGGGTTGGGCGAGCGCAGCTCCGGCGCGACGATCCGCTCGAGCAGATCGGCCTCGTTGTCGGCCCACCGCCGGAAGGTGGCCAGGTTCCGGGGGGCGACCCCGTAGCGCGCGAGGTGCGCGCAGGCCGCCGCGACGTCGACGTCGCGCTCGGGGAAGCGCTTCTCGCCGGCGATCGTGCGCGGCTCGACGAGCCCGTACTCCTCCAGCTCGCGCACGAAGGAGCCGTCCACGCCGGCCCGCTCGCAGAGCGCCGCGAAGTCCACCTCGTCCTCGGGGACCTGGAGGCCCGCAGAGCGCGTCTTCTCGCGGCTGCGCGGCACGCCCGCGGCGAGCTCCTGGCGGATCACCCTGAGCGGCAGGAACTCGTCGCGCTGCAGGCGCAGGATCGTCTGCAGGCGCTCGACGTCCTCCTCGGTGAAGAGCCGGTAGCCGCCCTGCGTGCGCCGGGGCGCGAGCAGGCCCTGGTCCTCGAGGTAGCGGATCTTCGAGATCGAGATGTCGGGAAACTCGGCCTGCAGGCGGTTGCAGACCGCCCCGATCGTGAGGGGACGGTCGCGCCCGATGTCCGCCGGCGCCGTCGCCATCTAGTTCAGCTCTCCAGGAAGGTCAGCTTGTACTTGCCGACCTGGACCTCGTCGCCGTCCTCGAGCTTGGCGCTCTCCACGCGGCGACGGTTCACATACGTGCCGTTCAGGCTCCCCTCGTCGTGGAGGGTGAAGCCGTCGGCGCCGCGCGTCACGACCGCATGGCGCCGCGAGACGGTCACGTCGTCCAGGAAGATCTCGCACTCGGGTGCGCGCCCAAGCGACGTCCGGTCTCGCTCCAGCGCGAACGTCTCCCCCGCCCTGCCGCCGCCGGCCCGAACGACGAGCGCGGGCCCCTCGATGCGAAGGTCGGCGAGGGAAAGCGAGTCGTCGTCGGCGGTCTCTTCGGGCGTGAACGTCATGGTCGTGTGCGCGCCGGGCTCATCGTGGATGAGCAACGCCCCGCACTTGGAGCAGTAGTTGGCGGCTTCCGGGTTCTGGAAGCCGCATTCCGGGCAGTGGACGTAGGTCACTGCTTCCCGGCGTCCAGCTCCTCGTCCGTCGGGGGCGGCGCCTTCGAGGCGAGGATCTCGGCCAGGCGGTCCACGTCGATGTCCTTGAGCGGGCTTTCCCCCTCCCCCACCTGCTTCTGGAGGCGGGACTGAAGCTCGGCGCGCAGGATGTCGATCTTCCCGTGCAAGATCCGGCGCCGGAAGGAGACTTCGTGCTCCTCGTGCATGAGCTCGCGAATCAGGTCGCGCAGTTCCTGGTCGGACAGGGTTGCAAGGTCAGGCAGGGCTTCCACGCAGCTCTCCAGGATCGGGGACGAGGGGCGTCCTACAGTAAACCATCCTGGAGGTCATCCGTAAACCTCGACTTGAGGGTTGAGGCCTGATCCCGTTCCGCTAGCCCTCTTCGGCCTCGTCCTCCGAGGCCACGATCTCCTCGACCAGCCCCAGGAACTCGGCCTCGAGGGCGGCGCCGTCTTCCGGCGTCTTGCCCTCGGCGTAGACGTGGACGACCGGGTCGTCGGGGTCCGGGAGCACCTGCGCCCAGCCTCGCTCGTCGAAGACCTTGATCCCGTCGCTCACGTCGACCTTCTTGCCCTTCGTGCGTTCCGTGAGGATGCGCATGACCGCGCCCTTCCGCGCCCACGGGCACCGCACCTGCCGGTGGACGACCGCGGACTCGGGGAGCTCGCCGACGATCTCGGAGAGCGGACGGCGCACCGGCGCGAGCAGCTCGAGGAGCTTGCAGAGGCTCGCCATCCCGTCGTAGGCGGGCACGAAGTCGGGGAAGACGAAGCCTCCGCCGACCGAGCCCGCGAAGATGACGCCGTCGCCCGCCGCGGCCATCGTGAGGGCCGAGAGCGAGGCCGACGTACGCAGGATCTCGAGGTCAGTGTCCTTGACGAGGTCGTCGACGAGGCTCGTCACCGTCGTCGGGAACGCGAGCCGGCCCTGCTTGCCGTCGGAGGCGAGCAGGCGCAGGAAGAGGAGAAGCTCCTGCTCGACCGGGATCTCACGGGCCTGGTCGTCGACGAGGAAGATGCGCTCGGCGGCGGGGTCGAGCACCGCGCCGAGGTCCGCCCCGACCGCCTGGACGAGGCGCTTCGCCTGCCCCAGGGACTCGGCCAGGGTCGCGCGCTCCGTCGACCGGCGCCGCTCGCTCACGTACGCGTGCGAGGCGACCGACTCGACGTCGAGGCCGCCGAGGACCTGCGGGAGGACGAGCGAGGCGGCCGAGTACGCGTAGTCGACGACGATGCGGAAGCCGCGGGAGCGGATCGCCTGCACGTCGAGGGTCTCGAGCAGGTCCTGGACGTACGTCTCGGCCGTGCGCGCGGAGTAGGTGATCTCCCCCACCTCGTTCCACGCAGCGCGACGAAACTCCTGGCGGGAGTAGTGCTTCTCGATCTCCTTGATGAGCGCCGGCGTCGCGGGCGTGCCCGGCGGCTCGTAGATCCGGATCTGCACCACCTCCGGGTCGGACGGGCTCGGCTGGACGTGGATCCCGGCGTCGAAGCCCTCCGTCTTCAGGAAGTGACGGTTCACGGCGGCCGGCATGACCTGGAGGTCGGCGGCGTGCACGCCGGTCGAGTTGACGCCGGCGATCAGCGCGCGGCGGATCAGGCGGCACGAGGTAGAGGCTGCGCGGCTCGTCACGACACGGGCGCCGCGCTCGAGCGCGGTCCCCAGCGCGATCCCCAGCCGCAGGGCCGTCTCGGGGGTCAGCTCGACGTTGATACGCCCCGAGATCCCGTCGAGGCCGATCAGCCGCGACGAGAGGCGCGACTCCCAGATGAGGTGGCGGTCGACGAGCGAGCCCGACTCCACCTCCTTGAACGGGTAGATGCGGACGCCGGGCATGACGACGCTCTCCTCGCCGATCGTGCAGTCGTCGCCCACGGCTACGCCCTCGTGAAGGCGGGCGTGCGGCCGGATGTCGCAGGCCTTGCCGACGATCGCGCCCTCGATGAGCACGCTGCGCCCGATCGAGGTGGAGGCGTCGATGACGGACCGCGAGGTCTTCGCGTGGTCGCCGACCGTGACGCTGTTCATGAGCACCGAGTAGGGGCCGACGGAGGCGTTCGGCGCGATGCGCGAATAGTTGCCGACGTAGGCCGGGCCCTCGATCGTCTCGAGGTCGTCCAGGGCGACCCCCTCCCCCACCCAGACGTTCCCGCGGAGTCGGATGCCGGGGACGTTCAGGCGGACGCTCTCGTCGAGCGCGTCGAAGTTCGCCTGGCGGTACTGGTCGAGGTTCCCGATGTCCTGCCAGTAGCCCTCGGCGACGTAGCCGTAGAGCGGCCTCCCCATCTCGAGGAGGAGCGGGAAGAGCTCCTTGGAGAAGTCATACGGCGTGTCGTCCGGGATGTGGCGGAGCACCTCGGGCTCGAGCACGTAGATCCCCGTGTTGATCGTGTCCGTGAAGACCTGGCCCCACGACGGCTTCTCGAGGAAGCGCTCGATGCGGCCGTCGTCGTCGGTGACGACGATGCCGAACTCGAGGGGGTTCGGGACGCTCTTGAGGCCGATCGTGACCATGGCCTCCTTCTCCCGGTGAAAGCGGATCAGGTCGGCCAGGTCGATGTCGCAGAGGGCGTCGCCCGAGATGACGAGGAACGTCTCGGGGAGCGCCTCCTCTGCGAGCTTTACGGAGCCCGCCGTGCCGGCGGGCGACTCCTCGACCGAGTACCGGATGGCCACGCCGTAGGCCTCGCCGTCGCCGAAGTAGCCGCGGATGGCCTGCGGCATGAAAGCGAGCGTGACGATGACGTCGTCGAAGCCGTGCTCGCGCAGGAGCTCGACGATGTGCTCGATGCACGGCTTGCCGACGATGGGCACCATCGGCTTCGGCTGGTTCGACGTGAGCGGCCGCAGGCGCGTGCCCTCGCCGCCGGCCATGACGACGGCCTTCATCGCTTCACCTCACTCAGGGCGCGGGCCACGTAGAGGACTGCGGCGGCGAGAGCGAGGACGACGCCCGCCCAGAACAGCCAGAGTGGCCAGTCGGTTCCCTTGTCGGAGGCGATCACGCCCGTGATGGCCGCGTAGAGCACCCATGTGGCGATCTTCCCCGGCATCGAGACGGAAAACTCGTATCCGCGGTCCCTGACCAGCCGGTAGCCGCCGATCAGGAGGGCGTCGCGCGCGAGGACGATGACGAGCGCGAGCCACGGAAGCCGGTCGTCCAGGCAGAGCAGCAGGACGGCGGCATCGATCATGAGGCGGTCGGCGAGCGGGTCGGCGAACTTCCCGAACTCCGACTCCACGTGCCAGCGCCGGGCGAGGAAGCCGTCGATCTGGTCGGTGAACGCCGCGGCCGCGAACAGCGCCGCGAGCCCGTAGCTCCCTTCCCCGTCGGTCCCGAGCATCAGCACGACGAAGACGGGGATGGCGGCGAGGCGCAGGACCGTGAGGGCGTTCGGGATCTGCGCGAGCGGCGCCGGAACGACTCGCGTGGCCATCGTCGAGGCAATGGTAACGTCGCGCGGTGCCCGCTCGGCTCCCGCTACCAGGCTTCGTCAACGCCCACAGCCACGCGTTCCAGCGCGCGCTGCGCGGCAAGACGGAGGGCGGCGACTTCTGGGCGTGGCGGGAGTCCATGCTGGACCTGGCCGAGGGTCTGACCCCAGGCCAGGTCCGGGAAGGCTACGTCGAGACCTACCGCGAGATGCGCGCGGCCGGCTACACGGCCGTCGGCGAGTTCCACTACGTCGGGTTCTCCGAGGCGCACGCGGCGGTCGAGGCGGCCCTCGAGGCCGGGATCGAGCTCGTGCTCCTGCTCTCGGCGTATGGCCGTGGCGGCATCGACCGCTTCCGGCAGGAGTCGGTCGCCGAGTACCTCGGGCAGGTCGAGGAGCTCGCCGGCGCGGGCGCGCGCGTCGGGCTCGCCCCCCACTCCGTCCGCGCGTGCCCGCGCGAGTGGCTCGAGGAGATCGGCGCCTACGCCGGGCGCGAAGGGCTCGTCCTCCACGTCCACGCCGACGAGCAGCCGCGCGAGATCGAGGAATGCGTGGCCGAGCACGGGCTGCGGCCGATCGAGCTGCTGGCGCAGACCGGCTGCCTCGGGCCGCGCACGACGGTCGTCCACGGGACGCACGCCGACGAACGCGAGCTCGACCTCCTCGCAGAGGCCGGCGCGCGCGTCTGCCTCTGCCCCACGACCGAGGCGAACCTCGGCGACGGGTTCCCGCCGCTCGAGGGCCTGCTCGCGCGCGAGATTCCTCTCTGCATCGGGACCGACTCGAACGTGAGGATCGACCCGCTGGAGGAGCTGCGGGAGATCGAGGGCACGGCGCGACGGCAGCAACTGCGGCGCAACGTGATCTCCGTCGCGCGCCTCCTGGAGATCGGCTCGGGCGGCGGTGCCGCCGCGCTCGGGCTCGACGAGTGGGAATCGGTCGAGGTCGACCTCGACCACCCATCGCTGCGCGGCGTCGACCCGAACGACGTGCCCGCGGCGCTCGTCCACGGCTGCGCCGCGGACGTGCTGGTCTAACCTTTCGCCAGCTCTTTCGAGCGCTGCATCGCCGCCTGGATGGCGTTGAGGAACGCGGCGCGAACGCCGGCCTGCTCGAGCTCGCGGATGGCGGCGATCGTCGTCCCACCGGGAGACGTGACCGCCTCGCGGAGCTCGACGGGGTGCATCTTCTCGTCGCGGAGGAGCTTCGCCGTGCCCAGCATCGTCTGGACGACGAGGTCGGTGGAGATCTCGCGCGAGAGTCCCAAGAGGATGCCGGCCTCGATCATCGACTCGGCAAGCAGCGCAAAGTACGCCGGCCCCGAGCCGGACACTGCCGTGATGGCGTCCATGTAGTCCTCGTCGACGCGTACCGTCCGCCCGACGCTTCCGAGCACCTCCTCGGCCAGCGACAAGGTGCTTCTCCTCCGCGTACGTCCCGCGCACATGCCGGCCATGCCCTCGTGGACGGTCATGGGCGTGTTCGGCATCACACGCACGACCGGGACGCGGTCGCTCAGGTGCTCTCGATCAGCGCGGTCGGGATCGCAGCTGCGATCGAGACGACCGTCTGGTCGGCGGTCACGCGCCGGAGATGTCGCCGAGGAGCGTCTCGATGTCCTGAGGCTTGACCCCGATGACGACGATTCCGGCGCCGTCCACCGCCTCCGCGTTGGCCGCGGTCGTGCGGATCCCATGCCGGCCCGCCAGCTCCTCGAGACGCTCGGCATGACGCGCCGTGGCAACGATCTGCTCCGGGCTCGCACCAGCCCGACGAGAGCACGCCGGCGATCAGCGCCTCGCCTGCCTTGCCGGCGCCTAGCACCGCGAGCGTGCGATCGGTTCCCGCCATGGGCTGGAACCCTACCGCGCTCGAACGCGGGCTACATCGCGGCTTCGACGTGAACCTTGCGGTCCAGCGTGCCGTCCACGCGGTAGCGGTCGTAGCCGCGGCCGCCGTTCACGTGGTCGTGCGTGCCGTCGCGCGCCCAGATCCAGTCGTTGCCGTCCCCGCCCTGGAGGACGTCCTTGCCGGCGTCGCCCTGGATCCGGTCGCTTCCCGGGCCTGCGCGGATGATGTCGTTTCCGCTCCCTCCGCCGATCGTGTCGTTGCCGCCCAACCCGCAGATGACGTCCGAGGCGGGCGTGCCGCCGAGCATGTCGGCGCCCGACGTGCCCACGATCGTGCACGGCCGGTTCAGGTTGGGGGTGTGCCCCGACGCGAGGTAGGGCTGGACCGCGACCACGACAGCTGCCGCGAAGAAGGAGAGCCCGAGGACGAGAACGCGAAGACGCACGGTCCCTGGGTATCGACCGTTGCGCACATTGTCACGATCCCTCGCGCGAGCGAATTCGGCTAGGCGAACATGTTGCGCTCGATGGAAAGGATCGCGCGAACGTATACCCGTGACTCGCGGAAGAGCCCGTAGCGCCGCACGGCTCGCGGCCCCTGGTAGTACGCGGCGAGCGCGAGCCGTTTGTTCCACCCGAAGATCCTCAGCATGTGTCGGAGATAGAGCACGCCGACGCGGATGTTGCCCCCAGCGCTCCGGGGAATCCGGTTCCCGACGAGCACGCGCTCGACGAAGCGGTGCGTCGCCGGCATCACCTGCATGACGCCACGCGCACCCACCGAAGAGACGACGTTCGGCTGGTTCCCGGACTCCATCCAGGCGACTGCGCGCACGAGGCTCGTGCTCACCCCGTAGCGCCGCGACCAGTACCCAAGCGCCCAGCGGACGTCGGCGGGGCCGGCCGAGCTGCGCCGGTAGCCACGAGCTCGCTGGATGACGTTGCGCACGAGCGCATTCCGCGTCACGGGCCCGACGATGCCGTCCACGTGCAGGCCCGCCCTCGCCTGGAAGCGTTTGACGCCGCGTTTCGTGCCCCAGCCGAAGGCGCCGTCGATCCCTCCCGTGGCGACGCCGCGGCGGGCGAGCAGGAACTGGAGCACCGAGACGTCCCAGCCGACCATCCCGCGCCGCATCAGCCGCGTGCCGAAGAGCGGCCGGCCGAGCCGGCCGAGCTTCGCGCGGGTTCGCGGGCCGGGAACGCCGTCCACGGCGAGCCCGTTGCGCTTCTGGAAGACACGGATCGCGCGCCGCGTCATCGGGCCGGCGATGCCGTCGATCGCGCCGTGGTAGAGCCCTCGCGACTTGAGCGCGACCTGGAGTCCTGGTGTCTGTCGACCGGCGTCTGCGGGCATCGCCGTCGCGGCGCAGAGCGCAGCGAGGAGAGATGCGAACGCGACGCCCCTGGCGGTTCGCATGGCGGGGTCCTTGGCGGTCCTCCGGCGTTCTCCTCCCCGAAATTCTCGTTCCGGGCCGGACCAGAGCCGCGGCCACCTCCCGGCCAAGCGAGAGGTAGCCGCATGGGCTCAGTGAGGCCCAGCGGCCGGCCCTGCTCTACGCCCGGATGGGGGAATGGAAGGGGTAAGCGGGCCCTACCCTCTTGGCCTAGGGAGGCCCGCTCACCCGGGTGGGACGCTCGAAGACTCGCGCGCCCCGCGCGACACACGATCTGCGGCCGAATCGCGCGCCACGCGAAGAGAATAGCCCGCATCCCATGGAGCGCAAGTCGTGCGGAGCCTCGGCAAAGACTCGGATGACCCTCGCTACCATGCTGGCCGTGACCGCCGTCATGATCGACTGGTCGACGGCCGTGGTGAAGCCGAAGGGCCGCTACCTCGAGCTCGCCGTGCGCCTGAGCACGGCGCCCGACCCGGTCTGGAAGAACGAGTTCGCGCGCATCAGCCACCTGACGGACGGCCTCGAGTCAGAGCCCTGGTGGGCGAACGTCCCGGACTTCGACGTGCTCACCGTCGGCGGCATCGAGGTGGGCACCGAGGCGGTCGTCAGAAAGCGCCTGGACGCGATGATGCGACAGACGAACGCCGCGGCAACGAGAGCGCGCAAGGAGCGGGACGAGATCGCCTACGCGCGGCAGCAGGCCGTCAAGGCGCAGGCGGAGTCCGCGAAGCAGATGACCGAGCGCTTCCGGTCTCCGAGCTAGGGGCTCGGCGGTCTAGAGGGCGCGAGGCCTTCGCCTAGCGAGGCAGGCGGCCGGTCTCGAGCGCGTAGACGAGCCGCTCCTGAGCGAGGGCCGCGGTCCGCGAGAGCTGCGCGTCCGAGTGGAGCTCGGCCGCCGCGAAGCGCTTGGCCTCACGTCGGTGATGAGCCGCGCGCTGGCGGTGGTGCATGGCCTGTTCCTCCGAGCGGTATCGCATGCTTTCTCTTTCGGCATCCACGGCTCCGTCCTCGATGAAGGTGGCGTTAAGCCTGCGTCGCAAGCGTCCCGGAACTAGAATTTCCCTAATGCCGAAGACGCCTTCCCAGCCGAACGCAACTCCCGCGCCCACGCTGCCGCCTCCGAGCAAGGTGCCCCACGTTTACGTCGAGCGCGGCCTCGGCAACGGCGTCGAGAAGAAGTAACCGGTCCTGCTGCAAGGCCGGACGGTTGCCTGCGGCCTGAGTCCGGTCCGTCCGATCTGAGCGGGGCCAGGGCGACATCATAAGTCTGTGGAGGGCTTGTCTCGGGCGGAGACGATTGGGGAGGCGAGCGCCCTGCGTCGGGAATCTGCGAGACTCGGCTCTGGTGGTTCGCTACCTCTAGGGAACGCTCAGGAGGGCTCGATCGTGACCAGTCAGGAAGCGCCCAGCGCCGGGAGCGGTCAGCTCCTCCTCGCCGACATCAGCGGCTACACGTCGTTCCTGCAGTCCGTGGCGGTGGCCCACAAAGACGATGCCTTCGCCGATGGTGCCGTCCCGCCCGCTTACGCCGTTCTTTCGAACCTGCTCGACGGCATCGTCGGGCGCGTGGTACCGCCGTTCACTCTGTCGGAGCTCGAGGGGGACGCGGTCTTCGCATATGCGACCAATTCGGACCCGGTACCACGCGGAGCGGCCATGCTCGACTGCCTCAGCGAGTGCTACGCCGATTTCCGCAGCCGCCTAGGCACGGCTCTCGACATCTGGCAGTGCGGGTGCGATGCCTGCACGCGGATTTACGTCCTCGACCTCAAGTTCATTCTCCACGCCGGCGCGTATGTGACCCATGAGATCGCGGGCACGCGCAAACTCGTCGGGCCCGAAGTGGTCATGGCGCACCGCCTGCTCAAGAACAACGCGGCGACCCTGGTGGGTCACAGCGCGTACGCACTGATCACGGCGGCGGCGGCCGCTCGGCTCGGCATACCAACCAAGGCCGCCGTCCCGATTGTCGAGACCTACGAGCACTACCCGCCCATCAGCGCCCACGTCTTCCCGCTGCGGGAGGCCGAGGCGCGGGCCGCAAGGACTCCCTAGGACTACCCTGCCCACGCCCCGCCAGGTCAGGCTACGACGTGGCGGCGCGGCTGCCTAGATGGCTGTTGGGAACACTGTCAGCCGACCACGAGCCCTCTGCACTAGAAGGCGTTGAAGCCCCGGAAGACCGCGACCCACAGGGCCACGGCGATGGCGACGAGCGCCAGCCTACCGATATCCAAACTCACTCTTTCACCCCCTTGGCGTTTCCGGTTGATGCTGCTGCGACCATGTCATACGACCGGGGAGAAAGGGGTTCCGCCATCTTGAGGAAGAAACGGTGACTTTTTAGACTCCCGCGTCCTTGTAACGGCTCTAGGGGCGGGAGGTGGGCGTTGTGACCGCGCCACCGGCTTCTCGAAGCGGGACTCGGAGCGACGGAGATCCCGGTCCGCTGACTTTCCGCTGACTTTTCGCCTCCCGTTCTCAGGACGGAAGACGCTGACACGACGAAAGCCCCGTGCGAACGGGGCTTTCTCGGATCGGGGCGCCGAGATTTGAACTCGGGACCTCTTGTCCCCCAGACAAGCGCGCTAACCAGGCTGCGCCACGCCCCGCGACTCCCCCATCCTAGCGCCGGCGCGCCCGGTCTGGACCGCCGCGAGCCAAGAGCCCCGGGCGGGGTCGAAACGGCTTCGTTCGGGGCCGTGCCCCGCTGCGGGGTACCCGGATCGCCCCCGTCTGCCCCGCCGGGAGACCCCGCTGTGGCACCCCCGGGGCGCCTGCTGCTTGCCGTCCGGAGGGGGGTCCGGCAGAATCCCGGGCCGGGGACGGGAACGCGCGACTCCAGGGACGACATTGCGGACGTACACGATCACCGAAGCGGCCGATCTGACGGGGCTCAGCCGGAAGGCGATCGCCCGTCGGGTGGAGCGTGGCTCGCTGCGCTCGGTCGTCCGAAACGGCCGCCGGCGCATCCCCCGCTCCGAGCTCGTCCGGAATGGGCTCCTCGAGGACGCCGAAAAGCGACCCCCGCTCGGCGGCCCCTCCGCCCCGCTCCTGCCCCGCCCCGGGGCCGGCACCGACCTGGAGGCGACCGGGAGCACGGAGGACATGCTCACGACGCTCTTTCGCGAGGTCCTCGACCGCTTCGAGCGCCAGTCGCAGGAGATCGCCCAATTTCGGGCGCTCACGGTGCAGGCGGAAAGCCTCCGCCTGACGAACGAGCTGGCCGACCTGCGCATGCGCCTGGCCGAGCTCGAGCGGCAGCCCCAGGAGGAGCCGCAGAAGCAGCAGCCCGCACCGCCTCAGGGGCCTCAGAACCCCTCCGTGACCACGGAGCTGGGCCGCCGCGTCCACGAGCTCTCCAAGCAGGTGGAAGAGCTGTCGCAGCGCGAGATCTGGCTTCCTCCCCAGGCCGCCTCGCCCCAGCAGGCCCAGGCGCCCGCTCAGCCCCGTCCCGCGGGCCCTGCACGCCCTCCGGCGCCCCAACCCGTGGCGAGGCCGGTCGCGCGCCGCCCTCGCCGCTTCGTGCGCACGATCCGCTTCGTCGTCGAGGCGCTCTTCATCGTCGCCGTGGCCGTGATCGCCTGGCAGGCCGACCTGCCCACGCCCGCGATCTTCGTCGCCATGGCCGTCGCATGGACGCTCGTGGCCGCGATCGAGTGGTTCTCGTCCGAACGCCCCGTCCGGCGCTAGACGATCAGAGCTCGTTCAAGGCGCTTCCCAGCACCGCCGATGACTCGGAGGTCATGCCGGCGGCCGAACGACGACGCATGAAAGCCCGGCGCTCGTACCTGCAGCCGCTCGCGAGCATGGCCGCTCTCACCGTCGTCGCAATCGCCCTCGTGGCGCTGCTCCTGCGGCTCGACGCCTGAGATCTGCGCCGAAGTCGCACCCTCGAAGCTGAGCTTTAGGCTTCGAGCCTGCGGTAGAGCCGATCGACGAGCTCGGGCATCCGCTCGAGCCGTTCCGTGATCGTGCGGATGCGGTACTCGCGGAAGTGCGCCGGCTCGACCTTGAGGGCCTTCGCCAGGGTCTCCAGCACGTCGTTGGAGGGCACGGGGCGGTTCCCGTGCACGAGATGGTTGAGGTAACCGGCGGACAGGCCGGTCTTGGCCGCGAGGCCACGGTAGGTCACGCCCCGCTCGGCCATCAGGGACTGAATCGTCTCGCCGAACGGCTCGGTCGAGAAGCGGCGCTTCCTCGCCATCACAGGACCTCCTTGACGTGAGCGACGAGCTCGTCCACGGAGACTCTCTCATCCGCCCGGCCCGCGCGCACGAGCAGGTCGACGCGCCCGTCCTCGAGCGTCTTCTTCCCCACCGTGACCCGCGCAGGGCAGCCGATCAGGTCGGCGTCGGCGAACTTCTCGCCGGGGCGCATGTCGCGGTCGTCGAGGAGCACCTCGAAGCCCTCCGCCTCCAGGTCGGCCGCGACGCGCTCCGCGATCTCCACGGCCTCGGGCCCGGCCGCGCCGATGGACACGACCTCGACCTCGTACGGCGCGATCGACCGCGGCCACGCGATCCCGTGCTCGTCGTGGTTCTGCTCGACCGCGGCGGCCATGATGCGGCCCGGGCCGATGCCGTAGGACCCCATGACGATCGGGCGCTCGATGCCGTCCTCGTCGAGGAACCTCGCCCCGAGCGGCTCCGAGTAGTGCGTGCCGAGCTTGAAGATGTGCCCGACCTCCAGCGCCGTCTGGAAGCGAAGGCGCCCGCCACACTTCGGGCAGGTGTCCCCTTCGCGCGGCTCGCGGATGTCGGCAAAGGTGGCCTCGAAGTCGCGCCCGTGCTGGACACCGCGCAGATGCCAGCCCGTCCGGTTCGCGCCGACCACGAACTGCCCCTCGCGCAGGACGTCGTCGGCGAGGATCTCCCCGCCGAAGCCGACCGGGCCGATCGAGCCCGGGTCGGCGCCGAACGCCTGGCGGATCTCGTCCTCGGTTGCGGGCCTGAAGCCTGTGCCGAGAGCAACGGCGGTCTTCGCCTCCTCCAGCCGGTCGTCGCCGCGCACGAGCGCGAGCGCGACGGTGCCGTCGTCCTTCGTGATCGGCATCGCCTTCGACGTGGCGGCCGCGTCGATGCCGAGGAACTCGGCGAGTGCCTCGATGGTGGTCGCGCCCGGCGTCTCCACCTCTCCGGGTGCGTCGAGCCGCTCCGGGAACTCGGGCGCCCGCGGGATGCCGCGCGCGACCTCGAGGTCGGCGGCGTAGTCACCGTTCTCGCACGTCACGAGCGTGTTCTCGCCGGAGGCGGAGGGCGCCAGGAAGTCGATGGACTCGCTCCCGCCCATCATCCCCGACTCCGCCTGGACGGCGTAGTACTCCAGGCCGCAGCGCTCGAAGATCCGGTGGTAGGCGCCCTCGTGCAGGCGGAAGCTCCGCTCCAGCCCCTCCTCGTCGCGGTCGAACGAGTAGGCGTCCTTCATGATGAACTCGCGCACGCGGATCAGGCCCGCGCGCGGCCGGGGCTCGTCGCGGACCTTCGTCTGGAAGTGGTAGAGGATCTGCGGCAGCTGCCGGTACGAGGAGATCTCGCGCGCGTGGAAGGTGATCGTCTCCTCGTGCGTCATCGCCAGGACGAAGGGGCGGCCCATACGGTCCTCGGTCTTCCAGAGCTCGGGGATCGGGTAGCGGCCGCTCGTCTGCCACAGCTCGGCGGGCGTCACGACCGGCATGAACATCTCCTGGCCGCCGATCGCGTTGATCTCCTCGCGGACGATCTGGACGGCCTTCTCGTGGACGCGCCAGCCGAGCGGCAAGAACGACCACAGGCCGGCGCTCACCTGGCGGATGAAGCCGCCGCGGACGAGCAGCCTGTGACTGGCGGCGTCGGCATCGCCCGGGTCCTCCCGGAGCGTCGGGATGAAAAGCTCGGAGAACTTCGGCATCAGTCGCCTATGAGGGACGCTGGGCCGCTTCGGCCATCATGAGCGCGGCAGGCTTGGCCAGCTTGAGGCGCTTCGGCCTGACCATGCCGCCCTCGATCCACCGGTCGATCTCCTCGAAGAGCTCGGTCACGAGCACGCCGGACTCGACCTTCTTGAGCACCCTGCCGTGCGCGTAGATGAAGCCGGTGTCGCGGCCGCCGGCAACGCCGAAGTCGGCGTCGCCCGCTTCGCCGGGCCCGTTCACGGCACAGCCCATGACGGCGACCTCGAAGGCCTGCGGGTACTCGCGCAGGCGCACCTCGACGGCCTCGGCGAGGTTCCACACGCCGACGTTGTCCCGGCCGCACGAGGGGCAGGCGATCATGATCGGCCCGCGCTCGCGCAGTCCGAGCGCCTTGAGGATCTCCCACGCGACCTTGACCTCCTCGACCGGGTCGGCCGTCAGCGAGATGCGAATCGTGTCGCCGATGCCGTCCATGAGGAGGCTCCCGACGCCGATGGCGCTCTTGATCGAGCCGCTCGCGGGCGTGCCGGCCTCCGTGACCCCGAGGTGGAGCGGGTAGGGCACCTTCTCCGACAGCATCCGGTAGGCGCGGATCATCGTCGGGACGGAGCTCGACTTCACGGAGATCTTGAAGTCGTAGTAGTCCATGCTCTCGAGCAGGCGCACCTGCTCCAGCGCCTCCTCGACGAGCGCCTCTGCCGTGTCCTCCTGGGCCAGCTCGAGGAGGTGCTTCGGGAGCGAGCCCGAGTTGGCGCCGATGCGCATCGGGATCCCCCGTGCCTTGGCGGCCTGCACGACCTCGGCGACCTTGTCGGGGCCACCGATGTTGCCGGGGTTGATGCGCACCGCGGCCACGCCCGCGGAGACCGCCTTCAGCGCCAGCGAGGCGTTGAAGTGGATGTCCGCGATCACCGGGATCGGCGAGAGATACACGAGCTTGGCGAGCGCCTCGGCGTCCTCGTTCTTCGGGACCGCGACGCGCACGAGCTCGCAGCCGGCCGAGACGAGGTCGCCGATCTGCGCCATCGTCGCGTCGACGTCGTGCGTCTTGGTGAGCGTCATCGACTGCACGACGACGGGCGCGCCGCCGCCGATCGGGACGTTTCCGACCTTGATCTGACGCTCGCTCGCCATCGCGGAAAGTCTAACGGCCCGCCGTTGTCTCTCTAGCCACCGCGGATCCGGTCGATGTCGTTCGACAGGCCGATGAAGAAGAGGAGGAGAACCAGCGCGATCCCTACGATCGAGAAGCGCTCGTAGGTCTCGCGAGCGATGGCCCGGCCTCGGATCCGCTCGGCGATGGAGAACGCGATGTGGCCGCCGTCGAGCGGCAGGAACGGGAGCAGGTTCAGGAGCGCGAGGGAGAGGCTGATGAACGCGAGCACCTGGAGGTAGTAGCGGAACCCGGCCTCGAGGGACTCGCTCGAGACCTGGGTGATGCCGACGACGCTCGCCACCTCGTCTTGCCCCTCGAGCCGGACGAGGCGCCCAAGCGATTCGCCCGATCGCCTTCGTCACCTCCCAGGTCGTCTCGAACGCGAGCCCGATCGCCTCGAGCGGCCCGTAGCTCTCGTACTCGAGGCCGAAGGCGAACCCGAGCCGGTAGCTCCCGTCCTCCTGAGCCTGCGGCGTGCCCTCGAGCGTCACCGTCGAGCCGTCGCGCTCGACCGTGAGGGTGACCGGTTCGCCGTCGCCCTCGCGGATCGACTCGGCCAGGTCTGCGGCTTCGCCCTCCGTGCCGTTCACGGCCACGATCTCGTCGCCCGGCTGGAGACCCGCCGAGGCGGCCGGCGAGCCCGGCACGACCTCCTCGACGGTCCGTGTCGCTCCGGTGGGGACGCCGAGCATGAACACGACCGCGAGCGCGAGGATGGCGAAGACAAGGTTGGTCGCCGGGCCCGCGGCGATGACGGCGATGCGCTTGCTCGCGGGCGCGCGCCAGTAGGCGTCGTCGGAGAGCGCGTCCTCGATGTCCGTCAGTCCACGGTCGGCCGCGCGGCGCGCGTGCTCGGAGAGCTCGGCGCGCTCGACGGCGGCGCGAAGCTCCGTCATGCCGGCGCGCGCGTCCCCGAGCCGCTCCTCG
The DNA here is from genome assembly GCA_963775395.1 of uncultured Actinomycetes bacterium. Classification (GTDB taxonomy): domain Bacteria; phylum Actinomycetota; class Thermoleophilia; order Gaiellales; family Gaiellaceae; genus JAIBJN01. The sequence continues at coordinate 55,725 of CAVZIX010000008.1, forward strand.
TTGAGCGCCGTCTCCACGGGCTCCGAGGCCTCCGCCAGGGAGGGAACTTCCTTCCGTGCCGGCCCGAGGTGGACGTCCAGGTCGCCCGCGGCCGGCTTGTGCATCCCCGGGATCTTCACGTAGCCGCCGAGCGGGATCGACCCGATGCCGTACTCGATGCCGTTGTGCGTCCGCTTGAAGAGCGCGGGCGGGAAGAAGATGTAGAAGCGCCGCGGCCGCATCTTCACCGCGAGCGCGACGAAGAAGTGCCCGGCCTCGTGGATGAGGATCAGGAAGGCCAGGCCCCCGATGGCGACTGCGATGTTCACGGCTGCTCTAGTGAACCAGTTCCCGGGTGCGCGCCGACGCGACACGCCTGGCCTTGGTGTCGATCGCCGTCAGCTCGGCGAGGTCCGCCGCGGGCACGCAGTCGATCTGCGCCAGCGTCTGCTCGACGACGCCGGCGATGCCCAGGAAGGGCAGGTCGCCGTCGAGGAAGGCGCCCACGGCCACCTCGTTGGCGGCGTTGAGCACGCACGGGGCCGTGTCGCCGGCCTCGCCCGCCGCCCGGGCGAGCGCGAGGCACGGGAAGGCGTCGAGGTCCGGCGCCCGGAACTCGAGGATCAGGCCCGCCGCGAGGTCGAGCGGCTCGATCGGCGTCGCTGCGCGATCCGGGTAGGTCAGGGCATAGGAGATCGGGACTCGCATGTCCGGGTAGCCGAGGTGGGCGAGCGAGGCGCCGTCGCGGAAGCGGACGAGCGCGTGCACGACCGACGTCGGGTGGATGACGACCTCGATCCGGTCGTACGGGAGCCCGAAGAGGTAGTGCGCCTCGATGAGCTCGAGGCCCTTGTTCATGAGCGTCGCCGAGTCGACCGTGATCTTGGGGCCCATGCTCCACGTCGGATGGGCGAGCGCCTCGGACGAGGTCACGTCCGCGAGCTCACCGCGGCCTCGACCGCGGAACGGACCTCCCGAGGCGGTGAGAACGAGCGAGTCGATCGTCTCGGGCTCGGCGCCTTCGAGGAGCTGGAACGCGGCCGAGTGCTCCGAGTCGACCGGAAGCAGGCGCCCTCCTCCCCGCTTCCACGCGGCCAGCGCGAGGTCGCCGCCGGATACGAGGCTTTCCTTGTTCGCCAGCGCCAGGTCGACGCCGCGTTCGAGCGCCCACAGGGTCGCCGGCAGGCCCGCGAAGCCGACGACGGCGTTCAGCACCACGTCGGGCTCCGCGCGGTCGAGCAGGTCGGTGAGATCGCCGCCGACCTGCGTCAGCGGAGCGAGCCCGTCGATCTCCTGGGTCCCCGACGCCGCGGCGACGAGCTCGAGGCCGGGGTGCTCCTCGATGATCTCGAGCGCCTGGCGTCCGATGGAGCCCGTGGCGCCGAGCAGAGCGATGCGCTTCATCGCAGTCAGTGTAGAAGCGTCACGTCAGGGCGAGGGCGGCGTAGAAGGCGGCCGGCCCGGCGAAGACGAGCGAGTCCACCCGGTCGAGCACGCCGCCATGGCCCAGGAGGAAACGGCCGGAGTCCTTCACGCCCAGGTCGCGCTTCACCATCGACTCGAAGAGGTCGCCGGCGACCGCGGCGAGCACGACCACGCCGCCGAAGGCGAAGGCCTCCCAGCCGTCGATGGGGATCGGCTCCTGGTTGAACGCGATCCAGGGCGTGAGCACGCCGCCGACGAGCCCGACGACGAAGCCCTCCCAGGTCTTGCCGGGCGAGATGGCCGGCGCCATCTTGTGGCGGCCCGCCAGCCTGCCGCCCGCGTAGGCGAACGTGTCCGCGACGAAGACGGTGATGAGCACGGTGATGAGGATCTCTCGGCCGTCGGGATCGAGGTCCCGCAGGAGCACGAGGTGCCCCAGGCCGAGGCCGATCCAGGCAGCGCCGAGGACGGTGGTGGCCACCGCCACGGTCGTCGACTGGCGGGTCTCCGAGACCGCGGCGAAGACGAAGGCGAGCAGGATCGTGACCATGAAGCCGCCGACCATCCACTCGGGCCCTCCGAGCGACGCGCCCAAGACGGCCGCGAGCGCGCCGCCGTAGCCGGCCAGCACGAGCGGCCGCAGCGAGCGCGCCATCTGGTAGAGCTCGTGGAGCGCCAGCAGCGCGGCGAGCGCGGCGAGCGCGAGGAGCGCCCAGCGGCCGTAGTACGCCGCGAACAGCACGAGGGGCAGCCCCGCCGCGGCCACGGCGATCCGGCTCAGGAGCGGGCTCACTACCGGCCGCCGAAGCGCCGGCGGCGGCTCGCGTACTCGGCGAGCGCCTCCCGGAGCTGGCGCTCTCCGAAGTCGGGCCAGAGGGTGTCGACGAAGACCAGCTCGGTGTAGGCGAGCTGCCAGAGCAGGAAGTTCGAGATCCGCAGCTCGCCCGACGTGCGGATGAGGAGGTCGGGCTCGGGCATCTCGGGCGCGTAGAGGCGCGCGGCGATGGCGTTCTCGTCGATGTCGCGCGGGTCGACGCCCTCCTCGACCAGGCGGCGGGTGGCCTGGACGAGCTCGGCCCGGCCGCCGTAGTCGAACGCGATCCAGAGCTGGAGCCGCTCGTTGGCCGCGGTCTCGTCCTCGAGGTGCTCGATCTTCGCGCGCAGCTCGGGGGTGGCGCGGTCGCGCCTGCCGATGAACCGCGTGCGGACACCCTCGCGCGCGAGCTCGGGCAGCTCTCGCTCGATCGTCTCGATGAAGATCTCCATCAGGGCGTCCACCTCGTCGGTCGAGCGCGACCAGTTCTCGGTCGAGAACGCGTAGACGCACAGCGACTCGACGCCCAGGTCGATCGCGGCCTCCACGGTCCGATGCAGCGCGCGGGTCCCCGCGCGATGGCCGGAGGCCACGGGACGGTGGCGCCGCCTGGCCCAGCGGCCGTTCCCGTCCATGATGATCGCGACCGAACGCGCGACGTCGGGGAGCTCGCGCTCCCCCGCGGGCTTGAGGCCCCGGAGCGTCCGCAGTCTGGTGAGCAGATTCACGCCCTTAGAGTCTGAGACCAGGCGGCCTCAGACCTCCATGATCTCCTCTTCCTTGCGCTTGAGGAGCTCGTCGATCTTGGTCACGTGCTCGTCGGTGAGCTTCTGCGCGCGGTCCTCGGCGCGCCGCTCCTCGTCGTCGCCCACGTCCCCGTCGCGCACGAGCTCCTTGAGGTGGTGCATGCAGTCGCGGCGCACGTTGCGGACGGCGACGCGGCCCTCCTCGGCGAGATGGCGGACGACCTTGACGAGCTCCTTGCGCCGCTCCTCGGTCAGCTGCGGGATCGGCAGCCGGATCAGCTTGCCGTCGTTCGACGGCGTCAGGCCGAGCTCGGACTCCTGGATCGCGCGCTCGATCGACTTGATCGAGCCCGGGTCGTACGGCTGGATGGTCAGCATCCGCGGCTCGGGAACGTTGATCGTGGAGAGCTGGTTGAGCGGCGTCTCCGTCCCGTAGTAGTCGACCTTCACGCGGTCGAGCAGCGCGGCCGACGCGCGGCCGGTCCGGACCGTCGTGAACTCGTGCGCGGTCGCTTCGACCGACTTGTCCATGCGACGCTTGGCGTCGTCCAGCAGGTCTTCGATCATGCATCCCTCCCGGGCGTCGAGATGATCGTGCCGATCCGCTCGCCCGCGACGACCCGCTCGATCGTGCCCGGTTCGTCGAGGCCGAAGACGTAGATCGGCAACCCGTTGTCCATGCAGAGCGTGAGCGCCGTCGTGTCCATCACCTTGAGGCCGCGCTCGATTGCCTCGAGATGCGTCAGCTCGGGGAGGAACCGGGCGCCGGCGTCCTCATGGGGGTCGCCGTCGTAGACGCCGTCGACGCCGTTCTTGCCCATCAGGATCGCGTCAGCGCCGACCTCCAGAGCCCGCAGCGCGGCCGCCGTGTCCGTCGTGAAGAACGGGTTGCCCGTCCCCGCGGCGAAGATGATGATGCGGCCCTTCTCCAGGTGGCGGATCGCGCGCCGGCGGATGTAGGGCTCCGCCACCTCGCTCACGGTGATCGCGGAGAGGACGCGGGTGTGCGCCCCGATCCGCTCGAGGGCGTCCTGCACCGTGAGCGAGTTGAGCACGGTCGCGAGCATTCCCGCATAGTCCGCGGTGGCGCGGTCCATGCCCTCCGCGGCGCCCTGCATGCCGCGGTAGATGTTGCCGGCGCCGAGCACGAGCGCCGTCTCGACGCCGAGGTCGTGGACACGCTTGACCTCCGCGGCGAGCGACTCGACCCGCTCGAGGCTCGTCCCATAGGGCAGGTCCCCCAGCAGGGCCTCCCCGGAGAGCTTGAGGAGGACGCGCCGGAAGGCAGCGCCCTCGGACGCGTGGGGGCCGACCTCGCTCTCGGGTTGCGCGGTCACTCGCTGCCGACGTTGTAGCGGACGAACGCTCGCACCTCGGCGTCGCGCTCGGCCAGGGCCTGCGCGACGGTCAGGCTCGGGTCGTGCACCCACGCCTGGTCGAGGAGGACGGTGGCGGCGAAGAACCGCTTCCCCAGCATGCCGTCGACGATCTTCGGCCGGACGTCCTCCGGCTTGGACTCGACCTCCGGCAGCTTCTCGTAGACGGACCGCTCGTCGGCGATCTCCTGCTCCGGGATCTCGTCCCGCGTGAGGTACTGCGGCTGCGCGGCCGCGATGTGCATCGCGAGCATGCGGGCGAGCTCGGGCGTCGCCTTTGCGCGGACGAGGACGCCGATCTTGCGCGCCGGCGGATGGATGTAATCGGCCACGACCTCGTCGTCCGCGGCCTCGTAGCGCTGGGCGCCCACGACGGCCACGTTCTCGCCCAGCTTCGCGACGAGCTCGACACGCTCGTCCTCGAGCCCGTCGGCCGCGTCGGGGCCCTCGGTCCAGACGACGTCCAGCAGGTGCTGTGCGAACGCGAGGAACTCCTCGTTCCCGGACACCGGCTCGGTCTCGCAGCCGACGGCGACGATGGCGCCGCGGGACCCCTCGACCCGGGAGAGGACGGTGCCCTCGGACGTCTCGCGGCCGGCGCGCTTGCCGGCGGATGCGAGCCCCTGCTCGCGCAGCAGCTGGCGTGCGGCCTCGAGATCGCCGCCCGTCTCGACCAGTGCGCGCTTGGCGTCCATCATCCCGGCGCCCGTGAGGTCGCGGAGCTCCTTCACCTGCACCGCGGGGATCTGCGTCTGCTCGGTCACTGGGCCTCCTCCCCGCCCTCTGAGGTCGGCGCGGCTTCGGCAGCGGCCTCGGGCGCCTCGGCCACGGCAACCGCCGCCGGCTCGGGCTCGCCTTCGGCGGCCTCTACCGCGGCTTCCGGCGCAGCCGGAGCTTCCGGCGCAGCCGGAGCCTCGGGCACCGGCGCACGCGCGGCCATCTCCTCCGCGGTCACCTTGGTCTTGCCGGTCTCGATCGCGTTGGCGATCGTCCGGACGACGAGGCTGCACGAGCGGATGGCGTCGTCGTTGCCGGGGATGATGAAGTCGGCGTCGTCGGGGTCGCAGTTCGTGTCGACGAGCGCGATGATCGGCAAGCCGAGTCTGCGTGCCTCACGCACCGCGAGCTGCTCCTTGCGCAGGTCGACGACGAAGACGGCGTCGGGGAGCGACTTCATGTCGGCGACGCCGCCGAGGTTGATCTCGAGCTTCTCGAGCTCGCTGATCATGGACATGCGCTCCTTGGGCGGCAGGAGCTCGAGCTGGTCCTCGTCGCGCAGGCGCCGCAGCTCGTGCAGGCGGGAGATGCGCTCGGAGATCGTGCGCCAGTTGGTCAGGAGCCCGCCGAGCCAGCGATGGTTCACGAAGGGCATCCCGACACGGGCCGCCTCCTCGGCGACCGAGTCCTGGGACTGCTTCTTCGTCCCGACGAACAAAACGGACCCGCCGCGCTCGGCGATGTTACGTGCGAACGCGTGGGCCTCCTCGATCAGGGCCAGCGTCTGCTGCAGGTCGATGATGTAGATGCCGCCCCGCTCCGTGAAGATGAAGCGGCGCATCTTGGGATTCCAGCGGCGCGTCTGGTGGCCGAAGTGAACCCCGGCCTCCAGGAGCTCTCGCATGGAGACGACGGTCACGTGAATTCCTCCTCGGTTCTTTTGGGTCTGAAGCCGGCGGGAGCTGATGGAACCAGGCATGAAGCCCGGCACCGCCACCCGCGTGTTCCGCCGGGTCGGGTGCAGAAACTCGAGGCATTCTAGCCGACGCATTCCGTACGCTGGAGCGCGTGCAGGGGGTCGTTAGGCTGCCGGCGTGGGATCTCGCCGTCGAATGCGTCGACGAGGCGCTTGCGGCGGGCATGGTTCCGTCCCTCGAACAGCTCGGGCGCCTGGGGCAGCTCGGTTCCCTGCCGTCGTTCATCGCCGCCCTGGACGAGGGCGACGACGCCCGCGAGCTGGCGGCCGACTTCGCGCGTGAGCGCGAAAGTCTCGGCCTTGCACCGGCCGAGGTCACGGCTGAGCTGCTCACGGTCGCGCGGGTGCTCGAACGCCACGGTGAGGCCAACGCGCGGGCGGTCGTCGATCGCTGCATCCTCGCTTACGTCGACCGCGTCACGGCCGAGCTCGCCGACTGCGCCCGGCGGGATCCGCTCACCGGGCTCCTCAACCACGGCGCGTTCCACACACGGCTCATGGCCGAGGCCGCCCGCGCCCGCCGATACCGCGGCCGGCTCGCGCTCGTGCTCTTCGACCTCGACCACTTCAAGGAGACCAACGACCGTCTGGGGCACCAGGAAGGGGACCGGCTGTTACGGGCTTTCGCCTCCGCCCTGGCCGGCGCCGTTCGCGAAACCGACGTCGCGGGGCGCGTCGGCGGCGACGAGTTCGCGGCGCTCCTGCTCGAGGCGCGGCCGGGCGACGTGGACGCCGTCGTCGAGCGGCTGCGCGCCTGTCTTCCCGCCGGGCTGGCGGTGAGCGTCGGCTCCGCGCAGCTTCCGGACGAGGCCACGGCGGCCGAGCAACTCGTCGTCGCGGCCGATCGCCGCCTCTACTCCGACAAGGTCGCCCGAGCCGCCTGACGGTGCCGTCTGCGTCCAGCCGTTTCCAGGAGAGGCTGACCGGGCACGACCCGGGCATGGCCAACTACACGCTCAAGAACCTGAAGGACGACGTGGAGGACGCAGCGCCCTCCGGCGGTCTCGCCCCCGGCCTGGAGGCCCACTTCGCGGGCAAGGCGCTCGAGCTGGAGGAGTCGGGCGTGAGCTACTTCCGCCTCGCGCCGGGCTTCCGCATCCCCTTCGGCCACACCCACGGCAACCAGGAGGAGGTCTACATCCTCCTGAGCGGCAAAGCGCGCCTCAAGCTCGACGACGAGGTGCACGAGCTGCGCCCGCTCGACGCGGTGCGCATGGCGTCCGAGGTGACGCGGAACCTCGAGGCCGGCCCGGACGGCGCGGAGGTCCTCGCCTACGGCGCGCCGAACGTCGGGCTTGGCGACGCCGAGATGCAGCCCGGCTGGTGGACGGACTAGCTCGCCCGCGCGAGCGCGGCCGCCAGGTCAGCCGGTAGCGGCGACTCGACGTCCACGTCCTCGCCCCCGAAGGGATGCGGGAAGGCGAGCCTCGTCGCGTGCAGGAACTGCCGGTCGAGCCCGAGGTCTCCGGCGACGCCGTAGACCGGGTCACCGGCGACGGGCAGGTCGATCGCGGCCAGGTGGACGCGGATCTGGTGCGTCCTTCCCGTCTGCAGGCGGGCGCGCAGCAGGGCGTGCTCCGGTAGGAGCTCAGCCAGCTCGAACTCGGTCACGGCGTCCCTGGGCGTGTTCGTGTCCAGCGAGACGCGCGTCGCGTCGCGACGGTCTCGCCCGATCGGCGCCTCGATCCGCCCGGCACGGGAGCGCGGACGCCCTCTCACCAGCGCGAGGTACTCGCGCACGAGCTTCCGCCGCCGCAGGAGGCCCTGGAGCCGCCGGTGCGCGTCGTCGGAGCGCGCGACGACGAGGAGCCCGGACGTGTCGCGGTCGAGCCGGTGCACGATTCCCGGCCGGTCCGGCTCCTCCCCACCCTCGATCGCCTGCGCGAGCAGTCCATGGACGAGCGTCCCCCTCGCGTGGCCCGCGGACGGGTGGACGACGACGCCGGCCGGCTTGTCGACCACGAGCAGGTGCTCGTCCTCGTAGGCGACGCGCAGTCCCGCCACGGGCTGGGGCTCGAGCGCCGTCTCGCGCCGCTCCGGCACCTCGAACTCGAGCTCCTCGCCGCCCACGAGCCGGTGGCTCTTCGAGCGCCGCCGGCCGTCCACGGAGACCGCTCTCTGCTCCACCAGCCGCTCGGCGGCCGCGCGCGATCCCACGCCGTCGCACGTCGCCAGAAAGCGGTCGAGCCGCTCGCCCGCCGCCTCCGGCGGCACGACGAGTTTCATCCGCTGGTCTTGGGGGCGGTGCGGCGGAGTCGGGGCTCGCGCTCGGCGGCGACCAGCGCCGCGAGCAGGATGCTCACACCGACCACGATGAAGGTGTCGGCGAGGTTGAAGGCCGGCCAGAAGCGCAGGTCGAGGAAGTCGGTCACGTGGCCCAGCCGCAGCCGGTCGATCAGGTTGGCGATGCTGCCGCCGATCAGGAGCCCGAGCGCGACGGGCAGCACCGGGTGACGAGCGCCGGCGCGGGCGAAGTAGAAGAGCATCCACCCGACCGCGACGGCCGTGAGGATCGTGACCGCCGTCGCCCAGCTGGAGAAGAGCCCGAACGCGATGCCCGGGTTCGTGACGTGACGGATCTCGAGCGGCCCCGCCACGTGGACGGAGTCACCGAGGTCGAGCATGCTCACCACGATCTGCTTCGTCACCTGGTCTGCGACGACGGCCGAGAAGGCGATCGCGAGCAGACCGAGCCAGTGGAACGGCGTCGCGGAAAGCGACCGCTCGACCATCGAGATCGGCACACGGCCGTCCGTGGCCGACCCGACGCGAACGTCGATCAGCCTCGTGGACGGGTTGACTAGCCCCTCTCGACGAGACGCTGGCAGTCGATGCACCTTGTCGCGTGCGGGATTGCTTCGAGCCGCTCCTCGGCAATCTGTTGCCCGCAGCGCTCGCACTTCCCGTAGTTCCCGTTCTCGATTCGCTCGAGCGCTTCATCGATCGCCCGGAGGAGGTTCTCGGCGTTCTCCTCGAGCGTGTAGTCGATCTCCCGGTCGAGCGTCGCGGTGGCCGAGTCGGCGAGGTGATTGTCGAACGTCTCCTCCTCCGTCTCGTCCTCGAGCGAGCTGGAGTTCGCCTCGTGCAGGTGCCCGATCGTCGAGCTCAGACGCTCGCGCTCTTCGAGCAGGTTCCTCCGGAAGCGCTCGGTGTCCACCCTTCGAGTATATCCAGGGCCCCGAGCCCCTCCAGGGGGTTCAGGCAGCCTGGTGGCGGTCGCGCTCGGCCTCGCCGCGGGCGGCGACCGGCTCGCCCTCGAGACGGTCGAGCGCGGAGGCCAGGAAGCCGCGGAGCTCGGCCCTGACGTCGGTCTCGAGCGCGCGCAGACGCCGGATCTCCTCCCGCGTCCGCTCCTGCTCAGCCTCCGCCGTCGAGGCGATCTCGCGGGCCTTCGCCCGCGCCTCCTCGACGATCAGGTCGGCCTCGCGGTGGGCGCGCGCGCGCAGCTCGTCGGCCATCCGCTCGGCTGAGAGCAGCGTGTTGCGCAGGGCCTCCTCGATCTCCCGCTGACGGTGGAGCTCGCTCTCGAGACGCTCCATCTCGTCGCGCAGGTCGGCGCGGTCGCGCCACACGTCCTCGAAGCTCGTGGCGATGTCCGCCAGGAGCCGGTCCACGCCCGAACGCTCGTAGCCCACGAGACGCCGAGGCAGCGCGACGTGCCGAATTTCGACAGGGGTCAGCGACATGGCCGAAAGACTTCGCCGCGCGGCCGCGGACCCCTCCCCAGGAGCTACAGGCGGGCGAGGCCGGCGTCGATCAGCCGGTACACGATCGTGAGGGTGATGATGGCCACGATCGGTGAGAGATCGAGGCCCAGGCCACCCAGGTTGAGCTGCGGGATGAAACGGCGGAACAGCCGCAGGTACGGGTCGACGACGTCGTAGAGGAAGCGCTGGATCCGGTTCAGGGTGGCGTTGTAGGGCAGCGGGATCCACGACGCGATGATGTACGCGATGATGCAGATCAGGTAGACGAGGTACAGGGCCTCGACGAAGCCCCGGGCAGTCGAGATCGCATCCGCGAAGACCATTCGCGGGAAACCTACTGCCCGATCCGGCCGGAAGTCGGCTACGACTCGTTTACGACTGGTTGTAGAAGCCGTGGTCGATCAGGCGTGCGCGCTCCTCCGCCGAGACCTCGACGTTCCGCGGCGTGAGCAGGAACACCTTGTCAGCCACCCGCTGCATGCTGCCGCTCAGCGCGTAGGTGAGCCCGCTCGAGAAGTCGATCAGCCGCTTCGAGAGCTCGGCGTCGGCGCTCTGCAGGTTGACGATCACGGGCACGGAATCCTTGAACTTGTCCGCGATCGACTGGGCGTCGTTGAAGCTCCGCGGCACCACGAGGTGCACCTTGACGGAGGCTGCGGCAACCGCTTCCAACGGGCGCCGACTCCCGCCCGAGGGGCGCATGACCGCGGTCTGTGCGCCGGGCTGGGCGTCGGGCTCGGACCAGTCTTCGAACTCCTCGCGCTGGCGCGCCCGCGGGTTGATCCGGCGCACGTTCTGGCGGTCGCGGTCGTACGTCCGCTCGAGCTCCTCCTCGGCGGCGTACGCCTCCTCGTCCCAGTATTCGTCCTCCTCGACGATGCCGAAGTAGACGAGCGCGCGACTCCAGACGTCTCCAACACCCATTGACGCCGACGGATGATAGACGCTCGACCGGAGACTCCTGCAACCACGGTGACGGCCGCGACACAGCGCCGGATCGTCGCACTCGCCCTAACACGTACTTGGTCTCAGTACGCGCTGCGGGCGATTGCGGCGCCCGGCTTGGTCTCAACCGCCCCCGCGGCCACACGAGCCTCCGGCCGAGCGTCTAGCGCCCGTACAGAACGGATCCCACCCGGACCAGCGTCGCTCCCTCCTCGGCCGCGACGCGGTAGTCCTGGGACGTCCCCATCGAGAGCTCCGCGAGCCCGTGCTCGCCCGCGAGCTCGCGGAGCCGTCGGAAATACGGGCGCGAGGCCTCCGCGTCGTCGGCGAGCGGCGGCATGGTCATCAGACCGCGGACGTCGACGCCGAGCCCGCGCGCCTCGGCCAGGAACTCCGCCAGGGACTCCGGCGTGACGCCTGACTTCGAGTCCTCGCCGGAAAGGTTGACCTCGACAAGGGCCGGGACGGTCAGACGCCTCGCCGCGGACTCGCTCGCGAGCGAGTGGCAGAGCTCGCAGAGGTCGGAGACGTCGCGCGCCTTGCGCGACTGGAGGTGGCCGATGAAGTGCCAGCGGAAGGTCTCGCCGTAGCGCTCCTGCTTGGTCGCGAGGTCCTGGAGACGGTTCTCCCCCACGACCTCGACCCCGGCCTCAGCGAGGAGCGTCATCTCGTCGGGCGAGACGTACTTCGTCGCCGCAACCACGGTCACGTCGGGCCCGACCTCCTCGCGGATGCGGGCGTAGTTCGCGGCAACCACCGAGCTGTCAGCGGAGAGCGGCAACGATCCCCTGGCGTCCGGTGACGCCCTGGTCGCGGCGATGCGAGAAGAGCAGCTCTTCCTCGCACGAGGTGCAGAGGTCGACGCGCTCGACCGACTCGCAGCCGGCGGCCCTCAGAGCCCGCTCGGTCGCCTCGACGAGGTCGAGATTGCGCCCGACGACGATGTCGGCGCCGAAGCGCGCGCGGAACGGCTCGGCGACCTCCCCGCCGACCTCGAAGCAGCAGGGGCCGATGCCGGGCCCGATCGCGGCGCGGAGCGGAGCACCGCCGAGCGCTTCCACCCCCGACTTGACGATCCCGCCGAGCAGGCCACGCCACCCCACGTGGAGGACGGCCAGCCCCGGCCTCCCGTTCGCGCGCGCGAGCGCGACCGGGAGACAGTCGGCGGTGAGCAGCATGAGCGCCCGGTCGCGCTCCTCGGTCCAGAGCCCGTCGCAGCGCTCGAGCGGCGTGCCGGGCCGCACGATCCCGCGCCCGTCGGCCCGCAGCACCTTCGAGCCGTGCGCCTGCCAGGCCATGGTCGCGGTCTCGGGGTCGACCCCGACCGACTCGCAGAGCAGCCTGCGGTTCTCGACCACGCGCTCGGGCTCGTCGTCCGTGAGGATCCCGAGGTTCAACGACTCGTACGGGCCCTGGCTGACGCCGCCGAGGCGCGACGAGAAGACGACCCGGTACGGGTCTCCGAGGTCCGCGTCGAAGATCATGGGGCTTCGATCAGCTCCCGCGCGGCGGCCAGCTCAGCGTCCCGCCCGTCGAGCTCGCCGTTCACTTTCCGGCGCAGGATCTCCTCGAGGATGGCGCCGACCTGGGGCGACTCCGTCAGCCCGAGCTCTGCGAGGTCTCCACCGGAGATCTCGAGGTGGACGTCCCGGAGCTCCTCGAGATAGCGGATGAGTCGCGAGCGGGCAGGCTCGTCCGCGCCGGCCAGAGCCATGAGGACACCGTCGGGGTCGTGCGGCTCGGCCACCGCACGCAGCCTCGCGGGCTCGTCCGTCGCCGCGATGCGCTCGCGCAGTCGTGCGGCCACCGTGACGGCGTCGGCAATGCGCTCGCCGTCACGGCGCCGAAGCTTGAGGCGCTCGAACCAGTCGTACAGCTCGTCGGGAGGGAGCCGCCGGGCCAGAGCCGCCAGCCGCAGCCGCCAGGCGGGCGCGTCGCGCGCATAGCGCTCGCGGAGAGCGTCGAGCTCGGCGACGAGCGCCACAGCCTCCTCGCCGGCGGCCAGGTGGGGATGGATCGCCTGGTCGAGCCGCAGCTCGGCCATCCGCCGGAGCGAGTCGCCGACCTCCGCCTCCGAGAGGAGCGCCTGGAGCTCGTCCCGCAGCCGCGCCGAGGAGAGCTCGCCCACGAGCTCCATCTCGATGCACGCGCGCGCGAGGCCGAACGTGTGCGCGTCCATGCGGAAGCCGTACCGGTTCTCGTAGCGGATCGCGCGGAAGAGGCGCGTCGGGTCGTCGATGAACGAGAGGTTGTGCAGGACACGGATGACCTTCGCCTCGAGATCCTGGAGCCCGCCGAAGAAGTCCACGAGCCGGCCGAAGTCCTCGCCTTTCAGCGAGACCGCCATCGCGTTGATGGTGAAGTCGCGGCGGTAGAGATCCTGGCGGATCGACGCCTGCTCGACCGCCGGAAGGGCGCCTGGATAGTCGTAGAACTCCGTTCGCGAGGTGGCGACGTCGACGCGGCCTCCCTCGTAGAGGACGATCGCGGTGCCGAACTTGTCGTGCGGGACGACGCGGCCGCCGAGCGCCTGCGCCAGCGCGCGCCCGAACGCGATGCCGTCGCCCTCGACGGCGATGTCGACGTCGAAGCTCGGCTCGTCCATGAGCAGGTCGCGGACGGCGCCGCCGACGAGATAGACGCCGTCGAAGCCTTCCGCGACGGCCTGGACCGCCTCGAAGACGCGCTCGAGCCCCGGAATCGCCAGAAGCTGCGCGCTGAGGTCCGGGCCCGGCGGGGCGGCCTCCTCCGCGGTGGGCTCGCCGAGCGCGCGCAGCACGTCGCTGCGGGCGACGACACCGACCACCCTGCCGTCGCGCAGGACGGCGACGCGGCCCGCGTCCGACGTGCGCAGGAGGCGTGTCAGCTCCGGGAGCGGCGTGCTCTCCTCGCACGTGACGACGTCCGAGCTCATCACGCTCTTCACGGGAGCATGCGAGAGGCCGTGGCCGATCGCCTGGTCGAGGTTCTCGCGCGTGACGAGGCCGACCAGCCGCTCGTCCTCCTCGACGAGGATCCCGCTCTGGCGGTGCCGCTGGCACAGGACCATCGCCTGCGCGACCGTCTCGCCGGGCGCGACGAACCGCGCCGGGCGCGACATGATCTCCGCCGCAGTCGGAAGCGGCCGCGCAGCCCCGGGAAGGGCGTCGAGGACCAGCTTCCGCGCCTCGGCGAGCGTCCCCCGGTGCACCGCCGAGGCGGCCTGGGGATGGCCGCCCCCTCCGAGCGCGGCCGCGACCGCGGCGGCGTCGAGCTCGGGCACGCGCGCGCGGCTGACGCAGAAGACCCTCCCGTCCATCTCGACAAGGCAGACGAGCGCCTGGGCATCCGTCAGGTCGACGATCTTGTGGGCGAGGTTGGAGACACCGTCGACGTACGTCGGCCAGACGACCGGCGCGAGGAGCACCTCGAGGCCGCCGACCGAGTGGCTCTCGAGCGAGGACACGAGCGCGTCGAGGAGCGCCCGCTCCTCCTCGGCCAGCGGCGCGCGCAGGTACTGCGCGACCATGTCCTGGCGCGCCCCGTGGCGCAGGCACCAGGCGAGCGCCTCCGCGTCCCGGAGAGCCACGCCCGGATAGCCGAGCGAGCCAGTGTCCTCGTGGATGCCGAGCGCGAAGACGGTGGCCTCGAGCGGCGAGACGTCGAGCTCGCGCTCGGCGAGGATCCCGACCATCGTGGTCGTTAGCGCGCCGTCGTCGGAGAGCACGAGGTTCTCGGACTTGACCCAGTCGGGCGCCTCGCCGGAGTGGTGGTCGAAGACGACGACCTCGACCTCGGGGTCGCGGGCGACGCGCTCGAACTCCCCGAGTCGCTCCGGCTGCACCGTCTCGACCACGATCAGCCGGCGGACGGCATCGAGGTCGACCCGCCCTGACTCGGCGATCTCCAGCTCGTCCGCGTGCAGCCGGTAGAACTCGCGCACGTTGCGGTTGAGCGAGCCGGAGAGCGCGATGACGGCGCCCGGATAGAGCCTCCGCGCGGCGAGCATGGCCGCGAGCGCGTCGAAGTCCGTGTTCGTGTGGGAGACGATGACGTCCACGGCTGGAAGGTTAGACCCGGCCGCGCTGTATCCCCCTTCCTGAGGATGCGCACGGGGCAGTGGGAACACACGGTGAGCGCGGGGTCCTGCCGCCGAAGTGTCCACGAAACAGCGCACAGCTCTCACCGCGCTCCTCGCGCTCACGCTCGTCGTCGCCGTTCCGGCAGGCGGCGCGCTCGTTGCGCCGGTCCTGACGGGCCCGGACGAGGGAGTGACGGTCAGCGAGCTGCCGCCGTTCAAGTGGGACGCGGTCACCGGCGCCGACCGCTACGAGTTCGAGTTCGCCGCCGATCCAGGCTTCAACGGCGCGACGATGGTGAGCACGAAGAACACGCGGGCCGCGCTGAAGCTCCTCGTCCCGAACGGGACCTACTACTGGCGCGTGCGCGGGGTGACGAGCGGCGGCGACGTCGGCGCGTGGTCGGACGTGCGCAGCCTCGACATGGCGTGGACGGCGCAGGCCGCGCTGCTCGCGCCGTCGAACGGCGCCACGATCACGTACCCGGATCACGCGCTCGAGCTCAGGTGGGGCGCGGTGCAGGGCGCCGCAAAGTACCTCGTCAAGGTGGCGAGCGACCCGGGTCTCGGCACGCTCGTCTTCGGCGAGCCGATCGAGACCGCGTCCACGCAGTTCACGCTCAACGACCCGATGCCTCCGGGCACCTACTACTGGGGGATCACGCCGCTGAACGCGCAGGGCCACGAGGGCACCGCCTCGACCGTCGCTTCCTTCACCTGGTCGTGGCCGTCGACATCGACACCGACGTACACCGACCTCGCCGACGACCCTGAGCTTGTCGACCCGCACTTCTCGTGGACGCCGGTGCTCGGCGCGGCCGGCTACCAGGTCGAGGTGAACTTCTCCTCCGACTGGGCGACCGGCTCGAAGGTCTGCTGCTCCGCCATCAGCTTCCACACCCAGGCCTCCACGCTCGGGACCTCGCTCTCCCCCGCGGTCGTGCTGGGCAACAACACCTACTTCTGGCGCGTCCGTGCGATCGACTCGGAAGACAACGCGGGGGTCTGGAACGTCGGGCCGTCCTTCACGAAGACGTTCGACAGTGTGCCGCCCGTCACCGGGGCGAGCATCAAGAACGTCCGCATGCGCGACAACAATGCCGACCCAGCCGTCGACACCGACACTGGCACCGCCGTGGTCGACACCGACACGCCCGTCATCGTGTGGGATCCGGTCATCGGCGCCTCCGGGTACACCGTCAACGTGACGCCGTATGCCGGCGGGGTCTGCGACTGGACCGGAACCGTCTGGGACACGGACACGACCGTCCGCGCCTGGACGCCCCTCGGGTGGAGCAGGTCGGGCACCTCGCCCTTCCCGCCGTGGAACCCGTCGACCGACTCGAACAGGATCATGACCGCGGGCGGCGAGTACTGCGCCCGGGTGCGCGCCTACGACCGGCCGTCCATCAGCGCCGCCCCGATCAACGGCGACTGGGCGTACCTCCCCGCGAACAACCAGCCCGCGTTCAAGTGGAACGGGCCCCCGGCGACCGCCGCGTGCACCCCGTGCACGATGGCCTCCGGGAACTACAACGGCCCGCTCACCGGAACGACGATCGGGGCGATGCCGCTCTTCACCTGGGATCCGATCCCGGGCGCGGAGAGCTACTACGTCCTCGTCGCACGCGACGCCAACTTCACGAACGTGACCGACTTCGCGTACACCCGGCTCCCGGCGTACGCACCGCGCACCTCGTCCGGCTCGGTCGGCTACGCCGACGAGACGACGCTCTACTACTGGGCCGTCCTGCCGGCCGACAACGCCAACGGCACCGGCGTCTCGGCGGAGCCCCTGTCGAGCGGCGCGCACAGCTTCACGAAGCAGTCCGCGCCTCCCATCCTCCTCTCGCCGGCGACTGCCGCGGTCGTGAACACGCCGGCGACCGCGTTCCAGTGGACGCCGGTCCACGACGCCCGGCAGTACCGCGTCCAGGTCGCCGTGGATCCGAGCTTCGGGACGCTCATCGACGACTTCGAGACCGACGCGAGCTCGTACACGAGCAACACGACCTATCCGTCCGACACCACGCTCTACTGGCGCGTGCGTGCGGACGCCGAGGACGGGTCCGGAGAGGTCGGGCTCACCTGGTCGGAGAGCGGGACGTTCACGAAGCAGCTGCCCAAGCCGGTCTGGGACCCGGACAACCCGACGAGCGGCGCGCTCCTGCCGACGATCAAGTGGTCGACCGTGCCGGGCGCCGTCTCCTACGATCTGCACGTCGTCGAGCCGGACGGCCAGGCGCGCGACTTCCGCAACATCCCCGCGCCCGCCGGCACGTTCATCGAGATGACCGGCGTCGGCGTCTTCACGTGGACGGTGCGCGCGAACTTCCCGACCGACGGCCTCACGACCGTCGACGGCCCGTACTCGGTGCCGAGCACGTTCACGCACACGATTCCCGAGCCGACCGGGACGACGGAGGAGGTCGGCGTCCGCCGCCTGCTGCTCCAGTGGGACCCGCGGCCGCGCGCCGACGACTACCGCGTGCAGATCTCGACCCGCGCCGACTTCGCCACCATCAACGAGAACGTCGCGACGCAGACGACCTCGCACGCGCCGCTGCTCACGTCCGCAGCGTTTGCAAACGGCGGGAACTTCTACTGGCGCGTCGCGATGATCGACGCCGACAACAACCTCGGCGACTACAGCGTCGCGCGCCCCTTCACGCTGCCCCCGATGGGCAGCGGCGGAGGCGGCACCCCCACGGTGCAGCGCTTCCGCGGCTCCTTCACCGGCTACCCGGTCGTAAACCAGTGGCGCACGGTCACGCTGACCGTGCGGAACGGCTCCTTCCAGCTCGTCCAGGGAGCGAACGTCCGCATCTCGGGCGCCGGCGTCCGCGCCGTGACCAAGCGCACGGGCACCGGCGGCAAGGCGAGCTTCCGCCTCCGCGCCACGCGCATGGGCAGCGTCTCGTTCCGGGTCACGAAGGCCGGCTTCACGGCCGCGACCTACAGGCGCTCCGTCCGCGGCCGCTAAGGGCGCCCGACGGAGAAAGCGCGGTGTCGCTGGGCCGCGCTGCTCGCCCCGATGCCGCGTCCTCAGTCGCGCCCGTACCTTCCAGGTACGAACGCTCCCTGCGTCCTTGCCTCGGAACGATCATCGCACCCCAGCGACGAGCGTTCCTCCGTCAGGCACTCCCGCTAGCGACCCGCGACGACGGCGATCTCGACGCGGCAGCCCGAGGGCAGGGCCGCGATCTCGACCGTGGCGCGCGCCGGATACGGCTCGCTCAGGTGGCTCGCGTAGACCTCGTTCATCGGCTGGAAGTCGTCCAGGTCGATGAGAAAGATCGACGTCATCAGGACCTTGTCGAGGCTGGACCCGGCCTCCTCGAGGATCGCCGCGAGGTTCTTCATGACCTGCTGGGTCTGCTCGACGATGCCGCCGTCGACCACCTGGCCGGCCTCGGGGTCGATGCCGAGCTGCCCGGAGACGAAGACGAGGTCGCCGGCGACGATGCCCTGCGAGTAGGGCGCTCCCTGGAAGGGCGCCGGAGCCCTGTCGGTGCGTACTGGCTGCTTTTCCATGCCTATCCCTCCACCCGTTCGATGCTGGCACCGAGCGCACGCAGACGCTCGTCGATCCGCTCGTAGCCCCTGTCGATCTGACCGATGTTCCCGATCGTCGAGCGGCCCTCCGCGCACAGGCTCGCGATCAGCATCGCCATGCCCGCGCGGATGTCGGGACTCTCCATGCGCTCCCCGTAGAGGCGGGCAGGGCCGCTGACGACCGCGCGATGGGGGTCGCAGAGGATGATCCTGGCCCCCATGCTGACGAGCTTGTCCACGAAGAAGAGGCGGTTCTCGAACATCTTCTCGAAGATCAGCACCGTGCCCCTCGCCTGCGTCGCGACCGCCAGGGCGATGGAGGTCAGGTCGGCCGGGAACGCCGGCCACGGGCCGTCCTCGATCTTCGGGATCTGTGCTCCCAGGTCGTCCTTGATGACGAGCTCCTGGCCCCCGGGCACGCGCACCGATGTCCCCTCCGCCTGGCACTCGATCCCCAGCCGCGCGAAGCCGTGCCAGACGCCGGCGAGGTGCTCGTGCACCACGTCCTCGATGACGATCTCACCCTCGGTCACCGCGCCGAGGCCGACGAAGCTCGCCACCTCGATGTGGTCGGGGCAGACGTGCCACTCGCCGCCGCCGAGCCGGTCGACCCCGCCCACGTGGAGGACGTTCGAGCCGATGCCTTCGATGCGTGCGCCGAGCGAGACGAGGAAGTTGCAGAGGTCCTGCACGTGAGGCTCGCAGGCCGCGTTGGTGATCGTCGTCTCCCCTTCGGCGAGCACCGCCGCCATGACGGCGTTCTCCGTGCCGGTCACGGACGCCTCGTCGAGGAAGATCGGCGCGCCGACGAGGCCGTTGGCCGTCATGTGCAGCCGGCGGTCGGCCTGGATCTCGGCGCCGAGACGGGCGAACGCGTGGATGTGGGTGTCGAGCCGGCGCCTGCCGATGACGTCCCCGCCCGGCGGCGGGACGATCGCCTCACCCCAGCGCGCGAGCAGCGGCCCTGCGAGGAGGATCGAGGCGCGGATCCGCGTGCAGAGCTCGGCGTCGAGCTCGTGCTTCCGTACGTCCTCGGCGACGATGCGGACGCGCCCCCCACCCTGGCGCTCGACCTCGACCCCGAGGTCGGCGACCAGGTCGAGCATCGTCTCGACGTCCTTGATCGCCGGGACGTTCGTCAGCGTCACCGGCTCCTCGGTCAGAAGCGCCGCGGCGACGATCGGAAGCGCCGCGTTCTTGTTCCCGGCGGCGCGCACGCTTCCGCGGAGGGACCGTCCGCCCTCGATCACGAAGGACTCCATCAGGGTGTCTGCGACAAGGGTCTCGGGCACGAAGTCAGCGTTGCTCGGACGTCCGAAGCGACCGAGGAGGCTATCCTAAACGGCCCTATGGAGGTCACCCGCGACCGGGCCTGGGAGACGCTGACCCGTTACACGAAGAGCGAGGCGCTCCTGCGGCATGCGCTCGCGGTCGAGGCCTGCGTCGCCTACTACGCGCGCGAGCAGGGCGAGGACGAGGAGCTCTGGAGCGCGGTCGCGCTGCTGCACGACTTCGACTACGAGATGCACCCCACTCTCGACCGGCATCCGCAGGATGGCGCCCCCATCCTCAGGGACGAAGGCTGGCCGGAGGAGGTGGTCGAGGCGGTGCTCTCGCACGCCGAGCACCTGGAGATCCCGCGCGATACGCAGCTCAAGAAGACGCTCTTCGCCTGCGACGAGCTGGCCGGTTTCGTGCATGCGTGCGGCCTCGTGCGGCCCGACGGGATCGAGACCCTCGAGCCGAAGTCGGTGAAGAAGAAGCTCAAGCAGCCGTCCTTTGCCGCAGGCGTCCACCGCGACGAGGTCTATGCCGGCGCGGAGCTCATCGGGCTCGAGCTCGACGACCACATCCGCAACGTCGTCGCGGCGATGCGCCCGGTCGCCGGTCAGCTGGGCCTGCGGACCGAAGCCGCCTAGGCCGCGAGCAGGCGGACCTGGGCTCGCTGGGCCAGCGGCCTCAGGTCACCCGGGTCGAATGCCTCGACGCGGCAGATGCCCGTCACGGACTGCACGAACCGGCCCGAGCGCATGAAGATCGAGGCCATCCTGAACTTCGCGCCGACGAGCTCGAACGTGACGACGATCCCCTTCATCCCGCGGCCCGGGTTTCGCAGCGGGCTGACGCGGACGTTCGTCGGGCGCACGCCCGTCTCCTTGGCGAAGGCCTGGACGACGCCCTTCGCGTAGACCTGACGGCCTCCGGCCCTGTCGACGAACTTCATTCCGAGGACCGCGCTCGTCGGGGTGTCGTAGAGCTGTGTCTCGGCCCGCAGCCTGACGAGATGCGAGCCGCCCACCAACACGTCCTGGAACGTGCGGTGGTAGCCGGAGTAGCCGTCGCCGGCGACCCTGCCCTCGTCGTAGACCCTCGCGTCGGCGGTGACATCCTCGGCGGCCATCGTCATCTCCGGCAGCTTCTTCCTGGCCGCGCGGTCCGCGACGCTCTGCGCGTCAGGCTTGACCGGCTTGACCTCGATCTCGCCCGTGAGCACCGCCTGGATGCGGCGGTCGAGCTCGACGGCGAGCCTCATCGCCTCCTGGCGGGCGTCGCCCTTGTCGGCGCGCACGACGCTGACGTAGCCAACGATGCGCCCGCGCCGGAACACGACCGACGTCTCCTGGGCGCGGATCAGGCTCGGGACGATGACGGTGGCGCGAATCCCGCCTCCCTCGTCGCCGATGCCGGCGACCTCGAACGAGGACACGTTACGGAGCCGGACGCCCGGCCGCACCGGGCCCCGCAGGCGCTCGTAGTCGGTCAGGCGCGCATGGAGGTATTGCACCGCGTACACCGTGCCGTCCAGCAGCTCGACTCCGGTCCCGAGCGACAGCGTCCCCTTCCGCACGGTCAGCGAGGCAAGTCGCGGGTGGATGTACGTTCGCTCGTGTCCGAGCAGCCGGCCCTTCGCGCGAAGCGACGACGCCGTGTCCTCGGGATCCACCGTGTTCGCCGCGAACTTCGCGTTCGTCATCGCGCCGGCGGGCCGGTGCTCGGCCAGCCCCTTTACCGACGGCCCGAGATCGGCCTTCGGGAGAACCATGGCGGCGAGCTGCGCACGGGTGACCGGCTGCTTCGGAGCGGCCTCGCGCGGCGCGCTGGTCCCGAAGCCGCATCCGGCCAGCACCACCACTGCCCCGGTGAGGAGAAGACCCCGGAGGACGTGCGGCATGTGGACGGCTTCGGCGCTGTCGCGGCCGGGCTAAAGCCCTCGAACGAGTCGTTCGAGGTCGTCATCGTTCGTCCAGAATCCGCAGGACGCGCGGACGAATCCGGTGCCCGGGAGGTCGCGCACGACGACACCTGCCTCGGCGAGGCTCTTCACGAGCGCTTCGGGCTCCTGCGCGCGCCAGGAGACGAGCGTGGCCTGCCCGGGCTCGGTCACCACGTCGGCGCCCCGATCGAGCAGGAGCGCCCTTAGGCGCTCGGCGGCCTCGCGGGCATGCGCGTACCGCTCCTCTCCCGCCTCGGCCATGAACGCGAACGAGGCGAGCATCCCCGCGACCGAGGCGACGGGCGTCCACGAGCCCTCGAAGCGGCCGGCGCCCTCGACGAGCTCGTAGTCCGGGAGCTGCCAGGAGAAGTAGGAGGGGAAGGCGACGCGGCTCTCCTCGACGCGATCCGGGTGGACGTAGAGCGCACCCACCGCCGCCGGGCCGAGGAGCCATTTCTGCGCCGACACCGTGTAGAAGTCGCAGCCGAGCTCCCGCACGTCGACGGGGATCGTCCCCGCGGCCTGGGCGCCGTCCACGAGGAGCGGGATCCCACGCCCCGCGAGCTCCGCGACCGGGAGGACGACGCCGGTGAGCCACGAGACCTGCGAGACCGCGACGAGTCGCGTCCGCGGCGTGATCTGCGCTTCGAGGGCGGACAGGACGTCCTCGGCAGGCAGGTCGCGGATGGCGGCGAGCCGCAGCGTCGCCCCGGAGGCGACGAGGCCTCCGAACAGGCCCGGGTGCTCCGAGTCGGTCGTGACCACCTCGTCGCCCGGCCCGATCCCCAGGCCGCCGATGGCGATGTTGCATCCTTCCGTGGTCGACGTCGTCAGCGCGATGCAGCCCTCCCCTGCGCCGATGAGGCCGGCGAAGGCTTCGCGAAGCCGCCCCCGGTCGGCGAGGGCCTGTTCGAAGTACGGGCGGTTGGAGCGCCCCTCTTCGAGCTCGCGCCGCTGGACCTCTTCCATGGCCTCCACCGTCGTGCGCGGAAGCGGCCCGAATGTCCCTGCGTTGAGATAGGCGATGCGCTCGAGCACCGGCAGGCCGGCGCGCACCGCTACGAGGTCGATGCGATCACCGCCTCAACCGGCGCGTGGTCCGAGAGCACGACCCCGTTCGTCCGCCGTCGCTCCTCGGGCCAGCTCTCGGGCCCGCGCTCGAGCTCGAAGCCGCGGACGAGGACCTGGTCGACGCCGTCGATCGGGTCGCTGAACCCGGGCACCGAGTGACGCCGGACGTTGAAGTCGCCGCAGAGCACGCAGAGCTCGGGGCCGGCGAGGAACGAGGCCGCACGGTCGATCTCCGCGCCGACGAGCAGCGGGTCGGGGTCGTTCGACGCGTGCAGGTTCGCGGCCAGAAACCTACCGCGGCCGGAGTCGAGCTCCAGCGCGTGGCAGACGCGGGTGTGGGCGCCCAACAGCCGGTCGGCGCGCGACAGCTCGGGGTTGAGCACGATCCGCCGGTGGCGCGCGGGCTCGAAATGCGGGTTGACGAGCAGGGCGTTGGCCTGGCCGGTCAGGCTCGAGCGAAACCGCTGCGGGTCCGCGTCCGTCACGTGGCGCGCGAGCGGACCGAGCAGGGCCGGCATCGTCATCGCCCACGATGCGTGCATCCCGCTCCACGCCTCCAGCCGCCGCACAGCCCAAAGCGGCACCTCCTGGAGCGCGACGAGATCCGGCGCGTCCGCGGTGACGAGCCGCACCATCTGTTCCAGGTGCAGCTTCGAGGTCGGCGGGTGCGTCCTCCCGTGGTAGAGGTTCCAGCTGCGAACGAGGAGACGCACTCGCGCTCTAGTCTAGAGAGCCATGCCCGGGCGTTTCGTGGAACTGGCGACGCGACAGATCGACCTCTTCGCGTCCGAGCACGACGACCTCCTGCACGACTGCCAGGCCGCCCTGGACGCCTATAACGGCGCCCCGCGCGAGGACGCGGAGGAGCTCTACGGCGACTACGTCGACCGCGTCGACCTCGCCCGCGACGCGCTCCTCGAGTACCGCGACGGCTACGCGCGGACGCTCGACGCCGACGCTGCCGCGGAGTACGAGCCCGTCTTCAACCGGCTGGTTCGCAAGCGCTTCCCGAGCCTTGGGCTCGAGCTCGACTAGCGGAGACGCGATTCGGCACGAGCTGATCGGGGTACGTTCCTGGCGCCGTTCGTCCTTTCGCCCAGGAGGGAATCCATGCGCAGGCTCTTGCTCGTCGCCGCCGTGCTCGGCGTTGCTCTTGCCGTGGCCGGAGGCGCTCAGGCCCGGGTGGTCCCGGGTCAGTACATCGTCGTCCTCAAGGCGGACACCCGCTCGGCCGTCGTGGCCAACGCACACGCGCGCTCGGCAGGCGCGCGCGTCCTGGCCGTCTACGGCGCCGCGCTCAAGGGGTACGCGGCCCGGCTGACGCCGGCCCAGTTGGCGACCGTCCGCGCCGACCCACGGGTTGCCTTCGTCGAGGCAGATCGCACCGTCTCGATCGCCACGACCCAGACGAATGCGCCCTGGGGCCTCGACCGGATCGACCAGCGCGCGCGTCCGCTGAGCACGACGTTCACGTACTTCAACACCGGCGGAGGCGTCCGCGCCTACGTCATCGACACCGGGATCCGCTTCTCGCACTCCCAGTTCGGCGGTCGGGCGTCGACCGGCTTCGACGCGATCGACGGCGGTAGCGCCGACGACTGCCACGGCCACGGCACGCACGTCGCCGGCACGGTCGGCGGCTCCACCTACGGCGTCGCCAAGGGGGTCACGCTCATCGGCGTCCGCGTCCTCAACTGCAGCGGCAGCGGGACGACCTCGGGGGTCATCGCAGGCGTGAACTGGGTGACGGGCAACCACCAGGCCGGCCAGCCCGCCGTGGCGAACATGAGCCTCGGCGGCGGTGCCAGCTCGGCGCTCGACACCGCGGTGCGCAACTCCATCGCCGACGGCGTCAGCTACGCGGTCGCCGCGGGGAACGGCAACGCGCTGGGCATCGCCCAGAACGCGTGCAACTCCTCCCCGGCCCGCGTCGGCGAGGCGATGACGATCAGCGCGACCGACTCGAGCGACCGGAAGGCATCGTGGGCCAACTACGGGAGCTGCGTCGACTGGTTCGCTCCGGGCGTCTCGATCACCTCGGCGTGGTACACGAGCAACACCGCCACCCGGACGATCAGCGGCACCTCCATGGCGACGCCGCACACCGCGGGCGTCGCAGCCCTCTACCTCCAGGGGAATCCGAGCGCGTCGCCGGCGAGCGTCCGCGCGGCCCTCTTCAACCTGACGACGAAGGGCGTCGTCACGTCGTCGTCGACGACGAACAACCACCTGCTGTTCACCAACTTCTAGACGCCGGCACTTCCGGGGTCGGGGCCCGATCCCCGACCCCGGCTCCGGCTGCTGGGAGGTCGGCTATCATCGCTGGCGCGAGGAATGACGTCTCGCAGGCGATCAACGAGGCCGGCCGGGCAGGCAGCCCTGGCGTTGGTGGCATCTGAGTCACCGCCGCCTCTCGGTGTGCGCGTCGACGAAGCACCATCGATCGCAACGTTCTCTGCGGCAGCACCGATTGGTCACGAGCCGTACGGTGGCCGTGACCGGGGAGGGAGACGCATGAGAGCGCTCGCCGTCATGTCAGTGGTGGCGCTGACGACCGCCGCGGTCGCATCGGCCGCGACGATCATCGGCAACGACAGCGCCAACGTCATCGTCGGCTCGGGGTCGGCGGATTACATCGAGGGGAGGGGCGGAAACGACCAGATCGACGCCCGCGCGGGCGCCGACGAGGTTCGCGCGGGAACAGGTGCCGACAGTGCCTACGGCGGCACCGGCAACGACGACGTCATCGGAGGCGACGGGAACGACCGGCTCTACGGGGGCTGCCCGAACGGGACGTGCAACGCGGGGTCGAACCTCATCTTCGGCGGGAACGGCAACGACGTCATCGGCGCCGACAACGGCAAGGTCGACGACGTCAACTGTGCCGGGGGCAGCGGTGATGTCGCCTACGTCGACCTCAAGGATCACTGGACAGGCTGCGAGATCCGTCACATCGACGGCAACTTGCCCTAAACCGGCTCAGCGCTTGACGCGGAAGAAACCCTGCGGGGCGAGCGCAGCTACCCGCCGTGTGAGCGGATCGACCGAGCGCCCATCGTCCTCCCGGTGCTCCTTCCGCTTGACGGCGCCGCGGACGACGAACCCACCGAGGTAGCGCACCGGCTCGGGCGGAAACTTCCCGGCAACGCCCCGGTTCAGGCCACACCCCGACCACTCGTCGTCGCGCCCGAGCGCGCTCGAGGCGAGGATCTTGCCGGCCGTCAGGCTGGGCGCGACCCCGTTCCCCGAGTAGCCGACGCCGTAGACGATGGGGACCGCGCCGGGTAGGCGGCCGAAGATGGGCGCGCCGTCTGCGGTGCGGTCGATGGGGCCTCCCCAGGCGTGCGTGATCTCCACGCCCTTCGCGAAGGGGACGAGGCGTACGAGGTCGCGGCTGAGCACCTTCGCCGCGCGGTCGCTTCGGGCGAAGAAGTCGTCCTCCACCCGTCCGTCGAAGGCGTGCCGGTGACCGCCCTGGCCGAACGCGATCCGACCGTCGTTCGTCGTGCGGTAGTAGTGCACCATCAGGCGGCAGTTCGAGATCGCCTCGCCGCCGGTCCAGCCTGCCTCCTGGAGCCGCTCGGGCATCGGCGCGGTCGCGACCATGTCGCTCGAAACCGCGACCACGGCCCGCTTGAGCTCGGGAACCGACGCGAGCCAGGCGCCGGTTGCGAGCACGATCGCGCCCGCTTCGACCGAGCCCGACGGCGTCCGTACGATGCCCCGCTCGCGATCGAGGTCGACCATCGGCGTCCCTTCGAAGATGCGAATCCCGCGCGCGAGGGCGACGCGCCGGAGCCCGCGAGCCAGCAGCGCAGGCTGCACGGTCGCGGCTCCCGCCTCGAAGACGGCGCCGAGATGGACGGGCGAGCCCGTGCGCCGCTGGACCTCCTCCGCGGAGAGGAGCTCGAACGGCTCCTCGCCCGCTCGGGCCGCCGCGGCGACCGCACCCTCCCACGAGCCGACCTGTGCCGGGGACGTGGCCGTCCAGAGCCAGCCGCCGCGCCGGAAGTGCGCGTCGATGCCCTCCCGCTCGCAGAACGCGCCCAGCTCGTCGACGGCCTGCGCGGAGATTCGCACGAGCCGAAAGGCCTCCTCTTCGCCGGCGCGCTTGATCAGCGTCTCGATCTTGGGCCACCACGAGAGCGCAAAGCCGCCGTTGCGGCCCGAAGGCCCGCCGCCGCAGATGTCCGCCTCGAGGAGGACGATCGTCGCCTCCGGCTCGAGCTCGTTGACCCTGAGCGCGGTCCAGAGACCCGTGTACCCGCCGCCGACGATGCAGATGTCGGCGCGCACCGGCTCGAGGAGCTCCGAAGGCTCGGTGCCGTCCTCGGACGCGAGCGCCTCGCGGAGCCAGAGTGAGCGGGCGGTCACCCGCGCAGGTTAGGAGGGTTCGTCGGGACATGCGTCGGTGGGCCGGCGCCACCTCCCCGTCCCGTCGACCCCTCCTACAACACGGTCTCGGCGGAACGGTCGGGGGAACCGACGCTCTCCGCGGACGGGCCGGCGATCGGAAGCCGCACCCGGAACGTCGTGCCATGGCCCTCGTCGCTCGTCAGTTCGATGACGCCGTCATGCGCCTGGACGATGGCGTGCACGATCGTGAGCCCGAGGCCGGTGCCCTCGATGGCGCGATCCTGGGCGGTCGTCGCCCGGAAGAAGCGGTCGAAGAGGCGGCGCTGCTCGGCGACCGGGATCCCGATGCCGTTGTCCGAGACGGCGAGGACGAGATCGTCGCCCCGCACGCCCAGGGCCACGACGACGCGGCCGCCGTCCTCGGTGAACTTGACGCCATTCGAGACGAGGTTGTCGAGCAGCTGTCCGAGACGGGCAGGGTCACCCGTCATGTTCGGCACAGGGTGGGCGTCGAGCCGCAGATCGATGTCGCGCGCGTCTGCGGCCGGCCGGAGGGCCTCGACCGAATGGGTCGCGAGATCGGCGAGATCGACGACCTCGGGCTCGAGTGTGAGCTTCCCGGATTCGATCTGCGCAACGAGGAGCAGATCGCTCACGAGCCTCAGGAGCCTGCCGGCATTGCGGTCGACGACCTCGAGGAAGCGCCGGTGCTCGGGCAAGAGGGCGGAGTCGTCGAGGACGAGCTCCAGGTAGCCGGTGATCGACGTCAACGGCGTGCGGAGCTCGTGGGAGACAAGCGCGACGAACTCGTCCTTCAGGCGGTCGAGCTCGCGCAGCCGGTCGTTTTGCTCCAGGAGCAGCCGCTGGGCGGCTTCGGCCTCGGCGAGCGCCGTCCGCTCGCTCTCGTGCAGGCGGCCTCGCTCCTCCCCCGCCTTCTCGAGCTCGCGGACGAGGCCGTAGAGCCGCAGGAGGACGAGCAGCGGCAGGATCGCCGAGCAGATGAGGATGACGACGATGCCGTCGTTGTCACCGGAGAGCGCCTCGACGGTCAGCACGGTCGGCCCCGTCACAGCCGCGAGCGCGAGCGCGCCAAGACGCCAGACGGTCAGCCGCTCCGCCCGCTTGGCGGGCGCGGCGACCGCGGCCATGGACGGGTGAAGCGCTGCGGCTCCGACCGACACGTAGCAGAGCAGCCACACGCAGTCGATCCACGTCCCCGTGGTCTTGCCGGCGGCCTCGAGACCCAGGAACGTGACGTCCGCGGCGATGTTGAACGTCATCCCGAGGGCCAGGAGCAAGATCGCGGGCGAGCGGCGGCCGGGCGCGAAGAGAAGGCGTACGAGCAGGGTCAGCAGGAGCACGTCCATGAGGGGGTACGCGGCCGAGAGCACCCGGTCCAGCACCGGGAGGGTTTCGTCGGCGGCGTACGGAAGCATCAGGAACGTCCAGCAGACGGCGAACGCGCCGATCGTCACGATGGCCGCGTCGAGGAAGCCGGCGCGCTGCTGCCAGCGGGGGGCTCCACGGTCGCGGGCGAGGAGCAGGAGCCCCGTGGCGAGGAGCGGGTAGCCCACCAGGTAGAAGAGATCGGCGACGGACGGGAACGGGTCCTGCCCGAGTCCGTACGAATAGATGTGCCACGTGATCTCGCCGGCGACGAAGGAGGCGAAGCCGGCTGCGAGGAAGAGCCACGGCAGGGGCCGCGCCGGCCGATGGATCCAGATGCCGACGAGGATGGCGACGACCGACGAGCCGGCGATCACGTCGTACAGGACGGCGCTCGTCAGGTTGTACGGCAGCGTCAGATAGACGCCGATCGCAAGGAGGCCCGGCACGGCATAGAGCAGCGGCAGGCGGGCAGTCCCCGGCACAGACGTCCAGACGGTCCTCATCCAGTCATTCCATCGGCCTGACGGTCGGATTCTTGACAACTGTAGTCCTGCTCAGCGGCCCCCAAAATGATGTGCGGCGGGCATAGCGCCGCGCACCTCGGCGTCGTTGGCTGCCCGGCGGGCCAGCGGGGCGAGCGAGACGAGCTCCGAGACGAGCACGTTCCGGTTGCGCTCGACGCGCTCGAAGCGCCCGCGCGCGAGCAGCAGCGGCTCCCCGCGGACGAGCGCCCGGTACCGGTCGTACACCGGCGGCGGGACGATCAGGTTCATCTGCCCGTGCTCGTCCTCGATCAGCATGAAGACGACGCCGCTCGCGGTGGCCGGGCGCTGGCGCGCGACGGCGAGGCCGGCCACGGCCACCCGGGCGCCGTGCGGCGCCTCCTCCAGGTCGGCGCTCGAGAGGACCTCGCCGGGTAGGTGCGGCCGCAGGAGCTCGAGCGGGTGGAGGCCGACCGAGAGGCTCGTGAGGCGGTAGTCGGCGAGCATCCGCTCCCAGGGCGTCTGCTCCGCCAGGTCGGGGATCTCGCTCGTCGGCTCGAGCGGGAGCGCCAGCTGCCTGCTCTCTCCTCCGTCGCCGGCGCTGACCGACCGCGACGCGAGCCCGAGGCGCCACAGGAGCTGGCGGCGCGGCCAGCCGAACGAGTCGCAGCTCCCGCTGGCGACGAGCGCCTCGAGCCCGGGCCGGTCGAGCGGAGCCCGCAGCGCGAGGTCGGACACGCTCGCGAACGGCCCTCTCGCCGTGCGCTCCTCGACGAGCGCGGTCGCCGGCTCCTGGCCGAGCCCTTTCACGTAGCCGATCCCCACGCGCACGGCGCCGCCCGCGAGCCGGCACTTGGCCTCGCTCGCTGTTCACGTCGGGCGGCAGCACGTCGACGCCGCGCCGCTGCGCGTCGCGGACGAGGCTCGCCGGCGGGTAGAAGCCCATCGGCTGCGCGTTGAGGAGCGCGCAGAGGAACTCGCCGGGATAGTGGTGGCGGAGCCAGGCCGACTGGTAGGCGAGCAAGGCGAAGGCGGCCGCGTGCGACTTCGGGAAGCCGAACGAGGCGAAGCCGTTGATCTTCGTGAAGACCAGCTCCGCGGTCTCGAGGTCGGCACCGTTCGCGAGCGCGCCGTCCACGAAGCGCCGGTGGTAGGTCTCGATCGCGTCCTGGCTCCGCTTGCGGCTCATCGCCCGCCGGAGCCCTTCGGCCTCCCCCACCGAGAAGCCGGCGAGCGCCATGGACACGTCCAGCACCTGCTCCTGGAAGATGATCGCGCCGAGCGTCTCCTTGAGCGGCCCGGCGAGCGAGGGATGGTCGTAGGGAGGCTCGTAGGTGGGGTCCTCCCGCATGCGCTGCCGCCGCTCGATGTACGGGTGCACCGCCTTGCCCTGGATCGGCCCGGGGCGGACGAGCGCGACCTGGATCGTGAGGTCGTCGAGGTTCTCGGGCCGCGTGCGCAGGAGGCTCTGCATCTGCGCGCGGCTCTCGATCTGGAAGAGGCCCACCGTGTCCGCGTCCTGGATCTCCCGGTAGACGTCCGGGTCGTCGAGCGGGATGCGGGAGAGGTCGATCGGGCGGTTGCGGAGCAGCGCGATCTGCTCGACGCACTCCTCGACGGCCGAGAGCATTCCCAGCCCGAGCAGGTCGATCTTGAGGAAGCCGGCGTCCGCGCAGGAGTCCTTGTCCCACTGGCAGTTCTGGCGTCCCTCCATCGCCGCCGGCTCGACCGGGACGAGCTCGACGAGCGGGCGCGAGGAGATGACCATGCCTCCGGGGTGCTGCGAGAGGTGGCGCGGCAGCCCGGCGATCTCCCCGCAGAGCTCGCGGAAGGCCCGCCAGCGCGGCGAGGTGAGACGCGCCTCGGCTCCGGGCACGTGCTCCATCTCCTCCCCCACCTTGCGCGCGTTCCAGCCGTCCGTCACGCGTGCGAGCCGCTCGAGCTCGGCCTGCGGGAGCCCGAGGGCCTTGCCCACGTCGCGAATGGCGCCGCGGGCGCGGTACGTGGCGAAGCTGGCGACGAGCGCCGAGTGCCGGCGCCCGTAGCGTTCGGTGACGGCGACGATGAGCTTCTCGCGGATGTCCCGGGGGAAGTCGAGGTCGATGTCGGGGACGGAGGACAGCTCCCGGTTCAGGAAGCGGCCGAGCGCGAGGCCGGCGTCCACGGGGTCGACGTGGGAGAGCCCCGTCAGGTAGCAGACGATCGACCCGACCGAGCTGCCCCGGCCGCGCCCGGGCGGGAGCAGGTGGCGCGGAGAGCCCGGGCCCCTGACCTGGGCGGCCACGTCGCGGGCCAGCTCCAGCACCTCCCAGTGGAGGAGGAAGAAGCCGGAGAGCCCCAGCTCGGCGATGAGGGCGAGCTCCTCGCGCAGACGCTGGTCGGCCCTGTCCCGCAGCGGGCGCGGCGAGTGGCGGTAGCGCTCGTCGAAGGCGCGCCGGCAGACCTCCGCGAGCTGCACGTCGGCGGGCGTCGGCCCGTCCGAGAAGTCCGGGTAGCGGTAGCCGAGCTCGTGCGTGAGGTCGAAGGTCAGCCGCTCGGCGAGCTCGGCGGCGGCCTTCACCGCGCCGGGGTCGTCCGCGAAGCGGGCGGCGACCTCATCCTGCGAGAGCAGGACGGTGTCCTCGTTCCCGCGCCGCTCCTGCTCGCAGCCTTCGAGCGAGGTGCGGTTCTTGACGGCGACCAGGACGTCCTGGAGGCGCGCGCGGCGCGGGTGGTGAGCGTGCACGTCCCCGGTGGCCACCGTGCGCACGCCGAGGGTCTCGGCCAGCGAGCGGAGCGCGGCGTTCCGGCGGGCGTCGCCGCGCTCGAAGGGACGCTGGAGCTCGATGTAGAAGCGGTCGCGGCCGAGCGCACGGGCGAGGCGCGCGGCCGCGTTCGGGTCGCGAACGGCCAGGCCGTGCCGGGCGCAGCCCGAGAGGCAGACGAGCCCCTCCCCCTGCTCCTCCAGCAGCGACGGGTCGAGGCGCGGGTTGAGCCGCTCGTGCGCGTGTGCGGCGGTCAGGAGGCGGCAGAGGTTCGCGTACCCCTCGGGCGCCTCCACGAGGAGCGTCACGTGGGAGCCGTCGGCCAGCGTCACCTCCGCCCCGGTGATCGACCGGAGACCGAGAGCCTTCGCCGCGTAGGCGAACTCGAGCGAGCCGTAGACGCCGTCGTGGTCGGTGAGCGCGAGCGCCTCGTAGCCGAGCTCGACGGCCCGCGCGGCCAGCTCCTCGGGCAGCGAGGCGCCGTCGAGGAACGAGTAGGCCGAATGGCAGTGGAGCTCGACGTATTTCGTCACGCCCATGCCACACTTCCGGCACGGTCCACGCGCCACAGGTGCGGATCTCGGCGGTACGCTCGAAAGCGGGTGGTGGGACGGGGTGCCCCTAGAGTTAAGCGCGGGTAGCGATGGCAGAGACCGAGGCAATCGTCAGCGGGCCCGGTGAGGGCGAGCGGCTCGAGAGCGAGGACCGCGTCTACCTCGTCAAGGTCGCACGGCCCGAGCTCAGCCTCATCGAGTACGACACCGGGCCGACCTACTCGGGCGCCTCCCCCCACTTCCACGAGCGCCACACGGATGCGTTCTTTCTTCTCGAGGGCGAGCTCGAGTTCACGCTCGGCCGCGAGAGGCACCTCGGCCGCGCCGGGACGGCGGTGGTCGTGCCGCCCGGGAACGTCCACGCCTTCACGAGCCACGGCAGCGGACGAGCCCGCTTCCTCAACATCCATGCTCCCGACTCCGGCTTTACCGACTTCCTTCGCGCGCGCACGCGCGGCGAGGACGCCTCGTTCGACAGCGTCGACGTCGACGGGCCGCAGGAGCCCGGCGAGGGCACCGTCCTCGGGCAGGGCGAGGGCACGACCTACGTGGTCGGGACCGCGACCTCCGTCTTCAAGGCGACGAGGGAGTCGACCGCCGGCGCCTTCTCCCTCGCCGAGGTCACGATCCAGGCCGGGACGAGCGGCCCTCCCCCGCACTCCCATCGGAAGCTGCTCGACTCGTTCTACGTCCTCGAGGGGACGCTCACCGTCCAGGTCGGGGACGAAGAGGTCGAGGCGGGCCCCGGGACGTACGCGTGCGCACCGCCCGGCATCGTGCACACGTTCGCGAACCGGAGCCCTTCCGTCGTGCGGTTCCTGAACCTGAACACGCCGGGAGGCTGGGAGGACTACATCCGCGATCTCGCAGCGGCCACGCCCGCGGACGGGCCTCCCGACCCGCAGCTCATGGGCGAGGTCCTCGCTCGCCACGACGTGGTCTTCTCCTAGGACGCCTGCCGGAACCACGTGCCGCTCGCCTCGTCCCGGAAGACGACGACGTTCCGCCCGGTCTCGAGCACCACCTCGTAGTAGTTCCGCCGCACCGGTTCCTCCGTCCACCAGCGGTCGGCCACATGCCACTCGTCCCGGTGCGCGATCACGGGCACCCTGTCGACGGCCGCCGGCACGCGCCCCTCGCAGACGACGTGCACGGGTCGCGGCTCGTTCAATCGTCGCGCGGAACGAGAATGGCCCTGCTCTCGGGAATGCGGGACCACGGTGCCACCTCCACGACGGTGCAGACCGCGTCCATCCCCACCGCCACGCGCACCTGCCGCAAACCTCCGCGCAGGCGCTCCCGCAGGCGGTTCCCACGAGGACGGACGAGCTCGGTCTGCGTCCCGACCGACTCGGTGAGCTCCCCCAGCTCGAGGCGGAGCTCCGCCGTCGGAGCGGGCAGCTCCGACAGCCTGGGTGCCAGCGCGAGCCGAAGGCGGTCGGGCTCCGCCGTCGGCTCGCGCAGCGTGAGCGAGCGCCGCCAGGAGCCTCCCCCGACGAGCTTCGCCGAGATGGCGAGCTGCCTGGGAGCCCGGCCGGCCCGCTCCGGGCGGGCGAGCAGGCGCTCGATGAGCGCCGCGAGTGCCCGCGCGAGCGTGAGCTCGTTCGCAACCGGTTCCGGAAACGTCAGCGACTCCACGAGCTCGGCCGGCGGACGGCGCGGCGCGACGGAGGTGTCGCCCTCCCCCCGAGCGAGCCGCCATGCTTCCGCGCCGTCCGCGCCGAGCCGATCGGCGACCGCGGTGCCGGGGAGGCGTGCCAGCTCCCCCAGACGCTTGACGCCGAGCTCCGAAAGCTCCTCCCTCCGCTCCGGCGAGAGCGGGAGTACGTCGAGCGGGAGCGGCTCGAGGAAGAGATGCGTCTCGCCGTCGTCGATGACGAGCGCGCGGCCGGCCGGCGCCACGGTGGCCGCCGCCAGCGCCGCGAAACGGCGAGAGGCTGCCCCCACACGTGCACCCCACTCCGGCCCGACGGCGTCGAGCGCGCGCCTGAGCGCCTGCCCGAGCCCGCCGGCGAGCCGCTCCATGCCCCGGGTCTGGAAGTAGACACACCCCGGCTCGACCGGCTCGACTGCGAAGCCCGCACCCTCGAGCCGCCGCAGTACCGCCTCCCACTCTTCCTCCACGCCGGCCGGGTCCTGCTCGACCAGCTCGAGGCTCGGACACGTGGCCAGCGCCTCGGAGAGCCGCATCCCCGGCCGCACGCCCGCGCGCTCGGCGGCGCCGGTGCACGAGCCGAGGAGGGCTTGCTCCCCCGGCACCGGCGCGAGCGCTACGGGCCTGCCTGCCAGCTCGGGCCGGCGAAGCAGCGGAGCCCTGAGAGCGAAGGCCGGAATCGTGAGACAGGCGACCATGGGAACGTGTGTTCTACACGAACACACGTTCTCCTGTCAAGGCTCCGAAGAAATTTTTAGCCGCGCAGGGCGGTTCTCGTCTACCAGGAGACAGAGACGACGCGGGCGACGTAGGTCGTGCGCGGGGCGCGAACGGTGACCTCGTCGCCGGCCTTCGCACCCATGAGCGCATGCCCGAGGGGCGATTCGGGCGAGACGACGCCTTCGCCGCGCACGCTCGAGACGCGCACCGTCATGCGCTCGCCGAGGTCGTCCTCGACCTCGACCTGGGAGCCGATGCCGATCACGTCGCTCGTCGCGGCCTCGACGACGACCGCATTTCGGACGCGCTCGCGCAGGATCGTGATCTCGCGCTCGTTCAAGCCCTGCTCGTTCTTGGCCGCGTGGTACTCGAAGTTCTCGGAGAGGTCTCCGAAGCCGCGGGCGGTCGCGATCGCCTCGACGATCTCCTGCCGCTTCGAGCCTTCGAGCTGGGCGAGTCGCTCCTTGAGGGTGTCGAGCTCGGCCTGGGTGAGCTGCTCGCCGGAGCCATCTCCATCTCCACGCGCCATGAGTTCACCCTAGCGCGATGCCCGGCGCGCCATTCGTTCCCTGGACAGCGTCCGGCGTCGCCGGCCGCGGGATCGGCCCGAGCCGTCATGGGTCCAGCGGCAACGGACAGCTGCCTTGCCTTGGTAGAAGTCGGGCGTGAAGGGATTCTCGATCGAGGTCGACGATCCCCGGCGCGACGACGTCCGTCGACTCCTCGAGCAGCACCGTCTGTTTGCCAGCGGTGTGATGCCGTCCGAAGGCGTGCACGTCCTCGATCCCGACGCCCCCGACCCGGCCGTCACGTTCTTCGGCTTGCGGGTCGACGGCGAGCTGCTCGGCATCGCGGCGCTCAAGGAGCTCGATCCCGAGCATGTCGAGCTGAAGTCGATGCACACCGCGGTCGCCGCACGGGGGCGCGGAGTCGGACGCACGCTGGTCGACCACCTCGTCGCCGTGGCCGCCGCCCGCGGCGTACGCCGCATCAGCCTGGAGTGCGGAGCCGGCCAGGCGTTCGTGCCCGCACGCTCGCTGTACGACGCGGCGGGATTCGTAAGCTGCCGGCCTTTCGGCGAGTACACGCAGACCCCGGACAACGTCTTCATGACGCGCGTCCTCGGCTAGTCAGGCGCGGACGCCCCAAAATCGAGACGACCAGGAGCCCACATGCAGATCACGAGGAGCAGCATCGAGACGACGCCGGGGCCGAGTGAATGGTTCACCGGCGACGTCTATCTCGACGCGGTCGCCGCGCCGTCCGGCGCTTCACACCTGAGCGCGAGCAGTGTCCACTTCACACCCGGCGCACGCACCGCCTGGCATACCCACCCGAACGGCCAGACGATCTACGTCCTCGAAGGCGTCGGCCTCGCACAGCGTCGTGGCGGCCCGATCGAGGTCATCCGCCCCGGCGACCGCGTGTTCTTCGAACCGGGGGAGGAGCACTGGCACGGCGCCACAGCGACACGCTTCATGACCCACCTCGCGTTGCTCCAGGTCGACGAGGAAGGGAACAGCGCGACCTGGGGCGCGCACGTCACCGACGAAGAGTACGCGGGAGCTCCCGCCGGTTGACTGTTGGCTCCAGTTCGTTCTAGAAGTCGCAAGCGGCTTCAATAGGCCCTGGAGACGCCCGGGTGGCCGGGGTGTCAAGATCGTCCCGTGACCGCCCCGTCCCCGCAGGACCAGGTGTCCCCGAAGGCTTACCTTCGGCTCGTGTTGCTCGGGGCGCTGATAGGCATCCCGGCCGCGCTGGTCGCGGTCGCCTTCCTGGGTCTCGTCCACTACCTGGAGCACTGGCTGTGGGACGACCTTCCGGACGCGCTCGGGTACTCGTCGCCGCCCTGGTTTCTCGTCCTCCTCCTCCCCGTCGTCGGTGCGGCAGTCGTCGTCGTCGCACGGACCCTTCTTCCAGGCGACGGCGGCCACAAGCCGCTGGAGGGGCTCGGCGGCGGACCCGTTCCTCCCAGTCACGCGTTCGGGATCGCTCTCGCGGCCACCGCTACGCTCGCGTTCGGCGCCGTCCTCGGCCCCGAGGCGCCGCTCGTCGCGCTCGGTGCGGCTGTCGGCGTTGTCCTGACGTCGTTCGCGAGACTCGGACAGCGCGAAAGTGCCGTCCTCTCGACCTCCGGAGCCTTCGCGGCCGTGGCGGCGGTCTTCGGCGGCCCGATCGTCGCGGGCGTGCTGATCGTGGAGAGCGCAGCTGCCGGCCTGGGCGCCGCGATGCTCCCCGTGCTCCTGCCCGGCTTCGTCGCGGCGGCCGTCGGCTACGTGGTCATCATCGGGTTCGGAGACTGGGGCGGCCTCGACGTTCCCGGTCTGGCGGTCCCGAGCCTCCCGCCCTACGAGGGAACGCACGTCGGCGACCTCCTTCTCGCCGTAGCCGTGGGCGTCGTCGCGGCAGTGGTCGTCGTCGTGGTCCGATCGCTCGCGACCCGGGTCGCAGGCGAGCGCGTTCGTCTCGGGATGCCCGCGCTCCTGATCGCCGGAGGCCTGGCGGTCGGCGTGCTCGCCGTGCTCGCCGACGCTCTCGGGGCGAGCTCTCAGGACGTGCTCTTCTCCGGCCAGACCTCCGTGCCCGCCCTGGTTGCGGAAGACTCGACATCAGTCGTCTTCGTCCTCCTCGCGGCGAAGGCTCTGGCCTTCGCCGTCTGTCTCGGCTGCGGGTTTCGCGGCGGTTTCGTCTTTCCTGCGATCTTCCTCGGCATCGGCCTGGCCACGCTGGCGGTGATCTGGTTCGACGTCTCCCCGACCTGGGCGATCGCGGCCGGAGCCGCCGCCGGCATGGCCGCCATGAGCCGCCTGCTCCTCTCGTCGATCCTCTTCGCGGCCTTGCTCACCGGGACGGCCGGCCTGGACGCCGTCCCGGCGGCCGTTCTCGCCGCGGCCGCCGCGTGGATCACCGCGACGGCGCTAGAGCGTCGGGCCTCGCCTCCTGCACTTGTGCCCGAAGCGCCCGCGTAGCCGGGTCACGAGGCGGCTGCGAGCTGCCCGGAGAAGAACTCGAGCGCCGTACGGGTCTTCGTCTGCTGCTCGCCCTCGAGGTTGACGCCGCGCTCGGCCAGGAAGGCCCGCGCCTCCGCCGCCACGTCGAAGGCCTCGGACGGGGCGCACTTGGTCGAGAGCTCCAGGATCCGCGTGCTGTCGGGGTAGAGCCACATCTCGCCGACCA
This sequence comes from uncultured Actinomycetes bacterium, assembly GCA_963775395.1. GTDB lineage: Bacteria > Actinomycetota > Thermoleophilia > Gaiellales > Gaiellaceae > JAIBJN01. The sequence continues at coordinate 93,383 of CAVZIX010000008.1, forward strand.
GCCTCCGGTCGAAGCCCTTGGGCGTGTACCTGAGCTTGAGCACGAAGATCGGGCCCAGGACCGACAGGTCGTCGAGCTCGAGGTCGGCGGGCCCGTGCTCCTTGAAGAACGCGCGCTGCTCCTTCGAGAACAGCTTGCGCAGCGGTCGTTTTCCGGCGACCGCCTTCGCGACGTCGACGCCCGGAGTCCCTTTCAGAGAGCCCGAGCAGACAAAGCCGCCGGGCATCGCGTCCACCTCGACGCCGAAGCCGGGCAAGCGGCGCAGCCCGGTAGGAAGCTCGGACGGCACGACCGGCCGGAGCTTGACGACCGAATCGTCGCCCTTCTTCTGGACGCGACGGGCGCGAACGACGACGCCGCTCGAGTACAGCGCCAGGTCGGGCGTGTCGAAGAAGAACACCTGCCGGATCTGCGCGTCGAGCGGGTCCATGCCCAGCCCGGCCACGGTCGACCGCTGGTCCGCCTCGGGGACGGTGAGCTTCAGCTCGACGCTGTCGCAGTCGGTGAGCAGCGCGGTGAGGTGGGAACGCTCCTCGTCCGACAGGAGCGGAGCCTGCGTGGTTGCCGTGGCCATCTCGCCTCCAGAGTGTGAGTTGACGATCGAGCTCTGCGAGCGACCCTAACCGAGCGGGGCGAAGAGATCGACGACGTTGCCGTCCGGATCCTTCACCTCGGCGTAGCGCTGGCCCCAGAACGCGTCCCAGGGCTCACGGTAGGCCTCGCCACCGGCGGCGACGAGCTCCCCGTAGAGCCGGTCGACATCCGCGGGCGAAGCGCAGAGGAACGCGAGCGTGGTCCGCTGGCCGCCCGAAGGGGGCGTCCAGTCCGGAGCGAACGAGCGGACCGTCTCCTCGGTGTCGAGCATGAAGCGCATGCCCCCGGGCATGGAGGCCTCCACGTGGCCGTGGCCCTCGGGGTCGAGATCGTCCGGGAACTCGAAGCCCAGAAGCCGGTAGAAGTCGACCGCCCGCCCAAGGTCGGCGACGACCACCCCGATGGCGTCCACGCGAGCCACAGCCGCAGCGTAGCCTGGGGCGCGCTCCTCCACGCGGTAAGAACCGCGCTCCCGGTGTCACGAACAGCTGCGAGAACCCTGGGAGGAAAGGAGGCCCTGTTGAGCAAGGCTCACACACTTCGGCCGATCCGGGTGGGGCTGACACTCGCGATCGCGGTCCTCGCGGCGCTGATCGCGCTCGTCGCGGCGGGCGGGACGGCCGCCCTGGCCAACGGCGACGGCGGGCGTGACGGGAAGGGATCCATCTCGAAGAAGGAGCTCGAGCTGCGCAACGACATGCGCAAGCTCTGGGAGGACCACATCACCTGGACCCGGCTCGCCATCATCAGCCTGACGACCGACGCGCCCGACACCCAGGCGACCGTCGGCCGTCTCTTGCGAAACCAGGACGACCTCGGCGACGCGATCAAGCCGTTCTACGGCGACGCGGCAGGCGAGGAGCTGAGCCGGCTGCTGCGGGAGCACATCCTCATCGCGGCCGACCTGATCGCCGCCGCGAGAGCGGGCGACGCTGCCGGGGTCGCCACCCACCAGGCACGCTGGCGGGCGAACGCCGACCAGATCGCGGCCTTCCTGAACGCCGCGAATCCACGCTCGTGGAAGCTCCGCGAGATGAGGGAGATGCTCTACGAGCACCTCGACCTGACGACGACCGAGGTCGTCGCCCGCCTCCAGGGCGACTGGGCCGCCGACGTCGCCGCGTACGACGCGATCCACCTGCAGGCGCTCGAGATGGCCGACGAGCTCTCGACGGGGATCGTGAAGCAGTTCGAGCGGCGCTTCCGGTAGCCGAACCGGTCCCGGGGCGCTTCTCACGGGCGCTCCGGGACCGCCTCCCCGGTAAGAACGGCCGCCCGCACGTCACAAACGGCCTTCATGGAGGAGGTGCGCTTCTGCGGGCTAGCCCTCGACACGCAACCGGGCTTCGTCATGACGCCGCGGCCGGCGAGTGAACGGCTGGTGGAGACGGCGCTCGCCGTGGTGGGTGACGGGCCCGCGACAGTCGCCGACGTCGGCACCGGCTCGGGCGCGCTGGCGGTCGCCGTCGCGGCCGGCGCCCCACTGGCCCGTGTGTGGGCGACCGACGCGAGCGCGGCCGCGGTCGCCCTCGCCTGCGAAAACGTCCGCCGCCACGGGCTTCTCCATCGCGTCGTCGTCCTACACGGCGATCTACTCGACCCCGTGCCGAGGCCCGTCGACCTCGTGGTCGCCAACCTCCCCTACCTCCCGGCCGGCGAGCGAGCCCAGCACGCGGACCTCGCGGGCGAGCCGGCCGACGCCGTCTTCGCCGCGCGCGACGGGCTCGGCCCCTACCGCCGCCTGCTCGACGCCTGCGAGGAGGGCCTCGCGCCCGGCGGCGCGCTCGTCCTTCAGTTCCGGCGCCAGGTGCTCCTCGCGCGCCGCGACGGGCTAGGCGCGCTCCGCGCCCGCCTCGACGTCGAGGCTATGCTCGCCCGCAAGGCCGCCTGATGTCGTCGACGACCCGCGCGTTCCAGCCCCTTCCCCTCGCGTTCGACCGCCTGCCGGAGGCGGAGATGCGCGAGCGCTCGGCGGAGTTCCTGGCGCTCATGCTGCGCCGGCGCTCGGTGCGGCACTTCTCGCCCGAGCCGGTGCCGAGGGACATCGTCGAGGACGCCGTCCGTGTCGCCGGTTCGGCTCCGTCCGGCGCCAACCAGCAGCCCTGGTCGTTCGTGGTCGTGTCCGACCCGGACGTGAAGGCGCGCATCCGGGAAGCCGCCGAGCACGAAGAGCGGCTCCTCTACACGGAGCGCGCGACCCGGGAGTACCTGGACGTCCTCGAGCCGATCGGGACGGACTGGTCGAAGCCCCATCTCACCGACGCGCCGTATCTGGTTGCGATCTTCGAGCAGCCCTGGGGCTTCGACGACCACGGCGCGAAGCGGAAGCACTACTTCGTGCGCGAATCCGTCGGGATCGCGGTGGGCTTCCTGCTCGCGGCGCTCCACAACGCCGGCCTGGCGACGCTCACACATTCACCGTCGCCCATGGGGTTCCTCAAGGAGATCCTCGAGCGCCCCGAGAACGAGCGGCCCTTCCTGCTCATCCCTGTCGGCTATCCGACGGCCGACGCCACGACTCCGACGCTCGTGAAGAAGTCGCTCGCCGAGATCGCAGACTTCGTCTAGGAACCGGTCGGCGCGCCTCAGCGCCCGGTCAGCTCGCCCGCGAGCCGACCGAAGACCTCGGTGTGGAGGTCAACGTCGGCCTCCGTCGTCGCCGGCGATATCAGGGCCATGTTGTGGAACGGCGTCAGGAGCACGCCGCGGTTGAGCGCGTACAGGTGGATGAGGCGGTCGAGCAGGTGGTCACCGCCGGCCGCGGCGTCGCTGCCGGTCACGGGGCGCTCGGGGCGAAAGAGGTACTCGACGCGGCAGCCGAGGCGCGTGACGTGCCAAGGCAGGCCGCACCTGTCGATCGAGTCCTGGACGCCCTGCTCGAAGCGCTCGCCCAGGGCGATCATGTGGTCGAACGCCTCCTCCGTGAGAACGTGCTCGAGGGTCGCGCGGACGGCGGCAAGCGAGAGGACGTTCGCGGCGAGGGTCCCTCCCACCCCGCCGACGTCGGACTCGTCCCGGCCGATCGAGGCCTCGACACGGTCGGCGACCTCCGCCGAGAAGCCGTACGCCGCCGACGGGATCCCGCTCCCGATCGCCTTGCCGACCGTGAGCAGGTCGGGCTCGAGCCCATGCGCCCGGGTGAAGCCGCCGGGGCCGGCGCAGAGCGTGTGCGTCTCGTCGATGAGTAGGAGCGTCCCCGTCTCTCTGGTCGCCTCGCGGAGCGCCTCGTGATAGCCGGCCTGCGCATGGACGATGCCGATGTTCGTGAGCGCGGGCTCGGCGAGCACGCACGCGACGTCGCCGTGGGCAAGCTCACGCTCGAGCGCCTCGACGTCGTTCCACTCCACGACGCGGGTCGTCTCCTCCAGGGGCACGGGCGGGCCCAGGTTGGCCTCGCGCTCGACCACCCTCCCGTCGCGGAGCGCGGCGAACGACTCGTCGACGGTGCCGTGGTAGCACCAGTTGAAGACGAGCACTTTCGGACGCGCGGTGACGTGGCGCGCAAGCCGGATCGCAAAGCGGTTGGCGTCCGTGGCCGTCAACGCGAACTGCCAGCGAGGGAGCCCGAAGCGGCGGCCGAGCTCCTCCGCCACCCAGAGCGCATCCTCGCTGGGGAGCATCAGCGTGATCCCGCGCGCCGCCTGCTCTGCGACCGCCCGGACCACCGGCTCCGGCGAGTGCCCGGTCATGGCGCCGGTGTCGCCGAGGCAGAAGTCCACGTACTCGATCCCGTCGACGTCGCGGAAGCGCGCGCCGCTCGCCTCCTGCGCGTAGACCGGATATGCCCCGGGCCAGCGCAGCATCCAGTGCATCGGGACGCCTGCAAGGAGCGAGGCCGCGGCCCGCTTCGACAGCTCGCCCGAGCGCGGGTGCTCCCGCTCGAAGCGCGCGAGCTCGCGGTCCAGCAGCTCGCCCGCCCGCGTGTGCACCTCCGTCACAGGAGCCCGCGCAGCCAGCCGCCGTCGACGGCGAACGACCCGCCCGTGATGTAGCCCGCGCGCTCCGAGGCGAGGAAGACCGCGAGCGCCGCGAACTCCTCCGGCTCGGCGAGGCGCGCCATCGGGATGGACGCTTCGAGCCGCGCCTGAACCTCCTCCACGGCGACGCCTTCGCGCTCGGCGTTGGCCTGGTTCAGCTCGGTGACCCGCTCGGTCGCGGTGTAGCCGGGCAGGACCGTGTTCACGGTGATGCCGTCCTGGGCCACCTCGCGCGCGAGCGTCTTGGCGTAGCCGGTCACCGCAGCGCGCAGGCTGTTCGAGAGGATGAGGTTGTCGACCGGCTGCTTCACGGCGACCGACGTGACCGCGAGGATGCGGCCCCACCCGCGCTCCTTCATCCCAGGCAGCGCAGCCGTCGCGAGCTCGACCGTGCTGCGAAGGAGCAGCGCCGTCGCGCGGTCCCAGTCCTCGAGCGAGAGGGTGTCGTGCGTACCGGCGGGCGGGCCGCCCGTATTGGCCACGAGGATGTCGACGCGCCCGAAGCCCTCCTCGGTCGCCCGGACGACGCGCGTCCCCTCCCCCGGCTCGCCCAGGTCGGCGGGAATTGGAAGCACCTCCGGGCCGATCTCCTCCGCGGCCGCCGAGAGGCGGTCGCCGTCACGGGAGCAGAGCGCAAGCGACGCGCCCTCGACGGCGAGCTCGTTCGCGATCGCCCGCCCGATCCCGCGGCTCGCGCCGCAGACGAGGGCGATCTTGCCGTCCAGCCCGAGGTTCACTTGTTGCGGAGGTAGGCGTCCGACCCGTCGAGCCAGTCCTGGCGCGGCGGACAGAAGATGTCGACGTCGAGCACGTCGTCGAGCGCCTCGGCCTTGTGCGGAAGCCACGAGGGGATGTGCAGGACCTCGCCGGCCGCCACATCGACGACCTCCGACTCGTCGTCGCCCAGGAAGAAGCGCAGCGTGCCCTGGAGGATGTAGGTCAGCTGCTCGTTCTCGTGCGAGTGCTGCGGGACGATGCAGCCCTTGTCCAGGTATACGTGGGCGAGCATCATCCGCTCGGTCGAGACCAGCCGTCGGTGGAGGTCGGGTTTCAACTCCTCCTTCGGCATGTCCTCCCAGCGGTATCGCGTGGCTCCCAGGTTGTTCACGCCGTCTCCTCTCGTCGCTACGACCCTGCGGATCGTCTCACACGGCGGGCGGCGCTCAGCGAGGGACGATGCGGAAGCGCAGCGACTTGGCCACGGACTTGTAGCCGTCGTCCAGGAGCAGGCGCACCTCGTACAGCCCCGGCCGCAGCGGCCAGGCACCGTCGCCCGTGGCCGACGAGGCGGAGAACGTCGCCGTGCCCTCGATCGCGGTCTTCGTGTACTCGTAGAGCAGGTAGCCGTCGTTCCCGCAGTACCCCGCGTTGCAGCCCGGGGTCGAGTACGGGGTCTTGCTCCCCGGCTCGACGCGGTAGATTGCGAGCCAGTCCCAACGCATGCCGGGGGCGTTCGACCACGAGACCTGGATCGGCTCCCCCTTGCGGTACACCGGCTTCGATGTCGCCACGCGGGGCGGCTCGCCGACCCGGTAGAGCCAGAACGGCGCCCGCGAGAGCACGTTGTCGCGCCGGTCGAGGAGGACGACGTCGTGGGCACCGCGCCGCAGCCTCTCTGTGTCGAGGGTGACAGAGCCGTCCTGGCCGTCGATCGCTTCCTCGGCCAAGGGGCCCGTGGCTCCGGCGCGAACGAGCGCCACCCGCTCGCCTCGCCGTCCAGGCGCGTGGAAGACGATCCGGAGGCTCTGGCCGATTGCCAGGCGGCGCGTCTCCGGCGCGACGAGCACAGGCGCCTCGCCGGGCCTGACCGCGAACGTGGAGACGACCCCGCGATGGTCGGTCGGGTACGGCGAGATCCCGATGTCGACGTCCGGTCCGCCGCGCTCGCCGACGATCTCGCTCGCGAGCGTCCGCGCGGGCCCCGCGACGAGCACCCAGTCGATGCGGTCGTGCACGTCGTTCGGGACGGACTCGACGCCGCCCGGAGTCCACGTGAACCCGGGCTTGGCGACCGGGTCGGGGTGGGCCTCGCGGTAGGGATCCCGGAAGCCCGCGTCCGCGTAGGCGCGGCTCACGGGCCAGTCGAACGCAAAGGGCACGTCGTCGCGGACGGCCGCCACCGCCGGCGTCCAGTCGTAATGCGAGGGCGAGTTGAAGTCCCCGGGCACGAAGACCGAGATTCCCCGCGCGGCGAGCGCCGGGAGGACGGCGAGCTGCTGCTGGATTGCCGGAAGCCGAGTCGAGCGCTCGAGCGCATCCAGCTCCTCGGCCGTGCCTCCGTCGCGCACGAGGTAGGGGCCGTATGGGTCGGAGGGGAGGTGCGAGTTCGAGATGGCCACTACCCTCCCGGGCGCGAGCTCCACGAAGATGTACAGCCCGTTGCCGTCGGGCGGGTCGATCAACCGGTAGCGCGAGACGACCTGGAGTCGCTCGCTCGCGTACCAGCCGAGCGCCCGCGCAACGCGCCGCGTGGAGTGCTCGGCCTCCTCGAGCCCGATCACGTCGGCGTCGGAGGCCCGGATCGTGCGGATCACCTGCTCGAACGTCGCCGAGCATCCTCGGCGAAGGGCGCACCAGTCGCCCGTACGAAGGTCGAGCTCGTCACCCCCGTAGAAGATGTTGAAGGTCATGACGCGCAGCCGGATGGTTCCGCCGTCGGCCGCGCTCGTCGCCGGCAGGACGCAGGCCGCGAGCCCGACGGCCGCAACCAATGCCGCTCTTCTGATGACGCCACTCATCGCGATAGGCCCAAGACCGTACGCCGCCCCGCAGGGACGTGTCAACGCGCTAGAGGTCGAGACGCGCGTCCTCGAGATCGAGGTCGCGCACGACTCGCCGCGCGACCGCGTCGTCGATGCGGCCGCTTCGCTGCAGCTGGATAACGGCACGCCGCTCGGCCTCGAGCAGCTCGTGGCGCAGGCGCTGGTAGTTGGCGGAGCGGTCCTCGATCGCACCATCGCTCTCGGCGTCGAAGCGTGAGCTGAAACGCTCTCGCCGGAATGAGTAGAGACCGCGCAGCCGCTCCGCCGTGTCCTCGAGCACCCACTCCTCCACGAGCAGCTCCTCGAGCCGCTCGAGCGCGGCCTCGGCCGCGTAGATGCGCGCCTTGGCGTCCTCTTTCTCAGCCTGCCCGTCGTCCTCGAGGCCGAGGACGCGGATCAACGGAGGCAGCGTCAGGCCCTGGACGACGAGGGTGCCGAGGATCACCCCGAAGGTCAGAAACACGATCAGGTCCCGGTCGTTGAACGGCGCACCCGCGTCGGTGGTGATCGGGAGAGCGAGCGCGGCAGCCAGCGAGACCGCGCCGCGCATGCCCGACCAGGCGAGGATGGTCTTTGCCCGCCAGGACGGAGCCGGGTCACCGGTGCGCCGGGCCCTGCCGAGCAGATGGGTGAGGCCCGCCATTCCGAAGACCCAGGCGAAGCGCGCGCCGATCACGGCGACCGTGACGTAGAGCGCGTAGCGGATCAGCGTTCCCGTCGAGATGCCCGAGAGCGCGTCGACGATCGCCGGAAGCTGGAGCCCCACGAGCGCAAAGAGCAGCCCGTTCAGGACGAAGAAGAGAACCTCCCAGACGGCGACACCTTGGAGCCGCGTCTGCGGCGTGGTGAGAAGGGGCGTATGCCAGCCCATGTAGATGCCGACCGTGACCGCTGCGAGCACTCCCGAGACGCCGATCGCCTGAGCCGGCAGAAAGGCGAAGTACCCGCTGAGAACCGAGATGGTGATCTCGACGGGCGGGTTGTCGAGCCGGCGCCGCACCTCGCGGATGACGAAACCGACAGCGAGGCCAACGGCGATGCCCCCGAATACGCTGAGGACGAACCGCCCCGAGGCCTCGGCCAGCGAGAAGCTGCCGGTAATGACCGCGGCCACGGCGAAGCGGTAGGCAACGAGCGCCGTCCCGTCGTTGACGAGGCTCTCCCCCTCGATCACAGCAACGAGCTGCCGCGGGAGCCCGAGACGCTCCGCGATCGCGGTCGCGGCCGTTGGATCCGTGGGCGAGACGATCGCACCGAGGACGAAGGCACTCGGCCAGCCGATCCCCGGGATGACTGCGTGGGCGACCACCGCCACGACGACCATCGTCGTCAGGACGAGCCCGACCGCCAGGAACGAGATCGGCCGGATGTTCGCGCGAAGCTCGCGGAGCGAGGTGAAGAACGCGCTTCCGTAAAGCAGCGGCGGCAGGATGGCGACGAGGACGAGATCGGGGGCCAGCTCGATCTCCGGCATGCCGGGAACGAACCCGAGTGCGAGACCTCCGAGGACAAGCAGAATCGGATATGGGACGCGCACGATCTGGGCGAGAGCCAGGAGCGCCGTCCCCGCCGCCAGTAGGCCGAGGAGGACCAGGCTGTCGGTGGCCGAGAACTCCATTCGGCGTCCATCCTATGAACGCGTACAATTGAGGGGTGGGAGTCGCATACAGCTCTCCCGACTCGCCCTACACGCGGATCACGGTCGTGTATCGGTGCCCGTGCGGCGCGGTGGTCTCGGAGGTGGGACGCCACGCGGCCGAGGGGCCCGAGGGCTGGGAGCAGGCGCGTGCCGACGCCTACATCTGCGCGCACTGCGCCGAGCTGAAGCACGCCGGCGCGTTGCCTACGCCTTCCGCCTGAACCTACGCCGCGACGATCTCGGCCGCCGGGCCCTCCATGCGCGCAAGCTTCGGCGCGACCTCGAGCACGCTCTCGCGCGCGCACCAGGCGATGTCGTCGAGGATGGCCTCCTGGCGCGGGTTCTCGGCCGCGCGCAGCGCCTCCTCTGCACTACCGAAGGACCGTGCGAGCCGAACCGCCGTCTCGGCGGCGTCCGACCGCTCGCCGCCGAGGAGCTCCGCGATGCGACCTGCGCAGTAGGCGTCGTCGATGGTGAAGCGGCCGTCGACGCCCGCGCACACCACCTCCGCGTCGCCGCCCGCCGCGAGGGCGGCCGCGGCAACGGCCTCCAGGTTGAGGAGGCTTCCGACGAGCACGTGCTCCGCGTTGGCAGCCGCGGCGACGATTGCACGCGTCCCGTTCGTCGTCGTCAGCACGAGCGTCTCGGCCCGTGGCTCGACGAAGTCAGCCGGTGAGTTCCCGAGGTCGAACCCCGGAATCGCCTCGGCACGGCGCTCGCCCGCGAGCACCCCCTCCTCCAGTCCCGCGCGCACCGCTCGAGCCTCCTCGATCTCGGCACAGCAGAGAACGCGGCGGTAGCCGGAGGCGAGCGCCTGGGCGATCGTCGACGTCGCGCGGAGGACGTCGACCACCACGGCGACGGGCGCGCGCTCGGCCTCTGCGGGCGTGAAGGCGACGTGCACGCGCATCGGCCGTGACCTTACACGGCGTGGATACGATGGCTCGATGGCCACGCCGGAGCGCATTCAGACCCGGACCTGCTATCGCCATCCGGGCCGCGAGACGGCCGTCAGCTGCTCCAATTGCGGCCGCCCCATCTGCCCGGACTGCATGGTCTACGCGCCGGTCGGGATCAAGTGCCCCGAGTGCGCCGGCCAGCCCACGGGCGCGAAGGCGGCCACGCGCAAGATCGGTCGGGTCGCAGGCGCCGGCACCGGTGCGCTGGTCACCAAGACGCTGATCGGTATCAACGTCGCCGTCTTCCTGATCTCGATCGCGCAGGGCTCGGGCGGCTTCGAGCCTGCGCAGTCGTTCATCAACCGGTGGGCCCTGAACGGCTTCGCGGTCTCCGAGGGCGAGTGGTACCGGCTGATCACGAGCGCGTTTCTCCACGCGAGCATCATTCACATCGCGTTCAACATGCTCATGCTCTGGTGGTTCGGCCAGGCGCTCGAGAGCGCTCTGGGGCGCGGCAGGTTCCTCGGCGTCTACCTCGTCTCCGCGCTCGCGGGCTCCGCCGGCGCGCTGCTCCTCTCCGGGGAGTTCGTGAACACCGTCGGCGCGTCCGGTGCCGTCTTCGGGATCCTCGGCGCCGGGCTCGTGCTCGAGCGGAAGCAGGTCTACGTCTTCGGCGGCGGAGCGCTCTTCGTCGTCATCCTCAACGTCGGCTTCACGTTCGCCGTCTCGAACATCTCCATCGGCGGGCACCTGGGCGGCCTCGCCGGCGGCGTGCTGGCGATGCTCGCGCTCTCCGTCGCCGGCCGCCACCCGGTGTACGGGCGGCTCGACCTGCTCGCGGTGCTGATGCTCGTCGGCATCGCTGCGGCCAGCGTCCTCGTCGCGTACATGCGCGTTCGCGGATATTCCTGAGCCGGGAACTTTTGGACGCGCTCCCTCGTCGTAGGGGAGATGAAGCTCTTCGCCGTTCTCGCGCTCGCCCTGGCCGTCGGCCTCTCCGCCTGCGGCGCGGCCGAGGAAGCCGGGCAGGGCCAGTCGACCGAGTCCTCGGAACCGCCGGTGCTGCCGGAGACGGCCAAGGTCGTCTGCCGCTCCGGCGACGCGCCGAGCGTCGAGACGCCCTCCGTCAAACCGCAGGCCGACGGGGTTCACGTGCAGTTCGTGAACGAGACCAGCAAGGAGCTGTCGACCTCGATCGAGCATGCGGAGGACGGCGGCATGGGCACCAGCGCGCCGATGGGCACCTCGTCGCAGATCGTCGATCTCGGTCCCGGCACCTTCTCGGTCGCCTGCTACGACGGGTACACCGAGGACGGGAGCGAGGTTCCGCGCGCGTCCGTCGAGGTCGTCGACCCGGACGGCATCTGGGTCTCGACCCGTCTCACCTGCACCGAGCAGTTCTCGCAGGTCCTCGACTACATCCAGGGCGCCTCCGGCGAGACCACCGATCCGCTCGAGGCCGCCAGGAAGGGCGTCGAGGGGTTCCAGCTCGAGCCGGACGACGTCTTCGAGCGCGCCGGCTATCCCGACACGGACACCGTCAGGGTCCGCGCGGTGCGTGACGGCGAGCCGATCGCCGTCGTCGACCTGATCGACGACGGCACCGGCAAGTGGCTCGTCAGCCAGGTCACGGGCTGCAGCTCCCTCGAAAACACCTAGCCACCGCTAGGGTCTTGCCTCGTGATCGAGGCGTACACGCTCACCGACGGCGGCCAGACCGCGCTCGAGGTCGCCGAGCGGCTCGCCGGATTCCTCCAGGCGGCCGAGCGGAGCCTCGACCTCGCGCTCTACGACTTCGACCTCGAGCAGCCGACCGCGAAAGTCGTCGCAGACGAGATCGTCGAGGCAGAGCAGCGGGGCGTCGCGGTCCGCCTCGCGTTCAACGTCGACAACGAGAAGCCGCCGCCGCTTTTCCCTCCGGCACGGGGCAAACCTAGTCTCATCGACAGCCTCGAGGTGCCGACGAAGCCCATTCCCGGCGTTCCCGACCTCATGCACCACAAGTTCGCGGTCCGCGACCGGAACACGGTCTGGACGGGCTCGACGAACTGGACTGACGACTCCTTCACGCGCTGCGAGAACATCATCGTCGTCGTCGAGTCCGAGGCGGTCGCCGCCGCGTACACGAAGGACTTCGAGCAGCTCTGGACGACCGGCTCCGTCGAGCAGAGCGGGTTCGTCGACCCGGCGCCGGTCGACGTCGGCGGCCACGAGGTCCGCGTCTGGTTCTCCCCGGGCCACGGGGAGGCGCTGGCAACCCGCATCGCGCATCGAATCAAGCGCGCACGGCGGCGCGTCCGTGTCTGCTCGCCGGTCCTCACCTCCGGTCCGATCCTCGGCGCGCTCGCCGAATGCGTCTCCGACCGGAAGGTCGACATCACGGGCGTCGTGGACGGGACGCAGATGAAGGGCGTCTTCCACCAGTGGAAGCTGAACGGGAACTCGACCTGGAAGCTCCCACTCGTCGAGCGGGTCCTCGGCGGCGCCCGCTTCTCGGGCAAGGACTCGACGCCGTACGGTGACGGCGACAACGTGCACGACTTCATGCACGCGAAGGTCACCGTCGCGGACGACCACGTGTTCGCCGGGAGCTACAACCTCTCGCACTCGGGCGAGCTGAACGCCGAGAACGTCCTCGAGATCCGCGATGCCGAGCTTGCCGACCGGCTGGCCACTTGGATCGACGGGGTGCGCGACCGCTACGGGCCCGCGCCGGTGCCCGAGCTGGACGGGGCTAGCCCCCGACCTGAACCGTCGTGACGCCGCGCTCGGCGAGCGCCGCCTGGGCGGCGGCGAGGCGCGCGAGCGGCACCCGGTAGGGCGAGCAGGACACGTAAGCGAGCCCGAGCTCGTGGCAGAAGGCGACCGAGCGCGCGTCGCCGCCGTGCTCGCCGCAGATGCCGAGCTTGATGTCCGGCTTGACGCCGCGGGCGCGTTCGACGCCGATGCGCATCAGATCGCCCACGCCGCTCGCGTCCAGCGTCTCGAACGGGTTCGCCGCCAGGATCCTGTTCTCGAGGTAGTGCGTCAGGAACTTGCCCTCCGCGTCGTCGCGGGAGAAGCCGAGGGTCGTCTGGGTGAGGTCGTTCGTCCCGAAGCTGAAGAAGTCCGCCTCGCCGGCGATCTCGTCGGCACGCACGCACGCCCGCGGCAGCTCGATCATCGTCCCGATCTGGTACTCGAGCTGGCGGTCGGCCTGCTCGAGCTCGGCCGAGGCGGTGTCGAGCGTGAGGCGCCGCAGCCGCCGTAGCTCCTCGGCGAACCCGACGAGCGGGTGCATGATCTCGACGAGCGGTGGCTCTCCGCCCTTCTCGGCGACGGCGAGCGCGGCGCGGACGATGGCCCGCACCTGCATCTCGTAGATCTCGGGATAGACCAGCCCGAGCCGGCAGCCGCGCATCCCGAGCATCGGGTTGGACTCGCGCAGCGCGCGGATCCGCCGGGCCATGTCCTCCGAGTCGGCTTCCTCGAGCGAGGGCAGGAACTCGTGCAGCGGCGGGTCGAGCAGCCGAATCGTCACGGGCAACCCCGCCATGGCGGCGAGGATGCCCTCGAAGTCCCGCTGCTGGAACGGCAGGAGCTTGTCGAGCGCCGTCCGCCGCTCGTCCTCCGAGGAGGCGAGGATCATCGCGCGCACGAGCGGGAGCCGGTCTTCGGCCATGAACATGTGCTCCGTCCGGCAGAGCCCGATGCCCTCCGCGCCGAACTCGCGGGCCTTGGCCGCATCCTCGGGCGTGTCTGCGTTGGCGCGCACGCGCAGGCGCCGCAGCTCGTCGGCCCAGCCGAGGAGCGTCTGGAAGTTCTCGTCGATCTGCGGCGGGACGAGCGGGACGTCCCCGACGATCACGTCGCCGGTGCCGCCGTCGATCGTGATCACGTCGCCCTCGGCCAGCTCGTGGTCGCCCAGGCGGATCGTTCGGGCGCCGAGATCGATCGAGAGCGCATCGCACCCCGCCACGCACGGCGTGCCCATCCCGCGCGCGACGACGGCCGCGTGAGAGGTCATGCCGCCGTGCGCCGTGAGCACGCCGCGCGCCTCGATGACGCCGTGGATGTCGTCGGGCGTCGTCTCCGTGCGGACCAGGATGACGTCCTCCCCGGCCTTGCCCTGCTCCTCGGCGCGGTCGGCGTCGAGGACGATCTTCCCGGTGGCCGCGCCGGGCGAGGCGTTGAGCCCCTTCGCGGCCGTCTCGTAGTCGGCCTTCGGGTCGATCATCGGGTGGAGCAGCTGGTCGAGCTGGCCCGGGTCGACGCGCGCGACTGCCTCCTCACGGGAGATCAGCTCGTCGCCGACCATGTCCACGACCACGCGCAACGCCGCGGCGGCGGTGCGCTTGCCGGCCCTCGTCTGGAGCAGGTAGAGCGACCCCTCCTCGATCGTGAACTCGATGTCCTGCATCTCGCGGTAGTGCTCCTCGAGCCGCGCCATCGTGTCGGCGAGCTGTCGGTGGGCCTCCGGAAAGCGTGACTCCATGCCCTCGATCGGCTCGGGCGTGCGGATGCCGGCGACGACGTCCTCGCCCTGGGCGTTGACCAGGAACTCGCCCCACATCCCCTGCTTCCCTGTCGAGGGGTCGCGCGTGAACGCGACCCCGGTGCCGGAGTCGTCGCCCTTGTTGCCGAACACCATTTGGACGACGTTGACCGCCGTCCCCAGGTCGTCGGGGATCTGGTTCGCGCGGCGGTAGACCTGCGCGCGCTGCGTGTTCCACGAGTCGAACACCGCACGAACCGCACGGGCGAGCTGCTCGCGCGCATCCTGCGGGAAGGGCTCGCCGGAGCTCTCGGCATAGATCTCGCCGAAGCGCTTCGTCAGCTCACGCAGGTCGGCGGCGTCGAGATCGACGTCCTGGGAGACGCCGCGCTCGTCCTTGAGCGAAGCCAGGTCGCCCTCGAAGCGCTGGCCGTCGATGCCGTCGACGACGTTCCCGAACATCTGGATGAGCCGGCGGTAGGCGTCGAAGGCGAAGCGCTCGTTGCCGGTCACCTTGGCGAGCCCCTCGACGGCGTCGTCGTTCAGGCCCAGGTTGAGGATCGTGTCCATCATCCCCGGCATCGAGACCGCTGCTCCCGAGCGGACGGACACCAGCAGCGGGTCCGACGGGTCGCCGAAGCGCTTCCCGGTCGTCTCCTCGAGCTGCTCGACGTGCTCTTCGATCTCCTCGCGGAGGCCGTCGGGGAGCTCTCCGCCGCGCGCCAGGTACTCGCGGCAGGCCTCGGTCGTCACGGTGAAGCCCGCCGGGACCGGAAGCCCGATCGCGGTCATCTCGGCCAGGCCGACGCCCTTGCCGCCGAGCAGCTCGCGGCCGAGCTCGCCCCCTTCGGAGAAGTCGTAGACGTACGTGCTCGCCATCGCCCTGACTGCCAATTCTCCCATCGAGCCGCCTTGCATGCACGTTCAGGCGCGACGCACCGGATCCCCCGGCAGGGGAATGGCGCGAAACGCGATCGTCGACCATCGTGGGGTGAACGGGCTAGGCAGACGCGGGGCGCCGCAGCCTACGTCTCGGCCCGAGAAAGAGGCGGCTCGCACCACGGCCGCCTCTTTACTTTTCTCTTCAGGCGCTTCGCCGCTCGGCGAACCAGGAAACGAGCCGGATCCCCATCCACACCGGCGTCAGCAGCACGTAGAAGACGAACAGGCCGGCCGCGAGGACGACGAACCAGAACGGCCAGTAGTACCAGGGAATGGTGGGCTTCTCGGTCATGCCGGGGCATCCGAGCGCAAGCGGCGCTCCTCGACGATGCGGACGATCCTCCTTGCCGTTTCCTCGATCGCGAGGTTCGACACCTCGATCACGGGGCACCCGAGCCGCTTGTGGATCGATTCCGCGTACTCGAGCTCCTCGTAGATCTCCGCCAGATCCGCGTAGCGGCCTCCGCCCCCCATGCCGCGGACACGCTCGCCGCGAATGGCCGCAAGCGCCTCGGCGTCGATCGTCAGCCCCACCACCTTCGCCGGATCGAGCTTCCAGAGCGCGGCCGGCGGCTCGATGCCCTTTACGATCGGCACGTTGGCGGTCTTGTACGCGAGGTAGGCGAGATACATGGAGAGGGGCGTCTTCGAGCTGCGGGAGACGCCGACCAGGACGACATCGGCCTCGGCGAGCTGGTGCGAGCCCGCGCCGTCGTCGTAGCGCACCGCGAACTCGATCGCGGAGATTCGCTTGAAGTAGCTCGAGTCGAGCACGCTCCGGGCGCCGGGCCGGCGCGTCGCCGGCGAGCCGGACACACGCGCAACGGCCTCGATCGGGTGGCCGAGCAGGTCGCAGTAGTGGAGCCGGTAGCGCTTGCAGAGGGCGCGCATCGCCTCGCGGAGCTCCGGCTCGACGAGCGTGAAGAGCACGACGGCCCGGCGCCCGCGGGCTCGCGACGCTGCAAGGTGGACGTCCTCGGGGGCCGCGATTCGCGGATGGCGGACGACCTCGAACTCCTGTCCCGGGAACTGCGCCTCGACGGCCTCGACGACGCGGGCAGCCGTCTCACCGGTGGAATCCGAGACGACGTGGAGCTCGACCGGCTCGTCCATCAGTGCGGGATCTGAGAGAGGTCGCCGAGCGCGCCGACGGCGTCGCGGACGTCCAGGAGCAGGCGCAGCCGGTTCGCGCGCACCGAGGCGTCCTCGGCCATGACGAGCACTTCGTCGAAGAAGCGGTCGATCGGGGGCCCGAGCTCCGCTGCGGCCGCGATCCCGCCGGCGAAATCTCGCTCGGACATCGCCGCCTCGATCCGCGGCGACGCCTTCCCGAGCGCCTCGATGAGGGCCACTTCGGCGTCGTCGGTCGCGAGCGACGCGTCGAGCGAGCCTGCCGCACCGTCGGCCTTGCCCGCCAGGCGATTCGAGCGGTCGAAGGCGACGAACGCGCGGTCGAACTCCTCCGAGGCCGCTGCGGCCGCCAGCGCCCGCGCGAGCTCGGCGACGGCGCCGAGATCGGTGAGGGATCCCGCACGCGCGGCGCGGACGAACTCGACCGGAACGTCGAGCACACCTTCCAGGCGCTCGAACACGAAGTCGGGGACGTCCGACGGGTCGTCGGTGACCTCCGCCTGCTGCTCGACGAGCAGCGCAAGGTCGCGCGCGACGAGCGCCCCGACGTCGATGCCGAGCCCGCCCTCCACGGCCAGGCGGCACAGTCCGATCGCAGCGCGCCGCAGGCCGTGCGGGTCGCGAGACCCCGTCGGCCGCTGGCCGAGGGCGAATGCAACGGTGAGGTTGTCGATTTTCTCGGCCGCGGCGAGCACGCGTCCCGGCTCCGTCCGAGGAAGCGGGCCGTCTGCCGAATCGGGCAGGTACTGCTCGTCGATCGCCGCGGAGACGGCTTCCGGATAGCCCGCCAGGCGGGCGTACTCGGCCCCGATGTGGCCTTCGAGGTCGGGGAACTCGCGCACGAGCTCGGACGCCTGGTCTGCCTTCGCCAGGCGGGCCGCCTCGTGCGAGGCCTCCCCTCCGCCCTGCTCGGCGACGAGCTGCATGAGCCTGGCGGTCTTGTCCTCGAAGCTCCCCGCGCCCGCCACGAACGTGATCGACGCGAGCTCCTGCGACAGCGCCTCGATCCCCTTCGCGACGTCGCGCTCGAAGCTGAAGTGAGCATCCTCGAGCCGTCCTTCGAGGACGCGCTCGTTTCCGGAGATCACGGTCGCCGGGTCCCCCCCGTTGGCGACGAAGGCGAAGCGCGCTCCCTCGAGCGGGAAGTACCGCTGGTGGGACTGCATCGCGGTCTGGACGACGAGCGGGGGAAGCTCCAGAAAGCGCTCGTCGAACGTCCCCTCGAGCACCGTGACGCTCTCGACGAGGTAGACGACCTCCTCGAGCACGCCCGCCGGGTCGCTCCAGCCGCCGATCTCGTCGAGCCCCGCGACGATCTGGGCGCGCCGCTCGTCGGGGTCGGGCTCCACGCCGGCCTTGCGCAGAGCTTCCAGGTAACTGTCCGCATCCTTGACCTTCACCGGGCCGTGGGTGAACCGGTGCCCGTAGGTCTCGCCGCCCGACGGGATGCCTGCAACGTCGAGCTCCAGCGCCTGCTCGCCGAGCTTCGCGCACAGCCAGCGGACGGGCCGCGAGAAGCGCAGACCGTCCTTCTCCCAGACCATCGACTTGGAGAACGAGAGGCCACGGACGATGTCGGCCAGCAGCTCGGGAAGCGCCTCCTCCAGCGGCCTCCCGGGCACGACCAGGCCGAGGAACCCGTCGCGCACCTCCAGCTCGTCGGCCGAGATCCCGTGCTTGCGTGCGAACCCGGCGGCGGCCTTCTCCGGCAGATGCTCTGGCGGGCCCTGGACCCACTCGTCGGGCGTGCGCGCCGGCAGGTCCTCGACGAGCAGTGCCAACCTCCTCGGGCCGGCGAGCACGCGTCCGCCAGAGCCGCCGAGCGTCGGCAGCCAGCGCTCCGTCAGCTGACGCCCGGCCTCCCTGCAGGCCGAAGCCGGGAGCTCCTCGCAGCCGATCTCAAACAGCAGGCTCGGCACTGAGCTCCACGTAGAGCTGGGCGACGCGGCGCGCGAGGTTGCGGACCCGTCCGATGTACGACGCGCGCTCGGTCACCGAGATGGCGCCGCGCGCGTCGAGCAGGTTGAACGCATGGGAGCACTTGAGCACCTGGTCGTAGGCCGGCAGCGGCAGGCCGCGCTCGACGAGGTGTCGGCACTCCTGCTCGTGCTCCTCGAAGCGCCTCGTGAGAATGTCCACCGGCGCCTCCTCGAAGTTGTAGATCGACCACTGGCGCTCGTTCTCGCGATAGACGTCGCCCCAGGTGACGCCGGGCGCCCAGACGAGGTCGAAGGCGCTGCGCTTGTCCTGGAGGAACATGGCCAGCCGCTCGAGCCCGTAGGTGAGCTCGGCCGGGATGAGGTCGAGCTCGAGCCCGCCGAACTGCTGGAAGTACGTGAACTGCGTCACCTCCATCCCATCGACCCAGACCTCCCACCCGAGCCCCCACGCGCCGAGCGTCGGCCCCTCCCAGTCGTCCTCGACCAGCCGAACGTCGTGCTTCGTCAGGTCGATCCCGACCGCCTCGAGGGAGGCGAAGTACAGGTCGAGGACGTCGTCGGGCGACGGCTTGAGGATCACCTGGTACTGGAAGTAGTGCTGGAAGCGGAACGGGTTCTCGCCGTAGCGGCCGTCGGTCGGGCGGATCGACGGCTCGACGTAGGCGGCCCTCCACGGCGCCGGGCCGAGGGAGCGCAGGGCCGTCGCGGGGTTGAAGGTTCCGGCGCCGACCTCCGTGTGGTAGGGCTGCATGAGGACGCAGTCCTGGTCGGCCCAGTAGCCCTCGAGCGCCCGGATCATCTCCTGGTAGGTCGGCGCTGCCATCGAAGCGGACATGCTACGGGAGCCGCTCCATGACCTTCGCGTCCGGCGGGCCGAACCCGAACTGCTCGTAGAGGCCGTGCGCATCGGTCGTGTGGAGGAGCCACTTCACACCCGTGAAGGCGCTGTTTTCGACCATCTCGCGAACGAGCTCGACGCCCAGCCCACGCCCACGGAGCTCCGGGAGCACGTAGACGTCGGCGAGGTAGACGATCGCGACCCCGTCCGTGAAGGCCCGGCAGAACCCGACCTGACGCTCGCCCCGGTAGAGGCCGACAACTCGCTGTGCCTCGCCGACGAGCCGCTCGACGGTCTGGCGCGAGCGGCCGAGCGCCCAGTACGCCTCGGTCGAGAGGAACCTATGCACCTCGTCGACGTCGACGCGAGCCGGGTCGTCGTCGAGCTCGAACCCGTCGGGAAGCGCTCGGATCATCGCCGAACCTTGCCACGGACGCGGTCCAACAGGTGGGGAAACATCGGCACGAACTCGGCCCACTCTCGCCACCATGCGCGCGTTCCTCCTGGTTACGCTCATAGCGGGTGGTGGCACGGGGTGGCCCCGGCGCGCGCGTGTATGAGAGCCGGCAGGGCCTAGGCGGAAAGCGTTCGCAAACGGAAGCCGCCGTGCTCCTCGTACGAGGACTCGATCACGCGGAGGCACTGGCGACTCGCGTCGCCCTCGATCCCGGCGTCGCGGGCCTCGGCGAGCGGCCGCTCCAGGAGCGCGCGGATTCCCAGGAACCCCTCCTCGGTCAGCGGCAGCGACACGGAGGAGCACTCCCGGCACACTGCGCCCCCTGCACGGGCGGAGAAGCCGACCAGGGGCTTCGCCTCGCCGCACGCGGCGCAGCTCGTCAGGTGCGGGAGATAGCCCGAGAGCCACAGGAGCTTGAGCTGGAAGGAGAGGACGAGCGGCTCCAGGGCGGGCTGGGCCGGAAGCTCGGCCTCGACGTCGTCCAGCAGGTCGAGGAAGCGCGTGAGCGCGTGGAACGCCGCCGGTTGCGCCTCCTGCTCTACGAAGAGGCGGAGCACCGCCTCGAGCCCTATGTGCCCGACCGCGAGCCGGTACGGATCCGTGCGCGAGCGGTCGTGAGAGCGGACGAGCTGCGCCCCGCGGACCGTGTTCAGGTCGCCCCTGCCCTCGTGCAGCAGCAGCTCGACGTGGGAGAGCGGCTCGAGCCGACCGCCGAAGCGGGACGTCGTCTTGCGGACTCCCTTGGCGATCGCGCCGGCCCTTCCCCTCGCGAGCGTGTAGAGATGCAGGACGCTGTCGGCCTCCGAAAAGCGGATGGAGCGAAGGACGACTGCCTCGGTCGTGAAGGTGCGCGACGACACGCAGCCAGTTTAGTTGCGCCCTCGGGCGAATCCTTTGCGGCCTTGCGGACGTTTCCCCTGGTACTGATGCGAATTCAGATCTACACGACCGCCTGGTGCGGCTTTTGTGAGCGGGCCAAGGCGCTGCTCGACGAGCGAGGCATCCCGTACGAGGAGATACGCGTCGATCACGATCCGGCTTTCAGGGCCAGGCTCCTCGACCTGACGGGGCACTGGACCGTGCCCCAGATCATCATCGACGGCAAGCCGGTGGGCGGGTATGTCGAGCTCCGGGAGCTCGACCGGCGCGGCTTCCTGGACGAGCTCGCGGCCTGATTAGCCTCCCGGGGACAGGCGCTCGGCGAGGTACGCGAGGGAGAGCGGATACCGGTATTCGATGCCCATGTGACCGGCGTCGAACAGCTCGAAATGGACGTCGGTCACGCCGACGTCGGCCAGCGCGCGGCGAAAGGCCTCCGCTCCCAGATCCAGATACCACTCGTCCTTCGTGCCGGCGTCGATGTACACGGCTCGAAGGGAGCGCAGGGCGTCCGCTTGGAGCGGCGCCATTCGCACGGGATCCTTCGCCAGCCAACGCTCCCAGACCTCGGGGACGAGCTCCCCCGTGTCGACGTCGAACGGAAGGTGCACGGTGCCGTCGTCGTCCGTCGAGTAGCACGCGGCCATGCACCACGAGTTCAGCAGGACGCTGTCGCTCGCCTTCGTCAGCGCCGGGCGATTGCGGAAGTCTGCCCAGAAGCTGTCATACGACCCGTCGTACTCGTCCCGCAACGCTCGCGCGCTCTCACGGAACTCGGGCAGGTAGCACGCCTCGAAGAGCGCGTCGCCCGCGTGGGTGGCCAGCCCGCCGAAGAGGTCGGGCCGGAGCATCGGCGTCACCATCGCGCCGTAGCCGCCGCTCGACTTGCCGGCGATCCCGCGGCCTTCCGCCGCCTGCACGGTGCGATAGCGGGCGTCGACCCACGGAACGACCTCGTCGCACAAGTACGTGTGGTATTTGCCCGTGCCCGGCGAGTCGAGGAACTGGCTCCCACCGAGGGACGTCCAGCAGTCGACCCAGACCAGGATGCACGGCGGCGCGTCTCCCGCAGCGAAGAGATCGTCGGCGAGCTCCGGGAAGTTGCGCCGGAACGCCGTGCGATTCCGCCACATGTCGAGCTGGCCGGTGAGCCCCTGGATCATGTAGATCGAGGCGTAGCGCCGATCCGGGTCGTCGTCGTAACCGGGAGGCAGGTAGATCCAGAGCGGCCGGACGTGAGGATCGCCGAGCGGGTTCCCTCGTAAGGCTTCGCTCTCGAAGCCGGCCTCCTCGAAGCGGCCGGCGGGCTCGAACGACCAGGGCTCCACGGCGCGGATGCTAGACGGTCTCGACGAGCGACTGACAGGTCGGGCAGTACCAGGTGCCACGCCCACCGGCGCGCGTCTTGGCGATCGGCGTGCCGCAGCGCTCACACGGCTCGCCTTCACGGCCGTAGACCCTGAACTCGTTCTGCATCCGCCCTCGGCTGCCGTCCGAGCGGCGATAGTCGCGCAGGGTCGCGCCCTGCCGTCGGATGCCCAGGCGGAGCGCCTTGCGGATGCCGTCCCGGAGAGCAGCGACGTCCGCCGGGCCGAGGTGTCCCGCAGGTGTCAGAGGGTGGATCCGGGCGTACCAGAGGGCCTCGTCCGCGTAGATGTTCCCGACCCCCGCGACGGCACGCTGATCGAGCAGCGCGGCCTTGACGGGCGCGCGGCGGCCGGCGAGCGACGCGCCCAGGCTCTTTGCGGTGAAGCCGCGCTCCAGCGGTTCCCCGCCCAGCCTCCTCGCCGCGAAGTACGCGTCGAGGTCGCCCGGCTCGAGGAGGTCCCAGGTCCCGAACCTCCGGACGTCGCGGTAGATGACGTCCGATCCGTCGTCTAATCTGACAACTGCCCGCACGTGAGGATCGTCCCGGTACCCGTCCGGCGCCGGGTGCAGGACGTTCCCGGTCATGCGCAGGTGAATGAGGAG
The DNA here is from genome assembly GCA_963775395.1 of uncultured Actinomycetes bacterium. GTDB lineage: Bacteria > Actinomycetota > Thermoleophilia > Gaiellales > Gaiellaceae > JAIBJN01. The sequence goes on from CAVZIX010000008.1 coordinate 115,886, forward strand.
GTGCCTCCCGCTCTCGAACCCGACAATCAAATACTTGCCACGCCTGCGCACGTCGGCGACTCGCTCGCCTTCGAGCTCGGCGCCGATGACCTCGGGCGGCTCCGGCCTCGTGAGCCTCGCGTCGAAGATGCTGACGCGGTCGAAAGCTCGCCCCTCGAGCCCAGGCGCCAGCGAGGCTCGGATCGTCTCGACTTCGGGTAGCTCGGGCATCCTCGTCGCCTCGAGCTAGGAGAGGACCTCGAGCACGATCGGCCGCCGTTCCGGCTCCTCCGCGACGATCGAGTACGCCGCCGTGACCTCGTCCACGGCTCGGGCGGCCGACTCCTCGTCGCGAGCGTGAACCTCGGCGAGCGACGAGCCGGGGTCGGCGCGGTCGCCGCGCTTGGCCAGGCAGACGACCCCGACCGCGTGGTCGATGGCGTCCTCCTTGGAGACTCGTCCTGCGCCCAGGTGGAGCGCCGCGAGCCCCACGGCCGTCGTCGCGATCGCCCCGACGTACCCGGCCGCCGGTGCCGGCACCGGGCGGACCACCGCTGCGGTCGGAAGTGCCTCGCGGCGCGGGTCGCCGCCCTGCGCCTGGATCCAGCGCTCGTACCGCTCACGGGCAGCTCCACTGCCGAGAGCTTCCTCGGCGCGTCGTCTGCCCTCGGGCACGTCGACGCCGAGATCCGAGAGAGCCAAAAGGTGTGCGGAGGCGCCGACCACCAGCTCCACGAGGTCGGGCGGGCCGTTGCCGTCGAGCGTGTCGAGCACCTCGGCGATCTCGAGCGCGTTGCCGACCGCGCGCCCGAGTGGTTGGTCCATGTCCGTCAGCTCGCAGACGACCTCCCGGCCGGCCCTCCGGCCGAGCTCGACCATGGCCTCTGCCAGCTCGCGCGCGTCGTCGAGCGTCTTCATGAAGGCGCCGTCGCCGACCTTCACGTCGAGCACGATCGCGTCGGCACCGCCGGCGATCTTCTTGGACATGATCGAGGAGGCGATGAGCGGGATGATGTCGACCGTTGCGGTGACGTCCCGGAGCGCGTAGAGCTTCTTGTCCGCGGGCACGAGGTCCGCGGTCTGGCCGACGATCGCCATCCCGACGTCGCTGACCTGCCGGATGAACTCGTCGCCGCCGAGCTCGATGCGGAAGCCGGGGATCGCCTCGAGCTTGTCGAGCGTGCCGCCGGTGTGACCCAGCCCGCGGCCGCTCATCTTGGCGAACGGCACACCGCAGGCGGCGACGACGGGGCCGAGCGCGATCGAGGTCTTGTCCCCCACGCCGCCCGTCGAGTGCTTGTCGACGACCTTCCGCCCGAGCGCAGAGAGGTCGATGGTCTCGCCGCTGCGGACCATCGCGTCGGTGAGCGCATGCGTCTCGGCTGAGGTCAGGCCCTTGAAGTACGCCGCCATGCAGAAGGCGGCCATCTGGTAGTCCGGCACCTCGCCGCGCGCGTACGCCAGGACGAGCCCGCCGATCTCGGCGGCGGAGAGCTCGGCGCCGTCGCGCTTGCGCTGGATCAGCTCGGCGGGAGGGATCACGCTGCGCGTGCCGAGAAAGCGCTCACGGCTGCACGAAAGGCTCGCCCGGGATCCCGCGCCTGGGGGCCTTCCCCCCAAGCCACGCGTTCACCGTCGCGCCCACGTCCGCGAACTCGCCATCGTGCCGCTGCCCGCTCGCGTTCTTGCCCTCCACGTAGGCGAGCAGCAGCGCGTGCTCGCGCGAGTGGTCGGTCGAGGGGGTCGTCGGGTCGCATCCGTGGTCGGAGGTCAGCACGAGGAGGTCTCCGGGGCGCAACGCATCCAGCAGGTCGGGCAGGCGGCGGTCGAAGTCCTGGAGGCAACGGTGGAAGTTCACGGGGTCGTTGCGGTGGCCCCAGAGCATGTCCGTCTCGACGAGGTTCGCGAAGATCAACCCGCCGTCCACCTCGCGCAGCAGCGTCTCGATCTGCTTGATCCCGTCGGTGTTGGACTTCGTCGGGTGCGAGTGGTCGATGTCGACGCCCGCGAAGATGTCGTGGATCTTCCCGACGCCGTGCACCTCGTTTCCCGCCTCGCGCACGAGCGTGAGGTAGTTGGGCTGACGCGGCTTCAGCGACCAGTCGTGGCGGTTCGGCGTACGCGTGTAGCTCCCCGGCTCGCCGACAAACGGCCGCGCGATCACGCGCCCGACCGCATGCTTCCCGGTGAGGATCTCGCGGGCGATGCCGGAAGCCTCGTACAGGTCCTCGAGCGGGATCGTCTCCTCGTGCGCAGCGATCTGGAAGACCGAGTCGGCGGACGTGTAGACGATCCACTTCCCGGTGCGCTGGTGCTCCTCGCCGAGCTCCTCGATGATCTCGGTCCCCGACGCCGCCTTGTTGCCGATCACCCCACGCCCGGTGCGATGCGCGAACTCCTCGATCACGTCGGACGGGAAGCCGTGCGAGTACGTCGGCATGGCCACCGGCGTGACGATGCCCATCAGCTCCCAGTGGCCGGTCGTCGTGTCCTTGCCCTTCGACCGCTCGAAGAGCCGCCCCGCCACCGCGGGGGCGTGCTCGAGCGGCGGGCAGCCCTCCAGATCCTCGATGTTCCCGAGGCCAAGCTGTTCGAGGTTGGGGAGGTCGAGCCCACCGACGGCCTTGGCGACGTTGCCCAGAGTGTCGGACCCCTCGTCGCCGTACTCGTGCGCATCCGGGAGCTCGCCCGCACCAACCGCGTCCAGCACGATCACGCAGGCGCGCGGCATACGGCTATTCTAGGGACGCGATGGACACCGTCCTCGGCCTCTTCGGTATCGCCTTCTGGATCGCAGGGACGATTTCGCTCGCGGTCGGCGTGACCTACCTCGCCGTCAGGCTCTTCCCCGGCGAGGACGAGGGCACTCCGAAGCCCCAGTCGTAGCCGATCTCACGTCACCGGCTCGAGCGGCAGCGCCTGCTCGAGCGGCATGAACGGAAGGTCGTGCGCCTCGGCCACGGCCTCGTACGTGAGCTTCCCGTCCAGCACGTTGACGCCGCGCCACAGCGCCCGGTCGCGGACGATGGCCTCGCGGACGCCCAGGTCGGCGATAGCCTCGACATACGGAAGCGTCATGTTCGTGAGCCCGAACGTCGAGGTGATCGGCACGGCTCCCGGCATGTTCGCGACGCAGTAGTGGACGATCCCGTCGACCTCGTAGATCGGGTCGGAGTGGGTCGTCGGCCGTGACGTCTCGAAGCAACCGCCCTGGTCGATCGCGACGTCGACGAGGACGGCGCCGGGCTTCAGGCCGGCGAGCATGTCCCGTGTGATGAGCTTCGGCGCGCGGGCTCCGGGGATCAGCACAGCGCCGATGATCAGGTCGGCGTCGGCCACGGCGAGCTCGATCTGGAGACGGTTCGACATGCAGAGCGTGATGCGCCCGTCGAGCATCATCTCCAGGTCGCGCATGCGCTCGACCGACTTGTCGAGGATCCAGACGTCGGCCTGCATCCCGACGGCGATCAGGGCCGCGTTGTAGCCGACGATCCCGCCGCCCAGGACGACCACCTTGGCGGGCGGCACGCCCGGGATGCCGCCAAGCAGCAGCCCACGGCCGCCCTGTGCCTTCTCGAGCGCCCACGCGCCCATCTGCGTCGCGAGTCGGCCGGCGACCTCGCTCATCGGCGCGAGCAGCGGAAGCCGCCCGTCGTCCGTCTCCACGGTCTCGTAGGCGATGCACGTCGCGCCGCTCGCGATGAGCGCACGGGTGAGCTCGTCGTCGGCAGCGAGGTGCAGGTAGGTGAAGAGGACGAGCCCTTCGCGCAGCCGCCCGTACTCCTCCGGGAGCGGCTCCTTCACCTTCAGCACCATCTCCGCCGTCGCCCAGACCTCGTCGACGGGGGCGATCTGCGCCCCGACGTTGAGGTAGTCGGAGTCCGGGAAGGCGCTGCCGACGCCTGCGCCGGTCTCGACGACGACCTCGTGCCCGCGCTGTCTCAGCTCGCCCGCGCCGGCGGGCGTGAGCGCGACCCGACACTCGTCCTGCTTGATCTCCTTGGCGACGCCAATCCGCATGAGGCGGGCCAACGATAACCGAACCGCCTCGCCGGGATGGCCGCATTTGCACGGAGTTCTCCGACCGGCGGTCGAACGGAACCGGCGTCAGGCGGCACGTGCGCGGGCCAACGCACCGGCCGCGAAGGCGGCCGCGAAGAACCAGGGATCCTCGTCCGCCCCTCGCCCCATATGCGAGAGCGAGAGCTCCCGGCAGGCCTCTCTCCAGCCCGCGACGTCCACCACCTCCAGGCCCTCGACGCCGGCCGGCGCCTCCAGGCCCGCGGGCCAGGCAACCGGGACCGTGCCGCCCATGAGCTCGAGCGCGGCAAGCGTGTGGTGCGAGAGCCCGCGGTGCCGGTCGCGCGGATCGGCCTCGGAGACGCGTGCCGCGATCACGGGCGCGGCGTCCAGCGCTCGGGCGGCGCTCGCGGCCTCGCCCGCCGCGAGCCCGCCGTGGCCGTAGCGCGAGCCGGTGCCGACGACGCCTGGCCCGATCCCGCACACGACCGCCTCCATCCCGGCCCGCGCGCAGGTGACGAGCGCGGAGGCGGCCGAGACGCAGGCGAGGTCTCCGCCGAAGCAGGCGCCGACCGCGACGGTCGTCTTCAGGTAGCCCCGTTCCCGGAGGTCACGAACGGTGTCGGAGAGCCCGACGGGGAGCGCCCCGCCCGGGAGCTGGACGTACGCGACAGCGAGATCGCGGCCCAGCCCGGCGCACACCGGCGCGAGCTGACTGTGCAGGGAGCAGCAGACGACCGGAAGGTCGCGCAGCGACTCAGGCGCGCCCTCCGCGGTGCCTTCCTCCGCGTGGATGACCGCGTGTTGGAGCGGCGTGTACGGGAGCTTCATCACGTGCGCACCCTCTTCGGCCGGCAGCTCGAGCCCGCGGGTCAGATTCGCGTGGAGCACGTCGAACCCGCCGCTTCCCAGCCCCAGCTCGACCGCCTGGACGTTCACGAGCACGTCGTCTCCGAGAGCCACCGGGCCGGTCAGCTCCGGATAGGCGACACACGGCCGCCCGTCGACCTCCAGCCGGACGAGCCCGTCGTGCCGCGCCCGGATCTCCGTGACGGTCCCGCGTCGGAGCGTGACCATGCTCAGGCGTTGCCGCGCGCCGCTTCGACGAGCTCGAGCGTCACCGCGACCATCGCGTCGAGGTCGGCGACGGCGATCTCCTCTTCGGCGGTGTGCACGTTGGTCATCCCGTTGGCCATGTTGACGCAGTGCAGCCCGCGCTCGTTGAAGACGTTTGCGTCGGCGCCTCCTCCGACGAGAACTTCGCGCGGCTCGAAGCCGGCGCGCTGAACTGCCGCGCGGGCGAGGGCGAGCGCAGGATCGTCGGCGTCGAGCCGGTAGCCGCGGTACTTGTCCTCGACCGTCGTCTCGACCTCGCACTCGCTGAGCGACGCGGCGAAGGCGAAGCAGTCGAGCATCTCCTGGACGAGCGCCGCGAGCTTCTCCTCGTCGCGCGAGCGCGCCTCGACGGCCAGCCTGCAGCGCTCCGGGACGACGTTCAGCGCGCTGCCGCCGTCGATCAGGCCCGCGTTCGCGGTCGTCTCGTCGTCGATCCTGCCCAGGCGGAGATCCGAGATGGCGCGCGCAGCGGCGACGATCGCCGACCGCCCGTCCTCGGGGTTGATTCCGGCATGCGCGGGCCGCCCCGTGAAGAGCACGTCGAGGGCGCGCCCGGACGGCGCTCCGACGACGATGTCGCCGACCGTGCCGGAGTAGTCGTAGACGAATCCGAGCCGGGCGTTGAGGCGACCGTGGTCGAAGGCGAACGCGCCCTCCAGGCCGGTTTCCTCCCGGGTCGTGAACAGAAGCTCGATCCCGGCGTGGCGACGGCCCTCCGCGAGCAGCAAGCGGGTCGCCTCGAGGAGCACGGCGACTGCGGCCTTGTCGTCGGCGCCCAGGATCGTCGCCCTGCCGTTCGTGACGATGCCGTCTTCGACGACGGGCTCGATCGGCCCGCTCGGAGGCACGGTGTCGAGGTGGGCGCACAGGAAGATCGGCTCACCGCCCTCCTCGTTCGCCGGCAGCCGGGCGAGCACATTTCCGAAGTCGTCCGTGTCGGACTCGATGCCGAGGCCGCGGAGGTACTCGCGGACGCGGTCGGCGACTGCCTCTTCCTCCCCCGAGGGGCTCGGAATCGCCGCGAGCTCGAGGAAGAGCGGCAGGACGTCCGAGGCCCACGTGGTCGTCACGGCGACGATTCTAGGTGCGCCACGTCGCTACTGAGCATCGGTTACCCCTGACTGGGGTGTGCGTCCTAGAAGCCGATGAGAACCTCGCCCGCCGTCACCTGCGGCGGCGCGACGCCCAGGTCCGGAAGGTTCTCGGCCAGCCACGCGGCCGCGGCGCTATTCGACTCCTCCGCGCCCGCCTGATCTTCGAAGACGTTGATCGACGTCGTGGCGTCGCCGCCCTTCACGAGGTAGTAGGCCTTGAACCCGTTGATGGCCCCGATCACTTGCCGAATGTCGTCCTCGTGCTCGGCGAGCGCATCGGCCAAGTCTCGGTTGCCAGCGTAGGTGCGGACACTCGCGTACATGGTCGTCTCCTCCGTTCGGCTCTGACCCCAAGCGCCGCACCCTCCCACACTCAAACGCCGAAGTCACGCGCCGAACTGGTTACAGCCAGACACACACTCCGCACGATCCGCGCGCTTTCGCCGCGCTTTTCCTCGCTAGCGTTCGATCTGGGGGTTCCCCCGGCGGGGGCGCGGATTGCTCTTCCCCGGTTTCCGCGCTGCGAGGTCTTCACCTGGCAAGCAGCGCGCTACGCCCGGGGTCTCGAGGATCCCTCGGACGGCCTCTAGTGGCCGGCGGCTGCGGCCACGCGGCCGCGTTCGCGGGCGCGCTGGAGCGCGGCGCCGACGAAATCTCGGAAGAGCGGCGCGGGACGCGTCGGGCGAGACTTGAACTCCGGATGGAACTGGCTGGCGACGAACCACGGATGGTCAGGCAGCTCGATCACCTCGACGAGGCGCCCCGACTGGAACGTCCCGGAGACGACCAGGCCCGCGTCGACCAGGGCCGGGCGGTAATGATTGTTGACCTCGTAGCGGTGCCGGTGGCGCTCGTGGATGACGGCCTCGCCGTAGGCGGCGTGGGCGCCGGTGCCCTCCTCGAGGTCGACCGCGTCCGCGCCGAGGCGCATCGTGCCGCCGAGATCCTCGATCTCCTTCTGCTCGGGCAGGAGGTCGATCACCGGATAGGGCGTCTCCGGGTCCATCTCGGTCGAGTTGGCCCCGTCGAGGCCGACCACGTGCCGCGCGAACTCCGAGACGGCCACCTGCATCCCGAGGCAGATGCCGAGGTACGGGATCCCGTTCTCGCGCGCGACGCGGCAGGCCGTGATCTTGCCCTCCCAGCCGCGCGACCCGAAGCCGCCTGGGACGAGCACGCCGTCGACGTCCTCGAGCTCGGCCATGGCCTCCTCGAGGCTCATGCCCTCGGCGTCGAACCAGCGCACCTTCACGTCGACGCGGTGCTGGATGCCGGCGTGCTTGAGCGCCTCGTGGACGGAGAGATACGCGTCGTGGAGCTTGACGTACTTGCCGACGAGGGCGATCTGCACCTCGCCGCTGCGCTCGCCGATCCTGGACGCGAGCTCGTCCCACTCACCCAGGTCCGCCTCGACGTCAGGCAGGCCGAGCTTGTCCACGACGAGTTTGTCCAGGCCCTCGTCGCGCAGCGCCTGGGGCACGAGGTAGACGTCGCTGACGTCCTCGTTGGCGATCACGGCCTTGGGGTCGACGTCGGCGAAGAGCGCGATCTTCTCGCGGATCTCGCGCGACAGCTTGTCGGCCGAGCGGCAGATGACGACGTCGGGATGGATACCGATGCGCCGGAGCTCGTTGACCGAGTGCTGGGTGGGCTTCGTCTTCAGCTCGCCGGCGGTCTCGATGAACGGGACGAAGGTGACGTGCAGATACACCACGTTCTCGGGCCCGACCTCGCGACGGAACTGGCGGATCGCCTCCAGGAACGGCAGCGACTCGATGTCGCCCACGGTGCCGCCGATCTCCGAGATGACCACGTCCGTGTCGCTCACGCTCGCGACGCGCCGGATGCGCTCCTTGATCTCGTTCGTGACGTGCGGGATGACCTGGACGGTCGAGCCGAGGTACTCGCCCTTGCGCTCCTTGCGGATGACCGAGTACCAGATGGAGCCGGACGTGTGGTTCGCGTTTCGCGAGAGGTTCTCGTCCACGAAGCGCTCGTAGTGCCCGATGTCGAGATCCGTCTCGGCGCCGTCTTCGGTGACAAACACCTCGCCGTGCTGGAACGGGCTCATCGTGCCGGGGTCGACGTTCAGGTAGGGGTCGAACTTCTGCACCTGCACGCGAAGCCCGCGCGCCTTCAGGAGCCGGCCGAGCGAGGCGGCGGAGATGCCCTTGCCCAGGGACGAGACGACGCCGCCCGTCACGAACACGTATTTCGTGGGGCGCTCTCTCACGGCTTCCTCCCGAGGGCGTCGAGCTCACGCAGGCCGGGCGTCCGCTCGATGAGTCGGCCGAGGGACGTGCGCTCTCCGAGGAGGTTGAGGCCTGCGAGCGTTGCGATCGCGGCCAAGCGTGAAAAACCGTGGAAGCGGTCCACGGACTTCAAGCCTAGCATGGCCCCGAGCGCATTCGATCCGGCGTCCCCCAGCATCGTCCTCTCCGCGAGATCGTAGGGAAGGAGGAGGACGGCCAGGCCGACCGGGGCCCCCAGCGGCCCCGCGGCCAGGAGGTAGGCCTTCAGGCACCGGCCGGGCTTCGTGTCGAGCTGGTTGAAGAGGTTCGCGGAGAGCGCGAAGACCAAGGCGCCGCTCACCGACCGCGTCCGCAGGAGCCCGACGAGCGGAATCCCGACGGCCTTGAGGACGCCGGTCGTGCGCCTCGCCCGCAGGTGCTCGCGGAAGCCGCGCTGGTGCCCGCCGTACACGTCGTCGAGGAAGCCGAGAAGTGTGACCAGCGTGATCCCGGGGTCACCCTGGTTGGCGGTCGTCCAGCCGACGAGGGGCAGCCGGTAGCCGCGGAAGTTGACCGCGAGCGGCCCGGCCGCGAGGACCGCGTCGAGGAGCTGGCGGCCGCGATGGACGAAGCCCGCGCGGTCCCGGATCGTCGCCCGGTGGTCGAGGTCGAGCTCGATCTCCTCGAACGCGAGCCCCGTGCGAAGGGCGTCGATCGTCATGCGCACCTCGCAGCCGAAGCCGGGCGCGAGCGGGAAGCAGGCGGCGCGGGCCCGCGCGCTGACGAGGCGCTGCCCCGAGAGCGGCTCCTGCGGAGCAACGCCCGTGCGGAGGCGGACGAGCTCCCGTCCCACACGCTTGGCGATGCCGAAGCCGCCGCCGACCCGGCGGCGGAAGACGGCCACGGCCAGGTCGGCGTCGCTCTCGACCAGCGGTCGCAGCGTCCCGCGCAGGTCTGCGTCGCAGAGGAGGAGCCGTCCGGGCGGGGCCGCGCGCTCGCCCGCCGAGAGGGCCTCGCCCTTGCCTAGCCGCTCGATGTGGATCACAACCGCCCCGGCGGACTCGGCCCGGCTCGCCGTTCCGTCCTCGGAGCGCCCGTCGACGACGAGGATCTCGGCCTCGGGAAAGTCCTTCCGCAGGGCGGCCACGGTCTCCCCGATCCTGTCTTCCTCGTTGCGCGCCGCGACGAGGACGGTCAGGGCGTCGAAGTCGCTACTCACCCTCGCCCGTGACCGGCTCGAACGGCGGGACGATCCCGTCGGCCTCCTCGCCGACGCCGTAGTGGCCGGGCTCGGCGCCGTCGAGCAGGAGCGCGAGGGCCAGGCGCCCGGCTGCCTCGTCCACGTCGTCGACGCTCGAGATCCCCTGGTCGCGGTAGTACTCGATGGTCGCAGGGTCGTCGTCGCTCGCCGCCGCCCCGACGACCGGGATCCCGGCGTCGGCCAGGCCGCGGACGAGCCCCTCCATCAGCGAGCTCGTCGCCTGCGCTTGGGCGTCCGCCTCCTCGTCGCCGTTCGCGTCGTCGGGAGGCAGCCAGTTGAGGACGACGACCGCCGAGTCGACGGCCGGCGACTCCGGTCCCTCCTGCTCCTCGACCAGGTGCGTCGAGAGCGCGTCCCAGAGCGGCGTCTCGCCGCTCTCGGCGAGCTCGCGCCCCAGCTCGCGGCCGAGCTCCGAGTAGTCGCCGTCGTCGCCCGCGTAACCGGCGAGCAGCTCGTCCCCTTCGAGCGTCGCGTCGAGGTCGGCGCCGTCCACGGGGACGTTGAGGGCGACGACGCGGGCCGGCGCGCCGGCGTCGGAATCGGCGAGCGTCCGCTCCACGTCGGCCCGGGCGCTTCCGTCGGACGGGCCGAGGAAGATCAGGGCGACCTGCTCGCCCTCGAGCCGGCCGGTCATGAGCGCCGGATACGCCCGCGCGAGCAGCTCCTCGGAGCCCTCGCCGCGGAGGTTCGCCGCCTCCTCGGCGGCCTGCGCCGCCTCGAGCTCCTGCTGGAGGCGCTGGTTGTCGTTGCGGAGGTTCTCTTCCTCCAGGCCCTCGCTCGCGTCCGTGACGCGGCCGGAGACGGCCACGCCGAGCAGGATGCCCACCGCGAGCGCGACGAAGACCGCCGCGAGCGAGGCGACGTGATAGCGGAGGCCGAACATGGGGCCAGCCTAGATGAGGATCAGAGTGACGCGGCGGTCTGGCAGAGGTCCTGCAGGCGCGCCAGCGCGCGCTCGGGGAGGCTCTGGCTCAGGCTGCGGGCACCCTCGAAGATGAGGCTGTACTCGGAGCCCGAGACGAAGACGGTCGCCTTCGTGCGGCCCGTGCCGGCGTTGTCGAGGCTGATCCCGGCGTCCAGGCCCTGGTTGACGTCGTGCCACTGGAGCTCCCAGGCCTCGACGACCTTCGTGATCACGATCAGCCCCTCCTCGCCCGGCCGGCGGAAGAAGCCGGGCGCCTTGGCGCGGACGACCTGCCACCGCGCGTTCTCGGCGAGCCCGCGGCGGTCGGGCCTCACGCCCGTGTACGCCGGCCACCAGTCGGGGAGGTGGAACGGCTCGGCGATCAGCGCCCAGGCGTCGCGGCGGTCCGACTGAAGCTCGCCGGTCGCCTCGATCCTGCTCATTCGAGGCCGACGAGCGACCGCAGCCGCTCGATGACCTGCGACAGGAGATCACGGAGCTCGGGCGAGGCGATGAGCACGGCCGCGACAGCCGCGACGGACGCGAGCGTGAACGTCAGCACCATCCCGAGGCCCACGCGCGGCCGAAAGAGCCGCGAGACGCCGCGCGCGTCGACGAGCTTCTCCCCCACCTTCAAGCGAGTCAGGAACGTCGAGGACATGCCTGCCCGGTTCCGCTCCAGGAACTCGATCAGGTTGAAGCGCGTCCCCACCGCGACGATCAGCTCGGCCCCCTTGTCGTAGGCGAGCAGCATGGCCGCGTCCTCCGAGATGCCCGGGGTCGGGATCACGGTCGAGGGCAGGCCGAGCTGGTCGAGCCGCTCCCGCCCCGGTGCGCGGCCGTCCGGATACGCGTGGACGACGAGCTCGGCGCCGGCCTGGAGCGTCTTGTCCGAGACGGAGTCCATGTCGCCGACGATCACGTCGGGCTTGTAACCGGCGGCGACGAGCGCGTCCGCGCCGCCGTCGACGCCCACGAGCACGGGCTTGAAGTCCGCGATGTACGGCCCGACGATCTGGAGGTCGCGGCGCGTCTCGGCGCTCCGGGCGACGACGAGCGCGTGGCGATCGCGGAAGCGGGTCCGCATCTGCGGCATCTGCACGTCCTCGGAGAGGAGCGCCGTCTCTTCCCGGATGTGGCGGAGCGTGTTCTCGGCGAAGGCCTCGAGCGCCTCGCTGACGCGGCTGCGCTGCTCGTCGAGGTCGCGCGCGAGCTCGTCGGCGGCGCGGGCGCGGCCCGCCGCCAGGCGCGAGCCGTTGCGGAACACGCTCGAGCCGCGGACGACGAGCGCCTCGCCGTCCTTCACCTCGTCGAAGAGCTCCGCGCCGGGCGCGTCGATGAGGCACACGCCTCCGAGCACGAGCGCGAGCGGGCCGGCGTTCGGATAGTCGCCGGTCGATGACGACGAGACGTTGACGACGATGCGGACGCCGCTCTCGAGCAGCTCCTCGGCCGAGATGCGGTCGAGGTTCGGATGGTCGATGATCGCGATGTCCGAGGGCCCGAGGCGCTTCACCAGGCGCTTGGTGCGCCTGTCCAGCTTGGCAGTGCCGGTGAACTCGACGAACGTCGCCATCAGCGCCGGAAGGTGGAGAGGAACTCGGCCCCGCCCAGCATACGTTCCAGCTCCTCGCGCCGCTCCGCCTCGGACAGCCGCCCGATGCGCGTGTGAGTGGGGTCGCCGGGAACCTTCTCAACCCGCAGGTGCGCCTCAGCGGCGCTGGCGATCTGCGGGAGGTGGGTGATGGTGAGGATCTGCGCCCGCTCCCCGAGGCGCCTGAGCGCGTCCGCGACCGCGTGCGCGGTCTGGCCGCCGATGCCGGCGTCGATCTCGTCGAAGACGACCGTCGGCTCGCCGGCCGAGGCGTGCGCGACCGCGCGGAGGGCCAGTGCGATCCGCGACAGCTCTCCGCCAGAGGCGGTCTCGGCCGCCGGCGCGAACGGCAGCCCGGGGTTCGGGCGCACGAGGAAGGCGACGCTGTCCCGGCCGGACGGGCCCAGGTCCCGCTCGCCGAGCTCGACCCGAAACTCGCCGTCGCCCATGCCGAGGCCCTGGAGCTCGTCCGCGACGGCCTCGGCGAACGACTCCGCCGCCTCGGCGCGCGTCTCCGACAGGACCGTCGCGAGTGCGGCGGCGCTCGACTCGGCCTCGGCGACCGCGCGCTCGGCCTCCTCGAGCGGGTCGACGCCGGACTCGACCTGGGCCAGCTCGGCCTGCGCCTCCGCGGCGCGGACGAGCAGCTCCTCGGTCGTCGCGGCGCCGAAGCGGCGGCGTGCCTCCGCGACCCGCTCGAGCTCGTCCTCGACAGCCTCCAGACGCCCGGGCTCGGCCTCGAGCGACGCCAGGAAGGCCCGTAAGGTCGAGGCGCCTTCGCGGACGCGGATCTCGGCCTCGCCGAGGTCGGCGGCCACCTCGCCCAGCTCCGGAGCCAGCGCGGTCACGGACTCGAGCGTGTGCACAGCCTCCGCCACGCGCTCCGTGGCGCCGGGAGTTTCCGCCTGCTCGGGGTCCAGCGCCTCGGCGGCGGAGGCGGCCGCGTCGGCCAAGTCGGTCACGTGGCGAAGCCGGCCGCGCTCGGCCAGGAGCCGCTCCTCGTCGCCCGCCTCCATCCCCTCGGTGCGGGCAACGAGCTCTTCGAGCTCGGCGAGGCGCTGAGCACGGCCGGCGGCGTCCCCGGCGAGCTCGTCGCGCCGGCGTCGCGCGGCGACGAGGTCTCGCCACACGCGCCTGAGCTCGGCGCGGCGGCGCAGCTGCTCCTCGCCGACGAAGGCATCGAGCACGTCGAGCTGGTGCGAGGGGCGGGCGAGCCGGCGCTGCTCGAACTGCCCTGACATGGCGAGCAGCCGCTCGACGAGGGCGGCCAGGTCCTCCCGCGGGACGGCGCGCCCCCACGCATACGCACGCGTGCGCCCGTCGGCGAACACGCGGCGTGCGGCCACGAGCCCCTCCTCCCCTGCCGGCCGCAGCTCGGCGACGGCAGCGTGCTCGGCATCGTCGAGGATGCCGTCGGGCAGGTCGAGCTCCGCTTCGACGTAGGCCTCCTCGGCGCCCGGCCCGAGGTAGCCGGCGTCCCCGGGGGCGCCCAGCAGGAGCCCGACCGCCTGGGCGAAGATCGTCTTTCCCGCCCCGGTTTCCCCCGTGACCGCGTTCAGGCCGGGCGCGAAGACGAGGTCGGCCTCGCGAATGAGGACGAAGCTCTCGATGCGCAGCCGTCGCAGCACCTAGGGGAAGACCTCGTGGTAGCGGGTGAAGAAGGTCACCTCGGGAAGGACGGCGAGCCGGCTGTGGTCGGAGCCCACGGCCACCTCGATGTCGTCGTCGCGCTCCAGGTCGGCCACCGGGTGGCCGTCGAGGAGAACGGTGACCGGGAGCTCCTTGCTGCGGTTCGTGACGCGGACGTCGAGCCCGCGAGGGACGACCAGGGCCCGCGCACGCAGTGAGTGCGGCGCGACGAAGGTCATCGCCATCGCTTCGAGGCCCCACATCATCACGGGCCCGCCGTTCGAGAGGTTGTAGGCGGTGGAGCCCGAAGGCGTGCAGCAGATCATCCCGTCGCAGGGCTGGTCGTCGAGCCGCTCGCCGCCCACTTCCCAGCCGAGCGCGACCATGCGCCCGGGGCGCGAGCTCGTGACGACGACGTCGTTGACCGCGGCGTGCGTCTCGCCGTTCAGCCGCGCCTCGAGCGAGCAGAGATCGACGACGCGGAAGTCGCCCGAGAGCGCCCGCGCGAGCGCCTCGTCCAGCTGGGCGCCGTCCGCGGTCGTCAGGAACCCGACGCGGCCGAAGTTGATGCCGAAGACGGCCGTGCCGGTCCCGAGCGTCGCGCGGAGCGCGCGCAGCATCGTCCCGTCGCCGCCGAGGACGACCACGAGGTCGAGCCCGTCCTCCTCAGCAGGGGCGACCTCGACGCCGGCGGCCGCGGCGGCCTCGTTCACCCGGCGCCCGGCGTCGGCGACGACATCGGGACGCCCGCGCGTCGCCATCACTCCGATCCTGCGAACCGTTTCCGTCACGCGGCCTCGGCGAGGTGGAGGAGAAACTCGACGTTGCCCTTCGGCCCGCGCACGGGCGACTCGGCCTCGCCCAGAACGCGCGCCCCCCACGCCTCCGCCTGGCCGGCGACTTCTTGCACGACACGGCGATGGACCTCCGGGTCGCGCACGACGCCGCCCTTGCCCACGTCAGCAGGGCCTGCCTCGAACTGCGGCTTCACGAGCACGACGGCGTGCCAGCCGGGCGCGGCGCAGGCCAGCGCCGGGGGAACCGCCTTGTCGAGGCCGATGAACGAGACGTCGCAGGTGAGGAACGTCGGGCGGTACGGAAGCTCGTCGCAGCGCAGGCTGCGCACGTTCGTCCGCTCGAGGACGGTCACGCGGGGGTCGTCACGGAGCTTCGGGTGGAGCTGGCCGTAGCCGACGTCGAGCGCGATCACGCGCGCGGCTCCGGCCTGGAGGAGGCAGTCGACGAACCCGCCGGTCGAGGCGCCGACATCGAGGCAGTCCTCACCCGTGACATCGATCCCGAAGGCCTCGAGCGCGTACGCGAGCTTCTCGCCCCCGCGCGAGACGAAGCGGGCGCCCTCGGCGACCTCGAGCCGGGCGCCCTCGTCGACCTGCTCGCCTGCCTTCGCATGCCCCTTGACGCGCCCGGCCAGGACGAGAGCCTGCGCCTGGGAGCGGCTCTCGGCAAGCCCACGCTCGACGAGCAGCACGTCCAGGCGCTTCTTCGGGCTCACGGCGAGAGCGTACCCCGTCAATCGCCCGGCGAAGTGTCACGAATGAGGCCGCTCATGCAGGAACGAGCGTCGTCACGATCGTCGTCCAGGGCGCCTTGGCGAGGCCGCGCCGGAGCTCGCGTTCGTCTGCGAACCTCTCCACGAGGACGCGCCCGTCGCAGACGAGCGCCACCGCGTCATCGTGGAACGGCCACGGCGAGACCGTCACCTGGGTCGGATCGCCGTCGACGGCAGTGAGGAGGTGTCCACCCGCGCGCTTCTCCCCGTCGACACCGTGAAGGAGGGCGAGCGAGAGCCCGTCCCAGGCGAAGATGAGGTCGCGGTTCCGCTCCACGGCCTCGGCCGTTGCGTGCGCCAGGTAGCAAGGGTCGCCGCGCAGGCTCTCGAGCATGCGGGCCTGGAAGTCGCGCTCCCGCTCCAGATAGTCGGCGAGGGCGCGCTGGACGGCTTCGTCACCCCCGGGCGGGAAGCGCTCGACGAGCAAGGTGCCGTGGAGCGAGACGAGCAGCGCCGCGTAGCGCGACTGCGGGAGGAGCAGCGTGGCCGCGCCGGACCAGAGCTCGAGACGCCGCAGGCGCGGGAGCGCGGAGAACGTGTACGGCAGACCCGACTCGGGGTCGAGCTCGGGCAGGCGCTCCCAGGTCGTCCAGGCGATGTCGTGCTGGTCGGCCGCCAGGCAGACCTCCTCCCACGGCTCGAACGGAACCGCCCAGGCCCGCGCGAGCTGGCCGGAGACCCAGGCGTGCGCCGGCTGGCCGATCACGACCGTGCCGTTCGGCGTCTCCCGGTGAAGCACAGCCCCTACGCCTGCCGATCGCGGATCGTGGCGACGATGTCCGCCAGGACCGACGTGTCCGCCGGGAGCCCGTCCAGCCGCTCCTGCACGCGCCCGCGGGCTTCGTCGGCGAGCTCGCTCGCGCGCTCGAGGCCGTGGAGCGAGACGTAGGTGACCTTGCCGGCGGCCTCGTCCTTGCCGGGCGTCTTGCCGAGCTCCTCGGCCGTGCCGGTGGCGTCGAGGATGTCGTCGACGATCTGGAAGAGCACGCCCAGCTCGTCGCCGAATGCGCGCCAGGCCTCCCGCTCCGTGTCCGGAAGCGCCGCGACGGCGGTCGCGCTCGTCACCGACGCGCGCAGGAGGCGGCCGGTCTTCAGCGCGTGCAGCCGCCGCAGGTCGTCGGGACCGAGCTCGCCGTCGGTCGTGACGTCGAGGTACTGCCCGCCGATCATGCCGAGCGTCGCGTCGGCGAGCTCGCGCGCCACGTCGGGCGAGGGGTAGCGCAGCGCGAGGCGGAAGGCCTCCGCGAGCAACGCGTCACCGGCCAGGATGGCCACGTCCTCGCCGAACTGCACGTGGGCGCTCGGCTGCCCACGGCGCAGGTCGTCGTCGTCCAGGGCGGGCAGGTCGTCGTGGACGAGGCTGAACGTGTGCACGAGCTCGAGCGCGCACGCCGCCGGCAGGAGCTCCTCAGCGTCCAGCCCGAGCGCCTCGCCGGTGGCCAGGCAGAGGACCGGGCGGATCCGCTTGCCGCCGCCGAGGAGCGAGTAGCGCAGCGCAGCCTCGAGCCTGCCGAGCTCGGCCGCGAAGGGCAGGCCTCCGAGGAAGTCGTCCGTAAGCCGCCGCAGATCGTCAGGACTGTTCATCCGTCTCCCTGCGCGCGCGCTCGACCTCGACCTGCACCTCCTTGGCGAGTTCGGCGAGCTCCTGCAGGACCTGGACGGCCTGCTCGGGGTCTTCGGAGCGCTCGAGCTGCGCGCGGGCGGCCTCGACCTTCTCGAGCAGCTCCTGGAGGCGGATGACCGAGTCGGGCTCGTTCACTGCCTCGCCTCCCGCACGACTCGTCCGAGGATCCCGTTCACGAGACGGCCTGCATCCTCGCTCGCGTAGCGCTTCGCCAGCGAGACGGCCTCGTCGACGGCCACCTCGACGGGGACGTCCCCGCGGTCGAGCTCGAAGAGGCCCATGCGGACGACATTACGCTCGACGACCCCCAGACGGTCGGCGCGCCACTCGTCGGAGGCCTCGCTGATGCGCTCGTCGAGCTCGGGCGCCTGCTCGGCGACGCCCTCGGCGAGCTCGAGCGCGAACTCGTCCACGTCGCCCTCGTGCAGGCTCGCCAGCGGCTGGCCGGTGAGGTCCCACTGGTAGAGGAGCTCGAGCGCGGTGCGCCTGGCCGCGCGCCGTCCGCTCACGCGGCCTCCCCGGCCATGGAGCCGAACGACCCGCCGACGTCGCCCAGGAACGCGGTCGTGTAGTCGCCGCTCGCGAACTCGTCGCTCTCCAGGATGTCGATGGCCAGCTCCCGTGTCGTCGGCACTCCTTCGAGCTGGAATTCTGTCATCGCCCGCACGGCGCGGCGGAGCGCGGCCGGCCTGTCCTCCGCCCACACGATCACCTTGGCGATCAGGGAGTCGTAGAAGGGCGGGATCACGTACCCGTCGACGACGTGCGTGTCGACGCGGACCCCCGGCCCGAGCGGCGGGCGGAAGCGCGTCACGGTTCCGGGGGCCGGCCGGAAGTCGTGCGCCGGGTCCTCCGCGTTGATGCGGAGCTCGATCGCGTGGCCAAGCAGCTCGGCCCTGCCCTCGCGTGGGAGCCCCTCGCCGGCCGCGATCCTCAGCTGGCCCTGCGCCAGGTCGACGCCCGTGAGCAGCTCGGTCACGGGGTGCTCGACCTGGAGCCTCGTGTTCATCTCGATGAAATAGAAGCGGCCCTCGGCGTCGAGCAGGAACTCGATCGTCCCGGCGCCCCGGTAGCGCAGGGTCTCCGTGGCGCGGCGCGCGGCGGCCTCCATCTCGACGCGGATCTCCTCTGTGACCGCCGGGGACGGGCCCTCCTCGACGAGCTTCTGGTGGCGTCGCTGGATCGAGCAGTCGCGCTCTCCGAGCGTGAGAACGCGGCCCTGCCCGTCGCCGAGCACCTGGATCTCGACGTGGCGGGCGTCGACGATCGCCCGCTCGACGTAGAGCGAGCCGTCCGAGAAGGCCGCCAGCGCCTCCGCCGAGGCCGTCCGGTAGGCGGACTCGAGCTCGTCGGCGTCGGCCACGAGCCTCATCCCGCGGCCTCCGCCCCCCGCCGCAGCCTTGAGCAGCAGCGGGAAGCCGATCTCGCCCGCGAGAGCACGCGCCTGCTCGAGTGTGGCTGACCCGTCCGAGCCGGGAACGAGCGGGACCCCGGCGCTCGCGGCCGCCTCCTTGGCGCGGATCTTGTCGCCCATGACCTCGATCGACTCGGGACGGGGGCCGACGAAGGCGAGGTCGTTGTCTTCGCACGCGGCAGCGAAGGCGGCGTTCTCCGCCAGGAAGCCCCACCCGGGATGGACGGCTTCGCAGCCGGTGGTCGTGGCCGCGGCGACGAGCGAGGGGACGTTCAGGTAGCTCTGGGCGGCCGCGGGCGGCCCGATGTGAACCGCCTGGTCAGCAAGCTCGACGTGGAGCGAGTCGCGGTCGGCGGTGGAGTAGACGGCGACGGCCTCGACCCCCAGCTCGCGGCAGGCGCGCACGATCCTCACGGCGACCTCGCCGCGGTTGGCGATCAGGACGCGGCGGAACATGGGCGCGGTGCGAAAGTTGTCGTTGCTTGCGCGCCATCCGGCACGTTCCGCGCGCCACGCGCGCCATTCCCGGCGTTACGCTCGAAAGCGGGTGGTGGGAGAGGGGTGCCCCTAGAGTTAAGAAGGCTCTGGCGCGGCACTAGAGCGCGTCGAGCGGCCGGCCGTTCAGGGGCTCGAGCTCGAAGAGGAGGTCGCCGTACTGGACGGCGCTCTCGTTGTCGACGCAGATGCGCCGCACGACGGCTTCGGACTCCGCCTTGACCTCGTTCATCAGCTTCATCGCCTCGAGGATGCAGAGCGTCTGGCCCGTCTCCACGGTGTCCCCCTCCTCGACGAACGGCGCCGCGCCCGGCTCCGGCGCGCGGTAGAAGGTGCCGACCATCGGCGACTCGATCCTGATGACGTCGGAAGCGAGGGGCTCGGTCGCGCCCTCCGGCTCCTCGTGCACGGGCGCGGTCGGCACGGCAACGCTCGCGAGGGGGACCTCGGCACGCTCGTCGGAGCGGCGCACCGTGACGCGCATCTCGCCCTCCTCGATCGTCACCTCGCCGATTCCCGACTCCTGGACGACCCGAATGATCTCGCGGAGCCGCTCGGCCTCGCTCGGCGTCAGCCCGGCCGTGTTGGACTCGTCGCGGCTGCCGCGTCCACGTACCGCACGGAGCAGCGGCTCGGCGTCCTCGTCGTAGAGGGCGAGCAGGAGCAGCTCCTCCTCGCTCGAGGCGAGGCCCTCCGCGTCCTCGCGCAGCTCGTCGAGCGCCTTCGGGCCGTTGTCCACGATCGGCACGCCGTCACCCAGCAGCTCGACGGCGCGGCGGACGGTCGGATCGACCTCGGCCGGCGGCGAGCCGTAGCGCCCCTCCACGAGGTCACGCAGCTCGTCCACGACGAAGCGCCAGCGCTGAGCGGAGAGGACGTGCAGGAGCGCCTGGGAGCCGAGCACTTGGCCGATCGGGGACGCGAGCGGCGGCCAGCCGCACTCGCGCCGGATCGTCGTCAGCTCCTCGAGCACCTCGTCCAGCCGGTCGGCGGAGGCGTGCTCGCGCAGCCTCGCGTCGAGCTCCGCGACGAGGCCGGCGGGAAGGCTGTACTCCGCGGCGCGTACGGCCACGCGCGGGGAGAGCGGCGGCACCGGCTCGTCGCCGAGCGCCTCGTCCACGAGCTCCGATCCGCGCCAAAGCACGTCCAGGTCGACCCCGGCGTCGTGCCCGAGCCCGGCGAGCGCCTGCGTCAGTGCCTCAGCCGAGACGCGATGGAGCGAGAGCGCGACCGGGTAGAGCGCGCAGGCGATGCGCTCGGCACCGGCGCGCACAGCCTCGATCGCAGCCGCAAGCGCCACGCCGCCGGCACCCTGGCAGTGGAGCCCGACCGGCAGCCCGCTGGCCTCCTGCACGCGCTCGACGAGCTCGCGGGCCTTGGCCGGGTGGAGCGAGCTGGCCGGGTCGTGGATGAGGACGCGCGCCGCGCCGAGGTCGGCAAGCTGGTTCGCCCGCTCGAGCAACACCTCCGTCTCGCCGGTCGGCCCGGGGCTGTGCACGAGGCCGACAGACAGCTCCTTGCCCGCGTCGCGGATCGCGTCGGCGGCCTCGCGGAGGTTCGAGAGGTCGTTGAGGGGGTCGTGGATGCGGAACACATCGATGCCGCTCCCTGCAGCGCTCGCCACGAAACGGCGGACGAGGTCGCCCGAGACCGGGCGCGCGCCGACGAGAAATCTGCCGCGAAGCGCCATCCCCAGCGGGGTCGAGCAGCGCGCGCGGATGGAGCGGATGCGCTCCCACGGGCTTTCGACGCCCCGGCGAACGGCGCTGTCGAAGCAGCCGCCGCCGGAAACCTCCAGACAGGCGAAGCCCGCCTTGTCCAGCTCGGCCGCGAGCTCGTAGAGGCCGGCTGCGGAGACGCGCTCGGCGAGCGGCTCCTGGGACAGGAGCCGGATCGTCGTGTCGACGAGGTGCGGCATGACTGACTACGCGCGCGAGATGTAGCGGCGCTCGCGCGTGTCGACCTTGATGCGGTCGCCGACGTTGACGAAGAGAGGCACCTGCACGATGGCCCCCGTCTCCAGCGTCGCCGGCTTGGTCACGTTCGAGACCGTGTCGCCGCGGACGCCGGGCTCCGTCTCGGACACGCCGAGCTCGACCGACGTGGGCAGCTGGATCCCGCCAGGGCGCCCGTCCACCGTCAGGAGCTGGACGCTGGCCGACGGCTGCAGGAAGTCGAGCTCGCCGGCCACGTCGTTGCGCGGGAGCGCGAACTGCTCGTACGTCTCCTGGTCCATGAAGACGACCTCGTCGCCGGAGTCGTAGAGGTACTGGACGTTCTTCGTCTCGGTACGGACGCGAGACATCTTCTCGCCGGCGCGGAAGGTCTTGTCGACGACCGAGCCGGACTCGAGGCTCTTGAGCTTCGTGCGCACGAACGCGCCGCCCTTGCCGGGCTTCACGTGCTGGAACTCGACGATGCGCCAGACCTGGCCGTCGAGCTCGACGTGCATGCCGTTCTTGAACTGGTTGGTGGAGACGGTCTCGGCCACGGGCAGGAGTCTAGTGGCTAGTGGATCGTGACCAGATCCTTCGTGAACGTCGTCAGCACCTCGGGCCCGTCCTCGCCGACGATGACCAGATCCTCGATCCGGATGCCGCCCAGGCCGGCGAAGTAGACGCCCGGCTCGACAGTGACGACGTTCCCGGCGACGAGCATGTCCGTCGAGGACGGGCGCAGCACTGGAAGCTCGTGGACGTCCAGACCGAGGCCGTGGCCGAGGCCGTGGAGCACGGGCGCGAGGCCCGACGCCTCGATCTCGTCGCGCGCGATCGCGTCTAGCTCGGCCCCCGTCGCGCCGGGGCGAACCGCGGCCAGCGCGTTCTCCTGCGCCGAACGACAGAGGTCGTAGCCCTGCTGCAGCAGCTCGGGGAGCTCGCCCGTGGCGAACGTGCGCGTGCAGTCCGAGCAGTAGCCGTCGACGAGGGCGCCGGCGTCGACGATCATCGTCTCGCCGGGCCCGATCTTTCGATCGCCCGGGTGGTGGTGCGGCAGCGCGGCATTCGGGCCGGCGCCGACGATGACGGGGAACGCCAGGCCGTCCGCGCCCTCGTCACGCAGCGTCTTCTCGAACCACCAGGCCACGTCTGCCTCGGTGCGGCCGACGACGGATTCCTGGGCCAGGCGCTCGTAGGCGGCGCTGGTGACGCGCGCGGCAGCCCGGATCGCGTCGAGCTCGGCGTTCTCCTTGACCGCACGAAGCCCGAGGACGACGCCCTTGGCCGGCACGAGCGTCGAGCCGTTCGCCGAGAGCGCACCGTGGGCGGCGACGGTGACGAAGTCCGCCTCGAAGGCGATCGGCGAGGAGGCCAGCTCGCCCAGGCGCGTTCCGAGAAACCCGAAGATGTCGCGGTCGGCCTCGATGAGTTCCACACCGTCGAGCTTTCGGGCCGCCTCGGCGTAGCGGCCGTCGGTGGCGACGAGGACGCGGTCGCCGTCGACGAGGACGGCGGCGTTCGAGCTGTCGAAGCCCGTGAGATAGCGGACGTTGGTGGAGTTCGTGGCGAGAAACGTGGCCGCGCCGAGCGAGCCCAGCTCCCCCCGCAGCCGTGCGATGCGGTCGTTCATCCCTGCTCCTTGAGATAGATGAGTGCTTCCTTGTAGCCGTCAGGGCCCTTGCCGACGATGCGATGGGCGACGACGTCGGTGATGACCGAGTGCCGCCGCCAGTCCTCGCGCTCGTCGATGTTGGAGAGATGAACCTCCACCACCGGGGCGCCGCAGAGCTCGAGCGCGTCCCTGATCGCGTAGCTGTAGTGGCTCCAGGCGCCCGGGTTGACGATGAGCCCGTTCGCCCACCGCGTGGAGTCGTGGCACCACTCGACGAACTGGCCCTCGTGGTTCGTCTGGAAGCAGCGCGCGCTGAACTCGAGCTCGCGCGCCCACCCGTAGATGCGCGTCTCCAGCTCGCCGTAGCTGAGGCCGCCGTAGAGCTCCGGGTCTCGCTGGGCGAGCACGTCGAGATTGACGCCGTTGAGGACGGCCACCTGCATGGCGGCGAGTCTACTGCCGTATGAGCGCCGCCAGCGCGGCGCGGGCCTCGCCGTCCGGGACCGTGGTCACCACGGGCTTCCCGGGCGCTTCGAGGAGGACGAAGACGCCTTTGCCCTTCTTGTCCCGCTTGAGCGCGGCCCAGGCCGTGTCGAGGTCGGCCTCGACCGGTTCGGGGCACAGGATCTCTTCCACCACGTCCGTCGGCTGACCCGAGATGCGGAGGGCAGCGAGGAGCCCGAGCGCGACCGCCTCGCCGTGAGAGACGGCGTAGTCGGAGCCGGCCTCGAGCGCGTGCGCGAACGTGTGCCCGAGGTTGAGCCAGGCGCGCCGGCCCTCGGTCTCGTACGGGTCGGAGAGGACGACGGCGGCCTTATACGTCGGCGCAGGCGTGGATCATGTCCACCTCCTGGAAGCTTCCAGACGTCGTGGCCGGCGAGAAGGCCGGTCTTCACCACCTCTGCCATGCCCGCGCGCCGCTCCTTCGTCGGGGAGCGTGACGAGGACGCTCGGATTGATGCCGACCGACTCCGGGAAGTGGAACGCGCCGGCGAGGTTCTTCCCGTCGGGAGTGTTGATCCCCGTCTTGCCGCCGATCGCGGCGTCCACCTGGCCGTGAGCGTCGTCGGGCACGGCGATCCAGCGGATCCCGCGCAGGTACGTCGCGGCGACGAAGCCTGCGAGATCCGTCGTCGAGCCGCCGCCGAGCGCGACGATCGTGCCGTCGCGGCCGAGTGTGAGCTCGCGCCAGAGCCGCTCCACGACGGCCAGCGACTTGGCCGCCTCGCCTGGCAGGGACGGTGAGCACCGGCCGGTCAGACGCCGGCGGATGGAGCCGAAGCACGCGCTCGTCCGCCACGACGACTGCAGGGCCGCTCGTGCTGATCCCGCCCGGAACCGTGATGCGAAGGGCAGCGAGAAGGACGTCCTCGACGCTCGCCGCGGAGGCGTCTGCCGCCTCGGCGTAGACGGTCTGCCGGGCTTCGTAGAGCTTGCGGAAGTCCGCCTCGCGTTTCGCCGAGCGGCCGGTCGGAGCCGCGAACGCGCTTCCAGGCCATCTCGACGCCGACGTCGAGGTACACGGTGAAGGCGCGGCGCGCTCAGCCGCTCGCGGCTGAGCGGCGACAGCACGGCGCCGCCGCCGAGCGCGATGACCGCGTCGGGGCCGGCGAGCGCCTCTGCGAGCGTCTCCTCCTCGAGGCGGCGAAACTCGGCCTCTCCCCGCTTCTCGAAGAGCTCCGGGATCGGTCCGTGACGCTTCTCGATCAGCCGGTCGAGGTCGACGAACGGCCGTGCCGTCAGCGCGGCCACGCGGGAGCCGACCGTCGACTTCCCGGCGCCCATGAACCCCGAGATCGCGAGGTGGCGGCCTAGGGCGCCGACCACGAGATGCGCTCCACGTACGCGCGCCAGGCACCCACGAAGTCGTCGAGCGCGTCGCCGCCGAACTTCTCCTTCGCGGCGCGGGCCAGCTCGAACGCGACGCACGCCTCGGCGACGACGGCAAGGGCCTCGACGGCTGCGACGTCGGAGCGCTCGACGAGCGCCTGCGCGGGCTCGCCCGTCTCGAGGTCGGCCGACCGCAGCGGCTTCATCAGCGTCGGCAGCGGCTTCATGGCGGCGCGCACGACGATCTCCTCGCCGTTGGAGATGCCGGCCTCGATCCCGCCCGCGCGGTTCGTCTTCCGCCGGTAGCCGGCCTCGTCGCGGAAGATCTCGTCGTGGGCCTCGGAGCCGCGGAGTGCCGCGAGCCCGAACCCGTCGCCGATCTCGACGCCCTTGACCGCCTGCGTGCCCATGAGCGTCCAGGCCAGGCGGGCGTCGAGGCGGTCCTCCTTCGTTGCGTAGGAGCCGAGGCCCGGCGGGACACCTCGCCCGCGAACCTCCACGATCCCTCCGACCGTGTCGCGATCGGCCCGCGCGTCGTCGATCTTCTGCTCCAGCTGCTCGGTGACGACGCTGCTCGCGACCTCGATGCCGATCTCGCGCAGGAGCGCCTTGGCCGCGCCTCCCGCAGCGACGATCGCCGCCGTGTGCCGCGCGCTGGCGCGCTCGAGGGCGTCTCGCACGTCGGAGAGGCCGTACTTCATGACGCCTGCGAGGTCGGCGTGCCCCGGGCGCGGGAGCGTGACCGCCTCCTTGCCCTTCCCCGTCGGCTCTCCCTCGGGCGGCCACGGGCTCATCCCCCACGTCCAGTTCTTGTGGTCGCGGTTGCGGACGACGAGCGCGAGCGGCGTCCCCAGCGTCCTGCCGTGGCGAAGCCCCGCGAGCACCTCGACCTCGTCCGTCTCGATCTGCTGGCGCGGGCTGCGCCCGTAGCCCTGTTGCCGGCGGCGGAGGTCGTCCTCGATCGCGGCGCGGTCGAGCTCGAGGCCTGCCGGGAGGCCGGTGACGATCGCGACGAGCGCGGGCCCGTGCGACTCGCCGGCGGTGGTCAGGGTGAGAGCCACGGGGAAAGCCTACGGCGCGCCCAGGCCGAAATGCCCTGGCGCCACGAAGATCCTCCCAAGTAACACTGTGTTACTTGCGCTCTCGGACTGCCGCCTGCATGACCTCGACCGGGGCGGCCACGCCCGTCCAGCGCTCGAACGACGCCGCTCCCTGGGCGACCAGGACGTCGAGCCCGTCGACTACACGGTCGCAGCCGGCCTCCCGGGCAGCCGCGATGAGCGCGGTCTCGCTCCCGTCGGGCTTGTAGGCCATGTCCACGACCTGCCGGACGCCGCCCAGGTCGACGAGCAGCTCGTCGCGAACCGGGGTCGCGTTGAGGACGAGGTCGGCGTCGCCCGCCGACGGTGGCCACGCGTCGTCGGCCTCGACCGAGCGGTCGGGCGCCAGGCCGCGCAGGCGGGCGCCGAGCGCGTGCGCCTTCTCGGGCGACCGTGCTCCGACCCGGAGGGAGGCGCAGCCTGCGTCCACGAGCGCGGTCGCGACGGCCTGCGCCGCGCCGCCGGCGCCGAGGACGAGCACCCGCGCGCCCTCGGCCTCGACCGCGCCCGTCACCGCGAGCCCGTCGGTGCTCGAGCCCAGAACCCGTCCCTCGCGGATCACGAGCGTGTTGACGGACCCGCCCCGCGACGCGACCTGGTCGAGCTCGTCGCAGAACGCGAGCACGCCGGTCTTGTGCGGGATCGTGACGTTCGCTCCCTGGAACCCGAGCGCGACGAGGCCCGCGACGGCGGCCTCGAGACGTTCCGGCTCGACGGGCAGCGCGACATAGGCCCAGTCGAGCCCGGCCTCCTGGAAGGCGGCGTTCTGCATCGGCGGCGAGAGCGAGTCTCGAAGCGGGTGGCGAAGCAGTCCGACGAGCCTGGTCTCGCCGCCTATCCGCACTGGAGGCCTGCGCGCGGGTAGTTGTCGAACTCCTCCTGGCTCGCCGTGAAGAAGTGGCTGCGACAGTCGGCCTTGCGCACGAAGTAGAGGAGGTCGACCTCGGCCGGGTGCGCCGCCGCCTGGATGGATGCGAGCCCCGGGTTCGCGATCGGCGTCGGCGGAAGGCCCGGAAGCTTGCGCGTGTTGTAGGGGTTGTCGGAGTCGAGCTGGCTCTGGAGGATCGGCTCCGTGGGCGGGATGTCGAAGCCGTAGCGGACGGTCGCGTCGATCCCGAGCGGCATCTGTCTGCTTAGGCGGTTGTAGATGACCGCCGCGACGAGCGGACGCTCGCGCGGCACCTGCACCTCCTTCTCCACCATCGAGGCGATGATGAGCACGTCGTAGGGCGTGAGGTTCTTCGAGCGCGCGTACTTCATGTCGATCTGGCTCCAGGCCCGTTCGAAGGCCGCGAGCTGGTCGTCGACGAGCTGCGCCGAGGTCGTGTCCTCGTTGAAGTCGTAGGTGGCCGGGAAGAGAAAGCCTTCGAGGTTCGGTGCATCCGCGTTCTTGAAGTCCGCGGGCAGCTTCGCGACCTGCTCGGTGGCCGCCAGGTAGGCCTTCGGGCGCAGCGACGGGGAGATCCCGCGCTCGTCGCGCGCGATCTTGTTGACGGCCGCGATGCGCGCCGCCATCTGCTTCCGCGTGAACCCCTCCGGGAAGATGATGCGCAGGACGGGCTTGGCCGGCGCCGTGTCGAGCGCGCTCGTGTCCACCTCAGACGAGCCGCCGGCTTCCGATCCGAAACCGACCCCGGCGACGGCCCAGGCGATCGCGGCGAGCAGGCCGAAGCCGACCAGCACGCCGATCAACGCTGCGACCCGACCACCACCGCGCCTCCGGCGGTAGTCGCGCCTCACGCGGGGCGGCTGCTGGCCTTCCACTGCAGGTAGCTCGTGAGCAGGTGCGCGGCGGCGACGGCGTCCTCCCCGGCCCGCGTGTCGCCGCTGCTTCGCGCGAGCGCGGTCGTGAAGCGCTCGTCGAAGGTCTCGACCGGTAGATCGGTCGCCTCCCGGAGCCGGTCAACGAAACGCTCGGTCTCGATCGCCTGCGCTCCCAGCTCGCCGCGCAGCGTCACCGGCAGGCCGACGACGATGCGCTCAACGCCCTCGCGCTCCGCGAGCTCGACCAGCCGGGCGATGCCGGCCTCGGACGCGGCGCGCTCGACGATCTCGAGCGGCCGGGCGACCGTGCCGGTCGGATCGGACACGGCCACGCCGGTCCGTGCGGAGCCGTAGTCGAGGGCCAAGACCTTCACCGACGCGCGATTCTAGTTCGAGGCAAAGACGCCTATGCAGCCTTACCGGCTACAGCGTCGACGATCTCGTCCGGGTCCCCGCCCTTGGGGACGAAGCGGTCGGCGCCGAGGGCGAGCGCCTGCGAGACGAGGCGGTCGTTGTCGAAGCCCGAGAGAACGACGATCCGCGCCTCAGGGGCGACGCGCCTGATCTCGGGCAGTGCCTCGAGCCCGTCCATCACCGGCATGGAGAGGTCGAGCACGACGACGTCGGGCTGGAGGCGCTCCGCGTCGGCTACTGCCTCGCGGCCGTTCGCGGCCTCGCTCACGACCTCGTTTCCCTCGAGCTCGAGAACGATCCTGACGAGCTCTCGGATCTGCGGGGAGTCGTCGCAGACCAGGACGCGCGTCACTCCCGGGCCGCCGGGTCTCGCCGCCTGAGCCCGCCGGGCCGCAGAGCGTTCTCCTCCGTGTCGCCGGCGAGCAGGTCGTTCACGACCCTGCGCGCCGCGACGAGCGCGTTCGTGAGGGCCTCCCGGACGTCGTCCAGTCGCTCGAGGTCGAGCGCCATCCGCGCGGCGCTGACGCTCTGGACGACGTCGTCGTTGATCTCGAGCGCACGGCGCTGATTGGCCGCCTCGCCCAGCTTGAGATCGGTGATGTCGGCGAAGACCGCGACCGCGCCGAGGAGCAGGCCGTCTTCCTCCACGAGCGGCGCGGCGCTGCCGAGGAGCCAGCCGTCGGTGTCGTCGAAGCGGCGGATGTGAAACTCCTCCGGCCCGACGACCTCGCGCGATTCCAGGCAGCGCGCCATGGCCCAGTCGTGGCCCTCGAACGGTCGCCCGTCCGGGTGGAACCCGCGATAGCGGCTCCACTCGTTCACGTTCTCGGCGGTCGCGCTGCCCGCCCAGATGCGCTCTGCCGCCTCGTTCTGGAGGACGAGCCGACCCTGGGAGTCGCTCATGATCACGCCGTGCGGGCTCTGCTCGAGGACGATGTCGAGCAGGCGCCGGTCGCGCGCTCCGATCAGCCTCAGGCGCTCGTTCTCCCGCCTCAGGGCCTCGAGCTCGGCCTCATGCGAGTGCATCGAGCAGCACCTTCTCCGCCTCGGCGAGCGCGTCGCCGAGCTTCTCGGGATCCTTGCCGCCGGCGCGGGCCATCGTCGGTCGCCCGCCGCCGCCTCCGCCGACGAGCGCGGCCGCCTGTCTGACGACCTGGACGGCGTCCAGCCCGCGGTCCTCGAGCGAGCGGTCGAGGCTGACCACGAGATGGACGCGCCCGTCCTCGCGCGTGCCGAGCACGACGGCCGCCGGCGCATGTTTCTGCCTGAGGGAGTCCGAGAGCTCGAGCAGCGCGTCCGGCGTCGAGGAGGCGAGCTCCATGACGATCACCTCGACGTCGCCCGCCTTGCTGCGGCGCTCGTCGACGATCTCCGGTCCGCCCTCCGTGGCAACCTTCTTCGGCGCCTGCTTGCGGGCGGCCTCCAGCTCCCGGCGCAGCTCCTCCGCCTCGTGCGCCTTGCCCCGCAGGTAGGCGAACGCGTCTCCTGCGGTCACTGCCTCGATCCGACGGACGCCCGAGCCGACGGAGCCCTCGGAGAGGATCACGAAGGGGCCGATCTCGGCGGTCGAGCGGACGTGCGTGCCGCCGCAGAGCTCGCGCGAGACGCCGTCGACCTCGACGACGCGGACGATGTCGCCGTACTTCTCGCCGAAGAGCATCGTCGCGCCGAGCTGGCGGGCCTCGTCGATCGGCGTCAGGAAGGCGCGCACCGCATGGTTCTCGAAGACGCGCTCGTTGACGAGCTCCGTGACCTCCTCGCGCTCCTCGGGCGTGAGCGCCTGCGCGTGCGTGAAGTCGAAGCGGAGCTTGTCCGGGCGCACGGCGGAGCCGGCCTGGCGGACGTGGTCGCCGAGGACCTCCTGGAGCGCCTTGTGGAGGAGGTGCGTGGCCGTGTGGTTGGCCGTCGTCGGGAAGCGCACCTTCCACGGGACGACCGCTCGGACGCGGTCGCCGGCGGCGAAGCCCTCGCCCTCGAAGAGCAGTACCTGGTCCTCGCCGAAGCGGAAGGCGCCCACGAGCTCGGCGCGCGCGCCGTCCTTCTCGATCCAGCCCTGGTCGGTCACCTGCCCGCCGCCCTCGGCGTAGAAGGGGGATTCGCGCAGCTTGCCGAGGAAGAGCCCGTCCTCGAGCGGCTCGAGCGCGCCGAGCTGCGTGAGGACGTCCGTCTTCTCGTAGCCGACGAACTCCGTTGCGAACCCTGCGGTGCGCGAGAACTCTGCGGCCCGCTCGATACCGCGGCCCGCGCCGGCACGGGAGATCTCCCGGTGCTCCGCCATGAGCGTGCCGAAACCCTCCTCGTCCACTGCGAGGCCGCGCTCGCGGGCGAGCTCCGTCGTCAGCTCGACCGGGAAGCCGTAGGTCGCAGTCAGGGCGAAGGCATCCTCGGCCGAAACATCGCCCTTCGCCGCGACCTCCTCGAAGAGCCGCATCCCGCGCACGAGCGTCTCCGAGAAGCGCTCCTCCTCGGCCCGCAGGACATCCCGGATGCGGCCCTGGTTCTCCGCCAGCTCCGGGTACCACGGCGCCATCTGCTCGACGACCACATCGGAGAGCCGCCAGAGGTCGTCGAGGCCGATCTTGCGGGCCTGCTGCACCGCGCGGCGGACGATTCGACGGAGGACGTAGCCGCGCCCCTCGTTCGAGGGCGTGACGCCGTCGCCGACGAGGAAGGTCATCCCGCGGGCATGATCTGCGAGCACCCGGTGCGCCTTCGTCGCGGTCTCGTCGGCGTTCCAGGCGACGCCGCTTTCCGCCTCGATCCAGCCCATGATCGCCTGGTAGCCGTCCGTCTCGTAGACAGAGCGGACGCCCTGCATGATCGCGGCCAGCCGCTCCACTCCCATGCCGGTGTCGACGTTCTGCGTCGGGAGCGGCGTCAGCGTGCGGTCCACGTGCAGCTCGTACTCCATGAAGACGAGGTTCCAGAACTCGAGGAACCGGTCACAGCGCGGACACGCCGGCGCGCAGCCGGGATCGCCACAGCCGTACTCCTCGCCCCAGTCGTAGTAGATCTCGGAGTCGGGCCCGCACGGCCCAGGGCCGCCGACCGACCAGAAGTTCTCCGAGCTCGGGAGCCCCACAATCCGCTCGCGCGGCAGCCCGATCGCCTCCCAGAGGGCGATTGCGGTCTCGTCCTCGCCGAGCCCGAGCTCGGGGTCACCGGCGTGCACCGTCGCCCAGATCCGATCCCAGTCGATCCGGAGGTGCTCGCGGATGAACTCCGTGGCCAGCTCGATTGCGCCTTCCTTGAAGTACTGCCCGAACGAGAAGTTGCCGAGCATCTCGAAGAAGGTCAGGTGGTGGCCGTCGAGCCCGACCTCGTCGATGTCGGGCGTGCGGAAGCACTTCTGCGCTGTGGCCGTGAGCGGCGCCGGAGGCGGCTCCCGGCCGAGGAAGAACGGCATCTGCGGCTGCATCCCCGCCGAGGTGAGGAGCGTCGAGTGGTCGTCCGCGCGCGGGATCAGCGGCCACGAGGGGAGCCGCATGTGCCCCTTCGACTCGAAGTAGGCCAGAAAGCCCTCGCGGAGCTCCGCAGAGGTGCGCATGCTTCGATTCTAAGGTGATTCCCGAGCGGGCCGAGCAGCGTCTACGGGACGTTCTGCCCGGTCGCGATCTCGTCGCGGACCTTCTCGAGCGAACGGCGGATCAGCCGGGAGACGTGCATCTGCGAGATGCCGACCTGCTGCGCGATCTGCGACTGCGTCAGCCCCTCCCAGAAGCGGAGGTGGATGATGCGCCGCTCGCGCGCGTCGAGGGCCTTGAGACCAGGCGCGAGCACCGCGCGATCCTCGCTCACCTCGTACTCGTGCTCGAGCTCCCCGAGCGACTCGAGCGGGTCGAGCGCCCCGTCCTCGCCGTGGCCCGAGGGTGTGGAGAGCGAAACGGTCGTGTACGCCTGTCCGGACTCGAGCGCCTCCAGGACCTCCTCCTCCGTGACGCCGGCCGCCTTGGCCAGCTCGGGGATCGTCGGTGAGCGCTCGTACTGGACGGTGAGCTGCTCCAGGAGCTGCGAGAGGCGGACGTTCAGCTCCTGGAGGCCGCGCGGGACCCGCACCGACCAGCCCTTGTCGCGGAAGTGGCGCTTGATCTCGCCGATGATGTTCGGGGTGGCGTAGGTCGTGAGCTCGACTCCCCGGTCGACGTCGAAGCGGTCGATCGCCTTGATCAGCCCGATGGAGCCGACCTGCACCAGGTCCTCGAGCTGCTCGCCACGGTTGGCGTAGCGGCGTGCGAGCGAGCGCACGAGCGGGAGGTACTGCTCGATGAGCTGCTGGCGCGCTTCGAGGTCGCCGTCCGCGTGGTAGCGGCGCAGGAGCTCGCGGTCGGTCCGTCCGCCGGTCGCGCTCACAGCTCGCCCTTCGGCTCGGGCCGGTTCATCGGCACCTGCTTCTCGAGCCGGAGCCAGTGCCCGCCCTCGCCCTCCTCGAGGGCGATCTCGTCCACGAGCGTGTCGAGCAGCCGGGAGAGCGGGACGCCGCCCTCGGGCTCGCGCTCGAGGTCGGCGCGAAGCTCCTCTGGGTCGAGCGGGCCGATCGCCATGCCGATCGACGACGGGCCCACGAGCAGGCGGACGGTTACCTCCTGCCCGGCGATATAGCCGTCGCGCTCGAGCACGCTGGCGAGCGCGAGCTGAAGGTCCTCCAGGTGCTCGTAGGAGAGCTCGAGGCGGGCGGCGAGGCCGCCGACGACAAGCCGCGCCACGCCGTGGAACGGCTTCTCGTGCGGAATGGAGAGCGTGATTGCGTCAGCGCTCACGATCGCTGCCCTCTCGCTTCAGCTCGTCCGCGATCTCCTGCTCCCGCCGCGAGGAGGCCTCGCGGCCTGCCTGGTAGGCGGTCCGCGGGCTCTTGCGCACCCGCAGCGAGGCGAGCCCGTGGGCGATGCCCTCGGCCAGGCCGGAGATCTTCTGGACGGGCCGCACGAGAGCGAGCGTCACCGCTCGGACGGCTGTGTCCACGCTGTCGGCCACGTCGACCGCACTGTCGGTCACGAGGTCGACCTTGTCCAGCTGCGCGTTCACGCGCTCCATCGTCCCTCCGGCCTGGTTGATCACCGGGAGCACCTCCCGTTCCAGTCCTTGGAGAAACGATGTAAGCCGTCCAACGGTTCCGCCCAGGCGAACGAGCAGATACGCCAGCCCCACGCCAACCAGCACGAAAAACACGCTGAGGGCGATCCAGAGGGCGTCGATCGGCTCGAAGCTCGCCAGCGGCATCGCCGGATTCTACTCAGGCCACCGCCGAGATCAGTCCGGCTCCGACGACCACGTCCTCCTCGTACAGGACGGCGGCCTGGCCGGTCGCGACCCCGTAGGCCGGCTCGTCGAGCGCGAGGCGGAAGCCGCGCGCCGTCGCCTCCACCCAGGCGGGCGCGCTCGGCGAGCGGTGGCGAAGCTTGGCCTCGGCGCGCTCGACCGGGACGTGCAGCCGGCCTGACCGGACGGCAATCTGCGAGCGCGCGAGCGAGGCGCGCGGACCGACGACGACCGTGTTCGTCGTCGGCTCCGTGCTCAGGGCGTACAGCGGCTCGCCGGTGGCGACGCCCAGGCCGCGGCGCTGGCCCGGCGTGAAGCGCCAGAAGCCGTCGTGTCGCCCGACTTCGTGGCCGCTCTCGTCGACGATCGGGCCCTCTGCGGGGTCGAGGCCATGGCGGACGAGGAAGCTTCGGTAGTCGCCCCCGGCGAGGAAGCAGGCCTCCTGGCTCTCGGGACGGCGCGCCGCGGCGAGCCCGGCCGCGCGGGCGCGCGCCCTCGTCTCGTCCTTCGTGCGCTCTCCGAGCGGGAACCAGACGCGGTCGAGCGCGCGCGGATCGAGGCGGGCGAGCATGTAGGACTGGTCCTTCGCGGCGTCGGCGGCACGTGCGAGGAGCAGCCGGCCGCGGTGCTCGCGGACGCGTGCGTAGTGCCCGGTGGCGAGGCGAGCCGCCCCGATGCGGCGGGCGAACGCGAGGAGCGCGGCGAAGCGGAAGCTGCCGTTGCAGCGGATGCACGGGTTGGGGGTCTCCCCTCGCCCGTAGCCGGCGACGAACGGGGTAACGACGGCGCGGCGGAAGCCCTCGCGCAGGTCGAGCGTCACGTGCGGCGCGCCGAGCCCGTGGCACAGCTCGCGGGCGGCGACGACGGCGGCCGGCGAGCAGCACACGCGCTCGCCGTCGGGCCCGGCCGGATCGGTCCAGAGCCGCAGCGTGACGCCGACCGGCTCGTGTCCTGCGTTCTTCGCTTCGAGGAGCGCGACCGCGCTGTCGACGCCACCGCTCATCGCAACCGCAACCCGGTTCGGGCTCGGGCGCGCGGCAACCGCCGGGCCGAGGGCGTCGTGCAGCGCGTCGAGCGCGAGCGGTTCTCCCGGGATGGCGGCGGCCTCGAGCAGCGCGAGCCCGGTCACGTCGCGGCAGAGGGCTTGCGTCCCGCGGCCCTCGCCCCGCGCGGCGGCGATCCTTCCCTGCGAGACAGTGAGGGCGACCCAGGCGAGGTCGCAGTCGCGCGCGGCGTTGCCGATCAGCTCTCGCGAGGCCATGAAATTAGTGTGCTCCACCCCGCCGATGATGCTCCGAGCGTGAGGAACCTGGCCTTGCCAGGTGGGTGCCCTACCGACCCGGGGGCCGGACTCGGGCTCCCTCTCAGTAGGTGTTGGTTCTACATGTGCGCTCAGGGCCACGCACGGGGTCGAGCACTGAGATTACTTTAGCGCGGCAGCCATGGCCCCGTGCCAGGCACCCGGCCGTGTCCCGGCAGACCACGTCCCGGGTCTGACCCCTGACACGTCCGCGAGGGACGTGCCCGATGGTCGGGACAGCCAAGCCCGGCCGGCCGTACGCCCGCCGGAACCCCTGCTCAGGCGATCGATACACGGCCGGCGAAGCCACGCCCGGGGTCTGACCCCGGGTCATGGCCCGTGCGGGCGCGTCCTGTGTCCGCCGAGGACTAGTCGGAGAAGCGCCAGCGCACCGTTGCCTCGCCGGCGATGCCGAGTTGCTGGGCGAGGGCAGGCGTGAGGTCGAACGAGCGGCCGGGGTCGACCGAGCCGCGGTCGACGACCTCGGCCTCGGCGCGCCGTCCCTGGTGGTCGATGAGGAGCTTCGCACCGCACGGGAGGACGGGGTGAGCGACGCCGAACGAGTTCGGCGCGAGAGTGACGCCGCAGGCGGTCGGCTCCTCGGTCACCGGGAACGTGGCCACCTGGGCCTCCTCCCACTCGACCACCGCCTGACGCGGGGGCGGCTCGCTCGAGCCGTCGCCGACGTGGGTCAGCGCGATCGCGCCCAGCGCGCCGACGAGGGCGACACCGGCCAGTGCGGCCTGCCGCCGCGCGAGCGCCGCGTTCATCAGCCGGCGCGCTCGAGCAGCTCGCCGAACGACTCGCGCACGAGGCCGTCGAATTCGGTGGGGAGCGACCCGTCAGGTGTCGCGAACTGGCGCAGGTGGACGAAGAGGTACGACCACTCCTCGTAGCGGATCGGGTCGCGCGGAAGCTCGTCGCGGGCGCGGCGCTCGAGGTCCCAGAGATTCCAGCGCCGCGGCTGGATCGTCGCGCGCAGGCGCAGGTCGACGACGTCGGACGACGCCGCCGGGCGCACTGGCTCCGCGGCCGGTTGGAGCGGCGGCGGAGGTGTGGGCTCCGGCGGAGGCGGTGGCACGGGCCGCAGCGGTGGGCGCGGCGGAGGCGGCGGAGGCTCGGGGGCCGGCGGTGGAGGAGGCGGCGGCGGAGTCGCGACAGGCTCGGGGGCCGGGGGCTCGATGACGGGCGGAGGCGGCGGTGGAGGCTCGGAGGCGATCGGCGCGACGATGACGGGCGGCGGCGGGG
The DNA here is from genome assembly GCA_963775395.1 of uncultured Actinomycetes bacterium. GTDB lineage: Bacteria > Actinomycetota > Thermoleophilia > Gaiellales > Gaiellaceae > JAIBJN01. The sequence goes on from CAVZIX010000008.1 coordinate 151,278, forward strand.
CCTCGACGGCGGGCTCGGGCTCGACGACGGGCTCGGCCTCCATGGCCTCGAAGGGCACCGGAGGAGCCTCGGCGGCGACCGGCTCTTCGACCGGAGGAAGCACGGTGATGCCTTCCTCGGCCTCCGTGGCGACGGCGCCCTCGACGACGACCTCCCGCGGCACCTCCTGGCGCCACGAAAGCCACTCGACGGACCAGGCCACGCCGAGCGCGAGAGCCATGACGATGATGACGAGAAGCGGACGAACCTCGGCCAGCCACAGGGCCAAGGCGACGGTCAGGAGGAAGCCCGCCAGCGCGAGGAGTCGGAAGATCGAGCGCCTGTCAGGCACGCTCCGGCGCCGGCACCCCGCCTACGAAGGCGCCGTGCCCTCGTCCTCGCTGGACCCCCGGGCCTCAGTCGTCTCGTGCTCGTCCTCGCCGGCCTCCTCGGCAGCGTCCTCCGGCTCCACGGTCTCCTCGGAAGCCGACGGCTCCTCGGCGACGGGCTCGTCGAGGTCCGGCGCGGACGCACCGGAGGTGCGCAGCTCGGGCTGCTGCTGCGGGCCCCGCTGCGTCGCGACCGTGGCCTCGGCCGCCCGGACGATCGCGTCGACCGCCTCGTGGATCGCGGCGTCCCCGTGGCCGGCGGCCGAGAGGAGCTGCTCCGCGCCCATGCGGGCACGCTGGACGATGACGTCGGCCTGGGCGCGCGCCCACTCGAGGGTCTGCTCGACCTCGGCCCGCGCGGAGTTCGTGAGTTCCGTGGCCTGGTGGCGCGACTGCTCGGTGAGGCGGTTGCCGCGGCTCTCGGCCTCGCGCAGCTCGGCCGTCGCGTCGCGGTTCGCCTTCGTGAGGATCTCGCGGGACTCCTTGCGCGAGGCGCTCAGGATCTCGGTCCGCTGGCGCTCGGTCTCCTGACGGATGCGCGCGATCTCGGCCTCCTGCTGCTGGAGCTCCATCTGCTTCTCGCGGATCTCCTGCTCGGCGCGGCCGACCTGCTTGGCCGCGGCGTCCTGGGCGTCGCGCTCGATCGTGTCGGCGAACTCCGCGGCGGCGCGCACGATGTGCAGCGCGTCCATGCGCACGGCATGGCCGGAGGGCTCGGTGATGGCGCTCTTCGGAGCGGCCTGAAGCACGCGCAAGTTGGCCTGAAGAGAGGTGACGTGGCGCCGGAAGGCGTCGAAGGCCTCCTGAACCTTGGCGCGATCGAAGCCGTCCGAAGCGCTCGGAAGGTCCTCGAGGCGAGGTAGGGGTGTGAGGCCCGGCTGGACCCGACCCGGTTCTTGCGTGGACATGTTCGCTACGCCTCCCCTCCGCGTTCTGACCGCGGGCTCGACACAAGTATGCCCTTCTTCATCGGCTGGATCGCAAGGCTTTCTTTAATCAGGCTTCGCACGCAGCTGAATTCCAAGCTCCCGCAACAGTTCCTGCTCCACCTCGGACGGCGCTCCGCTCATCGGATCGACGCCCGCCTGGTTCTTCGGGAAGGCGATCATGTCGCGCAGGTTCTGCTCGCGACCGAGGGCCATGAGCATGCGCTCGATCCCGAACGCGATGCCGCCGTGAGGCGGCGCGCCCATGGCGAGGGCGTCCAGCAGGAAGCCGAACTTGCGCCGCTGCTCCTCGGCGGAGAGCTGGAGCGCGTCGAAGACACGGGCCTGCAGCTCCTGCTCGTGGATCCGGAACGACCCCCCGCCGATCTCGATGCCGTTGACGACCAGATCGTAGGCAAGCGCGGTTGCCGCACCCGGGTCGCTCGCGACGAGCTGCTCGGAGCCTGGCGCCGGCCGCGTGAACGGGTGATGAACGGCCGTCCAGCGCGCGTCGTCCTCGTCCCACTCGAACAGCGGGAAGTCGGTGATCCAGACGAAGCGCCACGCGCTCTCGTCGATCAGCCCCAGCTCCCGGCCGAGGTGCAGGCGCAGCGCGCCGAGCACGCGGGCGGCAATCGCTGGCTCTGCGGCGGCGAAGAGCACCGTGGAGCCCGGCTCGCCGCGGAAAAGCGCGAGCTCGTCCTCGGACAGGAACTTCGCGATCGGCGAGCGGACGTCGCGGTCCTCCCCGTAGACGAGGTACGCGAGCCCTTTCGCCCCCCACTCCTTCGCGACCTCCTCCAGGCGCTCGAGCTCGGCACGCGAGAACGCCTGTGGCACGCGGATGAAGCGCACTGCCGGGGCGTTGCCGAAGACCCCGAACTCCGAGCCGCGCGTCGCTTCGGTCGCGTCCTCGATCTCGAGCCCGAAGCGGAGGTCCGGCTTGTCGCTTCCGAAGCGGGCCTGCGCCTCGGCGTGGGTCATGCGCTCGAACGGCGTCACCAGCTCGTCGCCGATCCCCTCGCGCCACACGGCGGCGCACATCCGCTCCATCAGCGCGAAGAGGAACTGCTGGTCGGGAAACGCCATCTCGACGTCGAGCTGCGTGATCTCCTGGACTCGGTCAGCGCGCAGGTCCTCGTCCCGGAAGCAGATGGCGATCTGGTAGTAGCGGTCGAAGCCGCCGATCACGAGCAGCTGCTTGAGGATCTGCGGCGACTGCGGCAGCGCGAAGAAGCGGCCCGGCTGGAGACGGCTCGGGACGATGAAGTCGCGCGCCCCCTCGGGCGTGGGCTTGAAGAGGATCGGCGTCTGGATGTCGAGGAAGCCTTCCGCCTCCATCTCGCGGCGGATGATCGAGACCATCTGGGCCCGCAGGGCGATGTTGCGCTGCATGCGCGGCCGCCGGAGGTCCAGCCAGCGGTAGCGCAGGCGCAGCGTCTCGTCCACGCCCTCCTCGTCGAGCTGGAATGGGAGCGCGGGCGCGCGAGAAACGATCTCGAGCTTGTCGACCTGGAGCTCGACCTCGCCCGTCGGGAGCTCCGGGTTCACGTTCTCCGGCGTTCGACGGACGACCGTCCCCTCGGCGCGCAGAACGAATTCGTTCCGCACTGCGTGCGCGGCCTCGATCGCCTCGGGCGCGAGCTCCGGGTTGACCACGAGCTGGCAAATCCCTGCGCGGTCGCGGAGATCGACGAAGACGAGGCCCCCGTGATCGCGCCGCCCGTCCGCCCAGCCCGCCAGCGTCAGGCGCTCGCCGACGTGCTCGGGCCGGACCTCGCCGCACATGAGGTCGCGCCAGGTCAGGCGAGCAGCTCCTCGATCTCGTCGGGCGAGCCGACCTCGACGTCTTCCCGGCCCGGGCGCCGCAGCACCTGCTCGCTCTCGGACACGACGAGCGTGCCGCGGGCCTCCAGGCGCTTCGCCTGTGTGAGCTGGCCCTTGAGCGAGCGCGAGGCGTAGTCGGTGTCGGCGCGCAGGCCGCGCTCGCGCAGAAGGCCGAGCCACGGGAGAATCTCCAGACGGCGGGAGCGGTCCTCGAACGCGATGAACAGGTCGATGCCGGCCGCGTCGGAGTCGGCGCTGCTCGACGACGCCATACGCTCGACGCCGGCGGCCCAGCCGACGCCCGGGGTCGGGTCGCCGCCGATCTCCTCGATCAGGTAGTCGTAGCGCCCGCCGGCGCAGATCGAGGCCTGCGCCGCGTCGAGGCCCTCGTTCACGAACTCGAAGACCGTGCGCGTGTAGTAGTCGAGCCCTCGCACGAGCGTCGGCACGAGCGCGTACTCGACGCCGTAGGCATCGAGGAAGGCCCGCACCTCGGAGAAGTGCTCCTCGCAGGACGGGCAGAGCGACTCGCCGATCGTCGGCGCCTCGGCGAGCACACGGCGCACGGCCTCGTTCTTCGTGTCGAAGACCCGGAGCGGGCTCACGTCGGCCCGACGGCGTGTGTCCTCGTCGAGCTCGTCGCGGCGCTCGGTGAGGAAGGCCTGCAGCCGCTCGACGTAAGCGGGCCGGCACTCGCGGTCGCCGATGGAGTTCAGCTCGAGCCGCGTGTGCGTGACCCCGGCCCGCCGCTCGATGGCCGTGAAGAGCTCGATCAACTCAGCGTCAATGGCCGGGTCGTCGGTGCCCATGGCCTCGAAGCCGATCTGCCAGAACTCGCGGTACCGCCCCTTCTGCGGCGCCGCGTATCGGAACATCGGCCCGGCGTAGTACGTCTTGACGGGCTGCGGCTCGCGGTGGAGGCCGTGCTCGAGATACGCGCGCGCGACGGCGGCCGTCCCCTCGGGTCGCAGCGTCAGGGAGCGGTCGCCGCGGTCCTCGAACGTGTACATCTCCTTGTGCACCACGTCGGATCCGGCGCCGGACGTGCGGGCGAACAGCTCGGTGTCCTCGAACGTCGGCGTGACGATGAGGCCGTAGCCGTAGAGGTCCGCAACGTCATCTGCGGCGCGCAGCACGGCCAGGCGGCGCGGCTGCTCGGCGGGAAGGACGTCCAGCGTCCCCCGCGGCGCCTCGATCCTCACGGCGCGGCGGCCCGGAGCTCGGCGAGGAACGGGTTGGTCGCGAGCTCCTGTCCTAGCGTCGTCGCCGGGCCGTGGCCGGGGTAGACGACGGTCTCGGGCGGGAGACGTTCGACGAGGAGGCGGATCGACTCGAGCAGCGTGTCCCAGTCCCCGCCCTCGCGGTCGGTGCGGCCGACGGAGCCGGCGAAGAGCACGTCCCCCGAGAAGACGCAGCCCTCGGCCGCGAAGGCGAGGTGGCCCTCCGTGTGGCCGGGCACCCTCAGCGTCGTGAAGTGGATTCCGGCGAGGTCGAGCTCCTCCGCCCCCTCGAGGAGAACCTCGGCCTGATGGCCGCGGAGGCTTGCCTCGATCCCATCCGGGATGTAGTCGCCCGGGCGCTCGAGTCGATCACGCTCGAGCGAGGGCATGTGGACGCGCGCCCCGGTCGCTTCGACCAGCTCGACGACACCTCCGATGTGATCGAGGTCGCCGTGCGTCACGAGGATGCCGACGCATCGAGCTCCGCCGAGGGCCGCTTGGATGCGCTCGAGCTCGCCCGGCCAGCCGGGATCGATGACGACCACCTCGTCCGCGCCGGGACGCCGGGCGACGTAGCAGTTGGACTGGAACGGGCCCAGGGCGAGCTGCTCGACTTCGAGGGGCATCGGGGCCGGAGTCTAGCCGCCTGCAAGAGTTAGACTGACGCTCCGATGGAGACCTGGATTCTCCCGGAGATAGCCACGCCGGGTGGAAGCCGCTCGCCGGTGGTCCTCCGCAGCCAGGACGAGGCGCGGGCGGTGCTCGTGGGCCTCGATCCCGGGCAGAGGCTCGGGGATCACCAGGTCAAGGAGCACGCCTGGGTGATCGTGGTCGAAGGGTCCGTGACCTTGAGGGCCGGCGACGACGAGATCGAGGCCCCGGCGGGCACCCTCGCCCGTTTCGAGCCGGACGAGCGCCACTCCGTCAGCAGCGACGGCGGCGCGAAGATCCTCCTTCTGCTGGCCCCCTGGCCGGGCCCGGGCCACTACCGCGGCAACGAGAAGGCGAAGGCGCTCGGCTAGCGCGCCTTGCGCGCGGCCTGCTCCTTCTCGTGCCTGCGCAGCAGCATGCGGTAGACGAACAGGTCGACCATGTAGCTGAACGGCATGAAGAAGGCGAGGAGCAGGACGACGTTGAAGATCAATCCCGCGATCGTCAGGCCGTCGGCCGTGACCACGATGAACACGGCGATCAGCGGGCCGAAGATGGCCGTCCGCTTGAGGACGCGCTGGAGGGACGGCTTCTGGATCGGCCGCCCGCGCCGGTCGACGAGGCCGGTCGGCTCCTTCTCCGCCTTGCCGTTCGCCGCGCCCTTCACCTCCGCGGCGCGCGGGCCTTCGATGACCTCCTCGCCTTCCTCGGTCTCGAGCACGTACTCGTACTCGTGACGTTGGAGCTTCTCGCGCTTCCGGCGCTGCTTGCGGCTCGGCACGCTAGAAGGCCTCCATCAGGACAGCGATGAGGACGGGCGTGCCGAGGAGCAGGACCGCCGTGACGAAGGCGACGGGGTTCCACACGAGGTCGTTGTCCTGCCGATAGCGCGACTTGCGCGGCGCTCCGTGCCCGGAGGCGGGCTCGGCGGCAGGGTCGGACCGCGGCCGTCCGGCCGTCAGGCTCCAGGCGATCAGGAGGCCGGCCAGTCCTGCGCCCACGAACGCAAGCGGAACCCACCAGCTCACTGCCTCACCGCTCCCATGCGATCTCTCCCTCCTTGACCACGACGGCCACGTGCTCTCCTCCGAAATGGTAAGCCAGGTAGCGCCAGTCTGGAGCATCGAGCAGGAGGAGGTCGGCCGCGTGCCCGGGCTCCAGGCGACCAATGCGATCTGCGCGGCCGAGCACGTGGGCCGCGTTCACGGTGCAAGCGGCAAGAGCCTCCGCAGGCGAGAGGCCGAGCTGCGTGCAGGCCAGGCTCATCACCACGGGCAGGCTCTCGCAGAACGCGCTGCCCGGATTGAAGTCGGTCGCCAGGGCGACGATCGCTCCCGCATCGACGAGCGCCCGCCCCGGCGGCATCGGCCGGCCGAGGAAGAGCGCCGCGACGGGAAGCAGGACGGCGGCCACGTCGCTGCCGGCGAGGGCCCGAACGCCGTCGTCCCCGGTCGCTTCGAGGTGGTCGACGCTGCGTGCACCGAGCTCGACGGCGAGCGGGATTCCCCCCGACTCCGTGAACTGGTCCGCGTGCAGACGAAGCGCGAGCCCGGCAGCGCGGCAGGCCTCCAGGTAGCGGCGGGCCTGCGGGACGTCGAACGCGCCCCGCTCCACGAACACGTCCGCGGCCTCGGCGAGCGACGCAGCCTCCGGCAACACGTCGGCCAGAGCGAAGTCCAGGTACCCGTCGCCGTCATCGAACTCCGGCGGGACCGCGTGCGCCCCGAGCCAGGTCGGGACGCCGCCGGCCTTGCGGACGGCGCGGAGCTGCGCCAGCTCGGTGTCGCGGTCGAGCCCGTAGCCGGACTTCCCTTCGAACGTCGTCGTGCCGTGCCCGAGCATCCACGCGCGATGGCGCTCAACCGCCCCGGTGAGCTCCGCTTCGTCCGCGGCGCGCGTCGCGGCGACCGTGGAGAGGATTCCGCCACCCGCAGCATGGATCTCCTCGTACGTCGCCCCTCGCGCGCGCAGGTCGAACTCTCCGGCGCGGTCGCCGGCGAAGCACACGTGCGTGTGACAGTCCACGAGACCGGGGACGGCGACCCGCCCGCGGCCGTCGACCTCCACGACTTCGCCCGGGAGCACCGACCGATCGAGCTCGGCCATCGGGCCGACCTCGCTCACGGTCCCGTCGACGCAGAGGACGTAGGCCCGCTCGAGCACCCGAACGTCGCCCAGCGCGGATCCGCGCAGGGGCGCGGGACCCCCCGCCGGGGAGACGACCTGCTCTAGATCGCGGACGAGCAGGGCAGGCATCGCCGCGCCTTACTCGTCGCCGCGTCCGGGAAGCCGGAGCCCGTGTTCGCGGGCAGTCGCGAGCGCGCCCTCGTAGCCCGCGTCAGCGTGGCGGAGCACGCCCATGCCCGGATCGGTCGTGAGCACGCGCTCCAGGCGCTCCGCCGCGTCCGCGGTGCCGTCGGCGACCACGACCATCCCTGCGTGGATCGAGTTGCCGATGCCGACGCCGCCGCCGTGGTGGACGCTCACCCAGGTCGCGCCCGCCGCCGTGTTCACGAGCGCGTTGAGGATCGGCCAGTCGGCGATCGCATCGGATCCGTCCTGCATGGCCTCCGTCTCGCGGTACGGAGAGGCAACCGAGCCCGCGTCCAGATGGTCGCGCCCGATGACGACCGGCGCAGTCACCCGCCCGTCGCGGACGAGCTCGTTGATGGCGAGCCCTGCTCTGGCGCGATCGCCATAGCCGAGCCAACAGATGCGCGCCGGGAGGCCCTGGAACGCGACACGGTCTCGAGCCAGCTCGAGCCAGCGCTGCAGGAGGAGGTCGTCCGGGAAGAGCTCGAGCAGCGCCCCGTCGATCGCTGCGATGTCGTCCGGATTCCCCGAGAGCGCGGCCCAGCGGAACGGGCCGATACCGCGGCAGAAGAGCGGCCGGATATAGGCCGGGACAAAGCCCGGGTATGCGAATGCGTCCTCGATGCCTGCCTGTTGTGCCTCCCCCCGGAGGTTGTTGCCGTAATCGAAAACATAGCTCCCGGCCCGGACGAACTCGAGCATGCCCTCGACGTGGCGCGCGATGGACTCCGCTGCGCGCCGCAGGTACTCGTCGGGATCGGCCGCGCGCAGGTCGGCCGCCTCGTCGACCGTCATGCCGGCGGGGACATAGCCGTTCAGCGGGTCGTGGGCGGCCGTCTGGTCGGTGACGAGGTCGAACGCCTCTCCGCGCGCTGCCAGCTCGGGCACGACTTCCGCCGCGTTTCCGAGGAGGCCGACCGAGAGCGCACGGCCTTCGACGGCGGCGCTCCGCACCCGCCCGACCGCGTCCTCGAGCGACTCGGAGGCCTCGTCGAGGTAACGCGTGGCGAGGCGCCGCTCGATCCGCGTCGGGTCGACCTCGACGCACAGCACGGCGGCGCCGGCCATCGTCGCGGCCAGCGGCTGCGCGCCGCCCATGCCGCCGAGACCCGCGGTGAGGATCGTCCGTCCCCCGCAGGTCGGGCGAGCCGAAGTGCGTCTCGCCGGCGGCCGCGAACGTCTGGTACGTCCCCTGGAGGATCCCCTGCGTGCCGATGTAGATCCAGCTCCCGGCCGTCATCTGGCCGAACATGGTCAGGTCGAGGGCCTCGAGCCGGCGAAACTCGTCCCAGGACGCCCACCGCGGCACGAGAAGCGAGTTGGCGATGAGCACGCGCGGGGCGGCCGGGTGCGTCCTGAAGATGCCCACCGGCTTTCCGCTCTGGACGAGCAGGGTCTCGTCCTCCCCCAGCTCGAGGAGGCTGCGAACGAGCGCGCGCAGCGCATCGTGGTTGCGGGCGGCCTTGCCCGAGCCGCCGTAGACGATCAGCTGCTCGGGATGCTCCGCGACGTCGGGGTCGAGGTTGTTGAGCAGCATGCGCAGCGGCGCCTCGGTCTGCCACGACCGCGCGTTCAGCTCGGTCCCGCGCGGCGCGTGGATGGACGTGAGATCGCCGCAGAGCTCCTCGACGCGTGCGTCGGTGACGGCGGCGCTGCTCACACGAGCTCTCCCACCTCGCGCTCGACCGCGGCGACGAGCTCGCCGGTGCTGATCGCCATGGCGACGGCCTCGATGTCGTCGGCGAGCGGGCGGTCCTCGATCACGGTGGCAGACAGGGAGCGAAGGAAATCGTGCGTCGCGCGAACGCCGAGCCCGGGCTCGAGCGGCGCCAGGAACTCGATCCCCTGCGCGCCGGCGAGCAGCTCGATCGCGAGGGCCCGCTCGACGTTCTCCAGCACCTGGAGGCACTTGAGCGCGGACGCGTTCCCCATCGAGACATGGTCCTCCTGGCCCGCGCTCGTGGGGATGGAGTCGACACCGGCCGGGTGGCAGAGCACCTTGTTCTCGCTGACGAGCGCTGCCGCGACGTACTGCGGGATCATGAAGCCCGAGTTCAGCCCGCCGTCGTGGGTGAGAAACGCGGGCAGCCCGTCCGAGAGGGAGGGGTTCGTGAGCCGCTCGACGCGCCGCTCGGAGATGGAGGCGAGCTCGGCGAGGGCCATCGCCGCGGCGTCGAGGGCGAAGGCGAGCGGCTGTCCGTGGAAGTTCCCGTTGGACACGAGCTCGCCCTGCTCGACGAAGACGAGGGGATTGTCCGTCGCCGCGTTCACCTCGACGCTGACCGTCGTCTCGGCGTAGGCGAGCAGGTCGCGGCTAGCGCCGTGCACCTGCGGCGCGCAGCGGAGCGAATAGGCGTCCTGCACCTTGTCGCACCAGCGGTGCGCCTCCAGGATCGCCGAGCCCTCGAGCAGCCGGAGCACGTTGGCTGCCGAAGCCTGTTGGCCGGCGAGCGGCCGCAGCGCATGGATCTCCGGGAGGAAGCTCGTGCGGGATCCCTGCAGCGCCTCGAGCGAAAGCGCGCAGGCGATGTCGGCCGTCCGGACGAGACGGCGTGCCCGCACCAGCACGAGCGCGCCGATGCCGGCCATGAACTGCGTCCCGTTGATGAGCGACAGCCCCTCTTTCGCGCGGAGCCGGACAGGCTCGAGCCCGGCGCGGTCGAGCGCCTGGGCGCCGGAGAGCGTCTCGCCCTCGAAGACGGCGGTGCCCTCGCCGACGAGTGGCAGGGCGAGATGCGCGAGCGGAGCGAGGTCGCCGGACGCTCCGACCGAACCACGGCTCGGCACGACGGGCGTGACGCCGCGGTTGAGGCACTCGAGCAGCAGCTCGACCGTCTCGGTCCGCGCGCCGGAGTAGCCCTTCGCGAGCGTGTTCGCGCGCAGCAGCATCGCTGCGCGGACGACCTCCGGGGGATACGGGCTCCCCACGCCGCACGCATGGCTCCGGAGCAGGCGTAGCTGCAGCTCCTCGGCGAGCTCCGGTGGAATCGTCTTGGACACGAAGCGCCCGAAACCGGTGTTGATTCCGTACGTGTGCTCGCCCGAGCTCTCGGCGGCGGCGCGCTCGACCAGCTCGCGCGCCGCCCGCAGGTGCTCCCGCCCGCGGTCGGCGAGCTCCGCCCGTCCCCCCTCGACCGCGACGGCCCAGACGTCCTGTAGCGTCAGGTCGTCCCCGGTCAGCGACGCGGCGGTCGTGAGCGCCATCGAGCCAAGTGTATTGAGCGGTCGGCAGCGCCATGCGGGCTCCGTCGGCCTGGCCTGGAGCGGCGGGAAGGACTCGGCCCTCGCCCTGCACCAGCTCCGTCGAGACGGCGTCGACGTGACCGCCTTGCTCACGACGGTCACCGAGGGATACGAGCGCGTGAGCATGCACGGCGTCAGGCGGGAGCTTCTCCGCCGCCAGGCTGCGGTCGCCCGCGTACCGCTCGTCGAGGTGACGATCCCTCCCGACTGCGTCAACACGGTCTACGAGGAGCGGATGGCCGAGGCGTTCGGCGCGCCGCCGCTCGACGGGATCGGCGCGATGGCCTCGGGCGACCTCTTCCTCGAGGACGTCCGCGCCTACCGTGAGGAGCGGTTGGCGGCCGCCGGCAAGGACGCCATCTTCCCTCTCTGGGGTCGCGACACGCACGCCCTGGCCCACGAGTTCGTCGGCGCGGGCTTCGAGGCGGTCGTCTGCTGCCTCGACCCGCGCAAGCTCGACCCGGGCTTCGCGGGCCGCCCCTTCGACGCGGACTTCCTCGCCGACCTACCGGAGGGGGTCGACCCTTGCGGCGAGCGCGGCGAGTTCCACACCTTCGTCCATGCCGGCCCCGTTCTCACCGAGCCGGTCGCCGTCAGCGTCGGTGAGGTCGTCGAGCGGGACGGATTCGTCTTCTGCGACCTGGTCGCGCGCGATTAGCACTCGACCTTGACGAACCTGAGCGCTGCCGACTCGGGCAGTTCGCTCACGGTTCCGTACGCCTCGAACGGCAGCCCTTCGCGGCCGGTGACCTCGCCGCCCTCACCCGTCGCGTAGGCGCTCTCCCAGAGCGCAGGCCCGACGAACTGACCGGTCGCGCTGTAGAACCAGCCCCGGACGACGATCCGGTGAACCTGGCAGTCGACCCCGCCGAAGTACCGCAACTCGCCCGTCACATATGCCATGCCGAAATCGGGCACGATCGCTGGATCGGCGATCTCGAAGACGCCGTCCCACTCTCCGTAGTCGATCTGGATCGTGCCGCGCGGTGGCGCTGGCGGACGATTCCCGGCGCCGTTTCCGTTCGCGTTGGCGCCGCCGTCGGCGCTCGTGGTCGTCGGCGCGGACGTGGTCGTCGACGCGGACGTGCTCGGCGCGGGAGCCGTCGTCGGCACGGACTCGGTCGAGCCCGAGGTCGTGCCGCCGGCACCTCCCCCTAGGTCGGTGGTCAGCTGCACTGCCGCAGGCGAAGGGTCGTCGGATCCGCCGGCGAGCGCTGAGACGATCCCGAACCCGGCCAGGAAGAACGCAGGGACAAGCGCGACAACCGTCCACCGCGATCGCAGCCTCCGCACCGCACCCTCCCTCGTCGCTGTCCCGAGCTCCCCCCGAGGGGAGCTTCAAAGCCTAGCCGCCCTGAGCCCAGGGGCCAATCCCACCCACGCGCTCCGCGGTGATGCGCAGGCGGAAGCCCGGCGGCGGGTCGGGCATGGGCGGGAACGTCACGTCCGGGCCGATGTAGGTGTGCGCAAGCCGCTGGAGCAGCTCGGGCGCCCCGCCCGCTTCGATTGTCGCGCGGCCATGCACGACCAGGTACTCCCGCAGACCCATGGCGTTCGTCTTCCCGGTCTCGAGCGAGAGAGAGACGCGCGGGTCGCGCCGGATGTTGCGGAGCTTCTGCTGCTCGCGGAGGTGGGCGGACACGATCTCGTCGCCCTCGAGGCCGACCCATACGATCGAGACCTGGGCGGTCCCGTCCGGGTTCAAGGTGACCAGATGCGCGAGCGCATCCGACTCGAGGACCGCACGTGCGCTCTCAGGGATGACACTCATGGCCGCCGCTTAATGTAGACCCATGGCCGACCCGGTCTCCGCAGCGCCCGAAGAGGCGCGCGTCGACGCGCTCCCGCCTTCCCGCGGGGCGTTCGCGCTGCTGCGCCGACGCGACTTCCGCCGGGTGTACGTCGCGGTCTCGGCCAGCGAGCTCGGCGACGCCCTCCAGTACATCGCCCTGATGTGGTTCGCCTTCGAGGCGGGCGGACCGCTCGGCGTCCTCGCGGTGCGGCTTGCGGACAGCGTTCCGGCGCTCGTCTTCGGCCTCCACGGCGGCCTCGTAGCCGACCGCTGGGACAGGAGGCGTGTGCTCGTCGGCGCAGACCTCGTGCGCGCGGCGGTCCTCGTCCCGATCGCAGTCGCCGGGCTCGCGGGAGAGCTCCCGCTCTGGGGGCTCGTCGTGGCGGCCTTCGTCCTCACCTCTGCGACGAGCTACTTCGATCCCGCCTACGGCGCCCTCCTTCCGAGCCTTGTCGAACGCCAAAACGTCCAGCAGGCCAACGGGCTCGTGCGCGCGACGGCCGAGGCGCTCTCGGTCGGCGGGTGGGCGGTCGCCGCCGGGCTGCTCGCCTTCCTGCCGGTCACCGCGTTCTTCGCCGTCAACGCCGCCACCTTCCTCGCCTCAGCGGCGATCCTCGCAACCGTCCCCTCGGTGGGAGGCAAGCCGGCCGACCCGGACGCCGGCAGGCTCGCCGACATCGCGGCCGGCTTCCAGGCGCTTCGCCTCCGGCCGCACCTCGCCGCCGCGGTCGTCGCGCTTGGCCTCGCGGTCACGATCGGGGCCGGCACGTGGATCGCCGGGACGCCGCAGCTCGTCAGCGAGAACCTCGACCGGGCGGCCGGCGGTTTCTCTCTCGTCATGACGGGCTACGCGATCGGCGCCATCACCGCGGGCGCCTTCCTGGCCAGACGGCCCGTACGGCGCAAGACGCTCGCGAGCATGCTCGCCTGGAGCTTCTACCTGCCGGCGTTCCTCGTGATCGGGTTCGCCGACTCGCTGCCCGTCGCGATGGCGGGCGCCTTCCTCGCGGCGCTCGGCGAGAGCACGGCCGTGGTGCTGCTCAACTCGGCCGCCCAGGAGGAGGTTCCGGACCGTGTCCTCGGCAGGGTGATGGGCGTGATCTCGCTCGTGCATCGTGGCGCCCACGCCACCGGCCTGCTCCTGATCGCCCCGCTCTTCGTCGTGGTCGAGCCGGAGGCGGTCTTCGCCGGCGCGGCGCTCGCGCTCCCGGTCGTCGGGCTGAGCTGCGCCGCGTGGGCGTTGGCTACGACTCGAGGAGCCGCAGCTCCAGCACATGCGACGGGTCGAACCCGTCGATCCTGAGCATCGCTCCCGCCGCCGCGACGGCCGGCCCGGCCGGCATCAGTCCGACGAGCTCCGACCCGGCGACCTCGACGCCGCGCGCCTCGGCTTCCGAGCCGATCCTGTCGACGATCTGGTGGAGCGCGGCAGCCTGCCAGTCGGTCACGTTCATGCTCACCTGAACGAAGCCCGCACGCGGCAGGTCGAGCCCGAGCGCCCGCACCCCCGGGAAGCCCCCGTCGCGCTCACGCACGAGGCGCGCGATCTCACGGGCGACGTCGACGTCCTCGGACCGGAGGTTGACGTTGAAGGCGACGAGCGGCCGCCTGACGCCGACGAGCACGCCGCCCGCCGTCGGGTGCAGGCGGTCGGGCCCCCGGTCGGGACGCAGCTCGCCGCCGTCGATCCGGCGCTGGAGCTCCTCCGCCCCGCCGCGCCGAAAGAACGCGGGCTCACGACCGTCCTCGGTGAGACGGCCGTAGAAGAAGACCGGGAGCTCGAGCTCGTTCCCGACCCGGTCCGCGAGCGCGAGCGCCGCCTCGCGCGCACTCGGCTCGGCGTCGGGCTCCAGCGGCACGAGCGGCACCACGTCGGCCGCTCCGATGCGCGGATGCGCTCCCTCGTGCTGCGTCAGGTCGATGCGCTCGGCCGCAGCGCGGATGCCGGCGAGGAGCGTGTCGACCAGCTCCTCCCCGCTCCCGACGAGCGTGAAGACCGAGCGGTGGTGGTCCCAGTCGGTGTGAACGTCCAGCAGGCGCGCCGGGCCGGAGAACGCCTCCCTGAGCGCCGCAAGCGCCGCGGGATCCCTGCCCTCCGACACGTTCGGGACGGACTCGAGCGGTAGCGGCACGCGCTGAGCTTACGAGAGCGGCCCCGCGGGAGCCGGGATGGCCGGGACTAGACTCGACGTTAGGTGCTCTAGTGGCGGATTCCCACCCATACCTTCGAACGTTCGTCCGGCTGCTCGGCTTCCTGCGGCCCTATCGCTGGTCGCTGGCCGTGTCGGTCGTGCTCGCCATCGGCTCGCAGGCCGCGGCGGTTGCGATCGCGTTCCTGACGGGCGCCGCGCTCGAGAGCGCGGTCAACTCGAGCGACCAGCGCGAGCTGTGGACGATCGCCCTCGCGGTCCTGCTGGTCGGCCTGGCGCGGGCGATCTTCATGGCCGGCCGCCGGCTCATCTCGGGCCGCCAGGCGCTCGGCGTCGAGTACGACATGCGCGACGAGATCTACGCGAAGCTTCTGCGCCTTTCGTTCGGCTTCTACGACCGCCATCAGACGGGGCAGCTCATGTCTCGCGCGACGGTGGACCTCCAGTCGGTCCGCTTCTTCCTCGGCTACGGCCTCATCTTCTTCTTCCAGCACGTCCTCACGATCGTGGGCGTCAGCATCGTCCTCTTCGTCGTGGAGTGGCGGCTCGCGGTGGCCGCGACGGCCTTCACCCCGGTGCTCGTCTTCCTCGCCTACCGCTACTCGAGCGTCTCTCACCCGGTCCTGCGAGACGTGCAGCAGAAGATGGCCGACGTCGCGACCGTCGCCGAGGAGAACATCGTCGGCGTCCACGTGGTGAAGTCCTTCGCGCAGGAGCGCAACGAGTCGGCGAAGTTCTCCGCCCGCACCGAAAGCGTCTTCACCCGCTCGATCGACGCGAACCGTCAGCGCGCCCTCTACGTACCGCTGCTCTCCTTCCTGCCGCTCGTCGCGCAGGCGGCCGTCCTCCTCTTCGGGGGACGGATGGTGGCGAACGGGTCACTCGGGCTCGACGCGTTCTTCGCCTTCAACGTGCTCGTGCTCATGCTCGTCATGCCGCTCCGCATGCTCGGCATGTGGATCGGCCAGGCGCAGCGCGCGACCGCCTCGGGCGAGCGGATCTTCGAGGTGATCGACGAGACCGAGGATGTCACCGACGAGCCGGGCGCGCGCGACCTGCCGCCGGGCGACGGGCACATCGTGTTCGAGCAGGCCGGCTTCGAGTACACACCAGACCGGCCGGTGCTCGAGCGGATCGACCTCGAGGTCGCGCCGGGCCGGACGATCGCCCTCATCGGGCACACGGGCTCGGGCAAGACGACGCTGGCTTCACTCGTCCCCCGTTTCTACGACGTCACGGCCGGGAGCTTGAGCATCGACGGCGCGGACGTGCGCGAGGTCAAGCTTGCCTCCCTGCGGCGCTCGATCGGCATCGTCGCCCAGGACCCGTTCCTGTTCTCGGCGAGCGTCCGCGAGAACATCACGTTCGGCGCGCCCGACGCGACCGACGAGGACGTCGTCCGCGCCGCGCGGCTTGCACAGGCGGCCGAGTTCATCGAGGAGCTTCCGGACGGCTACGACACGGTGATCGGCGAACGCGGCATCACGCTCTCGGGCGGGCAGCGGCAGCGGATTGCGATTGCCCGGGCGCTCATCCTCGATCCGCGCATCCTGATCCTCGACGACGCCACGGCATCGGTCGACGCCACGACCGAGGCGCGCATCCGGCTCGGCCTGCGCGAGGCGATGAAGGGCCGGACGACCTTGATCGTCGCCCACCGGCTCTCGACGATCGCGCTCGCCGACGAGCTGGTCGTGCTCGACAGCGGACGCATCGCCGCGCGCGGGACGCAGGAGGAGCTGCTCGAGACGAGCCCCGTCTTTCGCGAGATCTACGAGCACGGGCTCCTGGAGCGCGAGTTCTCCGAGCGCGTCGAGGCGAGCGGCGAGCTGCAGGAGGCGGCGGGGGCATGAGCCTCATGACTCGGCACGCTCTCGGCACGGTTCGGGCGCCCACGCGCGCGGTTTTCGGCGTTAGGCTCGAGCCATCGGGTTGGGGAGGTGGGTCTCCCGTTTACGACGCGTACGCGCGTGGAGACTGGGTCGACCCGGCGACCGGCGGAGACGGGGGCCTGCGATGAGGGTCTGGCAGGCGGGCTCCCACCTGACGATGCAACGCGGCGCCGAGGTGAACGACTGGTCGTGGGCGCGCACGGTGCGGCGCGTCTCGACGCTCGCGCGGCTGGCCGCGCCCTACCGGCTCCGCACGGGGCTCGCGATCGGCTCGCTCATCGCGGCCACTCTGACCGCGCTCGCGCCGCCGTTCCTGGCCAAGCTCGCGATCGACGACGGGATCAGCACGGGCGACATCGAGGCGCTTACCGTCATCGTCGCCCTCTTCGTCGCCGCCGGCCTCGCCAACCTCTTGACGAGCTCCGCGCAGACGTACTTCACCGGCTGGACGGGCGAGCGCATCCTGGCCGACCTGAGGAACACGCTCTTCGGCCATCTTCAGCGCCTGTCGCTCGGCTACTTCGAGCGGAACCGCGCCGGCGTCATCATCAGCCGCCTGACGAACGATGTCGAGGCGCTCGACCAACTCGTTACCGACGGGGTCACGAGCCTCTTCCAGAACTCCCTCCTGCTCCTCGGGTCGGCCATCATCCTCTTCTTCCTCGACTGGCGTCTCGCGCTGGCGGCCCTCGCGGTCTTCCCGCTGATGGCGATCGCGACGAAGGTCTTCCGCGTCCGGTCGTCGCGCGCGTACCGCAACGTCCGCGAGCGCCTCGGGCTCGTCACGGCCACACTGGCCGAGGACATCGCGGGCATGCGCGTCGTCCAGTCGTTCACGCGCGAGCGCACGAACCAGCGCCAGTTCCGCTCGGTGAACGACAACTACCGGGAGTCCAACCAGGAGACGGTCGTGCTGAACGGGCTCTACTTCCCGTTCGTCGACTTCCTCTCCGCCGTCGCGACCGCGACGGTGCTCGGCTTCGGCGGCTGGCTCGCCTTCGAGGGAGAGGTCACGGTCGGCACGCTCTTCGCCTTCCTCCTCTACCTCTCCAACTTCTTCGACCCCATCCAGCAGCTGTCGCAGCTCTACAACACGTTCCTGTCGGCCACGGCCGCGCTGGACAAGATCATGGACGTCATGGACGAGGAGCCGCAGGTCGTCGACAGGCCAGGTGCCCGCGACCTGCCCGAGATCGCCGGTGACGTCGGGTTCGAGAACGTGCGCTTCGGCTACGGCGACGGCCCGGAGATCCTGCACGGGATCGACCTCGCCGTGCCCGCCGGGACGACGGTGGCCCTCGTCGGGCACACCGGCGCCGGCAAGTCGACCATCGCCAAGCTCCTCGCCCGCTTCTACGACCCGCGCGAGGGCCGGATCACGATCGACGGCCACGATCTTCGGGACGTCACCCAGGAGAGCCTCCGCCGGCAGCTGGGCATCGTGCCGCAGGAGGGCTTCCTCTTCGCCGGGACGGTGCGCGAGAACATCGCGTTCGGCCGCCCGGACGCGACCGACGAGGAGGTCGCCGCCGCGGCCCGCGCGGTCGGCGCGGAGGACTTCATCCTCCAGCTCGAGGACGGCTTCGAGACGCAGGTCGCGGAGCGCGGCAGCCGGCTCTCACTCGGCCAGCGACAGCTTGTCGCCTTCGCGAGAGCGCTGCTCGCCGACCCGCGCATCCTCATCCTCGACGAGGCGACCTCGAGCGTCGACATCGGGACCGAGCAGCGCATCGAGGTGGCTCTGCGCCGGCTCCTGGCGGGGCGGACGGCGTTCATCATCGCGCACCGGCTGTCCACCATCCGCGGCGCCGACCTGATCGTCGTCCTGGAGCACGGGTGCGTCGTCGAGCTCGGGACGCACGACGAGCTGGTCGCGCTCGACGGCCGCTACCGCTCGCTCTACGGGGACTGGGCGGCGGCGGCGTAGGGTCCGCGGCTCCGGTGTAGGCTCCGGTCGCGATGGCCGAGCTCGACCCGAAGACCGAGGACCGGATCGAGGAGCCTGTCTCCAAGGAGGCCGAGCGCGAGACGCTGCTCACGCCCGCGCAGGCGATCGAGCGCATGCGCATCCGCGTGCCGCCTCGGGCGAACAAGAAGCTCCGTGTCCTGGTCGACCGCGTCAACGCCGACGCGCAGCTCAAGGCGTGGTGGCACGTCGCCAACGTGAACGCGGTCAAGCGGCTGCAGATCAACGACCACTCCTGGGTGCACATCCAGATCGTGGCCAACCTCGCGCTCAAGCTCCTGCGCCAGCTCGTCAAGAACGACGTCCAGCCGGGCATGGTCCGCGACTACGGAATGACCCAGGACGACGCGGAGATCGTCGTCGCGCTCGGCGCGTTCCTGCACTGCATCGGCATGGCCGTCCACCGCGAGCGCCACGAAGACTGGAGCCTCTTCCTCGCGGAGCCGAAGATGGACGAGCTCCTCGACGGCCTGTACGAGGAGCCGGAGCTGACCGTGATCCAGTCCGAGGTGCTCCAGGCGATCACGAGCCACCGGGAGGACGGCCGCCCGCTGACGCTCGAGGCCGGCGTCATCCGTGTCGCGGACGCGCTGGACATGGCCGAGGGCCGCTCGCGTATCCCCTTCCAGCACGGGCGCGTCTCCATCCACTCGCTCTCGGCGGCGGCGATCGAAGGCGTGGAGATCAAGGACGGCGACGTCGCCCCCGTGCTCATCGAGATCACGATGAACAACTCGTCGGGCATCTATCAGGTCGACGAGCTCCTCAAGGCCAAGCTCCGTGGCTCGGGCCTCGAGCCGTATGTCGAGGTGGTGGCGCACATCGACACCGAGGCCGAGAAGCGCCTCATCCCGCTCTATCGACTCGAGCTCTGAGGCCGGTCGCCGCGCGGCCTTGCGGCTACAATGGCCGGGCCGTTGCGGGGTCGTCTAACGGTAGGACGCCCGGCTCTGGACCGGGTAGTCAAGGTTCGAATCCTTGCCCCGCAGCCTCGTAAAAGCCCCGCTCCTGGCGGGGTTTTTCACGTCTGAGGAGCGAGACCCCAGCTGCGCTCATGGGCGGCGAAGAAGTCGTCGACGCGGGCGAGCCCACCCCGACAGTGCGCGGGGTCACGGAAGGTGTGACAATCGGCCTCCACAGAGCCGAGGGAAGGAGAAAAGGCATGGGCACCCAGCTCCGGGGATGGCGCTCGTTCGCGGGCATCGTCTTCTATCTCGTCGGGGCGTTCAACGTCATCGGAGGCCTCGCGGCCATCTTCAAGGACGAGTTCTTCATCGCCTCCGACGACCAGCTGCTCGTCGTCGACTACACGGCCTGGGGCTGGTTCCTTCTCATCCTCGGCGTCGTCCAGCTGATTGTCGGCGCGGGCATCCTCAAGAACCGCGGCTGGGCGCGCGGGGTCGGCGTCGTGCTCTCGATGCTGAGCGCGGTGATGCACATTGCCTTCCTGGTGGCGTTCCCGATCTTTGGTCTCGTCACGATCTCGCTCTCGATTGCCGTGGTATACGGGCTGGTCGTGCCGTCCGACCCGGACGAAGCGCGCGTGTAGCGCCCGGCGATGGGTGCGGCCTTCGGCTGGGGCCTGCTCGCCGCGTCGTCGCTTCTGATCGGCGGGCTGCTCGTCCTGCGCGTGCAGGTGAGCGACCGTGTGCTCGGCCTGATCATGGCCTTCGGCGCCGGGGTGCTGATCAGCGCCGTTGCCTACGAGCTCGTCGACGAGGCGTTCACGACCAGCCATGGCGCGGGCGGCATCGCCCTCGGGCTTCCGGCCGGTGCGCTCGTCTTCTTCCTCGGCGACGAGGTCATCGACCGCATGGGCGGGTCGGATCGCAAGAGCATGTCCGGCAAGCAGGAGGCGGGGACGGCGCTCGCAATCGTCCTCGGCATCGTTCTGGACGGCATCCCGGAGTCGGTGGTCATCGGGCTCACCCTGCTCCAGGGCGGGGGCGTCGGCGCCGCGATGCTCGTCGCGGTGTTCCTCTCGAACCTTCCCGAGGCCGTCGCGGCGACGACCGGCCTGCGAACGGCAGGGTGGCGGACCCGCAACGTCCTCGGCCTCTGGCTCGTCGTCATGCTCGTGTCCGCCCTGGCCTCCCTCGCCGGCTACGGGCTCTTCGGCGACGCGTCGCCGAACACGATCGCGTTCGTCCTCTCGTTCGCGGCCGGCGCCATCCTGACGATGCTGGCCGACACGATGATGCCCGAGGCCTTTGCACGCGGCGGGAAGATGGTCGGCCTGGCGACGACGCTCGGCTTCGGCCTGGCGTACGCGATCTCCGCGCTCGAATAGGCCGGACCAAAGATGACCCGCGCCGGAGCACGATGGCGGCCCTCGATGTCGGCCGCGTTTAGGTGGCGCTCCCCGCGGGTCGACAGCAGTGTCCCGCTCGAGCTGCACCGCGTCAACCAGGCTCCCCCTTCGTGAGCACGCAAGTTCCTGCCAGGAGGACGATCCTGAGATCGTCGGGGTCAGCCAGGCGGCCCCGGCAGGGATGGTCGCGTCGGGCCGTAGCTCGCGACCGTTCCGCGGGGGCGGGGCCCCATTTGGCGTCCGCCCCCACCCACCGTTCCGAACTTTGGTCTAGGTAAACCCTCGACCTCGGAAGCGTTGCCGCCCCCGGCTGACGTGTGAGATAAGCGTGCGGTTCCCGAGCGCCTTCGGGATTCGCCGCGTGAGGGGAGCACGGCGGAAGGACTCGGGCGCGATAGGGAGGCTCGGCGTTCGGGCCGCAGGACGCCGGGCCTCCTTCTGCCCTCTTGCGGCCGCCCGTTACGCCTTGCAATTCCAGTGCGCACCAAGGCTTTCCGATCGTCCGTCGGAAGCGAGCGCACGGGAGAGGTCGGCGCCCGGCCTCTCTCGCTACGAGGCCGACGTTTCGAGCGATCGGCTACTCTGTCCCCCGACGGCGCATTCGTCTAGTGGCCTAGGACGCCGCCCTCTCACGGCGGTAGCACGGGTTCGAATCCCGTATGCGCCTTCCTTACGTTTCCCGCCTCCTTTGTAGTCCTTGCAACACGCGCAGGGCGTCCCGTGGGCTCGCATCGGTAAACAGGTCGGACACGCCGACCTTTCACGACGGCGAGGACGGACACCCACGTTCTCGGCGACGAGGAGCTCGACTACATTGGCCTGGTCGCGTGAGCCGCCCCTGCAGACCGTCGCGCCGGCGCTTCTTCCTGACAGGGAAGCGCTTAAGGCAGCTTGCGCCGAAGGTAGCGCTTGGTGACCTTCCAAGCCACCCAGCCAAAGAGCGCATACCGCCACTTGTTCATGCTCGATGAATCTCCGCAGTGTCCCTGACGGAAACGTCCGTCACCGGCAGGCCGGCTCGGCGTGCCCGCAGCGTGCCCCTTCCGTGGCCCCTCGACCGTCGCAACCCGCAGGTTTGCAGGGGGGCCTGAGCCCCGTATGCGCCTCTCAGGACCCATGCGGACTCCGCATGGTTGAAGCGGGTCAGGCGGGGGAATGCGCGTGGCGTGCGTACCCCGGTGCGCACCTCATGAGCGGGAGCGATTCGCTATTGCCCGTCGGGAACCGTGATCGCACCCGCCGGGGGCTGGGCCAGGTCAGTGGTTCGCAGGATCTCCTTACCGAACGGAACCAGAGCGGCGCCCGCCATCTTGAAATCGGCTACGCCGAGAGGGATGCCGATGATCGTCAGGCAGAGCAGGATGCCCGTCAGCAGATGGGCGAGCGCGAGCCACCATCCGGCGAGGATGAACCAGAGGATGTTGGCGATGACACTCAGCCCCTTGAGCCGCGTCGGACTTGGAACCAGCACCCGACCGAAGGGCCAGAGCGCATAGCCGGCGAGCTTGAACGCCTGCACTCCGAAGGGGATGCCGATAATCGTGATGCAGAGGATGAGGCCAGCAAGCACGTAGGCAAGCGCGAGCCAAAACCCTGCCAGGACGAGCCAGATGATGTTGAGGACGGTCCGCAACTCGGAGAGCATCACGCATCCTTGCGGCGGTGTCGAGCCGGCCGAGAGCTGGGATACAGGCCGCAAGGCTCCCTGGAGTACTCTGCCCGCGCCGCGGGTGTCCGCCTCTCCCCCCGCTGCCGCTCAGTCCGCGTCGGGCTCGCCTGAGCGCGGGTCCTCCCTGATGATCTCGTCCACGGCGACGACCTTCGCGACGAGGAGGAAACCCTCGTTCGCCTCGACGACCTTCTCGATCTCCGGGCGCTCGTGCCCGGGTGCGACCACGAACACCGTCGCCCGGGAACGGACGCGCTCGTACTCATCGTTCGTGAGCTCGACGATCTTGGTGCAGGCCATCTCGCTGCACTCGCACAGGTAGTCGGTCGTCTTGGACCACGGGACGGACATCTCGTCGAGACGCTCGTTGATCTCGCGGAAAAGAATTTCGTTCTTGGCGAGACGTTCGTCGGAGAGGGACACCGCGGCTCCCTTCTCCCCCCGTACATGCCACCCGCTTATCTGGCTCGCCAGGAACGTCCCTGGACGGTGAGCTCAGCTCCACCCCCTGAGTTCCCTCTGACGGCGCCGGACAAACGCAGCGCTGGTCGCCCCAGTCCACCCCTGCGAAGCGTGCGACCCCGGTCAGCCGAGCTTCACGGCCGTCCCGCTCGCAGCGACCATCAGCATGGAGCCGCCCACGCTCTCGTAGTCGATGTCGATCGAGACGATCGCGTCGGCGCCGAGCTCTTCGGCCTTGCCGCCCAGCTCCTCGATCACCTCGCCGACGGCCTGCGCAATCTCCTTCTCGTAGGACTTCGACCGTCCGCCGACGATGTTGCGGAAGCCGGCGGTGATGTCCTTGCCGAGGTGGGTGCCCATGATCGCCTGCGAGGAGACGACTCCGAGGTAGCGCTCGACCGGACGGCCTTCGACGCCCGGGCCCGTGGTGACGATCATCCGCTGCTCCTTTCGCGAGGATAGAAGTGTCGCTTGTGGGGTGTGCACGGGAGCGGCATATACTGGCGCAGCGGAACGAGAAGGCGGGCCCCCGGCCGGCGTTCCGTTCGACCACCGCTTCAGCTGGAGCGTCCCAAAAAGGAGAAGTTAAATGGCAGTCGGCCCCGTCGACGTATACATCATTGGCTTTCCGGGCAACAAGTTTTCCGGGCGTATCGCCCCGGCGATCATGGAGCTCGTCGAGAACGGCACGATCCGAGTGCTCGATCTGCTCTTCGTGATGAAGGATGCAGACGGCACCGTGACCACACTCGAGGCTGAGGACCTCGACGAGGAGGGCGCGGGCCTCGTCGCCATCAGCGTCGAGCAGCCTGGTGCGTTGGGGCCCGAGGACGCCGAGGAGGTCGGCGACGATCTCCCGTCCAACAGCGCGGCGCTCCTGATCGCATTCGAGAACCTCTGGGCCGCGAAGGTGGTCGACGCCCTCCAGGCTGCGGACGCCGTGTTGATCGACTCGATCCGGATCCCCGCCGACGTCGTGGCGGCCGCGGTCGACGCAAGCTAGACCGTCCATTTCGAGATCGAAAGGAGCGACATGGGACTTGTTCGTATGGCAGCCCGCACCGCCGTCGTCGCGGGAACCGCCACCGCGGTGTCCGGACGCGTGGCCCGTCGTCAGTCCGCCAGGTATGCGGAGGAGGACGCGCAGCAGTACCAGCAGCAGGCACAGGCACCGCCACCGGAACCGGAGGACGACTCGGCCGCACAGCTGCAGAACCTGGCTCAGCTTCACTCCCAGGGTGTGCTCACCGATGAGGAGTTCGCTGCAGCCAAGGCCAAGATCCTCGGAATCTGAGCGACCACGCGGGCCGGTGAGGCACGCCGAGGCGTACTCGCGGCTGGCAGGGGTCTACGACGAAATGGTCGTCGACCCCTGCCATGACCGCTGCGCCGCGTTCCTCCACGATCTCTGGAGCGCCGACCCGGAAGGCGTACGCTCCGTGCTCGATCTCTGCTGCGGCACCGGCCTCCTCGCGAGCGAGCTGATCGCACGGGGCTACCGGGTCGTCGGCGTCGACGCATCCGAGGCGATGCTGGCGCGCGCTCGCGAACGCCTCGGCCCTGAAGTGACATTGAGCCGCATGACTCTCCCGGAGCTCGCGGGCGAAGAGGTCTTCGACGCGGCGGTCTGCACGTTCGACGGCTTCAACTACCTCACTCCGGACGAGTTGCGACGAACGATGACCGCGGTGGCCCTCCGGCTTCGGCCGGCAGGATGGCTCGTCTTCGACCTCCACACTGACGGGATGATGAACTTCACCATCTCCAACTCCTTCGTCGCGGGTGAATCGGCCGGGGACGGCTTCGTGATCAGCAGCACAGTGGATCCCGACGCCCGCACCTGCGACACCACGATCGAGCTCACTCGGCCCCGTGCCGGTGATTCCTTCAGCGAGCAGCACAGGCAGTACTTCCACACGGATGACGATGTCCGTGCCTCCCTGCAAGCCGCGGGCTTCGCGGTGACCGCGGTAGCCGAGGAGTACACGCACGAGCCGGCGGACGCCTCGACCCTCTGCGCGACGTGGACGGCACGGCGTCTACCGATGTGATCTTCTGGGCCGACGGGAGGCCGGGAGCGCTCGCGAGATCCCTACGCGAGCTCCTGGCCGGCAGGAGATCCGTCACCTAGCGACGTAGTCCTACCGGCCACGAACGAACGGGAAGGTCGAACGGTTCCTAGCCGAGCGCCTTCGCCTTGATCTGGTCGTACTCGGCCTGCGAGATGGCGCCGGAGTCGAGCAGCTGCTTCGCCTTTTCGATCTCGCCCGCGGCTCCGCCGGACACCGTTTTCACGTAGTCGTCGAACTGCGCCTGTTGGGCGTGCGCGCGTTCGACGTTCCTCTCGTTCATCCCGTCGTGGTTGACGATCAGGTAGATCAGGACGCCAAGGAACGGGGTGAGGATGAGGAACACGATCCAGAGCGCCTTCTTCCCTCCTCCGATGTCGCGTCGGCGAAAGATGTCGGCGAACATCGTGATCAGAATCCAGAACCAGATCACCCATGCGAAGAACACGAGCAGTGTCCACAGGACTGACAGGAACGGGTAGTCGGCTGCAAAGGGCACTTCGAGGGGCCTCCTCTCGCTGGGAGCGCGATTATCTACCTTCGCGCGCAAGCATTCCAGCGACAGGTGATGACTGCGGGCGCCGGACCGGCCGGCGCCCCCAGTCGAGTCCGGATCAGCGACGTTCAGATTGCCGCCCGCGAGCGCCTGCTCGAGGGTGCTGAATCCCGTCCACCTGGAGGAGTGGAGCAGTGTGTTCCCACTCCAGAGGGCGATGCCGATCGAGTCGTCTCCCGCGTCGGTGGCCATCACGTGCAGGACTACGTTGCTCGCGATCAGGATCGGCCGCCGCTGGTTCGTGACGTCGCGCAATGTGGCGGTCGCCCGGAAGTCGCCCTTCGCGAGCGAGGCCCCGAGCGAGTCGATGTCGCTGCTCGTGATCTCGTACGAGCGGCCGCCGGACGTGAAGAGAACTCGACCTGCCCCGACGGGCCGCTCGACGTCGTGAACTTGAAGGTCAACCCCCCCGAGCAGCCCTCTTCCTTCACCGGAAGGCGATAGTTGCGCCCTGGCTGGACCGGGTTTAGCGTGGCTTCAAACCCCACGAAGGGAGAGCGGAGATGAGCACGGTGGAAACCGCAATCGGCCGCTTCGGCTGGCACGACCACAGGTCGTCCGATCCAGCAGCGGCGCAGCAGTTCTACACGGAGCTGCTCGGTTGGGAGCTCGAGATCTTCCCCATGGGCGAGTTCGAGTACCCGATGATCAAGGCGAACGACCAGACCCACGGCGGCTTCGGGCCCGTCGACGGGGACGAGCCCGCGCACTGGCTCGGGAGCATCGTCGTGGAGGATGTCGACGCGGCGGCCTCCAGGGTCGCCTCCGCCGGCGGAACCATTCTCGTCGAGCCGAGCGACATCGAGGGCGTGGGCCGCTGGTCGGTCGCGACGGATCCTCAGGGCGCGGTCTTCGCGCTCTTCCAGTCGGTGGACGCCCCGCCCTCGTCGGAGGGGGTCTTCGTCTGGGACGAGCTCGGGACGAGCGACATCGAGGCGGCGAAGCGCTTCTACGCCGAGGTCGCCGGCTGGGAGTCGTCCGATCAGGACATGGGCGAGGGTTTCATCTACACGATCTTCCGCTCGAACGGCGTCGACCGCGCCGGTGCCTACCAGAGGCAGCCTGACATGCCGGGTGCCCCGGGCTGGCTCTCGTACGTCGCCGCCGCCGACGTCGACGCTAGCCTCGAGCAGGCGACGGGCCTGGGCGCGACGACGATCACCGAGCCCATGGACATCCCGACTGTCGGCCGCATGGCGATCATCGCGGATCCCACGGGCGCAGTCGTCGGGCTCTACAAGCCGGAAGCGTCCTAGCGAGACTCAGGGGCGGGGGCGTCACGCCCCCGCCCTCGCCGCCCGCGTCGGTATTCTCCAATCCGACACACATGGGCGGCCTTTTCGCATACCTGGATCCCGGCTCGGGCTCGATGATCGTCCAGGCGGTCGTGGGCGGCGTCGCGGCCGTCGCGGTTGCGGGGAAGTTCTACTGGCGGCGGTTCCTGGGCTTCATCGGCATCCGAAGGAAGAACGACTCCTCTAGCTGACGTGGAGCCCCGGGTCGAGCGCGGCTCCTTTCGCGACCCGGACAGCCGAGTCTTCTACGCCGGGGACTCCGTCCACCGGGCGCTGTCCGAACGCGGCCTCGCGGACTGGGAGGCGCTCGCCGCGACCTCGCTCTTCCGCGACAAGGTCGCCGAGGGGAAGCTCGTCGGCACGGAGCAGCTGGCCGAGCCGAACGGGCTCCCGGCGGAGCTCGACGCCGAACGGGTCGCCGCCGTCCTGCGTCACGACCGCATCTCCGTGGTCTCGTATCCGTACGAGTGGACGTTCGGGATGCTCCGAGACGCGGCCCTGCTCCAGCTCGAGCTGCTGCTCGCCGCCCTCGACGAGGGGCTGATCCTCAAGGACGCCTCGCCCTACAACGTGCAGTGGCGGGGGACGCAGCCGGTCTTCGTCGACGTCGGATCCTTCGAGCGGCTGCGCGAAGGGGAGCCCTGGGCCGGCTATCGGCAGTTCTGCACGCTCGTGCTCTACCCGCTGATGCTCCAGGCCTTCAAGGGCGTGCCCTTCCAGCCGTGGCTCCGCGGGTCGCTCGAGGGCATCGAGCCGGACGAGATGCGCCGGCTCCTGAGCTTTCGCGACCGGTTCCGGCGCGGCGTCCTCACAAACGTCGTCTTGCACGCGAAGCTCGAGGCCCGCTACGCCGACCGCGAGGTGAAGCAGGACCTCAAACGGGCCGGGTTCCACGCCGAGCTGATCCGCGCCAACGCCCGCAAGCTCCGCAAGCTCGTGCAGCGGCTCGAGTGGACGCCCGGGCGAACGGCCTGGTCGACGTACGGGACGACGAACCCCTACGACGAGGCCGACGCTGCCGCGAAGGAAGACTTCGTGCGCGAGGCGGCCGGCCTCCGGCGCCGCAAGCTCGTGTGGGACCTCGGCTGCAACGACGGCCGCTACACCCGCATCGCCGCCGCGGACGCCGACTATGCCCTGGCCGTGGATGCCGACGCCGCCGTGGTCGAGGCCCTCTACCGCGAGCTGCGCGCGGAGGGCTCCGGCACCATCCTCCCGCTGGTCGGCAACCTGGCCGACCCCTCCCCCGGCCTCGGCTGGCGAGGCGAGGAACGGCGGCCGCTCGTCGACCGCGGCCGCCCGGAGCTGACGCTCGCGCTCGCGCTCGTCCACCACGTCGCCCTGACGAGCAACGTCCCCGTGCGCGACTTCCTGGACTGGCTGGCCGGGCTCGGGACCGAGCTGGTCATCGAGTTCCCCACGCGCGAGGACCCGATGGTGAAGCGCCTGCTTGCGCGCAAAGGGCCGGGCGCAAACCCGGACTACGACACAGAGACATTCGAGCGCGCCCTGAACGAGCGCTGGCGCGTCGAGCGCCGGGAGACGCTGCCCTCGGGGACGCGCATTCTCTACCGTGCGATTCCACCCGCCTGATCCGCCCGGGTCGCTCGAGACGGCGGGCCTGCACCTCGCGGGCCTGAGCGCCGTCGCGGTCGCACAGCCGGTCTTCGACCTCCTCTCGCGCAACGTCGAGTTCTTCGCGGTCCGCGGCTCGACCCGCTGGGACATCGTCTTCTTCGCCGTCGGGCTGGTCGTCATCCCGCCCCTGGTACTGCTGACCCTGGAGGCGCTGGCCGGCCTCGTTCACGCCCTCGCGGCCACCGTGCTCCACTTCGCGTTCGTCGGCGGCCTCGTCGGGCTGATCGTGCTCCAGGTCATCCGCGGAGTCGACGCCTCGTCGCTGCTGCTCATCGCCGCAGCAGCGGCCGTCGGCGCAGCCGCGGCTCTCCTCTACGCGCGCGCAAAACCCGCGCGGATGCTCCTCACCGTGCTCGGGGCGGCGCCGCTCGTCTTCCTCGTCCTCTTCCTCTTCGTCTCGCCGACGTCGCGCCTCGTCCTCGAGGACGCGCCGGAGCCCCGCCTCGCGGAGGTGCCGGCGACCGCCCCCGTCGTCATGGTCGTCCTGGACGAGCTGCCGACCGTCTCGCTGATGGACGCCGAAGGCGAGATCGATGCAGACCGCTACCCCAACTTCGCCCGTCTCGCACGCGATGCGACCTGGTATCGCAACGCGACGACCGTGCACGAGTGGACGACCGGCGCAGTCCCGGCCATGCTCACCGGCCTCTGGCCGGAGGAGGACGATCTCCCCCTCTACCTCGACCACCCGGACAACCTCTTCACGCTGCTCGGCGGCGCCTACGACCTGCACGCGATGGAGTCGCAGGTGCACCTCTGCCCCCAGGAGCTCTGCGACGAGAACCGTGAGCCGCTCGCCCAGCGCGTGGGGTCGCTCCTCTCCGACCTCTCGGTCGTCTACGGCCACCTGGTGCTTCCGGAGGAGACGAGCCGGCGCCTGCCCTCCATCTCCACGGCCTGGCGCGGCTTCGGCGGCGAGGGGCCCGTCGTCCGCCTCCAGGAAGGGCCGTCCCAGCCGGGCGGGAGGCCCGCCGCGTACACCGAGCGCGGCGCCGAGGTGCAGGAGTTCATCGACGGGCTCGAGCGCGAGGAGCGCCCGACTCTGTCCTTCCTCCACGTCCTCCTTCCCCACCACCCCTGGGAGTACCTCCCGAACGGGAAGGTCTACGCGGCTAACCTCGGCTTCCAGCCGGGAATGGTGGGCGAGCGGTGGACGGGCGACCCGGAGCTCGCCACGCAGGGATGGCAGCGTCACCTGCTCCAGGTCGGCTACACGGACCTCGAGCTCGGGCGGATCGTCGACCGGCTCGAGGAGACTGGGATCTACGACGACGCGCTCGTCGTCGTCGTTGCCGACCACGGCGTCAGCTTCCGGCCGCACGGCGAGCGGAGGCGCGTCCACACGGGCAACCTCGAGGAGATCGCGTTCGTGCCACTGTTCGTCAAGGCGCCCGGCCAGGCTCGCGGCGAGGTCGTCGACGACCACGTCCGCACGATCGACCTCCTGCCCACGATGGCCGACATCCTCGGCGTCGAGATTCCCTGGCAGACGGACGGCCGGTCGACCCTCGGACCGGCCGGCGACGAGACCGACGTGGTAGTGCACACCTACTCCGGCGAGGTGGTCGTCGGAGACGCCGACGAGCTGGTCGAAAAGCGCGACCGCCTGCTCGCGCACCAGATCGCCCTCTTCGGCGAGGGAAACGAGGCTCCCGGCCTCTACGCGGTCGGCCCGCGGCCGGAGCTCCTGGGCAGGCGCGTCGACGCGCTCAGCGTCGCTTCCGGCGGCGGGCCGACCTTCGAGAGCTACGGGTCGAGCGCCTACGACCCCGACTCGCCCCTCGCGCCGGTCCGGGTGTCCGGGCGGATCCGCGGCGCGCCCGGGAGCCACGACGTCGCCATCGCCGTGAACGGCACGATCGTCGCCGTAACGCGGAGCTTCGAGTACTCCGGGGAGACGCTGGTCTCGGCAGTCACGCCCGAGGATGCCTACCGGCCCGGCGAGAACAGCGTCCGTGTCTATCTCGTCGAGGGACCCGCCTCCGACGTCCGCCTGGAGGAGCTCGCCCCGAGACCTTGACTTCCATCGCAGGCGTGCTATATCAATAGCAGAGCTGCGATGAGCAAACCCTCCAAGGAAGAACGCCAGCACACGACCGAGCGGGCGATCGAACGGCTCCGTGAGCGGCTCGCGGGCGCACAGGACGGCTGGCTCTTCGCCCAGATCGCCGACCAGGTCACCGCGCGGCGGCGGGAGCTCGGGCTCTCGCAGGCCGAGCTCGCGCGCGTGTGCGGGACGACCCAGTCGGCCATCGCCCGTCTCGAGTCCGGCGGGCGCCCGCCGCGCATCGACACGCTCCTCAAGCTCGCGCACGCGCTCGACTGCGAGCTCCATATCGAGCTCCGCCCGGGCGAGTCCTCCAGGAAGGCGCGATGAGCGGCAAGCTCGTCGTCGGCGGGCTGCTCGTGGTGATCGTCGTGGCGCTGGCGTCGCCGGTCGCCGGCCTGCTCGCCTTCGGCGCCCTCCTCCTTGCGGTGGTGCTCCAGCCGCAGGCGCCTGCCGGGCCGAAAGCTCGCGACGACGAGGAGCCGGGTCGCGTCGGCGACCTCGAACGTCGCCTGCTCACCCTCGAGGCGGAGGTATCGCGGCTTCGCTCGATCGTGGCCGGCGCGGCCGCGGTCGCTGCCCCTGTTCGCCCGCAGCCCCCGCAGCCGGCCCCCGCTCCCCCGCGCTCCGTGCCCACCCCGCCGCAGGCCGCTCCCAAGCCGCCTGCCCGCCCTGTCACCCCGCCCCGCCCGTCCCGGCCGCCGCGCCCCCGGCGTGAGATCGACCTCTCGAAGCTTGCAGGCGCGCTCGGGCTCGCCTGGGCAGGCGCGATCGTCACGGTGCTCGGCGTCGTCTTCTTCTTTGTCCTGGCCGCGAACCGCGGCTGGATCAGCGCCGAGCTCCGCCTCGGCTTCGGCGCCGCGGCCTCGCTCGCAGTCTTCGCGGGAGGCTTCTGGCTCAAGCGGCGGTTCGGAACGACCTACGCCGCGCTGGCCGCCGTCGGGGCGGGCATCGCCGGCGGCTTCGCGACGCTCCTCGCGGCCTCTGCGCTCTACGGGTTCGTCTCGGAGCCATGGGCGCTCCTCGCCGCCGCGGGCATCGCAGCGGGCGCGACGGCCGTGGCCCTCGCCTGGCGGTCCGAGCTGGTTGCCGCCCTCGGGCTCGTCGGCGCCATGCTCGTCCCGCTCATGACTCTCGTCGAGGACGAGGAGCTGACCCTCGTCGGGACGGGCTTCGTCGCCGTGCTTCTCGCCGCAACCGCCGTGGTCGCGCTGCGCAACGGCTGGCGCCATCTCCTCGTCGCCGCGCTGATCGCCGCGCTCCCCCAGAGCATCGGCCTCGTCGCTCAGAGCGAGCCCACGGACTGGCCCGTCGTCTGGCTCACGGCGGTCTTCTGGAGCCTCACGATCGCGATCGCGGTCGCCCTCCAGGTCGGCAAGCCCGACCGGCGAATCGAGTCGTTTGCGGCCACGCTCCTCCTCGTCTCGGCCGCTCTCGCGGCCGCGACCTCGGCACACCTCTTCGACGGAAAGGTCGAGGGTGTGAGCCGCGAGGGAATCGTCCTCGGGGTCCTCGCCGTCGCCTACCTCGTGCTCGGCGCGGCCTTCTTCCACAGGCTCCGTGACTTCTCCAGCCTGCTCTGGGCCGTCGGTCTCACCGTCGGTGCGGTCGCCGCAGCCGAGCTCCTGAGCGGGGCCTGGCTCGCGATCGCCTGGGCGGGCGAGGCTGCGATCCTCGCGTGGCTCGCCGACACGACCCGGGAGCGCCGGTTCCAGCTGGCTTCGGTCGCCTATCTCGCCCTCTCGCTTTGCTACGCGCTCGGCTACGACGCACCGCCGCGCGGGCTGTTCGAGCACGCCCTTCATCCGGCAGCCGGCGTCGCGAGCGTGCTCGCCGTGGCCGTGGGCGCCGGGCTCGTCGCCTGGCTCATGAGGCGGCCGCTCGAGCGCGCCAAGGACGAGGGCCCGATCGCAAGCTTCGTCAGCGACGTGGTCGAGGGCATCCAGGCCGCCCGCGTTGTCCTGTACTGGGTCGCGGGAGCGCTCCTCGCCTACGCCGCATCGTTCGGGCTGCTCGAGTTCTGGCTCTGGGCCTCCGACGGCCCGCAGACCGGCTTCGAACGCGGCCAGGTCGCCCTGAGCGCCTTCTGGGCGCTGCTCGGGCTCGCGCTCGTCGAGACCGGCGGGCGGCTGCGCCGGCTCGACCTCTCCGTGGCCGGCATGACCATGACGGGCATCGCCATCCTGAAAACGGCGACGTTCGACGCCGACGAGCTGGTGGTCAACCACTGGGCGGTCGCGTTCCTGCTCGTTGGCGCGTTCGCGCTGCTCGCCGGGTTCCAGTACCAGCGGCTGGACGTGGGCCGGTGGAAACATCTCCGGCCCGAGACCGCGACTGCGGCCCTGGCGGTCGCCGTGATGGGCTTCGTAGCAGTCCTCAGCCTGGGCTCGGGCACCTGGCACGGCATCGACGTGGAAGGCGGCAACCTCGTCCTGATGGCCCTCGTCTACGCCGCTCTCGCCGCCTCGGTCTTCCGTGCCCCGCGGCTTCGTGACCTCTCGACCCTCCACTGGGCCATCGCACTGGCGATCGTCGGCACCGCGTTGTTCCTCCTGCTCGAAGGCGTCTGGCTCGTCCTCGCGCTCACGTTCGCCTCGGCGGCGCTCTCGGCGCTCGCGCTCGCCGCGCGCGAGATCCGCTTCCAGGCGGCCTCCGCCCTCTTCCTCCTCGTCGGGGCCGGCTACACGCTCGTTTTCGAGGCGCCGCCGCGCGACTTCGTGGTCGCCGCCGAGCACCCGGGGAACGGCATCCCGAGCCTCGTGCTCGTCGTGCTCGCAGCGGTCGTCTTCGGGCTC
Organism: uncultured Actinomycetes bacterium; assembly: GCA_963775395.1. GTDB lineage: Bacteria > Actinomycetota > Thermoleophilia > Gaiellales > Gaiellaceae > JAIBJN01. The sequence continues at coordinate 184,468 of CAVZIX010000008.1, forward strand.
TGCGCGCGGCACGAGCCGCCCGCATCACGGCCGGACTTCTCCTGGAGCCAGACGATCACCCTCGAAGGCCTGCTCGGCGCTCTGCGCTCGTGGCAGCCCGTGTATCGAGCAATCGCGTTCGCCGCGGCCGGGATCCTGAGCCTCTACGCGCTCTCCCTCGGCGTGCTCGAGCTGGCTGAGCTCGCTTCGCAGGCGTCCGTGACGACGGACTTCCAGCGCGGGCACACGGCCGTCAGCGCCGTCTGGGGCGCGATCGGGCTCGGCCTGCTGACCCTCGGCCTCGTTCGCCGGTCACGGGCGATTCGCCTCGCCGGGTTCGGGCTCTTCGGAATCAGCCTCGCCAAGCTCTTCCTGTACGACCTCGCGTACCTCAGCTCGCTGGCACGGTCGCTCTCGTTCCTCGCGGTGGGCGCGCTTCTCCTCCTCGGCGGCTTCTTCTACCAGCGCCTGAGCGACCACCTCGCCGCCCCCGGCCCGCCCGGCCCGCGCGCCGCTTAGCACTCGTTTCGCTCGGCCGACCAGGGCCGGCGCTATCGTCAACCCGTGGACGACGTTCGTGCATTTCTCGACGCTTCCGAAGCGTTCTTCAAGGCCTTCGCCGCCGTGGCCTGGGGCGCCCTCGCGCTGGCCGTCATCTTTCAGGTGGCCCGGCTGACGCTGCGCGTCCGGGCTTGGCAGAACATCCTCCACGCCGCCTATCCGGGGACGAAGATCCCCTTCCGGACCGTCTTCGGCTCCTACCTCGCGGGCGTGGGCGTCAACGCGATCGTGCCGGCGCGCGGCGGCGACGTCGTCAAGCTGTACCTGATCAAGCACCGCGTCGACGGCGCCACGTACCCGACGCTCGCGTCGAGCCTCGTCGTCGAGACGCTCTTCGACTTCGTGGTCGCATCCGTGCTCTTCCTTGCCGCGATCCAGATGGGGATCCTCCCAGGCGTGCCCGACCTTCCGAACCTCCGCGCCTTCGACTGGAGCTTCGTCGTCGAGCACCCGCGGGTCGCGTTGTTCTTCGGGAGCATCCTGCTCGGCGGGCTGATCCTCCTGATCGCCTGGGCGACACGGCACGTGAAGAACTTCAAGGAGAAGGTCGCCCTCGGCTTCGCGATCCTCCGCGACCGGCGGATGTACTTCCGCGAGGTGGTCTCGTGGCAGGCGGCGAGCTGGGTCGCCCGGATCGCGTCGACGTTCTTCTTCCTGCGCGCCTTCCACGTCGACGCCACCGCCGAGACGACGCTCGCTGTGCTCGTCATCGGCGGGCTCTCGACGATGCTCCCGTTCACGCCGGGCGGGGCCGGGACGCAGCAGGCGATCCTGGTCTTCGCGCTCTCCGGAGCCGCGTCGTCGGCCGCGATTCTCGCCTTCAGCTTCGGTCAGCAGCTCGTGATCACGATCGTGAACGTCGTGATCGGGTTCGCCTGCATCCTGCTCATGCTCGGCACGCTCCGCTGGCGCGGACACGTGCGCGGCATCGAGGACGAGGTCAGGGGGTCGGAGGTCGCGCCTCCGGAGACGGAGGCGACCCGCCCGCCAGCCGATGCACGGTCCCGATCAGCTCCTCCAGCGTGAACGGCTTGCGGATGGCCGCGTCTGAGACCGCAGCGGACCGCTCGCTGAAGTCCACGCTTCCGGAGAGGAAGGCGATCGGCACCTCCGGTCGTCGCTCGCGCACGGCACGCGCGACCTGGATCCCGTCCTCGCGCCCGAGGTGGATGTCGAGGAGGACGAGCGACACCTCCTCCGCGTCCGTGATGCGAGAGATCTCCTCCAGCCCCGTTGCCTCGAGCACGCGGTAGCCCTCCAGCTCGAGGTTCACCCGGCAGAGGAGGCGTATCGACTCGTCGTCGTCGGCGACGATGACCAGCCGCTGGGCCCGGCCGTCCATCGTGGCCGAGTGTATCCGCGTATGATGGGCGCCGGATGGAGCGGACGGTTCGAAGGGGTGAGCCGAGGGGCTACGCGGTGGCTGTCTCACACCTCTGGGAGCACGTCGGCGTTGCCCTCGTGCGCCTGGAGCGAGTCGCGGAGTCCCCTGCCGAAGCCGTCACAGACGATTTCGTCGAGGAGCTTCCGCAGCTCCAGTACAGCCTGCACGCGGCGGCCGAGCTCGCCGTCGGCATCGATCCGCCGCGCGGCGCCGAGGAGCTGCATGCCGAGCTCGTGGCGGCGCTCGCGGAGGCCCGCGACGTGACCGCCGAGGTGGCCAACGCACTCGACATGGGAGACGTCGACCTGGTCGACCCCCTCCTCCCCGAGTGGCGCGGCGCGCTCTTCCGCGTACGCCTCGCCCGCCTGCGCGCACTGGAACGCACGGCCGTCCCGATCCGCTCGGACGGCGACGCCGAGCCGACACCCCCGCGGCGTCCGCGCGAGCGCCCGTCGCTCTCGGCGATCATCGCCACCGGGCTCGTGATCGGCGGCGCCTTCCTCTTCACCGCGGGAGCCGTTCTCGCTGCATGGCCCGTCTGGGCGGCCGGCCTGGCGCTCTTCGCCGGCGGCTTCGTCCTCTACCGGCCCTAGGCGGCGACGGCGAGCGCGGCGTCGAGCCGCGCCAGCGACTCGTCGCGCCCGAGCAGCTCGAGGCTCTCGAAGAGGCCGGGCGAGATCCGCGAGCCGGTGACCGCCGCCCGGATCGGGCCGAACGCCTCGCGCGGCTTCTTGCCGAGCCGTTCCGCGAGCCCGCGGAGGGCGGCCTCGATCGGCTCGGCCGCGAACGGCTCGACGCCCGCGAGCGTCTCCCGCGCCTCGGCGAGCACCGGCCCCGAGCCGTCGATGAGCTCGGCGGGCGCCTCGCGACGCTCGAAGAGGAAGCCTGCGAAGTCCGGGTACTCCTCCAGCCGCGCGATCTTCTCCTGCACGAGCGGCGCGGACGCGCGAATCGTCTCCTCGTCGCCCTCGAACCCGGTCTCTCGCAGATAGGAGGCCAACTCGGACGCGTACGCCTCGGCTGGCAGCTCCCGCAGGTAGACGCCGTTCATCCAGTCGAGCTTGTCGTAGTCGAAGGTCGCCGGGCTCGAACCGACGCGCTCGAGCCCGAAGCGCTCGACGAGCTCGTCGCGGGACATGATCGTCGTCTTGTCGTCGAAGCTCCAGCCGAGGAGAGCGAGGTAGTTCATGAGCGCCGGCGCGACATACCCCCGCGCGCGGAACTCCTCGACGGAGACCGCGCCGTGGCGCTTGGAGAGCTTCTTGCCGTCCGTGCCCATGACGTTCGGGACGTGGGCGTAGACGGGCAGCGGGCGGCCGAGCGCCTCGAGGATGCGGATCTGCTTGGGCGTGTTCGGGACATGGTCCTCGCCGCGGATCACGTGCGTGATCGCCGAGTCGGCGTCATCGACGGCGGCTGCGAGGTTGTACGTCGGGCGCCCGTCCGAGCGCAGGAGGACGAGGTCCTCGAGCTTGTCGTTCGGGTACTCGATTCGCCCCTTGATCGCGTCGTCCCAGACGGTCGTCCCTTCGTCGGGCATGCGGAAGCGGATCGCCCCGTCGTCCTCGTAGGCGTGCCCCGTGTCGAGGAGGAGCCGCGCTGCGGACTGGTGACGATCGAGCCCGTCGAGCTGGAAGGCCAGCTCGCCGTCCCAGTCGAGCCCCAGCCACTCGCAGCGAGCGCTGGATCTGCTCGACGGACTCCTCCACCTCGCGGCTCGTGTCCGTGTTCTCGATCCGCAGGAGGAACTCGCCGCCCTCGTGGCGGGCGAACAGCCAGTTGAAGAGCGCGGTGCGGACTCCGCCGATATGGAGGAAGCCCGTCGGGCTCGGTGCAAAACGGACTCGCGCGCTCACGCGACTACGATAGCCGCGTGCTGGCCGGCGCCCACGTCTCCACCAGCGGGGGGATTCACACCGCGATCGACCGGGCGGTCGAGCGCGGGTGCGAGTCCATTCAGATCTTCACGCAGAGCCCGCGGGCGTGGCGCCCCACGAACCACCCCGCGGAGAACATCATGCGCTTCCGCAAGCGGCGCGAGGAGGAGGGGATCGGGCCGGTCGTCTGCCACGCGCTCTACCTAATCAACCTCGGGACGCCGGACAAGGCACTCTGGAAGAAATCGCGCGACACGCTCCTCTACACGGTCGCCGTCGCATGCGCGATCGAGGCCGACGGCGTCGTCTTCCACGTCGGCTCCCATCTCGGCGCCGGGTTCGAGGCCGGGCTCGAGCGCGCCGCGCCGGCGCTCGAGGAGGCGCTCGCCGCGTGCGAAGGACCGACCTGGCTCCTGCTGGAGAACTCCGCCGGTACCGGCAACACGATGGGACGCTCGATCGACGAGCTCGCAGCGCTCTACGACAGGCTGGACGGGCACCCCAAGCTCGGCCTCTGCCTCGACTCGTGCCATCTCTGGGTGTCGGGCACCGATGTGACCGACCCCGAGGTCGTCGACGCGACGCTCGGAGAGGTCGACCGCCGCATCGGCCTCGACCGGCTGAAGTGCCTGCACGTCAACGACGCCGACTCGCCGCTCGGCTCGAACCGCGACCGGCACGAGAACATCTGCCACGGCGAAATGGGCGAAGGCCTCGGCGCCTTCCTCGCCCACCCGCGCGTGCAGGGGCTACCGGCGATCCTCGAGACCCCGGGCCCGGGCGGCCACGGCGGCCCAACTGCTGAGGAGGTCCAGCGCCTCAGGGACCTGCACGCCCGCTGGGCGGGCTCTACGCGGCCTGGTCGCTCTGCTCGACGACCCGGAAGGACGGCTTCCCGCGGGGGAGCTCGAAAAACTCGGGATTGACGCACCCGAGCTCGTCCGCGCGATGCCCGTAGCAGCTCGAGACCTCGGCCCGGCACATCGGTAGCGGCTGGCGGACAGCGCGAACCGCGCCGAACCCGCCCTTCCGCCCGCGGGCCTCGTCGAGCAGGTCGAGGTCGATCTCGACCGCGTAGACCTTTTGCATGCAGCCCACGTAGGTGCGCCCCCACTCCTCGTACGCGTAGAGGAAGGGGCACGCGCGCTCGACGCAGGCCGACGGGTAGACCACCTTGTCGCAGTGCACCCGGCAGCGGCGACACTCGGTCTCCTCCTGAGGTCGGAGGGGGAGCTCGGTTCCGGTGAACAGTGGTCGCCGCAAGGCTCTGTCACTGGATTGTCGACGGGGTTTCGCGCCCCCGCAAGTCTTGACATGACAGGCCGTGGGGTGTAGGCGGCGCCGTGGCAGACGTCAGGTTTCGCCGGTAAGGCGTCGGACGACATTGAGGACGTCCATGGGCGTGAACGCCTCGAAGTCCGGGTCGAGGCCGCGCTCGTCGTCGTCCGCCCGGAACCAGAGGGCGAGCACGGTCGTCATGCCGAGCTCCTTCGCCCCGCGCACGTCCTCGTAGCGGCGGTCGCCGACGAACAGCGCGTCCTCGGGCGCGACGTCCAGCCGGGAGAGAACGGCTTCGAAGATGGCCGGATGCGGCTTGCGCTTCCCGATCTCCGACGAGAAGACCGCGGCGTCGAGCCGGTCGGCGAGCCCCATCCGGGCCAGGTCGCCGTGCAGGAGCCAGCCCGGGTCGAACGCGTTCGAGACGAGGCCCGTGGCGAGACCGCGGTCGCGCAGGGAGTCGAGGAGCGCGTGGGTCTGCGCTCCCATCTGGCGCGCCGGCTCCCAGGCCGCGTGCTCGGCCGCCAGAAATCGCTCGAGAGCGCCGTCGTCGAGGTCGACGCCGAAGCCTTCGAGCAGCTCGCGGATCATGCCCGGGTACTCGACCTCGTCCACGGAGCCGGGCACGAAGAGGAGCGGCAGGTACTGCTCCCGGAAACGGGCTGCCGTCTCGTCGGGCCCCGGCAGCCCGTCGCGGTCGAGCGTCGCGAGCCCTGCCGCCCACCCCGCCTCGAGCAGTTCCTCGTCGTAGGCGAAGTGGAAGAGCGTGTCCCCCCAGTCGAAGAGCACCGCGCGCAGCACGCGTCAGAGGTTAGTTAGGGTGCGCCCGGCCGTGATCCGGAAGGTCCTCTACGCCCTGCTCGCCCTCGGACCGGCCGTCGTGATCGTCGACCGCACAACCGACGTCGGCGACATCACGCTCTTCGTCCTGGCGGCCGCGGCCCTGATCCCGCTTGCGTGGCTGATCGGCGAGGCCACCGAGCACGCGGCGCACCACACCGGGCCGGGCATCGGCGGCTTCCTGAACGCGACCTTCGGGAACGCGCCCGAGCTGATCATCGCGCTGATCGCCGTCAACGAGGGCCTGACGGAGGTCGTCAGGGGCTCGCTCACGGGCAGCGTGATCGGGAATCTCCTGCTCGTGCTCGGCTTCTCGCTCGTCTTCGGCGGGTCGGGGCGGCTCGACCGCGAGTCGAGCTTCACATCGTTCGCGCTCGTCGCGATCGCCGTCCTCCTCTTCCTCATCCCGTCGATCCCGGGCTGGGAGGGCGACCCGGACCGGCACTCGCTGGCCGTGCTCTCCGTGCCCGTATCCATCGTGCTCCTGGTCATCTACATCGCCGTCACGTGGATGTCGCTCCGACGGCATCGAAGCCTGCACGTCTCCGACGAGGCGACCAGGATGGCCGCCTGGTCGCTCCGCCTGTCGCTGATCGTCCTCGCAGCGGCCACGGTCGTGACGGCGTTCGTCGCCGAGACCCTCGTCCACTCGCTCGAGGTCTTCGCCGACGAGCTGGGGTTGACCGAGTTCTTCGTCGCGGCAGTCATCGTGGCGATCGTCGGCAACGCGGCCGAGCACGGCGGCGCCGTCGTCGTCGCCTACCGTGGGAACATCAGGCTTGCGGCGGAGATCGCGCTCGCCTCGAGCGCGCAGGTGGCGGTGTTCCTCATCCCGGCGGTCGCCCTTCTCTCCTGGTTGATCGAGCCGCTGGCGCTGGCGTTCCGTCCCGTGGAGATCATCGCCGTCGGCGGCTCGGTGCTCTTCACCGCAACGCTCCTCTGGGGCGGCTACTCCACCCGCTGGCGCGGCTACGCCTTGATCGCCGCCTACATCGCCGTGGCGATCGGGTTCTTCGCGGTCGGCGACCGTCCCGGCTTCGAGTAGCACCGGGGTTCGGTTAACCCCACCTCACGGCTCGCGCTCGCCTCATTGCGCCACACCCGCGGGGGTTGGAACGATGGCTTGCACCCAAGCGCCCAGGAGGTCCGTAGAGTTGACGACCATGGAGACAGACACTCAGCAGTCAGCGCAAACCACGAACGGCGCCGTCGTCACGGCGCACGACGTCGTCCGCGTCTACGGCGAGGGCGACACCGCGGTGCGGGCACTTTGCGGCGTCTCGCTCGACGTCGAGCGCGGCAAGCTCACCGCCGTCATGGGCCCTTCGGGCTCCGGCAAGTCGACCCTCATGCACATCCTCGCCGGGCTCGACCGTCCGACCGAGGGCGACGTCGCGATCGACGGAACTCCCATTGCGAAGCTCGGAGACACCGAGCTGACGAAGCTGCGCCGCGAGCACATCGGCTTCGTCTTCCAGTTCTTCAACCTCCTCCCCATGCTGACCGCCGAGGAGAACATCCTTCTCCCGCTCGAGCTTGCCGGCGGCAAGATCGACAAGGACTGGACCAACTCGGTGATCGAGCGCGTCGGCCTGACCGACCGCAAGAAGCACCGCCCGTCCGAGCTGTCCGGGGGCCAGCAGCAGCGGGTCGCCATCGCGCGCGCGCTCGTGTCCAAGCCGACGGTCGTCTTCGCCGACGAGCCGACTGGCAACCTGGACTCGACGACGAGCCAGGAGATCCTCGCTCTGCTCCGCGAGTCCGTCGACACACTGGGCCAGACGTTCGTCATGGTCTCGCACGACCCGAACGCGACCGCGATCTCAGACCGGACGCTCTTCCTCGCCGACGGCCTGATCGTCAGGGAGCTAGGGAAGGCAACCGCGCACGAGGTCCTGGCCACGATGGAGGAAGTGAG
>CAVZIX010000009.1:0-125517 GCA_963775395.1 uncultured Actinomycetes bacterium
TCCGTGAGCTGGTAGATGACCCGGTAGGTCCGCAGGTCGACGCCCTCGCGCTCGGCGAGCGAGCGCGCTTCGGCGTTCGGCCGGACGTTGAAGCCGATCACGACTGCGTTCGACGCCGAGGCGAGCATGATGTCGCCCTCGGTGATCGCCCCGATGCCGGTGTGGATGACGTTGACGCCCACCTCGGGGTGGTCGATCTTCGAGAGCTCGCCGACGACGGCCTCGATCGAGCCCTGCACGTCGGCCTTGACGATGATGTTGAGCTCGCGGATCGCGCCCTCTTCCATCTGCGTGAAGAGGTCGTCGAGGGAGACGCCCTTCTTGGACCCGCGCGCAAGCTGCTCGGCGCGCACGCGCTGGCCGCGCAGCTGCGCGAGATGGCGCGCCTGGCGCTCGTTCTCGACCACGCGGGCGTGCTCGCCGGCGGCGGGAGGCTTGTCGAAGCCGAGGATCTCGACCGGCGTGCCCGGCCCGGCGTCCTTCACCTTCTCGCCCCGGAAGTCGAGGAGCGCGCGCACCTTGCCCCAGGCGTCGCCGGCGACGATGGCGTCGCCGCCCCTGAGCGTGCCGCGCATCACGAGCATCGTCGCGACCGGGCCGCGGCCAACGTCGAGGCGGCTCTCGATGATCGGCCCGGAGGCCTCCGCCTTGGCGTTCGCCTGCAGCTCCAGCTCGGCGTCGGAGACGAGCAGGATGCGCTCGACGAGGTCGTCGAGCCCCTCCCCGGTCTTCGCCGACACGTCCGCGAACTGCGTCGTGCCGCCCCACTCCTCCGGCTGGAGCCCGTGCGTGGTGAGATCCTGGCGCACCTTCTGCGGGTTCGAGTCCGGCTTGTCGATCTTGTTCACGGCGACGACGATCGGCACCTCGGCGGCGCGGGCGTGGTTGATCGACTCGACCGTCTGCGGCATGACACTGTCGTCGGCCGCGACGACGAGCACGGCGATGTCCGTCACCTTGGCGCCGCGCGCGCGGAGCGCGGTGAACGCCTCGTGGCCCGGCGTGTCGAGGAACGTCACGCGTCGGCCGTTGTGGTCGACCTGGTAGGCGCCGATGTGCTGCGTGATGCCTCCGGCCTCCGTCTCGACGACGGCGCTTTCCCGGATGGCGTCGAGGAGCGTCGTCTTGCCGTGGTCGACGTGACCCATGATCGTGACGACCGTCGGACGCGCCGTGAGGTCGTCGGGGTCGTCCTCGTACGTCTCCGGCTCGAGCTCCTCCTCGTCGGCGTGCTTGATCTCGACTTCCTTCTTCGACTCGGCCGCGATGACCTCGATGGCCTCGTCCGAGAGCGTCTGCGTGATGGTGACCATCTCGCCGGCGCCCATCATGATCTTGATGATCTCCGGGACCGAGACGCCGAGGGCCGCCGACAGCTCCTTGACCGTCGCGCCAGAGTTGACCTTGACCGGCCCGGTCGGCTGCGCCGGCGCCTGCTGCGGCTCGCGCGGCGGCTGCTTGACGCCGTCGCGCTGCGGGCGCTCGGGACGCGGACGGGCGGCCTGCGTGTCGATGACCACGCGGCGCTTGCGGCGTCCTCCCGGCGCGCCGCCCCGCGGTCTCAATGGTCTCTGTCGATCAGCCACGTCGCGAGCCTAGCCCTCCTGTATAGACGCTTTCAATCCCGAAGGGATGGTGACGGTCCGCCTCAGCGTACGGGCGAACGCCCTGCGGGCCGCGGCCCGCTCGAAGCACGACAGCCGCGGACAGGTGTACGCGCCCCTGCCCGGAAGCCTCCGCCCGGCGTCCGCTTCGAGCACGCCCTCCGGCGCCGCGAAGCGCACGAGCTCGGACTGCGGCGCCTTGCGACCGCACCCGACGCACGTCCTGATGGGCTCGCTCACGACGCAGTCTGCTCCTCCTCCTCGGGCGCGGCCTTGGCCGCCTCGTCCTGGGGCTCGGCGGCGTCGTCGCCGTCGGCCGGGACCTCGCCGTCGGCCTCGGCCTCGGCCGGCTCCTCCGGCATGCCGCCGACGGGGATGGCCTCGGACGGGTCGAGCGCTTCGCCTGCCTCCTCGCGGGCTGCAAGCTCGCGGTGGGCCGGAATCCCGCAGTAGCGCGACCCGGGGACCGACGTGTTCGGGCAGCGCTTGCCGTTCGAGAGCACCGCGGCGCACCGGCCGGAGAACTCCTCGTCGACGCCGCCGCCGAAGGCCGCCTCGGCCTCTGTGCGGGCGAACTCGGACTCGGAGACGATGTCGACCTTCCAGCCCGTCAGCCGCGCGGCGAGGCGGGCGTTGAGGCCCTCCTTGCCGATGGCGAGCGAGAGCTGGTCGTCGGGGACGACCACGGTCGCCTCCATCGTCTCGTCGTCCACGAGCACCTCGCGGACGCGGGCCGGCGAGAGCGCCTTGGCGACGAACCTCGCGGGCTCCGGGTTCCACGGGATGATGTCGATCTTCTCGCCGCGAAGCTCCGAGACGACCATGCGGACGCGCGAGCCGCGCGGGCCGACGCAGGCGCCGACCGGGTCGACGCCCTGGACGTGGGACTCGACGGCGATCTTCGAGCGGTAGCCGGGCTCGCGCGCAACGCCGCGGATCTCGACGAGGCCGTCGGCGATCTCGGGCACCTCGAGCTCGAAGAGCGTCTTGATCAGCTCCGGGTCGCGCCGCGAGAGGATGACCTGCGGTCCCTTCGTCCCCGAACGGACCTCGGTGATCACGGCCTTGATGCGGCTGCCCTGCTCGTAGCGCTCGCCGTCGACCTGCTCGGAGCGCGGCAGGAGCGCCTCGACCTTCCCGAGGTCGACGAGCACGTTGTTGCGGTCGCCGGCCTGCTGGACGATGCCGGTCACGACCTCGGTGACGCGGTCGACGTACTCGTCGTACATCATCTCGCGCTCGGCCTCGCGGATCCGCTGGAGGATTACCTGCTTGGCCGTCTGCGCGGCGATGCGGCCGAAGTTCTCCGGAGTGACGTCGGAGCGCTTCACCTGGTCCTCGGGCACGTCCGACCAGTCGATCGTGAGGTCGTCGTCCGAGAGCAGCGTGTGCGAGCGCTCGCCGTTCTCGGCCTCGGCGGCCTCGAGCTCGGTGAGCGCGCGCTCGCGGGCCTCGTCCAGGAGGCGCTCCTCGACGTCCGCGGGCAGCTCGATCGACCACACGCGAAAGTCGCCGCTGACGCGGTCGAGCTCGACGTGTGCGTGCCGGGCCGCGCCCGGCGTCTTCTTGTACGCGGCGAGGAGAGCGTCTTCGAGCGCGCGGACGAGCGTGTCGTCCTCGATGCCCTTCTCCTTCTCGATCTCCCTGACCGCCTCCAGGATCTCCCGGCTCATGATTCCTTCCTATCCCTCGTCGATGAGATTGCCGCGTGCGATTGCCTCGTAGGGGATCTCCACCCGCTCGTCGCCGGCCGCGAGCGTCACCTCGCGGTCACCGGCGCCGACCACCTCGCCGCGGAAGCGCTTGCGCCCCGCGACCTCGTGGGTGGTCCGGATCGCAGCACGCCTGCCGACGACGCCGGCAAAGTGCTGGGGCGTGCGCAGCGGGCGCTCGAACCCCGGAGAGGACACGTCGAGCGTGTACTGGTTGAGATAGTCCCTGAGCGCGTCCGTGACGCGCTCGCAGAGCGCGTGGTCGACCCCTTCGGGATGGTCGACGTACACGACCAGCCGCTCGGGGCCTGCCAGCTCGACCGCGAGCACCTCGACATCCGGCAGCCGGTCCTCGACGGTTGCCGCGACCTCGCGATGGAGTTGTCGTTCCTTCTCGTAGACCTGCATCAGACCCTTCTCGTAAAAAATGGGCGCCGCGCGCCCATTTCTCCAAACCTGGGGAAATGTCCGGGGTCAGGATAGCAGCGGCCCCCCGTCTTCCGTCGCTTTCGTGCCGTCTGCATCGAGGACGATCGTGACCGGGCCGTCGTTGGTGATCTCGACCCGCATCCGAGCTCCGAAGCGCCCGCGCGCGACCTCGACGCCCTCGGCGGCGAGGGCGTCGCAGAAGGATCCGTAGAGGGCGTTGGCCACCACCGGCGACGCCGCGTGGGCGAAGCTCGGCCGGTTTCCTTTGGTGGTGTCCGCAATGAGCGTGAACTGGCTGACGACGAGCACGCTTCCCCCCTCCTCGAGGACGCTGCGGTCGAATTTCCCCTCCTCGTTCTCGAAGATCCGCAGGCGCGCGACCTTCCCGGCCAGGCGCACGGTGACCTCTTCGTCATCGCCGTCCGCGACCCCGAGCAGGACGCAGAGGCCGTGGCCGACCTCGCCCACGGTTTCCCCGTCGACGAGGACGCGTGCGCGGGCGACCCGCTGCACGACCGCGCGCACGCCGGCTCCTAGGCCTAGCTCTCGAGCTTCGCGAGCGCGCGGCGGTAGTCGCGGCTCTGCGGGCGGAAGAACGTCGCCAGCCGGTAGTGGCCGACGGCCTCGTCCGGACGGCCCTGCTTCTCGAGGCAGCGGCCGAGCGCGAAGTGTGCATAGTGGTCGACGGGCTGGATCTCGAGGATCGTCCGGAACTCCTGCTCCGCCTCGGCGAAGCGGCGGATGCGGTAGTACGCGATGCCGAGGGCCTCGCGGATCGAGGCCTTGCGCGGCTCGCGCTTCTTCGCCTTCTCGAGCGCGACGGTCGCCTGGGCGGCGAGCCCGGCCGCCAAGTGCTCGCGGCCCTGCTGGTAGAGGTCGTAGGTCTCGCTCATCGTCTCCTCCAACGATACGGAAAGCGACGCAGTCTGCCGACCGCCGGACGGCCAGTTCCAGGGTCGCCTCAGCCGGTGAGCGAGCGGAGGCTGGCCGCGCCGCGCACCCTGCTGACGATGCCGAGACGGCGGCGAAGGCCCCGACGCACCTCGCGCAGCTCGCGCCGTGCTCGGCGGAGCGCGTCGGGCGCGACGCTCGGCGGCCCGAAGCGGGCGAGCGTGAGGTCGCGAACGAGCGGCTCCGCGCTGACCGCGTAGTAACGCTCGAGCGTCGCCCCGATCTCCGGGAGCGTGGCGCTCGGCTGGACGTCGACGCCCTGGTCGGCGAGGTAGCCGACGACATCATGGCGGCACGCGGTGGCGAGCTCGCGCGGATCGCGCGTCGCGAACCTGGCGCTGCGGCGGATCGCCTTGAGTCCGACGATCGCCGCGAACGCGCCGCCGAGGACGACGAGGAGCACGAGGATGAGGCTCGGCCCTCTGTCGCGCACGGTGGCCACGGTGCCGCTGCCGGAGCTGCCCACGCCGGTCTCCTGCCCGCCCGGCCCCTCCTGCGCGCTGCGGAAGCCCTCCTGGAGCGCCGGGTTGAGGCCGCTCAGGGGCTCGGCGAGGCCGATGTCGGCCGCGTCGCCGTAGTTGAACTGGCCCGAGCTCGGCAGGTACGTGGCGCCGAGCTGCCCGCGGCCCGGTGTCGGGTCGAACGGGACCCAGCCGAAGCGCGGGAAATAGACCTCGACCCACGCGTGGGCGTTGGAGTCGCTGACGACCCACTCCTTGTCGTCGTCGTCATAGCTCCCGCTCGTGAATCCGACGGCGACGCGCGAGGGGATGCCGAGGAGCCGCAGCATCAACGTCATCGCGCCGGCGTAGTGCTGGCAGTAGCCGCGCTTCGTGTTGTTGATGAAGTCGGCGAGCGGCGGATCGCCGCCGATCGGCAGCGGAGGCTGTTCGTCGTAGGTGAACCCGCCCGCCGTGCGGAACCACGTCTCCAGAAGCGCAGCAGCCTCGTACGGGGACCGCGAGCCGCTCGTCACGCCGACGGCGGCCTGGTAGACGGACTCGAGCGCCTCGATCTTCGTTTCGCCCTCGTGGGTTGCGTTGAAGAACACCTGCATCTGCGTGTCCCGCCCCTCGGCGTTCCAGGCGGGCACGCCCTCGTAGACGACCTCGAGGTAACGCTCGGCCGCCGCGGGATACTCGCCGGTGAAATTGGCGAGCTGGCTCGGCTTCGCCTGCGGGAAATAGCTCCAGACCGTGTACCGCTGGTTGCGGCGCAGAGTGTCGGGGACGATGACGACGTCACCGTCGTCGTCGGCCACGGGTGCCTCCGTTCCGGGCCGCCAGCGCACTGGCTGGGCCGAGGCGAGCAGGTGCGTGTCGCGTAACGCCTCGATCGTGATGTCCTGGCGAATCCAGTCGTCCTCGTTGGCGGCCGCGCGCGGGAGCAGCGAGTTCTCGCCGATCGCGTCGATCTGCTCGCGCTGCTCGGCGTCGCCGAACTCCTTGGCTTCGTCCCAGATGTCGCCGGTGTAGTCGTCGAGCGTGGTCGCGCGCCAGTAGAGCGACCGCTTGGGCCCGGACGCCTTGACCCGCATGACGACCGTCGGCTCCTCGGGGAAGTCGATGCCCTCGTAGTTCGCCCGCCAGACGTACTCGACCGAAACCGGCGTCGTCGGACGGTCGTACGGGTCCCAGCTCTGCCACGAGAGAAACGCCGGCTTCGCCACCGCGTCGGTGCTCGACGCCACCAGCGCGACGAGAACGAGGACGGCGCCCACGCCGACGGCATGAAGGACGCCGCGCGGAGGCTCGTCGCGGCGCAGGAGGAAGAGGATCGCCAGCACTCCGATCAGGCCGAGCATCCCCGCGAGCAGCGGCCGCTGGCCCGGGATGAGGGTCGCCGGCCAGCCGACGGCGAAGACGAGGCCGAGCGCGGCCGGGATCGGCCGCCGCGCCGCGACGAGCATCCCCACGAGCGCGGTGAAGCCGAAGATCGCCAGCAGGACCAGCGAGTGCATGAGCTGGAAGTCGATGCGGTCGAACGGAAGCTGCGTCTCGTAGAAGTCGAGGAATCCCTGCCGGATGCCGTCCAGGACCGGGCCGAAGAAGTCGCGCTGCGGGTCACGCGGCCGCGCGTCCGCGAGGGGGATCTCGTACGCGGCGCTCGCGGCGAAGAGCGTGGAGCCGGCCAGCACGGCGAACATGGCGAGCCGCGAGCGGAGGAACCAGACCGCGAGGATCGGAGGCAGCGCGAAGAGGAGCATCGGCAGCCAATCGCGCCACGAGACGTCGATGCTCTCCAGCCGCAGCCACGACGTCGTGACGAGCACGGCGACGAGGACGACGAGGATGCCTCGGCTAGCCAACGGCCGCCTTCAGCTCGGAGGCGCCGAGTCGAGCGCCGAGGTCGTCACCGTGGCGCAGCACGACGACGGGAACACCGGCGCGCTGGAGGCGCAGGATCAGCGCGGCCGCCTCGGGTGGCAGGCGGTGCTCGCCGGTCGCTCCGGCCGCGAAGGTCGAGGCGTCGACGTAGACGAGGCTCGCCCCGTGGTGCGCCATCGAGCGGTGCGCGAGGCGCTCGACGAGGCGCGACGAGAGCGCGGACGTGACGATCGTGAGGTCGACCGCGCGCGAGGCCGGCCCGGCCTCGTCGGCGAGCATGTTCGCCGCGGGCACGTGGCCGTCCGCCTCGACGGCGGCGAGGATGCCGAGCGCCCGGTGCCACTCGCCGTCGAACGAATGCACGCGCTGGTAGGTCGGCCGGGCGCCGTTGACGAGCAGCGCCGCCCTGCGGCCGCGGCTCGCATGGGCCTTGAGGATGGAGCCGGCGGCACGGACGGCGAGCTCGAAGCTCGAGTCGGCGGGCTCCCCGACGACCACGCTTCGATCGGCGTCGAGCAGCACGGCGGTTTCGTCCCGGGGAGAGTCCTCCAGCTCCTTGACCATCAGCTGCCCGCGCTTGGCGGTGGACGGCCAGTGGACACGCCGCAGGGACTCCCCCTGCTCGTACTCGCGGACGCTGTGCAGGTCGAAGCCGGTCGGCCGCCGCATGAGGAGGCGCCGCCCCTCGGGCGTGCGCGCGCCGGACTCGGAGAAGAGCCGGTCGAGGTCGACGAGCCGCGGGTAGACGAGGATCGAGGCGCCGGTCGGAAGCTGGACCGACACCCGTTCGAGGCCGAAGGGATCCTCGATCACGATCTCGGCCTCCTCCACCGGATAGCGGCCGCGCGGGACGCGTCTCAAGGTGTAGCGCCCGCGGAGCCGGCCGTGGCGGCGCACGAGCGGCGTCTCGCGCTCGCCCAGGCGCGCGATGCGCTCCCGGAGCACGAGCGCGCCCGACGGGACGGCGCCGTCCTCGTCGAGCTCCACCGAGACGGTGACGTCGTCGCCGGCGAGACGCTCGCCCTTGCCGAGCCTGCGCCGGAGCTGCATCGGCCGCCGGAGATATCTCACCCAGAGCGCTGCCGCTGCGACGGCGAGGACGAGGCCGAGGGCGATCGGGTAGAGCGCCTCCGAGCCGAAGGCCCACGCCGCGAGGTAGATCCCGCCTCCGAGGGCGAGGATCCAGCGGCCGCGGTCGGTCAGCACCTGCCGGTGCTCCCTAGACGGGAACCGGCGTGCGCTCGATCACGTCGCGGACGATGTCCTCTGCGTCCATCCCGCCCGAGCGGGCCTCGGGCGAGAGGATCAGCCGGTGTGCGAGCACGGTCGGGGCCACGGCCTTGACGTCGTCGGGCTCCACGAAGTCGCGGGCAGCGACGAGCGCGCGCGCCTTGGCAACCCGCAGGAGCGCGAGGCCCGCGCGCGGGCTCGCTCCGAGGAAGAGGCGGTTGTCCGTGCGCGTCTGGCGCAGGACGGCGACGACGTAGCGGTTGAGGCTGTCCTCCACGAAGACGCTGCGCGTGTCCTCGATCGCGCCGAGCAGCTCCTGGACGGTCGCGACGGACTCGAGGGCGTCGAGCGGGGTCTCCGCCGCGTTCTCCGAGAGCATGCGCGCCTCCTCGGCGTGCGGCGGGTAGCCGATCGCGATCCGCATCGTGAAACGGTCGAGCTCGGCCTCCGGGAGGGGATACGTCCCCTCGTACTCGATCGGGTTCTGCGTCGCCATGACCATGAAGGGCGGCGCAAGCTGGTAGGAGACCCCGTCGATCGTCACCTGGAGCTCCTGCATGCACTCGAGCAGGGCTGCCTGCGTCTTGGGCGACGCGCGGTTGATCTCGTCGACGAGGAGGATGTTCGCGAACACCGGCCCGGGCCGGAACTCGAACTCGTTCGAGCGCTGGTTGAAGATGTTGACGCCGGTGATGTCCGACGGGAGCAGGTCGGGCGTGAACTGGAGGCGCGAGAACGAGCAGTCGACGGAGCGCGCCAGCGACTTGGCGAGCGTCGTCTTCCCCACCCCCGGGAAGTCCTCGATGATCAGGTGGCCCTCGGAGAGAAGGCAGAGGACGGCGAACTCGAGCGTCTCGTCCGGCGCGTGGATCACCTTCCGGAGGTTGGCGATGATCCGTTGGGCGAGCGACGCCGCGCTCGACGCCTGCACACCCTGCTTCGCTTCGACGGCCTGGTCGTCCATCTAGTCCCCTCCCAGCAGGGTCTCGATCTCATCGAGGATAGCCACAGCGCATTCCTCCTTGCTTCGCCTGCTCACCGTCCGCTCACCGTCCTGCGTGAGCAGGACCAGCTCGTTCCAGTCTGACTCGAACCCGATGTCAGAACGAGATACGTCGTTGTAGACGAAGAGGTTCCCTCGCTTGTTTGTCAACTTCGTGCGCGCTCGCACCAGGCCGGCTTCGCCCTCGTCCGCCGCGAAGCCGACGAGCACCTGGCCGTTGCGGCGGCGCTGCCCCAGCTCCGCGAGCACGTCCTGCGTGGGCTCGAGCTCGATCGTCCACTTGTCCGCGTCCTTCGGTCGCTTGGCGTCGATCGGATCGGTCGGGCGGTAGTCGGCGACCGCGGCGGCCATCACGACGACGTCCGCGTCGGCCCGGGCGAGGACCTCGCGGGCGAGGTCGGCTGCCGAGGGCGCCGCGACGACCTCGACGCCCTCCGGCGGCGGCACCGAGAGGTTGGAGGCGACGAGCGTCACGTCCGCGCCGCGCCTGTGAGCTTCGCGCGCGAGGGCGACACCCATCTTCCCCGAGGAGCGGTTTCCGACGAAGCGGACCGAGTCGAGCGGCTCGCGGGTCCCGCCCGCGCTCACGAGCAGCCGCTTCCCGCGCAGTGGCCCCGCCGCGCCGAGGAGCTCGAGGCAGCGGGCGAAGATCGCCTCCGGCTCGGCCATGCGGCCGGGCCCGTGCTCCCCCTCGGCGAGCCCGCCCTCCTCCGGGCCGATCGTCTGCACGCCACGCTCCCGCAGCAGCACGAGGTTCGCCTGCGTGGCCGGGTGCTCCCACATACGCACGTTCATCGCGGGCGCGACGAGCAGCGGCCCGCGGACCGCGAGCGCAGCCTGCGTGAGGATGTTGTCGGCGAGGCCGTGGGCGAGCTTGGCGAGCGTGTTCGCCGAGAGCGGCGCGACGACCATCAGCTCCGCGTCCGTCAGGTGCGGGTAGAGGTCGCGGGCCGCCTCACGGCGTGCCAGCGCCTCGAACGTGTGCGCGGTGACGAAACGCTCGGCGTCGGCCGTGAGGATCGGCGTGACCTCGTGTCCGTCGGTGACGAGCAGGCGCAGGAGCTCGCACGCCTTGTAGGCGGCGATCCCGCCGGTCACACCGAGGAGAACCCGAGCCACGTGGCCCTCGCGCCCGACGGGCTACGAGTAGGCGACCGTGATCTTGCCCTCGGCGATCTCCTCGAGGGCCATGGTCAGGTAGTTCTTCGAGCGGGACTCGACCAACGGCGGGGCGAAATCGTCGAACGTGCCCTCGCCGAGCTGGTGGTGATAGTTGTTGATCTGCCTCGCCCGCTTGGCGGCGGCGATGACGAGCGCGTAGCGCGAGCCGCCGGCGGCATCGAGGAGATCGTCTATGCGTGGGGACATCATGGAGCGGAAAGCTTACCTGCAGGACTCGGGTTGCCGGTGAGCGCGGCGTCGATGATCTCCCCGAGCTTGGTCACGGCCCGCTCGACGTCGTCGTTGGTGACGACGGAGTCGAAGTCGTCGGCCTCCTCCGCCTGGCGTTTGGCGAGGGCGAGGCGCTCGCCGATCTCCCCCGCGCTCTCGGTGTCCCGCTCGCGCAGCCGGCGCTCGAGCTCGCCGAAGCTCGGAGCCTGGACGAAGATCGTCACAGCGTCGGGCGCCGTCGCCTGAACCTCCTTGGCGCCCTGCGTCTCGAGCTCGAGGATCGGGCTGCGCCCATCGGCGAGGATGCGCTCGACCTCGTCCTTGAGCGTCCCGTACCGGTGTCCGGAGACGTACGTGACGTGCTCGAGGAAGTCCCCGGCCTCCACCCGGCGCTGGAACTCGTCCTCGGTGAGGAAGATGTACTCGCGGCCGTCGACCTCGCCGGGCCGGCGCTCGCGCGTGGTCGCCGAGACGGCGACGGCCAGGTCGGGGCGGCGGCCGACGAGGGCCCGGATCAACGTGCCCTTGCCGGCGCCGGAAGGCCCGGTGACGACAAAGAGCCTGGGGCGCACGGCTAGCGGCGCAGCAGCGCCACCAGCTCCGCGCGCTGGCGGTCGGAGAGTCCGCCCACGGTCTTCGACTGGCTGATCCGGCACTGGTTCAGGAAGCGGGCGGCCTTCACGCGCCCGAACTTCGGGACTGCCATGAGGATGTCGAAGACCTTTGCAGTCTCCACGTAGGTCGGCGGGTTACGCAGGATCGTCTCGATCTGCGCCGTCCCAGCTTTGAGATCCTTCTTGAGCTTGGCCCGCTTGACGCGGATCTCATTCGCCCGGCGGAGTGCCTCCATCCGCTGATCCAGGGAGCGGAGGGGTGCCTGGACCTGCGTCTTGGTGCCTTGCATGGCGCGGCATTCTAACAGCGCCTTTCAGACCTTCAACCCGAGCTGTTCACTCCCCTCCGTAAGCGCGTCGGCAGAACTGGCAACAGGACCGGCGGCGATGCCGCGGGCGGCAGCGGGGTCGGCCAGGCTGTGAGCGGCCGCCTCGGCTGCGAGCTCGGAGCGGATCCGGGCGGGCGCGCCGGGGTCGGCGAAGAGCACGGTTCCGAGGGCGACGGCGGAGGCTCCGACGGCGATCAGCTCGAGAGCATGGGCGCCCGTCTCGACTCCCCCCATGCCCACGATCGGGAGGCCCGTCGACCGGTAGCAGGCGTGCACGGCGGCGAGCGCGACGGGCCGCAGGGCCGGTCCCGAGAGCCCTCCGGTAGCGGTTGCGAGCCGTGGCTGAAGCGTCCGCGGATCGAGGGCCAGACCACGGATCGTGTTCACGAGCGAAAGGCCGTCGGCTCCGGCCTCCGCTGCGGCGAGGGCCACCGCCGGGATGTCGGGTAGCGCCGGCGAGAGCTTGGCGTAGAGCGGCTTCGAGGTCGAGGCACGGGCGGCCGCGACGATCGCTGTCGCCTCGTCCTCGGGCTCGGCGACGTTCGGGCACGAGAGGTTGAGCTCGAGGACTGCGGCGTCCGTGTCGTCGAGCCGCGCGCAGAGGTCGCCGTACTCGGCCGCCGAGAATCCGCCGACCGAGACCCACACCGGAGGCCCGAGCTCGAGCAGCCGCGGCAGAACGGCGTCGAGGAATCTGTCGATGCCCGGGTTCGCGAGCCCGATCGAGTTCAGCATCCCCGCCTCGGTCTCGGCGATCCGCTCGGGCGCGTTGCCCTCCCGCGGCAGCGGCGTGACCGTCTTCGTCACGAAGGCGTCGAGCTGCCGCGCGACGTCCGGGGCGGCGAGCGCATCGAGGCAGCCGGAGGCGTTGAGGATCACGCGACTGCCCTTTCCAGCCGGGTCCCGGTGCCAGGCACTTGGGCGTGTCCGCCGAGGACGGGACCCTCGAGGCAGAGGCGCGCCAGACGGCCGTCGATCTCCACGACGCAGCCGTAGCACGCGCCGTAGCCGCAGGCCATCGGCGCCTCCCAGGCGAGCTGGGCCTCGGGCGCGAGCTCGCGGACGGCCTCGAGCATCGGCTCGGGCCCGCACGCGAGCACGTCGAAGCCTGGCTCGAGGCGCTCCGTGACATACGTCGGCTCGAGCACGATCTCGGCGTTCGGGACGAGGGCCGCGGCCTCCGCGTGCAACGCGCTGCGGAAGCCGAGGATCGCCGGCGGGCCGCCGAGGCGCTCCGAGAGGTACGGGAACGGGGCGACGCCGATGCCGCCGCCGACGAGGAGGGGGCGCCCGACGTCGAGGCGGAAGCCGTTGCCGAGCGGGCCGAGCACGTCCACCTCCTCCCCGCGCTCCAGCTCGGCCAGCGCGCGGGTTCCCGGGCCGATCGGGTCGACGAGGAACCCGAGCTCGCCGGGCGGTGCGAGGCAGAGGCTCATGGGCCGCGGAAGCAAGGTCGCGCGGGTGCGGAGCATGAAGAACTGACCCGGGATGCCCGGGTCGACCTCGCCGCGGCGCAGCCTGACGAGCGCGTACGGACCGACCGGCTCGACGCCGGCGACGCTAAGCCGGGCGGGCGACACGTTCCTGGAGGGACATGGTCTCGCCGCGGGTTGCGCGCGCGATGGCCTCGACCGCCGCCGCGGCGCCCGCGATCGTCGTCACGCACGGCACGCGGGCGAGGAGCGCGGCCTCGCGGATGAGGTAGCCGTCGGAGCGCGCGCCGCGCCCGTCCGGCGTGTTGACGACGAGCTCGACCCGCTGGCGGCGGATCAGGTCGACGACGGTCGGCCCGTCGCCGGGCTCGGTGACCTTGCGGATGCCGTCCACCTTCAGCCCGGCGGCCGCGAGGGCCCACGCGGTGCCGCCGGTCGCGCAGAGCGCGAAGCCAAGCGCGGCCAGGCCGCGCCCCAGCTCCACCGCGGCGGGCTTGTCCTCGTCGCGGACGGAGAGGAACGCCGTGCCTCCGGTCGGGAGCGGCCTACCGGCGGCCCGCTCGGCCTTGGCGAACGCGGTCGGGAAGTCGGCCGCAGTGGCCATGACCTCTCCGGTCGAGCGCATCTCGGGCCCGAGCACCGCGTCCGCGCCCGGGAAGCGGGCGAACGGGAAGACGGACGCCTTCACGGAGACATGGCCGGGTGCCTGGCACCGGGACGTGTCCAGGACGGACAAAGGCGCGCCCGCGACGAGCTTGCACGCGGCCTCGACGAGGTTCAC
The DNA here is from genome assembly GCA_963775395.1 of uncultured Actinomycetes bacterium. Taxonomy (GTDB): domain Bacteria; phylum Actinomycetota; class Thermoleophilia; order Gaiellales; family Gaiellaceae; genus JAIBJN01. The sequence continues at coordinate 13,806 of CAVZIX010000009.1, forward strand.
GCCCAGGGCCTTCGACGCGAACGGGATCGTGCGCGAGGCGCGCGGGTTGGCCTCGAGGACGAAGAGGCGCCCCTCGTGGAGCGCGAGCTGGACGTTGATCAGCCCGACGACGCCGAGCGCCGGTGCGAGGCCGCGCACGACGTCGATGCACTCGGCCAGGACCTCCTCGGGTAGTCCGACGGGCGGGAGCGCGCACGAGGAGTCGCCCGAGTGCACTCCGGCCTCCTCGACGTGCTCCATGAGCGCGGCGATCCAGGTGTCCTCACCGTCGCAGAGCGCGTCCACGTCGATCTCGACCGCGCCCTCGAGGAAGCGGTCGACGAGCACGCGCCCGCACCCCTCGGCCGCGCGAGCCACGTCCTCGGGCTCGTAGCAGACGCGCATGCGCCTGCCGCCGAGCACGTAGGACGGGCGCACGAGCACCGGGTAGCCGATCTCCTCGGCGACGCCGACCGCGCTCGAGGGGTCGTGGGCGACGCCCCAGGGCGGGACGGCAACGTCGAGCCGGTCGCAGAGCTCCGCGAAGCGCTCGCGGTCCTCGGCGTGGTCGACCGCATCCTGCGGCGTCCCGAGGATCCGGTGCCCGGCCTCCTCGAGGGCACGCGCGAGCTTGAGCGGGGTCTGGCCGCCGAACTGGATCACGACGCCCTCCGGCCGCTCGCGGTCGCAGATCTCGAGCACCTCCTCGGCCCGCAGCGGCTCGAAGTAGAGCCGGTCGGACGTGTCGTAGTCGGTGGAGACGGTCTCCGGGTTGCAGTTGACCATCACCGTCTCGTAGCCGAGCTCGCGGAACGTGCGCGCCGCGTGGACGCAGCAGTAGTCGAACTCGATCCCCTGGCCGATGCGGTTGGGCCCCGACCCGAGGATGACCACGCGCGGCCTGTCGCCGTCCGGCCGCGCCTCGTCCTCCTCCCCCCAGGTGGAGTAGAGGTAGTTCGAGGCCGCCTCGACCTCGGCGGCGCAGGAGTCGACCCGCCGGTACGACGGCCGCACGCCCCAGGAGCGCCGCGCCCGGCGGACGTTGTCCTCGCCTGTGTTCCAGGCCTCCGCCAGATCGGCGTCGGACCAGCCCAGCCGTTTGAGGCTCAGCCAGTCTTCGGCGACGAGGTCGGAGCTTGTGCGCGTGGAACGCAAGGCGCTCGTGGCGCGCTCGATCTCCGCCCTGAACCAGGGGTGCAGGCCGTCGGGCAGGTCGGCGAGCGTTGCCCAGGGCGTGGCGGCGCCGGCGTCGAGCTCGCGCGACCGCATCGCCTTCAGGAAGGCCTCGGTGAACGTGCGGCCGATGCCCATGGCCTCGCCGACGGACTTCATCTGCGTCCCCAGGGCCTCGTCGGCGCCCGGGAACTTCTCGAAGGCGAAGCGCGGGAACTTGACGACGACGTAGTCGAGCGTCGGCTCGAAGCTGGCCGGCGTCGTGCGCGTGAGGTCGTTCGGGATCTCGTCGAGCGTGTAGCCGACCGCGAGCTTGGCGGCCACCTTGGCGATCGGATACCCGGTCGCCTTGCTGGCCAGGGCCGACGAGCGAGAGACGCGCGGGTTCATCTCGATCACGCGCAGCTCCCCGGTGTCGCGCTCGCGCGCGAACTGGATGTTGGAGCCGCCGGTCTCGACCCCCACCGCTCGGATCACCTTCGCCGCGGCGTCGCGCAGCTCCTGAAAGGCCTCGTCGGGAAGCGTCATCTGCGGGGCGACCGTGACCGAGTCGCCCGTGTGGACGCCCATCGGGTCGAGGTTCTCGATCGAGCAGACGACGACGACGTTGTCACGCACGTCGCGCATGACCTCGAGCTCGAACTCGTCCCAGCCGATCAGCGACTCCTCGACGAGCACCTGGCCCACCGGGCTCTCCCCCAGCCCGCGCTCCAGCAGCCGGGCGAGGTCGTCGGGCGTCCGGGCGATGCCGCCGCCGTGGCCGCCGAGGGTGAAGGCCGGTCGCAGGATGAGCGGGAACGAGAGGTCGGTGGGCAGCTCGTCGGGCGAGGTGACGACGAGGGACTCGGGGACGCGCAGGCCGACGGCCTCCATCGTCTCGCGGAAGAGCCCCCGGTCCTCGGCGCGGCAGATCGCGTCGAAGCCGGCGCCGATCAGCTCGACGCCGAGCTCGTCGAGGACGCCGTCCTGAGCCAGCCGGCGGGCGAGGTTGAGCGCCGTCTGGCCGCCGAGCGTCGGCAGGAGCGCGTCCGGCCGCTCGCGCTCGAGCACGCCGGTGACTCCTTCCACGTCCAGCGGCTCCAGGTACGTGCGGTCGGCGTAGCCGGGGTCGGTCATGATCGTGGCCGGGTTCGAGTTGACGACGATCGTGCGGTAGCCCTCGGCGCGGAGGACCTTGAGCGCCTGGCTTCCTGAGTAGTCGAACTCGCACGCCTGCCCGATGACGATCGGGCCCGCGCCGATCACGCAGATCGACTCGAGATCAGGCCGCCTGGGCATACCTGACCTCCTCGACCCAGCTCTCGATCTCGGGCCAGGCGTCGTGCGGGCCCGGGCCTGCTTCCGGGTGGAACTGGAGCGACCGCGCGTGCTCCTTGACGAGCGCGAGGCCCTCGACGGTGCCGTCGTAGAGCGAGACGTGTGTGACCTCGGGGCCGTCGCCGCGCACCGCGAAGCCGTGGTTCTGGCTCGTGACGAGGACGCGGCTCGACTCCAGGTCGAGCACTGGGTGGTTGGCGCCGCGATGGCCGAACGGGAGCTTGTAGGTCTCGAGCCCGGCCGCGAGCGCGAGGAGCTGGTGGCCGAGGCAGATCCCCAGGATCGGGATGCGGCCGAGGAGCTCCTGGACGACCCCGACCTGATCGGGGAGCGCGGCGGGATCGCCAGGGCCGTTCGAGAGGAGCACTCCCGCGGGCCGGGCGGCGAGAATCGTGGCCGCGTCCGTGTGGTGTGGCCAGACGGTCACGCGGACGCCGGCCGTCTTCAGCCGCCGGATGATCGAGTCCTTGCACCCGTAGTCGAGCACCGCGACCGGAGTCGGGCCGGCGCCAACCTCGTAGGGGCCGCTCGTGGAGACGCCGGCGACGAGCGCACGGCCCTCCATCCCGGCCTGCGCACGAATCGCGGCGAGCACTTCGTCGACCGAGGCGGCGCCCGCAACCGCCGCGGCCTTCATGGCTCCGTGCTCGCGCAGGCGCACGACGAGCGCGCGGGTGTCGATCTCCTCCAGGGCGACGATGTCTTGCCCGTGCAGCCAGCGCGGCCAGTCTTCCCCGGTCGCGCGCCGCATGAGCACGGCGCGGGCGTGGGTGCGGGTCGACTCGGAGCGCTGCGGCGAGACGCCGTAGTTCCCGATCATCGGGGCGGTGAAGGCGACCAGCTGCTCGGCGAAGCTCGGGTCGGTGACGATCTCCTGGTAGCCCGTCATCGCCGTCGTGAAGACCGCCTCGCCGTGCGCGATCCCGAGAGCGCCGACCGACCGGCCCCGGAAGACCGTCCCGTCCTCGAGGGCGAGGAAGCCGCTCACGTCGAATACACCAGCTTCCCGGCGGCGACTGTCTGGAGGACGCGGCCGTGCAGCTTCGAGCCGAGGAGCCAGGAGTTCGCCGACTTCGACTTGAAGGAGCCCTCGTCGACGTGCCAGGCGGCGTCCAGGTCGAGGAGGACGAGGTTCGCCGGCGCCCCGACCGCGATCGTGGGCGGCTCGATGCCGTAGATGCGGGCCGGGCCCGCGCTCATGCGCTCCAGCAGCGTCGCCAGCGGCAGAACTCCCGGCTCGACGAGCTGCGTGTAGAGGGCGGAAAAGGCGGTCTCGAGGCCGGTGACGCCGAAGGGCGCCTCCTCGAACGGCACCTCCTTCTCGTAGCGGGCGTGCGGGGCGTGGTCGGTCGCGACCGCCTCGATCGTGCCGTCGCGGAGCGCCTCGATCAGCGCTGCGCGGTCCTCGTCCGCCCGCAGCGGCGGGTTCATCTTGACGTTGGGATCGAGCGAGCGCACCGCGTCCTCGGTCAGGCAGAGGTGGTGCGGCGTGGCCTCCCCCGTCGCGGTGACCCCGGCCGCGCGGGCGCGGCGAAGGGCGTCGACCGACTCCCGTGCGGAGAGGTGCAGCAGGTGGAGCGGCCGCTCCTCGTATGCGGCGAGCGCGAGGTCGCGGTCGACCATGACGCTCTCGGCTACCGACGGGTAGCCGCCGAACCCGAGCTCGGCCGAGACCAGACCCTCGTGGACGTGTCCGCCGCGCGAGAGCGTCGGCTCCTCGCAGTGGACGGCGATCGGCCGGTCGGTCGCTGCGCTGTACTGGAGCGCCCGGCGCACGAGGCCGGGTGCAACAACGGGGCGGCCGTCGTCCGTGAACCCGGCGGCCCCGCGCTCGGCGAGCTCGACCATCTCCGTCAGCTCCGTCCCCTCTTGCGCCTTTGTGATGGCTGCGAGGAACCCGACGGGCACCTCCGCCTCCTCGCGGGCGCGCTCGATGAGGGCGCCGAGGACGGCGGCGGAGTCGACGACCGGGTCGGTGTTCGGCATCGCGAGGATGGCGCAGTACCCGCCCGCCGCGCCCGCCCGCGTGCCGGAGCCGAGATCCTCCTCGTCCTCGCGGCCGGGCGTCCGCAGATGGACGTGCGGGTCGACGAACGCCGGCGCGAGCACCTTCCCGTTGCCGCCCGATGCGGGCTCGATGCTCGCGATCAAGCCGCGCTCGACGGTGACCGTGAGGGTTTCGTCGATGCCCTGGGCCGGGTCGACGACGCGGACGCCCTCGAAGGCCAGCGAGTCCTTCCTGCCGTTCTTGCCGAAGAGCATCAGGCCACCTCCTCGATCTCCGCGACCTTGACCTCGACCGGGCCCTGCGTCAGGAGGTCGTAGAGGACCGCCATCCGCACGACGAGGCCGCTGCGTACCTGGCGCTCGACGAGCGACTCGGCAGCGTCCGCAACCGCGGGGTCGATCTCGACGCCGCGGTTCATCGGGCCGGGGTGCATGACCCTCTGCCCCGGCCGGAGCCGCTCCGGCGTCACACCCCAGCGCGCCGTGTACTCGCGCAGGCTGGGGACGTAGTTGGCGCCCTCGAGCATGCGCTCGCGCTGCATGCGGAGGACGTAGACGACGTCTGCGGCCTTGACGTCGTCGATGTCGTAGGAGACCTCGCAGCCCATCGACTCGATCCCGCGCGGGATCAGCGGCGGCGGCCCGATCAGCGTGACGCGCGCGCCCATGAGGACGAGCGCCTGGATGTTCGAACGCGCGACGCGCGAGTGGAGCACGTCGCCCACGATGGCCACGTGGAGCCCGTCGATCCCGCCGAGCTCCTCGTCGAGGGTGTAGAGATCGAGCAGCGCCTGCGTCGGGTGCTGGTGCTTCCCGTCGCCGGCGTTGACGACGTGCGCGGGGGTGTACCGCGCGGCCAGATGGGGCGCGCCGATGTGCGCGTGGCGGATCACGATGACGTCCGGGTCGTAGGCGCCGATCGTCAGCAGCGTGTCCTTGAGGGACTCGCCCTTCTCGACCGCGGAGCCGGATGACTTGATGGACATGACGTCCGCGGAGAGGCGCTTGGCGGCGAGCTCGAAGCTCGACGACGTCCGCGTCGAGGCCTCGAAGAAGAGGTTCACGACCGTGCGGCCGCGCAGCGTCGGCAGCTTCTTGACGTCGCGCTCCACTGACCGTGCGAACGTGCGGGCGAGCGCGAGCAGGCGCTCGACGTCCTCACGCTCCAGGTCGGCGATCGAGATCAGGTGCCGCCTGGCCGGCGGCTTGGGTGGCAGGAGCTCCGAGCGGAGCAGTGGTCGGACGTCGGCCATCGGCTTCCTCACTTTCCGGGGGCGGGTACGAGCAGGACTCGGTCGACCTCGTCGACCTCGACGAGCTGCACCTGCACGCGCTCGTCGTGCGACGTCGGCAGGTTCTTGCCGACGTAGTCGGGGCGGATCGGCAGCTCGCGGTGACCGCGGTCGACGAGCACGGCGAGCTGGACGCGCGCAGGGCGTCCGTAGTCGAACAGGGCGTCGATCGCCGCCCGAATCGTTCGGCCCGTGAACAGGACGTCGTCGCAGAGGACGCAGGTCATGCCCTCGAGCGGGAAGTCGAGCCGCGTCGCGCGCACGACGGGCTGCGGGTGGAGCGGGGCGCCGCCGTCGCGGACGTGGACGTCGTCGCGGTGGAAGGTGATGTCGAGGGTGCCGAGCGCGATCTCCCGGTCGGTGTACTCCTCGATCATCCGGCGGATACGCTGGGCGACCGGCACGCCGCGCGTGTGGATCCCGACGAGCGCGGTGCGGTCGAGGTCGGGGTTGCGCTCGACGATCTCGTGCGCGATGCGGGCGATCGTGCGCCGAAGCGCTTCTCCGTCCAGCAGAAGCTTGTCCGCCTGTGCGGGCGCAGCCACGATCCACTCCTTTCCGGCCTCACGGGACCGAGTTAAAGGTGCGGGCGAGAGACTAGCCGTCCCTGCGGACGGATGTCGGGCGGCGCTAGCTCGCCGGCGTCTCGGCGGTCACGACGCCCCACTCGAGCACGGACTCGATCTCCTCCGGAAGCTCGCGCTCGGCGCGCTCCAGCCCGGCGGCGTAGGTCTCCTCGTCGAGCAGGTGGAGCGTCGAGATGTAGCGGCCGCGGATGCGCTCCAGCGCGTCCTGCTTCGAGATCGACCGGCGCTGGCGCAGCGTGGTCGTTCGGGCCGAGGCGAAGCCGGCCTCGGCGAGCTCGGCCTCGAGCGCTTCGGGCGGCGGGAAGCGCGTGCGATCGATCTCCCCGACCTCGGGAAACACCGCGGTGAGCCAGTACCACTCGAAGTGGCCTTCGGTGAACGTCGCGATCGCCGCCCGGCCTTCGGGGGCGAGGACGCGCGCGAGCTCCGGGAGCGCCCGCTGCCGGTCGACGAGGTGGACGACGAGGCGGAGCACCACACGCTCGAACCACGCGTCCCTGAACGGCAGCTCCTCTGCGCGCCCGAGCTTCAGCCCGACGCGCTTGCCGACGGACGCCCGCGCGACGGCGAGCATCTCCTCGGACGGGTCGACGCCCCACACGCGCGCGCCTCGCTCGGCGAGCGCGGCCGCGAGGGCGCCCGTGCCGCAGCCGACGTCGAGCGTGCGGCGTCCCGCCAGATCGCCCGCCTCGAGGAGCAGCTCGACGAGCTCCCACCAGCTCTCGTCGAGCGGGCGGAGCCGGTCGTAGTCCTCCGCGAGGGGCCCGAAGTCCGGCGCGTCGATGAGCTAGCGCCCGCCGATGAGCTCGTCGGGATCGGTCATGGACTCGATGGCGTGCTGCGCCTCTTCGAGCGATGCCTCCGGGACCATGACCTTCTGCGGCGCGTCATCCAGGGCTGCCGGATGCTGCTCCACCGCGGGGTGAAGCTCCGACTGGATCCCCGCCGACTCCAGGATCGTCTGGATCTCCTCCGCTTCCGCGAGGTCCCCCGCCACCGCCAGCTGAACCATCCCTGTCATGCGGCTCGGCCTCCTCTCGCGCCACTCTGGCGCCGCCCTTGACGAGTCGGGGGCCGCCCCGCTCCTGAAACCGGACGTCGATGATATCGAAGTCCCTCGGGACCACTGTCTCGGGGAAGACCTCGCGTGCCTCCCGCGCGATCTCGGGCCCGAAGTATCGGTTGGAGAGGTGCGTCAGCGCGAGCATGCGGACGCCTGCGGCAGCCGCGAGGCCGGCCGCGCCGGCCGCCGTCGAGTGCGCAGTCTCGTCGGCGCGCTCGCGCTCCTCCTCCGCGAAGGTCGCCTCGTGGACGAGGACGTCGGCGTCTTTCGCGACCTCGAGGACGCTCGCCGCGGGCGCCGTGTCGCCTGCGAAGACGATCCTGCGCCCGGGCCGGGCCGGCCCGAGGACCTGCTCGGGGCGAACCTCGCCGCCGTCCGGCAGCTCGACGGTCTCGCCGGCCTGGAGTCGGCCGAAGAGCGGCCCCTCGGGGACGCCCAGCGACCGCGCGGTCTCGACGTCGAAGCGGCCGGGTCGGGGAAGCTCGACGAACGCGTAGCCGTTGGCGGTGACGCCGTGCGCGACCTTGAAGGGGACGATGCGGTAGTCCCCGCGGTCGACCACGTCGCCGTCACGCAGCTCCACGAGCTCGACCGGGTAGCTCAGCTTCCCGAAGATCCGCTGCAGCGCGCCGAAGAGGTCACGCAGCCCGGGAGGCCCGTAGACCGTCAGCGGAAGCTCACGGCTGCGGAGCGCGAAGGTCTTCAGCATCCCCGGCAGGCCGAGGTAGTGATCCGCGTGGTAGTGCGTGAGGAACACCTCCGGAAGCTCGATCAGCCCGATCGTGGAGCGCAGGAGCTGGCGCTGGGTGCCCTCACCACAATCGACGAGCATCCGTTCGCCTCCGCGCCGGACCAGCGTCCCGGCGAGCCCGCGGCGAGCCGTGGGAACCGAGCCCGAGGTCCCGAGGAAGATCAGATCGAGATCCACGGCGGAAGTCTAGGGGCCGATCGCTCGAACCGGCCCCGGCTCGCGAGCCCGTCACCCTCGCGGCCGCGAAGGAACGCGACGCGAATTCAGTTGTTCGAACGCGGCCGAACTGCCGCGGAGAGCTCCACGCTAGGCACCACCCGCCCGCGCGGGCAGGTAGAGGACCGTTCCCGGCTGGAGCCAGGTCCCTGCGAGGTCGTTCCGGTCGCGGATGCGCCAGACCCCTTCGCGGGGATCGCCGCCGTAGCGCGAGGCTGCGAGCTCCCACAGGGTGTCCCCGGGCTGAACCACGTACCGCTCCTCGGGGCCCGCGCCGCTCGACGGACGGGGAACTGCGAGCAGCAGGGCGCCGACGAGGGCGCAGAGGATGAGAAGCGACCGCCAGGGGAACATGTGTTCGTATCGTAGCCAGCCCACCGGACGGCGTCCAGTGCGTGCGTCCCGAGCCACGAAGCCTTGGACGAACGCGGTGCGCGGAAGCTTCAGTCGAGCGCGATCAGGTGGGGCTCGCCGTCGACCACGACGGCGAGGGAGTGCCCCGGCGCGCGCCTGCGCTCAGTGGGGCTGCCCGGGTTCACGATCCACACGTCGCCGTGTCGGGTGACCTCTGGCAGGTGCGTATGCCCGTAGGCGACGACGTCGCAGTCCGGGAACCACTCGACGAGCCGGTTGTGACGGCCCTGCGCCGGGCCGGGATCGTGGACGAGGCCGATCCGCAGACCCTCGGCCTCGACGACGGCGCGCTCGGGCAGCGACGCCTTCAGGCCGGGCTCGTCCATGTTCCCGTGCACCGCCTCGATACGAACGACGGTTTTCAGCTCCTCGAGTGCGGCGCTCGTCGTCACGTCACCGACGTGCAGGGCCACCGACGCCTGCTCGAGCACCCGGATGCAGCTCTGCGGCAATGTGCGGTCGCCGCGCGGAAGGTGCGTGTCCCCGAAGAGCGCGATCAGAAGAGGCCTTCGACGAAGCGCCCGTCCCGGTAGACGACCTCGCCGTCGGCGTACACCTCGCTCCCGGCGCGCAGGTCGCAGACGAGGTCCCAGTGGAGCGCGGACTGCACGGTCCCGCCCGACTCCGGGTACGAGGCCCCCAGCGCGAGGTGCATCGTGCCGCCGATCTTCTCGTCGAAGAGGGTGTGGCCGGTGAACTCGGTGATGGCCTCGTTGAGGCCGAAGGCGAACTCGCCCACGTGCCGTGCGCCGTCGTCGAGCTCCAGCATCCGGAGGAGGAGATCCTCCCCCTCGTCGGCGCTCGCGCGAACCACCTGGCCTTCGCGGAACTCGAGCTCGATGCCGCTCAGACGTCGGCCGGAGTACGTCGCCGGGTACGTAAAGCGCACGACGCCGTCGACCTCGGACTCCAACGGCCCCGTGAAGATCTCGCCGTCGGGGAAGTTCTCCTTGCCGTCGCACGGGATCCAGGTCCTGCCCGCCACGCCGAGCGTGAGGTCGGTGCCGTCGCTCACGACGCGGATCGTCCTCCGACCTCCGAGCCAGGTGCCCAGCTCCGTGTACGCAACCCCGAGCGCCGTCCAGTCGGCGACGGGGTCGGCGTGGTCGAGGAGCCCGGCGCGGAAGACGAAGTCCTCGTATTCGCCGAGGGCCATGTTCGCCTCCTGGGCGGTGCCGTTCGTCGGGAAGACCGTGATCACCGCGCGAAGCTCGCCGGCGCTCGCTCGGCGGAAGTGGATGCGCCGGAGGGGCTCACGCGCGCGCTCGGCGCGGGCAAGGCGCTCGGGGTCGACGGTCGTGTTCGCCCGCGTGTTGACCTCCGCCTCGATGGCGATCCGCACGTCGGCGCGCTCGACCTCGGCTCGGCGCAGCGGCGTGATCCAGTCGATCTGGGCGTCGTTCCCCTCCCGCAGGAGGAGCTCCTGGCTGCCGTCCAGGTCGATGCGGAGATGGGGATGGGCGCCCGCCGCCAGGACGCGTCGCCAGATGGCCTGGACGAGCGGCGCCGCGGCCGGGTCGGTGTCGATGCAGACGAGGTCGCCCTCCTTGACCCCCGTCGAGTAGTCGACCAGGACGCCGGCGAGGCGCTCGAGACGGTCGTCAGCCACCGACGGCGCTCTCGACGACCTCGAGGGCGGGCTCGGCGAGGAAATGTCCGTTCTTCCAGATCAGCTCGCCGTCCGCGTAGACCTCGCCGTCCTCCCGGAGGTCGCAGATCATGTCCCAGTGCAGCCCTGACGTGTTCTTGCCGCCGGTCTGCTGGAACCCGGAGCCGAGCGCCAGGTGCATCGTCCCGCCGATCTTCTCGTCGAAGAGGATGTTGCGCGTGAAGCGGTCGATCTCGTAGTTGAGCCCGAACGCCACCTCGCCGAGGACGCGGGCGCCGGGGTCCATCTGGAGCAGCGACTGGAGGTAGTCGTTCCCGCGGGAGGCCTCGGCCTGGACGACCCTCCCCTCCTCGAACCGCAGGCGGATGTCCTCGACCTCACGCCCGTGGTAGACCGCGGGGAACGTGTAGCGGATCTCGCCCTCGGTCTCCGTCTCCATCGGGCTGGTGAAGACCTCGCCGTCGGGCATGTTGTAACGCCCGTCGGCCGCGAGCCAGCTGCGGTCGCCGACGCCGAGCCGCAGGTCGGTGTCCGGGCCGACGATGCGCAGCTCGCGGACGGCGCCGAGCTCCCCGGCACGCGCGCTGAGGCCGGCGGAGGCTCCGCGCCAGTGCGCCGCGGCGTCCTCCTCGTGGACGTGGCACGCGGCGAAGACGAAGTCCTCGTACTCGGCGAGTGACATCTCCGCCTCCTGGGCGTGACCGTTGGTGGGGAAGAGCGTCCCGCACCAGCTCATCTCGCCCTTGGAGATGCGTTCCCAGCGGCGGTTCGACAGCTTGCGGTTGGCCGCGATGTGCTGCGCGTGCCGATCGGGATCGACGCGTGACAGCGATCGAGTGTTGACCTCCGACCAGATGGTGACGAGCGCGTCGAGCTGCTCGATCTCCTCCCATTGGATCGGCGAGATGTAGGTGACCTGGTCTTCGGAGCCGTTGTGCAGGAGCTCCTCGCCGAGGCCGGGCAGGCCGACGTTCGTATACGGGTGCGCGCCCGCTCTGAGCGCCGCTCGGTAGCAGGCGAGCGCGAGCGGCGCACCGACCTCGAGGGTGTCGATTCGAACGACCTGGCCCTCCTTGAGGGCCAGGGAATAGTCGACGATGAGGCTGCCGAGGCGCTCGACGCGTGGGTCGGTCACCCGCCCGTTATACCCGACGGCAAGCGCTTCAAGACGGCGTCAAGCAACGCGTCAGGGCCAAAGCGGACAGGGTCGTCGGCGGGGAGCCCGGTCTCCGCCGCGATGGCATCGATCGACTCCCGCGCCTCCTCGTCCGAGAGGCGGCCGGTGTTCACCGCCACCGCGGCGACGGGTGCCGGACGCACCGGCAGGGCGAGCCGCTCATAGAGGGCAACGAGCTCGGGCAGAGGCGGGATCGGATGGCCGGGAACCCCTTCGATCTCGACGTCGCCGGCCCGGTGAACCAGCACGAGGGCGTGCGGCGCGGCGCCGTGGTAGAGGCCAAGCGTCACGCCCGAGAACTGCGGGTGCAGGATCGCGCCCTGGCCCTCGACGAAGAGCAGGTCGCCCCGCTTCGCTCCCTCGAGGACGAGCCGCTCCCCCGCTCCCGCGAGGAAGTCGGAGACGACCGCGTCGACGGCGATGCCCCAGCCTTCGATCATGATCCCGGTCTGGCCGGTGGGGACGAAGACCGAGCGGATGCTGCGGGCCCGGGCGGCGCGGTCGAGCTCGACGGCCACCGTCTTCTTGCCGACGGCGCAGTCCGAGCCGACGGTGAGGACGACCTTCGCGCCGTGGGTGAGGTTCTCGCCGGTCGGGACGCTGAGGTCGGCGGGCGGCCTGCGGTAGTCGCGCAGCTCGACCCCATGCTGCGCGGCAAGCGCCGAGAGCTCGGGGTCGTCGGCGAGGAACTCGTGCATGCCTGCCTCGACGTCGAGACCTGCCGCGATCGCGTCACGCAGGATGCCGCGCCAGACGGGCGGGAGGCGCCCGCCGGCGACCGCGACGCCCACGAGCGCGGTCGTGGGCTCGTGCGCAAGCGCGTCCGCAACCGTCCCGACGACGGGGACGCCCTCGACGGTCTCCCCCACCCGCTCCGAGTCCAGCACGGCCACGACCGGATCGGATCCGTACCGGATGACCCCGTAGGTCGTCTTCCCGTAGTGGTCGTCGCCGGAGTAGCCCTCAGCGAGCGCGAGATACCGCTTCATGGACTCCCAGTCCGGGCTCGTCGGAGGGCACCTGGACACCGTCGACGAACGCGACTCCCGGCCACGGGTCCTCGGCCAGGAGAAGATTGCCGTCGAGGTCGAGGTGATCGCAGAGGCTGCCGATCTGTGCGGCTGCGCTGATCCCGAGGCCGGACTCGATCATGCAGCCGAGCATGACGCCCAGCCCGAGCGCCCGAGCCGCGTGGGCCATGCGGACGGCCTCGCGGATCCCGCCGCTCTTCGCGAGCTTGATGTTCACGCCGTGCGCCCGCTCCGCGCACTCGGCGACGGTCGGGAGCATGTGGACGTCCTCGTCCACGTAGATGGGCAGTGGCGACTCGCGCTTCAGCGCCGGCCCGCCGGGGTCGCCTGCCGCTAGCGGCTGCTCCACGTACTGAACGCCCAGACCGGCGAGCTCGCGCACGGCGTCGAGCGCCTCGTCGAGCTCCCAGAACTCGTTCACGTCGACCTGGAGCGGCGCGTCGGTGACGCTCCTGACGGCGCGCACGCGCTCGACGTCGAGCCCGTCGCGGCCCCCGAGCTTCAGCTTCAGGCGGCGGAAGTCGCCGGCCACGGCTTCCGCGCGGCGCGCCATGTCGTCGGGATCGCCCAGCCAGATCGTCCACGACGTCGGCGGCCCGCCGCGCTCGAGGCCGAGCAGGCGCCAGACGGGCTGGCCGACGAGCTTGCCGCAGAGGTCGTGCAGCGCCCCGTCGAGCCCTGCCTTGGCGGCATGCTCCCCAGGGACCTCGGCCAGGCGGGTCCCGATCGCTTCGAGTGCGAAAGGGTCCTCGCCGAGGAGCGGGCCAGACTCGTCGAGGAAGGCCTCGGCACCCTCGACCGTCTCGCCGTAGTGGTCCTGGGGCTGGGCCTCGCCGAAGCCGGTGACACCCTCGTGCTCGAGCTCGATCCAGAGCACCTCCTCCTCGACGCTCGTCGAGCGGGAGATGGTGAAGGGCTGCGCGAGCTGAAGCGTGGCGCGGCGATGGCTGATCCTCACCCCGGGTACACTAAGCCTCGCCCGCGCCTGTAGCTCAGGGGATAGAGCGCGCGCCTCCGGAGCGCGAGGTCGTAGGTTCGATTCCTACCAGGCGCACTCACCCGGCGATCGAGCGGGCAGCTAGGCGGCGACGTTGCGGGCCGGGATCTCGGCCTGGAGCGGCAGTTCGACGCGGAAAGTCGTCCCTTCGCCCACGTGGCTCTCGAACTCGATGCGGCCGCCGTGCCGCTCTGCAATCGCCTTCGCGATCACGAGGCCGAGCCCCGTGCCTTCGATCGACCGCCTGTGCGCGACGCTCGTGCGGAAAAAGCGCTCGAAGAGCTGGCCCTGCTCGTCTGCGGGAATGCCCATGCCGGTGTCCTCGACCTCGACGACGCCGACCCCCTCACTCAGGCTGGTTCGAACCGTCACGGTGCCGCCGTCGGGCGTGAACTTGACGCCGTTCGAGAGCAGGTTGTTCAGGAGCTGCGAGAGCCGCAGCGTGTCGGCGCGGAGCGTGAGCGGCTCGGTGTCGAGCACCAGCTGAACGCCGCGGCTCTCCGCGTACGGCGTCACGCCCTGGGCGCAGTCGGCCACGAGAGCGGCCACGTCGACGTCCTCGTAGTTGAGCTCGAGCGTGTGCGACTCGATCCGAGCCGTCAGGAGCAGGTCGTCGACGAGCCGCGTGAGCCTCTTGGCGTTGCGCTCGATGACGGAGACGAACTCGGACTGCTCGGTACCGAGCTGGCCGAAGTCGCCCGCGTTGAGCGCCTCGGCATAGCCGAGGATCGACGTGAGGGGCGTACGAAGCTCGTGGGAGACACTGGCCAGGAACTCGTCTTTCAACCGCTCGACCTCGCGGTCGCTCGTGGTCTCTCGGAAGACGAACAGGCGGCCCGTCTGGAGATCATGGTCGGCGAGCACCGGGACGCTGTAGGCGAGGAACGCGCGGCCGGTGTCGAGGACGAACTCGGTCGCCCCGCGTTCGAGGGGGCGCCGCTGCAGCGTCTGGATGGCTTCGACCACGGATTGCGGCTCCGTGGTGCTCGCCGCGAGCTCGAGGAGGCGCGACCAGACCGATCCCCGGGTCGGGAGCCCGAGCGCATGCCACACCTCCTCCATCGCCGTGTTGACGTAGCGAACCTGCCCGTCGAGGTCGCTCAGGCAGATGCCCTCGGTCGTCGCGCCGAGGACGGCGTTGAGCTCTGCGAAGCGCTGCGCGAGCGCCCGTTCGGCGCGGTCGCGCTCGAGCGCGCGGCCGAGCTGCGCTCCGACCGCTCCCATGGCGTCTACGACGCGCTCGTCGTGCGTGAGGGCCTCGTCGGCGAAGAAGCGGAAGAGGGCGACGACCTCCCGCCGGACTAGCACCGGCAGGACGACCGCCGTCCTGAACCCGGCCTCCAGTGCCGCTGCCCGCCGTTCGGGATCTTCGTTGCCGTCCAGATCGTCGAACCATGCGTACTTTCCGGTCTCGAGGACGCGGGCGATCAGCTCCTTGGCCGGCGGGCGTCCGGCCGCTTCGACCGCCCGGCGAAAGTCGTGGTGGGCGCCTGGCTCGTCCGTGTACCAGAGCGAGGCTGCGCCGGGGTGCTCGCCGTCGAGCCGAACGGCCTGACCGGCGCGCCAGCCCATTCGGCCGCAGACGAGCTCCAGACAGGCTGCGACGGCCTGGTCCGCGCCGGGCGCCTCGTTGGCCGCGTCGGCGGTCTCGTGCAGAAGCTCCGCGAGCCGCATTTCCTGCTGGAGCATGGCCTGTGCCCGCCGCTGCTCGAGCAGCGCGACGGTCTGCCGAGCGAGAGCCTCGAGCGCGCTCCGCTGCTCGTCGGTGAGGTCGCGAGGGATCCGGTCGAGGACGCAGAGCGCGCCGAGCGCATGGCCGTCTGCGGTGACGAGCTGCTTGCCGGCGTAGAAGCGAATCGAAGGATCCGAGACGACGAGCGGGTTGTCGGCAAAGCGCTTGTCCGCGGCGGCGTCAGGAACGACGAAGAGCTCATCCTCGAGGATCGCGTGCCCGCAGAAAGAGATGTCTCGGTCCGACTCTCGCTCGTCCACGCCGACGGTCGACTTGAACCACTGGCGCTCGGAGTCGACCAGGCTGATCAGCGAGATCGGCGTGCCGCAGATCTGCGCGGCGAGCACGGTCAGGTCGTCGAAGGCCTGCTCCGTCTCGGTGTCGAGGATTTCATAGCGGCGGAGCGCTTCGAGACGGGCAAGCTCGTTCGCAGGGGTTTCGGGGCGCATAGGGCTCGCGTCTCCTATCGGCAGCACCCTTGCGTCCTTTGAGCGGTGAGCCGGCGGCGTCTAGAGCCAGCCGCGCCGTCGGAAGTTCCAGTACAGGCTGATGCAGGCGGCCGCGATCAGGAGCAAGGCGAAGAGGTAGCCGTACCGCCATCCGAGCTCGGGCATGTGCTCGAAGTTCATGCCGTAGATCCCCGCGATCGCCGTCGGGACCGCAACGATTGCCGCCCAGGCCGAGATCCGGCGCACGTCCTCGTTCTGGCGGACGCTGGCCTGCGTCAGGTTGGCAGTGAGCACGCTGGTGAGCAGGTCGCGGAACCCCTCGACCTGGTCGACCACGCGCATCAGGTGGTCGTGGACGTCGCGGAAGTACGGGCGCACGACGGGCGGGACGAGCTCGTAGCGGCCCCGAGCGAGATCGTCGAGCGGGTCGAGGAGCGGAGTGACGGCGTCGTGGAGCTCCAGCACCTCGCGCTTGAGGTTGTAGATGCGCTCGGCCGGGTTGCTGCGCGACGCGGAGAACACGTCGCCCTCCAGGTGGCGGATCGCCTGGTCGAGCCCGTCGACGACCGGGACGTAGTCATCGACGACGCGGTCGACGATCGCGTACAGGACCGCTCCGGGGCCGGCTCGGAGGAGATCCGGGCGCGCCTCTGTCTGCAAGCGGACCTCGTGCAGCGACGTCTGGCCGTGCCGGACGGTGATCACGAAGTGTGCGCCGACAAACACGAGGATCTCGCCGAACTTGACGACGTCGTCGCCCTCGGCGAGCCGTGCCGTCTTGAGGACGACGAAGAGCGAGTCGCCGTAGACCTCGAGCTTCGGGCGCTGGTGGGCCTTGACGGCATCCTCAACCGCCAGCTCGTGCAGTTCGAACTCGCGTCGGGCCGACTCGAACTCTGGCACGGTCGGGTTCAGGAGGCCGATCCACGCGAAGGTACCGTTTTGACGCGCCGCCTCGTAGGCGTCCTCGATGGCGAGCTCGCCGGAAAGACGGCGGCCATCCTCGTAGACAGCGCAGTCGACGATCACCTGCGGATTATCCGCTAGGGACGGTCGCCGCGAGGGTTTGGGAGTAGAATCGCGTACTCAGGAGATGCACCAAGTGGACGACCCCTTCAGTACCTATGGCACGGCCAACGCTTCCACGCCTGCGACGTGGGCGCGCCCCCTCGGCGGGCGTCGTCGAAGAGCGGACCGAGCCCCGCATCTCCGAGCTCGCCGCTGACGGCCTGACCTGGGTTCACGCGGACCGCCCCGGCGCCCTCGAGGTCAGCTACCTGGCCGACCGCTTCGGCTTCCACGAGCTCGACATCGAGGACGTGCTCTCGAAGCGGCAGCGGCCGAAGATCGACGAGTACCCGGACTACATCTTCGTCGTCCTCCACTTCCCGTTCTACGACAAGACGGTGCGGCGGCTGAACGCGGCCGAGCTGGACGTCTTCCTGGGCCCGGACTTCGTCATCACGCTTCCGAACGTCGAGCTGCTTCCGGTCACGTACCTCTTCCGGCGCTGCGAGGACGACGAGGAGCTGCGCGAGGATCTCTTCTCGAAGGGCTCCGGCTACCTGCTCTACCACGTCCTCGACGACCTCTTCGACTACTGCTTCCCGATCCTGGACAAGATCGGGGCGAAGCTCGACTCGATCGAGCCGGCCATCTTCGAAGAGCGCTCCGAAGACGTCGTCCGCGACATCTCGAACGCCAGGCAGGAGCTGATCGCCTACCGGAAGATCATCAAGCCCGAGCGGGCGACCCTCCGGCTGCTCGAGCGCTCGAGCCAGCGCTTCCTGCTCCGAGGAGCTCGAGGTCTACTACGACGACATCGTCGACGCCGCCGAGCGGATCTGGGACCTCCTGGACAACTACAAGGAGGTGATCGACGGCCTCGAGTCGACGAACGAGGCGTTCATCTCCCACAAGCAGCAGTACCGCCTGCAGCTGCTCACGGTCGTCACCGTCATCCTGCTCCCGCTCACGCTGCTCGCGAGCATCTTCGGGATGAACGTGAGGGTTCCGGGGGAGGGCGACATCACCGCCTTCTGGATCATCCTCGGGATCCTGCTCGGGCTGGGTGCCGGGCTTCTCGCCCTGTTCCGCTGGCGGCGCTGGTTGTGACGCGGTCGTGAAGCAGCTCTGGGCGCCCTGGCGCCTCGAGTACATCCAGAGCGCCGACGAGCAGGAGGGCTGCGTCTTCTGCCGCGCACAGGAGCTCGGCGACGAGGAAGGGCTGGTCGTCCACCGTGGCGAGCGGGCGTTCGTCGTCCTCAACAAGTACCCCTACGCCTCCGGGCACCTGATGGTCGCCCCCGCGCGACACGTGGGCGCTCTCGGGGAGCTCGAGGAGGACGAGGCGCTCGAGATTCATCGCCTCGCCGCGACGGCCGTCGACCTCCTCACGAGCTCGATGGGCGCGCACGGGTTCAACCTCGGCTGGAACCTGGGCCGCGTCGCAGGCGCCGGTGTCGTCGACCACGTCCACCAGCACGTCGTCCCGCGCTGGGCGGGCGACACGAACTTCATGCCGGTGCTCGCGGACGTGAAGGTCATGCCCGAGGCGCTCGAGGCGACCCGGCGTAAACTCGCCGAGGCATGGCCCTAGACCCCAAGGTCTTCAAGGCTTACGACGTGCGGGGGCTCTACCCGTCCGAGCTGGACGAGGAGGGCGCGCGCGCGATCGGCAGGGCCTACGTCGAGCATTTCGAGCCGAAGGAGATCGCGGTCGGGCGCGACATGCGGCTCTCCTCCCCCACCATGCACGAGGCCTTCGTGCGCGGAGCCTCCGAGGCCGGCGCCGACGTCGTGGACATCGGGATGGTCGGGACCGAGATGCTCTACCACGCCGTCGGCGAGCTCGGCCTCGACGGCGGGGCGACGATCACCGCGTCCCACAACCCCAAGGACTACACCGGCGCCAAGATCGTCCGCCGCGGCGCCCTGCCAGTCGGCGGCGACTCCGGCCTGCTCGACATCCGCGACCGCGCCCTGTCCTTCGAGGACACGTCAGGGGGTCAGACCCCAGGGCGTGTCGAGAAGCGCGACGTCTATCCGGGCTTCGTCGACAAGGTCATGTCCTTCATCGACCCGGCCGCGGTGAAGCCGCTGCGCGTGGTCATCGACGGCGCCAACGGGATGGCCGGCTCGATGCTGCCGCCGATCCTCGAGCGCCTCCCCGTCGACGCCGTGCGCCACTTCTTCGAGCCCGACGGCTCGTTCCCCGACCACGAGCCGAACCCGCTGCTCGAGGAGAACCGGCGCTTCATCGTCGCGGAGGTCACGAAGGAGCGCGCCGACCTCGGCATCGCCTTCGACGGCGACGCCGACCGCTGCTTCTTCGTCGACGACACGGGCGAGTTCGTCCCGGGAGACTTCGTGACGGCGCTCCTCGCAGAGTCCATGCTGGAGAAGGAGCCCGGCGGGACGATCATCTACGACGTGCGCGCGAGCTGGGCGGTGCGGGACACGGTCGAGCGCCTGGGCGGCAAGGCGCTGCCGAACCGCGTCGGCCACGCCTTCATCAAGCAGCGGATGCGCGAGATCGACGCCGTCTTCGCCGGCGAGGTCTCCGGCCACTACTACTTCCGCGACTTCTACCAGGCGGACTCGGGGACGATCCCGGCGCTGCTGGTGCTCGAGCTCGTCTCGAAGGCAGGCGTGAAGCTCTCTGAGCTCCTGCGCCCCTTCCGCGAGCGCTACTTCCTCACGGGCGAGATCAACACCGTCGTGGACGACGTCGCGCTCGCGCTCCAGAAGGTGAAGGAGCACTTCGCGGACCAGGGCGAGATCTCGCACCTCGACGGCATCTCCGTCACCGCCTCCGACTGGCACATGAACGTGCGCCCGTCGAACACGGAGGCGCTCCTACGGCTCAATCTCGAGGCCCTCGACCCGCAGCTCATGGAGCGCAAGCGGGACGAGGCCCTCGCCGTCATCTCCCGGTAGGGGCCGAGAACGGCGAGGGCGGGGCCGAAGCCCCGCCCTCGTGGAACTCGCTGAACGCGCCGGTTACGGGTTGTTCAGGAAGTAGTCCATCGCGCGGCCCATGACCTCCGCGCGCGTGTCTGCACCGGTGACGGCCTCGAGCCCGAAGCCGAGGAGCAGCGAGTCCTCGGTCGTGATCGAGGCACCCTCCGGGAAGCCGGCCGCCGTCGTGAACACGAAGTTGTTCACGTTCGGCGCGCTGCCGGGCGGAGGCCCGGAGACGACCCAGCCGCCCGTGTCGCCGCCCTCGAAGGAGGTCGACGAGCCGTCGGGCAGGGTGATGTCGTCGATGAAGACGCCCAGACCCTGGACCGACCAGTCGCTCGCGTAGGAGATCGAGATCTCGACGGTCTGGCCGTTGTAGGCGTCGAGGTCGATCACCCACTCCTGCCAGCCCTGGGAGTCACCGGAGGCGGCGTTCCACTTGGGCCCGGAGCAGTCGGCCCCCTGGTACTCCTCGAGCCACGGATGCAGCTCGTGCCAGCCCTCCGGGCAGCTGTCGCCCGTGCTCGTGGTCGTGAACGCGCTCGGGAGCGTCGTCCGGTTCCCAGCCGCATCGCTGGACCTCCACGAACAGGTGGTCCCACGCGGCCTCGGTGTTGTAGGACGTCCAGAAACTGAGCGGCGCCGGATCGCCGGCCGGGACGCTGACCGACCGCGTCAGCTGCTTGTAGCGTGACGTCGGCGATCTGGGAGTAGGCGTAGCTTTCGCCCGTGTGCGGGTCGAAGGGCCCGCCTGGACGGTCGTACCTCGCCGAAACCCAGCTTTCGAACTGCGGGAACTCGTCGGGCGGCAGGATGCCGCTCGTCGCGATGAACGAGTTCGCGTTGTCGCCGTTCTGCGCGCTGTCCGCCCCGTTGAACATGAGCGTCAGCGAGTCGAACGGCGTGTCGACGCCGAGGACGTCGAAGATGTTGTCCTCGCTGAGACCGGCGCCGTTGTTGAGCAGGAAGCCGCCGAACCAGTATTCGAGCACGTCGCCCTGAGTGTCGCCGGAGCCGTGAAGGATCAGGCAGCGCCGTGGATCCGCGCCGCCGGCGATGAGCGCCGAGCACTGACCGTTTTCAGCGGTCGGGTCGTATGCCTGGGCCTGGTTCGTCGAGTGCTGCAAGCCCGCGTGCTTGCCCGTCCAGAGGGTCTTGCCGCCCTCGTTCAGGTACGCGCGGACGTTCAGGATCTGGTCCATCGCGATCCGCGACGCGTTGCCGCCACCCCAGCCGGGCTCTCGCGTGATGATGTCGTCGCCCGTGTACCAGACGACGGCGTCGTAGTGCGAGAGGACGCCGAGCATGGTGGCCGCTGTGCGGCCGTTGGCGTCGACGTCGTAGACGTCGTAGCCGATGTCGTTCGCCTCCAGGGCGTCCTGGTAGTAGGAGAGGTAGTGCGGCCCGGGAGTCTGCACCGGCGAGGCGCCGGTGTAGTCCTCGTTCGCGAGGATCAGCACGTCGTTCTTCGACTCGACGGCCGCCGTGTAGGTGAAGGAGTCGCTTGCGACTCTCTTGCCCCTCTCCTTGCCTTCGAACCAGACGGTCACCCGGTCGCCGGGCTTGGTTCCCCTGACCCAGCTGTGCATGACCTGGTAGTAGACCGCGGTCACGCCGTAGCGGTCGCCGCCCTTGAACTTGCTGGCGTTGGCGCTCTGCACCTTGCCGCCGTTGATCCGGTACTTGAGATCCACGTTCCGGAGCGTCTTCTTGGCGAGGACGCGGACCTCCTGCGGGTCGCCGTAGGAGACCGCGAACGTGAAGTTGGCGCCCGGAAGCCCGGTCTTGTACGTGTCGTCGCTCTTCAAGTAGAACGGCTTGGTGTCGATCCCGAGGTGCGAGACCGGGTCGTCCGGGTCCTGCGCCGACTTGGCGACGTCGAGCGCGAACGGAAGGTTCCGCTCGAACTCGGCCTGGACGAGTGCCTCGTCGTCCGGGAACACGAAGCCGCAGCCGTCGCAGCCCTCGGAGAGCTCAGGCGTCCACGCGAGCGCTCCGCGCTGCGCATGCGCGAAGTCGGTCGTCTCGCCGTTCGTCACGTAGAGGACGTCGGACGAGAGCCCCGGATGGAAGTCCTCGATCGCCGGGTTGTCCAGGTTTCCGGACAGCGCGAAGTAGATCGGGTCGTCCGCGGTCGGCGTGCCGGTCTGCCAGCCCTCCGGATAGAGGAGCCACTGCCCCGCCGAGTGCCAGTTGACGTGGAAGACGAAGTCGACGCGGTTGTAGAGGCGCTGAATTGCCTGCGTCTCCGCCTCGGAGCCCGCCGAGGGCCCGCGGTACGTGTCGCTCGACGGGACGCTCGAGGAGCCCTCCTCGTCGTACTTGAAGTGCTCCGGGTAGTTGCGGTTCGGGTCGACGCCGTCGCCGACCTCGGTCGTTCCGTTCGCGTTGTTGTCGCGCAGGTTCTTCCGCCAGAGGCGGGTGTCCTCGCTCGCGAACGTGTACTGGTAGCCGTCGGGGTTGGCGACGATGACGAACCAGTAGCTCGTTCTCCCGCAGGAGCTTCCTGATCTCCGCGTCGCCGTTCCGCCACCCGTTCACGAAGTACTTCAGCAGCCGGCTGTTGACCTCGGGAGAGATCCACTCGCGCGCGTGCTGCGTCGAGCTGTAGAGGACCGCCGGCTTGCGTCCGTCCTTCTTGCGGGCGTCCTGCGTGACCTTGAGGGCGATGAGCTCCCGGCCCTGGATCGTGCGGCCGAGGACCACCAGCTTCGTGATGCTCGGGTTGTCCCGCGCGATCGCGTAGAGCTGCGCGCGATGGCCGTCAGGACTGTCGTAGTCGCGCCAGACGATGAAGCCGTTCGCGGCCTGGAGGGCGGCGAACTGCCGGGCGCTGACGCCGTACTCGTTCTTGAGCACCTTGACGTCGAGGCCTTCCTTCCGCAGCGCGGAGAGCTGAGCTGTCGTCGAGCACGATCTGGAGCTCGACCTTCCCGCCGCCGCGTACGTCGGCCGCGGCAATGTCGTAGCCCTTGCCAGACAGGTCCGCGTACTCGGCCTGTGTGACGATCGCCCGATACATGTCGAGCGAGAGCGAAGTGGGCTGCTGCTTGGCCCCTGCCACCGACGGCCCGAAAACGAGCAGCACGGAGGCCAGGGCGAAGCCCATGACTAGGCGTTTCATTGACTCCCCTCTTTCAAAGGTTCCCCGGGTTGAAGGCAGGCAGATTGCCACGGGTGCAGGAAAAACGCAACCGCGCCAAGGCTAGGATGGCTGTGCGATGACCGTCCAGCTCGGCCAGCCGACCGACCGCAAGCCGCCCTTCAAGTTCTCCGCGTTCACGCGCGTCGGCTTCTCGGACACCGACGCCCAGGGAATCGTCTACTACGGCCGCTATCTCCCCTACTTCGACCTCGCCCGGGTGGAGTACGAGCGCCACCTCGGGCTCCTCCGGCGCGAGGTCGTGGGCAAGGACTTCGTCATGCGCTCGTCGTCGGTCGTCTACGAGGCCCCGGCGCGCTTCGACGACATGCTCGAGGTGTTCGTGCGCACGAAGCGGATCGGCCGGACGAGCATCACGAACGAGTACTGCGCCCACCGCGTCGAGGACGACGTACTCATGTGCACCGCCGACCAGACGCTCGTGCTCGTGGCCGTACCGGAGCGGCGCCCGACGGCCGATCTCCGACGAGTACCGGCGCGCGATCGCGGACTTCGAGGGCGCCGACCTCGAGCAGGCGGTGCCGGCCACGTGAGCGCCGCCGTCGACGCCTACCGCGGCGGCCTCGAGGCCGTCGATCGCATCGTCAACCGCGAGTCGGAGGCCGACGAGGTGCTCCGCAAGACCGTCGAGGTGCTCCATGACCGCTTCGACCGCTATTCGTGGGTCGGCATCTACCTCGTCGAGGGCGACGACCTCGTCCTCGGGCCCTGGAAGGGCCCGCAGGCGACGGACCACGTTCGCATCCCGATCGGGGAGGGGATCTGCGGGGCTGCCGCGGCGAGTGGCGTCACGGAGATCGTCGACGACGTCAACGCCGACGACCGCTACCTCGCGTGCTTCGTCTCGACGCGGAGCGAGATCGTCGTGCCGATCGCCTACGAGGGCCGGGTCGTGGGCGAGATCGACATCGACTCCGACGTCCCGGCGGCCTTCGGCCAGGAGGACAGGACGTTCCTCGAGCGCGTCGCGCTCCTCATCTCTCCCCACTGCCTCGTGGGCTGGGACACCGGCGGAAAGGCGTGGAGCCCGTGATCAAGGCGCTCGACCACCTCGACCTCGTCGTCACCTCGCTCGAGCGCAGCCTGCCCTTCTACCAGGGGCTTCTCGGCCTCACGCGCGCGAGCGAGGTCGTCGGAGAGCGCGGCGAGACGATCGTCTACATCTCCCGCCCCGGCGAGGAGCCGGCCGGGAACTTCTCCATCGGGCTCCGCGAGAAGCAGTCCGACGCACACCCGACGCCGTACGACCGCTACGGCGTCGGCGTCCACCACGTCGCGTTCGAGGTCGAGTCGCGCGACGCGGTCGACGAGCGGGCCGAGTGGCTGCGCGCGCAGGGCGCCGAGATCGAGAGCGGCCCCGAGGAATACGACTACCGCCCGGGCTACTACGCCGTTTTCTTCTACGACCCCGACGGCCTGAAGCTCGAGATCCTGTACGTCCCTAGGCGCTCTAGTCGACGGCGAGCGAGTCCCGGAGCACGCGCTCGGCCTCGCGCACCGGGTCGGCGAGCTCGGCTGCCGCGATCGCGTTCCGGCCGCTCGCCTTCGCCTGGTAGGCGGCGGTGTCCGCGGCGAGGATGAGGCCTTCGACGCTCGGGCCGGCTCCCTGGTGGGCGACGACGCCGATCGAGATCGTGACGGGGATGTCGTCGGCGCGCGTGACCTCCTCCACCCTGGAGCGCATGCGCTCGGCGACGATCATGGCGCCCTCCATGTCCGTCTCCGGGAGGAGGACGCAGAACTCGTCGCCGCCGAAGCGGGCCGCGACGTCATACGCGCGAGTCGAGTCCCTGAGCGCCGCGGCGACGCTCGCGAGCGCGCGGTCGCCCGCGAGGTGCCCGCGGGAGGTGTTGATGTCCCTGAGGTGGTCGACGTCGACCATGAGCAGCGCCACCGGGCGGTCGAACCGGGCGGCGCGGCCGAGCTCCTGGTCTACAGCGGCCTTGAGATGGCGGACGTTGTAGAGACCGGTCTTGGGCTCGATCCGTCTCGCCTCGACGAGCGCGGGAATCGCGAGCGAGCGGTAGGCGAGCGCCAGTGGCAGGAGCGTCAACGCGGCGAGCCCGGGAAAATCCGCCCAGAGAGCGGCTCCGATCGCGCCGAGCGACAGGAGCCCGGCGTCGATGAGGACACAGTCGAACCGCACCGTGTCCCGCAGGCCGACGCCGCGGGCGAGCCTGAGCACAGCGGCCAGCAGGCCGTAGTGGAGGGCGAGGAACGACGCGATCGCGGCGACCGCGCCGAGCGTCCAGCTCGCGGCCGAGCTGCCGTCGACGACGTCGAACACCGCCCGGGCGAGGAGCGCGGGAGCCACGTAGTTGCAGAGGTTGAAGAGCGCGATGTACCAGTCGCTGCGCGTCCGGATCCACGCCGGGACGAAGGCGACCGCGACGAGCAGGACGAAGAGCGAGGGCGGCAGCACGAGGACGGCCGTGAAGAACGGCGCCAGCGAGAGCTGCGAGCTCTGGTGCTTGGCCCGGTCGGCGCCCAGCAGGTGCGCGATCGCGACGAGCGGCAGGAGGATCGCGAAGTCGACCCAGTCCCCTTGCTCCACCGGCGTCGGCGGGCCGAGCTTGGCCAGCAGCGTGACCGTGGCGAGAACGAGCACGAGCTCGAGGCCCGCGGCTTCGCGGCCGAGCCTGTGAGCAGGGGAGTTCTGGACGTGTCGCATCGACGCCTCGCACCGTTCGTCGGCCGGCCTCCGAGGCGCCCGCATCCCCCGAACGGGTTACCACTCACCCGTTCGAGTGACCCGAAAGGGTGAGAGCGTCCCTCGAACGAGGGATGCCCGAGCGCCTTGCGGCTACGAGCGCTCGAGCGTGCGCCGAAGGAGCTCGGCGGCTCCGGCGGCGCTCATGGCGGCGATCGGCTCGCCCACGGCGTTGGCGGCCAGCTCGTTCGCCTGCCGAACGAGGGCGTCGCGCTCGACTGCGACCTGGCCGCGGGCAACGAGGAGGGCGGCACGCATCTGGTCCCCCACTCCGCGATCTCGGCGGGGCCGGCGCCGGGCCGGACGCCGGTCTCCACCGCGACGCGCGGACGCCGGCTGAGGACTGCGGCGAGCTCGGCAGCGCGCGAGGCGAGCTCCTGGGCCTGTCCTCGGCAGCCTTCGCGGCGGCCTCCAGCTCCGAGGCTCGGCTCAGCGCGTCGCGCGCATGACGCTCGGCCACGCCCAGGGTGTCGCGCGTGCGAATGTGGAAGCGGCGCGCGGCCGCCAGACGCTCGGCATCGCCGGCGGCCTCTGCGGCGGCGAGCTCCTGCTCGGCCCGCTCCGCGGCGTCCGCGCCTGCCTCCAGGGCTCGTGTCGACTCCTCGATCTCGCGTTCGGCCGCGGCCCGTTCGTCCGGCAGCCGGTCGAGGAAGGCGACGAGCTCGAGCGCGGCGCCACGGAGGTCCTCGCACGCGGCGTAGAGCTCGTCGATCTCCGCCGTCTCGGCCGCGACCTCCTCGTCCGCCCGCTCGAGATCCGCGAGGATCTCGAGTCGCCGGTCGCTCATCAGGACGGCGTGACGCGGTAGGCGTCGAAGACGGACTCGAGGTTGCGGAGCGAGCCGAGGAGCGCGCGCAGCGCCTTGATGTCACCGACCTCGGCCACATACCAGTTCTTCGCCATCTGATCCTCGACGTGACCGCCGTACTCGACGATGTTCGTCCCGTGCTCGGCGAACGTCCGCGCGACGTCTTCGAGCAGGCGCGGGCGGTCCCAGGAGACGACGGCGATCTGCACGCGGAAGCTCTGCGACGCGCCGCCGTCCCACTCCACCGGGGTGAAGCGCTCCGGGTTGCGCATCAGCGCCTTCACATTCGGGCAGTCGAGGCGATGGATGGTGATCCCCTTGCCGAGCGAGATGTACCCGGCGATCTCGTCTCCGGGCACCGGCGTGCAGCACTTGGCGAGCCGGACGAGCACGTCCTCGACGCCCGGGACGTGGATGCCGAAGTTCTGCGACGCAACGGCCTCGCGCTCCTTGGGCTTGCGCGGGAGCGTCTCCTCTTCGACGACCTGGTCGGTCTTGAGCCGGTGGAGGACCTTGTTGGCGACCTGCGAGACCTGGAGCTTGCCGGAGCCGAGGGCGAGGTAGAAGTCCTCGGCCTTCTTGAAGCCCATCTCGCGGATGATCTCCGCGAGGAGCGGCGAGCCGGACAGCTTCTTGTACGGCAGGTTGTGCTGCTTGAGCGCGTTCTCGAGCGCGTCGCGGCCCCGCTGCTCGGCCACCTCGCGCGTCTCGCGGCTGAACCACTGACGAATCTTGTTGCGGGCACGTGACGAGACCGCCAGCGAGAGCCAGTCGCGCGAGGGGCCGCGGCTGGCCTGCTTCGACGTGAGGATCTCGACGAAGTCGCCGCTGCGCATCCGGTAGTGGAGCGGGACGATGCGGCCGTTCACCTTCGCGCCGACGGTGCGGTGGCCGACGTCGGTGTGCACCGAGTAGGCGAAGTCGATCGGCGTCGCGCCGGCGGGCAGCGTCTTCACCTCGCCCTTGGGCGTGAAGACGTACACCTCGTCGAGGGCAAGCTCCGGGAAGGCCCGCCGCAGCTCGCGCGAGTCGGTCTCCTCCTGCTGCCAGTCCGCGAGCTGCTGCATCCACGCGAGCTCGGCGTCGGCTGCCTTCTTGCCCTTGGCGCCCTTGTAGAGCCAGTGCGCGGCGATGCCCTTCTCCGCGGTCTCGTGCATGTCGCGGGTGCGAACCTGGATCTCGAGCGGCTTGCCCTCCGGTCCGATCACCGTCGTGTGCAGCGAGCGGTACATGTTGAACTTGGGCATGGCCACGTAGTCCTTGAAGCGGCCGGGCATCGGCTTCCAGAGCGAATGGATGACGCCGAGCGCGCCGTAGCAGTCGCGCTCGCCCTCCTTGCCGTCCCGCTCGACGAGGACGCGCATCGCGGTCAGGTCGTAGATCTCGTTGAACTCCTTCCCGCGCTTCACCATCTTCTCGTAGATGGAGTAGAAGTGCTTCGCGCGCGAGGCGATCTCGGCCGGGATTCCGACCTTCTGGAGCTCTCGCTCGAGCGTCTTCCCGGCGGCCTGCACGTACTTCTCCCGCTCGGCGCGGCGCTGGTTGACCATCGCCTGGATCTCGACGTATTTACGCGGGTGCAGCGTCTGGAAGGCGAGGTCTTCCAGCTCCCACTTGATCGTGTGGATACCGAGGCGGTGCGCGAGCGGTGCGTAGACCTCGAGCGTCTCCCGGGCCTTCTGCAGCTGCTTCTGCTTCCCGAGGTACTCGATCGTCCGCATGTTGTGGAGGCGGTCGGCGAGCTTGATCAGGATGACGTCGGGGTCCTGCGCCATCGCCACGATCATCTTGCGGTAGTTCTCGGCCTGGGCCTGCTCGCGGCTCTGGAAGCGGATCCGGGTCAGCTTCGTGACGCCCTCGACGAGCCTGGAGACCTCGTCGCCGAACTCCTCGCGCACCTGCTCGATCGTGGCGTCCGTGTCCTCGACGACGTCGTGGATGAGCGCGGCGGCGATCGTCTGGTCGGAGCGGCGCAGCTCCGCGAGGATCTGCGCGACGCCGAGCGGGTGCAGGATGAAGTCCTCGCCGCTCCGGCGCTGCTGGTCGGCGTGCGCCTCCGAGGCGAAGTGATAGGCGCGCTCCAGCAGATCCCGATCGACATCGGGGTTGTAGGCCGCCACCTCGGCGACGAGCTGGTCGAACAGCTCGTGATGCCGCTCGGCGGACGCGGTGAGCACCTGACCCGCCATGAACTCATCTTAGCTCCCGGGGTGCAAGACTCCTGCCCCCGTTCGGGCGAGAACCTGCGGCGAACCCTCCTAGGCTGCGACGGCCGCCGGCTCGTCGAGCAGGGCTGCGAGGAACGTGGGCGACTCGACGAGCGGACGCCAGCTGGTGGCGCCCTCGGCGAGCCCGAGCTCGGCAAAGATCTCTCGCGCGCGCGGAGTCCACGCCTCCGGCCCCGCTTTCCATTCGGCCAGGAGCGCCAGCCGGAGCTCCTCGTAGCGGGGCGGCGTGTCGAAGATCTCCCGCACGACCAGCTGCGGCGCCACGGTGCCGTTCCAGCGGTTCGCAGCGAGGCGGAAGGCAACGTCGAAACGCCCTGGCCGGCGATAGCGGTCGAGCGACGAGCCTCGGCCGAACGCGATCGCGCCCGAGCGCGCGCCCGCGGCGGTGACCGCGAGGCGCAGGTGCTTCCCCTCCCCCACGGCGCCGAGGTCGGAGAGCTCGCAACCGACGGCGAGCAGCGTCACGTTGGGATTCCCGAGGCCGAAGGGCTCGAGGCGCTCGAGCTCCTCGCAGAGCCGGAGTGTCAGCTCCCTGCCCTGGACGACGGCGTCCACGGGGGTAACCGGCTGCAGGTCCTCTTCGACCAGCACACCGGCTGCGTGCGCCGCGAACGCCTCAGCGAACGCCTCGACCTCCTCGGGGCGGATCGAGAGCCCCGCGGCGGCGCGATGTCCGCCCCAGCGCGAGAGGTGCGACGCGCACGCCCCGAGCGCGCCGTGGAGGTCGAAGCTCGAGATCGAGCGCCCGGAGCCGGTCCATTCCTCCCCCGCCTCTCCACCTGCGATGAGAACGACGGGACGCCGGAATCGCTCCACGAGTCGCGACGCGACGATACCGATGACGCCGCGATGCCAGTCTTCGCCGGCGATGACGTAACCGAGCCGGCGCCGGCGCGGCTCGGGCCACTCCTCGACCTGGCGCATCGCGTCCCGGAGGATCCGCTCCTCGACCGCCTGGCGGTCGCGGTTCAGGTCCTCGAGCTCGCCTGCGAGCCGGCGCGCCTCGTCCCGGTCGTCCGTGAGGAGCAGGTCGAGCGCGGCACGCGGGTGGCCCAGCCTCCCGGCGGCGTTGATGCGCGGAGCCAGCCGGAAGGCGATCGCGCCGGTGTCCACGGCGGCGGGGTCGACGCCGGCTGCGCGCATGAGCGCCTGGAGCCCCGGCTTGTCCGTCCGGGCCAGCCGCCGCATCCCCGCGGTCACGAGCGCACGGTTCTCGTCCAGGAGCGGGACGACATCGGCCACGGTGGCGAGCGCCACGAGGTCGAGGTGCCGGTCGAGCCCCTCCGCGCCGAGCGCCACGAGCAGCTTGTAGACGACGCCGGTGCCGCACAGCTCCGGGAACGGGTACTCCGACGGGCGGGTGGCCACGACCGGGCAGTCGGGAAGGGCCTCGCCGGGCCGGTGGTGGTCGGTGACGACGACCTCCAGGCCGGCTGCGCGCGCCTCGGCGACCTCCTCGACGGCGGTGATCCCGCAGTCGACCGTGAGCAGGAGCGCACATTCCTCCCGGGCCAGGCGCGCCAGGGTCTCCGTGGAGACCCCGTAGCCCTCCTCGAAGCGGCTCGGAAGGTGCCAGTCGACGTCCGCGCCGAGGCCGCGCAGCGCGGTGACGGCCAGCGCGGTCGCGCAGATGCCGTCGACGTCGTAGTCCCCGTGGACGCAGATGCGCCCGCCCGCGGCGATCGTCTCGTGGATGAGCGCGCACGCCTCGTCGACGTTCCCGAGCAGCCGGGGGTCGTGCTCCGGCGGCTCGGCGGCGAGAAAGGCCTTCGCCTTCTCGGGGTCGCCGTAGCCCCGCCGGACGAGGACGCTTGCCGTCGTCTCACTCAGTCCGAGCGCCTGGGCGAGCTCACGGACCTCCTGGCGGGGGCACGGACGCATCGTCCAGGTGCCCTCGTACATCCCGACCCAAGGTAGGCAGCGCGTCGGACGGACAGCCCTTTCGCCTCCTGGCTATCCTCCGACCGGGGTGAGCGACTCGAACTACCTCTCGGGCGACGATTTCGTCGTCGAGTTTCTCGGATACCGCTTCAGTTTCAACGGCGTGGACTTCGAGCAGCGCGTGAACGCTGCCGCTGTCCGGCTCGGGCTCGTCGCCCCCGGCGAGCTCGACGAGGAGGAGACCGCCGACCTCGTGGAGCTCACCGCTCACGGGCGGATCGACGAGCCCCGCAGCGGCCTCGGCGACTACCTCGTCCGCCACTGGGAGCGCCTCGCCCTCGTCAACGACGAGTCGCTCGTCTACTGGCTCCGGAAGCTCATCTTTCGCGGCGCCTGGCTCGACCAGCGCGTGAAGGAGAACTTGCTCGAGGTGGACTGGGACGAGGAGACCGCCGACTTCGGTTACCGCGAGCCCGACGGCGGCCGCGCGCTCCTCGAGCTTGCGCCCGTGCCGTCCTGGCACGACCTGCAGTTCCGCCGCTAGCGGTCCTAAAAGAGCGACGTCTCGTCCGGCAGCGCGCCCACGTACTCATGGCCGAGCCGTGTCACCGTGCGGCCGCGCGGCGTGCGCTGGATGAGCCCGAGCTGGAGCAGGTAGGGCTCGTAGACGTCCTCGACGGTGTCCGTCTCCTCGCCCAGGGCGACCGCCAGCGTCGAAAGACCGACCGGCCCGCCGTCGAACTTGTGCACGATCGCACCCAGGAGCTCGCGGTCGACGCGCTCGAGCCCACGCTCGTCCACCTCGAGCAGCGCGAGTGCCTCGCGGGCCACCTCGATCGTGACGGCGCCGTCGTGGCGAACCTGGGCGACGTCGCGCACGCGCCGCAGGATCCGGTTGGCCACCCGCGGTGTTCCGCGGGCGCGCCGGGAGATCTCCTGAGCGGCCTCATCCGCAACCTCGACGCCCAGGATCCGGGCGGAGCGCAGGACGATGCGGCCGAGCTCCTCCGGCGAGTAGTGCTCGAGCCGGTACGTCATGCCGAAGCGGTCGCGCAGCGGCGTCGTCAGCAGGCCCGTACGGGTGGTGGCGCCGATGAGCGTGAATGCCGGTAGGTCGAGGGTCAGCGTGCGTGCGGCCGGGCCCTGCCCCACGATGATGTCGAGACGGAAGTCCTCGAGCGCCGGGTAGAGGATCTCCTCCACGGCGCGGTTCAGGCGGTGGATTTCATCCACGAAGAGCACGTCACGCTCCTCGAGCGTCGTGAGGATCGCGGCGATGTCCCCCTTGCGCTCGAGCGCAGGGCCGGCGACGACCCGCAGGCCGACGCCGAGCTCTTCCCGCACGATGTAGGCGAGGCTCGTCTTTCCGAGGCCCGGCGGGCCGGCAAGGAGGACGTGGTCGAGCGCCTCCCCCCGTCCCTTGGCAGCCTCCAGCGCGATCGCGAGCTGCTCCTTCACGCGCTCTTGCCCGACGAACTCGTCGAGCGAGCGCGGACGCAGCGACGAATCCAGCTCCTCCTCGTCGGGGACCAGCACGGCGGTGGTGACGCGTTCGCTCACAGGGACGAGATTAGGCGCGGAGGCGGACGGTCCTGCGTCGGCCTTCGAGGCTCAGGCGAGGGCCTGCGCCGAGGCTTCCGCGGAATCCACCACCGGCACGACCTCGAACTCGGCGAGATCGTCCCAGCGGGCGATCCAGGCGTCGAACAGGCTCGGGTCGTCGGTCTCCATCAGCTGGAAGCAGCGATCGAGCCGCTCGTCGATCCAGCTGTCGAGGTACGTGAGGCCCGGCGGCAGCATCCGCCCCTCGCGGGCGGCGCGCTCGTAGACGGGCCGGGGGCCCTGCAGGAAGCGCTCGACGACCATGTAGCGCACGCGGCGTCAGGCAGCGCGGAGCGCCTCGCGAACGCGCTCCGCCGGCGGCAGGTCGGGGTCGGTCTCGGCGAGGCGCTTCTCCGCCTCTGCGACCGAGTACCCGAGCTCGACGAGCGCGTCGCGGGCGACGACGTGGCCGTCGCCGGCCCCCAGGTGCGGCCCCTCGACGGCGGCGAGCGGGGCGATGCGCTCGCGCAGCTCGAGCACGACGCGCTGCGCGGTCTTCTTGCCGATGCCGGGAATGGTCTGGAAGAGGTCCGCGTCCTCGCGCACGATGGCGCGCCGCAGCTCGCCGGGCGAGTAGCCCGACACGATCGCGAGCGCGACCTTGGGGCCGACGCCCGAAACGGCGAGGAGCTGCTCGAAGAGCTCACGCTCCTCGGCGCTCGCGAAGCCGAACAGCTGCAAGGCGTCCTCCCGCACGTGGAGGTGCGTCTCGACGACGACCTCGTCCGCCCCCTCGGCCTTCTGGATCGCCGACGGCGTCGCGAGCACGCGATACCCGACGCCGTTCACGTCGAGCACCAGGCCCTGAGCGTCGCGGGCAACGGGCTTGCCACGGAGCCGGGAGATCATCCCCGGCCTCCGGCGGCCGCCATCAGCGGCGGCGCGAGCGCATGGCAGATCGCGACTGCCAGCGCGTCCGCCGCGTGGTGCGGCTTGGGGATCTCGGTCAGGCCGAGCACGGCCCGCACCATGCGCTGCATCTGATCCTTCTCGGCGCGCCCGTAGCCGCAGACGGCCTGCTTGACGGTGGCCGGCGGGTACTCAGCGCACCCGACTCCCGCGGCGGCGCACGCGACGAGCGCGGCGCCGCGCGCTTGCCCGACGAAGAGCGCGATACGGGCGTCGGCGCCGACGTAGGACTCCTCGAGCGCGACCGCCTCCGGCTCGTGCCGGGCGATGAGCTCCGCCACCTCGTCGTGGATCCGCTTCAGGCGAAGCGCCGGGGCGTCCCGCGGGGACGTCTCCCACCAGCCGTACTCGACCGCTCGCAGGCGGCCGCCGTTTGCATGGACGATGCCGAATCCGCATGCTGCAGTGCCCGGGTCGATACCGAGGACCTTCACGACTGGAGGTTAGGCGGCGGCCCGGACGTTCCTGCCCGGTCGCCGGGGCGAGCTCAGGTCAGCAGGTCGACCTTGACGCCGGGATGGTCGGCGCACCATTCGCGCAGATGCCCGAAGAGCTTCATGCGGGCCTGGGCCTCGTCGAGCGGCGCATCCGGCGACCAGACGCGAACCTCGACGATGTCCGCGGTCTGCGGCTCGCTGGGGCAGCCCTGGCTCTGAAGGTACGCGCGCAGGGACTGGACGAAGGCGGGATCGCTGACCTCGATCTGCATCCCTGCAAGTATCGGCAGCGGAGCCTGACGGCCTGAGGACCTTCTCCCCCGCTCTCCTCAGGCCGCGACGCGCTCGAGGATGCCTTCGGGGATGTCGAAGTTCGCGTACACCGCCTGGATGTCGTCGTTGTCCTCGAGTGCGTCCATCAGGCGGACGAGCTTCTTCGCCGCCCCCTCGTCCTCGATGGAGACGGTCGTCTTCGGGAGCATCGTCAGGTCGGCCGAGTCGTAGGCGATCCCCGCCTCGTCGAGGGCAGCGCGCACGGCTGCGAGGTCGTCGGGCGACGCAATGACCTGGAAGCTCGAGCCGTCGAGGTCGACGTCCTCCGCGCCCCCGTCCGCGGCGACGAGCATCAGCGTCTCCTCGTCCACGCCGTCTGCCGGGACGATGAGCACGCCCTTCCGCTCGAAGAGCCACGCGACGGCGCCGCTCGTCCCCAGGTTGCCCTCGTGCTTGGCGAAGACGTGGCGCACCTCTGCGGCCGTCCGGTTGCGGTTGTCCGTGAGCGCTTCGACGAAGACCGCGACGCCCTCGGGGCCGTAGCCCTCGTAGGTCACTGTCTCGTAGACCTCGCCGTCGGTCGCCGTGCCGGCGCCCCGCGCGATGGCGCGCTCGATGTTGTCCTTCGGCATCGAGGCGTCGCGCGCCTTCTGGATGGCGGTGGCCAGGCTGGCGTTCCCCTCGGGGTCGGCCCCGCCCTCGCGCGCGGCGACGATGATCGCCCGCGAGAGCTTGGAGAAGAGCTTGCCGCGCTTCGCGTCGGCGGCGCCCTTCTTGTGCTTGATGCTCGACCACTTGCTATGCCCGGACATGTCTCTCCTCCCGCACCAGCTCCAGAAAGCGCTCGTGAATCCGTGTGTCGTCGGTGAGCTCGGGGTGGAAGGACGCCGCGAGGATGCGCCCCTCGCGGACGAGCACCGGCTCCTGGCCGAGCCGACCGACGACCTCCACGTCGTCTCCGACCTCCTCCAGGCGCGGGGCGCGGATGAAGACGCCGCGCACCGGCTCGTTCTCCCCTTCGAGATCGACGTCCGCTTCGAAGCTCGCCACCTGGCGGCCGTAGCCGTTCCGCCGCACCTTGATGTCCAGGAGCCCGAGGTGCTCCCGGTCGAAGAGGATCATCCCCGCACAGGTTCCGAGCAGCGGTCCCTGGAACGCGGCGAGAGGCTCCTCGAGCTCGTAGACCCGCATGAGGCGGGTGATCGCCGTCGACTCCCCGCCGGGGACGATGAGCCCGTCGAGCCGGTCCAGGTGCCCCGGCTTGCGCACCTCGACCGGCTCCGCGCCGAGACGGCGCAGCATCGCCGCGTGCTCGCGGAAGTTGCCCTGAACCGCCAGGACACCGATGCGCAAAGGGGTCGCCATCTCGCGTCTAATCGTACCCCCGGGGCCTTCGGCCCCTGGCCCCCGCTTTCGAGCATACGCGTGCAAACGTCACGCGTGGGTGACGCGGGCGTGCCGAGTTTCGCGCCTACCAGCCGCGGGTCTCGAGCAGCTCTTCGGGCGCGAGCGCCGCGGCGTCGAGGCCGCGCATCGGCTCGCCGAGGTCCGTGGAGACGCGGGCGAGGATCTCCGGGTCGGAGAAATGCGTCGTCGCCTCGACGATCGCCTTCGCGCGCGGCATCGGGTCGGCCGACTTGAAGATCCCGGAGCCTACGAACACGCCGTCGGCCCCGAGCTGCATGCAAAGCGCGGCGTCTGCCGGCGTGGCGATCCCGCCCGCGGTGAACGTCACCACCGGCAGGCGGCCGTTCTCGGCCACCCAGCGCACCAGCTCGACCGGCGCCTGGAGCTCCTTCGCCTCGGTGTAGAGCTCGTCCGCGGAAAGGGTCTGGAGCCGGCGGATGTCGCCGAAGACGGCGCGCATGTGGCGCACGGCGTTGACGATGTCGCCGGTGCCGGCCTCGCCCTTGGTGCGGATCATGGCGGCGCCCTCGCTCAGGCGCCGGAGCGCCTCGCCGAGGTTGCGGCAGCCGCACACGAAGGGGACCCGGAAGGCCCACTTGTCGATGTGGTGGCGCTCGTCGGCGGGCGTGAGGACCTCGCTCTCGTCGATGTAGTCGACCTCGAGCGCCTCGAGCACCTGCGCCTCGACGAAGTGGCCGATCCGCGCCTTGGCCATGACCGGGATGGTCACGGCCTCCTGGATCTCCTTGATCTTCGTCGGGTCGGCCATGCGCGCGACGCCGCCCTCGGCGCGGATGTCCGCGGGCACGCGCTCGAGCGCCATGACTGCGACAGCGCCCGCCTCTTCGGCGATCGACGCCTGCTCGGCGGTCGTGACGTCCATGATCACGCCGCCCTTGAGCATCTCGGCGAGTCCGCTCTTGACGCGCATGGTTCCTAGCTCGGTCATCGCGCCAAGTCTATCTGGAGGAGGGTCTGACGAAACAGTAACGATGCCACCGCGCCAGCCCTCCTATGGAAGCAAGAGCTCAAGGGCCGCGGCCGGCTCCTTGAACGGCGGGATCACGTAGATCCCGGCCGCGCGCGACCGCGATCCCTCGACGAGCTCGCGCGCCAGCTCGAACCCGACTGCGCGTGCACCCGCCCCTGCGTCGGCCAGTGTTTGCTGCACCGCCTCGGGGATCGTGATGCCCGGCACCTCGTTGTGGATCCGGAAGGCGAGCTGATAGCTCGTCAGCGGCCAGATGCCCACGAGCAGCGGGATCGGCGGATCGCCGATCGCGTCGAGAAAGCGGTCGAGGAACGTGAGGTCGAAGAGCGCCTGCGTCATGGCGAAGCGCGCGCCGGCCTCGACCTTCTGCGAAAAACGCTCGATCTCGAGGTCGAGATCGTCGGCGGACGGGTTGACCGCCACGCCGACGTAGAACGAGGTCGGGGCGTCGATCGCCTTGCCCGTGAAGTCCTCGCCGCGGTTGAGATGGGAGACCAGCGTCGTCAGGCCGATCGCGTCCACGTCGTAGACGCCACTCGAGCCCGGGTAGTCGCCGACGTGAGGCGGGTCGCCCGTCACCGAGAGGATGTTGCGGATGCCCTCCGCGTGCGCGCCGAGGAGCTGCGACTGGAGGCCCATCACGGACGAGTCGCGCGGCGTCACGTGCGGGATCGTCTCGAGCCCCACCGTCCGCTCGATCGCGACTGCGGCCATGAGCGCGGAGAGTCGCGCCCGCGCCATGGGGTTGTCGTTCAGGTCGACGACGTGGACGGCGCCCGAGGCCTGGAGCCGCGCCGAGACGCCGAGCATCGACTCCATGTTCGTCCCCTTGGGCGGGTCGAGCTCGACGGAGACGACCCATTCGCCGGCCTCGAGGCGGGTCTGGAGCCGCGTCTGCGTTGCCGCAGGGACCGCGGTCGCGACGACATCGCGCTCGATGACGTGTAGGGCGACGCGCGGCTCGCGCCCTTCCTCGAGCGCGGTATGAATCGCACTGATCTGCGCGGGCGAGGTGCCGCAGCAGCCGCCGACGATGCCGGCGCCGAGGCTCCGCGCCTGCGCCGCGAACTCGGCAAAGTAGTCGGGGGTCGCGTTCGGGTAGACGAGCCGGCCTCCCGAGCGCGCCGGGAGACCCACGTTGGGCTGGGCGGTGAGCGGGATCCCGTTGGCGGTCTCGCTCATCTCGGCGAGCGCAGCGAGCGCCGCCTGGGGGCCGAGCCCGC
Organism: uncultured Actinomycetes bacterium; assembly: GCA_963775395.1. GTDB lineage: Bacteria > Actinomycetota > Thermoleophilia > Gaiellales > Gaiellaceae > JAIBJN01. Next base: position 51,195 of record CAVZIX010000009.1, read on the forward strand.
AGTTCGCGCCGATTGCGACCACGCCGAGCCCGGTCAGCCGAGCGACCGCGTCGTGCGCGTGCACGCCGGCGAGCGTCTGCGCGTCCTCGTCGAAGGTGAGCTGGGCAACGATCGGCAGCGACGAGACGTCCTGAACGGCCCGGATCGCCATCTCGAGCTCGTCCAAGTCGTAGAACGTCTCCACGAGGAACAGGTCGACCCCGCGCCCTTCCAGCAGCCGCGCCTGCTCGTGAAACACGGCGAACGCGTCCTCGGCGTCGGTCGAGTGCTCGAGGTCGCCGAGCGGCCCGATCGAGCCGCCGATCAGGACGGGCGCGCCGGAGACCTCCCGCGCCTCGCGCGCGAGCTTGACGCCCCGCTCCACGATCTGCTCGAGCTGGTCGTCGAGGAACTGCGCGGAAAGCTTGCGCCGGTTGGCACCGAAGGTGTTGGTCTCGATCAGCTCGGCGCCGGCCCGGATGAAGCCCGTGTGGACTGCGATGACCGATTCGGGCGACTTGAGGTTCGCCTCCTCGGGGCACCGCAGGCGCGGGACCAGCGTCGTGAGGAGCGCGCCGGTGCCGCCGTCGGCGACCACGACCCGGTTCTCGGCCAGGCGTTCGAGGAACCTGCTCACGAGTTGAGAGTACCGGTGCAGTCGCCCCGCGGAATGGCGTTCTAAGCAGAGCTCGACAGGGATCGCAGTCGAGCTAGATGGCTGCGCCCTTGGCCGCGCTTAGCTCACTGCTTTCTTCACGAGCGCGGCGATCTTCTTCTCGTCGGCGGTCGTCAGCTTCTTCAGCGCGAAGGAAGTCGGCCACATGGCGCCGTCGTCGAGGTTCGCGGTGTCGTTGAAGCCGAAGGTCGCGTACCGCGAGTCGAACTTGGCCGCGTCCTGGAAGTAGATGACGACCTTGCCGTTCGTGTCGGCGTACGCGGGCATCCCGTACCAGGTCTTCGGCGACAGGTCGGGCGCGTTGGCCTTGACGATCTCGTGGATCCGCTCGGCCATCACGCGATCCGCCGGCGGCATCTCCTTGACCTTGGCGAGCAGGGCCTTCTCCCCGTCCGCCTTGCGTGCTTCCGCCTTCAGCTCCTGGGCGCGCTCCCGCATCGCGGCTCGTTCCTCGGCCGAGAATCCCGTGGAAGACTTCTTGGTTGCAGTGCCGCTCTTGGCGGACTTCTGCGTGGCCTTCTTTGCGCTCATCGCTCCCTCCTGTGCAGGTTCTCCGACGGCGGTCAGGCTAGCTGCGACTCGGCGACCCGCGCGTCTCGGTTCCTGATCGGTCCGGCCACGTGTTTCGCCACGCTCGACGGCAGCGATCGAGGTTGAGTGGGCCCGCCTGGATTCGAACCAGGGACCAACGGATTATGAGTCCGCTGCTCTAACCAGCTGAGCTACGGGCCCGCGCGCTCGGCTTCGAGCTTAGCTTCGTTCGAGGCGGGCGGTCTTCCTCCGCACGTCGGGGCGCGGATGGTAAGAATAGGCCCGGATGTCCCGGATGAGCGAGCCGTCTACGGGCCCGGCGCGGAGGAGGATCCCAGCATGAAGGTCTTCCAGGCGGAGCGGAGCCTGCGCACGAGGGGCGGCCTCGAGATCCGCGACATCACAGAGGAGGTGCGCGAGGCCGTCGCTGAGAGCGGCGTCATCGACGGGATCGCGTGCGTCTACTCGCCGCACACGACCTGCATGGTGCGGGTGAACGAGTTCGAGACGGGCTTCCTGGAGGACTTCATCCGCATGCTGCGCCGCCTCGTCCCGAGCGAGAAGTACTACGCGCACGACGACTGGGACCGCCGCACAGAGAACATCTGCCCCGAGGACATGGAGTTCGGCAACGGCCATTCGCACTGCATGGCGATGCTGCTCGGCCCCGCCGGCGAGTCGATCCCCGTGCGCGACGGCGAGCTCTGCCTCGGTACGTGGCAGCGCGTCCTCTTCCTCGAGCTCGACCGCTCCCGAGACCGCCGCTGGCTCGTTCAGGTCGTCGGGGAGTAGCGAGAACCTCCCTGGAAACGGAAAACGGGGCCGCCGCAGGCCCCGTCTCCTTGGGTGGAAATCTTTTCCCGGATTGCCCCCGCCGCATCGGGGCCCCAGGTGATTTCCTCTATGCCCAAGAGTTTCGGCCCTGGGACCGCAACCGTCCCCCCTCTGAGGGAGTTGACTGCCTCACCCTTCCGGGGTTGACCGCCACGCTTCACTCGCTTCACTAGTGGACGCGATTCTTCTCGCTCTGGCGTCGGCGGTGTCGTTCGGCGCGATGACCGTCTCCCTGCGGGCAGCGCTGAAGCGGCATCCAGAGCCGGATGTGGGGGCCGTCGCCAGCACCGTCGTCGCCGCGCTGGTCGCGGTTGTCGCCATCGCGTTCGAGGGTGGCGGCGGCGAGGCAGCGAGCTCGAAGGAGCTGGCGATCTTCGCCCTCGCCGGGCTGCTCGCACCGGGTGTCTCGCAGATCTTCTTCACGCTGGCGGTCAAGGAGGTCGGCGCTTCGCGCACCTCGGTCGTCGCGGGGAGCGCTCCCCTCTTCGCGGCGACGCTCGCGATCGTTCTTCTCGGCGAGCCGTTCGAGTGGCCGCTCGCCCTGGGCGCTCTCCTCATCGTCGGCGCGGGGGCGCTGCTCGTCGGCGACACTGCACGCTCGCTCGACTTCCGGCTGATCGGAATCGGCTACGCGCTCCTCGCGACCTCGCTCTTCACCTCGCGCGATGTCGTCGTCCGCTGGTACTCGGAGGATGCCGCGCTCGGCTCGGTCGAGGCGGCGGCAGCCGCGCTCGCCGCGGGCGCCCTCGTCATGCTCGCCTGGGCAGCGCTCGAGCGTCGTGGCGCGCTCGTCACCGCGCTTGCGAGCCCCGCGCTCCTCCGCTTCGTGCCCGCAGGGTTCTTCTTCGGGCTCTCGTACGTCCTCCTCTTCGCCGCCGTCTACCGCGGAAAGCTGACCGTCGTCTCCCCCCTCGTCGCGACGGAGTCGCTCTGGGGCGTTCTGCTCGCCGCCCTGTTCCTGCGCCGCAGCGAGCTCGTGGGACCGCGCCTCGTCCTCGGAGCCGCTCTCGTGGTCGCCGGCGGGGTGCTCATCGGCCTCTACCGATGAGCACCCCCGGCGCGCCGTTCTACGAGCGTGTGGCGGCCGCGCGGCGGCGCTCGAAGCGCTCGATCCGGCCGCCGCGCGGTGCGGCCCGCTCCACCCCGGTGTAGGCGGGATGGCAGGCCGAGCAGGTCTCGACATCGATCGAGGCCTGCGTCGCACGGGTCTCGAAGGTCGTGCCGCACGTCGTGCACGTCACGGTCGCGACCACGGTCTCCGGATGGATACCGGTCTTCACGTGTGGTCCTTTCCTGGTGTTCTTACGCGGACAGGGCGAGGTCCCCGCCCAGCGCCCGCTCGAGCTTGGCGAGACCGGCGCTCTCGAGCTGTCGGATCCGCTCGCGCGAGACGTGCAGCTCCGCGCCGATCGCCTCCAGCGAGTGAGGCTCGCCGTCGAGCCCGTAGCGCAGCTCGAGCACGCGGCGCTCCCGCTCCGGCAGCTCGGACAGCGCCTCACGGAGCTCGCGGCGCTGCATTGCGGCGCCGGCCAGCTCGCTCGGGTCGTCCGCGCCGTCGTCGGCGAAGAGCTCTCCGAGCTCGGCGTTGTCGTCGCCCCCGATCCGCTGGTTGAGCGAGACGCGGGCCTCGACGATGCCGAGGGCCTCCTCGACGTGCTTCAGCTCGATACCGCTGACCTCCGCAAGCTCCTCGTGCGTCGGGACGCGACCGAGCTCGACCTCGAGCCGGCGCGAGTGGCGCTTGAGGGTCTGCCGGCGCTCGTGGACGTGCGTGGGGACGCGGATCGTCCGGGCCTGCCCGGAGATCGAGCGCTGCACGGCCTGGCGAATCCACCAGGTCGCATAGGTCGAGAACTTGAAGCCCTTGCGGTAGTCGAACTTCTCCACCGCGCGCGTAAGCCCGAAGACGCCGTCCTGGATCAGGTCCATGAACGGCACGCCGTTCCCGCGGTAGCGCTTGGCGATCGACACGACGAGGCGGAGGTTCGCATTGACCATCCGCTCCTTTGCCTCGAGGTCGCCGCGCTCGACACGCTTGGCGAGCGCGACCTCCTCCGGGGCCGTAAGCAGGCGGTGCCGCCCCACCTCGGTGAGGAAGAGCTGCAGCGAGTCGACGGCGGTCGCGTCGGCAGGCTCGAGGAGCGCCTCGTCGAGCTCGAACGGCTCGTCTGTCTGCCCCTCGAGGTCGTCCTCGAGCAGCAGGTCAAGGTCATTGTGCTCCGTAAGAGTGGTGATCGGACGTTCCTTTCCTTCGTGTGTTGGTTCGGAGCGAGCAGCCGTTCCTCGGCGGCGGCTCTAGAGGCCGCTCGGCTCCACCCTTTACAACGCTTTCAGGCCCTTTCGGATTCCCGGCCTGGAAATCCTCTAACTAGGTATCAGATGTCTCGATCGCCCGCCGAAGCCAGACCGGCTTCCAGGCGGCCTTCCTGCTCGGTGCGGAAGACCTTGACGCTGTAGACGAGGCCGTCGCGGACGGTGATGACCGCCCAGGAGATCCACTCGCTCACGAGCGGAGTGCCCCACGGCCGGGCTCTCACATGCGAGTGGACGAGCACGCGATCGGAATCGCCCTGCGCCTCGACCACCTCGGTCTCCGACTCGTACTGCTCCCAGCGCTCGTTGGCACGGTCGCGCGCGGTGCCCACGGCGGCCGGGCCACCCGTGAACTCCGTCCCGCGGCCCAGGAGGACACCCCCCACGATGACCGCCTCAGGGTGATACAGGGCCGCTACGGCCTCGAAGTCGCCGGCGGCACAGGCATCCACCACGCGGCGAACCACCCCGATTGCGTCCGATTCCAATCTCTGGTCCTCTGGTGACTGATGGTAACACCGGTATCGGAAGCCTCGCCCTCTCCTGAGCGACCCGAAAGCGCCGTCCAAAGCTGAAAAAAGGCCCGCACGTGCGGGCCTTTCGTGACTCCCCGGGTTGGACTCGAACCAACAACCCTCCGGTTAACAGCCGGATGCTCTGCCAATTGAGCTACCGGGGATCGCTCGGCCGGAAAAGTCTAGCGAAGCTCGCTCTCGACCTTGTCGAGCGCGTCGCGGATCTTGGCCAGCACGCCCTGGAGCTCGACGGTGCGGGCGAGGTCGTCGCCGGAGAGGTCGGCCAGCTCGCGCCGGACGAGCCGCTCCTCGAGGCGCAGAAAGAGCTCGCGGGCAACGTCGGCCCCGAGATGCTCCTCCTCGGCGACCGCGCCGAGCTCGGCCCGTGCAAGAACGAGGTCGGGCTCCTCCATCGCGACGTCTCCGACGAGATGGGCACGGAGGCGCCGGTGCTCCGGGTTGTCGAAGTGGCGGTCGTCGAGGGGACGGAGATAGCGCTCCACGAGCTCCGGGGACGTCGAGCAGGCGGCGAGGAGCCTCCGCTCGAGGCGGTCACCGGCGTCCAGGAGCTTCGGGGAGGCGTGGCCCAGCACCGTTGCACTACCTCGAGCGAGCCGGATCGGCACGCCGAGACGGTCGGACGCGTAGCGGGCGGCCTCGTCACGCTCGGGACCGGGCGGGGCTTTCTCGATTAGACCTTGAACCCGCTCGAACGCCTGTTGCTTCGACGGATCCGAGACCTCGACGTCCACTCGATGGCGCAGGTATCCAACAGAGGTGGTCAAGCGTTCCTCGAAGCCATCGACCGCGTCGGCAGGGTCGAGGCCGAGCGGGAGTCTCACGATGCGGACTTCGAGGCCGGCGCGAACTGCCAACTCCATGCCGCGTAGCGTGGCCGCTTCGCCTGCAGCGTCCGCATCGAAGCAGAGGTAGAGATGGCGCGTAAGCCGCCGGAGCTCCTTCAGCTGCGGCTCGGTGAGCGCAGTGCCCATCGAGGCCACGACCGGCTTGAGCCCCGCCTGGTGCAGCGCCAGAACGTCCGTGTAGCCCTCGACGACCACGGCACGGTCCTCCTTCGCGATCGTCGCGCGCGAGAGGTGGAGGCCGTAGACGAGCGAGCTCTTGCGGAAGAGCTCGCTCTCGGGCGAGTTCACGTACTTCGCGGGGATCGGGTCGTCGTCGCGGAGACGACGCGCCCCGAAGCCGAGCACGCGCCCCCGCCCGTCGGCGAGCGGAAAGACGAGGCGGCCGGCGTAGTAGTCGTTGCCGCGCCGGTTCACGAGCCCGGAGGCAACGAGCTCCTCCTGCGCGTAGCCCTTGTCGCGTGCTTTCTGGGCGAGCACCACGCCGCCTGGCGAGAGGCCGAGCCTGAACTCCCTGCAGACCTCCTCTGCCAGCCCGCGCTCGGCGAGGTACGCCCGTACCGGCTCGCCGGCGGGCGATTCCCAGAGCGTTCGCTCGTAGTAGGTCGCCGCCTGCTCGAGGAGCGCCAGCAACCGTTCCTTCCGCTTCCGCCCCGCCTCGACCTGGGGCGAGGTCTCCTCGTACTCGAGCGGGATGCGGTAGCGGTCGGCGAGCCATTCGATCGCGCCGACGAAGTCGAGGCCCTCGGTCTCACGGACGAACGAGATGAGGTCGCCCCCCTTCCCGCAGCCGTGGCAGTAGAAGAGCTTGTCGGCGGGGTCGACGGAGAAGCTCGGCGTGCGGTCCTCGTGGAAGGGACACCGGCCCATCCAGCGCGCGCCGCTCTTCCGCAGCTGCGTCCGGGCGCCGACGATCTCGACCATGTCGGCAACCGCTTTGACCTGCTCGATCGACTCCTGGGCGATTACCGCCATGCGAGGGCAAAGCGGTCGGTCATGCCGGCCACGTAGTCCGTGACGCGCTCCGGGACGTCGCCCGGGCGGTCGGCCGGAAGGTCCTCGGGATGGTCGACGAGCCAGTCGAAGATGTGCCGTACCGTGCCCACGGCGAGCGTGCGCTGCTCCTGGGCATCCGGCCCGAGGTAGACGCGCTCGAACATGAAGGCGCGCAGGTTGAGCATCGCCCGTCCGACGTCCTGGCTCTGGACGATGTCGTCGGCGTCGGCCGAGGACTCGACGATGTCGTGCACGAGCGTGTCGATCCGGCGCGAGCCGCGTTCGCCGAGGAGCGCGATCTCCTCGTCCGGCAGCTCCTCGGCCCCGAGCAGCCCCGCCCGCAGCGCGTCGTCGATGTCGTGGTTGATGTACGCGACGCGGTCGACGAGGCGGACGATCTTGCCCTCGAGGGTCTCGGGCTCGTTTGGCCCCGTGTGGTTGAGGATCCCGTCGCGCGTCTCGACCGTGAGGTTGAGGCCGCGCCCGTCGCGCTCGAGGAGCTCCACGACGCGCAGCGACTGCTCGTTGTGGCGGAAGCGGCGGCCGAAGCGCTCGGAGAGCACCTCGTCCAGCGCCTCCTCGCCGGTGTGGCCGAACGGCGCGTGCCCGAGGTCGTGGCCGAGCGCGATCGCCTCGGCAAGATCCTCGTTCAACTGGAGCGCCCGGGCGACCGAGCGCGAGATCCCGGCGGTCTCGAGCGTGTGCGTGAGCCGCGTCCGGTAGTGGTCGCCCTTCGGGTCGATGAAGACCTGGGTCTTGTGCTTGAGCCGGCGGAAGGCCTTGCAGTGGACGATGCGGTCGCGGTCGCGCTGGAACGGCGTGCGCAGCCGGCACTCCTCTTCCTCCGCATGCGCACGCCCGCGCGTCTCGTAGGAGCGCACGGCGCGCGGGGAAAGCCACATCTCCTCGTGCTCGCGGATGCGGGTTTCGAACCCGTCAGCGACTCGTCCGGCTAGGTCCGGCACGTTCCTACGCTAGATGATGATGGGGACAGTGCCACCGTCGGCGCTCCAGGCGGATCCCGTCACGTAGCTGGCGCGGTCCGAGCACAGGAAGACGATCACGGAGGCGATCTCCTCGGGCTCGGCCAGGCGGCCCAGCGGCCGGCCCTTTCCGACGCCCGCGAGCACCTCTTCGCGCGTCTTCCCCGAGCGTGCCGCGGCCTGGTCGGCGAGCCCGCCCTCGGCGAGCCACGCGGGCGAGGCCGTCGGCCCGGGAGTGACCGCGTTGCAGAGGATGCCGTCGCCGGCGTAGACGTCGGCGACCAGCCGCGAGAGCGAGAGCACGGCCGCCTTCGTGACGCTGTAGTCCGGCATGCCCGCCGACGGGCGCTTCCCGGCTGTCGAGCTGACGTTGACGATACGGCCGGAGCCCCGCTCGCGCATGCCGGGCAGCACGGCGTTGATCGCGCGCACGTAGCTCATGACGTTCAGGTCCCACATCTCCTGCCAGTCCTCGTCCGTGAGCTCGTCGAAGGCCCGCTGGTAGGCAACGCCGACGTTGTTGACGAGGCAGTCGACCTTCCCCACCTCGCTCGTCGCCGCCTCCACCAGCGTCCGCGGCCCGTCCGGCGTGCCGAGGTCGACGGCGACTCCGAGCGCCGCGCCGATCTCTCCCGCGGCGTCGTCCACGCGGGCCCGGTCGCGTCCGCTGATCACCACGCGCGCGCCCTCCTGGGCGAGCAGGCGCGCGGTCTCGCGGCCGATCCCGGCCGTCGAGCCCGTGACGATGCAGACGTGGTCTCTGAGGCCAAGGTCCACGGACGCCTACGATAACGAGCATGGGCTTCGCCTACGGCTCGATCGACGACTTCGGCTCGGGCGTCTTCCGCAAGGTGCGCCGCGAGCTCGGCGTGACGGCGTTCGGCATCAACGCGATGGTGCTCTCGCCGGGGACCGGCTGGTTCGAGCACTTTCACGACGAGCAGGACGAGCTCTACTTCGTGCACCGCGGCCGCGCCGCCTTCGACGTCGAGGGCGAGCGCTTCGAGCTCGGCCCCGGCGGCGTCGTCCACGTCGAGTCCACGACCCCTCGCAAGTTCTGGAATCCCGGCGAGGAGACGCTCGTCCTCATGGTGGTCGGCGGGAAGGGCGGCTACGTCGGCCGTGACGGCCACATGGTCGATGCGGCCGACGAGGAGCGGCGGCGGGCCTTCAGTGCCGGCGAGGAAGCCGTCATCCGGCGCCTGCCCGAGTGACGACGGTCTATCTCGCCCGCCACGGCGAGAGCGACTGGAACGCCGAGGGGCGCTGGCAGGGCAACGCCGACCGCCCGCTGACCGACCGCGGGCGACGCCAGGCGGAGGAGCTCGCGGGGCGGCTGGCCTCGGTTCCGCTCGACGCTGTCTACTCGTCGGACCTCCGACGCGCGCGAGATACCGCAGAAGCGGTCGCCGCGGGACAAGGCCTCGAGGTGCAGGCTCTCCCGGCACTTCGCGAGGTCGACGTCGGCTCCTGGTCCGGCCTCAGCCGGCCGGAGGTCGAAGAGCGCTTTCCCGAAGCGTTTTCTCGCTGGCGCGACGGAGGTCAGGGATGGGAGGACGGCGAGACGTACGAGCGGATGACCGAGCGCGTCGTGGCGGCTGTCCTCGAGATCGCGGCGGCTCACCCGGACGGGGCGGTGCTCGTCGTCGCGCACGGCGGCCCGATCCGCGCCCTCCACGCCGTCGCGCTCGGGCTCGACATCTCCGAGCACCGGCGGCTGAAGCCGGTCGCTGTGAACGCCAAGCTCTCGCGCCTCACGATCGATGACGGCCGGCTGGCCGTCGACCGCTAGCGGACGCGGCGGGCGAAGACGCCTCCGCCACGATGCCCGCCACCGCAATCCAGGCACGCCCCAGGGACACTCTCCCCAGTAATTGCCCGAAGGCGCGTAAGTCGACGCACGTACACTGAGCCCGTGGAGGACTACACGAACAAATACAAGGGCGAGCAGGTCGAGCTCGAGCTCTTCGGCGGCGAGTACCAGGAGGGCACGCTCACCGCGTACTGCGCCGTCGAGGGAATCCCCCATGTCGAGCTGAGCGGCCACATCCTCATCCCGCTCCAGAACATCGCCTCGCTCCACTGCTCGAGCCGGTGCGACGCACCCGAGCCCGACTGGCCGCCGCGCGGCCTGGCCGAGAGCGAAGGGGACGCGTAGGCCGCAGCGTCGTGCGCGGCTTCGCTCTCTCAGCGCGCAACGTCGGCAAGGCACTCCTCCTCTACGGAGGCCTGGCCGGAGGGCTCTACGCCCTCGGCTGGTGGATCGGGGGAGTCAGGCTGGGCAGTGTCTTCCTCGTCGTCGGCCTGCTCATGGTGGCGACGGTCTACTGGTACGGGCCGCGGGTGATCCTCGCGTCACTGGGCGCCCGCGAGCTCACGCTCGCAGAGGCGCCCGCCCTGCATTCGACCGCCGAGCGCCTCGCCATGGTCGCCGGCGTCGAGCGCCCGAAGCTCTATCTCATCGACGACGGCCACCCGCGCGCCCTGTCCGTCGGCCGGGGGCCGGGTGCCTCGTGGATTGCGGTGACACAGGGCCTGGTGACCCTGCTGCCGCCCGCCGAGCTGGAAGGCGTGCTCGCGCACGAGCTCGCACATGCACGCCATCGGGACGTTCTCGTCCAGACGCCGGTGGTTCTCATCGCAGGCTGGCTCGTCGAGGCGAGCCGCATCGGCGGCTTCCTCGAGCGTGCGCTCCTCTTCATCCTCGGGCCGGTGGCGGCGAGCATCGTTCAGGTCTTTCTCTCGCCGAGGCGGGAGTTCGCGGCCGACCTCCGCGCGGCCGAGATCTGCGGATCGCCGCACCCGGTCGCAGACGCGCTCGTGCGCATCGAGCAGGCGATGGAGCTCGTCCGCTTCCAGGCGAGCGCGGTGACCGAGCCGCTCTACATCGTCAACCCGTTCGAGGCCGTCGGGCTCGCAGCGATGTTCTCCACGCACCCGCCGATCGGCGAGCGGGTCGCGCGCCTCCGCGCCCTCGACCCCGAGTGGCGCGAGAAGCTGCGCGCGGCCTAGCGAGCGAGCGGTCGCGTGCACGGCTTCGCGGATGTTGCCGTAGAGTCCTCGCGTCCGACCCTGCGGCTACCGTCCTCGCGGACGGAAGAAGGAGGACGATGACAAGGCGGAGACGGCGTCGCTTCGCCGGTTGGATCGGTGTGCTGGTCGCGCTCGCGTGTGCGAGCACTGCCGCCGCTGACCCGATGGGCGGCTGGACAGGCACGAAGGGCCCATTCGCGTGGGAGGCCAAGCGCCTCTCCTGCGGGAACGTCGGCGACAGCGCCAGCCGCGTGCGGGCGCATACCCGCTGGCGGTTGAGCCCGGCCAACGGCTACGTGCGCCTCACGTTCACGCGCGAGCTCAAGAACGCGAGCACCGGCACATGGAAGGTCGTCCACCGTCAGCGCCGGTCGACGAAGAACACCCCGCTCGAGGGCGCTCGCGGGGTGCTGCACTGGTCGCAGTGGTTCTTCCCCTTCGAGAACGAGGGCGGCGCCACGACGCGGCACACGGTCACGTTCGAATGGCTCCGCGACCGGCCACCCGGCGCCGGCGCGGATCCGCGGCTCCTGAGGCGCGTGCGGGCGTTCGCGCCCTGCGTCGTCGCGCCGTAAGAGCCCCAACCACGAAAGGGCCGCCTCGCGGCGACCCTTTCAAGAAAAACCGGCGGCGACCTACTCTCCCGGGAGGTTGCCCTCCGAGTACCATCGGCGCTGGCGGGCTTAACTTCTCTGTTCGGAATGGGAAGAGGTGTTTCCCCGCCGCTATAACCGCCGGAAACTGTGAGTTGTCGGTGACGCGATCGTTCGCGCACCCTCAAAACTCCATAGCGACTTTTTTACGGTGTTCAAATCAAGACCTCGGGTAATTAGTACGGGTCCGCTAAACGCATTGCTGCGCTTGCACGTCCCGCCTATCAACGTGGTGGTCTCCCACGACCCTTACTCCCTCGAGGGGATGGGAGGCCTCATCTCGAGGTGGGCTTCCCGCTTAGATGCTTTCAGCGGTTATCCCATCCAGACGTGGCTAATCAGCAGCGCCGTTGGCACGACGACTGATACACCAGAGGTCTGTTCGTCCCGGTCCTCTCGTACTAGGGACGACTCCTCTCAAGCCTCCAACGCCCATGGTGGATAGGGACCGAACTGTCTCACGACGTTCTGAACCCAGCTCGCGTACCGCTTTAATGGGCGAACAGCCCAACCCTTGGGACCTACTCCAGCCCCAGGATGCGACGAGCCGACATCGAGGTGCCAAACCCTTCCGTCGATGTGGACTCTTGGGAAGGATGAGCCTGTTATCCCCGGAGTACCTTTTATCCGTTGAGCGACGGCAATTCCACTCTCTACCGCCGGATCACTAAGGCCTGCTTTCGCACCTGCTCGACTTGTCAGTCTCGCAGTCAAGCTCCCTTCTGCCTTTACACTCTACGCACGATTTCCAACCGTGCTGAGGGAACCTTTGCGCGCCTCCGTTACATTTTAGGAGGCGACCGCCCCAGTCAAACTGCCCACCTGACGCTGTTCCCGACCCGGATCACGGAATCGGGTTAGAAGCCCAGAACGCGAAGGGTGGTATCCCAAGATTGCCTCCACGAGAGCTGGCGCTCCCGCTTCAAAGGCTCCCACCTATCCTGGACAACGCGTCCCAGACTCCAACATCAAGCTGCAGTAAAGGTTCACGGGGTCTTTCCGTCCAACCACGGGTACTCGGTATCTTCACCGAGACTACAGTTTCACCGGATCCCTCGTTGAGACAGCGCCCAAGTCGTTACGCCATTCGTGCAGGTCGGAACTTACCCGACAAGGAATTTCGCTACCTTAGGACCGTTATAGTTACGGCCGCCGTTTACCGGGGCTTGGCTTTGAGGCTTCGCCCGAAGGCTAACCTCTCCGCGTGACCTTCCGGCACCGGGCAGGCGTCAGCCCCTATACGTCGTCTTTCGACTTCGCAGAGACCTGTGTTTTTGGTAAACAGTCGCTTGGGCCGTTTCACTGCGGCCCCCTCGGGCTCGAATTCGCGAAGAATTCTCACCCTACCGGGGCGCCCCTTCTCCCGAAGTTACGGGGCCATTTTGCCGAGTTCCTTAACGAGGGTTCTTCCGATCGCCTTAGTATTCTCTACTTGCCCACCTGTGTCGGTTTAGGTACGGGCACGCCCCACCTTCCTAGACGCTTTTCTTGGAGGCATGGCTTCAGGAACTTCGCCCGGTTAAGGGCTCGACATCCCGTCTCAGGCTTGATGGCCGGCGGATTTACCTACCGGCCGCCCTACGCGGTTGTCCCAGGACGACCAGCGCCTGGGTTTCCTTAGCCTACCCCGTCCCGCCTTCGGTCAAGCGGTGGGTACGTGGTACTGGAATATCAACCAGTTATCCATCGCCTACGCCTTTCGGCCTCGGCTTAGGTCCCGACTAACCCTGAGCAGATTAGCTTTACTCAGGAACCCTTGGGCATTCGGCGGAGGGGTTTCTCGCCCCTCTTTCGTTACTCGTGCCAGCATTCTCACTTCCCAAGCCTCCACGGCTGGCTTGCCGCCGCCGCTTCGCAGGCTTGGGAACGCTCCCCTACCACTCCGAGCAAGCTCGAAGTCCGTGGCTTCGGTTTCTGACTTGAGCCCCGTTACATTGTCCGCGCCCGAACACTTGACCAGTGAGCTGTTACGCACTCTTTAAAGGAATGGCTGCTTCTAAGCCAACCTCCTGGTTGTCTCGGCACTCAGACATCGTTTCCCACTTAGTCAGAAATTAGGGACCTTAGCCGACGGTCTGGGCTGTTTCCCTTTTGAGCACGAAGCTTATCCCCCGCACTCTGACTGCCACGCTCTAGAACGTCGGTATTCGGAGTTTGCCTGAGTTCGGTAAGCTGGTAGGCCCCCTAGCCCAAGCAGTGCTCTACAGCCGACGCTGAACGCGTGACGCTATACCTAAATATATTTCGGGGAGAACCAGATATCTCTGAGTTTGATTAGCCTTTCACTCCGACCCACAGGTCATCCGCTCAGTTTTTAACCTAAGTCGGTTCGGTCCTCCACGGGGTCTTACCCCCGCTTCAACCTGCCCATGGGTAGATCACTCAGTTTCGGGTCTGCATCCGACGACTAAAACGCCCTATTCGGACTCGCTTTCGCTACGGCTCCGTTTCCTTAACCTTGCCGTCGAACAGCAACTCGCTGGCTCATTATGCAAAAGGCACGCCGTCACAGGACAAAGCCTGCTCCGACCGCTTGTAAGCACACGGTTTCAGGTACTATTTCACTCCCCTTCCGGGGTGCTTTTCACCTTTCCCTCACGGTACTAGTTCACTATCGGTCGCCAGGGAGTACTTAGCCTTACGGGGTGGTCCCCGCGGATTCCGACCGGGTTTCCCGTGCCCGGCCGTACTCAGGAGCTCGTCGAGGAAGGCCAATCGCTTTCGCCTACAGGGCTGTTACCTCCTATGGCGCGAGTTTCCACCCGCTTCGGCTAACGATCGACTTTGTAACTTCCCGACCCGCCGGCAGACGGATCCTGACGAGCCCTACAACCCCCACGTGACAACGGCTGCCGCCTATCACGACACGCGGGTTTGGGCTCTTCCCCTTTCGCTCGCCACTACTCAGGGAGTCGAGGTTTCTTTCCTTTCCTCCGGTTACTAAGATGTTTCAGTTCACCGGCTTGCCATCCGTGCCCTATGTATTCAGGCACGGACACGCACGCATTACCGTGCGTAGGTTTCCCCATTCGGAAATCCCGGGGTCAATGGATGGTCAGCTCCTAACCCGGGCTTATCGCAGCCGCCCACGTCCTTCTTCGGCTCCTGGCGCCAAGGCATTCACCGTGTGCCCTTTGTCTCTTGATCATGAAGAACACCGTGTATGCCGCTATGGAGTTTTCAAGGTGCGCGCGGGCGATCCCGCAGAGAAGAGCCGGCCGTGGCCGGTCTCTCAAAACTCAACAGCGTAAAACGTCGAGGTCGACGTAAGTTCTAGGCGAGCCCGGGCACCGGACGAATCGTTCGACTCCCGGCGCCAGACTTGAGCTGGCTCCAGTAGCTTCCCGAGACATCGACGGGCCGGGCGCCCGCGGGAGTTGGAGCTCCCGCATTCCCTAGAAAGGAGGTGATCCAGCCGCAGCTTCCGCTACGGCTACCTTGTTACGACTTCACCCCAATCACCAACCCCACCTTCGACGGCTCCCTCCCTTGCGGGTTAGGACACCGGCTTCGGGTGTTGCCGGCTTTCGTGGTGTGACGGGCGGTGTGTACAAGGCCCGAGAACGTATTCACCGCGGCGTTGCTGATCCGCGATTACTAGCAACTCCGCCTTCATGGAGGCGAGTTTCAGCCTCCAATCCGAACCGGGACCGGCTTTTTGGGATTCGCTCCCCCTCACGGGTTTGCAGCCCTTTGTACCGGCCAATGTAGCACGTGTGTAGCCCAGGACATAAGGGGCATGATGACTTGACGTCATCCCCACCTTCCTCCGGTTTGTCACCGGCAGTCTCCCTAGAGTCCCCGGCATTATCCGCTGGCAACTAAGGACAGGGGTTGCGCTCGTTGCGGGACTTAACCCAACATCTCACGACACGAGCTGACGACAGCCATGCACCACCTGTGCACTAGCCCCGAAGGGCTGCCGTATTTCTACGACATTCCAGTGCATGTCAAGCCCTGGTAAGGTTCTTCGCGTTGCGTCGAATTAAACCACATGCTCCGCTGCTTGTGCGGGCCCCCGTCAATTCCTTTGAGTTTTAGCCTTGCGGCCGTACTCCCCAGGCGGGGTGCTTAATGCGTTAGCTTCGGCACGAGCGGAGTCGACACCGCTCACACCTAGCACCCATCGTTTACGGCGTGGACTACCAGGGTATCTAATCCTGTTCGCTCCCCACGCTTTCGCGCCTCAGCGTCAGTACCGTCCCAGAGAGCTGCTTTCGCCATCGGTGTTCTTCCTGATATCTGCGCATTTCACCGCTACACCAGGAATTCCACTCTCCTCTTCCGGACTCTAGCCAAGTAGTTTCCAACGACCGCTGGAGGTTGAGCCTCCAGATTTCACGTCGGACTTACCTAGCCGCCTACGCGCTCTTTACGCCCAATAAATCCGGACAACGCTAGCCCCCTACGTATTACCGCGGCTGCTGGCACGTAGTTAGCCGGGGCTTCTTCTGGAGGTACCGTCACCCTCTAGGCTATTAACCCGAGTGGCTTCGTCCCTCCTGAAAGCGGTTTACAACCCGAAGGCCTTCTTCCCGCACGCGGCGTCGCTGCGTCAGGCTTTCGCCCATTGCGCAAGATTCCCCACTGCTGCCTCCCGTAGGAGTCTGGGCCGTGTCTCAGTCCCAGTGTGGCTGATCGTCCTCTCAGACCAGCTACCGATCGGAGCCTTGGTGAGCCATTACCCCACCAACAAGCTAATCGGCCGCGGGCTCATCCTCGGCCAGAAGCCGAAGCCACCTTTTCTTTCGCGCCCGAGAGCGCGAGAGGCCATCCGGTATTAATCCGGGTTTCCCCGGGCTATCCCGGCGCCGAGGGCAGATTACCCACGTGTTACTCACCCGTTCGCCGCTGTCCCCAGAGCCGAAGCTCTGGTTCTCGCTCGACTTGCATGTGTTAGGCGCGCCGCCAGCGTTCGTCCTGAGCCAGGATCAAACTCTCCGTGAAGACCTTTCGCAGTCAGCCCGAAGGCTGGTTGCTAACAGGTTCAAGTTGAGCTTGAGCTCAAAGTCCCCTCTCGAGAGAGGAGACGGGTTCATTTAGACCCCTCACGCCGAAGCGCGAGAGGGTCTCGACGTTCACGCTGTTGAGTTTTCAAAGACCGGGCGCTGCGGGTCTGGCACGAAAAAGGCCTCCGACTCACGCGGGAGGCCCCTGGAGGAAGTGATACTCGGTCGTATCAGTCTTCGGCCGTGGGGCTACTCCGTTGGTCGAGGTTTGCCGGTTTCGCGCAGCCGTACAGGCGGCCGAGGAATGATAGCAACGACCGGAGGGGTGTCAAGCGGCGCCCTCAGACCGCGCGAAGCCGCACAAATTGGCGCTTGCCGACCTGGAGCAGGGCGTCGTCGAGTGAGGCCCGCGGCAGGTCGAGGTCGGCCGCCGGCGAGCCGTTCAGCTTCACCCCGCCCTGGGCGATCATCCGGCGGGCGTCGCTGGTCGAAAGCCCGAAGACCTCGCGGATGACGGCCGGCAGGTGCACCGGGTCGCCGGGCGGCAGCTCGGCCACGGGCACCTCGTCAGGCGCGCGCCCCTCGCGCACGACGCGCGTGAAGTGGGCCTCCGCCTCGCTTGCCGCCTCCTCCCCATGCGAGCGCCGCACGACGAAGCGCGCGAGCTCCAGCTTCGCCTCGAGGGGGTCGAGCCCGGTCGGGTCGGCGTCCGACTCCATGACCAGGCGGTAGTACTCGGGCAGGAGCTCGTCCGAGATCCGCATCGTCTTCCCGAACTGCTGCTCGGGCGGATCGGTGAGCCCGATGTAGTTGCCGAGCGACGCGCTCATCTTGCGCCCGTCGGGGCCGATGAGCAGCGGCGTCGTGAGCGCGACCTGCGGCTCGAGGCCGTAGGCCTGCATCACCTCGCGGCCGGCGAGGAGGTTGTAGAGCTGGTCCGTGCCCCCCAGCTCGACGTCCGCCTGGATGGCGACCGAGTCGTAGGCCTGCATGAACGGGTAGAGGAGCTCGGAGACCGAGATCGCGGTCCCGTCCGCGAAGCGCTTGGCGAAGTCGTCCCGCTCGAGCAGGCGCGCAACCGTGATCGTCCGTGTGAGGCGGACGACCTCCGCGAAGTCGAGCTCGCGCAACCACTCGCCGTTCATCCGCACCTCGAGCCGCTCCGGGCTCGTGTCGACGATCTGCGACGCCTGTCCCAGATACGTGCGCGCGTTGGCGTCGATCTCCTCGTCGGAGAGGATCGGCCGCTCGCTCGACCGGCCCGACGGGTCGCCGATCCGGGTCGTGTAGTCGCCGACGATGAGGACGCCGACGTGGCCGGCCCGCTGGAACGCCGCCATCCGCTGGAGTGGGATCGCGTGCCCGACGTGGACGTGCGGCGCGGTCACGTCGATCCCGAGCTTCACGCGGAGCGGTCGCCCGAGGGCGAGCTTCCGCTCGAGCTCCCCCGCGGGCAGCACGTCGACGGCGTTGCGGGTGAGGTCGGCGACGAGATCGGGGGCGGCCATGGCCGCCCCCGATCATAGGGTTCTGACAGGAGGCCTCCTAGAAGGGATAGGGGGCGAGGCTCCACGCCGCGGTCGCGTACCAGATGCCGAACGCGAGGCTCGCGGTTCCGAGCACCGGGGCGACGCCGCCGAAGACGGCGGACACCGGCCGGGCGACGAGCGCGCGGCCGAACGTGCCGGAGAGCATCGTCATCGAGACCGCCGTGAAGACAGCCAGCAGGACGAGCGAGGCCACCGAGAGCGCGGTGGACTCGATCGACGCGACAAGGAGGATGCCGACGCCGGCGCTGCCGCCCATGCCGTGGATGAGGCCGATTCCGAAGGCGCCGAGTCGGCCGCGAGGATGTCGATGGTCGTGCCCCACGTGGGTGTGGGAGTGGTCGACGTCTCCGTGGCTGTGGGTGTGGTCGTGGAACGCTCCTCGCCGCCAGCGAATGAGGAGCCGCACGGCGAGGTACACGATCACGCCGGCGATCGCGGTCTCGGCGCCCTGCTGCACGCGCTCGGGCAAGTAGCTGTCGAGGAGCAGGATCGGGAGGCCGAAGACGAAGAGCGTCAGCCCATGGCCGAGCCCCCAGGCGAGGCCGAGCTCGCTCGCTCGCCGTGTGGCGCGGTCGCGCCCGCCGGCGACGAGGGTCGACACCGCTGCGATGTGGTCGGGATCGGTTGCATGCCGTAGGCCGAGCAGCACCGCCACGGCGAGCACGATCCAGATGGAGCCTCCGTCGGAGAAGGCGGCGAATCTGTCGTCGAGTCCGAACATCAGAGAACCTCCGGGAGAGCGTTGACGGTGATCCCGATCCCGACCGCGAGGATCACGAGAGCGCTCACGGCGGGAAGGGTACGCACGAGCCGTCCGTTCAAGGACAGCCGGGAGAACGCGCGCCGGGCCAGCACCGCAACGAGGCCGACGGCGGTCACCGTGGCGGCGAGCCCGACACTGAAGGCAAGGATCAGCGCGAGGCCGAGCCCCACCCGGTGGAGCGCGATGGCTCCGAGCAGCACGACCAGCGCCGACGGGCACGGGAGCAGACCGGCGGCGACGCCGACGCCCAGAAGCCCGCCCCGGCCGTAGCCATGGTGGTCGTGGTCGTCATGGTGGTGGTGATCGGCGTGCCCGTGAGCGTGCGCCCGGGCGTGGCGGAAGCGCCCGGCGAGCACCGCGAGGCCGACGCCGACGACGAGCAGGCCGGAGGCGACGGTCAGCCATGGGTAGAGCTGCTCCGGCACGATGAAGCGGGAGAGCAGGAGCGTGACGAGGCCGAGCGCGAAGACACCGGCGGTGTGCGTCGCGGTGACGATCAGCCCGAGGTAGACCGCATGGCGCGGGGTGCCGCGCGAACCGACGAGGTAGCCGGCGACGATCGCCTTCCCATGGCCCGGCGTGAGCGCGTGCGCCGCGCCCCAGAACATCGCCACGAGGAGCGAGACGAGCACGACCCCGACGCCGAGGTCCTCCTGGGCGACGAGCGACTCGAACCGCCCCTCCTCCCGCGCCGTGCCCGGTCCTTCTCCGAGCGAGGGCGCCACGCCCGCCGTCGTCCCGGGCTCGTATTCGACCCGAGCCTCGCGGACGTCGAGCGGAGAGCTGAGGAGGTCTGACGGATACGCGCGGAGCCCGTCGCTCGAGCTCTCGGTCGGCGCCGTCGACGAGACGATCCGGGCGCCGTCCTCCGCCCTGACGACGATCTCCCGCCAACCGAGCCGGCCGCCGAAGTTCTCGTCGCGCAGAACGAGGGACGACCCCGTCGCCTCCGCGGCGAAGACCGCGTCGAAGCGCAACGTGTCGAGCCCGCCCGCGCCCTCCGCCTCGGTCACCTCGTGCTCGATCGGCGTCAGACGCACGCGGCGTCCGTCGATCTCGAGGACGAGGTCTCCGCCGACCCGACGTGCGAAGCCAGGAGAGCGCACGGTGTCGCCCTCCTGGAAGGTCGGGATCTCGGCGAGGTCGAGCGCATACGTGAGGTAGACGCGATCGCCCGAGAGCACGATCTCCGCGTAGCGGTTGACCGTGAAGTTCCCGAGCGGGTGCGCCCCGCCGGACGCCGGCCAGACGAGCACGACGACCGCGATTGCGACGAGCAGGAGGCGCTTCACGAGACTGCCTCCTCCGCGACCGGCGCCCAGCGGGGCGAGAAGTACGGGTTGATCGCAAGCGCGCGCGCGAACGCGGCCCTGGCCGCGGCCGTTCGGCCGAGGCACCGCTCGATCATCCCGCGGTGGAAATGCTTGAGCGCGTCGCGCGTCCCGAGGCGAAGCGCAAGGTCGGAGTGCGCCAGGGCCTCCTCGCACCGGCCGTTGCGATAGAGCGCCCAGGCGAGGACGTCCTCTGCCTCGATGCTCCTCCGCTCGGCGTAGGCCTCGCGCACACGCGCGAGCGCGTCTTGGACGTTCACGTTCCGGTCGAGGTCGACGAGCGCCGTCTCGAGCTCGGTGCGGGCGCCGTTCGACTCGAGGAGCCGCTGCATGACGTCGAGGAGCTCGTACGCCTCCCGGGCCTCACCGTCCCGTCCTGCCGCGGCCAGCGTCTCGGCGAGCCGACCGGCGTACTCGGGAAGAGGCACGGCCTCCAGGGTGGCCCGGTAGAGGGCGACTGCCTCGTCGGTGCGCCCTCGCGCGGCCTCCACCCGGGCGAGGCCGGCCTGGGCTCGGTGGTAGTCCGGAAAGCGGGCGAGCGCCTCGTCGTAGGCGCGCTCGGCGAGGCGCAGTCGCCCGCTCGAGAATCTGAGGTTGCCGAGCTCTACGAGAGCCCACGCCCCGCTCTCGCCGCTCGCCGGGGCCGAGCGGGCGGCGAGCGCCATTGCCTCGGCCGCGGAGTCGGTCTTCCCCTTCAACTCGCGCGCGTACGCAATGCGCGCGTAGGACGGGAGCGCCGGCTTGGTCGCGGCCATGCGATCGAATGTCGTGAAGGCCGCCTCGTAGCGGCCGAGCTCGACGAGCGCGTCGCCGAGCACGCCGAGTGCTTCCGCCGAGTACGGGTTCAGGTCGAGGGCCCGCCGCGCGAGCCGCCGCGATTCCTCGAAGCGGTGGCGGGTCGCCGCCAGCGCCGCGAGCCCCGTGAGGGCCAGGTCGTTGTCCGGCGCGAGCTCGAGCGAGCGGTCGAGGGCCTCCCCCGACCGCGGGTAGAAGGACGGGTCGCCGGTCTCCCGCGCGCGCTGCTGGTAGGCGAGGCCGAGGAGCACGAGTCCCTCCGAGTCCTCGGGCGCCGCTCCGACCCGTTGCTCCAGCCGCGCGATGGTCGCCGCCGTGTCGCCGGCGGAGAAGCCCTGGAGAAGGACCTGCGCAGCGTCGCCGACGCCGGCCGTCGGCACATCCTGGGCGTCCGACCCGCCGGCGAGCGCTCCGCCGAAGAGCCCGGCCGTCGCGGCGATCCCTGCCGCCAGTCCTGCGATGAGAAATCGTCTGTTCATGTGAAGGCTCCGAGAGGGGCAAAGGGGCCCGCCGCCGCACGGCGGGCCCCTCGGCTGATCCCTCGTCTACGGGCCGCCCACCAGGGAGTGGTGAACGTGCTCGTAGCCCTGATGGGGCTCCGGGACATAGGGGAACCCGACGTGGAACGGGCGATCGTTCGCGTCCACGCCGTCACCCAGCTGGTTGTTGGGCGACCGGTTGGCATTGCCGGCGCACTGGCCGAGGCCCTCGATCAGAGGGGCGACGGCGGGGCCGTACCCGCAGGTGAGCGCACGGAGCTCGATGTCCGTGACGTCGTCCTCGAGACGGCGGCCGTTCGGGAACCCGGCGAAGTCGCCCGAAAGGACGCCGAGCCGGTTGCCCTGTCCGACCGGAGCGCTCGGCGCGATGCCGGTGTTCAGGCGGATGAGGTCGGCCTTGGTCGGCCCGGTGAAGTTCAGGCCGGGCACGCCGGTGAGGAGGATCGCCTGGATATCGCCGCGGGCCGTCTCCGGTGCGTTGTCGAGCACCGGGTAGAGCGCGTTGGCCAGCTTCGTCACCTCGGGGCTCAGGTAGCGCGAGGCAAAGCTCGCGTCACCCGAGGGATCCGACGCGTTCCAGCGGTCCTTCATGCCGAGCGGGATGACGACCTCGTTGATCAGGGGGTTGGCGAGCCTGGAGACCTGCACCCAGTCGCCCTGGCTGCGGCGCCGGCCGTTCGCGTCGATGACCTGCACCTTCTGCCGGCTGGCGGTCGCGTACACACCGATCACGGCCTTCGGGTCGTCCGCAGCGTGCAGCTTCCCGTCGCGGGTGAGCTGCTTGATGGGGACCTGGAGGACGATCGTGTGCGTGTTGAAGCCGCCCACGCCGTCGACCCCGTCCTCCGCATCGAGCGGAATGACGTGCGCGGGGTTGAACGGGCGCAGGCCGGCGAGGTCGAACACCGAGCCGAGATCGACGAAGAACGGGTCGTCGCTCTGGCCGGCGAACGCCTTGATTCCGCCGGGCAGCTGCTGAACGGCGGCCTGCATGAGCGAGCCGTAGTTCGGGGTCGAGCGAGGCCCGATGTTGACCGGCGTGGTCGGCAGGTTCCTGCCGAGGATCGACGACTTCCGGTTCTGGACCCGCTTGACCGTGTAGTACTGCGGCCGGTTCCAGTCGGGATCCGAAAGCGTGTCGATCGGGCCGGTGTTGTAGAGGAACGTGTTGCCGTTCCGCGTCTTGGTGCGGAAGTCGAACTGGTAGGACACGTCCTCCCGGCCGTCTCCGGTCGAGTCGACCTTGAGCTCGTAGAGCACGTCGTCGCCGAACGCGTTGAAGTTCGGCCCGCCGGCGGGCTCTTCGAGCGGGATGTAGTTGGCGACGATCGTCACCGTGTCGGGCCGGTCCGGGCTCACGAACGCGTACACGTCCGTGTTGTCCGCGACCGGGTCCTCACTGATCGCCGGAGCCTCTCGATGGCTCGACGCCGGGGCGTCGTCCGGGCCCGAGCCGCGCACGAGCACGGCTGCGAGCGCAGCGACGGCGAGCACCCCGATGAGCGCAATGCGTCTCATTTTCCTCTCCTCCGTGGGGGTTGAACGCGCCCTATTCGGAGGAGTCGCCCGATCGGTTCGGGTGAATTTCCGAACCGATCTTCCTCGCGCGGCGAATGCCGGTCATGGCTGCCGTGTTAGCGTTGCGTACGCCCCGCAAGGGGCGCGGAATCATGGCTCGGGGGCTCGCTCACCTCTCGGACGAGGCGCTGGTCGCGCTCGTCGCGCGCGCCGACGAAGAGGCGCTGGCGGAGCTCTACGACCGCTTCAACCGCGTCGCCTACGGGCTGGCGCTGCGCATCGTGCGCGACCCGGCCCTGGCCGAGGACGCCGTCCAAGAAGGATTCCTGGCCGTCTGGCGCTCGGCCGCTCGGTTCGTCGCCGAGCGCGCGAAGGCGAGCACATGGATCCTGACGCTCGTCCACCGGCGGGCCGTCGACCTCGTCCGCCGCGAGCAGCCTCGACGGGCCGAGCCGCTCGAGACCGCCCCGCAGCATTCCGGGGAGGACACGGAGGAGGAAGTTTGGCTGCGCCTGCGGCGCACCCGCGTGCAGGAAGCGCTCAAGCGCCTGCCCGACAAGCAGCGCGAGGCGCTCGAGCTCGCGTACTACGGAGGCTTCACCCAGTCCGAGCTCGCCGACCGCCTCGGCGAGCCTTTGGGCACCATTAAGAGCCGGATGTTCTCCGGCCTGGCAAATCTCCGCGACCTGCTCGCGGAGGAAGACATCGAGAGAGAGCAATGGACAGAACCGAAATCCACGAGCTGAGCGCCGCCTACGCCCTCGACGCCCTCGGCCCAGAGGACCTCGACGAGTTCGAAAGGCATCTGGCGCACTGCAGCGAGTGCCGCGAGCACGTCGCCTCGTTCCAGGAGGCGGTCGCCGAGCTCGCCTACGACGTGGACGCTCCGGCACCGTCGCCCGCTCTGCGGAACCGCGTCCTGGCGGACGCGCGGCGCGAGCAGCCCAAGGTCGTCACCATGCCGCGCCGACGCTGGGCCTTCCCCGTCGCGGCGGCAGCCGCATTCGCGGCCGGCTGCGTCGCTCTCGGGCTCGCGTTCTGGGCGTCCGACCTCGCGCAGCAGCTCGACGACGAGCGCGCCGCCCTCCATCGCGCCGACGAGGTCGTGATCGCTCTCTCCGACCCGACGAGCAGCCGGATCCCGCTCGACGGCGCCAACGGCATCCTCGTGGTCGACGGGGACTCGTCGGAGGGGTGGGTCCTGGTGAACGGGCTCGACGAGGCGCCCGAAGGGAAAACGTACGAGGCCTGGGTCATCGAAGGCGACCAGCCGGTCGCCGCAGGGCTCTTCTCCGGCGGCAGCGAGTGGACGGTCGTGCCACTCACGCAGCCGGTTCCCGAAGGCGCGGTCGTCGCCGTCACGGTCGAGGAGGCCGGAGGCGTGGAGCAGCCTACGCAGGACCCGGTCTTCGTGAGCGAGCAAGCGGCCTGACCGACTCAGGCCGTCGCTAGACTCCCACCTTCGTGTTCTTCGGAAGGCGTAAGCGCGGCGTGCGACAACGTCGCCGCCGGGTCCGCAAGCTCAGATTCCTCGCGCTCCTCACCGTTATCGGCTTCGTCGCGACGGTGTCGTTCACGTACGGCCTCGTGAGCTCGATCGCCAGCGAGCTCCCGCAGCTCGAGCCGGGCAACGAGCGCCGTGCCGAGAAGCTCGGCTACATCTACGCGTCCGACGGCAAGACGGTGCTCGCGGTGCTCCGGGGCTCGGAGAGCCGCGTCATCGTCGAGTCGGAGGAGATCGCGCCCGTCATGAAGCAGGCGATCGTCGCCGTCGAGGACCGACGGTTCTGGGAGCACCAGGGCGTCGACATCCGCGGCATGGCGCGCGCTGTCTGGGCCGACGTGCGCTCGCAGACGATCGTCCAGGGCGGCTCGACGATCACGCAGCAGTTCGTCAAGAACCAATACACGAAGCAGGAGCGGACGATCAGCCGCAAGCTCAAGGAGGCCGCGCTCGCGTGGCAGCTGGAGCAGCGGTGGTCGAAGGACCGGATCCTCACCTCGTACCTGAACACGATCTACTTCGGGAACGGGTCGTACGGCATCGAGATGGCCGCGCGCGTGTACTTCGACAAACACGCGGACGAGCTCGAGCTGCACGAGGCCGCGCTGCTGGCCGGCCTCCCGGCGAACCCCGGGTCCTTCGACCCGGCGTCCAACCCCGAGGTCGCCAAGGCGCGCCGGGAGACCGTGCTCGGCCTCATGCTCGACCAGGGCCTGATCAAGCAGGACGACTACCGGCGGGCCGACGCCGCGCCGCTCCCGCCCCCGGACGAGATCGGGCTCCCGGGCTCCGGCAAGCGGGTGCAGTACTTCGCGGAGTACGTGAAGCAGCAGCTCATCCCGTACTACGGCTCGGGCGAAGTCTTCGGCGGCGGGATGAAGATCTATACGTCGATCGACCTCGAGCTCCAGCAGCTCGCGCGCGAGGCGATCGACAAGTGGCTCACCGACCCTGACGGGCCGACCGCCGCGCTGGTCGCCATCGACCCACGCGACGGCAAGGTCCTCGCAATGGTCGGCGGGGAGAGCTTCCGCAAGAGCCAGTTCAACCTCGCCGTGCAGGGCCAGCGGCAGACGGGCTCATCCTTCAAGCCGTTCGTGCTCACCTCGGCCCTCGAGCAGGGCATCTCGCCGCAGACGGTGTTCGAGTCGGAGCCGACGACGATCAACCTCGGCGACAAGCTCTGGTCGGTCGCGAACTACGAGGGGTCGTACCTCGGGACGATCGACCTCACCGAGGCGACGATCCACTCCGACAACACGGTCTACGCGCAGCTGACCGCGCAGGTCGGGCCGAAGAACGTCGCCAAGACCGCGCACCGGCTCGGCGTCACGCGCCCTCTCGACGACTACTTCGCGATCGGGCTCGGCGTCGAGGCCGTGAGCCCGCTGGAGATGGCGCGCGCGTTCGCGACGCTCGCCTCGGGCGGCAGGCGCGTCGACGGCAGTGTCCTCGGCAACCTGCCACGCGCCGTCCTGCGTGTCGAGCACGATCGCCGCGCCGACTCCAACGATCCAGTAGCGAAGCAGGTCGTCAACGCGAACAACGCCGCCATCGTCAACTCCATCCTCCAGGGCGTCGTCACCGAGGGCACGGGTGAGCGCGCGGCGCTCGACGACCGCCCCGTCGCCGGCAAGACGGGTACGACGGAGAACTACGGCGACGCCTGGTTCGTCGGCTACACACCGCAGCTCGCCGTCGCGGTCTGGGTCGGCTACCCGGACCGGCTCAAGCCGATGGAGACCGAGTACAACGGCGACCCGGTCGCCGGCGGGACCTACCCGGCCCTGATCTGGAAGAGCTTCGCGAAGAACGCGCTCGACCACCTCGAGGAGCCGCCGGCGTACTTCGACTCGCCGGTCTACGACGAGGTTGCGCCACTCAACGTCGTCTATCGCAACAGCAAGTGGTACCTCGACAACGGGAACTGCAAGGACGCACGGCAGATCCTCTTCTTCGTCGGCAACGGGCCCGACCAGCCGGCGCCGTGCAAGCCGAACGAGGTGGACGTCCCCGACGTGGTCGGGGCATCTCGCGAGGAGGCCGAGGCGCACCTCCTCTCCATGCCGCTGACGCCCGAGATCGTCTGGCGCCCCGCCGTCCCGGGCGAGCAGCTCGGCATCGTCACCGAGCAGATGCCCGCCGACGGCACGCTCTCCTCGTGGAGCAAGGTGAAGATCGTCCTTCCGTTCGCGCGCGCCGGGCGCGTGCCCGACGTCGTGGGCCTCTCGCTGGAGCAGGCGCGCCATCGTCTCGCAAAGCGCAAGCTCGCCGGGACGATCCGCGCCTACGGTGACGGCGCTCCCGTCGGCACGGTGCTGGCCCAGTTCCCGAAGGCGGGACGGGCGGCCGTGCCGAACATGACTATCAAGCTCATCGTCGCGCGCGGTTGACGCCGCCCGCGGCCGGTGCAAGAGTCGCGCCGGCCACAACGGGAGGTGTCATGGAAGCGTCCGTCGCAGTCCCCACCGGGAACACCGGCCCCCTTGGCAACCGCCGCGGGGTCGGGTTCGGAATTCTCTTGTTCATCGTCACGATCGGGTTCTACGGCCTCTACTGGGCCTACAAGACGCAGGAGGAGATGAAGCAGCACACCGGTGACGGGCTCGGCGGTGTGCTCGGTCTCGTGATCTGGATCCTCCTCGGCGCCGTCAGCGCCTTCGTGATCCCGTCGGAAGTCGGGAAGATGTACGAAAAGGACGGGCGCCAGCCGCCGGTCAACGGCTGGACCGGGCTCTGGCTCTTTCCGTTCGGGGTCTTCATCATCCCGGCCATCGTCTGGTTCGTGAAGGTCCAGGGCGCGCTGAACGACTACTGGGAGGCGAAGGGCGTCCCCGCTCCTTAGCCAAGTGCCGCCAGCGGGCGGCTGAGAAAGCGCGAACCGGCCTGGCCGTAGCGCCAGGGAAGCTCCACCGCTCTCGTTATCCCGACGCGCGGGCCGCGGGCGATCGGAACGGCTTTCGCCGCAGCCTGCAGCGCGAAGGGCGGCCGATCGAGCGCGGCGCCGTCGTGGTCGAAGGTGACCCCGAGGGCCTGGCAGAGCCGGCCGGGGCCGGCGCAGAGAAGCCTCTCGTCCTCCAGGCCGCGACGGGCCCGCATGAGGTCGATGCCGTCGGTCGGCTCGAGCGCACGGACGAGCACGGCCTCCGCGACTCCCTCGCCGCCGCAGACGAGGTTGAGGCACCAGTGGATCCCGTACGAGCGGTAGACGTAGGCGTGGCCGGGCGGCCCGAACATCGACCGGTTGCGAAGCGTCTGTCCGCGAAAGCCGTGGCTCGCAGGGTCCGAGGCGTCGTAGGCCTCGACCTCCACGATGCGACCGCCGACCCCGCCGACGAGGAGCGTGCAGCCGACGAGCTCGGGCGCGACCTCGTGCACGCTCCGCGCGAAGAACTCGCGCCCCAGCGCGCTCAAAACAGCTGCTCGTCCTCCGCCGGCTTCGAGCTCGCCTCGAGGAGCTTGCGCGCGCGCCGGCCGAGGTCGCCGAGGTCGACCCTGCCCTTCTCCGCGTCCGCGGCGATCCGCTCGGCGAACGCGAGTGCGTCGTCGAGGAGCTTCGAGCCGGCGGCGACGTCCTGGCCCATGTCGTGGAGGATCGTCCGCTCCGTGCGCGAGGCGACGATCGGCGCCGGGATGCCGTCGACCCATACCTGGGTGCGGCTCCCCCCTCCCCTGTCCTCGCCGCGGATCGGCTCGAGCGCGTAGATCTTGTCCGCGCGCGCGTATTTGCCGAACCCGAGAAAGACCATGCGGGGCGCGGCGTCGGCCATGCGCGAAGTATCGCAAGCCGCGCGGGCCCCAGAGCCCAAGTAACACTTTGTTACTTGGACAGGGCTCGGGCCAGGACGTCGACGACCCGTTCCTGATCCTCGGCCGGCAGGCGCGCGTGGAACGGGAGCGCGAGCGTGCGGGCGCTCGTGTCCTCTGAGACCGGAAGCATCCCTTCCCGATAGCCGAAGCGCTCGCGGTAGAGCGGCTGGAGGTGAATGGAAGGCATATAGGGCTTGCTCGCCACTCCCTCCTCCTCGAGCCGCGCCATGACGCCGTTCCGGTCGACCCCGCGCGCGAGCTTGACGACGTAGACGAACCACGAGCGGCGGTGCTCCTCGTCGTCCGGGAACGGCGCCTCGACTCCGTCGACGCTCGTGAGGAGATCGCCGTAGCGGCGGGCGACCTCGACCCGCGCGGCGAGGATCTCGTCGAGCCGCTCGACCTGCGCGAGCCCGAGCGCCGCCGAGAGGTCGTCGAGTCGGTAGTTGTAGCCCAGCCGCGCGTGGGTGAGCCATTCGCCGGAGTCGCTCCGGCCCTGGTTCGACAGGCTCTTGAGCAGCGCCCACTCCTCCTCCGAACCGACTGCCACCGCTCCGCCCTCGCCCGTCGTCATCTGCTTGTTGGGGTAGAAGGCAAACACCGCGGGGTGCCCGGACGAGCCGATCGGGCGGCCGCGATATTCGGCCCCGAGCGCCTCGCACGCGTCCTCGACGATTGCGAGACCGTGCCGCTCGGCGATCGCCTCGAGCTCGGACAGCTCGGCCGGATACCCGAAGATGTGCACCGGCAGGATCGCCCTCGTGCGAGGCGTGATCGCGGCCTCGACGGCGGCCGGGTCGAGGTTCAGCGTGTCGGAGTCGATGTCGGCGAAGACCGGCGTGGCGCCCTCGTAGAGCGCGCAGTTGGCGGAGGCCACGAAGGAGAACGGCGTCGTCACCACCTCGTCGCCCGGCTCGATCCCGGCCAGGCGCATGCAGAGATGGAGGCCCGCGGTGCCGCTCGAGACGGCGGCGACGCGAGGCGCGCCGGCGCGTGCGGCCAGGGCCTCCTCGAAGCGGTCGATCATGGGGCCGAGCGAGAGCTGCCCCGAGCGGAGCGTCTCGACCACCAGCTCCTCCTCCCGCCCGTCGATCCAGGGCGCGGAGAGAGGGATCTGCTGCGTCAAGACCCCGGTGCCGCCGGCGTCTTCTCGGCGTACTCGAGCCAGCGCGACCACCGCTCGTCTCGACCGCGGACGACGTCGAAGAACGCGTCCTGGATCGCCTTCGTGACCGGCCCGGGCGCGCCGACTTCGTGGTCGTCGACGGACCGCACGGGCGTGACCTCGGCGGCCGTGCCGCACATGAAGACCTCGTCGGCCAGGTAGAGGTCCGAGCGGATCAGCTCGCGCTCGTGCACCGCGTAGCCGAGGGCCTGTGCGATCTCCATCACCGTCTCGCGCGTGATCCCGGGCAGGATCGAGACGGAGAGGTCGGGGGTGGAGATGATCTCGTCCTTGACGATGAAGATGTTCTCGCCGGAGCCGTCCGCGACGCGCCCGTCGTCGGTGAGCAGGATCGCCTCGTCGTAGCCGGCCCGCGTAGCCTCGATGACGGCGAGCATGGAGTTCAGGTAGATGCCCGTCGCCTTGGAGACGTGCGGGATCGTGTTCGGCCCGACGCGCTTCCAGGAGGAGATCTTCGCGCGGATGCCCTTCTCGAGCGCGTCCTCGCCGAGGTAGGTGCCCCAGCGCCACGTCATGAGGACGACGTCGACCGGGTTCGTGCCCGGGTGGACGCCGAGCTCGCCGAAGCCGTAGAAGGCGATCGGGCGGATGTAGCAGTCCGAGAGCCCGTTCACGCCGATGAGCTCGTGGGTCGCGGCACGCAGCTCCTCGACCGAGTGCGGAACCTCCATGTGCAGGAGCGCAGCGGAGCGATGGAGCCGCGCGAGATGGTCGGTCAACCGGAATACCGCCGGCCCCGTCTCCGTCTCGTAGCACCGGATCCCCTCGAACACGCCGGAGCCGTAGTGGAGCCCGTGCGCGCCGACGTGGACCTTCGCGTCGGCCCAGTCGACGAGCTCGCCGTTCATCCAGATCTTCTCGGTCGCTTGCACGGATCGAAGGTTACTCCACGGTCACGTCCGCGGCCCGAGCACGCGCGAGGCGGACGAGGTCGTTCGGCGCGAGCGCGGCCATGTGCCGGTGTGAGCCAGCGCCGATCCAGACCACCTCGTGCGTGAGCAGGGCCTGGTCGATGAGCACGGTCTCGATTCCGGGGAGCGGAAAGGGCGCCACGCCGCCGGGAGGGAAGCCCGTCACGCCCTCGACGGCGTCGGGCCGGACGGACTTGACGCGCTCGCCGCCTGCGATGGAGGCGACCTTCCCCGTGTCCGCGCGCTTGTCGCCCGGGACCATGACGACGATGGCGCGCCCGTCGCAGGAGAAGACGAGCGTCTTCACGATCTGCTCGACCGGCGCGCCGGCGGCGTTGGCGGCGTCCTCGGCGGTCGGCGTGCCCTCGCCGAACTCCTCGATGCGCGCCTCCACCCGGCTCTCCTGCAGCACGCCGGCCACCCGGCGGACAGCCTCGGGCCAGCTATCCATTCGTCCGCTCGAGCACGATCGCCCGCGGGTCGAGAAGGCCGGGCTCGGCACGGATGCGCTCGATCAGGTCGGGCGTGATCGGGCTGTCGAGCGTGAGCACCATGAGCGCGCGGTCCTTGGGGCGGTTGCGGGACACGGCCATGTTGGCAATGTTGATGTCCGCCTCTCCGAGGAGCGTCCCGATCCGCCCGATCCGTCCGGGACGATCGTCGTTGACGACGAAGAGCATCAGGGGCTCGAGCGCGATCTCCACCTCGTACCCGAGCGCCCGCACGAGGCGCGGCTCGAGCTCGGAGCCCATGACCGTGCCGACGACCGTGAACTCCTCCCCGCCCGCGACCGCGGTCACCGCGACGAGGCTGCGGAAGTCGCGCGAGGCGGGCCGCCGCTCCTCCCGGACCTCGATCCCGCGCTCCTGCGCCACGAGCGGCGCGTTCACGTAGTTGACCGGTTCCTCGACACGGCCCTGGAAGGCGCCGTTCAGCGCGGCCACCGTCAGGAGCCGGGTGTCCCGCTCGGCCAGCTCGCCGAGGTAGCTGAAGTCAAGCCGCTCGGCGTTGCCTCCGGCGAGCTCGACGGAGAGCGCCCCGAGCTGTGCCGCCAGGGGGATGAACGGGCCCAGGACGTCGAGGTCCTCCTGCGAAGCCCCGGGAACGTTGACCGCGTTCGTGACGAGGCCGCCCTCGAGCGCGGCCGCCACCTGCTCGGCGACGATGAGCCCGGCGCGGTCCTGCGCTTCCTCCGTCGACGCCGCCAGGTGGGGTGTGACGACGACGTTGTCGAGGCTCAGCAGCCGGCCGGTGTATGGCTCCTCCGCGAAGACGTCGATCGCGGCTCCGGCGACCTTCCCGTTCGAGAGGGCCTCGACCAGCGCGTCCTCGTCGATCAGCTCGCCCCGGGCGACGTTGACGATCCGGACGCCGTCGCGCATCCGCGCGATCTGCTCCGCGCCGATCAGTCCGCGCGTGTCCGCCGTGAGGGTCGCGTGCAGCGAGACGAAGTCGGCTTCGGCAAAGAGCGCGTCGAGGGACTCCGCGCGTTCCGCGGCGAGCTCGCGGAATCGTTCGGGGGCGACGTAGGGGTCGTGGGCCAGGACGCGCATCTCGAACCCGCGGGCGCGTCGGGCCACCTGCTGGCCGATGCGCCCGAAGCCGACGAGGCCGAGCGTCTTGTCGGCGAGCTCGATGCCGCCGAAGCGCGAGCGCTCCCAGCGGCTCTCCTTCAATGCCCCGTGCGCCTGCGGGATCTGGCGGGTGAGCGCCAGCAGGAGCCCGAACGTGTGCTCGGCCGCAGAGATCACCGTCGACTGGGGAGCGTTGGCGACCAGGATCCCGGCCTTGGACGCCGCGGCGACGTCGACGTTGTCGACGCCCACGCCCGCGCGGCCGATCACCTTGAGGCGTTCGGCGCGGGCGATCAGCTCGGCGGTGACCTGGGTGCCGCTGCGGATGATGAGCGCGTCGTAGTCGCCGATACGCTCGTTCAGGTCGCCGTCGGTCGAGACGTCGACGTCGAACTTCTTACGGAGGAGCTCGACGCCGGCTTCGGCAATTGGCTCCCTGACGAGGACCTTCACGCCGCGACGGGCTCGGCGTGTGCCTCGTGCGCCGCCGAGACGGCGACGCCGCGCTCCACGTCCGCGCCGGCCTCGACGAGCGCGCGCTCGAGCGCCGCCAGCGCGGCGCTCACGTCGTTCACGTCCACGTAGCCGATGTGCCCGAAGCGGACGATCTTGCCCCGCATCGGGCCCTGGCCGCCGATGATCGTCACGCCCGACTCCTCACGCATGGAGGCGACGATCGCCTGCCCGTCGATGTCCTCGGGCATGCGGATCGCCGTGACGACAGCGGACGTGTCGTCGTCGGGCGAGAACAGCTCGAGCCCCATGGCCTTCACGCCCGCCCGCGCGGCGCGGCCCAGGCGGAGATGCTTCTGGTGCGCCGCCTCGAGGCCGTCCTCGAGGATCAGCTCGAGCGCGACGTCGAGCCCGCGAACGAGCGAGATCGCGGTCGAGAAGGGAGTCTCGCCCTTGGCCTGCGTCGCGACCGCGCGCCGCCAGTCCATGTAGTAGCGCGGGGACGCAGCGGTCTCCGTCGCCTCGAGCGCGGCCGGTGAGATGGCGGCGAACGCCAGGCCGGCCGGGCACATGAGCGCCTTGTGCGAGCTCGTCAGGACGACGTCGAGGCCCCACTCGTCGGTCTCGAGCGGCACGGCAGCGAGGCTCGAGATGGCGTCGACGGCGACGAGCGCCCCGGAGCCCGCGATTCGGGCGGCGGTGGCCTGCACGTCAGCGACGCCTCCGGTCGACGTGTCCGAGTGCGTCAGGTAGACGACCTTGGCGCCGCCGATCTCTTCCAGGCGGGCGCCTACCTCGTCGGCATTCGGCGTCTCGCCCCACTCGTAGCGCACGTGGTCGACGTCGAGCCCGTAGCCCTGTGCGATCTCGGCCCAGCGCTCGCCGAAGTACCCGTGCGAGACGCAGAGGACGCGGTCGCCCGGCGAGCAGAGGTTGGCCACCGCGGACTCCATCGCCGCCGTCCCGGCCGAGGTGAAGAGCAGGACGTCGTTCTGCGTCCGGTACACCTCTGCGAGCCGCCCGAGCACGCGCTCGAACGCCGCGCGGAAGTCGGCCGAGCGGTGGTGGATCATCGGCAGCGCGGTTGCGGCCAGCACTTCCGGCGGCACCGGCGTCGGGCCGGGCGTGACGAGGTACCGCTTCTCCGGCATGGGACCTGAGGTTAACTGACGCGGACACCATGGATGCGCTCCTTGCGTTCGTCGCCGGGCCGGTTGACAGGGGGCGGCCAGAGTAGAAGACTGCCGCCACCTATAGGGGAGGTGGGGATGTCTGCGGTGGCCTCGCCCCGGGCAGCCGTCTCTCGACGGTCTTGGGGCAGGTGTCGGCCGGGTCATGGCGCATGGCCAGGCCGCGGCACGCCAATTCGTCGCGTCCCCCGGGGCCCTTTCAGCTACGTCTGGAGGTATGCATGAGACACCGAGTGCGCTTCATCGTCTTCGTGCTCGTCGCGTTAGGCCTGCTCGCCGGGACCGCCGGCGCACGACCCGACCGCGACGCGAGGCAGCGGATGGATCTGCTGTACACGAATCCCAACAACGCGACCAACTCGGATCTCGCGTTCTGGGGTAAGCACGCGTTCATCGGCTACTACACCGGCGATGCCGGCAGCCCGTCCGGCACCGCGCCACGCGGCGGCGTGCGGATCTTCGACATCTCGAATCCAGCCAGTCCCTCACTGGTCAAGGACATCGCGTGCGACGCCAACCAGAACGATCCGATCGTCTGGGACCGCAACGGGAACGGGATCGCCGACCTGCTGCTCTTGGCAGTGGACCGGACGATGGCGAGCCCGGTGTGCGGAGCGCCACGAGTCGCGCACGGCGACCCAACCGGCTGGGAGGGCGTCCGGGTCTTCGAGCTGAGCGACAGCCCGGCGAACCCGTTCGCAACGGTGACGCAGGTGGCCGCGGTCTACACAGACTGCGGCGCACACACGATCACGCTCTGGCCCGGCAAGGCCGAGGGGCCGGACGGCAAGCTGATCGTGTACGTGTCCTCGTATCCGCTCCGGCCCGGACCGACCTGCGGCCCGGTCAACGGCCCGCCGGCGGGGAACGACCCGCTGCACTCGAAGATCTCGGTCATCGAGGTTCCGCTGGCGAATCCGGCAGCCTCCTCGGTGATCGCCGAGCCGCCGGTCAGCTACCCCGGCGACCCGGACAACCAGATCGACTGGTGCGAGCGTTCGGTCACGGGTGCTGGGCAGCCCTGCCCGATCCCGGGAGCCATCGAGCAGGCAGCCCGCGCGTGCCATGACATCGTGGTGCACGTCGAGGAGAACATGGCCGGTGCTGCGTGCGCCGAACAGGGCCAGGTCTGGGAGATCGACGAGAACGGGATCCCCGACACTGCCAATCCGGTGTCGATCATCGACGACGAGTTCAGCTCGGGCGGCACCGGGAACATCCCCGGGGCGGTGGACTTCTTCCACTCGGTGATGTTCAACAACGACGGGACCGTCCTGAACACTGTCGACGAGTCCTTCGGCGTTGGCTGCCCGCCGATGACCCAGTGGGTGGCGCGGCCCTGGCATCCGGCAGCGGTCATGAAGTCCGGCAAGATGTTCTTCTCCGACACGGAGACCGGAGAGTTCTTCAGCGAGTTCCAGGTCGGAGACGTGCGGCCTGATTCCGATCCAGCCGCGTACTGCTCGGCGCACATGGGCATGGCCGTCATGGACATCGGGAAGGACCTGCTGGTGAACGCCTGGTACTCGGGCGGCGTCGACGTGATCAACTTCACCAATCCCAAGAGGCTGAAGGAGATCGCGTGGTACGACATCAAGGGGCCGGCCTTCGCGGGCTCGGACAACTGGTCCGCCTACCCCTACGTCGGGCCCGACATCAGGGGCAGGAACGGAATCGCGGTCTACGCCTCGGATGGGGTCCACGTGCCGCCGACCGGCCGCGGATTCGTGGTCTTCAGGGCCAACGTGCCGGAGCCCCGGACGACCCGCGACCACCTCAACCCGCAAACGATGGACTAGGAAGTCGAACGCCTCAGGCGTGCGGAAGGGCGGCCTCGTGGCCGCCCTTCCGTTCTTCCGGGCATGCTGTCCGGGTGGCCGACAAGCCCGAGCGGATCGTCCGGCGGGGCAACCGAGAGGTTCGACTCTCGAGCGCCGACCGCGTGCTCTTCCCGGAGGGCGACGTGACGAAGGGCGACCTCTGGGACTACTACGCGGCCGTCGCGCCGGTGCTCGTCCCTCACCTGCGCAACCGGCCGTTCACGATGAAGCGCTTCCGTGAGGGAGCCGCCGCGCCGTCCTTCTTCCAGAAGAACGCGCCCAAGGGAATGCCGGACTGGATCCCGACGCGCCGTTTCCGCACCTTCCCGCGCGACGGAGAGTCGCGGCTCGTCGACTTCCCCCTCGTGAACGACGAGCTCGCGCTCCTGTGGATGGTGCAGATGCACTGCATCGACATGAACGCGTGGTACTCGCGCGTCGACCGGCCGGAGCGGCCCGACTTCGTCCTCTTCGACCTTGACCCGCCGGACGGGGGATTTCGCCTGGGCGTGCGCGTGGCGCACCTCGTGCGCGGCGCCCTCGAGGAGCTGGGCCTCGAGAGCTACGTGAAGACCAGCGGTGCCGACGGTGTCCATGTCCTCGTTCCGATCACGCGGCGCTCGACCTTCGAGGACACGCGGGAGTTCGCCGACGGCGTCGCGACCATTCTGGCCGAGCGTCACCCGGGCATCGTCACGACGGAATGGCGGAAGGCGAAGCGACGCGGCGTCTTCCTCGACGCGCGGCAGAACGGCTGGGGCAAGACGATCGCGAGCGTCTACTCGGTGCGGCCAAAGCCCGGCTCGCCCGTTTCCACGCCGCTTCGCTGGAAGGAGCTCACGGAGGACGTCTCTCCGCGCGACTTCGGCATGGCGGAGGCGCTCCGGCGAATCGAGCGCCACGGCGATCTCTTCCGGCCCGTGCTCGACAACCCGCAGGCGCTCGCCCCAGCGCGGCGCGCGCTCGCTCGGCTTCGCCGCTCGGCCTGACGTCTGGATAACCACACTCCGACGGTGGAGCCCGCTCCATGGTGGAAACGCGCTCGGGCAGGCAGCCTTGATGCATCGACTTCATGCCCACCGAAGGGAGGCACACGATGCTGCAGAGATTCTGGCTATGGCTCTTCGCCCTCTATTCCGCGGCGGCGCTCCCGCTGCTCGCGTGGGCCCTGGCGAATCTCGCCTCTTAGCACTCGACCGCCGTCCGGTTCGGCTGTCACGGACCGCGGCGCGTCAGATCGAGCGGCTGAGCACGACCCTGTCCTCGCCGGGCCCGTCGTAGCCGGCCTGCGGCGGGCTCGGCTCGAAGCCGATGGCGCGGTGGAAGGCGATGGAGCCCTCGTTCGCGGGCGAGGTGACGCACGAGATCGTGCGCCGGCCGTTCGCACGCGCGGCCTCGAAGAACCGCTCGTAAAGCACCCGGCCGAGGCCTGACCCGCGCTCTCGCGGGCTGACGCCGACGAAGTGGACGTAGGCGGCCTCCGGGTCGCTCTGCGAGAAGAAGCCGACAAGGAACCCGGTTAGCTCGCCGTCCCGCTCGGCCACGAAGGACGTGTCGCGGAAATGCATGAAGAAGAGCCTCGGGAGCATGTCGACCATGTGGCGCTCCCCGCCCCACCACTCGTCGAGCACCGCCGTCACCCGCGCGTGATCCGCCGGCTCGGCATGCCGGATGAGGAGGTCGCTCAAACGCTCAGCTTCTCGCGCAGGCGCTCGTTGACGACCCGCGCGTCCGCCTTGCCCTGCGTCTCCTTCATCACCTGGCCGACGAAAAAGCCGAGCAGTCCCTCCTTGCCTCCCCGGTAGGCCTCGACCTGGCCCGGGTTCGCGGCGAGGATCGCGTCGATGACCGGGTCGAGCTCGGATGCGTCGGCGACCACGGTCTCCCCGAGGTAGCGCTCGGCCGCGAAGTCGGGGTCGCCGCTTGCTGCCACGGCGTCGAGGAACGCCTGGCGCGGGATCCGCTCGCGCGCCTCGATCAGCTTGCCGAGCTCCTCGCCGCTCACCGCCGTCGAGTCGACGCCCGCCGCCGCGAGCTGGTTCATTAGGACGTTCGCAACCGCGCGGCGGTCGTCGCCGGGAACACGCGCGTACAGCTCGTCGCGCCCGCTCGTCACGAGGTCGTACGCGAGGTCGAGGCCGACCTCCGCCTCGAGCCTGCGAATCCGCGCGGCCGGCAGCTCGCCGATCTCGCCGCGGACAGCGTCGACCAGCTCGGCCGGCGGCTCGACGGCGACGAGATCGGGCTCGGGGAAGTAGCGGTAGTCGTGCGCCTCCTCCTTCGAGCGCAGCGCCGCGATCGTGCCGGCCTGCGGGTCGAAGTGGAGCGTCTGCTGCACAACCTGGTCCCCGGCCTCGTAGGCGCCGATCTGGCGCTCGACCTCGGCCGTGATCCCGTCGGCGACGAACTTGAACGAGTTCATGTTCTTGAGCTCGGTCTTCGTACGGAAGCCGGTCTCCCCCACCTCGCGCACGGAGACGTTGGCGTCGCAGCGGAGCGAGCCCTTCTCCATCTCCGCGTCGGAGATGCCGAGCTCGACGACTGTCTGGCGCAGGAGCTGGAGGAAGCGCCTGGCCTCTTCACCCGAGCGCACATCGGGCTGCGACACGATCTCGACGAGCGGCGTGCCGCCGCGGTTGAAGTCGACGAGCGAATACTCGGCCCCGTGGATGCGCCCGCCTGTCCCGCCGACGTGGATCGTCTTGGCGGCGTCCTCCTCCAGGTGCGCGCGCACGATCCCGATCTCACGGTCGCCGTCGGGCCCGGGGACCCGAAACCGCCCGCCGGAGGCCAGCGGGACGTCGTACTGGGAGATCTGATAGCCCTTGGGCAGGTCGGGATAGAAGTAGTTCTTGCGGTGGAAGAGCGCGCGCGAGGCGATCTCGCAGTCGAGCGCGAGACCCAGTTTGACCGTCCACTCGATCGCCTTGCGGTTCGGGACGGGCAGCGTGCCGGGGTGGGCCAGGCAGACCGGGCACGTGCGCGTGTTCGGCTCCTCTCCCCAGACGTTCTCGCAGCGGCAGAACATCTTCGTCCGCGTCTTCAGCTGGACGTGGATCTCGAGCCCGATGACCGGTTCCCACTCAGGCACGGAGGCGCTCCGGGACGTATTCGAAGCCGAGGGCGCGCTCGAGCGCGTGGCCGGCGCGGAAAAGCGTGTTCTCCGAGAACTGCGGCCCGATCAGCTGGAGGCCGACCGGCAGGCCCTCAGAGAGGCCGCACGGAATCGAG
This sequence comes from uncultured Actinomycetes bacterium, assembly GCA_963775395.1. Taxonomy (GTDB): domain Bacteria; phylum Actinomycetota; class Thermoleophilia; order Gaiellales; family Gaiellaceae; genus JAIBJN01. The sequence goes on from CAVZIX010000009.1 coordinate 89,656, forward strand.
ATGCCGGGCAGGCCGGCCATGTTCGCCGGGATCGTCAGGAGGTCGGAGAGGTACATGGCGAGCGGGTTCTCCGCCTTCTCGCCGATCCGGAAGGCGACCGTCGGCGACGTAGGGCTGACGATCAGGTCGAAGCGCTCGAACACTGCCGCATGCTCCTGCGCGATCACCGTGCGCACCTTCTGGGCCTGGCCGTAGTAGGCGTCGTAGTAGCCGGCCGAGAGCGCGTAGGTCCCGAGCAGGATGCGCCGCTTCGGCTCGGCCCCGAACCCCTCCCAGCGGGTGCGCGAGTAGAGCGCCGTGAGCTCGTCGGCGTCGGCGCGGAGTCCGTAACGGACGCCGTCATAGCGCGCGAGATTGGAGCTCGCCTCGGCCGGCGCGACGAGGTAGTAGCACGCGAGGCCGTAATCGACGGAGCGTGGGAGGCTCGTCTCCTCGACCTCGGCACCGAGCTCCTCGGCGAGGCGGATGGCGGCATTCACGCTCTCGGAGACGCCGGGATCGATCCCCTCGGCCTCGTTCATCTCCTTCGGGACGCCGATGCGGATGCCCTTCAGGTCCTGCTTCTCCGGGATCGCCACCGGCTCGGGCAGCTCGACGGTCGTCGAGTCGGCCGGGTCCCGGCCGGCGATGAGCGCGTACAGGCGCGCGTTGTCGCGCACGGTCTTCGTCAGCGGCCCGACCTGGTCGAGGCTGGACGCGAAGGCGACGATCCCGTAGCGCGAGACCGTCCCGTAGGTCGGGCGCAGGCCGACGACGCCACAGAGCGAGGCCGGCTGTTTGACGGAGCCTCCCGTGTCGGTCCCCAGCGCCCACGGCGCGAGCCCCCCGGCTACAGCCGCCGCGGACCCGCCGGACGACCCGCCCGGCACGCGCTCGGGATCCCACGGGTTTTTTGTCGGCCCGAACGCCGAGTTCTCGGTGGACGAGCCCATCGCGAACTCGTCGAGGTTCGTCTTCCCGATGATCGGCAGCCCCGCCTCCTTGCAGCGGGCGGCGACCGTGGAGTCGAACTGCGGCGTGTAGCCGACGAGGATCTTCGAGCCGGCCGTCGTCGGGATGCCCTTGGTCGTGATGACGTCCTTGTGGGCGATCGGGACTCCCTCTCCCCTCTCGCCCACGACGTGGAGATAGGCGTGCAGCTCGGCGTCGCGCGCCTCGATCGCCTCGAGGTAGGCGCCCGCGAGCTCCTCGCCCGAAACCTCGCCGCGCTCGAGCAGCCCGGCCGCATCCTCCGCGGTCAGTTGCAGGGTGTCGATCACAGGCTCATCCCCCCACCGCAGGGACGCGGAAGCTGCCGTCATGGGCGTCGGGCGCGTTCGCGAGCGCCTCCTCCTGCGTGAGCGAAGGTGCCGGCTCGTCCTCGGCCCACTCGTTGACGAGGTCGAGCGGATGCGTCATCGGCTCTACGTCGGACAGGTCCAGCTCGGAGACCTTCCCGACGGCCTCGAGGATCGCGCCGAGCTGCTCGCGCACGCCGTCGACCTCCCCCTCGGGGATCTCCAGCCGCGCGAGCGCGGCGACGTGCAGCACATCTTCTCTCCCGATTGCCATGCCTCTCCAGTCTAGAAATGCGACGGGCCCCTCGCCGGGGCCCGTCAGGCAACTCGAACCTGTGCCGACTACGCCAGCGTCACGTTCTTCGCCTGCAGGCCCTTGTCGCCCTGCTCGACGTCGAACTGCACGCGCTGGCCCTCGGTCAGGGTGCGATAGCCGTCCATCTCGATCGCGCTGTGGTGGACGAAGACGTCGTCACCCCCCTCGCGCTCGATGAAGCCGAACCCCTTCTCGTTCGAGAACCACTTGACGGTGCCCTCGGCCAACGAACCTTCCTCCTTCACACACGAACGACGGCCCCCCTCGAGCCGTCGAAGCCGATTCTCGCCGCAGTCTTCGCGGCGTCAGGAGCGTAACTTCAGGCGCCCGGGAAGGCAAGCGAGCCCTGCTGGTATCCCGCGGCACGAACGGTATTCCGGAGCAGGCTGGCGATCGTCATCGGCCCGACGCCGCCCGGGACGGGCGTCAGGAACCCGGCGACCTCGCGCACGTCCTCCGCCACGTCCCCGACGACCTTGCCGTCGACGCGGTTGATGCCGACATCGATCACCGCCGCTCCTTCCCTGACCATCTCGGGGGTGACCATCCCAGCGCGCCCAACGGCGGCGACGACCACGTCCGCCTCGCGGACGACCCCGGGGAGGTCGCGCGTCCGGCTGTGGCACATGGTCACGGTCGCGTTCTCGGCCAGGAGCAGGAGCGCCATCGGCTTGCCGACGATGTTCGAGCGTCCGACCACGACGGCCCGCGCGCCCTCGAGCGGGATCTCGTACGCGCGCAGGATCTCCATGATCCCGGCCGGTGTCGCGGCGACGAACGTCGGCTCGCCCTGGAGGAGGTGCCCCGCGCTCGCCGGGTGGAAGCCGTCGACGTCCTTGATGGGCGCGATCGCGCGGATGACGCGTCCCTCGTCGATGTGGTCGGGGAGGGGCAGCTGGACGAGGATGCCGGTCACGCGATCGTCGGCGTTCAGGTCGGCCACGAGCAAGAGCAGCGCCTCCTCGGACGTGTCCGCGGCCAGCTCGTGGTGGATCGGTTCGATCCCCACCTCCTCGCAGGCCTCCTGCTTGCGCCGGACGTACAGCGCGGAGGCCTGGTCCTCGCCGACGAGCACGGTCGCAAGCCCGATCGGTCGCGCGAGCGCCTTGACCTCCTCGGCCACTTCGCCGCGGACCTGCGCCGCCAGCGCCTTCCCGTCCATGAGGGTGGCTGCCACGGCCGGGGAGCGTACCCGACCGCAGGCATGATCGAGCCGTGAGCCTCTGGCGCCACCTTCGGGCGATCGGACTCCTCCCTGTGACCGTGACGATCGCGGTTCCCGGGCTCATTCTCTGGCGGACCGGCGCCGAGCTTGCTCCCTGGCCTCTCGCGACGGTCGGAGTCGTTCTGATCGGAATAGGCCTTGCGCTCGTGACCTGGACCGTCTCGCTCTTCGCACGGATCGGGCAGGGCACGCTCGCGCCCTGGGATCCCACCTCGCGCCTCGTGGTGGTCGGCCCGTACCGACATGTCCGAAACCCCATGATCTCGGGTGTCCTCACCGTCCTCCTCGGGGAGGCCGCGCTGTTCGGCTCGCTCCCGCTTCTCGTCTGGTTCGGCGCCGTCTTCGCCCTGAATGCGATCTACTTTCCGCTCGTCGAGGAGCCCGGGCTGCGCGAGAGGTTCGGCGAGGACTACGACGCCTACCGCGCCAACGTGCCCCGCTGGCTTCCCCGGCTCCGTCCGTGGGAGCCGTAAAGTGACGCCGTGGAGCTACGCCGCTGGCCACGCAAGAACGACGCGGAATCGATCCGCGCGCGCCAGGAGGCGCTGGCCCCGCGCCTCGACGGCGAGAGCCACGTCTTCGACCACGACCTGGAGCCGTTCGCCAGGGCGACGGAGGCGCTGACCGGAGCCGCCCTCGTCCCGGTCGCGGTCGTCGGGCCGATCGACGTCGAGCTCGGTGACTATGAGCTGGAGGAGCCGGCCGGCCGGGTCGTCGAGCGCGGTCGCGCCGAAGAGGGCGTGTACGTGCCGCTCGCCAACACCGAGGGAGGCCTCTCCATCTCCCTCTACCGCGGCGCCCGCGCGGTCGGTGAGTCCGGCGCCTTCCGCACCTACGTGCTCGGCGACCGGATCACCCGCGCGTCGGCGTTCCTCTTCGACTCGACGGCGCAGGCGACGGCCTTCGCGGCCTGGATCGAGACCCAGCTCGAGGACATGCGCGCCTGGCTCGAGTCGGAGCCCATCCCGAACCTTTCCAAGCACGCCAAGCTCCGCGAGCTCGAGACGCACGTCGTCGGCCCCATGTGCCACGTCATGTACGCGTACACGACGGGTGACGCGTGCGGGATGAACATGATCACACGCAACTCGTTCGCCCTGAACCAGGGGTTCGTCATGGACCGTGCGCCAGTCCGCCCACGGCGGGCAATGCTCGAGGGGAACATGGGCGGCGACAAGAAGCCGTCCGCCCGCTACTTCGAGCGCGGCGGGCACGGCAAGACCGTCATCGCCGAGGCGACGCTCACCGACGAGGCCGTCAGGCGCGTGCTGAAGACGACGATCGACGACCTCGTTGAGCTCGCGTTCGTGGGGACGCATGGCGCCATCGCCTCCGGCATGCAGTCGGTCGCCTTCACGCCCGCGACCGCGATTGCGGCGATCTTCACCGCGACCGGTCAGGACATCGGGATGGTCGGGACGAGCTCGATGGCACACGGCACCGCCCATAGAGTCGAAGGAGGGCTCAACGTCTCGATGCGCCTCCCCAGCCTCGAGGTCGCCACCGTCGGCGGAGGCACGACTCTCCCCTACGCCCGTTCCTGGCTGCGGCTCATGGGGTGCGACGGGCCCGGCAAGGTCTACCGCCTGGCTCAGATCGTCGCGGCCGCCACCCTCTCGCTCGAGATCTCAGCCTCGGCGGCGATGGCGACTGCGGGCTCGGAGAACTTCTACCGCGCTCATTTCGAGCGCGGCGGCCTGCGTTAGGAGGGCTCGACGGAATGTTGCTCGTCGACGGGGTGCGATGGTCGTTCCGAGGCAAGGACGCAGGGAGCGTTCGTAGCGAAGAGCTACGGGCGCGACTGAGGACGCAGTCCTCGGGGCGAGCAGCGCGGCCCGGCGACATAGTCCGACATTTCGTCGTGCCCTCCTGATGGCTGGGGCGGTCCCGCCGCACCACGATCCGGCGTGCTGGGGCTGCGGCGACAACCCAAAGGGCCTCCATCTTCCGCAGCCGACCGACGAGGGCATCGAGCGCTATGAGGCGGTCCTCACCTTCGGCGACCATCACCAGGCCGGGCCAGGCATCGTCCACGGCGGCCTCGTCGCCGCGGCCCTGGACGAGGCCTGCGGGCTCCTCGCCACGTGGCACCGCTTTCCGGCGGTGACGGCGAGGATCTTCGTCCGCTACCGGCGGCCGGTCTTCATCAATCACGAGCTCGCGCTCGCTGCCTGGGTCACTGACAGCCGCGGGCGCCGGATTCACATCGACGCCGACCTGCGGGACGGCGACGAGATCCTCGCCGAGGCACGCGGTGCGTTCCTGCACGTCCCACTCGACCACTTCCTCGCGACGCCGGAAGGCCGCGCCGCCGGCGAAGCCTGGCGCAGGCGACTTCACGAGAACGGGGGTTAGGAAGATGCCGTTTCCCGCCGAAGTCATGAAGACATGGATCGTTGCGAGGGCTACTACCGACTCGAGAACCGGCGTTGCGACCGGTCGGCTTCGCGTGAGACCACCGCTGCCGACGGCGAGACCTACGCCGTGTGCGAGTACCACGCCCGCCAGGGCTGGTCGGCAAGCGTCGCCCGCTGGCACGGCGAGTCCGACATGCGCTCCTCGGCGCCGCAGGCTCTGCGGCCCGGCATGGATTCCGCCGCGTAGCGGCGTCCCACGCTCTCTCGCCTGAAAGTGAAGCGGCGACGAGGGGGCTCGCCGCCGCTTCGGGCAATTACTGGGCGCGAGAGCTGATTGCCGTCATCCCCGAGCCCAGGAGGAGAGGACCTCGCGAGCTGTATCGGCACGCACAAATCCGGACTTGAGACGGACCACCCGAAGGTCCGGCGACACGAATTCGACCGCCGACCATCATGTGACTACCCCTTCTGGGGGAGTGACTGCGGCGAGGGGAGTCGAGATGGCGTCTGGCGAGGAGTTCCTGTACGGAGGCTTGCGCGCGCGACTCGAACGGCGAGCGGCGATCCGGCCCCGGTCGATTCCGCAGGCCGCCGTGGGCCAGCGGCCCGATTGGATCCATGCGCAGGTGCATTTCAGCCGCGTGAAGCCCGCGCTACGGCCCCGCGTGGTGAGGACGCGCCCGGTCGTCGGCGTCCGCTAGCAGCGCTCGAGCTCCGGCCGCGGTCAAGACGCCGGGAGGTAGGTGAGGAGGACCACTCCGGAGTCGAACCGTTTCACGTCGTCGAGCTCCATCCGGACGGTTCCCCTGTCGCCGAGCACGTGGACGTTTCCCTCGCCCCAGACGAGCGGGTTCAAGTAGACCTCGTACTCATCGATCAGGCTCTTCTCGGCGAGGGCGTACGCGAACTCGCCGCTCCCGTGCATGAACAGGTCACCGTCGACCTCGTCCTTCAGCTTCGGGATCGCGTCCTCGAGGTCCCCCTCGAGGACGGTCGCGTTCCACTCGAGGTCTCCGGACAGGGTGCTGGACCCGACGGACTTCGGCAGCGCATTGACCATGTCCGCCCACTTGCCCGTCTGGCTCGGCCAATATCCCGCCAGGCCCTCGTAGGTCTTGCGGCCGAGCACCAGCCCGCTGGATCTCGCCTGACGCTCGAACGAGTAGTCGCCGTGGTCTCCGTCCGGCTGCACCCACTCGCCGACCGGGTCTACGACGCCGTCGACGGTGGCCTGCGTGGTCGCGATCAGCTTTCCCATCTCGATTCTCCTTTGGTCACGGGAGCTCCCTCTGAGTCCCCTCTACCCCATGAGAGGAACAGGAAGCGCGGATTCGACTATCTGAGGAGGCTCGACAGGGAGCGTGCTATGGAGCAGGTGAGGGATCTTTCATGCGGATCCCGTCGCAGCCAAGGGGCTCAAGGCGCGGAGCGGATTCGAACCGCTGTACGAGGCTTTGCAGGCCTCTGCCTAACCACTCGGCCACCGCGCCGACACGAAAACATCGTATCGAGCGAACTTTTCAGGCACATGGGGTTGAGAGGATCCGGCAGATTTGTGCAGAATACGACCCACGCTCGCTGACGCGAACCTTGTCCCGGGGTTGATAACGCGTCGGTGGGCAGGAGCCCCGGCCCCCTACCGGGGCTCCACCCTTGCCAGGGCGGGGATTACGCCGAGGTAACCGGCGCTGATGGTTGGCACGGCGTCCGCTGGTCGCGGCGCCGCGCGAGGAAGAATCGGCGTTCGTCGCTGCGGCTTTCGGCCAGACGGCTCGCCAGCTCGCCTGCGCGGGCACGGCGAAGCAGGTCGCTGTGACGCGTCCGCGTGTACTCGAGATGGGTTTCGGGGTGCTGCATTCGGGCCTCCTCTCGGCCCTCACAAGACGGGCGAGAGGGCCGGGATCTTCCCTCCGGCCCCAGATTCCGGTTTCATACCCTTGCTGTGCAGCTTGCGTCCCTCCCCGATGCCCAGGTCGTCGCCCGCTGCCGGAACGGCGACGAGGACGCCTGGCGTGAGCTCGTCTCGCGCTTCTCCCGCTATGTCTACGCCATCTGCTCTCAGGCCTTCCGCCTGCGCAAGGAGGATGCCGAGGAGGTCTTCCAGGAGGTCTTCTCCCGGGCGTACCAGCACCTCGGCAAGCTCCGCGACGACGAGGCAATCCGCCCCTGGCTCGGGCAGCTGACGCGACGGCTCTGCATCGACAGGCTCCGCTCCGGCTCCCGCGAGGAGATCGTCGACCCCGAAACGATGCCGGGCGGCGTCGACGACAAGATGGAGACGCTCGACGAGGCGTTCACGGTCCACGAGGCGATGGCCGAGCTCTCCGAGAACTGCCAGGAGATCCTCGACCGCTTCTTCGCCCGCGACGAGAGCTACCAGACGATCGGTTCGGCGCTCGACATTCCCTCGGGCACGATCGCCAGCAGGATCTCCCGCTGCCTCTCCCGTCTCCGCGAGGTCTTCGCGGGAAGAAATCCGGAGGCTCGCCCGTCGAGTTGACGGAGACCCGAATGACCGCCTACGACGAACAGCGCCTCGCCGAGCTCATCAAGGCCCTCCCGCCCGCGCCGCACGCGTGGGTCGAGGCGGCCCAGGAGCTCCCGCTTGCGCGCGGGCAGCTCGACGACATCGTCGCCCGGGCAGAAGCAGACCTCGCGTTCCGCGACGCATTGATCGCGAACCTCGAGGACGCCCTCAGACTCGAGGGCTACGAGCCCGACACGATTCCGCTCGACGAGCTCCGCCGCCGGCTCGAGCCCTAGCGAGCTCAGGGAGAAAAGAGAAGGGCCGCTCTTTCGGAGCGGCCCATTCCAGGGAGGTCCCGGCGTGTTGCGGCCTCACGTCGGGAACCACGTTTGTTTTCGGCAGGTATGCCGTAGGACTTTAGTGTGAATTTCGGCCACGGAAGAAATGGCTTCACGACGGCGTTGGAAGGGCCATGACAACCCTCGCGACAACTCTCGAAGCCCCGTACAAGCCCCGGCACGTCCGCTTCATCCGCCGGGAGGATGTGGACGGCTGGCGGCTCAAGCTCTACGGCATCGCCGTCAACGGGCAGGAGCCTCGCCCTGATTTCGTCGAGGCCACGCGCGACCTGGCGGCCGCCGTCCTCCCCCAGCCTCCCGTCGCCGACGACCACTACGGCGTCGGCTTCGCGATCGCGCACGACGCGAGGTCGGTCGGGATCGCGCTCGTCTACTGGTGGCAGTCGGAGAACGAGCTCCACCAGCGAATCTACGTCAGCCCGAAGGACGATCCGTCCGCGTTCGTCCAGGTCGAGAACCAGCCGGCCGGCTGCGTGTGGGAGCTCGAGGTCGTCGACTTCGAGCGCCGCGCGTGGCTCGAGGACGTGCTTTCCAATCCTGACGGGCCGGATCTCAACACGTACCTCGAGCGCAGCTTCGGGCGGGACGTCTGACTAGGCGCCGCGCTGCCTGCGGGCGAGGAACTCGGCGAAGCGCCCCTCGGACGTCTCCAGCCAGGCCCTGAACTGGCCATCTAGCTCCTGCTCGCGCTGCCGAGCGAAGGACGCCTGCGGGCATCGGTGGCCCAAAGGCTCCGGATACCGCTGGTGACAGCGGTCGCAGCGCTCCAGCTCGCTGAACATTAGGCCGCGCATCGCCGCTGAGCGATGCCGGTCGGGGAAGTGCCTCTCTCCATCTCTTCACGACGGAGACGGACTCGATGTTCTTCCGCGCGTTCTCCTACGGCTCGCCCGGCTGGAGGCCGGCGGTGCGGAGCCGCTTCGCGACGGCCAAAACCTCCTTCTGGAGGTCCGTGAGCGCTTCCGGCTTGTCCGCCGCGGCGGGGGCGGTCTCCCCGAGCGTGGTGGCGCGGTACGTCTTCCGCCTCCAGGCGGCGATCTTCTCGACGAGCGCCGACAGCTGCTGGTCGGAGGCCCGCCCGCGCGGGCGGTTCGCAGGACGGGTGAGCAGCGAGCCCAGGTGATTGGCTGCGGCGACTCTGGCTCCCATGGATCGCGCCACCGCCTCCGGGCGCGAACAGAAGCGCAGCAGGATCGTCTTGATGATGGAGGTGTGGTCGTAGACGACGTGGCTCACGCCGCGCTCGACGTACGGAGAGACGACGAGCGCCGGCACGCGAACGCCGTAGCGGCGCATGGCGGGACGGTCGTCCGCAGCCTTGAACGGTCGCGGGTCGACGTGGTCGTAGAAGCCGCCGTGCTCGTCATAAGTGATGACGAGGAGCGACTTCTTCCACGCCGGGGAGCGCATGACGGCCGTCAGGAGGGTGAGCACCAGCTCCTGCCCAGCCATCGTCGGCGACGGCGGGTGGTCGTCGTTCGACCCGGGCGGCCCGAACAGGCGGAAGTCCACGAAGTTCGGGTCGATCCACGAGACCGCCGGCAGCTTCCCCTCCCGCGCATCGTCGAGGAAGGTCTGCCGCTCGAACAGCGTCTTGCGGTCGAAGTACGCGAACTCGTCGTCGTGCTCGAGCCGGTAGCGGCCGTCGATGCCCCGCAGCGTGCCCGGGTCGTGCGAGTACCAGCGCCAGGAGACGTCGTCGGAGTCCAGCTTGCGTACGAACGCCTTGAGGTCGTAGATCGGCGGCCTTCGGTTGGCCGTCGTGCCGTCGGATTCGCCCGTGACTGCGTAGAGGCGGTTCGGCCACGTCGGCCCGGGCACGGAGCTGAACCAACGGTCGCAGATCTGAAACGAGCGTGCGAGGTAGTCGTAGACCGGGACGTCGTCGGCGCGGAGATACGCGAGGACGAGCGTGGGGTCGAACTTGAACCCGGACGGCGGCGGGTTCTCCTTCGAATTGCGCTCGAACGTCTTGACGTAGTTCTTGACGAAGCCGGCCATCCCACCCGCGATCTGCTCCCGCACATCACCGGGGCCGTGGCCAGGGTCGAGCGCTTTCAGGTTGATCTTCCGGCGCCCGAGCGGACGCACCTTGTGAAATTTGCCCGAGGGGTCCTCGTTCCCCATGCTCGCTTCGAGCCCGTCCACGTCCGGACGGACCCCGTCGACCTTCAGGTAGCCCAGCATGTGGTCGAAGGAGCGGTTCTCCATCATGAGAACGATCACGTGGTCGATCTTCGAGAGGTTCTGCGCGCTCGTGTCCTCTTCCGCAGTCATGTGTCCTCCTCGTTGGCCCAGACCTGCTCAGATCGTCACCGCACCGGGCAGAGGACAAACGGGGCTGACCGCCGGCGAGCCGAAGTTTGGACGGGCGCCGACTCACCCCGAGCGGGCGCCCGTGACCGGTTAGACGCCCTGGGGCGCATCGGCCTTCATGCGTACGCTGCACGAGTGGACCTGACGATCGAGCGGGTAACGGCCGCATCCGAGGAGATCAGGCAACTCGTGGCCGAGCTGGATCAGGCTCTCAGCGGCCCCTACCTGCCGGAGCAGCGCCACGCGTTCTCGCTGGATCAGCTCTTCGAGGACAACGTCCGGTTCTTCGCCGCACGCCTCGACGGCGTCGCCGCGGCCTGCGGCGGCGTCGCCTTCTACGACGGCTTCGCCGAGGTGAAGCGGATGTACACGCGGCCCACAGCCAGGCGGAAGGGTGTGGCCGCAGCTCTCCTCCAACGCCTGGAGGGCGAAGCGAGAGGGGCGGGACACTCGGTTCTCCGGCTCGAGACCGGCATGTACCAGGCCGAGGCCATCGGGTTCTACGAGCGGGCGGGCTTCGAGCGTTGCGATGCCTTCGGCGACTATCGCGAGCTCTCCCCGCAGGCCATCGAGACCAGCGTCTTCTACGAGAAGTCGATCTAGACACGTGGGGCCTCCCGGAGGAGGCCCCACGATTCGCACGGCGTTGGACGCCGTTAGTCCATCGTCTGTGGGTTGAGGTGGTCGACCAGGTTCGGCCTGGCGGGCCTCTGGATGTTCGTCCGGTACACCACCATGCCCTGCGCGAGGGCGTTGTTGGTGACGCCGTCCGTCGCGTAGACGGGGATCCCGCGCCCCTTCTTGAACAGCGGGCCCGTGTATGGATACGCGGACCAGGTCCCTGAGTTCCGCACCGGGTCGTAGTACGCGATCTCCCTCAGCCGCGTCGGCTTGGTGAAGTCGATCACGTCGACGCCGCCCGTGTACCAGGCGTTGACGAGCAGGTCGCGCTTGATGCCCATGACCTGCATGCCCATGTGCGCGGAGCAGTACTCGCCCGGCGCGGACGAGGGCCGCAAGTCTCCGACGTGGAACTCACTGAAGAACTCCCCAGTCTCCGTGTCGGAGAAGAACATCCTGCCGGTCTTGTGCGTTCCTCCGGCGGGGTTCCACGGCCGCGGGCTGTAGTTCGTCATCGGCGGGCAGCCGCTGCCGAAGGACTCGTCGACCGTGTTCAGCACGGTCCCGTCGTTGTTGAACATCGCGGAGTGGAAGAAGTCGACCGCCCCGGGGATGTTCCCGGTGCCGCCCGAGCTGACCTCGTCGTCCACGATCGAGATCGGGTTCTGCGTGTCCGGGATTCCGTTCGCGCCGATCTCCCACACCTGAGCCTGCTCGGCGCAGGCCCCGCCGGCGAGGCGATGCTCGACGTGGACGACGATGTCGTGGCAGGCCACTGCGGCGGGCTCGAAGGGGGGCGAGGGGAGACCCTTTTCACCCCACTCCATCCTGCCGTCCGGGTCGCCCGGATAGCTGATCGCCGGCTGCACGTCGAGCTCCTGGGCCGCGGCCGGGTTGGCGAGTGGCACCTCGACGATCTGGATCACGCCGTGCAGCGGATTCGCGGGGCTGCCCGGATCTTCGTCGTACGGATTGGCGGTGTTCAGGAACTCCGTGTCACCGCACGTGGGTCCGGCCCCCAGCGGGTACGACGACACGTAGACGATCAGCCTGCCCGGCTCCTCGGGCCAGAGCGTGATCGTGTGTGCGCCGCAGTCCGTGTACACGGACTTGACCTGCGTGATGGTCGTGAAGGGATTCGCAGGATTGTCACTCATCGTGAAGACCCGGACGCCCTCCCAGCCTGTCGGGGTGCCGCCCGCCACCCGCGCAGCGCCACACGCGGGGCTGGCCATCGTGGTGTCCACGGCCAAGAGCATGAGGTCGGCGACCCCGTTGCCGTTGCGGTCCCACAGGATCGGGTCGTTCTGGGCTCCGTCACAGGCGAAATCCCTCACCAGCCGCGGCGCCGCGGGGTTGGAGATGTCGAAGATCCGCACGCCGCCGCGAGGCCCGGTACCGGGCGGGAACCCGGCACCGCCGGTGTAGTAGCCGACGAAGGCGTGCTTTCCCCAGAACGCGAGATCCGAGTTGGTCGCCTGGTTCGGCGACGTGAAGATCTCGTCCATCTTCCGCGACTGGTCCGCGACCGGCTGTGCGCCCGCGATCCCGGCGAGAAGCCCTAACGCGACGGCCATGGATACGAGTAAGCGAAAAGATCGTCTCATACTGTCGTTGCACCTCCCATGCGAACAGTTGAGGTCCTGTGGTCAGGACAGCCAGGAGGACTGCGGTTGCGCCGCGCTCCGGTCGCAGATGCCCCGTCAGCCACCATGCCGCACTCCCCTAGTACGGTCCTCCCAACTCGGCGGCGGCAGTCTAAACGAGGACGAGCGCCAATGTCAGGGCCGGAACAAAAACCCCGCCTGAGCGGGGCTTTCGGGAGGCGGACGTAGAGGACTTCCTGCTGCAGCACGTGACCCGTCTGATCGGGAAGACCGGCCGACGTGTCAATACGGTTGTGGCCGAGGCCACAGGGCGCCCCTTGTGGAAGAAGGGCAGGCGTCCCACCCAATGAAGGGAGCGGGGTGCCAGCGCTTATAGAAACGCTGGCAGCGATCGGCCGCGCTACTTGCCAGGCAAACAGAAAGGCCCCGTTTCCAGGGCCTTTCTCAGAGCGGATGATGGGATTCGAACCCACGACCCTCTGCACCGGCGCGGCTACCTAGGCACGCGGGGCTGACGAATACTTGGCCTCGGCCTCACCTCCTCGCGATCTGGATCTCGGAGGTGTCCGTCTCGAGGCCACAGAAGCCTATGCAGCCGAAGATCTGTGCCTCGGCCACGGCGGTGCCTTTCTTGAACGCCTTACCGCCGTTTGCGAACACGGTCACGGTGATCTGCTGGATGTCGCCTTCACACGTGATCTCTCTGAATGCGTCACCCTGCGCGATCTCGCTCCCTGCTCGCTGCCTGACCTGGACGAACACCTCTGCCTGCCGACTGGTGCAGACGACGTCCAGCGGCACGTCGACCGCGGCCCCGCGGGCGACCAGGGCGGCCGGCGAATTGATCCGGACGTCCAGGCTCAGTGGCGGCGAGAAGAACCCGACGGCCGATGACACCGGGCCGATTAGGGCAGCAACTGCGGCGCCTGTGAGCGCGACCATGAGACTTAGCTTGATCCAACGACGACGTTTCATGACGACCTCCTTCCTTTCACGCCACTCGGTCCTCCCGAGTGGCCGGAGCGACGGCGAGCCCGATGAGCACCGCGACGGTTAGTGGCACGGCGGGGACATGCCAAACGAAGTCGAAGCCGGCGTGGACGGCGGCAGCCGCACAGGCAGCGACAACGCCCGCCCACAGCGCTGGCATCGGCTCGAGCGAACGGCTCTGCCAAAGCAGGCGGGCCAAGCCGGCAAGCAGCGCAGCCAGCAGCACCGCGCCGATCGCTCCGAGCTCCGCGAGTACCTGCAGGTACTCGTTGTGGATGTACTGCTGGACCCGCAACCGCCCGCTTGGGTCCGTCCTTTGGACAACGACGCTTCCCGTGCCCACACCGATCACCGGATGCTCCGCGACGACTCGCAGGGCCCCCGTCGCCGCCCTGGACCGGTTTGGGGAGTCGAGATTCGCCCGTTGATCCCACACGCGGAGGCCGGCCTCGCGGATCGATGCCGACCCGACGACGAGCACCGCGGCGAGTAAGAGTGCGACCGCCACGGCAGCCCGTCCTCTCCTGGGCTGTCGAAGCAGGACAGCCGTCAGTCCCATCCCCCCAACGAGCGCCGCCACCGAGACTCCAGGTCGAGGCTCTGCAGCGGCCGGCAGGGACGGCAGCAGCCCAAGAAACGCGACTGTCGCGCCGGTGAGGGGCTCGAACAGTGCGCGCAGCACGACCCAGCCACCGGCCAGGAGAAGGACGCCGAGGCCCACCAGCAGGGCGAGCCCACCCGCCCGGCTCAGCGTCGCAGCGACGCCAGTGAGCAACACCGTGAGGACGAACGCGAGGGGGAGCGATCGTGGCCGCTTGGAGAGCAGCGCCAATGACGTGAGCGTCAGCGGCACCAGCACGGCAGAGGTCGCGTTCGCATATGTCAGGGTTGAAGCAGCTCGCCACAGGCCCTCACTGGGCAGCGCCCACGGCGCCAGCCGCCAGACCACAGCCGCCCATCCGACAAGGGAAACAAGCACGCCGACGCCGAGCAGCCCCGCCAATACCAGCCGCTTGCCGGTCGGATCCAACCGCCGGCACAGCATGAGGACCGTCGCCAGTCCGAGAAGCAGCAACGCTGCTCGGACAGCCGCCGCCAACGAGCCACCCGGGACTGCACGGATCAGCATCCAGCCTGCAAGGAGGCCGCCGGCGACGAGCGGAAGCCGGAGCTCCGGCAGACTCGAACGGCGGACGGGGAGCGCGGCCACCACCGAGCCGGCCAACAGCGCAGCGGCGGCTATCTGACCACGCGCGAAAAACCCGCCCTGCGCAAAGGCGGCAGCCGCGACCGCACCGAGGAGCAGGATCGCGGACACGGCGCCCTGTACCCAGTCATGCTCCCGCGCGTCCTCACGGATGCCGGCAGCTTCCCCTAGCATCGGAAGCACGTCACGGCATTTCTTCACGGCGGACGGCGACGCCCTGTGAGAACGAGTGAAACCGCCAGCCTCGGTAGAACGAGCTGCTGGCATCCCTACCCTCTTGCCTTGTGACAAGAGTCTCTTACCTCACCCGGCCGCTGTCAAGCAGTGCCTTCGCGACGTCGACTTAGGCCAGGACCGAGGCCGTGCTCGCGTTGCGGGTTCGCGCTCTCACGGCGCGCGTCCGATGCCGGCGCCCGAGTCCTCGCCCCAATGAAGGGAGCGGACGGTGCCAGTGCTTGCAGAAACGCTTGCAGCGATCGGCCGCGCTACTCGCCAGGAAAACAGAAAGGCCCCGTTTCCAGGGCCTTTCTCAGAGCGGATGATGGGACTCGAACCCACGACCTTCTGCATGGCAAGCAGACGCTCTAGCCAACTGAGCTACATCCGCACGCGGGGCGGATTATAGCCGCGCGTAGGGATTCGGGACGGCCAGCCAGAGAACGACCGCCGGCTCGGTCGCCGACGGGTTGCGCCACGTGTGCGGATCCCGGGGTGAGTACGTGAGCGACTCGCCGGTTTCCAGGCGATGAACGGTCTCGCCGACCTGGAGCTCGAGCGCGCCCTCGGCGACGTGGACGATCTCGACGTCCGCCGGCAGCGAGTAGAGCTGCTCGCCGGCCGTGCCTCCGGCGGGAATGCGCGACTCGGTGACGTGAAAGCGCAGCTCGTCGCCGCGGCTGAGGAGGAGGTGCTCCTGCCCGCGAAGCGTCAGGACCTTCTGCGCCTCGCCCTCCGGCGTGCCGTCCACGAGATGGCCCAACCGGACGTCGAGGGCGGCCGCGATGCGCGCGAGCGACGACAGCGAGGCGGAGGTCAGGTCGCGTTCCAGCTGACTGATGAAGCCGTTCGTCAGGCCCGTTGCAGCCGCAAGCTGGGGAATCGTCATCCCCCGTTTCTTGCGCAGCGCCCGCAGGCGATTGCCAACAGGTACGGCGACGGTCACGCCGCCGGCCTCCGAAACGCGAACATCGCCACTCCCTTCCTGCAGCGTGAAGCATGAGGGACGCGGCGTGGCCGCGCCACCCCCAGGAGGCGCGCTGGCCTAGCCTGCCGCGTCCAGCGCCTCGTTGACGAGGCTGTCGGCCAGCTCGTTGTGCTCGCGGCGAACGGCCGTGTAGCGCACGTCGCCGATCTCACGGGCGAGCCGCGCCGCCTGGAGCGAGAGCTCGCGCAGCGCCTCGTTCTTCACCTTGTACTCGCCTCGCATCTGCTTGACGAGGAGCTCGGAGTCGGAGACGACCTCGACGCCGTCGAGCCCGAGGTCCCGGGCGCGCTCCAACCCGGACAGGAGAGCGCGGTACTCGGCGACGTTGTTCGTCGCGACACCGATCGCCTCCCCATGCGCAGCCAGCACGGTCCCGTCGTCGGCCTCGATCACATAGGCCGACGCGGCCGGACCGGGGTTCCCGCGAGCTCCCCCGTCGGTGAACAGGCGCGCCCTCACGCCGGCGGATCGACGAGGTCGTACAGATCGAACGCGGGCTCCTCGTAGGGATGAGCCTCCCGCAGCGCCCCGACGACCTCCGCCTCCCGCTCGACGGGGTAGACGGTCTCGAGGCGGATCTCGGAGACCCGCTCCTCGCGCCCGGCCTCGCCGTACTTCGGGGCCGTCCCTTCGCCGCCGAAGTACGTGCCGGTCCCGGCCGTGTACCAGGAGCAGCGCTCGTAGTCGCCGATCCGGCCCGCGCCGGCGGCGAAGAGCGCCGCGCGCACGGTGTCGAGCGCCTCACGCGGCACGAAGACGACGAGCTTGCGGTTCAGATCTCGACCTCGCGCGCGGCGTCGACGTCGGCGTCGCCCGTGTTCGGCGTGCCCTCGAGCTCGAGCAGCAGCACGTGCGCCTCGTCGTCCGCTACGGGCCGGTGCTCGACGCCGCGTGGGACGACTAGCAGCTCGCCCTCCCCCACGTCGACCGTGCCGTCCCGCAGCTCGACGCGCAGGCTGCCCTTGAGGACGAGGAAGAGGTCGTCCGTCTCCGGGTGGGAGTGCCAGACGAACTCACCCTTCGACTTCGCCACCTGGATCTTCGTGTCGTTGTAGTAGCCCACGATCCGCGGGCTGAAGATCTCGTCGAAGCTCGCGAGCTTCTCGGCCAGGTTCACCTTCTGGAGCATCAGTCGATCTGAGCCCGCTGAAGCTTGCCCGAGTAGTCGACGTAGATCGACTTCCACTCCGTGTAGAAGTCGAGCGCGGCCTGGCCCGCCTCGCGATGGCCGTTGCCCGTGCCCTTGGTGCCGCCGAAAGGCAGGTGCACCTCGGCGCCCGTCGTGCCGGCGTTGATGTACGTGATCCCGGCGTTGAGGTCGCGCATCGCGCGGAAGGCCTTGTTCACGTCGCTCGTGAAGATCGAGGACGAGAGGCCAAACTCGATCCCATTCGCGATCTTGATGGCCTCGTCGACGTCCGTCGCGCGAATGAGCGCGGTCGTCGGCCCGAAGATCTCCTCCTGGGCGATCCGCATCCCGGGCTCGACGTCACCGAAGATCGTCGGCCGGTAGAACGAGCCGCGGTCGAGGCCGTCCTCGGTCGCAATCTCGCCGCCGGTGAGGAGCGTCGCGCCCTCGTCCTTGCCGATCTCGGTGTACGAGTGGATCTTCTCCAGGGCGGCTCGGTTCACGACCGGGCCGACGTCCGTCGAGCCCTCGAGCCCGTCGCCGAGCCGGAGCTTTTCCGTCTGCTCCACGAGCTTGGACGTGAGCGCGTCGTAGACGCTCTTGCCGGCAATGACGCGGCTCGCCGCGGTGCAGCGCTGGCCCGAAGTGCCGAACGCCGACCAGAGGATCCCCTCGACCGCCAGGTCGAGGTCCGCGTCGTCCATGACGATGATGGCGTTCTTGCCGCCGAGCTCGAGGTGGATGTGCTTGAGGTAGGCGGCGCCATTCTGGGCCGTCTTGACGCCGACCTCGCGCGAGCCCGTGAGCGAGATGAGAGGCACGTCGGGGTGCTTGACCAGGCGCTCGCCGACCGACTCGCCTCCGCCGTGCACGATGTTGAGCACGCCGGCCGGCAGCCCGGCTTCCTCGAAGATCTCCACGAAACGCTGGCCGAGCATCGGTGTGTCTCGCGCCGGCTTGAAGACGACCGTGTTCCCGGAGACGAGAGCGGGCGCGATCTTCCAGCTGGGGATGGCGATGGGGAAGTTCCACGGAGTGATCGCGCCGACAACCCCGACCGGCATGCGGACGCTCATCTGGAACTTGTCGGGCATCTCCGACGGGGTCGTCTGGCCGAAGAGGCGACGGCCCTCGCCGGCCATGTAGAAGGTCATGTCGATGGCTTCCTGGACGTCGCCGCCGGCTTCCGCGCGCACCTTGCCCATCTCGCGCACCATCAGCTCGGTCAGCTCGTCCTTGTGGTCGACGAACCGCTGCGCGACCCGGAACAGGACCTCGCCGCGCCGGGGCGCAGGTGTCAGCCGCCAGCCCTCGTAGGCCTCTTTCGCGGCCTCGACCGCGCGGTCGACGTCCCCTTCGGACGAGCGCGGAAAGGTACCGATCGTCTCGCCCGTGGCTGGGTTCTTCGTGTCGAACGTCTCGTCGCCGGTGGCGTCCACCCACTCGCCGCCGATGTAGTTCTTCGAAGTCTCTGTCGCTGCGGTCGCCATCTCGCTCCTTGTCGATGTCCTCCTGTCGATTCTAGGCTTGCCCCAGTGCCCACCGTCGGCGACACCGCCAGCCGCACGCGTCGCGTGCGCGCCGAGGACATCGAGCTCTTCACGGAGCTCACCGGCGACCGCAACCCCCTGCACTACGACGAGCAGGCCGCGGGGCGCTCGCGCTTCGGCCGGATCATCGTGCAGGGCGGCGTCACCTCCGGGCTCCTGAACGCGGTCGTGGCCGAGGACCTCCCCGGTCCGGGCAGTGTCTTTCTGCACGTGGATTGGAGCTTCAAGGCACCGGTCGCCCCCGGGGACGAGATCACCGCCGAGGTCGAGGTGCTCGAGATGCGCGAGGACAAGCCGATCACGAAGCTCCGTACGACGATCACGAACCAGGAGGGGACGATCGTCCTCGACGGCACGGCGCTCGTATGGACCGAGCCGATCTAGCGCCCGGCCGCGGCCGCGCGCTGGGGATCCTGGCCGCGGCGCTCGTCCTGGCCATGACCACGTGGTTCTCGGCCTCCGCGGTCGTCCCACAGCTCCGCACCGACTGGGGGCTGTCGGATACCTCCGCCGCTTGGCTGACCATCGCGGTCCAGCTTGGCTTCGTCGCCGGCGCGCTCGTCTCGAGCGTCTTCAACGTCGCCGACGTCGTCGCCCCGCGGACGGTCGTGCTGGCCGGCGCGCTGGGGGCAGCCGGGGCGAACGCGCTCCTCGGAGCCGTCTCCGGCGCCGGCGCCGCGATCCCACTCCGCTTCGCCACCGGCTTCTTCCTCGCCGGCGTCTATCCACCCGCGCTCAAGCTCATGGCCACCTGGTTCCGGCGAGGGCGCGGCACGGCGCTCGGCGTGCTCGTCGGCGCGCTGACCCTGGGGTCCGCCGTTCCCCACCTCGTCAACGGCCTCGGAGGCCTCGACTGGCAGACGGTCGTCTACGCGACCTCGGCCCTCACGCTCGCGGGCGGGCTCCTCGCCCTCGCCGTGCGCGACGGGCCCTACCCGTTTCCGGTGGCGACCTTCGACCCCCGGCAGGCCGGCCGCGTGTTCGCCAACCGCGGCGTCAGGCTCGCCAGCCTCGGCTACTTCGGGCACATGTGGGAGCTCTACGCCATGTGGGCATGGTTCGCGGTCTTCTACGCGAGCACCGTGGAGGACGGCGCGGAAGCCGCCTACGCGGCGTTCGCGGTCATCGCGGCCGGCGCGCTCGGGTGCTGGGTGGGAGGCGTGCTCGGCGATCGGGTCGGCAGGCCCGAGACGACCGCCGGGATGATGGCCGTGTCGGGTACGTGCGCGCTCCTGATCGGCCTGCTGATCGACGCGCCCAGCTGGCTCGTCCTCCTCGTCGGGCTCGTGTGGGGCTTCACCGTCGTCGGCGACTCGGCGCAGTTTTCGACGCTCGTGACCGAGCACGCGGACCAGGCCTACGTGGGGACGGCGCTGACGATGCAGCTGGCCCTCGGCTTCACGCTCACCGTGGCCACGATCTGGCTGATCCCCGTGTTCGCCGACGAATTCGGCTGGCGCTGGGCGTTCGCCTTCCTGGCGCCGGGCCCTGCGCTCGGAGTGCTCGCGATGCTGCGGCTGCGCTCGGGCTGAGCGCGCCGGCGACTACTCGAAGGCCGTGTCGGGGGGCTCGGTCGAGCCGAACGACGGCCGCATGCGGCGCCGGTCGCGGATGATGCGCTGCTCGCCCTCGGGCGGTCCGCTGCCGTTGCTCCGTCGGTCGGGGCCCGAACGCCGGTCAACGATCACCTCGACGTTCGGATTGTCCTTGTAGTGCTCGACGAGCTTCTCGTAGAGCTCGGCCTCGAGCTCCTGTGGAATGACGCAGTAGATCATCGTCCCGGTCTCTATCGGCATCGGCCCTCTTTCACTAGAGCTTCGGGATGTCGGGCGTCACCCGGCCGTCGGGGCCGAGGTGCCCGTTCCAGCGCGCGAACCGCGGGTTGAGGTCGTCGAGCTCGTAGCCGCGCTCGGCGAGGCGGACCGGCTGCCCGGACTCGAAGACGACGCGGTACTGGTACCAGGAGATGTCCCAGGCGATCGTGATGACCACCTCTGGGTGGACGCCGGAGAGCGGCAGGAGGCTGACCCGCGCGTCGCCGAGGCTCTTGGCGATGCCGGCGATCGTGCGGCGATAGGCGCTGTCGTTGAAGAGCTCGGCCGCCTCGACGGTCGCCTGCTCCTCCGGGTTCAGGCGGCGAAGCATGGGCTCGCTGACCTTGGGCTCCGGCTCGACCCTCTTGGGCTCGAGGAGCGCTGCGAGCCCTCCGAAGCGCCGGCGGCGGCCCCGGTCGGCCACGATCGGCGTCGTCGGGCTCCCTTCCTTGATCCAGCCGTGCTCGTCGGCCGTCACGGTGCAGAGCGCGCAGACGTCGACCCAGTTGTCGCCGCCCGGCGTGAAGCGCGTAGCCCGCTCGCCCATGAGCAGCGTGCGATGGCAGATCGCACAGGTGCGCTGGACGTCCTGGCGGCGCACGACGGTCATGCCTTCGCCTCCTCGCGCTCGCGCTTGGCGTCCTCAACGAGCTTCTGCGCGATGTGCGACGGCACTTCCTCGTAGCGGAGGAAGGCGAGCGTGTAGTCGCCCCGCCCGCCGGTGAGCGACGTGAGGGACTGGGAGTACGTGAGGATCTCCCCCATCGGCACCTCCGCCTTGATGGTCGTCATCCCGGCGCCGGAGGGCTCCATGCCGAGCAGGCGCCCGCGGCGCGAGTTGAGGTCGCCGTTGATCGCGCCGACGCTGTCGTCCGGCACGGCGGCCTCGAGCGACATGATCGGCTCGAGGAGCACCGGGTTCGCCTTCTCGTAGGCGCTCTTGAAGGCCATGGAGCCGGCGATCTTGAAGGCCATCTCCGACGAGTCGACCGTGTGGTAGGAGCCGTCCACGAGCAGGACGCGGACACCGGTCACCGGGGCGCCCGCGAGCTCGCCGCGGGCCATCGCCTCCTGGATGCCCTTGTCGACCGCGGGCCGGAAGCCCTGCGGGATCACGCCCCCGACGATCTTGTCGACGAACTCGTAGCCCTCGTGGCCGGGAAGCGGCTCCAGCACGATCTGGCAGTCGCCGAACTGGCCCCGGCCGCCGGTCTGCTTCTTGTAGCGACCCTGCGCGCGCGATTCCTTGCGGATCGTCTCCAGGTACGGCACACGCGGCTGGTGCAGGTCGACCTCGACGCCGAAGCGGCGCTTGAGGCGCTCGACCGCCACCTCGACGTGCACCTGCGAGAGACCGCCGAGCAGCTGCTCGCCGGTCTGGTCGTCGCGGCGAAGCGTGAGCGTCGGATCCTCCTCGGCCAGGCGCCTGAGGGCCGTGCCCATCTTCTCCTCGTCGCCCTTGGCCTTCGGCTCGATCGCGAAGCTCATCACGGGCTTGGGGAAGTCGAGCGGCGCGATGTCGATCGGCTTGTCGGCGGCGAGCAGGACGTCGCCCGTGGCCGTCTCCTTGAGCTTGGCCACCGCGCCGAGGTCGCCCTCGCCGAACTCCTGCGCAAGCTCGTGGTCCTTGCCCTGGAGGAGCAGGAGCTGCCCGACACGCTCCTTGTTGCGCGTGCGCGAGTTGAAGAGCGTCGCATCGGACGAGAGCGTGCCCGAGAGCACGCGGAGGAGGTTGATGCGGCCGGCGAACGGGTCGGCGACCGTCTTGAAGACGAACGCGGCCGGCCCGCCGCCGTCGACATCCACGGCGAGCGGCTTCTTGGCCGGCGACGGAATGCCCTCGACGAGCAGGTCGAGAAGGCCCGTGGTGCCGAGGTTCTTCGTCGGGACGCCGCACGTGACCGGGAAGAGATCGCCTGAGACGACGGCGTTCTTGAGCGCGGCAGCGAGCTCGTCGCCGGAGATCTCCTCGTCCGCGAGGTAGCGCTCCATGATCGCCTCGTCCGTCTCGACGACGGCCTCGACGAGCTTCACGCGGTACTCCTCGGCCTGGGCGGCGATGTCATCCGGGATCGCGGCCGGCTTCGACTCGCGGTCGGCGCCGGGATCCAGGTAGGCGCTCATGTGGAAGAGGTCGACGATGCCCTTCAGCTCGTGCTCGTGCCCGATGGGGATCTGTACGGCGATGCAGCGCTCGGAGAGCTGCGAGCGGAGCTGCTCGAGCGCGGCGAAGAAGTCCGCGCGCTCGCGGTCGAGCATGGTCACGAAGACGACCCGGCAGAGGTCGAGTTTTTCCGCGCGCTCCCAGAGGCGGGTCGTCTGCACCTCGACGCCGTTGACGCCGTTGACGGTCATCAGCGCCCCCTCGACCACGCGGAGCGAGGCGAGCGTGTCCGCCTGGAAGCCCGGGTCGCCGGGCGTGTCGACGAGGTTGATCTTGCGCTCGTGCCACTCCAGGTGGCAGAGCGAGGCCGCCAGGGACATCTGCCGGCGGTGCTCGTCGTCGTCCCAGTCGGAGACCGTGGTCGACGCTTCGACGGACCCGAGGCGGTTGGTGGCACCCGCCTGGAAGAGCATCGCCTCGACCAGCGAGGTCTTCCCGGTCCCCCGGTGTCCGACCACGGCGACGTTCCGGATCTTGCTCGGCTCGAAGGGCGGCACGGACGGCGAGTTTAGCGGCTTGGTCGCTCCGAGCAGGGAAGATGCAGGCTCGAGGCCGCTAGTCGTGGCTCGCGTGGGAGCGCGAGGCGGAGAGGCGTGCCTTCAGGCGGAGGATCGCCTTCGTGTGGAGCTGGGACACCCGCGACTCGGTCACGCTCAGGACCTCGCCGATCTCGCGCAGGGTCAGCTCTTCGTAGTAGTAGAGCGTGACCACGAGCTTCTCCCGCTCGGGCAGGCGGGAGATCGCGTCGCCGAGAGCCTCGCGCAGCTCCGTGTGGGCCATTGCGCTCTGCGGCTCGGGTGCGTCCGGGTCGGCGATCGTGTCGATGACCGCCACGGGGTCGCCCCCGGTGGAGGAGCTCGTCCACAGCTCGTCGAGCGCGGCGATGGACGTACGCGAGATCTCGAGCAGCGAGTCCTGGAACTCGTCCTCGGTGATGCCCAGCTGTGCAGAGATCTCCTCGTCGGTCGGCGCGCGCGCCAGCTTCGCCTCCAGCTGTGCGATCGTGCGCTCGATCTCGCGCGCCCGGGCGCGCACCGAGCGGGGCACCCAGTCCATGGAGCGGAGCTCGTCGATGATGGAGCCCTTGATCCGCGCGATCGCGTACGTCTCGAACTTGATGTCGCGGTTGATGTCGAAGCGCTCGATGGCCCCGATGAGCCCGAGCAGCCCGTAGGAGACGAGGTCACCCTCGTCCACGTGCGCCGGCAGGCCGCTCCCGAGACGGCCCGCGACGTACTTGACCAGCGGCGCGTACGTGAGGATGAGACGGTCGCGCAGCGCCTTCGCGCGGATGGGATCCTCGGTGCGTTTGAACTCGCGCCAGAGGGCTTGGGTGTCCATCGAGCTCTCGACCATGCGCAGAGGATAAAAGGAAGACCGGCCCTCGGGAGCTTTCGGCAGCTTCCTAGTAGGAGGGCCAAACCCTCCTAGCGCAACATCTTGAACGCGAGCTCGCCCATCCAGACCGCCAGGAGGACGGCCGCGAAGGCGATCACCCAGGCCGCGCCGCCGGCCTCGGCCGCGTAGAAGCCGATGACGCCGAAACCCGTCGCGAGGACGGCGAAAAGGGCTCCGAGGGGCCTCCTGCGCACCCCGGTACAATGCCTTTTCGCCAGCCGAAGGGCCGTAGCTCAACTGGCAGAGCACCGGTCTCCAAAACCGGGGGTTGCAGGTTCGAGTCCTGCCGGCCCTGTCGGAGAGAAGCCCCGCCACGGCGGGGTTTTCTCGTTCCAACCAGTTGTAAGAACCCTTGGCACGACCGAGCATGGGGACGGGTGGCGTGGCCGCAACGTCGCTTCTCCTCGGCCTCTCGATGTTGAGCCTCGAACTCTGGGGCGGGCCGGATAGGGCGCATGCGGGCTCTTTCAGCAGGGTTTGGCTTCGCCTGCTCGCAGTTACGGTCGCGTCCAGTGGACGCCGGCCGCGCGGAGGCGTTCCTCGGCCTCCTGCACGAGCTCTTGCGGCGAACCGCACGTCTCACACGCATAGACCCGTGCCGTGCCGTCGTCGCTCGCCGACAGGATGAGCGTTTCGTCGGGGCTGAAGACGGCTGTGTTGACGAGGTCTGCATGGCGCCGCATGACCGAGAGGAGGCGCCCGCTCCTGACGTCCCAAACGCGCGTAGTCCGGTCGCTGCCGGTCGTTACGAGGCGGGTACCGTCGGAACTGAAGTTCACGCTCGTGACGGTACCCACGTGTCCCTTGAAGGGCCTGCCAACAGGATTCCCGGTCTCCACGTCCCAGATCCGCGCGGTCCCGTTGGAGCCGGCTGTGGCGATCTTGCTCCCGTCCGTCGGGTCGAAGGTCACGCCCACAGGATCGTCCCGACCTCGATCCGCCGCGGTGACACCCTCACGCGGCCCTCACGGTAGGTCTTCCACTGCCAGAC
Source organism: uncultured Actinomycetes bacterium (assembly GCA_963775395.1). Lineage (GTDB taxonomy): Bacteria > Actinomycetota > Thermoleophilia > Gaiellales > Gaiellaceae > JAIBJN01. The sequence continues at coordinate 114,648 of CAVZIX010000009.1, forward strand.
ACGCACGGTTCCGTCGAACCCCGCTGTCACGACCAAGTCGCCGTCACGGCTGAACTCCCCGTCGGTGACTACCCCCTCGTGAGCGAGGATCGCGACGGGGTCGAAGCTCGTGCCTGGCCCGGTCGGGGTTTCCCAGATCTTCGCCTTGCGGTCACGCCCGGCCGTAACGATGAATCGTCCGTTCGGCGAGAATGCCGCGCTCATACGGACCGTCGTCGTGGGTCCGCTCGGTGCCCAGCCAATCGACCTGTTCCCCGGATGGCTTCCACACGTACGCCCTCCAGTCCTCCGCGCCCGTCGTGACGATGAGCGTTCCATCTGCATTGTAGGCCGCGTCCTGCAGAGCTCCTACATGACCAGCGAAGGTGGCTGCGGGCGCCCACGAGGATCCCGCCGGTCGCCAGACGCGGGCTAGGCCGTCCGCGCTCGCGGTCACGATCTCGTCGCGGCGCGGGTTGAAGGCGGCCGCGTTCACCCAGTCGTCATGGCCCCGAAGCTTGGTTCCGGTTTCGGCTTCCCAGATACGGGCTGTCCGGTCGGCGCTTGCGGTCACGAGCGAACGTCCGTCGGCCGAGAAGTCGACAGTGAACGGCGCGTTTCCGTGTCCGTGCCACTCGTCGAGGAGCGCCCCGGTCGCCGACTCCCACAGGCGGATGCTGCCGTCAGCGGCTGCCGTGGCGACCAGGCCACCATCGTCGCTGAAGCCGGCGGCTGGACCCAGTCCGAGTGGCTGAGGACGCGCTCTCTCATCGTTGACCCGTTGAGGTGCCAGAGCCGCGCCTCCTTGCCGCCCCAGGAGAGGAGGCGCTGACCTCCAGCGGCGAACTCGACGCCTTCGGCACGTGGCTGTGACCTCGCAAGACGGTCGGTTTCGTCTCGGCGCCCACCGTCCAGATCCGCACGAGCCCGTCTTCGCTCGCCGTCGCCACGCGCTTGCCGTCTGGAGCGAAGACAGCCGACCAGACCGGGTTCCAGCCATACGCTTCCCTTAGGATTCCGGAACTCGTCGCGCAGTCGACCGCTTCGGGCTTCCCAAACCCGGGTCGTCTTGTCGTCGCTGGCCGTGACGACGAGCGCGTCGTTGGGGCTGAAGCGAGCCGTGCTGACCCAGGTCGTCGTGGCGGAGCTGCGCGTACTCCTCCCCAGTCTTCGTGTCCCAGACGCGTGCGGTCCTGTCGTCGCCTCCCGCGGTGACGGCCAGGCCTCCGTCATGGCTGAACTCCGCGAAGGAGATCGCCTCCTCGTGACCGCGGAAGACGGCGACCTCGGCCTCGGTCGCCACATTCCAGATGCGCGCTGTCTCGTCGTCCCCCGCCGTGAGGACACGGTCTCCCTGCGGGCTGAAGACCGCCTGCGATAGGGCCCCTCGGTGGCCCTGGAACACGGCGAGGGGGTCGCCGGTCTCCGTGTCCCAGACTCGTGCCGTTCCGTCCCAGCTCGAGGTCACCGCCTGCGTTCCGTCCTCGTTGAACTCAGCTCCGTTCACCCAGTCCTCGTGTCCCCTGAGCCGGGTCCACTCACGGGATCGCGAGAGCGCCAGCTTGAGCGCGTCGACCGCCTCGGGCTCGGGAGTCCGCGTGGCGTACAAGGCCTGGAGCGCCAGCTTGACCGCTTCTGTCCGGTCGGCCTCGAGCGCTGCCTGGGACGCGGACGCGAACTCCTGTGCCCGCGCGAGCTCTCCCTGCGCAAGTGCGATGGACTCCTGTTGGTCGGCCTCCCTCTTCTGTCCAAGGCGAGCCAGACCGCGCCGCCCATGACGGCGAGGAGGACGGCGAGGGCGGCGATCGCCGCGACGAGCTTGCGGCGCTTCCGCTCGGCCACCTGGCGCTCCCACGCGGCGCGCCAGTCCAGGATCTCCGGCCCCAGGACGTCGTGGAAGATCTCGTATCGCGACTCGTCCGGGCGGTCCGGTAACGGAGCGACGGGTCGCAGGATGCGGTCGTCGGCCAGCTTGCCGAGCACTGGCTCGACCTCCTCCTTCGAGGAACCCAGCGCCTTGGCGAGGTCCGTCGTGGACCAAACAATCTTGGCGTTCGACGAGGTGACGAGGAAGCGGAACGCCTGGGCGGTCAGCGCCCGCTGGTCCCGCGTGAGGCCGCTCATCGCCTGGTCGAGATACGCGCGCGCTATCGCTTTGGCGCCCCCAAGTCGGTTGGCATCGACAAAGGTCGAGAGGCGAAGGGCCGACGAGCCCTCTGCGACCTCGACCTCCCAGATCCGGTCCATCACGAGCTGGAGGAACGGCGCCTCGATGCGCCGCTGGGTCTCGTCGCGACCTGCCGCAGCATCGCCCGCGCCCGCGCTGTCGGCTCGGAGACGAACCTGACCGATGGCAACCTGGTCGAGGACGGCGTCGACGAGGGCGTCCTCGATGCGGACGCGACCGGCGCTGAACTGCTCGACCGGCTTGACGATCGCCTCGCGGGCCGCCGTCCGGCTGAGATGCTCGATGTGGAGCCGGTTCGAGAAGAGCGACGGGATCCGTCCCTTGAAGCGGTCGAGCCGGGCGAGGGCGTCCTCGCGGATCGAGACGAGGAAGTGGACCGGAAGCTCGCGCCGGTTGACGGCCCGCGGGAACTCGACGGCGAAGGTGCCTTCGCCGTCCTCGTCCGGACGAGAGACGAAGTACTCCTCGATCTGATCGAGGATCACGAGCAGGACGCCGTGGCCGTGCTCCGCCCAGGCCTCGAGTGTGGCCGAGAGGCCGCCGCCCTCGGGGAGCGCGGCGGCAGCCTCGGGCCCGTGCAGGTCGCGCACGGCCTTCCTGATCGCCTTCGCGAGCCGGGCAACCGGGTCCTTACTCCAGTCGGCCAGGAGAACCGGGACGTAGCGCGGCGGCTCCCCGGCGGCGGCCTCTGCCCGAGCCTGCTCCAGAAGGTCGGCGAGGACGCCCGCGCGAAGCAGGGAGCTCTTGCCCACTCCGCTCGGGCCGTAAAGAAGCGTGAGCCGCGAGGATCTTAGGTTCGCGGCGACGATCCGCCGGTCGCGCTCGCGCCCGAAGAAGAGCAGGGTATCGGCCGCCTCGTAGGCGGCCAGCCCCTTGAACGGCCTGGTCGGCTCTGCGGCCGCCGCTCCTCGAGTCGGCGCCGCGACCAGGGTCACGCGCGGGCGCCGATCGAGGGCTGGACCGGCTCAGGGAGCCCGAGACGGCGGCGAAGCTCGTGCACGTACTCGTCCAGGTCGATGTCGAGAATCTCGACCTGGTGTCTCTTCCAGAAGAGCGAGTCGAGCGCCTTCGGCTCCCGCTGGATCGCCCAGGATCCGCCCCTCACGGGCTGCTCCTGCCAGATGCGGTTGAGGATCACCCTGAGGTTCCAGTCGCGCAGGCTGTAGCCGAGGAAGAGGAAGTTGGCGTTGAGAAGCTGCCCGAGGAGGTGAACCGGAAAGAGGCTCTCGATTTCGGTGCTGTGCGTGAGGTAGTCGAGGTAGTCGTCCTCCGTGATCACGTAGCTGTCCGACCCCGGAGCCTCGCCCACGCCGCCGTGGATCTTGAGGATGACCGTGTAGTCCTGCGTCGAGACATCTGAGTTGTTGGCTTGCTCGATCGCCTTAGCCTCCCCCCTTCTGGCGGCCGATGCTTGAACTTGCCCGTGTCTGGGCCCTCGGAGACGTACCAAAGGAGGTGGTAGCGCTCGTTGGCGGCATCGAAGGCGGATTCCAGCGCACGGTCGTAGTTCGTCGTGAGGATGAGCTGATATCTCGGCTCCTCGCCCCGCGCACGAAACGTGCCAGGGATTGCCGCGAGGAGCTTGTGGACGGCGCCCGGCTCGTGCTCTCCACGAAAGACCTTGTGCAGCAGGCGATACAGGCCCAGCGGACCGGCCCCCTGGAGAGCGACGAACTGGGAGACACGGATGAGCTCCTGGTCGCCCTCGTCGAACTCGTACCGCGCTGCGAGATACTTCGCGAGCTCGTCTCCGCTTGGGAGGAACCCACTTCCTTCGATCCACCCTGAGGGCCGCCCGCTCAGATTGGCGCCGGCGCCGAGGAGCGGGACGACACCGCCGTCCGCAAGGGCATCGAGCATGTCTGGGAAGTGACGATCCAGCTGGGCTGGGTCCACGGCGCTCACTCGCCTTCGCTATACGTTGGCTCGGGATGGGATGAGCTGCGGCACCTCTCCGCCTCTCCCTCGCGCCCGGCGGCGCACCGGGCTTACGTACCAAGTCCCACAAGTGAATCGCATCAGTCTCCCGTTTTCAAGGACGGCTGAGACGGCGTCGCTCTTCCACCCGGCAGACCTGAAACGATACGACCGTGGACCCGGCGATCATCATCGCGCTGATCGCCCTCGTCGGCTCGATCTTCAGCACGGCGGCGACGATCCTCGGCGCACCGATGCTGCAGGCGCGTCGAGAGGCGAGAAGAGTGCTCGAGGAGCATCGCGATCCGTTACTCGCGGCGGCGTACGAGCTGCAGGCGAGACTCCACAACATTCTCCGCAAGAGATTCACCGAGGAGTACGTGCTCGGGAACAAGGCAGAGAAACAGGACGCGGCCCTCGAGAGCACGTTGTACGTCTTCGCGCAGTTCTTCGGCTGGCGCGAGATCATTCGTCGGGAGATCCAGTTTCTCCGCTTCCTGAAAGACGAGGAGACGCGCGAGATCGGGCAGCTTCTCCGCGACATCGGAGAGGCGTTCCTGACCGACGACTTCGGCCGACAGTTCATGATCTGGCGAGTGGAGCAGCGGGGACTTGGCGAGCGGATGATCATGACTGCCGACGGGAAGACGACTTGCATGGGCTACGCGACCTTCATCGAAAAGCGGGGCACGATGAAGGAGTGGCTCGACCCGCTCGAGCGCGATCTGAGGCAGATGGACGATGGTGGCCGAGCGCGCCTGACCAAGCTCCAGCATCTGCTGCTCGAGCTCGTCCAGAAGCTCGACGCCGATCAGACCCGCTATCCGTACCAGCTCGAGAAGGCCTAGCGGCTCGGGCAGCGCTCAGAAGACTCAGACACTCTTCGGCGCGCGCAAGCTGGGTGTCGAGTTGGCCGACTGCGCGGGTCGCGACGCAGAAATCCGTCCGGTACAGGTCAGTGTCGTGGCCGCGCCAAGAGGTGCAGGCAGGCGTAGGTGTCCTCGGCATCTTGGAAGTCCACCAGCGCCTCGTCGACAAGCGCGTAGACCTCCGTCCGGGAGGGCGGACAGGAGCGCTCCGAGCGCGTGTGAGGGGAGGTACTCGCCGGTCGGATGATTGGGGTTGCAGATCACGACCGCTCGCGTGCGCTCGGTGATGGAGTCGAGCACCGCGCCGCGATCGCACGCGAGCGGCTGCGCTCCCGCGTGGGTGGCGAGCAGCGGATAGAGCGGATATGAGGGCCAGGGCATCAGCATCTCGTCCCCGCGTCCCAGCAGGAAGAGGACGGCCGACTGCAGCAGCACGGCGGCGCCGTTGCCCATCACGATCCGCTCGGGATCGATCTCGTGGCGCTCGGCGAGCAGGCGCCGCACGGCGGTGGCGTGACGGTCCGGATAGCGGTTGACTAGGCCGCGCGCTCGCGCGATCGCCGCGTTCGCTATCTCCGAGTGCGGCATGTCCGGCCACTCGGTTCCCGACAGGTCCAGCTCGGGCAGCTGTTCGACGCGAGCCGCTTTCTCGCGCTGGCGGCGCTCGCGCCGCTCGCGGTTGAGCTCGAACTCGTCGAAGTCGTCGAACTGCCGGTAGTAGTCGCGGAAGCCCACGCCGGAGCCCGGTCTCAGTTGCCCGGGGCCAGGCTCGGTCCGGGTCCCTCGATCACGAAGAACCAGGCCGCGAAGAGCACGAGGGCAATCCCCACGCTCATGGCGAAGATGCGCTCGAGCGCGCCCCGCTCCTGACGGTGGCCGGCAACGCCTTCAGCGAGTTCCACGCGTGGTCCACCCGCTTGGCGAGCGCCATCGTGAGCATCAGCGAGGCCAGGCAGCCGAGCATTACCGTCGAGATGCCGGCGGTCACATACCCGGTCAGGTAGTCGACCTGGGAGCCGATCCAAAGCCAAGCCAGAGGCTGGGGGCCGAACAGCGAGAGGCAGAGCGCGACCTCGAGGGCCAGGAGGGCATACGCGAGGACGTTGTCGGCGCGCCGACGGCGCTCCGAGGAGGGCGCGACGTCGTCGCTGTAGCGGACGGGCGCCGTTCCCGGGCGCCGCCCGGTGAACAGTCCGCCGGTGTCGGTGGGGTCGTTGCTGGCCATGGCGAGGAGGGCGGCGCGCCCTCCAGTCAGGGTAGTGACGTCACCGAGCGGCGGCGTATGTCTCGTCGATCAGATCGGCGTACTTCTCGTGCACGACGTTGCGCTTGACCTTGAGCGTCGGAGTCAGCTTCGCCGGTCTCCTGAGAGAGATCGTGGTCGAGGATGGCAAAGCGCTTGACCTGCTCGACGGGACCGACGTGCGAGTTGACCTCGTCGACAGCCTGCTGCACCTCGGCGCGCACCTTCTCGTCCTCGGCCATGGCTGCGGGGTCCGAGCTCTCGAGTCCGAGCTGCTCGGCGAGGACCGGCGCCTCCTCGGGATCGAGCGTGATCAGCGCCATGAGATACGGCCGCCGGTCGCCGATCACCACCGCCTGGGAATCCAGCGGCTCTGCTTGATCCCGTTCTCGAGGTTCGCGGGGGTGATGTTCTTACCGCCCGCGGTAATGATGATGTCCTTCTTGCGGCCGGTGATGTACAGGAAGCCGTCGAGGATGATCAAGGCGGCCGAGTTGGTGTTCAACCAGGCGTCCTCGCCCTCGATGCCGACGCGGGTGGCCTCCTCGTTCTTGTAGTAGCCCTCGAAGATGTTCGGGCCTTTATCAGCAGGACCTCGCCGTCGTCGCCGATCCTGATCTCTACCCCGATCATCGCCTTGCCCACGGAGCCGAAGCGGAACTGGTTGCCGTGGGGCTGGTTGACCGTCGCGCTCGTGGCCGTCTCGGTCATCCCGTAGCCCTCCATCACCGGCACGCCGCAGGCGAAGAAGAACTCCAGGATCTCCGGCGCGATCGGAGCCGCGCCCGTGACGCATTCCCGGATGTTCTTGCCGAACAGCCCGCGGACGTTCTTGAAGAGCTTCTCCTCGGCGGCGTCGAAGTGCTGCTGGAGCTCGGCCGGCACCTCCTCGCCGGCCTCCTTGATCATGCGCACCTTCACGCCGAGCTTGATCGCCTGTTCAGGTTTCCTTGTCCTCGACGTTCGAGGTGGCGAGCGTGTAGATCTTCTCGAACATGCGCGGCACCGACGGGAAGTAGGTCGGGCTGACCTGGGCGATGTCCGCGATGATCATCTTCGGGTCGCGCGACCAATAGGCGAGTGTTACGCCGAGGTCGAAGGACGCGAACTGGATCAGGATCGCGAACGCGTGGGCGAGCGGCAGGAAGAGGTACGAGCAGTCGCCGCGGCCGAGAACGGCCTGCTCTGCGACCGCGCTGGTGATCGCGCGATAGTTGGCGTGCAGAGAGCAGGCACCCCTTGGGCGGCCCCGTGGTGCCGGAGGTGTAGATGTAAAGGCAGATGTCCTCCGGGGTGACGGCCTCGGATGGGACGCCCACTCGGACTCGTCGCGGCCGCGCCCGCGCTCGCGCAGAGCGTCCAGGGAGATCGCGTCGCCGAGGTCCGCGTCGCTCGCGTCCATCACGATCACGTGCCGCAGCTCTGGGCAGCGGTCCTCGACCTCGCGGACCTCGGGCGAGCTGAGCGGCGTCCTCGACGAAGACCGCGCGCGAGTCGGAGTGCTCGAGGACGTACTGGCACTCCTCCGGGGAGTTCGTCTGGTAGATCGTGACGAGGGTGGCGCCGGCGGTGAGGATGCCAAAGCAGGAATAGGTCCACTCGGGACGGGTGTGGGCGAGGATCGAGACCTTCTCGCCCGGCTCAATGCCGAGATCCACCAGGCCCAGCGCGACCTCCTTGACGATCTCGCCGAGCTCGGAGTACGGGACGTCGACCCACTCCTCGCCGACCTTGTGGCGCAGCGCGGCCGTATCCGCGTACTTCCGTACCGCGAGGCAGCAGGTCGGCGATGGTCTTCGACCCGGTGCCCGCGCCGGCCTCGCTGCCCGCCGTGACTGCTTCCATCCTGAGTTCTCCCTCCAGAGTCCGCGAAATTGGCCGCGGAGCCAGTCCGCGGCGACCTGCGGAGTCTAGGGGTAGCGGCGCGGGCCCGCAGCCGTGCGGGCGCCGCCGACTACGCGCTCGCGAGCTCCCTCGTCTGAGAGGCCTTCTTGAGGTTGCTCATGAAGAGGGTCTTGTCGATCCGCCCCTGGAAGATTGGCACCCCGAGCTCGATGCACTTGTTGATCACTTCGCGACGGTGCATTCCTGCTTCACGTCCGAGCTCGTCGGGGCCGTAGGTGGATCGCCATATGTAAATACTCCTCCTCGTGCTTAACCTGGCCGTAATAAGCAGGGTACTGGCTCCTCAGGACAGCGCAAGCCGTTTTGGGCGATTTCGGGTAGTCCATTCGGCCAGCTTGCGGCTAAATCGGATTGGGCACATCCACGAACCGGTGCTCGACCCCGAACCGCTCGGCGACGAGCTCTCCCAGACGGCGGACGCCGAACACCTCCGTGGCGTAGTGGCCGGCGGCGATGAAGTGAACGTGGTTCTCGCGGGCGTCCGCCATGACGTGCTCGACCGGCTCGCCGGTGAGGAAGGCATCGAGCCTGAGCCCGATTGCTTGGCCGAATTCTCCGTGGCGCTGCCCGACACGATCCCGACGCTGTGGACCGGGTCGGGGCCGGCGGCCCAGACGAACGGCTCCCGGCCGAAGGCGGCCGCGCAGCGCTGGAGCAAGCGGCGAATCCAGTCCCTCGGCCGAGCGACCGACGAAACCGATCGTGTGCCCCTTGTAGTCGGCAAAGCGCTCCGCCTGCTCCAAGCCGAGCTCCGTGCAGATGAGCGCGTTGTTTCCGACCTCGGGATGGGCGTCGAGCGGTATGTGATAGGCGGCGAGCGAGATGTCGGTCTCGAAGAGCGCCTGTAGGCGCCGCTTCATCGACGGGCTGATCGTGCGCGGATGGAAGTCCCAGAACAGTCCGTGATGGGTGATCACGAGCTCGACGGACTCTGCCGCGCTCTCGAAGAGCTGGAGGACCAGGGCGGTGACGCCCGTGACCACCTTCGTCACCTCCTCGGCGCCCGGCACCTGCAGCCCGTTCGGCCCGTAGTCGGAGAACGAATCGATCTCGAGCAAGTCGTCGAGGTGGGCGATGATCTCGTCGCGATTGGCCATGTGAGAGGAATATCACCCCTCGGGTGAGTGCCCTCGGGGGAGCGGGTGGGAGGATTTTCAAACTCGCGCTCGAGGGGTACATTCGCCTTGAAGGCAGGGACGATCGCTAGGCGGGAGGCAGGGATGATCGCTGCGCGTGTGGGCAGGGAGGACCGCGAGCTGGTGGCCGCGGTCCGAGTCGGCGACGACTCCGCATTCGAGGAGCTATACCGGCGCTATCACCATCGCGTCGCCGCCTATGTGCGGGGCATGGTGCGAGACGACGCTCGAGCCGAGGACCTGGCCCAGGACGCGTTCTTCTCCGCGCTGCGCCGGACGCGCGCAACGGATGCGCCGATCGCTTTCAAGCCCTGGATCTTCGAGATCGCGCGTAACGCCGCGATCGACCATTGGCGGCGTACGGGTCGTGCGGAGGAAGTCTCAGTCGACGCGCAAGGGCTGCTGCGCCGCTCCAGCCGGAGCCGGCTCGCCGCGGCGCCGCCTCCGGAGACCGCGGTGATCAACAGGGAGCACCTCGGCCACCTGCGGGGGGCGCTCGACGAGCTCCCCGAGGTGCAGACCCAGGTATGCGTGATGCGCGAGCTGGAGGGCATGTCCTACCGCGAGATCGCCGAGCGCCTCGACCTCAGCCGGTCGTCGGTCGAGACGGCGCTCTTTCGCGCGCCGCCGGCTCGAGGCCGAGTACACGGACATCTCCGAGGGGCGCCGCTGCGAGTCGATGCGGGCCGTCATGGTGCGTCTGGCCGAGGGGGCCGGAGACGGGCGAGACGAGGAGCGCCTGGCACGCCACGCGCGCCGCTGCCACTCCTGCAGGCGCCGGGCCTACGAGCTGGGAGTGAAGCCGCTCGGCGCCCCGAGCCGGTTGTCGCGCAAGGCGGCCGCCCTGCTGCCCGTGCCGTTCCTCTCGAGCGGGGCCGGGAGCCAGGCGGCCGGCGTGGCAGCGGTCGCCATCGCCGGCGCGGGTGGCGCCACGCTCGGAGGCGCGGGCGTTGGCGGCGGCACGGATGCGATCGGTGGCGACGGGCAAGCGAACGCCATGCCGGCCGGCGCCGAGCATCGGACAGACGCCACCCGCGGGCTTGAGCTCGAGCGACCTCCCAGCCCGAGTGCGGGCCGGCGCATCGAGGTCCGCGCCGCGCCCCGACGGATCGCGACCATCGCGACCACCGCGGTCGCGATGGGCGCTTGGCGGCGGCGCCGCAAGCACCCCGCCGGCTGCCCGTGGGGGGCCAGGCGCCGGCCCCGCAGGGCGCCGAGCCGCCGGCGGTGCCGGTCGGTCCGGACGTTCGCGAGGCCGTTCCGGAGGACGCACCCGCGAGCGCCCCGACCTTCCGGCTGTGCTGCGCCTCCCGACGCCGGAGGCGCTCCCGCCGGTGGAGGTACCGGTCGAGGTTCCCGTCGATGCCGGCACCGTCGTGGACGCCGTCACGGGCGCGCTCGACTTGAGCGGGTCGGGGTAACCTGCGCGCCGATGGGCGCCAAGCCGAGCCTTACCGCCGGAGACGACTCCTTCCTCGAGTCGCTCATGGACACGAGCCTCTACTGGATGGGGGCATTCTTCTCCGACCAGCACCCCGATCTGGTCGACGAGGTGATCGCGCAGAGCGAGGCGATCGAGCGAGCCGGGCTCCAGGCCTACGCCGGCGAGAACGACATGACCCTCCAGGCGTGT